>NZ_QAON01000010.1 GCF_003051055.1 Agitococcus lubricus | reverse complement strand
AGCGTGTTGGTAATAACCTAGAAGTGAGTATTATTGGCACGAGTGACAAGGTTGTGGTGAAGAGTTGGTATTTAAGTACGGACAATCAGGTTGAGCAGTTCAAGACGACGGATGGTAACATGACTTTATTGAGTACGGATGTTCAGGCATTGGTGAATGCGATGGCCAGTATTGCGCCACCGTCTTTAGGTCAAACCGAGTTAAGTTCCGAGCAACACAGTCAGTTAGATGTGATTATTGCTGCTAGTTGGTCATAGTTCCTAAACTCTTGACCCCTTCATAAAAAGGCGAACCCAAAAAGTTCGCCTTTTTTCTTTTTTGCTGCATCACGGTGCAATATGTTTTGGATAATCCGTCCTATTAGTATGCGATAACTATTTTTTGGCAGCTTATTGTTAGTGCAAATTTTGTTTTTTATTTTTAAGTGTTTGATTTTTATTATTTAATTTATTTTGATGTTACGTTGTCAAAAGTTGGCATGAGTTCTGCTATACAAACTTGTATACAAGTAGGAATACAAAAGAGTAGAGCAGATGTTAACAACGACTGGCTGGACTTTAGGAGAGTGGCAACAAGCCTACCGTCAAGGAGCAAAGCCAACAACTTTGCTAATGACCCTATTAGAAACCTTAGAGATTATGGATGATAAAGCATGGATTTCCTTAGTGAGCAAGGAGGCTTTGACACAAGCCCTGATTAGTCTAGAACATCGCCTCACACAAGCAGCAGGGGATTTCAAGCAGTTACCCTTATTTGGTATTCCCTTTGCGGTTAAAGACAATATAGATGTCGTGGGATTTGCGACAACCTGCGCTTGCCCAGAGTTTGCCTATCCCGCATCAGATAATGCCACCGTCGTGGCGAAGTTAATCGCCGCAGGTGCAGTGGTCATGGGTAAAACCAACTTAGACCAATTTGCGACAGGGTTGGTAGGTACACGTTCGCCTTATGGTGTCGTTGATAACAGTTTTAATGCTGATTTTATTAGTGGGGGTTCGAGTTCTGGCTCGGCAGTGGTTGTCGCTAAGGGATTAGTTCCTTTTGCTCTAGGCACAGACACCGCAGGGTCTGGTCGCGTACCCGCAGGTTTGAATAACATTGTCGGCTTAAAACCCAGTTGTGGTTGGTTGAGTACCAAAGGTGTGTTTCCTGCTTGTCGTAGTTTGGATTGTGTCTCTGTATTTGCTCTGAGTGTGGATGATGCCGATTATGTCACGCGTTTAGCGGCAGGGTATGATGAGCAAGACCCCTATTCCCGTCCCTTACCCGATGCGATTGTTGGCGCATTGCCTAAACAAATTACCTTTGCTGTTCCTGAACCCTTGCAATGGTTTGGCGATGAACTCGCGCAACAGGCGTTTGAGCGCACACTCAGCCAACTCACTGCCTTAGGTGTCGTGTTAAAAAAAGTCGATTTTCAACCCTTTCAACAAGCAGCCGCCTTATTGTATGAGGGAGCATGGTTAGCGGAGCGTTATGCTGCCTTAGAGTCATGGTTTGCAAAGCAGCCTGACACCATTCATCCCGTAGTACGTGGCATTATTGAACAGGCACAAACGACATCGGCAGTGCAAGCCTTTAAGGGACAATATCGACTCGCTGAATTAAAACGTACCGTCGCTCAAATATACGCCGATGTAGATGCTTTGTTAGTCCCAACAACCGCCAGTATTTATACCCAAGAAGCCGTATTGGCAGACCCCATTACACTGAATAGTCAGTTAGGGACATATACCAATTTTGTTAATTTATTAGACGGTTGTGCGTTGGCCTTACCCGCGGGTTTACGTGCAGATGGTTTACCTTTTGGTATCACACTGATTGCGCCTGCATGGCATGACGCACAATTGGCTGAATTTGGCCGCCGTTGGCAACAAGAGGCACCGTGGACAACGGGTGCTTTGCAAAAAACCTTGGCTCATATTCCTCTGACACCTGCTCAACCCTTATCTGTCCCACATCTGACATTAGCGGTGGTTGGTGCACATTTAACGAGTATGCCACTCAATTATCAATTGCAAGAACGTGGTGCTGTGTTGTTAGAACAAACCACCACGGCTGACTGCTATCAGTTATATGCCCTTGCCGAAACCACACCGCCCAAACCAGGTTTATTGCGTGTAGAGTCTGGTCAAGGTAGCGCCATTATCGTTGAGTTATGGTCGATGCCAGTCGCACATTTTGGTTCTTTTGTCAGTCTGATTCCTGCGCCATTGGGGATAGGCACCTTGTTGTTAGCCGATGGCCGTGAAGTGAAAGGTTTTATTTGTGAGCCTTGGGCATTGGCTAAGGCACAAAACATCAGCGAATTTGGCGGCTGGCGCGCATTTATCGCCAGTAAAAATAAGCCATAAGGAGTCCGCATTTCATGTTTACAAAAGTATTAATTGCTAACCGTGGCGAAATTGCGGTGCGTATTGCCAAAACCTTAAAAAAGATGGGCATCGGCAGCGTTGCGGTCTATAGCGAAGCAGATAAACACAGTTTGCATGTGAGTGTTGCTGATGAAGCCTTTTTATTAGGTGGCAGTAATCCTAATGAGAGTTATTTGTGTGGCGATAAAATTATTGCTTTAGCGCAACAATGTGGCGCACAGGCGATTATTCCTGGTTATGGTTTTTTGTCCGAAAACGCCGCCTTTGCCGAAGCCTGTGCCGCAGCAGGCTTAGTCTTTGTAGGGCCAACGCCTGCTCAAATGCGTCAGTTTGGTCTCAAACATGCGTCCCGTGAGTTGGCCGAACACGCAGGCGTGCCGTTAGCAAAAGGAACGGGTTTATTATCTTCCTTAGCAGAAGCACTCCATGCTGCCGAGCAACTAGGCTATCCCGTCATGCTCAAAAGTACAGCAGGGGGAGGGGGTATTGGTTTATCACGCTGTTATAACGCGGATGAATTGAGCACGGCCTTTGACTCTGTACAACGCTTAGGAAAAAACTTCTTTAATGATGGCGGTGTTTTTTTAGAACGATTCATCGACCAAGCGCGTCATGTTGAAGTGCAAATTTTTGGTAATGGTTTGGGCGATGTGGTTGCTTTGGGTGAACGTGATTGTTCGGTGCAACGTCGTAACCAAAAAGTCATCGAAGAAACGCCAGCCCCCAATCTGCCCGCAGCAACCCGCGAGGCCTTACTAGCGGCTGCCGTGAGTTTGGGCAAAGCCGTGGCGTATCAGTCCGCAGGTACTGTCGAGTTTATTTATGACAGTCAACGCGATGAGTTTTATTTCTTAGAGGTGAATACCCGCTTACAAGTTGAGCATCCCATTACCGAATGTGTGACAGGCATTGATTTGGTTGAATGGATGATTTTAACCGCCGCAGGCGAGCCACCCAGCTTTGCCTCCTTGCCTACGCCTGTTGGTGCGGCCATTGAAGTACGTATTTATGCCGAAGACCCGTTAAAAAATTTCCAGCCTTCACCAGGCACTTTAACGGAAGTTGTTTTTCCAGCAGAGGCACGCATAGACGGTTGGGTAGCGACGGGCACAGAGGTGTCACCTTATTACGACCCTATGCTAGCCAAAGTCATTGTCACAGGGACTGACCGTGCCGATGCAATTGCAAAATTGCAGCAAGCCTTAGCCAATACCCGTTTATATGGCATTGCCACTAATTTAGATTATGTTCGTCAAATCATTGCGAGTTCCGCTTTTGACTTGGCACAAATTTCCACGCGTTTCTTAGAAAGTTTTGATTATCAAACCCGTCAAATTGAGGTGTTGGAGGCAGGGACGTATACCAGTGTTCAGGATACTGGCCGTTTTGGGTATTGGGATATTGGCGTACCACCGTCAGGTGCAATGGACGACTATGCCTTTAGACTAGCCAATCGTATTGTCGGTAACCATCCGTCGGCAGCAGGTATAGAAGCCACCATTCAAGGGCCCACCTTACGTTTCCATGGTGACGCCATCATTGCCCTAACGGGTGGGCAAACACCTGCTACCTTAGACGGGCAGCCAGTCAATTTTTGGACACCGTTATCAGTATGCTCAGGACAAGTCTTAAAAGTGGGACGCGTTAGCTCAGGCTGTCGTACTTATATTGCAGTTCGGCAGGGCTTAGATGTACCTGACTACTTAGGGAGCAAATCCACGTTTGCCTTGGGGCAATTTGGCGGACACGCGGGGCGTACCCTGAGAGTAGGCGATATGTTGGCAATGAATACCAGCCAGCTTGCTACCACCAACACCCCTCAACCTATTGCGGAGCCTGCACCAGCCCCGACAGCATTGATTCCAACTTATGGCCAAGAATGGCATATTGGTGTGTTATACGGTCCTCACGGTGCTTCTGATTTTTTTACTCCTGAATTTGTTGACCAGTTTTTTGCTGAGCCGTGGCAAGTACATTACAACTCTAACCGTTTAGGTGTGCGCTTAGTCGGTGCAAAACCGACATGGGCGCGTGTGGATGGTGGAGAAGCAGGCTTACATCCTTCTAATATCCATGACTGTGAGTACGCGATTGGCAGTATTAATTTTACGGGTGACACGCCTGTCATTTTGACCTGTGACGGCCCCAGTTTAGGTGGTTTTGTTTGTTTGGCGACCATTGTCAAAGCGGAATTATGGAAAGTAGGTCAAGTCAAACCGGGTGATAAAATTTACTTTAAAGCCTTAAGTTTTGACCAAGCCTTAGCCTTAGAGCAACAACAAGATGAAGCGATAGCTGCTCTGGCAGCACCCGTTGTCAGTGAAACGACAACGAGCTTATGGCGTAATATTAGTCAGTATCTAGCCCATTTATTTAGCCCTAAAGAGCCTGTGCTCAATGCCACAGCAAGCTGTGTGGTGGCTGAGTTAGCTGCACAAGCTGACCGTCCTGCGGTGTGTTATCGCCAAGCAGGCGACAAATATATCCTCCTCGAATATGGGCAAAACGTCCTTGATTTACGTTTGCGTTTCCGTATTCATGCCCTGATGGAAGCTCTCAAAGCCCATCCTATTGCAGGGATTCATGAATTAGCACCCGGTGTACGTTCCTTACAAATTCGTTATGACAGTCGTGTGGTACATCAACGTGCGTTAATCGAACAATTACTTGCCTTAGAAGAACGCTTGCCCGCTGTCGACCAAATGACCGTACCAACACGGGTCGTGTATTTGCCTTTAGCCTTTGAAGATTCTGCCACCTTAGACGCAGTCACCCGTTATCGGGAAACGGTCAAAGCAGAAGCTCCTTGGTTGCCGAACAATGTCGATTTTATTCAACGTATCAATGGCTTAGATAGCCGTGAACAAGTCGAAAAAATTGTCTATGAAGCCAGTTATATGGTCTTGGGGTTGGGTGATGTGTATTTGGGCGCACCCTGTGCCGTCCCTGTTGACCCACGTCATCGCCTGATGACATCCAAATATAACCCCGCTCGCACATTTACTGCCGAAGGGACGGTAGGCATTGGTGGGGTCTATATGTGTATCTATGGCATGGATTCGCCGGGTGGTTATCAATTAGTAGGGCGTACGTTGCCCATCTGGAACAAATTTCTCAAAAATACCCAATTCGATTTTGGCACGCCTTGGTTGCTCCGCTTTTTCGACCAAGTGCGTTTTTATCCCGTCACGGAAGCGGAGTTGACCGCGTTTCGTGACAATTTTCGCGAAGGCAAAGCACAGATTCGTATTGAACAAGAGTTATTTGCCTTAGCCGATTACGAGCAGTTCTTAGTCACCCATGCCGATAGTATTACCGAATTTAAGGCTAAACAAGCCGTGGCCTATCAGCAAGAGGTTGCGCTGTGGCAGAACGAAACGACGAGCAGCACCAGTCAAACAACCGAACTGATTGCAGAGGTGTTAGACGATGACAATATTCAACGGGTATGCGCAGACATTTCTGGCAGTGTGTGGAAAGTATTAGTCAATGTAGGGGATAGCGTAGCAGCGGGGCAGCCCTTAGTGATTTTAGAGGCAATGAAAATGGAGTTTCCCATTTACGCCTCGGTCAGTGGCACAGTCAAAAGTCTGCATTGTCGACCAAGTAGTGCCATTGCCGCGGGTGATGCCTTGTTAGACATTGAAACTGACGTGGCTTAGGAGCGCCAAACATGGCAACAGTCATTTGGATTCTGAACCCAGTAGATATCCACAGCGAGGCCTGTATAAACGGGTTACACTTTGGCTCTCTAACTGCCCTGAGGATGCCGCGATGACGCACAACACCCGCCATGTGAACCCTGTTACCGCCATACGACGTAAGGAAACCCCCGAAAATCTGGCTGAACGTATTTATGCCCGACTGAAAGATGAAATTTTTGATTTTCAACTCTTACCAGGTGACCGCTTTACCGAAAACGAAGTGGCCGAACGTATGGAGGCGAGCCGTACACCCGTACGTGAAGCACTCTTTCGTTTGCAACGTGAAGGTTATGTGGATGTGCTGTATCGCAGTGGTTGGCAAGTCAAACCCTTTGATTTTCGGTTTTTTGAAGAAATTTATGATGTGCGCATCATTTTGGAATTAGCTGCCGTCAAAAAACTGTGCGAGCAAGAGGTTCAATCCAGTTTGTTGGAAGACTTAAAACGCATTTGGTTGGTAGAGCCTGAGCAACGTATTCAAGACCCACAAACGGTTGCCGTGTTAGATGAACGGTTTCATCACATGTTGGTTGCGGCAACGGGTAATCAAGAAATGGCCAAGATGCATCAAGCGATTACCGAACGTATCCGCATTATTCGCCGTTTGGACTTTAGCAAGATGGCGCGTATCGAAGCCACCTATATGGAACACGGCAAAATTTTGGGTGCCATTTTAACGCGTCGGGTAGAGCAAGCCCAACGTCTATTAAAGACACATATTGAAGCCAGCAAAGCCGAAGTACGAAAAATCACTATTCATATGTTGCATAGTGCCCGTAATCCCTTTGCGGCAGAAGACTCGTAGGACTAAGACTGTGCAAGCTGAATTCTGAGCCTTACTTCCTTTTAATGGACAAAAGCAGTAAAGCACAGGAAGACAGAATTTATCGCGAATGCAGCGTCAAGTCTAAGCAGAGATACAGCCACGTGAGCCTTGCGATGCGTGTCTGAATGAACATGGCTTAAAGCCGTATCTGCGGGGAGAATTGACCAACTCCTCGTATTTTGATGGTCGTCAATGGAGATAGATCATGCTGAGTACGTTTGTATTAAATCGCGGTAAAACCTTGCTGATGGCCTCGATTGCCTTGGCCACCTTGGGCAACGTTGCTCAAGCCGCCGAAATTAAACTACCCGAAACCACACTGACAGCCAGCTTGCGCACGAGTGTGGTATCTACCAGTACGGATGCTGGGCCAGATGTGATGGATTTTAACCTGAACAGCTTGAGTTTTTATGTCAACGGTAAAATTACCGATACCGTCAAGTTTAGCTTTTCTTCGGAGTTAGATTCTTCACAAGCTGTTTCCTTACAAGATGCCATTGCCCAGTTTGAGTTTTCACCCACCATGAACATTTGGATGGGACGTTTTTTACCTCCGACCGACCGTGCTAATAGTTATGGTGCTTATTTCTCGAATAACTGGAATTTTGCCGCCGATGGCACACAAGACGGTTATCCCTTTATTACCTTTGGTCGTGCTGATGGTGTCGCCTACTGGGGTGATTTTGCCGACAAAAAACTAAAAATCTCGGCGGGTTTATTTGATATTCCATCCACCAAGGCAGGTACGCCCGATGCCGATAAAATGATGACGGCTGCGCGTGTGCAGTACAATTTTTGGGAAGCAGAACCTGGTTATTACATTAATGGGACGTATTTGGGCGACAAAGATATCTTAGCTGTGGGTGCTGCTGTGAACTCGGTGGACGGCAATAGTACCAGCAATATTGACTTTTTGATGGAGAAAAAAGTGGCAGGCGGTGGGGCATTTACCGTAGAGGGTGAATACATCAAATACGATAAATTGGGAGGATATGGTGGTTTTTTTGCTAAAGGCGACCCTAATGCAACGCCAGCAGTACCTCCTATTGCTGATGCCTCTAGTGGTGATAGCTGGTATTTGATGAGCTCTTATTTATTACCACAACCGATGGGCGTTGGCAAAGTACAAGTTTTAGGAAAGTTTGGTACTTCTAGTTTAGATGCCCTCGCAGGCGGTAAAGGCTTAGAGGTAGATACTACCGAACTGAATTTGAATTACATCATTAAATCCTTTAATGCCAAAGTGAGCTTGTTTTACTTAGACCATAGCTATTCAGAAACAGGCTATGACGATAGCTCGATTGGTTTGGGTGTTCAGTTGATGACGCTTTAATACTGATAACGACAGAAAGAAACCACGGAGAGAACACACATGAAAACCTTACTAAAAACCTTATCTTCAGGCGTGATTGCCGCCACCTTAGCCATGAGCAGTATTACCGTACAAGCGGCTGATACCATTAAGGTTGGCGTTTTACACTCCTTATCAGGCACGATGGCCATTTCCGAAACCACGCTCAAAGACACCATGTTAATGCTGATTGATGAGCAAAATAAAAAGGGCGGTTTATTAGGTAAAAAGCTAGAGCCAGTCGTTGTTGACCCAGCCTCTAACTGGCCCTTATTTGCCGAAAAAACCCGTCAACTCATTCAAAAAGACAAAGTCGCCGCCATTTTTGGTTGCTGGACATCGGTCTCGCGTAAATCGGTATTACCTGTGGTGGAAGAGTTAAACGGCTTATTGTTTTATCCTGTGCAATACGAAGGCGAAGAGTCGTCTAAAAACGTGTTTTATACAGGCGCAGCGCCGAATCAACAAGCCATTCCTGCGGTTGACTACTTAATGAAACAAGGTGTTAAACGCTGGGTATTAGCAGGTACAGACTATGTGTATCCCCGTACCACCAATAAAATTTTAGAAGCCTACTTAAAAGCCAAAGGCGTTAAAACCGAAGATATTATGATTAACTACACCCCATTCGGTCATTCTGACTGGCAGGGTATTGTCGCCGATATCAAAAAATTTGGTTCTGCAGGCAAAAAGACAGCCGTTGTCTCCACCATTAACGGTGATGCCAACGTCCCCTTTTATAAAGAGTTAGGTAATCAAGGCATCTCGGCTGAGAAAATTCCTGTGGTTGCTTTCTCGGTGGGTGAAGAAGAGTTATCTGGTATCGACACCAAGCCATTGGTAGGACATTTAGCCGCATGGAACTATTTCATGAGCGAAAAAAATCCAACCAATGCCGCGTTTATCAAAAAATGGCAAGCCTTTACTAAAAATCCAAAACGCGTGACTAACGACCCCATGGAAGCCCACGTGATTGGTTTTAATATGTGGGTAAAAGCGGTCGAAAAAGCCAAATCTACTGACACAGACAAAGTAGCGGCTGCCATTATTGGTGTCAAAGTGCCTAACTTAACAGGTGGCATGTCCGAAATGTTACCAAACCACCATATTACGAAACCCGTCTTGATTGGTGAGATTCAAGCCAATGGTCAAATCGCTACGGTCTGGAAAACCAAAGACTTAGTACCAGGTGATGCATGGTCTGACTTTTTACCCGACAGCAAAAATATTGTCGCAGATTGGGTTAAGTTAAAGTGTGGTAACTACAACATGGTTACTAAGAAGTGTTCTGGCCAAGTTTACTAATCTTCCAATACGGTGTGTACTGTAGTTAGTACACACAACAACCTTCGTTATTTTTGTCAAAACTCCTCTCTTGCTCGTCTTAGTCTGAGGCGCAAGAGAGGCTTGCCAATAGATTGGCATCATCTCTGCATAATTAGCTATGATGCTTTTTACCCAAGGGGACGTCTGTGAATACCTTGATACGGATAATGACGTTATGGTGTTTATTGTTATTAAACACTGCGTATAGTTATGCCGAAGACGTGGCAACACCTGCCACCAGCGCTGCCGTAGTTGCCCCTGCTAACGACCTACCGAACCTTTTAGGTCAGCTGGTGACGGCTGAGGATTTCGAGCAAAAGGCCTTAATTATTCAACAATTAGCCCTTCGTCAAGAGTCGCAAGTACTGCCTATTTTATCGGCTCTATTAGAGGGACAATTACACTACAACATGACGCAACCCAGTCAACTGGTGATTGTCGCCACAGAAGGGGATGACCCTATCGTTACCGATGCCTTGACCGCAAAACCTCTAGGTACGGTTTCGCAATTTACCTTAGATATGGTCAGTGTAAACAACGCCTTACGCGGGGAACTACGCACAATCATTGCGCGTTTACAATTATCCTCGCCCGATAAGTCACTGCGTTTAGCGGCGGCCAAACAATTAATTAGTAATCAACCCGATAGCAATTTATTACCCATCTTAGAACAGCAAATCAGCCAAGAGTCGGCGAGTGATGTCAAAGCCTTATTAACGACCGTAGTAGGTCTGGTTTTATCACAAAGCGAAGAGCTCAGTTTACGTTTACAAGCGATTGAAAAATTGACGGGCTCTTTATATCCCGAAGTCAGTGCCCGTTTACAAGAAATGGCCGATAACGATGCCGATACGACGGTCAAACATAAAGCACAAGCCGCACTCACCAAAACGCAGCAACAAATTAAAGCCTATCAAGTCGCTGAAAATATTTTCTTTGGTCTCAGTTTAGGTTCGGTGTTATTACTCGCAGCCGTTGGTTTAGCCATTACCTTTGGGGTGATGGGGGTGATTAACATGGCGCATGGCGAGCTGATGATGCTAGGCGCGTATACCACCTATGTTTTACAACAACTGATGCCACAACACTTAGGCTTGAGTTTGGTGTTGTCTATTCCTGCTGCCTTTATTGTGGCGGGTTTAGTGGGTATCGCTATTGAGCGCGGTGTGATTCGTTTTTTATATGGCCGACCACTCGAAACCCTACTCGCGACTTTTGGTATTAGTTTGATTTTACAGCAAGCCGTACGTTCTATTTTTTCTCCCTTAAATCGTGCGGTTGCTTCTCCTGAATGGATGAGTGGCTCTTTAGAAATCAATCCCGTTTGGTCGATTACCTACAATCGTCTGTATATTTTATTGTTTGCGTTAGCCGTGTTTTTTGTCCTGCTGGTGGTACTAAAACGTACCGCATTGGGCTTGAAACTACGAGCGGTTGCCCAAAATCGTGCGATGGCGCGTGCAGTCGGTGTACGTGCCGACTGGATGGATGCCTTAACCTTTGGTTTAGGTGCAGGTATTGCAGGCATTGCAGGAGTAGCCTTATCACAGCTTACCAACGTCGGGCCCAATTTGGGGCAGGCCTATATTATTGACTCCTTTTTAGTGGTGGTGTTTGGCGGGGTGGGTAATTTATGGGGGACCTTAGTCGGGGCATTTGGTTTGGGCATTGCCAATAAGTTTTTAGAGCCTTATGCCGGTGCAGTCCTAGCCAAAGTGTTGGTCTTGGTGTTTATCATCCTCTTTATCCAAAAAAGACCGCGTGGCTTATTCCCGCAAAAAGGTCGGGCAGTGGAGTCTTAATATGTTGACACAACGCTTATTTAGCCACGACAAAGGCGGTATGGTATTGCTGGCAGTGTTAGCTTTACTCGCCATCTTTATTCCTATCTTAAATTTAGCCGTTCCTGCGGACTCGGTATGGCATGTCTCTAGTTATACCGTGACCTTATTAGGCAAATTTTTATGTTATGCCTTATTGGCCTTATCGCTGGATTTGATTTGGGGCTACTGCGGTATTTTATCCTTAGGGCATGGTGCATTTTTTGCCTTGGGTGGTTATGGCATGGGCATGTACTTAATGCGTCAAATTGGTGAACGTGGCGTATATGGTAATCCAGAATTGCCTGATTTTATGGTGTTCCTTAACTGGCAAGAACTACCTTGGTATTGGTATGGCTTTGACAACTTTGCTTTTGCCATGTTGATGGTAGTGTTAGTCCCTGCCTTACTGGCGTTTGTCTTTGGTTGGTTAGCGTTTAGGTCAAGAGTCACGGGGGTGTATTTATCCATTATTACTCAGGCCTTAACTTTTGCCCTCATGTTAGCCTTTTTTAGAAATGAGATGGGCTTTGGTGGCAATAATGGCTTAACCGATTTTAAGGATATCTTAGGTTATTCGTTGGCCAGTGATACGGTGCGTATTACCTTGTTTTTGGCATCTGTTTTGGCCTTAGCCAGTGCCTATTTGGCCTGTCGCTGGATAATCAGCTCGCGTTTTGGGCGGGTGATTACTGCCATCCGTGATGCCGAAAGTCGTACCCGATTTTGTGGTTATGCCGTCGAATCCTATAAATTATGGTTGTTTGTGTTTTCGGCAATCTTGGCAGGTATTGCAGGTGCTTTGTTTGTGCCGCAAGTAGGCATTATTAATCCCAGTGAATTTGCCCCCTTAAATTCCATTGAGCAAGTGGTTTGGGTGGCGGTGGGCGGACGTGGCACGCTTTATGGTGCAGTCGTTGGCGCATTTGCGGTCAACTTTACCAAAACGTGGTTTACATCGGCCTATCCCGAAGCATGGTTGTTTGCTTTAGGTGCATTGTTTGTTTTAGTCACCTTATTTTTGCCAAAGGGCTTAGTGGGGTTATGGCAAATGATTCGACCTGCCAAAGATATGTCTAAGCATTCTGAATCTGCTCCTGTGCAAGAGGTGAAACCATGATTTGGTCTACATCGGCAAAACCCGCCACCAAAGGACGTGTACCCGTCAATATGACATCGGATTTAGACAGTCCGTTATTGGTCGATACCGTACACGGGCCTGTGTTGTATTTAGAAGACGTCTCTGTCAGTTTTGACGGTTTTAAGGCGCTCAATAATTTATCGCTGTACATCAATGACGGTGAGTTACGTTGCATTATTGGCGCGAATGGCGCAGGCAAAACGACCATGATGGATGTGATTACGGGCAAAACCCGACCCGATTCAGGCACGGTGTTTTTTGGGCAACGTATTGATTTATTGACACTTAACGAACAGCAAATCGCTAATGTTGGCATTGGTCGTAAGTTTCAAAAGCCGACGGTGTTTGAAGCCTTAACGGTATTTGAAAATCTAGAGTTAGCCATGTCGTCCAATAAAAGTGTTTGGGCGAGTTTGTTGCACAAGCTCTCAGGTGAGCAACGTGACCAAATTGAGGAAGTCTTAGCCTTGATTGGTTTACAAGAGATTCCGCATCGATTGGCAGGTATTTTGTCACACGGGCAAAAACAATGGTTAGAAATTGGCATGTTACTAATGCAAAACCCGCGCGTATTGTTGGTGGATGAACCTGTTGCAGGTATGACCAGTCAAGAAACCGAACGTACAGCCGAACTTTTAGTCTCCTTAGCAGGTACACATTCCGTGATTGTGGTCGAACATGACATGGCGTTTGTCCGTTCTATTGCGCGTACCGTCACCGTATTGCATCAAGGCTCAGTATTAGCCGAAGGCTCTATGGACGAAATTCAAGCCAACCCTAAAGTGATAGAAGTGTATTTAGGCGAGTAAAGACAGTGTTAACGTCCACCGTCATGGGTCTTAGAAAATCAGGATAACATCATGCTACGCATTGAAGGTCTCAATCAGTTTTATGGCCAAAGCCATATTTTATGGGATATTGACTTAAAAATTCGTCAAGGTTCCTGCGCTTGTTTAATGGGGCGTAACGGTGTTGGCAAAACCACATTCTTAAAATGCGTGATGGGGCTATTACCACACAAAACAGGAGAGGTTTGGTTTGACAATCAAAACCTCAATAAATATGCCACAGAACAACGTGCGCGTTTAGGCATAGGCTATGTGCCGCAAGGACGAGAAATTTTTCCGTTACTGACGGTTGAAGAAAATCTGAAAATCGCACTGAGTGGCCGTAAAGATAAGCTCAAACACATTCCTAGCCATATTTACGATATGTTTCCTGTGCTCAAAGACATGCGTCAACGACGTGGTGGTGATTTGTCGGGTGGACAACAACAACAGTTAGCTATTGGCCGTGCCTTAGTGTTAGACCCTAAACTCCTCATTTTAGACGAACCGACCGAAGGCATTCAGCCCAATATCGTCAAAGATATTGGTGAGGTGATTCGTAAACTCAATCATCAGTTAGGTATTACCGTGTTATTGGTAGAGCAAAAATTACCCTTTGCGCGTGCCTATGCTACGGACTTTCATATCCTCAATAAAGGTCGGTTGGTTGCCGAAGGCGAAATTAGCCAACTCACAGACGATATCGTGCAAGCACATTTAAGTGTGTAAGGGCAGTACGGTGTGTTATAACAGGCAGAGTGTGTGAACGATATAGAGTTTATCCATGTCTGTGACGCGTATTCCCACGCATACTATCAGTGAGTTACAGCCTAAAGCAGTCGCCTTAGCTGTGGTTGACACCACACGTTGTACAGGCTGTGGCCGTTGCGTGGCTGCATGCCCGCCCCATGTCCTATGGTTAGATAATACGCACCCCAAAGGTTGGGGTAAAAAAACCGCTGTTTTACATAGCCCTGAACAGTGTACGGGTTGTGCAAAGTGTCATCTTGTTTGCCCGTTTGATGCCATTCGTATGCAACGTATGGCGCAGCCAACATAAGTCTAAGCAAAGAATAACTAAAAAAATTGCAAGATAATATATAGTGTGCTATATATTAGCGCATTATATATTAAGGTGTTGTCATGTCTAATCCGCTGGCTTTAGAAAATCAACTTTGTTTCGCTGTCTACTCAACGATGTTGGCACTCAACAAAACCTATCGCCAAGTCCTAAAACCATTGGGTTTGACTTATCCGCAATATTTGGTGATGTTGGTGCTGTGGCAACAAGATGAGCAAACCGTCTCGGGTATTGGTGAGCGTTTATTTTTAGATTCTGCTACCTTAACCCCCTTGTTAAAACGTTTGGAGTTTATGGGCTTAATTACCCGTCAGCGTTCGACGCAGGACGAGCGGCAAGTCATTATTAATTTAACGCCAATGGGCAACGATTTACATGCGTTAGCACAAGCCGTGCCCTCATGCATGATTGCCGCCATCCAGCGTGACCCAGAGCATCTACAAAGTCTACGCAGAGAGCTAGAAATTGTCCGTTCGGCCTTATTTGCCCATGCGGCCAATTAGAGGGAGGGGACAATCATGCCCGTCCTTTTTGCATTAAGTAGTGTGCTATTAAATTGTTTATTAGTTATTTTGCTGTCCGTGTACAGCGTTCGTCAAGAGAGGATAGAAGTCATGTCTTTAGATAAAGTGTTATATCAAGCCACTGCTACGGCAACAGGTGGTCGTGATGGTCGCGCCGTGACGCGAGATGGTATGGTCGATTTACGTTTAACCACGCCTAAAGAATTGGGGGGCTTTGGTGGCGATGGTGTGAATCCTGAGCAGTTATTTGCCTGCGGGTATAGTGCGTGCTTTTTAGGAGCGATGAAATTTGTCGCTATGCGCGATAAATTGGCCATGCCGTCAAATAGTCAAGTCACAGGTACGGTCGGTATTGGCCCCATTGCCACAGGTTTTGGATTAGAGGTGGCATTGACAATTTATGTACCCAATATGCCACTCGAGCAAGCCCAATTGTTAGTGGAACGTGCACATCAGGTATGTCCTTATTCTAATGCAACGCGTCAAAATATCGATGTCCGTTTACATGTCATTACCGACCAAGCCTTACTCTCTATTTAATTAAGAAACGGCGATGAGGACGCACATCATCGCCTGTTTGCACATCTTAAAAGCTACTGTAATCAATAAAGCCTTTATTGATAGAATTGATTTTGCGTTTTAACTGATACACGCCACCGCCTTCACGGCTCAGACTGGCATCGGTATTGCCTTCAATGGTCGTAATCCACCCGTCACTGACCTCAATCACAATGCCTGTATGTCCCAAACCTTTGCCATAATCCATAATAAAAACCATACCTACTTTGATTAACTGTGGATTAGCCTGTGCTTGTGCGGCGGTAATACGCGCAATCCCTTTTTTACCCGCACCATTCCAATGCGCCAAGCAGCCTGCGGTTTTAATCATTGGATTGGTTTTTTGTAGTTTTTTGGCTGCTTCATCAAAACACCAATAGACAAAAGCACAGCACCACGATAAACCCAAGCCTGCACCTGCACGTTGTAAATAAGCGTCTACTTCTTTACCTCGATTAGAGTTTTTTGGGTGCTCACGTACATTCTTTTTCTTTTCTACCGTTGCCATCGCAATCACTTGCTTTAACAGGGCGCTTGCCGCCTGTTTTTGGCGGTCAGCCGCCGTCTCAAATAACGCATTCCAAGTCAATAGGCCAATTTCGCCATCAATTTTTAGAGGATTACCTTCATGGTCGGTAAAACGACTTTGAAACAGCTTGACCATTTGTTTCGTGCTAGTACCAAAGTTAGGGTTTTGTGTGTCTAGGGCTTGTGATGAGGCAAGTACTAATTTTTGATTAAGTTGTACTTTGATAGCTTTGACTAATTCGGCATCGGTTTCACCGAGTTTGATAATACGATTAGGATAATTCATGGATGCACACTCCTATTTTAGGTATATCCCTTCAAAAAAGAGGTGCGCAATCATCGCGGACACATCTTCCTTGATGGTCAATGCTCAGCCATACAGGCTAAGGGTGACAGCTTTATAGCAGATTAAGACAACTACTGCTATCATAGGCTGATGTATATCTCCGACCTTAATCAACGACTCAGCAACTTGGGTGCACAAGCCGTACACCGCGAGCGCATTGTACGCGCGTGGTTACAGGGACGCGCCTTGCATACGGGTGCGCGCCGTTGTGATACCGAAGCCTTCTTACCCTTATCTGTACGTCAAGGCCTGCCACAACTGACGCATGATTTAGACCAACTTGCGCGCGTCCGTTCTGAGCATCCTGCCGATGATGGTTCGGTGCGCTTATTATTGGACTTGCCTGATGGCCAAATGGTCGAAAGTGTTTTATTGCCGCGTGATGGTGTATGTATCTCGACACAAGTGGGCTGTGCAGTCGGTTGTCGTTTTTGTATGACAGGTAAAAGTGGTTTATTGCGCCAAGTCAGCAGTTTAGAAATGGTTGCCCAAGTTGTACAAGCCCGTCGGCGTCGACCTGTCAAAAAAGTCGTCTTTATGGGCATGGGAGAACCTGCACACAACTTGGATAATGTGTTAGAGGCGATTGATGTACTAGGAACAGATGCCTTTATTGGGCATAAAAACCTTGTTTTGTCGACCGTTGGCGATAGGCGTGTTTTTGAGCGTTTACCCACTTTACGTGTGAAGCCTGCCTTAGCCTTATCTTTACATACCACCAAAGCCGATTTGCGTGTTCATTTATTACCTAAAGCGCCCATTATTAGTCCAGAAGAACTACTGGAATTAGGCGAATCTTATGCACGCTTAGTTAACTACCCTATTCAGGTGCAGTGGACATTACTCAAAGGTGTTAACGATGGGGATGATGAGCTAGACGCGATTTTACGGTTGTTCAAAGGCAAGTATGCCGTCCTTAATTTGATTCCATTTAATGCCTTAGAAGGTGATGATTATCAACGGCCAGACGGCCAACGCATCATAGACATAGTGCGTTATTTACACAGTCGCGGGGTGATTACGAAAGTGCGCAATAGTGCAGGGCAAGAGGTCGATGGCGGCTGTGGTCAATTGCGTGCACGTGCAGTAGATTTAGTAAATACGCGCCGTTTACAGCAGCGCTCAGTCTAGTGCTTATGCAAGCATAGAATCGCTTAGGCCGTCGTCACTCTTCATGCAGAATAGAAGACGGCCTGACCGTACCAGCCTAAAAAGAGGGCTTTCACAACCCCAATCAACCTGTCTAATCACCGCATTAATAGCGCTTAATAAACTGGCGTACGGCGTCAGCAAAGACCTCGGGTTGGTCTAATAATAATTGCCAATGGCCACCTTGAATCTCGGTACGCTCTAAATTGGGCGCCCATTCCTCTAAATAATTATATAAATGGGGACGTACAAAATGGTCATCCAAAGCAACCAATAAATTGATGGGTACGGCACTGTAACGTGCACGAGGTGCCAGTACGCGCGGCAACATATTGGCACGATATAACTGAATGCCGTTGACACCATCAATCAGTTGGTTGGGATTGGGTTCTGCATGTTTGACGTTTTCAATCTTAGCCAACACCTTGTGCCAATGCTTAGCCAAACCTGCGCGCCAAATGGTTGGCGCTAATAAAGGTGCTTGGAACATAAAAATATACCAAGAATGCAACGCCTGATTCATGATATAGCTTAAATGTTCGGCATTTGGCTGACTAATGTATCGTCTTAACAGCTTGCCTACATGGTCTAAACACGGACCCGATAAGGTGCTATAAGAGGCTATACGGTGTTGTAGTGCAGGGTCTGTCACCGACTCCCACGTTTGAATCGAACCCCAATCATGAGCCACTAAATGCACAGGTCGGTCGGGACTGACGGCATTCATCACCGCTTGTAAGTCTTGGCTTAATTTCGCTAAGGTGTAATCCCGAATACGTTTAGGAAGGCTGGATGCGCCACTGCCGCGTACATCATACGTCACGACATGAAACTCATCTTCTAAAAGAGCAACGACTTTATCCCACACTTCATGATTGTCGGGATAGCCATGAATGAAAATGACGGTCGGTTGCGCTGGATTACCGCGTTGATAAACCGCCAGTTGTACCTCGTCAGATTGGACATAAAAACTTGGGGCATAGGACATAGCAGCAGTCATAAATGAACTCCTTAGTGAGTCATGGCGCTGACTCAAATAATAGACCCTCGGTCATAGATAAAAAATACATGACAAATATCACTGTTGTCACGATACCCTACGCGGTAAAAAATAGTGATATCTATCTGGCTGCCAGTCTCTTGGCAGCTCCAAAAGTATACTGACTATGACACTAAACAAGGTTACATTATTTGATGGTAATAAACAGTTTTTTTTGTGAACTGAGCAGTTTACTCATTGCCCACGAGATAAGATACGAGTTTTTGTACCAAAGGTACGACCAGTAAAATGCTGGGAAAAGCGACCATAAACGCAAATCCCCATGCATGGAGCCATAGATACAGCAGGCCATCCACAAAACCGATATTAAATGTGGTGATGACAAAAGACATAATGCCCGACATCAGTAACGACATCAAAAAGGCAAAAACATAACGACTGTATTTAACGGGAATCTTAGCGCGAATCATCATAACGCTCCTCGGGGGATAGAGTCTGAGAATATGCACTACGCATAGCAGATGATTATCGTTTATAGCAAGTCTAAACAATAGAGAGGAAGGTGTTTTGTCGGTATATACCTGAGATAGGTCGAATGAATCGCACAGCGTATAACTTGCCATAAACCAAGCAACCTGCTACTACTTAATGACTAAAAGAAAATAATTGCTTTTTGCATTTATCAACAAACACCCGTGATGGGTGCACAAAAAAGGATGATTTTATGTTTCCGTCTGTCAAAAAACTCCTATCCAGTCTTGTCCTCGCCACCAGTGTATTGGCCCTAGCACCTGCGCAAGCTGCCGATTTAATTCCGTTAGCCAAAGAAATTAAACCGAATGCCAAAGGCTTGCCGCCTGCGTTTACGAAGCCCTTAAAGGTGTCTATTTGTTTCTTGGATATGCAGGGGACAAGTGGTGAGTTTTATAGTCGAGCTAAAGACTTAGCCTTAATTGCACGCCGTTGGAATATGATTGCCGATTTTAAGGTCATGGCCAATGAACGCCAAGTGGTAGACAGTTTTAAGGAAGGCAAATGCGAAGCAGCCGTCATGCCCACCTTACGCGCGCGTGAATTTAATCTGTTTATGGGGAGTGTTGATGCCATCGGCGCGATTCCCAGTTATCAGCATATGCGGTTATTATTAAAAACCTTATTCGACCCCAAATTAGAGCCGTTAACCATTACAGGCCCTTATCAAGTCGTCAGTATTTTTCCTGTAGGTGCACAATATTTGCATGTGCGTGACCGTACATGGGAAACCCCCAAAGATTTAGCCAACAAAAAAGCCTCGGTCTTAGACTGGAACGTGTCCTTAAGCCAAGCCATGAATAAAATGGGGACACAAGCGGTGGCAGCCGATATTGGCCACTACACGGCGGCCTTTAATAAAGGCGAAACAGACATGATTGTCGCACCTGCGGTGGCCTACTGGCCGTATGAGTTACATACAGGTTTGGCCAATAACGGCGGTATTTACAGTACGCCTGTGATGCAAATGACCGCCAGTTTAATTATCAACCGTGATTTACTACAAAAGAAAACGAATGACTTAGATAATCGGGTCGCCGCGTTTCGTTCCATTACCTCGCAATTTTTAGATGAAATGCTAGACCGTTTATTTTTGACCATTAACACTGCCGAAACACAAATCCCCAAAAAATATTGGATGATTTTAGAACCTGAGCATGAACGTCAATATCAAGATGCCTTACGTCAAGCACGCATACAATTAACACAAGAGGGCGTGTATGATGCCAAAATGATGAAAGTGCTCAAAAAGGTACGTTGTAAAATAGAACCCAATGCTGCCGAATGTACCCGAAGTGACGAATAAGCCCCGTCGTTGCCGCTCAAAGCATGCCTCCTATTAATGGGAGGCATCTTCCAAGACTCGCCTTCAGTCAACTGTTGATACGTGGATTGTGGCATACAGGCCAAACCCCAACCGCCGCTATAAAAATAACACTAACTCTATCGCCAATGCCCACGCTATAATATTAGGTTAAATTACAGCTTAAGCCTGACGTATTTTGCCAAATGCTCGCGTAGGTTGTGCTCTCCAAATAATATGGGGCGAGATATGCACAAACCCGCGTTCAACGTGTAAGACCTAAGCTGATAGTGCCTAATGGTTTCTTATTGCGGTGTGGTGTTATGCGTTATCCTAAAGTTTATGATGTGATTGTGATTGGTGGTGGTCATGCGGGTACAGAGGCAGCATTGGCTGCCGCGCGTATGGGCTGTCAAACCCTATTATTAACCCACAATATCGAAACTTTAGGTCAAATGAGCTGTAACCCAGCCATTGGTGGTATTGGCAAAAGCCATTTAGTCAAAGAAATTGACGCAATGGGCGGAGCAATGGCCTTAGCCACCGACAAAGGTGGCATCCAATTTCGGGTATTAAATGGTAGCAAAGGGCCAGCTGTCCGCGCCACACGCGCCCAAGCCGACCGTGTACTTTATAAAGCGGCTGTGCGTAGCATTCTTGAAAACCAAGCTAACCTCGATATTTTTCAACAAGCGGCTGATGACTTGATTGTCGAAGGCGACACCGTCAAAGGTGTGATTAGCCAAACAGGTATTCATTTTTCTGCCACTTCTGTGGTGTTAACCACAGGCACGTTTTTGGGTGGCACGATTCACATTGGTTTAGAAAATTACCGTGGTGGTCGTGCAGGTGACCCCCCGTCCATTGCTTTAGCGCATCGTTTACGTGAATTGCCTTTGCGTGTTGGCCGTCTAAAAACAGGCACACCGCCGCGTATTGATGCCAAAAGTGTGGATTTTAGCGTGATGACCGAACAACCAGGTGATACACCCACGCCTGTCATGTCTTATTTGGGTAATGCCGAGATGCACCCCAAACAAATCAGTTGCTGGATTACCCATACCAACGAAAAAACCCATGACATTATTCGCAGTGGTTTAGATCGTTCACCGATGTACACAGGTGTGATTGAAGGTGTAGGCCCACGTTATTGCCCGTCTATTGAAGACAAAATTCATCGTTTTGCCGACAAATTATCACACCAAATTTTTATCGAACCCGAAGGTTTAACTACGCACGAATTGTATCCGAATGGTATTTCCACCAGTTTGCCGTTTGATGTGCAAATTCAATTAGTTCGCTCAATGAAAGGTTTAGAAAACGCCCATATTATTCGACCAGGCTATGCCATTGAGTACGATTATTTTAATCCACAAGATTTGCAACATACCCTCGAAACCAAAGTGATTAAAAACTTATTCTTTGCAGGGCAAATTAACGGCACGACAGGGTATGAAGAAGCAGGTGCACAAGGTTTATTAGCAGGTATTAACGCAGGTTTACGCGCCCAAGACAAAGAGGGCTGGTATCCAACTCGTGACCAAGCCTATTTAGGGGTATTGGTTGATGACTTGATTACCTTGGGTACAAAAGAACCCTACCGCATGTTTACCTCACGCGCTGAATATCGTTTGTTGTTGCGTGAAGACAATGCCGATGCGCGTTTAACCGAAATTGGTCGCAAACTAGGCTTAGTGGATGATGTGCGTTGGCGTGTCTTTAGCGAAAAGCAAGAAGCCATTGCCCAACAAACCCAACGCATGAAAGAAACCTTTATTCATCCACAAACCGAATTGGCGCAACGCTTTACCGAAATGACTGGCCAAGAATTAGCGCGTGAAAACAATTTGTTAGACTTGTTAAAACGCCCACAAGTGAGCTTTGAACAATTGGCCAGCTTAACAGAGGCACACGTTGCGCCTGAAGTGGGTGAGCAAATTGAAATCAGTGCTAAATACAGTGGTTATATTGATCGTCAACAAGAGGAAGTGGCGAGATTACGCCAATCCGAAGAAATGGTGATGCCACCAGATTTTGATTATGACCGTGTACAAGGTTTATCAAACGAAGTACGCGCCAAATTAAAAGCCATTAAACCTGCAACGTTGGCACAGGCTGGCCGTATTTCGGGCGTGACGCCTGCGGCGGTGTCATTGTTGATGATTTATTTGAAAAAGAGCGGTTTAGCCAATATGAAATTGGTGGGCTAAACGCACGTGCTGACGATTGAGGGGCAACGATTTTTGCCCCTGACCTTATCTCTGTCTAAAATTTTATCCTATTATGTCTACGCCTCAACAACTACTGCATCAAGGTATTGACCAACTCGGCTTGACTATTGCATCCCAAACCATGACCCAGCTTGAGTGTTATGTGGCTGCTTTACAAAAATGGAATGCCGCTTTTAATCTCACAGCTATTCGTGAGCCTAAAGATATTGTCATTAAACATTTTTTGGACTCACTCACGGTATTACCTCATCTCAAACATGACACTTTATTAGATGTGGGCACAGGTGCGGGCTTTCCGGCCTTAGTGTTGGCGATTGCCCAACCGCAATTACAAGTCGATTTGTTAGACAGTAATAGCAAAAAAACCCGTTTTTTACGGCAAATGGTGGCCGAATTGGCACTCAACAATGTCCGTGTACATCATGCGCGTGTCGAGCAGGCCAATTTGCCGCCACAAGCCCAAGTCATTAGCCGAGCGTTTTCCAGTTTGGCAGATTTTTGTCAATGGTGTGAACATTTATTGGCTGAGGATGGCGTATTGTTGGCGATGAAAGGACAATACCCACAAGCAGAAATAGATGACATGCCTGTCACAATGCGCGTGTTATCATCAACGCCCTTGCGTGTGCCTTTTTTAGATGACGCCCGACATTTATTGGTATTGGGACGAGCATAATTACCGATTCCTTATGAATGGCGTGCTAGGAGTGGGTAAAAGCCCCCATTCTAACTCTCCCTCTAAATTAGGGGAGAGAAGACTGCAATTTTTTGTATTCAGGAAGTCACAAAATGACACAAATTTTAGCCATCGCTAATCAAAAAGGTGGTGTGGGTAAAACGACGACCTCCGTGAACTTAGCTGCCTCGTTAGCGGCAGTGAAACGTCGCGTGTTATTAATCGATTTAGACCCCCAAGGTAATGCCACGATGGGGTCTGGTGTAGATAAAAATGCTTTATCTTATTCGGTGTATGACGTGTTATTAGGGGATACCCCCATTAAAGTCGCGATTCACAAAACACCCAAAGCCAAATACGACGTCTTGGGGGCAAATCGGGATTTAAGTGGTGCAGAAATCAGCTTATTTGACCTAGAGCGTCGTGAGTTGCGCTTAAAAGAGGCCTTAGAGCACATTAAAAAAAGCTATGATTTTATTTTAATCGACTGTGCACCTTCCTTAAGTATGCTGACCTTAAACGCCTTAGTGGCTGCGGACGGTGTCGTCATTCCCATGCAATGCGAATACTATGCCTTAGAAGGGTTAGCCGATTTAACCAATACCATTGAACGTATGACGGTCAAATTAAATCCACATTTACAAATTCGTGGCATTTTACGCACCATGTTTGACCCACGAAACACCTTAGCCAATGATGTGTCACAAGAGTTAATCAAACATTTTGGCGATAAAGTATTTGAAACGGTGATTCCCCGTAATGTCCGTTTGGCCGAAGCGCCTGCACATGGTGTGCCTGTGATGTATTATGACAAAGGCTCACGCGGCGCATTTGCGTATTTAAGTTTAGCGGCGGAATTGATTAAAAAAGATAAAAAGAGAAAAACGGTATGAGTAATAAAAAACGAGGCTTAGGGACGGGACGGGGTTTAGATGCCTTACTGGGTGCAGTACGTCAAGTTCGTGAAGACGTTGCTGCCGTTGAGGCTGACAGCACAGCGCCTGCGGTGATTAACAGTCTACAGCAACTGCCTCTCGACCAATTACAGCGTGGCCGTTATCAACCGCGTCGGGATATGAATCCCACAGCCTTACAAGAATTAGCTGACTCTATTAAAGTACAAGGCGTGATGCAGCCCATTGTGGTACGGCCTTTAGCGGAGCAGCGTTATGAAATTGTCGCAGGTGAGCGCCGTTGGCGCGCCGCCCAAATGGCAGGTTTAGAAACGATTCCTGCGGTGGTGCGTGATATTCAAGATGATACCGCGATGGCGATGGCATTGATAGAAAATATCCAACGTGAAGACTTAAACCCAATGGAGCAAGCAACGGCGATGCACCGTTTTGTAGAGGAGTTTGAGTTAACCCATCAACAAATTGCCGAAGCAGTGGGCAAAGCCCGCGCTACGGTCAGTAATTTATTGCGCTTAATAGCCTTACCCCGTGAAGTCAAAACCTTGTTAGAACACGGTGATTTAGAAATGGGGCATGCCCGTGCGCTATTGTCCTTACCTGAATTACAACAAACAGAAACCGCTCGTCTTATTGTGGATAAAGGCTTATCGGTACGACAGACCGAAGCCTTGGTGCGGAGTTTATTAACAGCGAAAGATAAACCTGTGGAAGATAAGCGCGTAGATGCTAATGTTGCACAACTGCAACAGCGTTTATCGGATACTTTGGGAGCGGCCGTACAGATTGATTACAACAAAAAAGGTCAAGGCCGTTTGGTGATTCGTTATAACTCATTTGAAGAGTTGGATGGTATTTTGGCGCATATTCAGTAGCATGGGTTGAGGAACGAAACCCATGATGTTATTTGAACGTTGAGGGATTCTTTCCTTAGCCTGTGCTACGCACAACGACGATTGTGATAATGGCGTATATCAATATGGATATTAATAATCATATAGAGTCATATCGTTTTGCGGACCTTAGCTATTTATGGGCAAAGGAGCGGCTTGAACATGAGTTTATTATTGCTCGTCAACTGGCTTATGCCTTTATCAAGCAAGGCTTACGAATACAAAGTCAAGATGCGCGTTGGTTGAGTGGGCAGTCGGGACGGTTTGTATTACGTCGAGAGCCATGCTTGGGTTATAGTCCGACTATGGGGCAACTCCCTGTGATTATGCGAGCTACTGCATTTAACCATCTGCTTGCATTAAGCGATAGCAAAATAGAGCCAAATTTTAATTTACTCTATGAAGAGTTTATTAGTAGACAAGATTTTGAGCGTTGGCTTACACAGCAGTCTATAACTAAACCGCATTTTTGGTTTTGAATAGTCAACGTCTTTCACGTTGAATCAATGTGGATTCGCATAACGAACATCATCCTGTTGTTTGGGTTTTCTGGGTTTCCCGCGTCAACCCACATATTGGGGAAATTATCAAAATGAGCCGCTCCAGACGTCATACGCCAAAATGTGGAATATGTAAGTGTGACAGTGAAAAATCCGATAAAAAAATATGGCATCAGCGTATGCGTGCCGCCATTAGACACTATTTACATGCGACTAACCGTGACGAAAAATTGCCGCCACAGATTAAAGAAGTCTCTAATGTGTGGGCGTTTGGTAAAGATGGCAAAGTTTGGTTTAATCCGAAATATCATCCTGAGTTAATGAGAAAATAGACAGTCCAGATGAGTGATGCCACATAGCTCATGGCCTTAATTGGATAGGTTGAGCATACAGAGATGACGCAATTCATGCAGCATTCCGACATAGTGTATAAAACTTGCCTATTATTGGTTCATCATTTTCACAACCTCATCTACCACAGTGACAGAAAAACAGGTTTTCACACCAGAATCTTTTCGCATGTACTGCACCCTGAGAAAGCCTTTGTCTATGTTGGTCAATCTGAAAAGGTCACTGCTGAAACGCCTACTCATCTTGAGCATGTTGTTCCTTGCGCCATACTCATCAGCGAATGTAAGCGGTTAATCAAGGCAGGAAACCATACTCTCCAAGACATTGCGGTGTTATTGCAAACACATTGGAACGTGGCGATTATCACTAAAAAAGAACAAACCTTTCTAGATGTTGACTTGGGTTATAAATCAACGATGCCCGATGGTTGGACATTTGAGACAGGAAATACATTGGCTCGATTTGAATTGGCTAAGATTCGCCTCTGTGCCTGAGTCCTCCTTAACCTGCTTTTATAACAAGCCCTTACACGATTCCTCTTTTAATTTATGTCTCAGTTTATACACTACAAACATCAGCAGCTTTCAAGCGAACAAATTGTCGCCTATGCCCAACAATATCAAGATGAAGATATGTGGCAACTGACAGGCCAAGATGAAAATTATTTTCCCTTTTTAATTGGCCAGTCTTTGACAGACTTTCGTATTGTGTATTGGTCAAAACGCCACGGTATTATGGATTATGCTGATGATGACCCTGTACGTTACTATGCGTTTGCATACTGGTTAGCTGAAAATATGCACCCTGTGTTTGCCAGCCAAGCCGAAGCAGAACAACATGCCTTAGCCCGAGAGTGGCCACGAGTAGAGTAATATGCCATTTTTGTTTGTGATTTTGTTAAGTTTGCTCAGTCTGTGCAATATCGCATGGGCGTCAGACTGGCAACTCAGTAAAACAGACAATAAGCGTCAAATTCAGGTGTATACTCGTAGTCAAGAGAGCAGTCCGTATGATGAGTTTTATGCTAAAACGGTGGTTGCCCAGCCCATAGATACGGTGGTTGCGGTGTTGTCGGATGTGTCGGCATGGCCACAATGGTTAGCGCGCTTGAAACTTGTCAAAGTGTTAGAAAAAAAGCCGAATCAGTTTTGGTTATACTCGGTTTATAAACTCCCTTATCCCTTTGTCGAACGTGATGCCATCTTACATACCTTATTGATGCGTGAACCAAAAACAGGCGTGGTGCGTGTTGAGGTAGAAGCCTTAGCCAATTACACCTTGTCTCTGCCTATCGAAGTCAAACGTGTCAGGATGACAAATTTACAAAGTACATGGCGTTTAACGCCTTTAGCCAAAGGTGGAACGCTGATTGAGTTATCGGGACGGGGTGAGCCAGAAGGTTTAATGCCTGCCCTGATTTTTAACTATAATTTAGCTGATGAACCCCAACAAACTTTGCGGCTGTTACGCCAAATGTTATTACGTCCTCAGTATCAAACAGGACTCAAAAAACCATCATGACAGTTGCAAAAATCCTCTTTAATAACCGTTCTGCTAAAGTTTACGCGTTATTGTCGGCCTTAGTCGTGCTATGGCTAGGCGGATTTTTTAAGGATGAAGGTAAAATTATTCGTGTCTATGAGGCGCCAGCCGTGATTGAGACAGTGTACGAAAAAGCCTATTTGGTGCGTTTAGACGATGGCCGCAAAGCACGCGTGATGCGTGACATTGAGGCCAAACTTGCCGAACGGGTATTACTAAAAATTACCCGTTATGACACACAACAAGAGAAAGCGGTGGTTGTGGCTAAACTAGCACCAGACGATACAGAGGAGTAAACAAATTATTGTAAGGTCACCTGTATGCCCACACCCATAAAACTCACATCATCTTCACCCGTTGTCTCTTCGTTCCCCGCATCCATGAGTAATTGATACTCACCCATCAACCCAATATGTTCGTTGAGTGGCAGTCTAAAGCCAAGCCCCAAAATAGGGTCTAGGCTGGTATCGTTTTCGGAGGAAGAGGCTTTGATATTTTGTTGAAAATTTTGGCCAAAAGCCTTCACCTCAACAAAGCTAATGGCTAAACCGCCTCGCATATAAACCGCAGCCTTAGCGATAGGGGCGTTAATTTCAAGTTGTGCCGCCACCGCAGACGCTTTGGCAGAGATTTGTAGCTGAGCCACGCTATTAGCCCCATTAATCTCAAATTGACCAAAATCTATATAACTAAAATTAGCGCGCAAATTCGTGTTAATGAGTTGACTGACACCGACGCGAAAGGCACGGTCTGTATCTTCACAGAGGTTACTGTCAAAATCATCACAGAAGGTTTTGGCTTGGCTTTGACCAAATGCCGCTTCTATTAGCGTGCGCGGCTCGTCGGCATAACTGAACGAGCACATACTGAGTAAAGCACTGACGCTCAGTGCGCGGTAGAAGGCAATCATGATAAACCCTATCATTTATTTTAGAGGGTATAGGGTATACGAGGAACTTAACCTTGAAAAGAGGAGTTAAGGTCTCGTGAGAGACTTAGCGGAGAGAACTGCTGACCTACAGTCAGCAAACATGTTGCGAATCCATGGTGGCTAATCTTTACGTACTATTTGCCATACCGAGACAACTGCTAACCCAATAAACAGGGCCAATGTCCATTCGGGTAGACTTAAACCCAGTAACGTCCAATCGACTTTGGCACATTCGCCCGACCCCTTAAATACTTTAGCAATCACGTCTTGTAAGGGAAAAGTCTCCATCCAATAATCCAAACCCGGCCCACAAGCAGGGACTTCATCCGCAGGTAAATGTTGTAGCCATACATGACGGCCTGCCACCGTTAAACCCCATGCCGTAGAAACTAAGGTCAGCCCTGCATAAATACGCCGACCTAACACGGCAGGATTATGAATAGCCGCAACTAAGGCGCTTATGCCAATACCAATCACCGCAAAGCGTTGAAAAATACAGAGTGGACAAGGTTCTAAATGCTGAAAATGTTGTAAATACAAGGCAAAGGCGATGCTGATGCCGCTTAAAATAAACAAAGCTACATTGGTTAGTCGTGGTGAGGGTAACGTCATGTGATGGCTCTCAAAAAACGGCAGTAAGTTCTTTCTTGAGATAATGCTGGTCAGTTAAGAAAAAATGGGTACAACTACCCTTCGACTCCGCTCAGGGAACGTTTTTGCGTTGACTGAGCGGAGTCGAAGTCGGTAAAAAGCTTAACTGATTAGCATTACCTCATGGACTACATAAAACATTCCAACAAACTATTTCTAACTCAAAATAACGTAAGCCACAGTAAGCATACTGTTATTTAACCTGAGTTCGGGATAAAAAAATGTTAATTTCTTGAATTTTATATAGAAATTATTTCAAGCTCCTATGACAGCCGCCTTCCGCGGGACTGACTTTGGTTTCGGCCAAAGTCAGCAAAACCATTTCGTGGTGCAAAACTCGCCATCCATGGCTCAAACAGTTGCACCACAACGTCCCAACAGTGTCTTTGACGTTATAAACAGTCATATTTCAACTAAAAAGCCGTAGGCTTATCCCGAACTCAAGTTATTTAATATATTCTGCTAAAAATGCATCAAAACTGAGCGTATCGCTGTCTTCAATCGCTTTTTGGGCAGCTAAGGATTCTTGCGCTTGCTCGGTAAACAAGGCCACTCGCTCAGCCGACAAAGGCTGACTTAAAAAGTAATCACGATGTTGTTCGGCAATCGCTGCGCCAAAGGCAAAAAAGCTATTGTTGTGTTTAGCCATTTCTGCCAATACTTGTGCGGCATAAGTCAGTTCTGGGTGTTCAATTTTAGCAATTTGTTGGTCGATAGATTCGCTGTAACGGGTAGTTTGATGAGACTCATCCAACACTAAGGCAACAGCACGCATTTCATTTAATAAAGTTAAGGCGTGTGTTTTAAAGTCTGCGGCTTGGCCATTGATGGTGACTTGTAAGGCTGGCGCACGGCCTTGCTCAACCATTTGCTCTTGGCGAATAGACAATTCGTGGTATTCGTCTTCGGCAAAAAACTCACTGTCACTTAATACGCTATGTAAGGCATACACTTCTAAAAAGTGTGCGGTTGGCTTATCAATACCAATTGGGCTAAATGGATTGAGGTCAACACAGCGCATTTCGATGTATTCAATACCACGCGCTTTGAGAGCTTGGGTAGGTTTTTCGCCACGTTGAGTGGTTTGTTTGGGGCGAATTAAACCATAATATTCATTTTCGATTTGCAAGACATTAGCATTCATTTGCTGATAAATGCCGTCTTTTTTCACGCCAATATCGGCAAACGGTGGATAGGGCGTGTGAATGGCATTGCTTAAATTATCAATATAATCAGGTAGATGGTTATAAGATACTTGTAAGTCGCGTTGTACGGTATTTTGATAACCCAAACGGCTCATGCGTAAAGAAGTGGCATATGGCTGATAGAGTGTGCCTGCACTTAAACTGGCTAAGCCATGCTGACGGCCTAATAAGAAACAGGCACAGACCGCAGGGCTTGCACCTAATAAATACAATAATAAAAAGCTATGGCGTTGAAAATTACGAATTAAGGCAAAATATTTTTCGTTAATAAATTCTTGAGGGTCTTGGTTGTTTTGGCTGGCTTGTTGCCATGCTTGCCAAAATTCGCTAGGGAATGACAAGTTATAGTGAATGCCTGCAATGGTTTGCATTTTGCGGCCATAACGCACGCCCAAGCCATGACGATACAAGGTTTTGAGTTTGCCAATATTGGATTCGCCATAATATGCCAGTGGAATTTGGCTATCTTCTAAACCAATCATGCAGGGCATAGAGTTAAGCCATAAGCGTTCTTCGCCCATATTTTGATAACAAAAGCGATGTAGGTCTTCTAAAAAGTCCAACGTTTCATCAATGCTTTTGGTGGCAGGGGTAATCAGCTCGATTAAGGCTTCGGAATAATCGGTGGTGATGTGTGGATGGGTTAATGCTGAGCCTAAAGCACGCGGATGCTCGGTTTGGCTAATCATGCCATCTTTGCTCATGCGTAAGGCTTCTTTTTCTAAACCCCGACGCATATTTTTTAACACGGTGGCTTGAGGGCTTAACCAAGCAAGTTGTTGTTGCAATTGTGCGTTCATGGGGCTTCTCAAAATTAAAGACAAATTTGCACATTTATGGGGGTGAAGGGGGAATTTTGCAAATGTTTTGTTGTAGATTGATGAAGGGTGAGTGTATTTTGGGGCGACTTGGAGTATGACAGCATAGGTAGCCTGTATGAAGTATAGCGAAATACAGGAATATTGAAACATAGCATGATTGCTGTGTGATGGTACACTTTGTATAGGCTGCGTCATTGGAGAAACATTAATGCTAAGGGTCATAGCTAGCGCACTTAAGCTTGAAAATAACCGATATTTATATCAAGAGACCCTTTTTAATGGCATCGCATTTTATATGGTTGGTGATGTTGTTGACAGGGTTTGTCAATTTGTCGATGGTGTTAATAAAGGTGATTATGTATTTGAGTGTCTTGCACAAAAGCAATCTTTAATAGCAATTGATGCAGATGCACTGGAATCTGAATACGAAATTGAACCATTTTTATTTCGAGAAAAACTGTTTTCAGGTATTGCTTATGATTTTGACCGTGATAGATGTGTGGAAATTGCACTTTATCAAGAAGGATTTAAATACTATAGCGAGTCTTGGTATTATTCTGGAGAATTAGGAGTATTGACTGTCGATGATAGTTCATTATATCAAGACTTCTTATGGTATCTAAATGGTAATTATCAGCAAATTCATTTACAAGAAAAAAAACTTCTTTTACTTTAAAGTAAAATTTACAGAACAAGGTGTATGTACCTGCATAAGTATTGAGGGCAGTTACTTTGATAGAGTTTGTGAGCTTAAAGAGCAATTAAAAGTATTATATTTACAATCTAAATCGGCATTTTCATCTCTCAAGATTTCATCGCGTCTTCATTTATCGGGAGACGCTATAGATGACGAGCTTTTAACGTATTTAAGGTTGGCAATAGGATTTTCAAATCTGAGTAAGATTTCTCTTTACGAAACATCAATATCGCCTCAGGGGATTTTGCAGTTAATTGAAGCTACTAATTTGCAAGAGCTCTCAATAGATGATTCTAGTAATAAACTAGCAAATGTTGCACATCTGATAAAAAAGACAAAGCTACCGAATTGTTTGGTTCAGTACAATGATAATGAGATTAACCCTTGATAGTGAGTTTTTGGCGTACTAAATGGTCTGCGGCTCTTGTTGTTTCAGGTAGACGGTATTTAGTGGAGAGTTTCAAAATCCATGCACAGGCTGTTGCTAATGAGACACGATTTCCAATAGAAACATAAACAGGCTTAATGCTATCTTGTGTTCTTAAGGTACAACCAATAATTTCATGATTGTCAATTAGGGGTGTCATTGCACCTCTATTTTTTTCAGGTTCACAATATTCGCCCATTAAACGTGTTTTGCCACAACCAATAGTGGGAATATCAAATAAAACGCCTAAGTGACAAGCTAAGCCAAAACGTCTTGGATGAGCCAGTCCTTGACCATCACATACGATTAAATCTGGCGTAATTTGGAGGTTTTTTAGAGCTTCAATAACAGCTGGTAATTCTCTAAATGAAAATAGGCTAGGAATATAGGGAAATTGGGCTGTATTTTCAGCAGTCGATTGTTCAATGATCTCAAGTGTCTTTGCATCAATAACAACCACCGCAGCTATAATTTTATCGCTGGTTTTATCATAAGCAACATCTACCCCTGCAATATTTTTTACTTCACCCAAACAATCTTCTGTTATAACTTGAGTGGCCAGTTCATGTTGAAGTTGGAGAGCTTGTTCTTCGCTCAAGTTCCAAGAATGTGTAATAATTTGAGGCTTCATAACAGATAATCGCTAATATCATCTGTATTATCTTAACTGAAAAGCGTGTGTTGAGGCACGAAAACCGCAACAATCATTTTAAGCTAATCGTGGGTTTTCGTCGTCAACCACACGCTACTTTTAGATGATAAAAACTATTTAGCTCATCATCTACTACGCCGACACCGTTCCGAGCAATATTGCACTTCAGACCAACATTTTTCCCATTTTTTGCGCCACGAAAAAGGGCGTTGGCAAACCACACAAATTTTGGTCGGTAAGTCGGCTTTCGCAATCCGTTTGGGCATAGATTAGCCCTTAGGTCTAAGCGTAGAGCGACCACCATCCACATGCAAAATTTGCCCTGTTAGCCAACTGCTATCACGACTTAATAAAAAACACGCCAACGCTGCGATATCGTCTGCTGTGCCTAAACGTGGAATGGGGTGTAAATTGGCAATGGCTTCTGCCACAGTGGGATTGTTGGTTAATGAAGCGGCTAACGGTGTAGCAGTTAATGAAGGCGCAATGGCATTGACCCGAATATGAGGCGCAAACTCTGCTGCTAAAGCCAAGGTTAAACCATTAACAGCGGCTTTAGCCATGCTAATTGACGCATGACTACTAAAGCCTTGTTGGCTGGCAATACTCGAAAAAAACACTACGGAGGCTGAGCCATTTTTTTTCAAGGTTGGAAAAGCCGCTTGTGCCGCTAAGGCTGCGCCAACACTGTTGATAGCATAATCTTGTTGAAAGTCTTCAATCGTTAGTCGGCGTAAAGGTTTTAGGTTAATGCTCCCCACCGCATACACCAAACCTGTCAATTGTTCACCTGCTTCGGCAGTTGCTTGGGCAAATAATTCAGGATTTGTCACGTCACCACAGGTATAACTTGCGCCTATCGTTTGGGCAAAGGCTGCCAATTTTTCAGCATCACGCCCCACTAAATGTAGGTGTTGGCCTTGTTGATGTAGGCGTTTAGCAATGGCTTGGCCAATGCCGCCGCTGCCACCATAAATAAGCGTTGTTGTCATGATGTCTAATACAGTCTGTGATTAATTTTTTGATTATTGACGCTAAAACAATAAAAAGACACAAACAGACCTTGGACAAATCTCAACCACGTACTTGATAGGCTCTAGGTGTATAACCTGTCCATTGTTTAAAAGCACGAATAAACGCACTGGCTTCGGCAAAGCCTAAATTGAGCGAAATTTCTTGCAAAGACAGCTTGCCCTGTGCCAAATAATCAATCGCTAAATCTCGGCGGATGGCATCTTTAATGGCTTGAAAACTACTGCCTTCACTGATTAATTTGCGTCTTAAGGTTCGGCCTGTTAACCAAAAATGTTGCGCTACCACCTCTAACTCGGCAAAATTATCCAAATCATGTTGCATTAATTCGCGTACCCGTTGGGTATAACTGCCATGAAACACAGGTTTTACTAAAAAAGCAGCGGGTAAGGTGGGTAACAGGGCTTGTAGCTCAGAGAGTTGGCGCACAATCGGCCTGTCTAGCCAACTGGCATCAAACAATAACGCATCATGGCTTTGCTCAAATAACAAAGTACAAGGAAACAAGGTCGGGTATTCATGAACATGGGCAGGTGGTGAATGCCTAAAGCTTGCCGCTTGCAACGGAATACGTTCACGAATCAGCCAACTGGCCAAACGACTAGACATCACCAAAGAAAACTCTAATAAGAAGTGCTGATGGTCATGGTTAGGTTGATTTAGGGTTAAGGATAATTGCGCTTGACCTTGTTTAACCTCCAGCCCAATTAACATATCGTGGGTTAATAAACGATAAAAACGCGCACATTGTTGCAAGGCTTCGCCCAAAGTTTTGCTATAAATTAATAACTCAGCCATCAGTGCAAAACTACCAATAGGGCAACGATGGGCAGTTAAGCCTAAAAACTCATCGTCTAATAATCGCCAAAGGTGTTTGACCAATCTTGCATATTGGGTTGGTGGCAAACGAATATCTGTGTGTGACAAAAGTTGTGGTGAAAGCCCCGATTGGCTTAATAAATCATCTGCTACATAACCCTGAGCCACTGCGCCTGCTAGGGTAGCCACAACATAATGATTGGCAATGGTATGATGTTGAATTTTCATAACAACAGATAACAGGCAATAATAGAACAATCATTTTATCTTGTCCGTTTTTGTCAACTAATTCAACCTTTTTGGCATTGCCTATTTTTTTAGCATTCGCCAAACTCAATAATTATTAAAAAATGCGCTGTTAACGATTGGAGTGGCCATTAAATGACCCTTGCACCTGCTAAACCTGCGGTTTATACCCCCGTCAATAAAGTTCGTTTTGTCACGGCGGCCAGTTTGTTTGATGGCCACGATGCCTCAATTAATATTATGCGTCGGATGTTGCAAGCAACAGGTTGTGAAGTGATTCATTTAGGACATAATCGCTCGGTGGATGAGATTGTCACCTGTGCTTTGCAAGAAGATGCGCATGGCATTGCTCTTAGCTCGTATCAGGGTGGTCACAACGAATTTTTTAGTTATATGATTGATTTGCTGCGTGAGCGTGGCATTGGCCATATTAAAGTGTTTGGTGGTGGCGGTGGGGTGATTGTGCCTGCCGAAATTAACGCCTTACATGAGTATGGCGTGACGAAGATTTTTTCCCCAGAAGACGGTGCAACCCTTGGTTTACAAGGCATGATTAACCTTTGTGCGCAAGGTGCAGACCAAGATTTAGCCCATCAATATCCTGTTGATTTTGCCGATTTGCAAGCGGCTGATGTTATGTTGCGTCAGCGAACCTTAGCGCGGATTATTTCTGCCTTAGAAGCCGATGTTCTACCTTATAAAAAAGAATTATTAGCGGCTGCGGTCGATAAAAAAACACCCGTTTTGGGCATTACAGGTACAGGTGGTGCAGGAAAATCGAGTTTAACCGATGAGATTTTACGCCGTTTTCGTTTAGATTTTAACGATAGCATTAATATTGCCATTATTTCGATTGACCCATCACGGCGTAAATCAGGTGGTGCATTATTGGGCGATAGAATCCGTATGAACGCCATTCATCATCCCAATATTTATATGCGTTCGTTGGCTACACGGAGTACAGGTGGCGAAATTTCGCAAGCTTTGCCCGATGTGATTGCCGCTTGCAAAGTGGCCAATTTTGATTTGATTATTGTTGAAACGTCGGGCATTGGTCAGGGGGATGCGGCGATTGTGCCTTATGTGGATTTGTCCTTATATGTCATGACGCCTGAGTTTGGTGCGGCCTCACAGCTCGAAAAAATTGATATGCTCGATTTTGCCGATATTGTTGCGATTAACAAGTTTGACCGCAAAGGCGCAAAAGATGCCTTACGTGATGTGTGCAAACAAGTACAACGTAATCGTGAAGCCTTTATGCAAATGCCCGAAACCATGCCCGTTTTTGGCACGATTGCGGCGCGTTTTAATGATGATGGGGTCACGGCGTTATATCAGCAACTCAAAGCGGATTTAATCTCTAAAGGTTGGGTAGCACCCAAAAACAGTCAATTGCCTGTGGTGAGTGTACGTAGTTCGAGCCAACAACAAAGCATTGTGCCACCTGCAAAAGTGCGTTATTTAGCCGAAATTGCCGATGCAGTGCGTACTTATCACCATTATGTTGAGCAACAAGCACAATTGGCGCGCCAACGTCAGCAATTACAAGCGACTCAATTGATGTTAAAAGATGCTCCCTCTCCTGTGGGAGAGGGTTGGGGTGAGGGCTTAACGCAACTCATCGAGCAAAAAGACGCACAACTCAGCCATGAATCTAAACAACTATTAGCCCGTTGGTCGGAAGTAAAACAACGTTATAGCCAAGATGAATTGGTGGTTAAAATTCGTGATAAAGAATTGCGTACCAAACTGACCTATACCAGCTTATCAGGCAACAAAATTCCCAAAGTGGCTTTGCCAAAGTTTCATGATGCAGGTGATATTTTAGCGTGGCAATTACGCGAAAATATTGCAGGGGAGTTCCCTTTTACCGCAGGGGTATTTCCGTTTAAACGTGAAGGTGAAGACCCGACACGGATGTTTGCGGGTGAAGGTGATGCCTTTCGTACCAATGCACGCTTCAAAAAAGTTTCCGAAGGTATGCCTGCCAAACGGTTATCAACGGCGTTTGATTCAGTCACTTTGTATGGTAATGACCCTGCTGAGCGTCCTGATATTTATGGCAAAATTGGTAATTCGGGCGTGTCGATTGCGACTTTAGAAGATATGAAAGTCTTGTATGGTGGTTTTGATTTAACCCATCCCATGACCTCGGTGTCGATGACTATTAATGGCCCAGCACCGACTATTTTGGCGTTCTTTTTAAACACCGCGATTGACCAAAATATTGAAAAATTTGTCGCCAAAGAACAACGCCAACCCGACGATGCAGAATTGGCAAATATTAAACAATGGACGCTAGAAAATGTCCGTGGCACAGTGCAAGCTGATATTTTAAAAGAAGATCAAGGCCAAAATACCTGTATTTTTTCTACCGAATTTAGCCTAAAAGTGATGGGTGATATTCAGCAATATTTTGTTGAACATAATGTGCGTAATTTTTACTCGGTGTCTATTTCGGGCTATCACATTGCCGAAGCAGGCGCGAACCCCATTTCACAATTAGCCTTTACGTTGGCAAATGGTTTTACCTTTGTTGAGGCTTATTTAGCGCGAGGCATGAGTATTGATGATTTTGCGCCGAATTTATCGTTCTTTTTTAGTAATGGTATGGACCCTGAGTATACTGTGTTAGGGCGTGTCGCTCGACGTATTTGGGCAGTGACCATGCGCGAAAAATATGGCGCAAACGAACGTAGTCAAAAACTCAAATATCATATTCAAACCAGCGGTCGTAGTTTACACGCCCAAGAAATTGATTTTAATGATATTCGTACTACGTTACAGGCATTGATTGCCATTTATGATAACTGCAATAGTTTACACACTAATGCTTATGACGAAGCGATTACCACACCTACCGAAGAAAGTGTGCGTCGGGCAATGGCAATTCAGCTCATTATTAACCGTGAATGGGGCTTGGCGAAAAATGAAAACCCCAATCAAGGTAGTTTTATCATTGACGAGTTGACTGATTTAGTCGAAGAGGCGGTGTTAAAAGAGTTTGAAGCGATTAGTGAGCGTGGTGGTGTGTTAGGCGCAATGGAAACAGGTTATCAACGTGGCAAGATTCAAGAAGAATCTATGTACTATGAACACTTAAAACACAGTGGCGAATACCCGATTATTGGTGTTAATACTTTCCGAAATCCTAAAGGTGATGCCACACCACAAAGTTTGGAGTTAGCGCGTTCAACCGACAGCGAAAAGCAGTCGCAATTACAACGTTTGGCAGATTTTCAACAACATTATGCACAGCAAGCACCACAAGCTTTAGCACGTTTGCAACAAGTAGCGATTGAAGGTGGCAATATTTTTGCTGAGTTGATGAACACCGTGCGTTATTGCTCATTAGGACAAATTACCGATGCTTTGTTTTCGGTGGGTGGGCAATATAGACGGAATATGTAGCTTTCAGTCAAATTAAAAAAAGGCGCAAATTTGCGCCTTTTTTATTGGGTATGGACTAGCTTTTTTTGATAATTAGAATTATATTCTAGAAAAATATTCTACAAAAGGTGAATAATCATGAGCCAAATGTTAATGATGTATAACAGTGTCGGTAATGCTGCGTTTAGCCAAATGATTGGCCAAATCGCGCCTTTTTTTGCCACGATTAATGCTCAATTTGTGGCGTTAAAGCCAAATTATGCCGAAATTACTATGCCGTTTTGTCGTGAAGTGACCAATCATTTAGGTACTGTTCATGCGATTGCCATGTGTAATATGGCAGAGTTAGTCGCAGGCTCAATGACCGATGCGTCTTTGCCCAAAGGTTTTCGTTGGATTCCCAAAGGCATGACCGTTGAATATTTAGCTAAAGCAAAAACCGATTTGCGTGCGATTGCTAATGGTGAAGGAATCAACTGGAATAGTGCAGGCGATGTGGTTGTACCAGTTGATGTATTTGATAGCCAACAGCAAAAAGTTTTTACTGCGCGAATTACCATGAACATTAAAACGGGTGATTTGGTATTGGGCGACCATGTGCAACAAACGATATAGTTGAGTTGTAAGATTAGCCAAAGATACTAGGAGTGAATAATGACTAAACCTATCTTGCATCAGTGGGAAATTTCACCCTTTTGCCAAAAAGTTGCCAAAGCCTTACAACACAAAGGCATTGCTTATGAGGTTGTAAATTACAACGGTGTTTTGGGTTCTAAAGTGCCACGTTTAAGCAAGGTGGGTAAGTTACCTGTGTTGGATATTGACGGACAGCGTATTCAAGACAGTACACGCATTGCACGCTATTTGGACGAGCTGTTTCCTGATGCACCACGTTTATACCCCGAACAAACACTGGCTAAAACCCAAGTGGAAATTTGGGAAGATTGGTCGGATGAATATTTGTATTGGTATGAAGTCTATTTTCGGGTTAATGACGATGTTGCTTTGGCACATGCTGTACAAATTAGCACGATGGGTCGGCCTGCTTATGAGCGCAAATTGCTTAAACCCCTATTAAAAACGGCATTAAGTGCACAATTATATATGCAAGGTTTGGGTCGCATGGCTAAAACCGATGTTGAGGCCGAATTTTTTCGTCATTTAGACCGTTTAGAATCGGTGTTAACACTATCCACGTGGCTGGTAGGTGAACAACGAACCATTGCCGATATTGCGGTGGCCACACAATTAAATGAAATGTTACGCACCAGCGTCCCAATGCGTGCGGCGATTACAAAACGACAAAAACTGATGCACTGGCTGTCTAGGGTATAAAGGCATTATGCCTGTTTATTGGCTAATGGGTGACTCACCGTTTGACTAGCCCAAAAATCGGTATTGAGTTGTGGTTTAACATTGCGTGTATGCACAGTTTGCTGACATTCTGAACAAACCAGTACAGGCGTAAAACGTTGGCCACAATCTTGATGAATATAATAAATCGGCGCACCTTGCCCCTCATCTAGCCATTTGTCGCCCCATGCTGCTAAAGACAACATAATGGGGTATAAGTCTCGGCCTTTGTCGGTGAGACGATATTCAAAGCGTTCTTGACGGTCGTGGTAAGCGACTTTTTTGAGAATCTCATGCTCTACCAAACGTTTTAAGCGTTCAGACAATACATGGCGAGTGACACCCAAATTAGCCTGAAAATCATCAAAGCGACGAATCCCCAAAAAGGTATTACGCAAAATTAACAGCGTCCAACGATCACCAATAATGGCTAAGGTACGCGCAATCGAACAGGGTTGTTCACCCACAGCTTGCCATTTCATAGTGATTCCTTTTTCATATCCCCCTCAGTCCCCCCTTATTAAGGGAGATGCCGAAGGCAGGGGGGTAAATGTGAGTAAATAAATACTAATGATATAAGCTCTTAAGCTAGAAGTTTATTTTATCAGGCGATATTGACAAGTTCTATTTTAGAACCTATTTTAATTAGCACAAGCCCCATTGGGCTTTTTTTAGAATCTATAAGTTCTTTTTTGGAACTTGATTTGAGGTAAATGATGATGAACATTAGCACCATGACAGGTTTAGAAATTATGCAGGCGTTTGCGGCTGGCCATTTTCCTGCACCTAGCATCACCAAAACGATTCCCATGCAAATGAGCAGCATTGAATTAAATCGTGTGGTTTTTATTGCTACAGCTAATGAAACTCATCTTAATCCGATGGGGGGCGTACATGGTGGTTTTGCCGCAACGGTGTTGGATTCGGTGACAGGTTGTGCAACCCATACTGCGCTTGGTGCAGGTGAAGGCTATGGCACGATTGAGTTGAGTGTCAAAATGTGCCGCCCCATTCCCAAACATAAAGCGTTAATTGCCGAAGGCAGAGTGATTAATAAAAGTCGTTCTTTGGTGATTTCTGAAGGCGATATTAAGGATGAAGAAGGTAATTTGTATGCCCATGCGACAGCAACGTGTATGATTATTCAACCCAAAGTGTAGAGATTGATAATGACCAGCATCACTGTCCGTCGTAGCCAATTTACTGCTCAAAATTCACAAGCGCGTCATTATGTGACAGGTCGTTCGCCGTTAATGGCACATTTGCTTACCGCCTTATCGGTTACTTTTCCCGCAGGTGAGCAATTTTTTGTCCATAGTGTACGTAATGTCCGCGCTCAGGTCAGTGATGACACCTTACAAAAGCAAATTTCCGCGTTTATTGGTCAAGAAGCGATGCACTCTCAAGCCCATGCCCAATTTAATGCGGTACTTGATGCGCCTGATTATCTGTTAAATCAATTTAATGTCCAAATGAGCGAAGGCATGACGGTATTAAAAACCCGTTCTTTACGTCGGCAGTTAGCGGCAACGGTGGCTTATGAGCATTTTACCGCATTGATAGCCGCGTATTTATTAAAACATCCGCAGTTATGGCAAGGCTTAGATAACAATTTACAGCACTTGTGGTTATGGCATGCGGTTGAGGAATTAGAGCATAAAAGTGTGGCGTTTGATGTTTATCAACATGTCTTTGGGGTAGACAAGCAGGGCAGTTTGGCACAACGGCGACGTAGTATGCGTACCGTGTCGATGGGTTTTGTCTTGGGTTTAAGCACCATGACCAGTCAGTTATTATGGCAAGACCGTCAACAAAGTCTAAAGTCAGTTAAACAATGGCTATTATTATTACAAGATGGTGCAGCTTTAGCCTTGATGGTTGCGCGTTTATTACCTGAGTATTTGGCTTTTTATAAGCCAAACTTTCACCCCAATCAACGTAATCATCAAGCGTTGTTGGCTGAATGGAAAGGGAAGTTGGGGTTGGTGTAGCGTTTAGACTCACGTCATCCAATTAAGATTGAATGACGTGAACCAAGAAAATCAACCCACTTTACTAGCCAAATTTTGCCCCATCACACGGTTTGCTCCGCTAATTAACGCTTTGACCGATGCAGTAATAATATTGCTATCAATACCAACACCATACTGACTGGTGGTTAAGCCATGTTGGCTCACCTCAATAAAGGCACTGGCTTGAGCATGAGAGCCTTCATTACTCCCTCTGCCAGTGGGAGAGGGTTGGGGTGAGGGGATATTAATTGAACGCTCTTCATAACTACGCACTTGAATATGAATGCCTGCATGTTGCAAGGCATTGACGCTGGCATCAATTGGGCCATTACCATGACCTGTCAAAATTTGGGTTGTGCCATCAATCGTTAACACCAAACGAATGCCTTGTTGCTTGTCATGCTCAAACAAATGATGTTCTTGATACGCAATACTGGCTTGTTGATTTAAATAAGTTTGGTCAAACAATTGCCAAATATCGTTGGCATTCACTTCACAACCATGTTGATCGGTATGCTGTTGTACCACACCCGAAAATTCCACTTGCAAACGACGTGGCATGACAATGCCATAGCTGTTTTCTAACAAGTAGGACACGCCACCTTTGCCCGATTGGCTATTCACCCGAATCACCGAATCATAACTACGGCCAACATCGGCAGGATCAATCGGCAAGTAAGGCATATTCCAATAACTATCAGCTTGCTGCGCGGAAAAACCTTTTTTAATCGCATCTTGGTGTGAACCCGAAAACGCGGTAAAGACCAAATCACCGACATATGGATGACGTGGATGCACAGGCAATTGCGTGCAGTATTCGACAGTACGTGCTACCGAATTAACATCCGAAAAATCTAAATTGGGACTAATGCCTTGGCTATATAAATTTAATGCCAAGGTTACTAAGTCAACATTACCTGTACGTTCACCATGACCAAACAAACAGCCTTCAACACGTTCTGCACCTGCCATCAACGCCAATTCGGTGGCAGCAACGGCTGTGCCACGATCATTATGTGGATGGACACTGATAATCACGCTATCACGACGGGCTAAATAACGGTGCATCCACTCAATTTGGTCGGCATAAACATTAGGTGTTGCCACTTCTACAGTCGCAGGCAAGTTTAAAATCACTTTGTTGTCTGGCGTTGCCCCCCATGTTTCCGTGACGGCATCACACACTTGTTTAGCAAAATCTAACTCGGTGGCGGTAAAGGTTTCTGGGCTGTATTCCAATTGCCATTGTGTGTCTGGTTGTGCAGCGGTTAACTCTTTGATTAAAGCCACGGCATTTACAGCCATCGTCACCACTTCATCTTTACTCATGTTAAAGACCACATCGCGGAACGGTTGAGAGGTGGCATTGTAAACATGGACAATGGCTTTTTTAGCCCCACGCAACGATTCAACAGTACGACGAATCAAATGTTCACGCGCTTGAGTTAAGACAATAATTGTCACGTCATCAGGAATATGACCATCTTCAATCAAGGTACGCACAAAATCAAAATCGGTTTGTGAGGCAGAAGGAAACGCCACTTCAATCTCTTTAAAACCAATCGCACACAACATCTTAAACATTTGCATTTTGCGTTCGCCATTCATTGGCTCAAACAATGATTGATTACCATCACGCAAATCAGTGCTCATCCAAATGGGGGCATGAGTGATGGTTTGGCTTGGCCATTGGCGATTGGGCAAATTAATGGCAGGAAAAGCACGGTATTTAGTCGCAGGATTTTTTAACATGATGGCATCTCGTTTAAGCCTCAAACTGTTTGTTTAGTTCTCTCTCCCTTTGGGAGAGAGCTAGAGTGAGGGTAATTAATTTTTCATTGCTTGTATGATAAATAAAACTCAAGAGCAGAGGATTGCGAAATAAGGCTTAATTTGCAGCTTTTAATGAGGAATATAGCTAAAAATAATATTTTATTGAAATATTATTGCGTAAATATATTTTTTGTTGGTAGGATGGGTTGACGAAGGAAACCCATCATTAAAGGTTAAATACCAGTCAGTTAAGCATTTTTTTGGTTTCGACTCACTTCGGCTGCGTTCAGTGTCCACCGCTCAGCCAACGAAAAATGTACCCTGAGCGAAGTCGAGGGGTTATTTTAAAGGGACGATTTTAACTTAACTGACTGGCATTATTATCAAAGGTTGGCTTATGCAACTCGACCGCTATGACCGCCAAATTTTAGAGCTATTGCAACAAGATAGCCGCATCAGCAATCAAGACCTTGCCGATAAAATTGGCTTAACGCCTTCACCGTGTTTGCGACGCGTCAAAACTTTAGAAGACTTAGGTTTTATTACCGCCTATCGTGCGTTAGTTGATGCCAAAAAATTGGGATTAAGCTTAATGGCGTTGATTCATATTTCGATGGATCAACACACGCCCGAACGTTTTAAATATTTTGAAGAAAGCATTGTTGATATTCCCGAAGTATTAGAGTGTTTGTTAATTACTGGGCAATCTGCTGATTATCAACTCAAAGTAGTGGTCAAAGATATGGATGGTTTTCAAGAGCTATTGCTCAATCGTATTACCAGAATTACAGGTGTAACAGGTGTGCATAGTAGTTTTGTGTTGCGTAAAGTCATGGATAGAACCGCCTTGCCTGTGAGCTTATAAATAAATGTCCTCATTAATTTATCTCTCTTACCAACAACATGACGTGATATTAGACCGAGACTTTCAATTTATTATTTTGGCTAATGGTTTAGATGTGTTGTCGGAGTCAACCTATCGTTTAATGATGGGAAAATTGGCCGATATTGGCCAAACAGAAAAGTGGGTTGCACTTGCGACGCTGCAACAATGGTTAAGTGCTGTGCGTATGGAGTTGGCGTGTGCAAATAGTTCCCTATCTAATATTAGGGTAAAACTCGCTCATCAAGATGCTGAATTAATCCATCAAACCGTAAAGCAAACATTAGAGGATTTAGACCAATTAGTCATACAAGTACATAAGGCGGAAGAGACACAGATTCTCTCATGTTGTATCTAAGGCTCAAACATCCTTGTTTGTGTGCTCAGTGGCTTTGGTGAGAGGCAATATCGGCTTCTGTCCAATGACTCATTTCGAGTAACAATTCGTTATCTGCACGGCGAGCTTCGGTGGCCGCTAAAATATAGGCTTTTTCGGCTTCTTTACGAATTTCTTTGGCTCTTTTGAGTGCTGCTCGACATTTGGCGGGACTAAAGGTTTTGTCTGTGCCAATATACACGCGTTTGGTGGTTGGCTTTAAGCCAAAACGCGGAATGCTAATACTGTAATTGTATTCGACGGTATTTCGTCCTTTATTGACACGCATTAACGGGCCAGAAATCCCCAAGGGTAAATCGGTTTTTTTACGGGGGCTAGTCTGTCGACGTAGTGAGGTAGGTGCACGGTATTTATCAATCATTTTAGTCAGGTGTACAATCGCTTGCTGTAGCGCTTGTTCTGCACCAATGCGTTCGCTGTTGTGGTCACTAAAGAATTTAGTTTTACCCGCATAACGTACTTGCCAACCATGTGTCGATTTGGGGTAATCAATATCAATCCGTTGAATATTTTCGGGTACGTAAAACTTTTCACCTGTATAAATAATATGCTCACGATACTGCATGAAATTACCTGTGGATTGTTAAGATAATAAAAATGATAGCTCACGACAACAGAGCTAAGATATATCGAGTCGATAGAGTCTCCTTTCTAGTACATATCTATAAAAATCGTTGTTTTATCAATCATTTGCTACATATTGATAACGCAGCATTCCGCATACGATGAGATATAAACACGACGATTTTTCTTTGTTTTTATGTGTTAGTTACAGGCGTTATTATCAGATATTGTCTGCCCTAACATAACAGCAGATTTTTCCTATCACTTAGTAAATAAGGAATTTACTTAAGAATACCTAATTTTAAGAACACTTGTATACTAAAAGATTAAATACTGTCTAACAAAACAGAGATTTTTATTTGCGCTAGTGCCAAAAATTAGCTTTTACACGCTGAGTTACAGCAAATGACTTGGCTTGCTGGTATGACGATATCTTTGTGTCTTTATTTTGGTGTTAGGAAAAGAGTAAAAAGTGAATTAGCAATCTATATCCCTCATTGGGGATATGAGAAGCATAGCATCAGTTGACTGATGAGAAAATATTGTGTGAGTTGTCTACTACATTATGCCTACAGTGAGTGCCGAGCCTACACAGGGCTAATTAAATGATATGTGTGTTGAGAGGAGAGTAAATGCTCAATTGCTTGTGCGGGGACGGGTTTAGAAAAATAATAGCCTTGTGCAAAATCGCACTGTAATTGTTGTAATTGCTGTACATGTGCAAGTGTTTCGGTGCCTTCGGCAATGACTTTCATGTTCAAATTACGCGCTAAACTAATAATAGAAGCGACGATTTGTTGACTTTCGTGGCTTTCATTAAGGCCTAATACAAAAGAGCGGTCAATTTTGAGAGTATCGGCAGGAAAACGATGTAAATAGCTTAACGACGAGTAGCCCGTCCCAAAATCGTCAATACTCAGATTCAAGCCCATAGTTTTGAGTGCTTTCAAAACGTGAATTGCCCTCTCTGTATCTTGCATCGTCATGCTTTCGGTAATTTCTAAACGGACTAACTGCGGGTTAATGCCTGTCTCTGCTAAAATGTGTTGTATGTGTGAGGCTAAATTTTCTAAGGCAAATAAGCGGGCAGACAGGTTGATACTGACCGTCATTGTGCTGACGGGATGTGTAGCCAGCCAACGTTTGACGGTACGACAGGCTTCTGCCATCACCCATAAATCCAGACTGATAATGAGGCCACTTTCTTCAGCGATGGGAATAAAATCATTAGGAAATACTAATTTTTCTGCTTTTTGCCAACGAATGAGGGCTTCAACACCCACCAGTTGACCTGAAGCTAAACAGACAATCGGTTGATAATGCAAAATAAATTGTTGTTGTAAGATACCTAAGCGTAAATCATTTTCAATCAGTAAACGATTGATGGCTAAGGTATGCATGCTTTGGTCAAAAAACTCAGAGCGTTTACCCCCTAAACTCTTGGCTCTATACATGGCTAAATCGGCATTACGAATTAAATCATCGGCATCAATATCGGCATGCGCTAAGGCAATACCAATACTGGCGGCAATATAAATCGTTTGGTTTTCCAAAATAAAGGGCTCATTAAGTACGTGTTGTATACGCTCAGCAACACGCATTGCATCACTACTACCGCGTAAATCATCTAAAAGCAGGGTAAATTCATCCCCGCCTAAACGCGCCAGTGTATCTTTTAGATGATAAATATCTTGGCTATTTACCGACAACATATCTTCGTTGCGTAGGGTGGTGAGTAGTCGTTTGGCTATTTGATGAATCAGGCTGTCACCGACAAAATGGCCGAGACTATCGTTGACCACCTTAAAACGGTCGAGGTCGATAAATAAAACAGCAAATTGATAGTTAGGATAGCGGCGCTTGTGAGCAGCGGCGCGTTTTAGACGGTCTAAAAAGAGTGCACGATTAGGCAAGCCCGTTAATGGGTCGTGAAATGCATCATACAATAAACGCTCTTCGGCGAGTTGACGTTCGACCACCCGCCCTAGATGGATGCCGATTTGAGCCATCATTTGTAATAATGTCACTTGAGGTGGTGACTCGAGTAGGCTAAAAAACTCCAATACGGCAGTGACACGATGACCCGTGAGAATAGGAAAGGCACATGCGGTTTTGATACCTGTTGCAATCCCGCACGCCTGACGGACAAAATTACTGTCATCGGCAATATTAACAATCCATGTGGCTTGACCACTGGCAAAAACACGGCCTGGTAAACCAATGCCTTGCTCAAAATACGTACGGTGTGTCAACTCTTGAAAGGCTTCAAATACCGATTCACGACCACTACAATGCCAAATCATCGACGGTTTGAGTCGATGCGGTTGTTTAGGGTCAATAATGTAGGCATGCCCGAGTTGCCATGCACTAAATTGACAGATTTTGCTGAGTGCGAGCTGCAAAATATCATTCAGTTTATTGGCCTGATTAGCAGCAACAGCAATGGCTTCGAGTAGTTGTAATTGTTGTTGTTTTTCATATAGTTCACGCAAACCGCGCTCAGCAATCGCTTCCGCTTCTAAACGCGCCAATCGCTCGCGTTCTAGGCGTTTTTCTAAGCGTTTCAGGCTCATGTCGTGAGAGGCTGTCGCATGGAGAGTCATTATTTATACTTGTTGTTGAAACTGGATATGAAATAAACACTTACTATCGCCACGATGCATACAGTTTAGCTCATCAATAACGAGTGTTTCGTGGTAATAACTGGCAGCTCCTTCGGCAAAGCCTTGTGCTAAAGCACACAAATGACGCGCCGAATGGTAGCCCATCAATAGACTACCATCAGGGTCATGTTGAAAATCAAAAATAGGGACTTCTGCGCCTGCATAAATCTTTTTCACTTCAGGGTGAATAATGTGATTTAGGCTCATTAAAAAAGGCCGTGTTGACGTATGCGCAGCAAAAAAAATAGGGTAGCGCTGTGCCAAAATGGGCATCGCTTGTTGTCCAAACCAACGCAAGACAGCATTGGGTTCTAGGCTTAAGCGTTGAGCGGCTGCCATGACTAAGGCATGCATATCACCATCGGGATAACTGCCTAACGACGTATAGATACCCGTCAGCTTGGCATCTTCGAGTAGGGTGTCCCACATATCTACGCCATGATGTTGACTGACGACTTCTTCTAGCAAATTAAAGACGATGCCTTTCATGCAAATACCCATAGTCAGAGGTAAGGACAGCTAATGACGGTGTTAATCTTGGGTATATAACAAAAATCAATCACATAAGCAATGAAATGTGATTTACAACTCAATTACAATGCGCGCCGTTTGATTTTTTAGTCAAGATATTTTTTGGAGTCCACCCATGAATAAAGACGCTCCGTGTCCCTGTCAATCTGGGCAACGATATAGGGAGTGCTGTCAGCGTTTTTGGGCAAGCCAACAACAGCCTGCTACCGCCGAGCAACTCATGCGTTCACGTTATACGGCTTTTGTCTTAGAAAAAGCGTCTTATTTGTTTGAGACGCACCATCCAGAGTATCGACAAGCTGATGAACTCAAGGCCTTAAAAAAATCCTTCAAAGACACACAATGGTTAGGCTTAGAAATTGTACAAATACAAGCAGGGCAGACGGAAGATAACGTGGGTATGGTGGAATTTAAGGCGCATTATCGCCATGCGCGCCAAACGTATGTCCTGCATGAGCGTTCCACTTTTGTCAAAGTAGCAGGACGGTGGTGCTATACCCAAGGTGAGCAGTTAAGTCAGTCTTAAGATTTAGCGATTAGTCTATCGGGTTAATGTGAGTCCGCCATTTGGGGTGATGCTAAGGCAGTGTTATGCCTAGTGCTCGTTTGCGTCACCACTGAAAGTGTCATTTTTATCAGTATATCTGTTGGGTATGCTGGCTTTCTCAGGGAGTTTGTTTTGTTATGCTGCAATTAAATCGCACACTGTGGCGCTTAAGTTTACCTGCCCTATTAGCCGTGATAACCATCGTGGCGTTTACTCTCCTACGTTGTGTGTTGTTTGCGCGCAGTATTGACCAAATACCTGTTGATTTTTCGGAATATGCAGGTTTGTTTTTGCGTGGTTTATTATTTGACAGTGTCGTTGCAGCCTATGTTTATGGTTTTTTTAGTCTGGTAGGTTTGTTAATTCCCGAACGCTGGCGCCAAAGTGCTTGGGGACACAAAGCCACGTTGGCAGTGGCGTGGTCGTATCTGTTTGCCTTAGGTTTTGTACTGGTTGCCGAATGGTTATTTTGGGATGAGTTTAATGTCCGTTTTAATTTTATTGCTGTTGACTATTTGGTCTATCGCCGTGAAGTGACAGGCAATATCTCGGAGTCCTATCCTGTTGTCCCCATCTTGTCGACGATTGCCCTAGTAGCAGCAGGTTTAGTGTGGTTGGCTAGACAACAGATTCAACGCAGTATTAATCATCCGCTCACCTTAAAACTACGTGTCTTAACCGCTGTGGTGACGGGATTGATTGTTGCTGTCGCAGGTGGGCTTCGTGGCGATAGTGTGCCTGCACTTTCAACCAATATGTATGTGGAAGAATTAGCGCGTAATGGTGCTTTTCAGTTTTTTTATGCTTTTAGACACAATGAACTGGACTATGAGACGTTTTATCAGCACATCAAGCCAGAACTCGCTTCCACATTATTAAAACAAAATGTGGTCTTAGCGCACGAAACCTTGGTTAATCCAAATGCGTTGTTTGATGTGACCCGACGGGTAGATGTACCTGAGCCTGAACGTAAATTAAATGTGTTGCTGATTTCGGTCGAAAGTCTGAGTGGCGAGTATTTGCGCTCGTTAGGCGGCACAGAGAACATCACCCCACATTTAGACCAATTGAGTCAAGAAAGTTTGTTTTTTAAGCAGTATTATGCCACGGGCAATCGTACCGTACGGGGCTTAGAGGCATTAACTTTAGGCATTCCACCCACACCAGGCAGTGCGGTTGTCCGTCGACCAAATAATGGTGGCTTATTTTCTTTGGCGTCCGTGCTTAATGCTAAGGGTTATGACAGTAAGTTTATTTATGGTGGTTATGGCTATTTTGACAATATGAATGCCTTTTTTGCAGGCAATGGTTATCACGTGGTTGACCGAACAGATTTTACCGAAGATGAACAGGGCTTTGCCAATGTTTGGGGGGTGGCGGATGAGTATTTATACTTACGTGCGATGCGTGAAGCCGATAAAAGTTTTGCTGCCAATAAACCGTTCTTCTCTATCATTATGACCACCAGTAATCATCGACCTTATACTTTTCCAGAGGGGCGTATTGATGCGCCGCAAAAGAAGTGGAGTAGTGCCGTCAAATATACCGATTGGGCGATTGCTAATTTTATTAAAGAAGCACGCAAAAAACCGTGGTTTGACAATACCGTATTTGTCATCAGTGCCGACCATTGTGCAGGCAGTGCGGGTAAAACGGCTGTGCCTGTCGAGCGATATCATATCCCTCTGATTATTTATGCCCCTAAACATGTTAAACCGCAAATCGTAGACCATATCGTCAGTCAAATGGATGTACCGCCCACGATTTTGGGCTTGTTGAATATGGACTATACCAGTCGATTTTTGGGTAGAGATATGTTGCGTGTACCAGAGAATATGGCGCAACGGGCATTGATAGCGACGTATCAACGGATGGGTTTATATCAAGACAATCAGTTGGTGATTTTATCGCCACAACAGCAAGTAGAAATTCATCGTGACCCCTTAAATAAGGATGAAATTCTGCCTGCGAGTGCCAACCCAGACGTGAGTAATCAGGCAATTTCTTATTATCAAGGTGCGGCTTATGCCTTAGAACATGGGCTGTTAAAAGCCTTGCCACAACCCTAGGGGCTGTTGACGTTTTGCGTGTGAGCCGCGTTGCTGATAAAAATTGCCTCAGGCAAGGCACAAAACGCAGTTAATAGTCGTTCTATTGGCCAGTTTTGTCACGCAGAATGAGTCAATTTTTAACGCAACCCACAGGGAAAGAGCTATTTTTTGAGGCTACTTTGTTGTTCGTCGCTGATTTGGAATAACCAAACTACACGATTCACGCCTCGTATCCTCTAAAAAATAGTCTTTTTCGCAACCACAATCAAAACGTCAACAGACCCTAATGCTTAGGGACTGAGGTATTGTATTTGAATGCCTCAGTCCGAGTTAAATGCCAAATACCTTCAAAATCGCATCCCAAATACCGCCCATTGTCCGTTTAACAACACCTGCGGCTGTTGAGTCGTGCGGGGCTTGTTCATAAAAAAACAGACCCGCTTCACCACTAAACTGGTCGTTAAATAAACTGTCTTTGCCAAGATAATAAGAAATAAAGGTTTCACAGCGATAATTACTGTAGGCAATATCAGGGCTAAAACCTAAAGTTGCTTGCTGCTGTACCAATCTGGCTTCGCCTGCGTGTTCGACAATAATGCCATGATGGCCTTTGACAATTAATTGGCACTCACCATGAAAGACTAAATAGCGTAATTGTAACGTCAACCAAGCATGTAAGCTAAATAAACGCCAATGACGGGACACATAAACGGCGTGTTCGCGCTGTTTAATCACGCCTGCTAAGGCGCGCGGTTTACACACCACTTGACTGCCTGCGGGCAAACTTAATACGGCTAATTCTTCTAAGGGATTAGACATAGACGCTAATTGAATGTGTTCGTTTTTATCACTTTGTAATTTGACTAGCGTGACTAAACCTGCCGCCCAACTGGTGAGGGGAATCTGTGGATTTAGCAGCCACTGTGTGCTCTTGTGAGCATATTTACTAAAACTTTGTAAATAGTCGGGGTGAATCAGTAATTCATCACGCGGAGCTAACTGTATCGTTAATGAGGGCTGAGAAATATGTCCAACCGTATGACGATGTAATTGCTCATCAATAAAGGCATGATTTGGGCTGGCAGCCAACAAACGAATAGGGGCTAAACGAGAGACAATCGGTGCTAATACAAAGTATTGTATCAGCTTGAACAAAATCGGTAGCAAAATCACAGCGGCAAGAATCATCAACGCACTGGGAAGTACCGCGCTGATACTATCACCTGTTCGTTTAACCAGACTGGTGCTCAGGATATGCTCGCTGTCCGCTAAGTCTTTTTTGACGGCCGCTAATAACTGATTGGATTGCTGGAGTTCGTGGCCTAATTGAGTGAGGGCTTGTGTCGCAGGGGCTTGCTGTATGTGTTGTTGCCATTGTAACACGGCCTGCTGTGCGAGCTGCATTTGTTGTTGCAATGCGGCAATCTTTAAGTCTAAGCGCCGTAATTCTAAACTAGTACGTGAGATAGGGTTATGACGTGCTAACCAATGCTCTTCCCACAGTGTTTCTCTGTGCTGTTTTAGTTGTTGCAGTTGTTGGTTTAGCCCATTCACATTGAGCTGTCGTTTGCTTAATTCGGCTTGTAAGGTTTGGCTGGTTTGTTGAGCGAGCGCCTGTGCGGCAACTAATTGCGTATGGCGTTGATTAAGTACAGCTTGGAGTTGTTGTTGCCGTTGATGGTCTTGTTGTGCTTGCTCAAGGGCATGCCACTCTTTTTGTAGCCAAGAGCCTAAGCACAAAATCAGTGTAATCACGATTAACAGACGGAGTTTATCGCCAAGAATCCCTAAAATAGTCAGTAATAGTTTGGTCATGCCTGACTTAACCCGTGTTTCTTAAACCAGCAGCGATACCTGCAATACTAATCATTAATGCATGGTCATAAGGGGTGATTGCTTGACCCGTACTACGTCGACGCCTCATGAGTTCTGCTTGTAACATATGTAAAGGTAAAATATAGGGCGTACGTACCGTGAGTGAGCGTTTGAGTAAGGGTGATTGGCTCAGTAATTCGGTCTCTGTGGTGAGCGTTAATAAGATATGGACAGTCTTGGCTAAGCGGGCGCGTAATAATCCACCTAACTGATGCAATGTCGGGTCATGTGTTAATTGTTGTTCGTAATGTTGTGTAATGGCGGCATCCGCCTTGGCTAACACCATTTCTAGCATGGCAAGTACGGTCTGAAAATACGGCCAGTCCTGACGCATCTCCTGTAGTGTTTGGGTATTACCTGTTTGCATCACACTGGCTAAGGCACGTCCTGTCCCCAACCATGCAGGCAGCATCAAGCGTACTTGTGTCCATGCAAATACCCAAGGAATAGCGCGTAAAGATTCAATCCCGCCTGCACTATGCCGACGTGCAGGGCGTGAGCCTAAGGGTAACATTTGTAACTCTAATTCGGGGGTTACCGTGCGTAAATAACGAATAAAGTCGGGGGTATCACGCACCGTTTCTTTGTACACCGCAAAAGAAATTTGCGTCATGTTGTCCATCAGTTGCCGCCATTCGGGTTTGGCCGCAGGTGGAGGTAACAGCGTTGCTTCTAAGGTGGCGGCGGTATATAACTCTAAATGGCGCAAAGCAATACCGAGCATACCAAACTTAAAGCGAATCATTTCGCCTTGTTCAGTGACCCGAATTTTGCCTTGAATAGATTGTGGTGGTTGGGACAATAAGGCTTGATGTGTCGGTGCTCCGCCACGACTAATAGAGCCGCCGCGACCATGAAATAGCGTCAGTTGAATCCCATGACGCTGCGCGACGGCGGTCAGTTGTTCTTGTGCTCTATACTGCGCCCAACTCGCACTGAGAAAGCCTGCATCTTTGGCAGAGTCAGAGTAGCCAATCATAATTTCCTGTTGGCCTGCGATGTGTGTCTTGTACCACTCGATGTTGAGGAGTTGCTCTAAACAAGGTGCAGCATTATCAAGGTCGGCAAGGGTTTCAAACAGCGGAACCACCCGCAAGGGGTGGCATATACCTGCTTCTTTTTGCAATAACATCACCGCCAAAATATCACTGGGTTGCTTGGCCATAGAAATAATATACGCACCCAAGGCATCGGCAGGCTGACGCGCCAGCATATTAAAGGTATTGAGCACTTCTTGGACATCCTCAGCAGCGAGGGCAGGGTAGTCGTTGAGAGCGATTTGTTTGGCCAGTAATGGGCGTGGATTAGTGAGTTCTTTGAGTAAAAAAGCCTGTTTTTCGTTCTCTGTCCATGTTTGGTAATGACCCAGTTGTAAATATTGGGTAATGGCTTCTAAAACAGCGGTATGGCGGCCAGACTCTTGGCGAATATCTAACTTGACCAGTGCTGTGCCAAAACAGGCAATACGTCGAATGATATCGCTGAGTTCTGCATTTGCAATGTTGGCCATATTACAAGCCACTAAGGAACGGTGACAGTCTTGCAATGGTGTGAGGAGAGTCTCTGACGTTAAATAACAATCGGCATCATCAATACGCTCTCCCCGCAGACGCGCGCTAATCGCCTCCCGTGTTTGTGCAACGCGGTCACGTACATGACGTAGCACTTCTCGGTAAGGTTCTCGACAATCTGGTCCTACACTTTGACGTAATACCTCATCGCAGTCTGCCATCGACAGGTCGGCACGTAAGTTATCAAGGTCTTGCCAATACAAATCAGCCGCTTGCCAACGTGCTAATAATAAAACTTCTTCCGTCACGCTGTGCGTGACGTTGGGATTACCGTCCCTATCACCCCCCATCCATGAGGCAAAACGAATCGGTGCATGAGTGAGGGGAATGTGTCGACCTGTATATTGAAATACCGACTTATCAAGTTGACGTAGAAATTGAGGAATAGCATGCCAAAGGGTTTGTTCAATAGCCGTAAATCCCCATTTGGCCTCATCAATGGGTGTGGGGCGTTGCTGACGAATTTCATCGGTACGCCATGCGCCAACAATATGGTTTTTTAGCCTATCTAAGATACGTTCGCGCTCATAGGTCGTCAAATGGACGGAATCTAGTTGCTCTAAACAGGCACTGATATGGTCATATTTTTGAATCAGAGTACGGCGGCTGACTTCAGTGGGGTGTGCTGTTAATACCAGTTCAATGTCTAGAGATTGTATAGCGTGCCAAAGTTGCTCAGGGCTAATTTGTTGCTGTTTGAGGCGTGGAAATAACTCATTGAGTGAGCCAAGTGTGGTTTCGGCAAGGTCTTGGCCTGTGCGTGCCAGTCGTACACTATGGTATTGTTCGGCGATATTGGCTAAGTTCAAAAAATGTGTAAACGCACGGGCGACGGGTAACAGTTCTTCATCATTGAGGGAAGCTAATACGGTGTTGAGCGTTTGGGTTGCTTGTATATCCCCGTCACGTGCTTGTTTGGCAAGCGAACGAATGGCTTCTACTTTGTCATAAAGTGCTTGGCCAACCTGTTGGCGTAAGGTATCGCCTAATAATTTGCCCATGAGACGAATATCGTGACGTAGTGGTGCATGGATATCGGTCGAGTTCATCACATGCTCTCCAATGCGGTGGAATCTACCCGATATTAACAGATTTTTTGAGGCTGTCTGTCGTCATTTTAGTGCGGACTCTGTGTCGCTGATGGGGTTTTATTTTGCTTACTCCAAACACGCAAAGAGCAACAAGTTCGCCTCAAAACGAATCCTGAGGCTGAGGCTTAGGGGAAACAAGGGCGCATACTGCTTGCCGACGGCTTCGTTTGAAGCCTGTAAACCGTTCACAGGCAATCTATCAGCTAATCTTACTCGGTATCGCGGCTTTTGTACCATACCAACAAGGCAAGTCCGCCAAAGACTAAAACGATAAAGCCAATTTCAATCAGTAAAAACATAGTTAAGCCGTTTTTTCTAACAAGGCATAATAAAAGCCATCACCGCCCTTAATTTTGGGCAAAATTTGCCGACCGTGGGTGCGTGCATCCCCCCAATAGCCTTTGAGTGGAATTTCTTTAGCATTAGGTGTGTCTTGTAAAAAGGCTTTAATTTGATATTCGTTTTCTGCTTTTAATACCGAGCAAGTCGCATATAACAAGCGGCCACCGACTTTGAGGGTTGGCCACAAAGCCCGTAAAATTTGCCGTTGTAAGTCAACGGTTTGTTCTACGTCGGTGGCTTTACGTAATAATTTAATATCGGGGTGACGACGAATAACGCCTGTTGCCGTACAAGGGGCATCTAATAAAATCGCATCGAATTGTTGATGATTTGCCCATGTATCTGGGCGGCTAGCATCAGCCTTTAATACCTGTACATAAGGAAAATTGAGTTGTAAACGGCTAAGATTTTCGTGCATACGCTGTACACGTTGTGCTTCGCTATCAATCGCCATCAGTAATTGATAATCCGCTTGTTCTAACAAGTGTGCGGTTTTGCCCGCAGGCGCAGCACAGGCATCCAACACTACTGAATGGGGTGCAGGATTTAATAATAAGGCGGCGAGTTGAGCGGATTCATCTTGCACCGAAAATCCACCTTCGGCATATAAAGGCAAACGGGTGACATCGTGTAATTCGCTAAGACGTACACCGACAGGCGAAAACTGACAAACTTCGGCGGCAATTTGTTGTTCTGCTAATAAGGCTAAATACGCTTCACGGCTGATTTTGCGCTGATTCACGCGTAAAGTCAGAGCAGCAGGGTGATTGTTGGCCGCTAAAATTTGCTCAACCGCTTTGGGCCAGTCTTTGCGGAGTTGTTTTACCAACCAATGAGGGTGAGCGTGTTGTTCATGTGTCACTTGTGTACACAGATTTTCGTGTTCTTGGCTAAAGCGGCGTAATACCGCATTAACAAAGCCAGCTTGTGCGTTAAAACCTAATTGTTTGCAGGCTTCTACTGTTTCGCCAATCGCGGCATGCGTGGGGACACGTGTGCGTAATAATTGGTATAAGCCCAGACTTAATACCACTAAAGCAGCGTCTTCTTTAATCGGTTTAGGCACTAAACGTTTAATGAGAGCTTGTAAATAAAACCATTCACGCACTGTCCCATATACCAAGCTTTGTAGCAGTGGGCGGTCTCGTTCTGCACAGCGTTGTTGAATGGCAGGTAATGATTGATTAAGCGACATACCTTGTGCAATCACAGGCATTATCGCTTGTGCGGCTAAAGCACGTATATTCAACGGCTTCATGCGGGTCGGCCTAAGCTCGTCCCCACTTGGAACAACTCTTTACGTGAATTGAGGACGTCATTAAACGCCAAGGCTTTACCATTAGGCAACTGTAAGGTGTCAATCGCAATGACCTCACCATCGCCAGCGGCCACCCACAAACCTTGTTTATCGGCTTTAATAATCATACCCGCAGGGGCAGTAGTTTGCTGACCATGAACACGGTGGCCTTGCCAAAGTCGAATGGTTTGGCCTTGAGCCGTGGTATAACAAACAGGCCACGGATTAAACGCACGAATCGCGCGACTAATTTGTAGCGCAGATAAAGACCAATTAATTAAGCCTTCTTCTTTTGTCAGTTTTGCGGCATACGTGGCTAATTGATTATCTTGGGCTTCGGGTGCAAAGGGTTCATCGTGTTCAATCGCCTCTAGTACCGTCAATAAAGCATCACCACCCAGCAGAGCTAAGCGGTCATGTAAACTGGCAGAGGTATCATGCTCAGAAATAGGACAAGCCATTTTATAAAGCATTGCACCTGTGTCCAAACCTTCATCCATTTGCATAATGGTGATGCCAGTTTCTTTGTCACCTGTCAAAATTGCGCGTTGAATGGGCGCAGCACCACGCCAACGCGGTAACAAAGAACCATGAACGTTAATACAACCCAAACGAGGGGTATTAAGGACGGCTTTAGGTAAAATTAAACCATAAGCGGCGACCACCATAATATCGGCATCTAATTCCGCTAATTCGGCTTGAGCTTGGCTATCACGTAAAGAAGCTGGCTGAAAAATAGGAAGCTGACGAGCGAGGGCTAGTTCTTTCACAGGGCTGGGTTTGAGTTCTCGGCCACGACCCACAGGGCGGTCTGGTTGGGTATAAACGCCAACGACTTCATGTTGAGTATGTAAGATTGCACGTAAAGATTCTGCCGCAAAGACAGGTGTACCAGCAAAGAGGATACGCAGGGGACTGGCCAAGAAAATAAACCTCAGACATGTAGGATGGGTTGTCTCAACCCATCAATCAGTTGTGTTCAATAATAACAAAAAACTCAGGGTGCGGTGCTACCGAATCACGCCTGTTGTTTTTGCATTTTCTGTAATTTGGTTTTGATACGTTGTCGTTTTAATGGCGACAAATAATCGACAAACAGTTTACCCTCCAAATGGTCAAGCTCGTGCTGTAGACAAACGGCGAGTAAACCGTCAGCCTCAAGCTGAAAGGGTTGACCATTGACATCTAAAGCCTTGACTAAAATGCGTTTGGGGCGGTCTATGGTGTCGTAAACACTCGGCACAGACAGACAGCCCTCCTCATAAGGTGCTTTTTCGTCGGTGAGAGGGGTAATTTCGGGGTTGATAAATATTAAGGGTTGGCTTTTATCTTCGCTAATATCAATCACCACTAAACGAATATGGTGATTCACTTGTGATGCTGCCAAACCAATTCCAGGTGCATCATACATCGTTTCTAGCATATCATTAGCCAGTTGGCGGATGTTATCATCCACAACCGACACAGGTTTGGCCTTCGTTCTTAAACGAGGGTCAGGAAAGTGCAAAATTGGAAGTTTTGCCATAATGCGAATTACCTGCTGTTAAATTACAACAATGCTTGCTAAGCTCTTGAGCTTGTTGTAAAAGTGCGTTTATTGAGCCAAAGATATCTTCAGGCTTACATAAAAAGGGGTTCAACGTGTTTTTTGCTTGAGAGTAAGTATACTCCAATCTTAACCAACGTTGGCCGTATACGTTGAACGCCGTGATTCTTTGTCTATTATAGCGGCCTTGTTAACTTGCGACCATAAGTCCCGCCAAGAAGGGAATTGATAATGAAAAAATTGGTATTAATAGCAGCATTAGCTGGTGCAGTGTTTAGTGTTTCTACACAGGCGGATACAAAGCCTGTCGACGTCAAACAGACAGCGCCTGAGCGTTATACGGTCAAAAAAGGCGATACCTTATGGGATATTGCCAACCGTTATTTACAAGACCCTTGGCGTTGGCCAGAAATTTGGCAAGCCAATCAGCAAATCCGTAACCCACACCTTATCTTTCCAGGCGATAAACTGGTGTTGTGTCGCATTGAACAACGTGCGGTCGTTGCGGTAGATACAGGCGGTGGTTGTGATGAAGTGATTGCTAATTTCAATAACCGTGCAACAGCAACAGGCGACGGCTCCTTAAAACTATCGCCGCAAATTCGTTCCGAAGAACTCAGTGTTGCCATTCCTGCTATTCCCTTACAAGCGATTCGTGCTTATTTAAGTGATAACCGTGTATTAGAGGCAGATGATTTCAAAAAAGCGCCTTATGTCTTGTCTGGCGCAAATAAACGGGTAATTAGCGGCCAAGGTGACACCGTCTATGTACGGGGTAAAGCCTTAGAGTTAGGCCAAAGTGTGGGGGTGTATCGTAAAGGCTTACGCTATGATGACCCTGACACCAAAGAACCTTTAGGTTACGAAGCCGAAGACATTGCCTCGGGCAATATCACCGCGCAAAACGGCGATGTCTTTAATTTACAGCTGACACGCAGTACCCAAGAAGTACGTATTGAAGACCGTGTGTTTGTTAATGATGAGCGTCAAATCACCCCTATTTTTTATCCCAGTAATCCTGTAAACGTCAAATCAGGACGTATTATTCGGATTTTGTCTTCTTTAGTGAATGGCGGATTAAACAGTGTGATTGTATTAAACCGCGGTGAGCGTGATGGCGTGACTCAAGGTCATACTTTTGCAATTTATCAACGTGGGGAAGTGATACGCGACCGCGTAAAAGACGAATTGATTCGTTTACCTTCTGAGCGTGCAGGCTTAGCGATGGTATTTAGAACCTTTGACAAAGTCAGTTATGCGATTGTCTTAAAAGCTGCCGTCCCTGTGACCGTGGGTGATGAAATTCGTCCCCCTGTCAGTGGTGATTAATCCCTCATCAGTGAACACATAAGTACTCGCGTTTATAGGGCTGTCTACCATGACAGCCCTTTTGTATTAAGGATGATACATGTTAGATGCACCATACCATGCACTGGCTTTATGGCATATTGTTCAGCAATCGTGTTCGCTATGGACAAAACTGATTAAGCAATTCGGCTCTCCTGAGCATGCTTTACGCGCGGGTACGGCAGAGTGGCAGCCGTTGGGGTGTTCAGACAAGATACTTGCCCTTTTATCGGCATGGCAAAGGCAAACAGGCGATGTCTATCTTGATATTTGCCGTAGTGCCGACTATTGCCAGCAGCAACACATCTCTCTGTTACTGACAGACGATGCCCTCTATCCGCCGTTACTCAAAGAAATCGCCAATGCTCCGCCCTTATTATTTTGTCAGGGTAATTTGTCTGCGTTGTCTTGGCCACAAATTGCGATGGTGGGGACACGTCGTCCGACACAAGCAGGGCAACAACTAGCCGCGCAATTTGCTCAGGTCTTGGCGAGTCAGGGTTTGGCAATTACCAGTGGTTTAGCACTGGGCATAGATGGTATTGCACATCAAGCCGCTTTAGAAGCTCAAGGCATGACGGTGGCGGTATTAGGCACTGGCTTAGCCCATATCTATCCTCGACAGCATAAACGCTTGGCAGCAAATATTGTGGCACAGGAAGGGGTGCTTATCTCGGAGTTTTTACCCTTTACCGCCCCATTAAACTACCATTTTCCACGTCGTAATCGGATTATCAGTGGCTTGAGTATGGGCGTTTTAGTGGTAGAGGCGGCGTTGGAAAGTGGCTCTTTAATTACGGCACAGTTGGCAGCCGAACAAAATCGTGAGGTATGGGCAATTCCCAGTTCGGTGTTTAATGTCCAAGCCAGAGGCTGTCATGCTTTGATTCGGCAGGGAGCTACCTTAGTTGAAGAGCCTATTCATATTTTAGAGGAAATTGGTGGCTGTTTAGCACAGTTTCATCCCACGTCTGCAAGTCAAGAGCCGCAATTGTCAGAGGATGTTATCAGCACAGAAGCCCAGCAAGTGTTGGCTACGTTGGGTTGGCAAGTACAGTCTTTTGATGCCTTGATGGAACAGGGGAATTGGCATGCAGCAACCTTAGCGAATTTGTTAATGGAGTTGGAATTAGCAGGCAGAATTGCTACCGTAGCGGGTGGTTATGAGCAGCTAAAATAAAGGTAAGTCATGGCATATCTTTCACCGATTCATTTACGTAGTGCAGTTTCAGTCTTAAAACAAGGTGGGGTATTAGCCTATCCTACCGAAGCCGTCTGGGGCTTAGGTTGTGACCCCTATAATCAGCAAGCGGTGGAACGCTTATTGGCACTTAAACAACGCCCCATGACCAAAGGACTGATTTTAATTGCAGGCTCCATCGCCCAAGCAGAACCCTATTTAACCTTATTGACAGCCGAAGAACGGCAAACGGTTATCAACTCATGGCCAGCCGCAAAAACATGGGTTGTCCCTGTTGACCCTAGTTTTCCTATTTGGATTCGCGGCGAACATTTAAGTGTGGCGATTCGTGTCAGTGCACATCCCCCCGTACAAGCCTTATGTCATGCCTTTGGTGGGGTGATTATTTCGACGAGTGCTAACTTGGCGGGTAAAAAAACAGCAAAAAATCCCCTACAAATTGTAAGTGTATTTGGTAATGGGGTAGACTATATCTTTCCAGCCGCATTAGGTGGTTTGACGAAGCCTAGTCAAATTCGTGATGCGCGTACAGGTGCTATTTTACGACCATCCTAAACTCGTATCTTTGACTATTGAGGCGCACCTTAGCTCAATAGTTCCTAATTTTTACATCATTATCTCAAGAGGCTTGATTATGTCTGCATCAGAGCTTGACTTAGCTGCCGTTAAAGACTTTTTATTGTCGTTGCAAGACCATATTTGCCAACAATTAGCAGAAGAGGATGGCTCTGCGGCGTTTAGAGAGGATACATGGCAGCGTGCAGAAGGTGGCGGTGGGCGTTCTCGCGTGTTGGAGAATGGCGCAGTGATTGAGAAAGGCGGGGTTAATTTTTCCCATGTTTATGGTGGAAAATTACCACCTTCGGCAACTGCACACCGTCCCGAATTAGCAGGACGCTCTTTTCAAGCGATGGGCGTATCTTTAGTCATTCATCCGCGTAATCCCTATGCCCCGACCTCACATGCTAACGTGCGTATTTTTGTCGCTGAAAAAGAGGGCGAAGCCCCCGTTTGGTGGGTAGGGGGTGGTTTTGATTTGACCCCGTATTATGGGTTTGTCGAAGATTGCCAAACATGGCATCAAATGGCAAAAGATGTGTGCCAGCCATTTGGCGAGGAGGTATATCCACGCTATAAAAAATGGTGTGACGACTATTTTTATCTTAAACATCGTCAAGAAGCACGCGGCATCGGTGGTCTATTTTTTGATGACCTCAACGAATGGGGCTTTGACGCCTGTTTTGCCTTTATACGCGCGGTGGGTATGGGCTATATCAAGGCCTATCGTCCTATTTTAGCCAAACGTAAAGAAATGCCTTATGGTGAGCGAGAGCGTCAATTTCAACTTTATCGTCGTGGTCGTTATGTTGAGTTTAATTTAGTTTATGACCGCGGCACGATTTTTGGCTTACAAACGGGTGGTCGTACGGAGTCTATTTTAATGTCTTTACCTAATTTGGTGGCGTGGCAATATGATTATCAACCAGCGCCTGATTCTGTAGAGGCCCGTTTTTATCAAGATTTTTTACCCGCACGTGATTGGGTGGCTTAATGACAGACCGTTATGCCGTGATTGGCAATCCTATAGGCCATAGTCGCTCCCCCCGTATTCATCGCGCTTTTGCGGCCAGTACACTGCAAGATTTAAGTTATGAGGCTATTTTGTCGCCATTAGATAACTTTAGCCTGACCGTAGCGCAGTTTTTTGCGCAGCCAGAGGCTAAAGGCTTAAATGTGACCTTGCCCTTTAAGGAACAGGCCTATGCCTTAAGTGAGGTGTTATCCTTGCGTGCACAGCAAGCAGGGGCAGTCAATACCTTAATGAAAGGAAAAGACGGTCGTTTATATGGTGATAATACCGATGGTACAGGTTTAGTCCGTGACATCACTCAGAACTTGGGCTGGCAGTTAGCCAATAAGCGTATTTTAGTCGTGGGGGCTGGTGGCGCAGTGCGTGGTGTGTTGGGCGTATTATTAGCGGCACAGCCTGCCAGTTTAAGTATTTGTAATCGGACACCCGCTAAGGCACAGGCATTGGCTGAGCTGTTTAAGCCATACGGTCATATACAAGCACTGGCATTTTCTGAGTTACAAGCAGACAGCGTGGATATTATCATTAATGGCTCATCCGCGTCGTTATCAGGTGAATCCTTACCCTTGGCACGCGGTATATTAGCGGCTAATGCCTGTGCGTATGATATGGCGTATGGTAAAAAAGACTTACCCTTTTTAGCGTGGGCAAAAGCGGAGGGGGCGCAAATACAAGATGGCTTGGGTATGTTGATAGAACAGGCGGCAGAGAGCTTTTTTATTTGGCGTGGCATACGTGTGCCAACAGCCAAACTGTTAGCCGAAATACGTACAGAGTTATAGAAGCTGTTGATGTTTTGATGACGGCTCAGACCTAAAATGTCAACGAATCTTAATAAGTGTGCAGCGTGACCAGCTAAAAACGAGGGCGCAATAATTGCGCCCTTTCGATGACTCAGGATAGTGGTGTGACGGCTATCCACGGAGTATCAAACTTAAGCTATATCGATTATTTGTAGTCATCGTAATCGTAAATTGGGAAAGCCAATGCTTTTTTAGACTTACGGTATTCATCTAAAGACACCATACGTTGTAAACCCAAGACGACAGAATAGGGCGCGCTGCGTTGCACAAAATTAGCTGCCCATGCAGGCACAGTACCACCTGCATCAAAATAGCCTTCAGCTTCTAACTGAATACGATTATTGGGTAATGGCGAAAACTTAACACTCATGTCTTCGGCAGGCATACGCACTAAGGGCGGTTTAGGTGGTAAGTATTCTGGAAAAGCACTCACTTTTAAGGTTAAGGCACGTTTAGTTTTGGTTTGTGGTTCAATCACGCCTTTAATCACCACATCACGGTCGGGGATGCCATACGGGGCTTCGTGCACCATGTAAACAATGTATTCGGTCGCTGATTTTTGTTCTAATAGACGGGATTCACGGGTTTTCCAATACCATTTGGTATAATTATCAAAATCTAATAACACATGCGCTAAGGCGTCCACGGTACAATCTAGAATGGCTTCCACCTTAAACGAACGATATTGTTTACCATCTTCTAAGCGTACATAGGTTTTAATATTACGTAGACGGTCATTTTTCACGAGTACCCAATCACGTCCCACTTGTGAACGTAAATCATCGAGCTCGTTTTTGTCAGCATAAACGCTGGTACTGCTGAGCACCAACCAAAAAGCGCATAATAATGCGCTAAAGCGGGAAAGGACGAATGACATAAGGGCTTCCTGTTAATTAATGCTATTACAGTTATTATGATGTTATTAAGACCGTGTGTGTTGTCTCAATAGATTACTAATGTCTGGCTTATTGTGATGGCCTGTAATAGACATGTTGTTTATAGCCACAAGGCGGTTATCTGTCTCTACGCTAGACGTTATGGTATTTTCATCAGCGATGTAAGATAAGCCTGTGGACGTTCAAGGTCTGTTGGTTAAACAGACCCACTATCAGAAACTAAAACGGCCAAAAAATAAATGGCTTTATCAATAAAGTAAAGCGTCATTTGTGCAATTCATCACATAAATGGCCGACTATGGTAATTCATTATAGTTATAAATGGGGAATGGCAAGGGCTGTTTGCTGTGTAAGTATTCGTCTTTTTGCGTCATACGCTGTAAAGCTAATAATACCGCATATGGGGCATTACGTTGGACAAAGTTTGCTGCCCATGCCGGTACGACTCCACCAGGGTCAAAATATCCCTCGGTAATCATTTCGACTTGGTTATCGGGGAGAGGTGTAAATTTAATCGACATTTCCTCGGCAACCATCCTTACTAAGGGGGGTTTGGCAGGCAGCATATCGGGCACAGCAGTCACTTTTAAGGTTAAGTACGGTTTGTTTTTGCTTTGTGGTTCGATTGTCCCTTTGATGACGGTATCGCGGTCGGGCAGGCCATAAGGCGCATCATGTACCATGTAGACAAAATACTCAGTAGATGAGTTTTGTCTGATGAGTTTAGACTCGCGGGTTTTCCAAAACCAGCGCGTATAATTATCAAAATCGAGTAAGACACGCGCTAAGGATTCAACAGTAGTATCTAAAACAGCCTCCACCTTAAAAGAGCGATAACGTTTACCGTCTTCTAATCGCGCGTAGGCTTTAATATTACGCATACGGTCGTTTTTGACCAGTTGCCATTGATTAGTGAGTTGACTACGAAAATCCTCTAAGTCATCTTCGGCTATACTGGGGGTGGCAGTCAGCAGCAGACAACTGGTTAATGCTGCGTAGAGTAGTTTTTTTACCATTCTTCTTGTCCTAGTCTAAAAACACGGCCTGTAAATTATTATCATAACGGTTTGTGCTGTGTTGTGGTCAAAACGGTGGTTGATGCTATTGTGTAGCGAGTTGTGCTGATGTCAAGGTAAATTATGGTTGTCATACACTCTAAACGGTAATTCCCGATGATTGTGTAGGTAACGGTCTTGTAAGGTCATCCGTTGTAAGCCTAAGGTGACGCTGTATGGTGCGTTACGTTGAATTAAATTGGCATCCCATGCAGGCACTTGTCCACCAGGGTCTATATAGCCTTCTGCCTCAATTTGTACTACTTCTTGGCTTAAGGGGGTGAATTTAATCGTCATGTTCTCGGCAGGCATACGCACTAATTTGGGCTGGATGGGCAGCATCTCGGGTGCGGCTTTCACCGTGAGCAGTATATAGTTTTGAGTATCCGTTTGTGGGCTGACGATGGCATGCAAAATCACATCACGGTTAGGAATACCATACGGTGCACGATGCACCAAATACAAATAATATTCTGTGGGCGATACTTGTTTGATGAGTTTAGATTCAATCACCTCCCAATACCAATCGCTGTAATTCTCAAAATCCATTAAAACCCGTGTCAGTGTGGAGAGTTTGGTTTTAAGTAGGCCTTCGACCTTAAATGAGCGAATCGCTTTATCGTCTTCTCGTTTAGTATAGGTTTTGATATGGCGCTGACGGTCATGTTTAACCAATTGCCATTCATTACTCAGCATAGGCCGAAATTCATCTAAGCTATTGTATTCTTTAGCATAGACTGTTTGGTATGTTATCAGGCTAGCTAAACAAATAAGATAAATTTTGAGCTTTGCGAAATAAGATGAAAATAGAGGCATTGTCCTAATACCAAACAGTAATGAAGGAGCTTAGCTACACGTTTGTGATGAGTTAAATGGCTATTGTGTGCCATACGCTAACCCAACGGGCGAGTATGTATGTGCTGAGCGAAAGCGATAGTTATGATGGATGTATGTTTGCTTAGTGCTTAACTCGCGCGTACAGAGTTAACATAGCCGATTGTTGAGCTAATTACTAGGTTTTTAGGAAGCGATTTACCAAGTCGATAGTGCTATCACACTTGGCAACATCGCTGACCTTGTCAAATAGGCTAAGGCAAATTATCTACATTAAAAACTGCAAACGGTAAGGGGGTTTTGGCGTTGACTAATTCCTCTTGTTGCAGCATACGACGCATCCCTAAAAGGGTGGTATAAGGGCCGTTTCGTTGGACAAAGTTAATCGCCCATGACGCCATATTGCCACCTGGGTCAACATAGCCTTCATTGATGACCAAGAGTTTACCATTAGGTAGTGGGGTGACTCGACAGGTCATATCTTCGGCCTGCATTCTGACGTATGGCGGACGTTCTGGAATATAGTCTGGAACTGCGTTGATTTTGACTGTCATATACGGTTTGTTGGGCGCTTGAGGCTCTAACACCATACGCAAGGCTACATCACGGTCGGGCACACCGTAGGGCGCGTCATGGGTGACATAAAAATAATACTCTGTGGGGGAAACTTTTTTGAGGAGCTTAGAGTCTAGAGCTTGCCATGACCATTTTTTGTAGTTATCAAAATCAGTAATCATTCGTAGGAAGGTTTCCATCGAGCCGTCCATGACTGCTTCTACTTTGAATGAGCGAAAGCGTTTACCATCTTCTTGTTTAGCATAGGTTTTTAAGCCATGACGTTGGTCATTTTTAACCAATGTCCATTGGTTACTGAGTTTGGTTTGTAGTTCATCTAAATCATCGTCTTTAGCTGCTTGCGCAGGTGCATGAAAGATTAATAATGATAGGGGTAAGACAAGCAGTTTTTTCGGGATACGCATACAACACTCCGCTCTTTGAAGATAGTCTTTTATGGGTGGTATAGAAAGCATAAAGACTACAACGGTTATTATTATTAACGTCGAGATTAGGGTTTGTTGACGTTTTACGTGTGAACCGCGTTGCTGATAAAAATTGTCTCAGACAAGGCACAAGACGTAGCCAATAGTGATTCTATGGGCAAGTTTTGTAACGCAGAATGAGTCAATTTTTAACGCAACCCAAAGGGAAAGAACGATTTTTTGAGGCTGCTTTGTTGTTCATCGCTTATTGGGAATCACCCAATCACGCGATTTACGCCGCGTATCCTCTCAAAAATAGCTTCTTTCGCAACCACAATCAAAACGTCAACAGACCCTATCCTTCTGTGGTCATGATGCATTGCTAAAACATTGCACCCAAGTTAGTAATCTAACATCTCGTATTGGGGGATTTTCTACACAACAACGGGATACGGTCTTAAACAGATAATCCCCTCTCTATAACAAGATTAGGTCTAAATTGTAAAAAAGCAATTTAGCCACCTGAGAAACTAAGCGGTTACTCAGGGGTACTGTCAATAGGGAAGGGAAGAGCGGTATGACTTTCGCGATATTCGTCAAGTTGCGCCATGCGTTGTAAGCCCAATAAAATGCTATAGGGGGCGCTACGTTGGATAAAGTTATTCGCCCATGCAGGTACACGTCCACCTGGGTCAACATAGCCTTGTGCTTCAATGAGTAAGCGATTTTCTGGCAGGGGGGTAAATTTGACCACCATGTCTTCGGCTTCCATACGAATGAGAGGTGGTTTTAAGGGCAGAAGCTCGGTATTAGCGCGTACTTTTAGGCTGATAAATTTTTGGGTTTTGCTCTGAGGCTCAATGACGACATGTAGAATGACATCGCGGTCAGGTAAGCCATACGGCGCACGATGTACCATGTAGACAAAATACTCGGTTGGTGAGTCTTTACGTATTAAACGTACATCGCGGACTTCCCACCACCATTTTTTATAACTTTCAAAATCTAATAGAACCCGTGCAATCGTTTCCATTGTGCTATTCATGGTTGCTTCGACTTTGAACGAACGAAAGCGTCTGCCATCTTCTTGTTTAGCATAGGTTTTGATGTTGCGTAGGCGGTCGTTTTTAACGAGGGTCCATTCATTAGTTAATTTGGATTGGAATTCGGAAAGCTCATCGTCTGCATAGCTAGGTGTTGTACATAACAGCAATAGGCATAGACTGATTGCAGAGAAAGCCAAGCTACGCATCACACACCTCTCGTTATTCTTGTTGAGATTACTTTAGCGGGATAATAGAGAAACGGCTACACTAAATCTGCTGATGTTTTGTGCAAATGCAATCATTTGATGATATAGAGATTTAATTTCCCTAAAACCGACCTATGTAATTGGCTCTGCTATTTACTGCGAGCCTATCTAAACGACAATTAAGCAGATGAGGCTATATTTGGTTTGTAGTGATTTTTTTACAAAAGGGTCTAGGCTTCTGTATGGTCTTTTAGACAAAAAGTTACTGTTGAATTCTTCGCAATTTCATATAAGACTAAAAATCCTTATTGTGTTCACCAGTGATAATTATTTAGGGAAAGTTGACATAAATCATTTGAGCTTTGACTACGATTCTCATAAGGCACTGAGCTAGATACTATCTTAAATATAACAAACTTTGGATTTTAGTATGGATAGAGTTTTGGTTTATTTTTTCATAGGAGTGTTAAGATAGAGTTTGTTATTTTGCCTAACAAATAAATCTATTATAATATATTCTTATTTTGAAGAGGATAATTGCTATTAAAATTATAAAATATTGATTTTTAATAAAAAGCCTCTTTGAAATACTAGCACAAAACTGGCAAGGGATAGCCTGTCACATTATCTTGACAGTACTTCTCTCTCATGCAATTAAAATTTAATCAGGAAAGCAATAATGACAACTTTGTATGGTACGAGTTTAGATGATGTATTAATTGGTAGCCATGATGCAGACACTCTGTATGGTCTTAATGGCGATGATTCACTGGATGGAGGTTTGGGTATCGACACGATGTCTGGAGGTTTGGGGAATGACACGTATTATGTCGATCAAAGTACCGATAGTATTATTGAATCTTCGAATCAGGGGTTAGATAAAGTATTTGCGACCGTGTCCTATACTTTGAGTGCTAATCTAGAGTCTCTCACACTGACAGGCTCATCAAGTATCAATGGTACGGGCAATATACTCAATAATATCATTATGGGTAATACGGGCAATAACATCCTTAATGGGGGAGCAGGTGCGGATACCTTACGTGGTGGAGCGGGTAACGATACCTATGTGGTCGATAATGTTGGCGATGTGGTTGATGAGCGTAAGAGTGCGACTAACTCAACGACAGCTGTAACTGAAAATGGATCTGTTGGGGGAGGTAGTTGGGGAGGTCAATTCACATTAGACGGTCAAAAAGTACTTTTTGTGAGCAATGAATTCCAGCAAGCAGGGCAGCCGAATGGTTCGACCAATCTTATGTTAAAAGATCTAAATGGTGGATATACATTGGTTAACACCTCTGCAAGTGGTAATCCTATTTTGGGGTCTTTTGGGAAAGGCCAATTTTCGTCAGATGGGATAAAAGTCTATTTTGCAATTAAGAATGTCGCAGGCTATAGCACGGGTTTGTATGCAAAAAATTTAAGTACAGGGGCATTGGATTATGTGATGCCGTGGTCTGACGCATCCCAAGAGTTTTTTGTTTCGGCTAATGGTAATGAAGTGTTGTTTAGAAGTGATAGTAGTGCAATTGCGGGCGACAGTATCACGAATGGTGGCATTTTCATCAGAAACCTGAGTACAAGTACGGTATCACGGGTGACAACAGATGATTACCATCCCATACTGACAACGCTAATGCTGGCATCGGGATCTGCGATATTTTCGCCCGTTAGCACCAATAAAGTGTTGTATACACAAAAATATTTAGACAGTTATTACGTCTATACACATACTAAACTCGTATTGAAAGACTTAACAAACAATACAGAGATGGTTATTACCCCTATGGGTGAAAACTACACAGATATTTCAGTTCAAGGTGCCAGTTTTAGTGCAGATGGTACCAAGATATTATTTTCTAGTGCGCCGAATGAGATTGATAACTCAGGGGTATCGCAAATCTATTTGAAGGATCTAAATAGCGGTGTGGTGACTTGTGTCAGTGCGGGAGAGAGTGGAACGGCGAATGCCTCTTGTGTGAACGCGGTGTTGTCGCCAGATGGCACAAAAGTGGCGTTTATTAGTAGTGCTACCAATTTAGTAGCGAATGATACGAATGGTAAGCGAGATGTATTTGTTAAAGATTTGCAAACAGGCAAAATAACTTTAATGAGTACAGACAGTTTAGGTAACTTGGCGAATGATGACTCATATACGGTAGCATTCTCGGCAGATAATAAGCGCTTGGTATTCACCAGCGAGGCGAATAATTTGAGTGCCAATGACCACACAGCAAATGGTTTTGATGTTTTTATCAAAGATTTGGATGTGGACGCAGGTGGTATAGATACAGTGCAAAGTAGTGTTAGTTATACCCTTGGTGACTATCTTGAAAACCTCACACTGACAGGCTCATCAAGTATCAATGGTACGGGCAATATACTCAACAATATCATTACGGGTAATACGGGCAATAACATCCTTAATGGGGGAGCAGGTGCGGATACCTTACGTGGTGGAGCGGGTAACGATACCTATGTGGTCGATAATGTTGGCGATGTGGTTGATGAGCGTAAGAGTGCGACTAACTCAACGACAGCTGTAACTGAAAATGGATCTGTTGGGGGAGGTAGTTGGGGAGGTCAATTCACATTAGACGGTCAAAAAGTACTTTTTGTGAGCAATGAATTCCAGCAAGCAGGGCAGCCGAATGGTTCGACCAATCTTATGTTAAAAGATCTAAATGGTGGATATACATTGGTTAACACCTCTGCAAGTGGTAATCCTATTTTGGGGTCTTTTGGGAAAGGCCAATTTTCGTCAGATGGGATAAAAGTCTATTTTGCAATTAAGAATGTCGCAGGCTATAGCACGGGTTTGTATGCAAAAAATTTAAGTACAGGGGCATTGGATTATGTGATGCCGTGGTCTGACGCATCCCAAGAGTTTTTTGTTTCGGCTAATGGTAATGAAGTGTTGTTTAGAAGTGATAGTAGTGCAATTGCGGGCGACAGTATCACGAATGGTGGCATTTTCATCAGAAACCTGAGTACAAGTACGGTATCACGGGTGACAACAGATGATTACCATCCCATACTGACAACGCTAATGCTGGCATCGGGATCTGCGATATTTTCGCCCGTTAGCACCAATAAAGTGTTGTATACACAAAAATATTTAGACAGTTATTACGTCTATACACATACTAAACTCGTATTGAAAGACTTAACAAACAATACAGAGATGGTTATTACCCCTATGGGTGAAAACTACACAGATATTTCAGTTCAAGGTGCCAGTTTTAGTGCAGATGGTACCAAGATATTATTTTCTAGTGCGCCGAATGAGATTGATAACTCAGGGGTATCGCAAATCTATTTGAAGGATCTAAATAGCGGTGTGGTGACTTGTGTCAGTGCGGGAGAGAGTGGAACGGCGAATGCCTCTTGTGTGAACGCGGTGTTGTCGCCAGATGGCACAAAAGTGGCGTTTATTAGTAGTGCTACCAATTTAGTAGCGAATGATACGAATGGTAAGCGAGATGTATTTGTTAAAGATTTGCAAACAGGCAAAATAACTTTAATGAGTACAGACAGTTTAGGTAACTTGGCGAATGATGACTCATATACGGTAGCATTCTCGGCAGATAATAAGCGCTTGGTATTCACCAGCGAGGCGAATAATTTGAGTGCCAATGACCACACAGCAAATGGTTTTGATGTTTTTATCAAAGATTTGGATGTGGACGCAGGTGGTATAGATACAGTGCAAAGTAGTGTTAGTTATACCCTTGGTGACTATCTTGAAAACCTCACACTGACAGGCTCATCAAGTATCAATGGTACGGGCAATATACTCAACAATATCATTACGGGTAATACGGGCAATAACATCCTTAATGGGGGAGCAGGTGCGGATACAGTCAGCTTTAGTAGCGCTACTGCCTCAGTAGTCGTGGATTTGGGAGCAGGAACAGCCTCGGGTGATGGTACAGATACGCTGATTAATTTCGAAAATATTACTGGCTCATTTTTTGCTGATTCTATTATAGGGAACAGCTTAGCTAATATATTGTCTGGCAGCACAGGCAACGACTCTCTCTATGGTATGGGGGCTAATGATGTGTTGGCTGGTGGCTTGGGAGATGACGTGCTTGATGGTGGAACGGGGACGGATACTGTGAGCTATGCTGCTGCGACGGGTGCTGTAACTGTGAATTTGGCAACAGGGGTATCATCAGGAGCAGATGGTGTAGATACGATATCAAATATAGAGTCAATCACCGCATCTATTTATAACGATACACTGAATGGCAATAGCAGTAATAATGTGTTGACTGGCGGTAAAGGTAGCGATACTTATAACGCTAGTCGTGGTGGTGCGGTTGATACGATTGTTGAAAATGATGCAACAGCAGGTAATACTGACATATTGCTGTTTGCAACCAGTGTTGCGCACGATCAGTTGTGGTTCAAGCATGTAGGCAATAATCTTGAGATCAGTATTATTGGTACATCAGATAAAGTTGTATTTCATAATTGGTATTTAGGTTCGTCTTATCATACGGAGCAAATCAAGACGATAGATGGTAATAAAACTTTACTCAGTAGTAATGTTGAGGCTTTAGTTACAGCAATGGCGGGTATGACGCCACCACCTGCGGGGCAAACCAGTTTAACCACGGCACAGCATAGCCAACTAGACGGGGTTATTGCAGCTAATTGGAGCTAATCCCTTTTAGACCTTGGTCATGAAAAGGGTATCTAAATGGCTCTTTTTATGCCATTAAAACAGCAGGCTGCTGCCTAGCAACAGCCTAGCTGGTACGTAGAGTGTTAGCGTCCAACTAAAGTACGGGCAATCACCTCTTTCATAATTTCATTGGTGCCGCCGTAAATACGCTGAATACGCGCATCGACATAGGCGCGTGCCGCAGGGTATTCCATCATATAACCATAACCACCAAATAACTGTAAACACGCATCTGCAACACGGCATTGCATTTCGGTGGTGGCTAATTTAGCAATTGCTGCCGTCGAAGCATCTAATTTACCTTCCATATATTGACGAATACATTGCTCGGTAAAGGCTTTATTAATAGCAATGTCGGTATGACACGTTGCTAAACTAAAGCGTGTATTTTGTAATTTACTAATGGGATGACCAAAGGCCTTACGTTCTTGAGTGTAGGCAATAGTAGACGCTAATAACCCTTCAGAGGAGGCAACGGCACATACGGCTAAATTCAAACGCTCGCGTGGCAGCTCATTCATTAAATAAGCAAAACCTTTGCCTTCTTCGCCCAATAAACTGTCTAAGGGAAGTTTGACATTATCAAAAAACAGCTCGGACGTGTCTTGTGAGTGTAAGCCCATTTTGTCGAGATTACGGCCACGTGCACAACCCGCGAGTTTCATATCGACCAAAAATAAGCTCACGCCTTTAGCACCACCAGCGGGGTCGGTTTTAGCGGCTAAAATCACTAAATCCGCATGTTGGCCGTTACTAATAAACGTTTTAGAGCCATTTAATAAATAATGGTCATCTTTACGAATGGCGGTCGTACGGATAGCTTGTAAGTCCGACCCCGCACCAGGTTCGGTCATGCCAATCGCACCGACAACGTCGCCAGTCACCATTTTGGGTAGCCAATATTGGCGTTGTGCTTCATTGGCAATATGCAGTACATAAGGCGCAGCAATATTACAATTGACAGAAAGCGCGGTGGCTAAAGAGCCAAAATTAGCACGTGAGACTTCTTCTAAAATGACACAAGCGTACAAATAAGAAGCGCCAATGCCATTATATTCTTCTGGCTGGTCTACACATAATAGGCCGTTTTCGCCCAGTTTGTGCCAAATTTCGCGCGGCATAATGCCGTCTTTTTCCCATTGCTCATAAAATGGTTTAATTTCTTTATCTAAAAAGCGACGTACCATATCGCGGAATTGTTCTAATTCAGAATTATATTCGCTCATTATAAAGTCCTCAGAGTGGGTTGATAAAAAATGACTTAGCGCCAAGCACAAAAAATGGCTGCTGCGCCGTACTGCTTGATGTGATAACGTGAAAAACCTTGACTTAATGCATGTTCTAAACGGCGGATATTATCTTGCTGATTACCAAATATCCCTTTATTTTGGTACATCCGCATGGTGGTGCGTGCGGCAAGTGTTAAGGATATATCTTGTCCAAGTAGGGTAGCCCCAAATAACACGCCATTGGGCGTCAAAAACTGACTTAAGTGTCTAAATACACGGTCTTTTTCGGGGATATTTGGTAAACAATGCCATACATAATTAAAGGCAATCGAATCAAAAAGTGGTAGTTGTAGGGGGGGGGCTAACAAAATATCGTGTAATACCCCCGCAGGTTGATACTGTTTGAGCGCCTGTGTTGCGGCTTGTAGGGTATGCTCGTTGATATCCATTAACACTAAACGGGGGTTTAGCAGACTAAATGGTACTTGTTTGAGAAAAAAACCTGTGCCTGCACCCACTTCGAGATGGTTATGACTGGTATATTGTTGATAGGTGGCAAGTAGCTGTTGCGTAGGGTATTGCCACAAATAATGATTAGAAAAACCATGCACCCACCAATCATACAGTTTGAGTATGCTGGGCGTATAAATGGCAGCACCTGCCTGTGATTGGGGATGGAATGCCATAGATGACGTCGTCTCGAATGGGGGCTTAAAACAGTTTATTAATGCACAAACTGCGTGATTAGCGGATACGTTACTGACTATAGGGGAATTATTTTTACAATACAATCGTACAGATATAACGTATTTTTTTGACGGCTAAAAGAGGATTTGAGGCCAATATCAGTCTTAATGGGACAAAACCTAGACAATCAGGCGTGAAATATTCACCAAACTGCCGCTAAAATTGTCAACTTCTGTCAATGGTTTTTATAAAAAAGTCTTTAGACTATTTACACTAATCGGAACGGATTTTCTGAGCAAAACCGTTTTGCCCGCTGTATTCAATCACGCTGAAGCGGTGACCTTGCGTCATCCCATAAAATCAGATGATTTTATGTTTAATAACCACGCTTTGAGGTGTTTTATGCCGACTTATAAGGCTCCATTGCGCGATATGCGCTTTTTGATGAATGAAGTGTTTGATTTTCCTGCACACTATACCACGTTAAGTAATGGTGCAGACGCAACGCCTGATATGGTAGATGCCATTGTCGGCGAATGTGCACGCCTGTGTGAAGAGGTTTTAGCACCTATCAATTTGTCTGGTGACTTAGAGGGTTGTCATTTTGATAATTCTGTCGTGACGACACCTAAAGGCTTTAAAGATGCCTATGACCAATATGTTGCAGGTGGTTGGCAAGGGTTATCGCACCCAACCGAATACGGTGGTCAAGGTTTGCCAATGTCCTTAAATCTCATCAAAGCCGAAATGATGGGCACAGCAAACTGGTCATTCACCATGTACCCTGGTTTAAGTTTGGGTTGCATGAACACCATTATGCAGTATGGTGACGAAGCGCAAAAGAATGTGTATATGCCACCCTTAGTTGAAGGTCGCTGGTCTGGTACCATGTGTTTGACAGAGCCACAATGTGGTACAGACTTGGGTCAAATTAAAACTAAAGCCGAGCCACAAGCGGACGGTACGTATAAATTAACAGGTACTAAAATCTTTATTTCTGCGGGCGAACACGATTTAACCGAAAACATCGTACACATCGTGTTAGCACGTTTGCCCGATGCCCCTAAAGGGACACGCGGCATTTCGTTATTTATCGTGCCAAAATTTATTCCTGATGCGCAAGGTAATGTTGGTGAGCGTAACTCCGTCAGTTGCGGCTCTATCGAACACAAAATGGGGATTCGTGCCTCTGCAACCTGTGTCATGAATTTTGATAATGCCATAGGTTATTTGATTGGCTTACCCAACAAAGGCTTAGAGGCCATGTTCACCTTTATGAATACAGCGCGTATTGGTACGGCTGTTCAAGGGGTGGCACATGCAGAGTTATCCTACCAAGGTGCGTTAGCCTATGCTAAAGAGCGTCGTTCTATGCGCGCTTTATCGGGCAAAAAAGAGCCTGAGCAAATCGCTGATGCGTTGATTTATCATGCTGACGTGCGCCGCATGTTATTAACGCAAAAAGTGATTGCTGAGGGTGGCCGTGCGATGATTTATTATGCCAGTCAATACGCAGACCATATGACCAACGGCATCATCGAAAATGACCAAAAGAAATACGAATATTGGGATGATAAATTAGGCTTCTTTACCCCCATTCTCAAAGGCTTCTTAACCGAGTTGGGCTTAGAGTCTGCTAACATCGGTATGCAAGTGTTTGGTGGTCATGGTTATATCAAAGAGCATGGCATGGAACAAATTGCCCGTGATGCGCGTATTGCAACCTTGTACGAAGGCACAACGGGTATTCAGGCTTTAGACTTATTGGGTCGTAAAGTATTATTACAAAGCAAAGGCAAAGCAGTCCGTGACTTTACCGCAGATGTGCTCAAGTTTTGTGGTCGTCATGCCCGTGACAAACAAATGCGTCGTTATGTGTGGGATTTAACCAAATTGTGTGCACAATGGAACTACCTCACCACCCGTATTATGTTAACAGCACGCAAAGACCGCGACATCGTCAGTGCCGCCTGTAATGACTTCTTGATGTACTCAGGTTATGTCACTATGGCCTATTTCTGGGCATTACAAGCCGCCGTAGCCTATGAAAAACTAGCTAACGGTGGCGCAGAGCAAGCCGAGTTTTATCAAGCAAAAATTCAAACGGCAGAATTCTACTTTGAGCGTTTGTTACCACGCGCGGCGGGTCATGCAGGTAGCATGTTGTCGCCATCGAAGTCGTTAATGCAGTTAGATAAAGACGCTTTTGCATTTGGTTAATAGCCAGCTAAAGTAAAAAGGGGAGCATAAGCTCCCCTTTTTTATGGTATTCATAACTCTCAACCTTATCACTTCTATAACGATTAAGTAGTAAAATCTAGATTTCATGGACTGAAATGGAAATATTAACCGCCCATGGTTGAGGTAGACCTTGCTAAAACCGTTGCTGTTGCAGGCAAAAATACCGATAAATGTTAATCCGAGTATTCAAAGTCGCTCACACTGGAGGCTAAATAGAATGAATCGCACCTTGGTATTAGGCATCTTGTTGTGGATGACACTCAGCCCTGCGTTTGCGGCAACACCGCCCAAATATGTAGCGATTAAAGATTTTAATCTCTGCTTGCAAGAAAAAAATATCGATATCTATAGCGTATGGTGTATGCCGAGCAAAAGGGCAGCAGCTTGTCCAAGAGCTTCATGGAAAGCATTAAAAAGATTAAAAAAACGAGACAAAGTGCAAGCCTGTGAGTCATTCTGAGACTTGCCTACTTCTTTAGAACATCAATATTGAGATTGACATCCTCCCCTAGCTAAAGCAAGGGGATTCCTTCTACAAGACGCTCATGTCCGAGCGCGAGAATGTTCTTAGCGGCATTGATGTCGCGGTCATGCAGTGTACCGCACTGCACACAAGTCCATTCTCTTATTCCAAGTCCTGCTCTACCTTTCGGACTACTGTCGCGTGAGCCACAGCACGAGCAAGTTTGGGTGGTATATTGTTCATTCACTTCTTCAAACCATACCCCTGCGTTCTCGCACTTATACTTGAGTAGGGTTCTAAACAGCGTCCAGCCTGCATCTAAGACCGACTTTGCCAGTTTAGTTTTGGCTAGACTTTTTGCATTGACGTTGCCAACAAATATTGCGGCGTAATTTTTAACTAACGCGGTACTTTCTTGGTGTAAGTGATTACTTCTAATCTGTTTGATTTTGGCATGAATGGCTTTAACACGCTTTTTATGTCTGGCGCGTTGGGCGATGCCTAGTTTTTGTTCGTATTTTCTATAGGTACGCTGTGCTTCTATTTTTTGACCATTGGAGAGTGTGGCAAGGTCTTTTAAACCCAAGTCAATGCCAACACTTCGACTGCGTTCAGTGACCGCGTTAGGTGTTAGGTTAGTGAGCGTAGTCGAACAATCAACCACTAAGCACACATACCAACGGCCACGACTATCTTGTACAAATGCCCCTGTTTTAACGTTGTATTGATTTAATCCGTAGCTATCCCACAAACCAAACCAGTGATTGCCGTATTTGATTTGGCCGTATTGGTATTTGATGGCTGTTTTTTTGAAAGGTATCCAGCCTGAGTGATTTTTTGGCCGAGTTAGGATTGGAGACACGCCACTTGAGTTTGGCTTTTTTGAATTGTTTGCGTCTTAACACTAATTCTTCAGTAATGGCTTGAATCGTTTGGTTATGCAGATTTAAGCCTGCTTTGCTTGCGCCTGCGGTATATTTAGCAATATCAAAAGCTGAAAAGAATTTTCCTGTTCGTTGAAGATGTTTAAAACACAGGTCATTGACATAATTCAAAACAAAGTTCACTTCGGATGCGAGTTGGTCTAGCACCTTGCAATGTTTGTCTTTTATGCGTAATTTAAGTGTTTTCATGCCTTGATTTTAAGAGTCATTCCTCGTTAAAACAAATACTTTCTTAAGGCCTTATTCTGTATTTCGGCTTCGCTCAATAACCCTAAGTGACACTTGCCAACTTATCAACCTTACTGATTTGTGCCAAATCGCATGGTTACTGAGTGAAGCCGAAGTATTGATAAGCCGTCGTGTCACCGCCTTATATCCTCGGCCTAAAGGCGCGAGGTTTTACGGCGAGTTTGATAAAAAGGGCGAGAGTTGTTTATACAACCCTCGCCCCTCATTTACTCTGACAGAATTTAGCACCCTGCATGGCTAGCATTAGGGACTTTTAAGATAGAAACATAATAGCTGGTTGTTAGCGTTGGACTTGCTTTTGCGCTTGAAACGGCGCTTGCCGCATTGCTAGTCTGTTGAGTCCATAATAAGGCGGATGTACAACTATCCAGACTCGCAGCAGCAAGAACATTAGAGGGCTGTGTGACTTGACCAAAATCGGCTGTCGCTAGGGTTTGTGGAATTAAAGCGGGCGTTGTGTTGCTGCCCAACAAACTAAAACTTGCTTGTAGGGCTTGGTCTTTCGCAAAACTTAATTGCTCTCCTGCACGATTAACACTTAAGGCAACGTGTTGATATTGTTGGCTCATATTGCCTTCAAAACGTGAGTTTGGCACAAACTGAGGCGCATCAAATTGTGGTGAGTTAGGACGATAGGTACTTAAATAAATATTGCTGACATTTTTAGACGTCGTATCTATCAAGGCCGTTGTGTTATTGACAAAAGCCACGCGCACGTCCCCATTATGTAAACGCTGCATGTTAAAACTTGGCCATTCTGTAGAGGGTAGACTCGTAAAGGCCGAGCCAACTGTGGCGGCATTACTGCGAGCAATCGCCTGTGCATAAACAACTGGGCGTGCATCGGCTGAATTAGCGACTTGTTGAGTGGCCACTAAGACTTGGTTATCGCCTGCTAAGGCGAGTTGTAGGTCTTCTAATTGATATTGATTAGTCAATAAGGTTTGTACGACAGGTGCTTGGCTAGGTGCGGTCGCAGCGGCATACAACTCCGAACGTGTCCCATCACCCGAAAGAGTACGACGTAATATCCATGCTGCATTGATGTTTGATTGATTATCTACCACTACCTTCATACGCATGAATTGACTGCTATTGCTGTAACTCGTGGCTTGTGCGGAGATTTCAGTCTCCGTAAAGCTGGTTTGACTACGATTCGCGGATAATGCGGTTAATACATGATAAGAAATGGGTTCGGCAGGCGCTACAACCGCAGAGGCTCGCGCGGTACTGAGCACAGCGGCTCTATCCGCTTCACTTTCAAAGCTGTAGGCGAGCACAACATCCTGACCATTGGCATGTGTCAACGCAATATGCTGTACGCCTTTCATGCTATGACTAATGCCAGTCGTTAAGCTGGTACTGTTGGCCGTTAAATGACGTAAACGAATCGTATCCGCTGCGGGATGCAGGTCGGCAATACTAAACCCTCCCTGATTATCTGCGCTAATTTTTAGACTGCGTGCCGCTAAATCGGTACCTGTCGTAATGTCTTGCCATTGACCATTAGACCAGCGACGTAAGCTAAAGTAGGTATTTCCATCAATCGGTTCGGCAATCGCAACTAACACATCACCTGTTGTACTGACAGCCAGCGCCGCAGGGTCGACTAAGCCATCTAAACCAATAGACGCATTAGCTACACGGCTAATACTGTAGTGTTGAGCATTAATCGCTTGCACCACCGTAGTCGTATTACCCGTATTTTGACTGCTGTCTGTGTTATCAGACGAGCCTCCACATCCTGTTAAGACCAAAGCAGCACTGACCGCAAACGCTAATACGCCGTGTTTGAATACCATTGTCGTCGTCCTGTAGTAAAAATGCATAAAAAGAACATTTTTATCTTAGCTTGAATATGTTTTTATGTAAATGCACAAAAAGAACATTTTTTGACTGGTATTAAATCCTGAATATCGACTAGAATCACCGACAACTCCCATTTAATGCGCTGAGTGACGTGGTTTATGTTAAACAAGCCAGCAACGACACTGGATGCCTGCCGTGCCTTATGCCAAGCGTGGTTACGCCCAGTGGTGCGTGTGTGTTTAGGCTATGGCCTCAAATATCAAGATTTTACTGAGCTGACAAAAAGCCTATTTATTGAAGAAGCCATGCGCGAGTCCAGACAGGGCAAAAAAATCAATATTAGCCAGATGGCCAGCAAAACAGGCTTACAACGAAAAGACTTAACAGAGCGTCTACTCATGCCTGTTGCCTATGATGCACAAACAGAACGCTCATGGCCTGTTCAGGTGTTTAGTCAATGGCGACAATGGGTGCGACAAGACGCATCCAAACAGCGTTTACCACTCACCAGTGCCGATGAGAATCAGCCGAGCTTTGCTGGTTTGGCGCGTTTGGTGAGTAAAGGTACAATACATCATCGTGCAGTGTTGAATGAATTATTGCGTCTTAAATTAGTCCGAGAAGAGGGGGACGAGGTGTATTTATTACAAGATGCCTTTGTTCCGAGTGCAGATTTACAATGGATGATGAGTTTTGCTGCCGATAACGGTCACGACCATTTACAAGCGATGACGGCAAATGTATTAGGGGTGATGCCACGCTTTTTTGAACAAGCAGTTTTTTCGGCACAAATTCGTCCAGAAGATTGCGAACAGGCACAACAATTACTGCGTCAATATTGGCAAAAATTAGAAGCAGAGTTACTCGATTTACTCACCAAAGCCGAATACAACACCGAACAGCGTATTCAACAAGACCCCACACAGCCTTTAGCCCGACTGCGTGTTGGCGCTTATTGTTATCATACCGCGCAAGCAGACGACCCCGCTCCACAGGATGCGAGTGAGAGTGCGCTCAAGATATCCCAAATAGAGTAATCACTTATGCGTGGCGTTATTCTTAAGCAACGATATCGTTTAGCCACTATAGGGCTAATGTCCTTGTGTCTGTCCTTAATGGCCTGTAATACGGATACCCAAACAGCCCAGTTACCAGGTTCTGGAGGGACGGGCTATAACCCTGTTCGTAAAGGCGCGTTGACCGTGATTGCACCACTACAAGCGCAGACCTTAGATAGCTTGCAAGCGGCACAACAAAATTGGTTGATAACGCCACACAGCAAACGATTAACAGAACAGCCTGCACAAACAGGCCAGATACTATGGTTAAGAACGCATAAAGCGAGCAATACGATTGATTTTTATGCAGCAGGCGCGGCAGCACAAGGGGTAGTTGAGGCAGTCGATGAGGATTTAAACATATTCACCATGTACGATACGCAAGTGATATTTAACCAACAAACACAATGGTTAGATGGTTTACAGGCCAATAATGTATTAGCACAAGCGGTCGCCGTTGATGGTTATTTACAACCATCAGGACATTTAATCGCACAACGTATTCGTCGCAATACCGATAGTACAGTGCGTGTGATTAGCGTATCTATGGATACTTATGATGCGGAAACACGTACACTGAGTACGGGTTTTACAGACTTTATCTTAAATGACCAAACCTATATGCCAGATGGAGAGATTAACCCACAAGTTGCTCCCCAATGTGTGCGTTTACAATTAGGCGCACGCCAACGCAACAGTAGTACATGGCCTGTCTTGCAGATGCAGTTTTGGCACACCGTCAATCAAGGTGAGTTTTTGGGACAAAATATATTGATACCCACGAAAACGGAAGGCGAGTATATGTTTGGTTGCCAAAGGGTATACACCACAGCAGCGACCCAATGGAAAAACATTCAGTCTGAGCAGCTGCCAAGCTCTGCTTTGATAGAAGTGTATGGTACAGCAGACAGTAGTGGCCGTATCCAAGCCACGTATATCCAAGCATTGACAACGGATAAGCCTTAAATGCAACACAGGCTTGAGAGCCGCCAGATACTATTCATCACTCAGGCACACGCGATATGAGCATGGATGTGTCTCGTGTTATGGATAGCCAACAGCCTCTATGGCTTATATCAAACACTGGACGATAGATGATTACTAGACTCAGAAGGCTCTATTTCCGCTTGTATCGCGTCTTCCGTATTGGCAATGGGTGGATAGTTTAACCATTGTCCCAATACATCAGCCGCCTCCTCTAAACCCATACGTTGTAAGGCTGAAAACAGTTGTACACTAGCAATGATATTTTTGGCTTTTAATTGCTTTTTCATCGCTTGCAACGCAGCAAGGGCAGGGCTACGGTTCAGTTTATCGGCTTTAGTCAACAAAATATGTACTCGTAACTGACGACGCTGTGCCCAATTGAGTAACATTTCATCATATTTTTGTAGAGGGTGGCGTACATCCATCAACACAATTAAGCCTTGTAGACTGTCACGTTTGATTAAATAGTTTTCTAATTCTTTTTGCCATGCTTCTTTCATGGCCAGTGGCACGGCCGCGTAGCCATAACCGGGTAGGTCGACGAGTCGTCGTTCTGCGTCTAAACTGAAATAATTAAGGAGCTGTGTGCGACCAGGTGTTTTTGACGCTCTAGCAAGTTGGCGCTGTCGGGTTAACGCATTAATGGCACTGGATTTTCCTGCATTTGAGCGCCCAGCAAAGGCAACTTCATAGCCAATATTGGGTGGACAGGCCGATAAACGTGGGGCGCTGGTCATAAATTGTGCTTTTTCGAGCAAAGTTAAAACAGGATTTTGCGAGCTCATATTCAGTCATCAAGGAGGGTTGCTGACAAAGGGTTGTATTTAACACTTTGTTTTTTAAGTAAAAATATGCGATTTGCTAAAGTGAAGACAAATACTTTAGCGCATAATCATCAAACGTGTTAAATCCTATATTGTATAAGGGTATTACAGTTCGTAACAGATAACGATATAATCGCGCAACGGTTTGAACCGTGGGAGAGAATTATGAAGAAGTTAGCGGCTGTTGTCGCCTGCTTTGGTGTATTAATTAGCAGTAATATGCATGCTGCGGGCATCGAAGACAAGTACAACAAAGCCTGTGTGACTTGTCATGGTACAGGCGCATTAGGTGCACCTAAAACAGGCGACCAAGCAGCGTGGGCACCACGCTTAAAGCAAGGCACAGATACCTTACTCTCTCACATTCGTAGTGGCTACAAAAATATGCCCGCCAAAGGTTTGTGTAACGATTGTAGTGATGCTGACTACATCGCTTTGATAAAATTCATGTCTCAATAAGCTAGTTGGAAGCTGTTATGAAGAAGTCTTTTGCTGCCTTAGTTGCTCTTGTGTCCATGTCGGCTGTTCATGCGGGTAGTATGCCTAAAGGCGATGCTGCTGCAGGCCAAGCCTTAGCTGCACAATGTGCGGCTTGTCATGGTGCTGATGGAAATAGTGCCGCCCCCACGTTTCCGCGTTTAGCAGGACAAAACGCTAAATATATTTATAAGCAATTACATGACTTCAAATCAGGACGTCGTAATAACCCTTTAATGATGCCAATGGCGGCCGATAAAACCGACCAGCAAATGGCAGATTTAGCGGTGTACTTCTCGCAACAAAAAAGTGGTGTGAGTTTGGCCGACCCTGCGCTTTTGGCCAAAGGTGAGCGTTTGTACCGTGGCGGTAATCCTGCAACGGGTGTTGCGCCGTGTGCGGGTTGTCATGGGCCAGCAGGCAAGGGGAATGCCCTCGCTGCCTTTCCTAAGTTAGGTGGACAACATGCTGATTATATTAAAGCGCAGTTAATTGCATTCCGTGCGGCAGGTCGTGACGACAACACCGACCAAAAACGCGTTAATGATGCGGCTAAAGAAGGGGATATCGGTATTATGCAAATGGTTGCCTCTAAGTTATCAGATAAAGAAATTGATGCCTTAGCAAATTATGTGTCAGGTTTACACTAAACCCTGACAGTGATAAAAACGCCCTGATAATCAGGGCGTTTGTTTTTGGTGGCAAAAAATAAACCATACATTCAGACACGCAACATTAACATGTTTTGCGTTATGCTATGTCCTTATGTACAGGCATCTGGCGTGATGCCAATAACCATACCTAGGTAGAGGATGTTATGTTAAAAAAAATAGCTGTCGTTTTGATGACTACGGTATTTATGCCTGTTTTAGCCTTAGCGGCTAATTTTGTGGAGGGGAAAGATTATAAATTAGTAGCGTCTCCTACCCCTGTCACACCAGGTGTGATTGAGGTACGCGAGTTCTTTTGGTATGGTTGCCCGCACTGTTTTCGCTTAGACCCTTTCCTGAATACGTGGTTAAAAACTAAACCCAAAGATGTCAATTTTGTACGTACCCCCGCAGCGTTAAATCCTGTTTGGGAAGGTAGCGCACGTGGTTACTATGCTATTGAAATGATGGGGATGGTTGAAAAAACACATACGCCCTTATTTAATACGATTCATGAAAAACAGGCACGTATTTTTGATGAAGCCAGCTTAGCCAGTTTTTATCAACGTTACGGTGTTGACCCGACGAAGTTCCGTAGCTTGTTTAATTCCTTTCCTGTGAACGCCAAAGTGTCTCAGGCTAAACAACTGGCACAAAAGTATCAAATAGAAGGTGTACCTGCTGTGATTGTGAATGGCAAATACATGGTATCTGGCGATGGTGCAAAAGTGATTGAAGTCACCAACTTCTTAATTGATAAAGAACGTAATAAAAAATAATAGCCAAGCACGTGAGTGGTTTTAACCATCAGCTCACACATTCATTGTGCTATATTACCAAGATGACTCGAAAGCCTGTACGCATCTCACGACAGGCTTTTTTGTTATGATGTGCTAAAGAGTTTGGGTGTCACGATGAAACTAATTGCCTCCTTAACCAGCCCATTTGCGCGTAAAGTGCGTATGGTATTGGCAGAAAAAGCCATTCCTTTTGAGTTAGTGGTCGATATTCCTTGGCATGCAGAGACGCAAGTGCCATTAGCCAATCCTTTAGGGAAAGTGCCTGTCCTCGTATTACCGCAAGCGCAGAACCTATATGACTCACGGGTAATTGTGGATTATTTAGAATGTTTAGTCCCTCAACCCGCCTTAATCCCCACGCAACCTGAGTTCTATATTGCAGTCAAAAAAGTCGAAGCCTTAGCAGACGGTATTGCTGATGCGGCGGCTACTATTTTTATTGAGCGTCGACGTCCTGTAAACTTACAAAGTGAAGAATGGATTAACCGACAGCAACAAAAAATTGATTTAGGTCTTGCCGCGCTTGCTCAAGAGTTGGGTGAGGCTAGTTATATGGTTGGGACGGACTTTAGTTTGGCTGATATTGCGGCTATTTGCTGTTTAGGCTATTTGGATTTGCGCTTTAATCATCTCCATTGGCGGGAGTTATACCCTAATTTAGCTACATTTATGTTGGCAACAAATAGTCGTGCAAGCGTTCAGGCAACTGTCCCCGTGTTATAAATAAAAACGCGGCTTACTAAGCCGCGCTTTTATCATCAAATAGTATGATGTTTTATAAGCTAGGTAGATTAACCACAGGATTACCCAAGCCCATAGCCCCACTCACATCAAAGTTCGTTGCAGTACCTGCATTTACATTATTTGCGGTACCCGTCAATTGATAACCTAAACCAATCGCAGTAGGCACAACGGTTGCGGTATTGATAGTGACCAAATTGCCTGCAAATATACCGCTGGCTGAGCCGCTACAGCCTGTACAAACTAAACCAGAGCCGTTGCCTGTGGCGGCTGTGACGCTGAGCTGATTAAAGTTTAATTGACTCGTGCCTGTTAAATCAGTTTGTCCAGTAAAATTTAATTCAGCTAGACCAGCACTATTATTATCAAAGCCCGTGACAGAAGCGAGTAAAGAGGCAGTACCTAAACCACCAGAACCACTAAAGTTGACGATTACAAAGCCTGTTTGGGTTAAGCTATCGTTAGCCCCATTAATGAGTCCTTGAGGGGTAGAGCCACCTACCATATTATAGGTCACAACCCCACGGGTATTCGCCATGTCTGTGGTGGGGGTACCGATAATATAATGGACATCTAAACCCAAGTTGCCAATATTCGTCGCTGCTCCGTTAAAGCTGACTAAATTGCTTGACCCTGTAGGGGTTTTGGCAGTCCATTGCCCCCATGCTAATACTTTTTTGTAGCTGCCTGCATTAGCTGTGATAACGGAATTGGGGTCATCAACGCGGCCATAACTAGCCCCATCGGCTGTGGTCGCAGTCAGCAACTCACCTGTGGTGGGGTCAAACTTGCCACTGATAGCGGTTTCTTGTCTTAATAAGAGCGCATCGTTGTTGCCTACAAAACTGGCAGCAAACACGGCATCATTATTGCTGCTTATTTGGTTAACGCTGTCTCTGACTGTGGGCGTACTAGTTTGTGATGGGTTGAGCAGTAAAGCACCCACACCCTCAATGCTAGTTTGGTTGGCTAACAAAATTTGATAGGCCGCACCAACTTGTGAACTAAAGACATTGCCTTTACCATCACCGACGCCTGCAAACATAAAGCCAATCGAGGTGGCACAGCCTTGTTGGCAATCGGTAGTATTTTTGGCGAGTAAATTACTGATATCCGCCCCACCGACGCTATCAATATTAAAACGATGGATACCTGTTTCGTTGACAACATAGACGTTATTGTTAATAGAAACCTGTAAATCAATGTCAATCAAGCCTTGAGCGTAATTCACCGCCAAATTGAAGCGGTCTAATGTCCCTGCGTTACTGCCATTGCGTGCGGCACTCGCTCCATCTAACTGAAAGACAACGCGGGTATTTTCGTTATTCGTATTGGCTTGTAAGCCCACAATATACGGTAAAAATTGGTTGCTAGTGAGGCTAAAATTAGCACCTTCGAATTTGCCAGTCCCATTTGTCCATTCCCCAAAGGTTAACCCGCCTTTAGTTTGAATATTGACCGCTTTGAGTGTGCCTATATCAAAAATAGTAGTCGTTGTGGCTAGACTGTCTGGGTTACTGGCATTGATTTCTTCAATTTTGGTCACCGCGTTACGGTCAGTGCCTGTGGTATCTTTGAATTGCACACCAACTTGGCCTGTCGAGAGAGTATCTGTGGCTTCGCGTATTTTAGGAGTTGCCATCGCATAAAAAGGTGAAATTGTCCCTTGGCCTACATCTAAACTGATTTGAGAGTTTGGAAAGAGGGGCGATAATGGCGTTGGGTCAACGGGGTCAGTCACATCGTCTTCAGTTAACGGATTATCAACCCCAGCAATTAGATTAGGATTGGTGCTGCTATCATCTTTGGCAATGTTATTGCCGATATTTTCTTGACGTTCAGTCTGCCGCTCTTCTTTTTTATCTTCCTGCGTGGTGTTATCAGGATTATCGGCACGTGCTTGGGCGCTCACCCCTGATGGTGCAGGCTCGGGTGCTTTACCGTCTTGAGTTTGGAAAGTTTGACCTGCGCTGACATTACTACTACCAAAGTCATTGGTTAAATTGACAATGCCTTTGTTGACACTGACAACCAATACCCCATTTGACATCGTTCCCGCATAACCTGTTCCACGAATACCAATCGTTGCGACGGGTGTTTTGACTTTGTAGTTAGCACGATTGATTTTACCGATAGCACCACTGACCGTGCGCATACCACCGCGTACAAAATTAAATAATAGCGAGCCTTGTTCGGGTTTGTCTTTGGCATAACTATAGCTTTCTAAGCCAAAAACGGTATTGGGTTGTAGCGATAAAAAACTACCGTCAGTAAAGCGAATTTGTAAACGGCCTTTACCCGTTTCTAAACGCTCGCCACTGTTGACTAAATCGCCTTTAGCCAAACTACGGCGGCTACCATCGCTGGCAACGGCACTGACCTCGCCACTGACAAAATTGACACGTCCTGCAACATCTGCTAGGGCATGGCCAGAAACAAAAGCTGCCACCATCGCGCTGAGCAAGCCTTTTGGGGATAATAACGCGGTTCTAAACATACACTGTTCCTCCATGTTACAGGTCTATACGCAAGTCTAAAGCCACCACATGCCGAGTAGAATCAATCAAGGCAATATTGGAGTCATTACGACTATAGGTATAAGTTGGTTGTAAACTAAAGCGATTCGCCATTTTATAGGCAGAGCCTATACTAATATCGTATTGAGTTTCTTCGCGCGGCATATTAAATAGACCAAAGTTGGCTTGGAAGTCACGTTGTTCAACACTCAAGCCCACAGTCAGTTTACAGTGTTTATTAAACTGTAAGGCACCACCCGCACGTAAGCCTGCAAAGTCTTGGCTATATTGGTCAGCAGCGCTATCTTTGGTGTTTTCACTACCACCATACACGCTAGTGTAAAACACGGGAGTATATTGCCATTCTAAGGCGCGTGAATACGCTATACCCAGCGTCATGCGGTCTGCATCACGGGCACTCAGTTGGTCAAAACGAATTTGATTGTATTGGCCATAAGCACTTAATTGTGACAAGTCGGAAAGGGCATACTGATATTGTCCGAGTAAGCCAACTACATCCCGATAGTTTTCACTATCTAACCACATATTTTGGTAGTTGATTTTGCCAATCCATTGCGAGCGATTGACACTATAAGCTGCACCCGTACTGATATCGGCACTTTGATAATTGGACTCATTATGGTCGATATAACTGCGATTTTGTAGCGCAATATCGGCTAAGGCGGTGAGTTTGGGATTGACTTTATATTGCACGCCCGCGCCCGCGTTAATATTGGCAAAGCTGGCTTCTTCGGCGGTACTAATGGAAGAGGCCGAAATTTTGAATAACCCTAAAATCGGGGGCAGTGCAGCTGCGGTTTTTTCGGCATCGGCAGGTGCATTGTTGATGTTGCTATCATAACCCCCACCGACTTGTACATAGGCAGTAATTTGTCGTTTTTGTTGTTTTTCGATGGTATTGATAGTACCCAAGAACTGACTGACTAAGGCTTGTACTTCCGCAGGCGGATTATACTCTTGGATGGTTTGTAGCTCTGCACGTGCATTGGGTGTTTCGCCAATTGCTAAATGCGTGCGTGCAATTTGAACACGGCAAGGACCATTATTGGGTTCTATGGTCAAACAACGCTCAAAGGCAAAAATAGCACTGCTCGGGTCGCCGCTTTCTAATAGTGACAAACCTAACAAATAATCATATTTAGGGTCGCCTGCACGCTCATCTTCGAGAGGTGCAAGTAAATTATAAGCTTGTAGCGCTTGTTGTTGGCGAATGAGCGTATCTGCTTGTTGCAGAACATCGTCTGCCAGTGTGGGCGTTGTCGCCAGCATAAGCGCAAAAAAAAGAGCTTGAAAACGCATAGAGCCTTTCCCTGAGTAGTATCGTTATCGCAGTTAATAACTTCAGACCATGACAACAAACCCTATTATCGTCAGTACTTGTGGGTGTGTGTGACTGAAGTTGAGGTCACGGAGTAAAATACTCCTAAAAACTGCCGCTATTTATACACTATCTTGTAGTGTATAGAAAATATAGCAGGATGCGAATTAACTAGATAAACGGTTTTGTGCCAAGTAATCGACAAATTGCTTATGTCAATAGTTTACCCTTGAATTAGCTGGTAGGCGTCGTTGCGCTTATCAACTCGCCCTTATCGCTGCGCCAGTGCATTGCGCCGACAAAAATAAGGCGTAATTGTTTGACCGCACGCATACTCAATTCGTACTGTAAGCGTACTTGTTCGGCAGGTAATGACAAAATCTCACCACACCAGTTGATGGCAGTATTGATGACCAGATTAGCAATCATTTGTAAATCTTCGGTAGGCAGATTTTGCATGTCGGGAAACATCCGAAAGTCGGCTGTTAAGTCAGAGGAAAAATGATTGATTTCGCGCTGAATACTTTCTCTGATTTTGGCGGAGCCACTCAGCCGCTCGCGTGCTAAGAAGTCGAAATAACGTGCTTCTTGACGTACATATAATAAAAACATCATCACTGAGCTGTGAATTGCAATATGACCTGCGCCGTGTGCTTTTAAGCGTTCTTCGCGCAATAAACGACGTAAGCTAAGACACACTTCGTCGACTAAGGCCAATCCTAATTCATCCATATCGCGAAAATGACGATAAAACGCTGTGGGTACAACGCCTGCTTCGCGGGTCACTTCGCGTAAGCTAATACTGACAAAGCTACGACCATCACTCATCAACTTGAGGGCGGCATCCAATAAGGTTTGGCGAGTCTGTTGTTTGCGTTCATCACGAATAGTCATAGTTGTCTTTCAAAATAGCAGGGCAGAACGGATTAAGACAGCCAAATGGCGTTGGCCTAGAATGTTACATGTGTACACTAATCCTAGCAAAAAACGAGGTCTTTAGACAAACAAAAAGCAACTGTTTACGGTAAAAGAATAAAAAACATGGTGTGTACACTTGATTATGACACATAAAAAATCATTTTTTCTTTATAAAACAATATTTTATTTATTTTATTGCCACCATGCCCTCCGACTGTTCGGAAAATATATAAAAAAATTAGTGAACAAGTGTTGACTAATTTTTGCGGACTGCTATATTAAGTGTACAGATGTTCACTTTGATGAGTTTGGAGTTTGGTCATGTCAGCACTTAGCCCTATCGCCAGTCGTGTTGTTGGTAAAGCTGTAAAAGAAGATTGGCTCGATTTTGTATTTTCGCATGTTGATCCGATGATGACAGTGAGCCGCGTGATGGCGCGTGTGGTGACCATTCATAACGAAACAGCGGATATTAAGCGTTTTGTTTTTAAGCCAAACAAGCACTGGCGCGGTTTTGAAGCAGGTCAATTTGTTTCTTTTAAGGTGATGATTGACGGTAGTTATCGTGAGCGTTGCTATAGCTTAGTCAGTGCGCCAACTGAGCAAGTCATTGAAATTGCAGTAAAACGTCAACCTAATGGCAAAGTGTCTAACTGGTTACATGATGAATTGAAAGTAGGCGATGTTTTAGAGTTAGGTGATGTGGGCGGGGAATTTGTATTGCCTGCACGGTTGCCAACTAAGTTGTTATTAATTGCAGGTGGTAGCGGTATTACGCCTGTTTATAGTTTGGTCGTGGAAGCCTTAAAGCGTCAGCCCAACTTAGATATTGCGGTGATGTACTACGCTAATACAGATAAAGATTTGGCGTTTGCCAATGAGTTAGTTGAGCTAGCGGTCAAATATCCTTCATTAAAATTGACCTATGCCTTAGCAGAAACAGGTGTGAGTGGTCGTTTTAGTGAACAACAGTTAGCGAGTGCCTATGCCGATTACAGTGAACGTTTGACGTATTTGTGTGGTCCACAAGGTTTAATGAATGCTGTTAGCCAAGTTTGGCAAGAAAAAGGCATTAGTCAGCAACTGGTTAAAGAAATGTTTGGCTTTGCAGTGGCGAATCCTGAGGGTGCTGTCAAAGAGGTAGAGATTACCTTGCGCCGTAGCCAACAAGTCTTAAGCAATACGAAAGCCAGTTTGTTGGAGAGTGCAGAGGCAGCAGGAGCACGTCCTGTTTACGGTTGTCGCATTGGTATGTGTAAAACCTGTAGCTGTACCAAAGTGTCGGGGGTTGTCCGTGACTTGATTACTGGCGCGATTGACGACCAACCCAACACGCAAATTCGTATTTGTGTGACCGAGCCATTATCGCCCGTCACCTTAGATATTTAAGTTTTCTGTTCCCTCTCCTTGTTAAGGGGAGGGCTAGGGAGGGGTTGTCATATTACCCCCTCCTAAGCTCCCCCTAACTTAGGGGGAGGAAGATACAAACCAAATTCAGATTAAGTGAGAAAGATTATGGGTACTATCAGCAAAAGCCGTGAGTTGACCGCAGAAGAAATCAATGCCTTTGGTGCAGAGTTAGATGCTTTACGCAAAGAGGTAATGGCCTCTTTAGGCAAAAAAGAAGCCGATTACATTTATGGTGTACGTAACTTTGTACGTTATAGCGAAATTGCCAGTCGTAGCGCCTTAATGTTTTTAGGCTGGTTGCCACCAGTTTGGTTGGGTGCAACGGCTTTGTTGGGTGTTTCTAAAATTGTTGAGAACATGGAGCTTGGCCATAACGTCATGCATGGCCAATACGATTGGATGAATGATGCTTCTTTAAGAGGTAATAGTTATGAATGGGATACCGTTTGTACTGCCGATAACTGGCGTCACACGCACAACTATATGCACCACACTTACACTAATGTCCGTGAAGTTGATCATGATATTGGTTATGGCGTACTACGTATTTTTGGTGAGCAAAAGTGGGAGCCTCGCTTTTTAGCCAATCCCATTATGGCGACCATGTTGGCGGTTACTTTTGAGTGGACCTTGGCTTTACAATCTTTAGAGCTAGAAAAAGTCATCAGTGGCGAAAAAACATGGGCAGAAGTGCGTCAACAATTTAAACCCATTGCAGCAAAAATGCGTAAGCAATTTACGAAAGATTATATCTTCTTCCCGTTAATTGCAGGTCCCATGTTTTTGCCTGTATTAGCTGGTAATTTTGTTGCCAATTTGATTCGTAACTTTTGGACATTTGCCATTATTTTCTGTGGTCACTTTACTGAAGATGCAGAAACCTTTGATAAGTCTGTGTTAGAAAATGAAACCCGTGGCCAATGGTATTTACGTCAATTGCGCGGTTCGAGTAACTTAAAAGGCGGCAAAATTTTCAACTTGTTGACAGGTAACTTAAGCCATCAAATTGAACATCATATGTTTCCAGATGTGCCCGGTGTACGTTATGCAGACATGGCAGTAAAAGTGCAAGAGATTGCGGCTCGTTATGGTCAACACTATAACACGGGCTCATTTACTAAGCAGTTTTCGACGGTTGTAGGTCGTATTTTCAAATACGCTTTACCGTTCAAAGTAAAGGCAGAAGCGAAACCCATGGCTGTACCTAGCGCAACGGTTGTACCATTAGCAACGCCAAAAATGAACGAAGGAATTGCCGCTTAAGGCACTCAGGTTTGGCTAGCTCGCGTGCTTATTGTGTGGTCGTCGTCTTGGTGCACGTTGTGGATAAACCGTAAAAGATGATTTGGGTCTTGGCAAGCAGATATTCAGCAATTCTATCTGTTGTGAGTGACAAAACGTGTCTGTGTTGTTGCTAAGGTTGAGGCCTAAATTCGACATGAGTAACAGACTTGGCTTTGGCTTCCGAAAGCCCTTGTCGGGCTTAAACCAAGTCTGGGCAGTGGAGCATGTTGATATCTGGTTATCCACGGAGCTGGCCAATATTTCTAAATGTGCTAGGCTAAAGATGTTTTGTACCTTGTCTGAGTCAGTTTTTATCCGCCATGAGACTGGAAAGTAATCTTACAACAGTCAGGAGTGTGCTGTGATAAAAATGGTCATCACACTATGTACCAATTCAATATCCATGTTCATTCAGGAAAGTAGACATGAAAACCGCCTTAACCCGTTTAGAAGCACTCAAAGATTTAGTTCAGCAAGCCATTGATACGGGCGCGACCTCTGTAGAGCAAATCCATAAAACTATTGCTGCCTTACCCCTAGCCGTTTTAGAAAAACAAGGTTTGTTGGATATAGATAGTGATAAACGTGATGAGTTGTGGGATAAAAGTTTTGGTCAGGTCTACGAAGCGATTCGCCGTGTTAATCAAGAAGTCGGTGAGTTAGCTAGCCAAGCCTTTGAAACCATTGAAGACCAAATCATTATTCAAAAAAATATTAGCGATGCTGATGCAGAAAAACAAGTGATTGAATCACCTGTCGCGGTTGAGCCAACATCGAAAGTCGTCTAAACGTAGACTCATCCATAGACCCTCCTATGTTCAATCACATGAACATAGGGGTTTACGTTTAGGCTTGAGCGGCCATCAGCAAAAAATACTGACTCATCAAGCGCGCTGACCAAGAGCGAGCCGACCACCCCTCATAATGCGCGCAGTGGCTACCGTGTTTGGTGGTCACTAAAAGCACATTCGGCATGGTTTGAATGGTGTGTAGCCACGGTTTAAGATTGTCTATACGGCAAACAGGATCATCTTCGGCATTGAGCACCATTAACGGTGTTTTAATGGCATCAAAAACATACATCGGATTATTAGCTGCATTATAAGCGGCATAATCTGAGTAGCCTGCAAATTCGTACAAAGTTTTATAGAGAGTGGCTAAGTTTTGTACTTCGACAAGGGATTTAGCGGTCTTAAAGTGAGCAATATGCCTTTGATTAGGCAAAATAAATTGTTTAACCAACTTTTTGGCCATCATTCGACTATACCAAGGATGTACCACGTCAAAACTTTGGTCGATATCATAACCCGGACAGTAGGCAAAACAGGCACGAAAGGGCGCATTGTCGCCTTCTTCCCCTAAATAACGCACCAACAAACCAGACCCTGCCGATGAGCCAACCGCATAAAGTGAGGATTGCGGAAATCTCTCGCGAATCACGTTAAGCTGCTCACGTAAATCTTCCGTGCAGCCCATTAAATTGATACGTGGTGTTTTTAACGGTAGATGACCATGACCCCGACGCAAACAAAGCACAATCCGCCAACCTGTCCCCTGATGTAAGTCTTGTATTAATTCGGCCATACTGTCTGGACTACCTGTAATGGTGTGCATGACAACAATGGTGGGTGTATTTGCAGGCAGTTTGTGACCAAGCCAATACAGTGCGGTTAAGCCGCCGTCTCGCATCGTCAGTTGTTCGTGGTGGTCATAAAGCGATGCACTGTGTCGCCCAAGTTTTTGTTTACCTTTGCGTAAACTATGGAAAATCAGTTGGGTGTGGGCATTAAACAACCACGGAGTCGGTCTAAAGGTCTTATGTAACAGTGGCAACGAAGCGATAACGTGACGGTTATGTGGGGTGTCGTGGTAAATCACTTGCGGTTTATGATGATGAGACCGAAGATGCTGAGGCATGTTTTGGCTATCCTATCAGGTTTGCTGATTTGGTTTCGACTCACTTCGACTTAGCTCAGTGACCCCCGCTCAACTATCCCTACTCTGTTCCGTGAACGAGTTGAAAGGCAAGTAACGTAAAAATGCCCCCTGAGCGGAGTCGAAGGGAGGAGGCTGTTTTTAACTGTTAAGTATGGGCTTGAGCTGCACTAAAACGTGCGCCCATTTCGGCAGCCAATGCTTGTAAGGCACTGAGCGGACGAATCATCACTTCAAACTCGGCGATTTTACCTTCGGCATCAAAACGAATCATATCAATGCCTTTAAGTTCGCGGTCACCAACACGCGCACTAAACTCCAATACCACACTCAGGCCATCTTCTGAGGCAAATTCACGGTGATAGTTAAAGTCCTCAAAAACCTGCATCACGGTATTGAGAATAAAATTGAGGACTGGCGCACTGTGATAGGGTTTGTGCATGGCGGGCGAACGAAACACTACATCGGGTCGTGTCATCTCTAACAAACCTGTAAAATCACCTTGACTAATCATGGTGTGCCATTGGGCGAGTGACGTGGCAACAGCAGGGCTGACAGCAAGAGTATTCATCATGTTTTTCCTTAAATAGTAGCGGCTAAACGCACGCCTTGGTTAATCGCACGTTTGGCATCTAACTCGGCTGCTTCATCAGCACCACCAATTAAATGTACCTTGACATTAGCTTCGTTAAGTGCGGCAAATAACTCACGTTGTGGTTCTTGGCCTGCACAAATCACCACATGGTCAACCGCAAGTAACTGTGGTTCACCATTAACGCGAATATGTAAACCTGCGTCATCTATTGCGTCATAAGTGACGGCAGGCATCATTTTCACATTACGACTTGCTAAACCTGCACGATGTATCCAACCTGTGGTTTTGCCTAAACCTTCACCCACTTTACTGGTCTTGCGTTGTAACAAATACACCTCGCGTGGTGAGTCTTCGACTTCGGTGGGCATTAAACCTCCTGCATGGCGGTAAGAACTATCAATCCCCCATTCACGATTAAATTTGTCACGGTCTTGGCTACCACTCACGCCTTCATGGGTTAAGTATTCGCAAACATCAAAACCAATACCACCTGCACCAATCACCGCTACTTTTTTACCAACAGGCTGTTTATCGCGTAATACATCCAAATAACTCAGCACTTTTTGATGGTTTGCACCTGAAATGGGTGGCGTACGTGGCATAATACCTGTGGCTAACACCACTTCATCATAGTTTTCATTGATGAGAAAATTAGCATCAACTCGTGTATTCAAATGTAAATCCACGCCTGTCACTTGTAGTTGGCGATTAAAATAACGAATGGTTTCGTAAAACTCTTCTTTACCGGGTACTTGTTTGGCAATATTAAATTGACCGCCAATTTCATGGCTGGCTTCAAATAAACTCACTGCATGGCCACGCTGCGCGGCAGTAACCGCAAAACTCAGACCCGCAGGCCCTGCACCTACCACGGCAATCCGTTTTTTGGCTTCGCTTGGACGAATGATAATTTCGGTCTCATGGCAAGCGCGTGGATTGACTAAACAACTGGTAATTTTGAGTGAGAAGGTGTGGTCTAAACAGGCTTGATTACAGCCAATACAGGTATTGATTTCATCGGCACGTTGTTCGGCAGCTTTGCGTACAAAGTCAGGGTCAGCCAAAAAGGGACGCGCCATTGACACCATATCGGCATGACCCTCAGCCAATACTTGTTCGGCAATTTCGGGGGTGTTAATACGATTGGTGGTAATTAACGGAATGTTGACCTGTCCCATTAACCGTTGTGTCACCCACGTAAAGCCTGCACGCGGTACTTTGGTGGCTATGGTCGGCACACGCGCTTCATGCCAACCAATGCCTGTATTGATAATGGTTGCACCTGCCGCTTCAATCGATTTGGCCAGTTGCACCACTTCGTCAAAGGTTGAACCGCCTTCGACCAAATCCAACATCGACAAACGATAAATAATAATGAAGTTTGTGCCAACACGCTCACGCACACGGCGGACAATTTCGACAGGAAAACGGATACGATTTTGATAACTACCACCCCATTCATCCTCACGGTGATTGGTGCGCGCGGCAATAAATTGATTGATGAGATAACCTTCCGAACCCATCACTTCAACGCCATCATAACCTGCATATTGGGCTAAAGCGGCACAACGTGCAAAGTTATCAATGGTTTGTAAAATTTCTTCGTGGCTGAGGGCGCGTGGCGTAAAAGGATTAATGGGCGCTTTAACCGCACTGGGCGCGATTTGATTGGGCTGATAACTATAACGACCTGTATGCAAAATTTGCAGCGCAATTTTGCCACCTTCCCGATGTACCGCCTCAGTGACGACACGGTGATGCTCGGCTTCTTCGGTGGTGGTTAATTTGGTCGCGTTTTGAAAAACAGCCCCATAATCATCGGGCGAAATGCCACCTGTGACAATTAAACCTACACCACCCCGCGCACGTTCGGCATAAAAAGCGGCCATCCGTTCAAAACCCTGTTCGGCTTCTTCCAAATTTAAGTGCATAGAACCCATCAGTACCCGATTGGCTAAGGTAGTAAAACCGAGGTCTAAGGGTTTGAGAAGGTGAGGATATAAGGTTGATGTCATGGGATACTGCCTATATTTTGCAACTAATTGCATATTTATAGCAGCCTCCTTTATAAATTGCAACTAATTGCATAATAGAGCTATAATTTGGTCATTGTTTTTAAGATGTACAGTCAATGTCTTTAGCTCATGCCTTATTAACCTCTTTACTAGAGAAGCCTTGTTCGGGCTTAGACCTCGCGCGGCGTTTTCAACGCTCAATCGGCTTTTTTTGGCCTGCTTCCCATCAATTAATTTATAAAGAATTAGGCAAATTGGAGTCGCTAGGTTGGGTTGTATCAGTCGCAGAGGAGGGGGCAAGAGGCAGAAAACGTGTGTATCAGGTGTTACCCACAGGACGCACAGAATTATTACGTTGGGTGGCTGACACCGAAGAACCCACGCCATTACGTGATGCGTTAATGGTGCGTTTGCGTGCCGAAGCAGTGTTGGGGGCAAACTCTGGCGCAGTCAATGACTTGAACTATCGTTTAGCCACACACAAACAAAAATTGGCACTGTATCAAGAAATTGAGCAACGTGATTTTGCAGGGCGTGAGTTGTCGCGCGCAGAACAATTGCAATATTTGGTGTTACAGTCGGGTTTAGTGGCTGAGGCGAGTCAAATCGAATTATGTGAAAAGGGCTTAGCGTTACTGAATAAACTCGATAGTTAAAGGCTTTAAGCCAAAACAAAGTCGGATTTTTGCTGAAAATACAGCCAAATTTGTCATAATTGCCTAAGTCCTTAGCCTATAACACTGCTAAAATACGCCTCTTTTTTAGGGTTGACGCGGTTATCGCTTATTTACGCGCATTTCACCGTTTCCAACGGCTTTATGCTTGTAAAACGCGCTAATTACGATGTAATGCGTCGAGCAAGTTTTTTGGTTTTTTATGACTTACGCGGTTATCGCTTATTTGTTCGCATTGCAGGCATTTTTAATGCCTTTATGTTCACAAAACGCGCTAATTTCGATGAAATGCGTAAGTCTTATCTGATGAGAGTGGTGTTATGCGTAAGCCTTATGTGTTAATTATTTTGGATGGTTTTGGTCACAGCGAAACCTCCGATTCCAATGCAATTAAAGCGGCGCATACGCCTAACTGGCAACAAATTTTACAAGAAAACGCCAATGGTTTAATTTCGGGTTCTGGCGAAGACGTCGGTTTGCCTGATGGTCAAATGGGTAACTCCGAAGTCGGCCACATGAATTTGGGTGCAGGACGTATTGTTTATCAAGACTTTACCCGTGTCACCAAGTCAATTCGTGATGGCGATTTTTTTACTAACCCTGTCATAACGTCTGCCGTAGATAAAGCCGTTGCTCAGCAAAAAGCGGTGCATATTTGGGGCTTATTATCCGAAGGTGGTGTGCATTCCCACGAAGATCATTTACATGCCATGGTCAAATTGGCGGTTGAGCGTGGCGCACAACAGGTTTATGTTCATGCTTTTTTAGATGGTCGTGACACCCCACCCAAAAGCGCAATGCCTTCCTTAGAAAAAATGGATGCTGCCTTACGTGCGACAGGCAAAGGTCGTATTGCCTCGATTATTGGTCGTTATTATGCCATGGATCGTGATAATCGTTGGGAGCGTGTTGAACAAGCTTATCGTTTAATGACTGAAGGTGTTGCTGAGCGTACTGCACCCACTGCAATGGCAGCATTAACGGCGGCTTATGAAGCGGGTGAGAGTGATGAGTTTGTTAAAGCCACCGCGATTATTGGCGAAGGTGAGCAGGCTGCCTTAATTAATGATGGTGATGCGATTGTGTTTATGAATTTCCGTGCTGACCGTGCGCGTGAAATTTCCAAAGCCTTTGTTGATACAGACTTTACAGGTTTTGAACGTCGTGTCCGTCCGCAGTTAGCCGAATTTGTCATGTTGACCCAATATTCTGCCAGCATCAAAGCACCTGTGGCTTATAAACCTGAAGATTTAAACAATACCTTAGGTGAGTATTTGGCTAACTTGGGCAAAACCCAATTACGTATTGCTGAAACCGAAAAATATGCCCACGTCACCTTCTTCTTTAGTGGTGGCCGTGAAGACTTATTTGCTGGTGAGCAACGTATTTTAGTGCCATCTCCCAAAGTGGCAACTTATGATTTGCAACCTGAAATGAGTGCCTATGAAGTCACTGACAAATTGGTGGCAGCGATTAAGTCGGGTGAATTTGATGCCTTAATTTGTAATTATGCCAATGGCGATATGGTCGGGCATACAGGCGTGTTTGATGCGGCAGTGAAAGCGGTTGAAGCCTTAGATATGTGTTTAGGTCGTTTGTATGCGGCTATTAAAGAAGTCGGTGGCGAAATGATTATTACCGCTGACCACGGTAACGTTGAGCAAATGATGGATAACCAAACAGGTCAAGCCCATACTGCACATACCTGTGAATTAGTACCATTTGCCTATGTGGGTCGTAAGGCGACGATTAAACAAGGTGGCGTGTTGTCGGATGTTGCCCCCACGTTATTAACCTTAATGGGGCTACCAATTCCTGCCGAAATGACAGGTAAAGTGTTGATTGATTTTGAGTAATTAAAAAAGCTGCAGTCATGCATAATGCTATCCAGTTAAGCAATTTTTGCTGACTTGGTTTCGACTTCGCTCAACCACCCCGACTCCGCTCAGTCAACGCAAAAATGCGCCCTGAGCGGAGTCGAAGGGCAATTTTAATAACTTAGTGTTGGCAATGTAACCGTTAACGCCTCACATAACCTTTCAGCCGATAGCTTAACGGCTTGTTGCCAATCAGTTGCGGCTTGGCCATTTGCACCATCAGTAATAAATTTTAGGCACAAAAACGGCGTGTCAAAATGACGGCTAACTTTGGCCAACGCATACGCTTCCATATCAATCACTTCTAACTCAAAATGCGGATGCGCTTCAGTGACAAATTTGTCGCCTGTAAAACAAGTGGCTTGTGGTAGATGTGCCACGCTTAAACCATGTTCTAAATGAATATCAGCTTCAAAAGGCGTTTGCCCTACGGCAAATCCAATGGCAGAAGCATTCATATCATGTTGCACAAAACGATTGGCACAAACCACATGACCTGCGTCAAACAAATGCGAGCCTGCTGAGCCAACATTAATCACCAAGGGTTTCTCAGCCATTTGTGCTAATTTGTGGGTGAGTGCTAAGGTAGCATTCACTTTACCCACACCTGTATATAACACCTCATCAGCAAAACCATTGAGTTGTTGTTGATGGTTTTCTTGTTCTAAGGCTAATACCAATAAAATCGGTCTAGACACTTTTAAGCTCCATAACTAAACAACGTACGTGGCTTGCGGCCTTGCCATAAAAATTGATTTAAATCAGCTAAATTAATGAGGGTCATGGTTTGTTGAATATCATGTCCTGCTAAGCTACAAAGTTGGCAAGCAGCATTTAATGTGCCACCTGTTGCTAAAACATCATCAACAATCAACACCCGTTGTGGTTGAAATTGACTAGAAATTTCCAAACGATCTTGGCCATATTCTAAGTCATAGCTAACCTGATGAACTGGAGGGGGTAATTTATTGGGTTTACGTACCACTAAAAAGCCTTTATTTTTAGCGTAGGCCAATGCCGAGGCAAAAATAAAACCGCGTGACTCAATGCCAACAATCGCATCAATGGTACTCCATTCTTCATCCGTTAATAAGTTTGCTAACGCATCAATGGTTGCTGGCAATTGTTGATTTAACAGTGGGGTAATATCCCTAAATAAAATGCCTTGTTTGGGAAAATCGGGTACACAACGAATATAAGATTCAAGCGTCGCAATAGACATTATAAATTCCTTAACCAACAGATAGTATGATGGCAACATCAATCAGGTGTCTCAAGAAGTAGACAAAATAACAATAACGCAACCATGCAGTAGACTATCCACGCATGACGGCCTACAGGAAGATTGTTACTCTTAGCGCCTATTGCAAAGATAACACTACATGTAGTCTGCCCAAAGACCCAACTGCGTGATAGTGTAGATAGAGTATGCTAAGCGAACATATAAACGCGCATCGCAACAAAAACTTAAGTAAATAATGGTTTGGATATGGTATGAAAAAAATTTGGCCTCTTGCACTCTGGACGATGATGCTCGCGCAACCCACAGTTTGGGCAGAAGACCTGCCTTCAACACCTACCACAGATTCAAAACAGACCAAAGTCGAAGAGGTCAAGAGTTTGCCATTAACCGATTTGCGTACCTTTGTTGATGTGTTTGAGCGTATTCGACAAAGTTATGTAGACCCTGTAGACGATAAAACCTTATTTGAAAACGCCATTAAAGGCATGTTGTCGGCCTTAGACCCACATTCTACTTATTTAGACAAAAATGATTATGAAAATCTAAAAACACAAACCACAGGTGAGTTTGGCGGCATTGGTGTAGAAATTGGTATGGAAGATGGCTTTTTGCGTGTCATTAGCCCGATTGACGATACGCCTGCTTCACAAGCAGGGATTAAAGCAGGTGACTACATTATTAAGCTCGAAGGCAAAGTCGTGAAAGGCATGACCATGAGTGAAGCGGTCGATATTATGCGTGGCTCAATTGGTCAGCCGCTCAAATTGACCATTCAACGTAAAGGTGAGCCACTGCGTCATTTGACCTTAATTCGTGCCAAGATAGAATTTTCCAGTGTCAAAAGTCGATGGATTGCACCCGATTATGCGGTATTGCGCATCAGCCAATTTCAAAATCATACCGCCCGTGATTTAACAAAAGCCTTATTACAGCTCAAAGAAAAAAATGCCAATATCAAAGGCGTGATTTTAGATTTGCGTAATAATCCAGGTGGTGTATTGGGTGGGGCGATTGGTGTCGCAGACTTATTTTTGGATAAAGGCTTAGTGGTTTACACTAAAGCCCGTACAGAGGGTAGTATCGAAAAATACGAAGCCACCGAAGGCCAAATTTTGCCAAATATTCCTTTATTGGTCTTGGTGAATGGGGCTTCTGCTTCAGCATCCGAAATTGTGGCTGGCGCACTACAAGACCATAAACGTGCCATTATTGCAGGCACGCCAACCTTTGGTAAAGGCTCGGTACAGACAGTCTTACCCTTGGCAGAAGATAAAGCCATTAAATTAACAACGGCACGTTACTATACGCCGAATGGACGTTCTATTCAGGCTGAAGGCATTAAGCCCGATGTGACGATTGAACCCGCTAAATTAGAAATTGCTAAAGCAGGTGAGGACTTTAAGGAAGCAGACTTAAAAGGCCATTTGGCCAATCCTAATGAAGCAAAGGCAGCCGAGGCAACCAATACATTTGTGCCTGTTGACAGCCCTGACCCGCAAGTGGACGGAGAAAAAACAGTCGAGCCAACGTCTGACAGTAAACAACCTGCTAAAACAGATAAAAAATCTAAATCTAAGTCTAAAACGTCAAAAAATGCGCCTAAAACACCTGAGCCTGAAACAGTGACCGATGTCACCCCGCCTGTGGCGGAGGATAAAAACCAAACGAAAGCCGATGAAATTCCTAGCGAAAAACGTCTTGCTGAGGATGATTATGTGTTGTATGCCGCCTTAAACGTGTTAAAAGGTGCTGCTTTTTGGCAGGCGAAACCATGAGAGAGGATGAAGACGTTGCACCCAAAATGTGTGCTGTGGTACAGGCTCAGCGCGATGACCGAGAGATTCTTGTGGATAGCTTAACCCGCGCTTTTTGGGATGACCCGATGTATAACTGGTTGGCCAAACAAGATGCGTATTTAGGGGCGAGATTTCGGCGTATTTTTGAAATTTATTGGGACAGATTTGCATGGCCGTATGAGCAAATTTGGACAACCGAAGACCGTTTGGGAGCAGCTTTGTGGTCACCACCCAATTGTTGGCAATTGGGCTTAGCGCAACAATTAGCCTTTTTGCCTGATTGGCTAGGCGTAACAGGTCTAAGTCAGTTGTATTCTCGTTGGCGAGCGGTGGATAAAATTCAAGCCAAACATCCACATGTGCCTCATTGGTATTTAATGGCGGTGGGGGTTGCACCTGAAGCGCAGGGTAGAGGTTATTGCTCCAAGTTGTTAAGGCCAATATTAGATATTTGTGATCGTACCCAAACGCCAGCCTATTTAGAAAACTCTAAAGAACAAAATATCGAAATTTATCAGCATTTTGGTTTTAAAGTAACCGAAGAGGTTGTTGTTGATAAAGATGTTAAGTTATGGTTGATGTGGAGAGAGGCGCGTTAGCTTGTGGCGTTGTGTTTAGAGAATGGCCTAATAAGTCATGGTCTATATTTTAAAAGACATGCTAAAATTTTAACAGTACAAATGATGTTTATAAATAGGAGGAGCAATTATGTCTAAATTCGCTATTTTTGCTCTAAAAGTATCAGGGACAGAACTAAACCAAATCAGCCCCTTGGAGCTTGGTCTATTGATGCAGCATTTTAGTAAAATGCTTGGGGAAAAAGACTTATCGTTTGATATTATTGAATCAGGTTCAGTGCTTATCAAATTAAAAACTCCCGAACAATACTGGTCAGAAAAAAATCTAAATTTACAACAGGCTATTAGTACAAAATCAAAAGGTTTTAAAGGTATTCAATTATTAGTTAATAAACATCAAGATTGGACAGTAAATATTAAAACTAGCCACGCAGCTAATGATGAGAATATTTATACTTTTCATGCTGAATCCAAAGGATTTGTGTTTAAACAGACTGAAACAATACGTGGCCATTTGACGCGATTATTAGTAGGCAAAGATAAGACGGATCATATTAGTTTGATAACAGACAATGGTAATATCATTCACATGAATTGTTCGGAGGAATTGTCTAAAAAATTATCTGTAGAGTGGAAAAATAACCGTTTATTAGAAGTCACAGGCGAAGCTAAATATCGTTATATCAATTTTGATGAGATTCATTTGGATAGTTTTGACGCTCATCATTTTATCGTGCTTGAAAATGTCAGCATGGGAAAATGGCTAAAAGATTTTATTGGAGATGGTCAAACTGGATGGTCACAGTTTGAAAACCCTGTTGAACAGTGGTTGCAGGAGCGACATTCGTGATATTGATAGATAATAATGTTCTTGTTCAATTATTAACGGATAGAGCAGCAAGTGATAAGTTAAGTGCTTATTTTCAACAAGAAAACACGAGTTTATTAATTCCAACACCTGTTCTTGCAGAGTTCTTGGCTTACGATTACAGTCAACGTTATATTAAATTTTTTTCAACGATGCAAAATTCACGTTCTCAAATTGTGCCATTTGACCAAAAATCAGCAATAATTTGTGGGGAATTAGCATGTAAATTAAGAAAAGCAAAAGAAAGTGCCACTAGTAAGCAAAAAGTGAAAGTGGATTTACAAATAGTTGCGATTGCTTTAGCCATGAAAGTGAAAAAGATTTTAACTGAAGACACTGATATTGCCGATATTATCAGCAGCTTAGCTTTAAAGCAGTTAGATGTTATAACTATTGCTGATTTGCCAAAAGCCCTTCCTTTATTTGACCAATAGTCGTTCTTAGTTCTATTGTAGAAACAACAAGTTATAATCATTATTATAAAATCTTTGTACAACAGTGTTAGTTGCCCATATAATTTCGTTTCATTAACCAAGAGCTTAAGTAGTACTTTAATAAAAATCATTTAAGCTCCATACATGGAACGATTTATGAAACAAAAAGCTTTAGATACGCGTGCCTTTGCCTTAATTTTTGCCATGTTAGGATTAATGGCTACCTTTTTATATCTGCGTAGTTATTTTTCTCAATTAGCCATTGATACAAGAATTGGTGCTGTAGTTACAGATCAAAAACAGCAGCTATGGTTAGCGGTGCCTGATAAATTAGTCGTGGTTAATACTCAAGGCAGTGTTATTAAACAATTAGATACCAATAGTTTAGGGCTTAAACATTTAGTTGCTGATTTAGCTTTTCGTACACCAGAAGAAATGTGGTTACGTGATATAAAAGGCCAGTTATATAAATGTACCTCGTTTAGTCAGTGTCAAAAAATAGAAGTTGTACCACGCGTTGATAAAATGCAATATGTCAAATTGACCAGTCGTGGTGATGGCAATATTGTTTTAACAGATAATTGGCAAGGGCAAGTTTTTGTGTTGGATGGCCAAGGTAAAATATTGGCTCAATCTACAGGTACAAGATTAAATCATCCTAATGGAGCATTATTTACCGAACAAGGTTTTGTTCAGGCCGATACAGGGGGTTTTCGTTTAATGCGTTGGCCATATCTTAAAAATAGCTATATCCCTAATTTTACCGCTCCACCTGAATTAGTGGTAAAAACAGCAACGATGGATATGCCTCAACCTATGGGAGTGATTACGCCAGAAGATGCACAAAAAATAGGGAAGGCACTGGCAGCTACTTTTTATAATCAGCCTTATTTTTTTGAGCAAATGGCTGATGGTTCATGGTGGATATTAGAAAGTGGCACAGTATTAGATAAAGGCGTTTTACGCCAATATGATGCTCAAGGCAAACGTGTTCAAACCGTTGAAACGCCTAATACTGATCCTATCAGTATGACCAAATTAGGCCAAAATAATTTGATTTTGGCAGATTCGCTCAACTCCAAATTATTGGATGTGTATTACCAAAAAAGTCAATTTTTAGATAATGTCGTGTTAACAGTTAGTCCTTTTGGCGATGGCACGGTGAGAGATATTTTAGAAAACGTGAATCAGACGCGTGGTAATTATCAATTAGTTGCTAAAGTGTGTTTGTTTTTGATTGCCTTAATTCCCTTAGCAGCAATTTTGTTATTTAGACGTTTAGGTTATGATTTAAACGCGAAGCTATAAAGAAGAAAGCCCGATTAAATCGGGCTTTAATTTTTAAGAATAAAACTACGCATTAACACCCTTTAATAGTAACAATTGGAGAGTCTAACTCTGCCAATACATCTGCATGATTTTCACGAAGAAATTTTCTAATTTCGGGGTCTTTTCTGAATTTATAGTCTGCCCATTGTAAGGCATAAGGGCATGTTTTTAAGGCTAATAAAACAATTTGACGATCAAATTGAAAGGGCTCTGCTGCATATAATAAAGCATAACCATCTTCTGTCAGCGCGGCTACTACCACTTCACGATCTGCTTTGAGTTCGTCTGTTGCATAAAGCAATGCTCGTCCATATTGTTTGACGGCAGTAAGAACCATGTCTCTGTCACTACAAAAAGAAGGATGAGCATATTGGATTGATTTACCAAATTGCTGGACTGCGGCTAATACGACTTCACGGTCTGCTTGTAACTCTTCTGAGAGACTTCTTAAGGCATAGCCATTTTGTTTAACCGCATGTAAAATGATTTCTCTATCATTACGTAATGTTGTATCTGCGTATAATATGCTGAGCCCATCGTGTTTGACTGCTATCAGTACCAACTCTCGGTCAGCACTTAAGCGTTCAGATACGCTAGCTAATGGTGTTAAAATAGGCCAAGCTCGCTTTGTATGCACGTTTTTTATTGCAACCAGTACTATGTCGCGGTCATCACGCAGGTCACGAGAGGCGTATTGTAACGCTCCCCCCTCATTTAATAAGGCGGCTAATACAATGTCTCTATTAGCTTGTAGTGTGGCTGTTGCAAACTGCAAGGCACAACCGTCTTGTCTTACAGCAGCAAGGACGATATCAATATTGGCTTTAAGGTCTTCTGAGGCGTATTTTAAAGCTGTACCTTGTTGTGTAACAACAGCGAGTATAAAGTTGAAATTATTTTTAAGGGCATCAGATACAGAGGCTAAAGCTTCAACACCTGTATTGTGTTGTAGTGCTGCTTGTATAATTTGGGGGTCGTTTTGTAAGGTGGGAGAGGCATATTTAAAAGCATCTTCATGCTGTTGGACGGCAACTAAAACAATCTCTTTATCGTTTCGCAAAGCTTCTGACGCATATTTTAATGACCAACCTTTCTGTTGAACCGCCATTAAGATAAGTTCTCGGTCATTTTTGAAACGTTCAGAAGCATATAATAGTGCATTAGTATTATGTGCGACAGCCGCAAAAAAAATGCTTCTATCGTTTTTAATCTCATCAGAGACATGGCGTAAAACATGATAATTCTTTGTAATAGCAACCATCATCAATGTTGTATCACAACGGAGTGTGTGAGAGGCATGTGCTAGGTTTAATACTTCACCTAAAAGCATAGCATGGTTAATATCGTACTCATGTTGTGGTTTTCCTGCCGCATGAATAACAGCTCTTAAAATGTCATCATCATTTTTTAATTCCGTGGCTATATATTTCATCATACTAATGTCACGGCTAACACTGGATAGTACAATGTCTTTATCAGCCCTCAGTCGTTCGGAAGCATATTCTAAGGCATAAGCACTTTTTTTCACCGCAGCCTGCACAATTTGCCTATTGTTTTTAAGGCGTTTTGAGGCATATTGTAAGGCATCACCATCAGTTTTAAGAGCCATCATCACGATGTCGTAATTGTCTTGTAGTTCAGGACAGACACAATTAAGGGCATAGCCATCATTTTTTAGAGCGGCTTCGACAACAGGGACATAAGCACGTAAACGGAGTGATGCAGATCTCAAGGCATCACCGTTTTGCTTTACGGCAACAAGTACCAAATCGCGGTCATCTTGTAAGTTATTCGAAGCAAAGCGTAATGCTTCGCCATCTTGTTTTACGGCGGCTAAGACCACATCTCTATCGTCTTGTAAATCAAGCGAGGCATATTCTAAGGCTTTACCATACATACTAACCGCAGCGAGAGCGACTAACTTTTCGCCTCGCCATGTAGAATCAAGAAATTGAAATTGTGCGGGAGTTTCAAGAACAAGGTTAATCACTTCTTGACGATGTTGATAATTCATAATTATTATGTCCCTATAAAATAAAGAGAATATTCTACCTAGTTGATTGCAAAAGCTTCAATTTAAACCTCTCTCATCACAATCCCTTGCTCACGCAAAAAAGCTTTTGCTTGAGGCACGGTGTATTCGCCAAAGTGGAAAATACTGGCAGCTAACACCGCATCAGCACAACCTTGCAAAATACCATCGGCCAAATGCTGCAAATTACCCACACCACCTGATGCAATGACTGGTACATTGACGGCATCACTCACTGCACGTACAACGCCTAAGTCATAACCATTTTTAGTACCATCAGCATCCATACTAGTTAATAAAATTTCACCCGCCCCATAGTTGGCCATTTTTACCGCCCATTCAACGGCATTAATGCCTGTCGGTTTACGGCCACCGTGGGTAAAAATTTCCCAACGGCCATCGGCAACTTTTTTGGCATCAATGGCAACCACAATACATTGTGAGCCAAAACGCTCAGCCGCTTCACGGACAAAATCAGGGTTAGTCACCGCTGCGGAGTTAATACTGACCTTATCAGCACCTGCATTGAGTAAATTACGAATATCTTCCAATTTACGAATGCCACCACCCACTGTTAACGGCACAAACACTTCGGAAGCCATGCGTTCAACGGTTTTTAAGGTCGTGTCACGGCCTTCATGGCTGGCGGTAATATCCAAAAAGGTAATTTCGTCTGCACCTTGTTGGTCATAGCGTTTGGCCACTTCAACAGGGTCACCAGCATCACGAATATCTAAAAATTGGACACCTTTGACCACACGGCCTTTATCAACATCTAAACAAGGAATAATACGTTTGGCGAGAGTCATGGTAACAACCTGTCAATAATATGTTCCCTCCCTTAAATTAGGGGAGGGCTAGGGTGGGGTATCCTCCCTCTCCTTAATAAGGAGAGGGTTGGGGTGAGGTTGACCCCCTCCCGACTTCCCCCTGATGAGGGGGAGGAGTAGAATTATTCAGCATCCGCTAATTGTTGGGCTTCAGCAACGTTAATCGTACCTTCATAAATAGCACGACCTGTAATTGCACCAATCACACCATCATGCGCAACAGTTTTTAAGCGACGAATATCATCTAAGTTAGTCACCCCACCTGACGCAATGACAGGTAAACCACTGGCGCGTGCTAGAGCCGCAGTGGCTTGTACATTAACACCTTGCATCATGCCGTCACGAGCAATATCGGTGTAAACAATGGCGCTAACACCCACTTGAGCAAAGTTTTTAGCGAGGTCTTCGGCTTTTACTTGAGAAACTTCAGCCCAACCATCCGTTGCCACCCAACCATCTTTGGCATCAATGCCAACAATGATACGGCCATGAAACTCACGACAGGCATCAATCACAAATTGAGGCTCTTTAACGGCTTTAGTGCCAATAATCACCCAAGTCACGCCTGCTTTAATATAAGTCTCAATCGTTTCTAATGAGCGAATACCCCCACCAATTTGAATTGGCAGCGCAGGATGTTTTTTAGCAATGGCTTTCACCACTTCGCTGTGAATGGGCGTGCCTGCAAAAGCACCATTTAAATCAACGAGGTGCAAACGACGTGCGCCTTGTTCTACCCAATGTGTGGCCATGCCAACAGGATCATCGGAAAACACGGTGTTATCTTCCATACGGCCTTGTTGCAAACGTACACACTTACCATCTTTAAGGTCAATTGCAGGGATAATTAACATAAAATTCTCAATTTAATGTTGGCGGTGGTTAATGGCTTCGACTCCGCTCCGCTCAGCCAACTTCGTTCCCTGAGCGGAGTCGAAGAGCTAAACACGCCATTCAACAAAGTTTTTTAACAACTGTAAGCCCATTTTTTGGCTTTTTTCAGGGTGAAACTGTACGGCAAATAAGTTGTCGTGGCTAATGGCGGTGGTAAAGTCCAAACCATAATGACTACGGCCAGCAATTAATTGACTATCAGCAACGTCGACATAAAAACTATGAACAAAGTAAAAACGGCTGTTTTGTGGAATATCTCGCCATAACGCATGATCAATAGTATGGTTTACTTCATTCCAACCCATGTGTGGCACTTTTAAGCGTTGGCCATTTTCAACCAAATCATTGCCAAAAAATTTAACCTTCCCGTTAAACATCGCCAAACAATCAACACCGCCATTTTCTTCGGAGTGTTCCATTAAGGCTTGCATACCGACACAAATGGCTAACACAGGTTTTTGGCTGGCTGCTTCACGTACCTCAGCATCAACACCAACCGCTTTCATGCCTGCCATACAATCACGCATTGCTCCCACACCCGGAAAAACCACACGGTCAGCCGCACGCACTAAAGCAGGGTCATGGGTAATAATGACTTTACTCGCGCCAACGTGTTCTAAGGCTTTGGCGACAGAGTGCAAATTACCCATGCCATAATCTAAAACTGCAACGGTAGTCATTATAAGCTACCTTTGGTTGAGGGCATTTGACCAGCCATACGTGGGTCTAACTCAGCAGCCATACGCAATGCGCGGGCAAAGGCTTTAAAAATACTTTCAATTTGGTGGTGAGTGTTGCGACCACGAATATTATCGACATGAATGCCAATTTGTGCGTGATTGACAAAGCCTTGGAAAAACTCATAAAACAAGTCAACGTCAAAACCACCCACACTGGCACGGGTAAATTCGACATTAAAATCAAGATGTGGACGGCCAGAAATATCAATAACAACACGCGATAAGGCTTCATCCAATGGCACATAAGCATGACCCACACGACGAATGCCTTTTTTATCGCCAATCGCTTTGGCAAAGGCTTGACCAAGGGTAATGCCACAATCTTCGGCACTGTGGTGATCATCAATGTCAGTATCACCCTGACAAGTTATGTTAATATCAATTAGCCCGTGACGAACAATTTGATCTAACATATGGTCTAAAAAGGGCATACCTGTGTTAAGTTGGCCTTGACCTGTACCATCAAGATTGATACTTGCGGTAATTTGGGTTTCTTTGGTATTACGAACCACTTCAGCTTGGCGCGCTGTCATGTTTTCTGCCTTTGCTAAATCAGTAAAAAGCGATTATAACGTGCTTCTATGGTGGATGTTAAATTTTTAAGATAGAGGCGTTATCATGCCAGTAATTGTGACTGCAGAATCTCAAATTAAAACGGAATGGCAACAAAGTATCATTAAGCTCTACGACAGTAGCCCTGAATTTGGCCAAGGTGTAGAGGCGATTGATAAGGTTGAGCAAATCACCCGCCAAGACGGTCTGTTATATTTAGGTTGGTTTAATTCCAAACCCGTTGCCGCCATCATGGCCAGTGGTTTGGCAAATAGTCGCTTATTACATAATATTGTGGTTCATCCCGCAAATCGTGGGCGAGGCATTGCCGACCGTTTAGTCAGTGAGGTATGCCGCTTAGAACGTGAGCGAGGCAGTACACAATTGGTAGCAGGTTGTACGGCAATTGCACGTTTATTACGTATTGACGCTGCGCGTCAGCATAAAGCGGGCTAAATAGTTTACTTTATAATCAAATGCATATTTGTTTGTGATACATCGTGAATAAAGTCTTGACGAATGCGAGGCTTTTCGTTTTAATACGCGCCTCCGACGTGGCCAGGTAGCTCAGTCGGTAGAGCAGAGGACTGAAAATCCTTGTGTCGCCGGTTCGATTCCGGCCCAGGCCACCACTAAATTATAAAAAGCCAGCTTTATAGCTGGCTTTTTTATTGGCACTATGGCTCATGATGGTTAATCGAAATAGAGCCTATAGTTAGCATAAAAAATAATTAAAAAAAACGGCATATTATTGAATCATATTGTCTTTTTTTGCTTGTCAAACTCACAAAAAAACTGTTACAACTTGCCACGTTCGGTCTATGCTTGATGTAGTCCTTGTCGATAGCTTGTAATATTGACGCAGCATGTTGCCATACACAAGCGCTACGGCTAATTAAGGGCTATACCGTACACATACTATGCAGGATGCTGGTTTAACCCTTCCTGTCTCGTCTATCAGTTTTATAGATGCCCATATTTTGTCCAAGGTCTGTACCCACATAGTAATAATAAAGGGGAAAGAAGATGACATTTTTCGTATGCACTGTATTCGGCTTTTTATGCTGAAGTACACGGTCGGTTGATAAATCTTTTATTACAGGCAGCATAATCATGACGATTACACAGAGAAAATTGCCAGTAGTGCAGCATCGTTTAAGTAAAATGACATTGGCTTTATGTGTATTACAGGGGACGCTGGCACAAGCCTCAACCAATATCTGGGATTTGTCTCTAGAAGAGTTAGGTAAGGTACGTGTGACCACCATTGCGTCGGGTACAGCTACACCCTTAGACAAAGCCTCAGCGGTGGCCACGGTGATTACCGCAGCAGATATAGAGGCTATGGGTGCCACAGATTTAGATGAAGTATTAGAAACTGTACCAGGTTTGCATGTCACGCGTTCGCAACAGTCCTATGCAGGTCGTTATATTATTCGTGGTATTACGTCTACCTATAATCCACAAGCCTTAGTGTTGATAAATGGTGTGCCTGTCACCAGCTTATTTACAGGGAATCGTGGCAATATTTGGGGCGGTATGCCTGTTAAAGCCATTGCCCGTGTTGAAGTCATTCGTGGGCCGGGTTCGGCGTTATATGGTGCGGATGCCTTTGCGGGTGTCATTAACATTGTGACTAAAAATGGAAAAGACTTAAAAGATACGCAAGCAACTGTACGGGTAGGAAGTTTTAATACACAAGCAGTCAGTGTGGCACACGGTGGCCAGTATGCCGGTTTAGAGCTTGGATTCGTGATAGAAGCACAACGTACTGACGGTTGGAAAAAAACAGTTCATACCGATGCACAAACTGTGTTAGATAAATTATTAGCGACTCAGGCCAGTCTGGCGCCAAACACAATCAATACTGCTAAAGATATGCTGGATACGCGTCTAGATATTGCGTCTGACAATGCACGTTTACGTTTGGGCTATCAGGGCCGTTATAACGTAGAGTCTAGTGTAGGTTACGCCGAGGCCTTAGACCCCAGTTCACATATTAACAGCCAGCGCTACAATGTGGATTATAGTTATAGTTTAAAAGAATTAGCCCCGCAGTTAGATGTAGATATCCGCACCAGCTATTACCGTAATACGCAAGAAGTAAAAGCAAATATTCTACTGTACCCTAAAGGTGCATTCGGTGGTGATTTTCCAGAAGGATTTATTGGTAACCCAGGCTACTTAGAAGAAAATGCCCGTATAGACTTGAGTGCTTTGTACAAAGGGATGGATAACCATTTATTCAGGGTTGGGTCGGGTTTTACATGGGATGATATGTTTGAAGTCACCGAAACCAAAAATTTTATGGTGGCATTTTTACCTAGTGGGGCACCTGTATTTCCCCCACGTCCTAATGGTATAGATGATGTCAGTGATACCGCCGAAGTGTATCTGCCTGAAAGCCAACGTAAAAACTATTACTTTTTTATACAAGATGAATGGAAGTTCGCACCCAATTGGCAAGCCACAACGGGTGTACGTTATGACCATTTTTCGGACTTTGGCGATACGACTAACCCGCGTTTAGCCTTAGTATGGGCGGCAACCGAAAAAATAACTACGAAGTTGTTGTATGGTAAAGCATTTAGAGCACCTGCTTTTAGTGAGTTGTTTGTCACGAGTAATCCGATTGCACTAGGAAACCCCAACTTAACGCCTGAAACGATTGATACCTATGAGTTAGCATTTTCGCATCAATTGTCTAAAGACATGCTGTATACGGCCAATATTTATCATTACCGTATCAACGACTTTATTAGTTTTGTGCCAACCAGTTGCGCATGCGGTGTCAATCAAGCACAAAATTTAGGAAATATTGAAGGGCATGGTTTAGAGTTGGAGTTAGACTACTCTGTCCTAGAAAATTGGCGCATCTTAGCAAATTATGCCTATCAAAAATCCATTGACCAAAACACGGATGCCGATGTCGGTGAAGCGCCAAATCATCAAATATATCTACGTAATGAATGGACGGTTGCTTCTGGTGTATTTTTTGATGCACAGTTGACGTGGGTAGGTAAACAACAACGGGTCTTAGGCGATATGCGTGACCCTGTCAGTGATTATACAACGGTTGATTTAACCTTGCGCAAACACGATATATTGACGGGTTTTGATATGTCTTTGTCTATTCGTAATGCTTTTAATGCCGACATTCGTGAGCCAAGTCCCCGCTCATCTTTACCCACCAATGAGCATACGGGGTCTATCCCTAATGACTTTCCTATGGCAGGACGAAGTCTATATGCAGAGTTAAGCTATTTATTTTAAGTCTAAGCTGACGGTTACGTGAGTAACCGTCAGTTCTTGTTATTATTGTACAGAATAACCGCCATCTAAAACTAAGTTTTGGGCGGTGTACCACGCAGCCTCTTCGGAGCATAACCACATCACGGCTTGTGCCACATCTTGGGTGTCACCCAAACGTCCAATTGGGTGCTGCGCCAAAATCATACCGTGTAAGTCTGGGTTATCCAACACAGGGGCATTTGCTTCAGTCGGCACCCATGCAGGACTAATACAATTGACACGAATCCCTTGTTTGCCAAATTCGAGTGCTGTCGCCTTCGTTAAACCGATGACCCCATGTTTACTGGCCACATACGCAGGTACACCCATCGCTGTTCCTAAGATACCCCATACTGAGGACATATTGACAATAGCGCCACCACCTGTTTTAAGCATGGCAGGAATTTGATACTTCATACATAACCAAACGGCTTTGAGATTGGTATTGATGACTCTGTCAAAGTCTTCTTCGCTCAGGTCTACGGTATTTGAAATCGGTTCAGCCACACCTGCATTATTAAATGCACAATCCAACCGTCCAAACTGTTTGAGCACCGTATCAACGACGTGTTGTACTTGGTTGGCTTGGCAAACATCGGCTTGAATAAATAAGCCTTCACCGCCTGCCGCTTTAATTAAGGCCACTGTTTCTTGACCTAACTCAGCACGGCGAGCAACCACCGCGACTTTAGCTCCTTGTTTGGCAAAGGCGAGGGCGGTTTGACGACCAATCCCTGAGCTTGCACCTGTCACTAAAACGACTTTATCTTGATAACGCATAATCTGCTCCTATTGAAAAATCATCAAAACCTATCCAACCTTATCGGCTTTGTGGTGGGGATGTAAGATAGCAATTCATACGACATAAACCTGAGATTATGTCTTTTTCCATTGTCGTTTGCTCACATCTTGATTAACGATACTACGACAGCGAATGGGAAAAAATGTGCCTACGGTTTTTTTGACTGCATCCATATAACAAGGCGCTAAACCCGCATAGACAATTAAATTCATAAACAGATGAAATTCATCATTACTAAAGCCTAAATCTGCACCAATTGCGCCATCTAAGGCTGCAATATTCATGCGAATTTGTCGACTGTGAATTAAATAGTTTTCAATAGCTAAGGCGAGTTTTAGGTAGTTACCGTCTGCAAGACCTAACTCTGTTGCTTTTTGTAGGGTATGTGGCACACGCTCATCTATGCTGGCTAAAGGTCGGCCATAACCATAAATAAGACCTTGCTGTGCAATTTCTGCCTCAATAATGTCTGCCAATACGTGGCCTTGTTGTTGTTTTTGTTGGCAACGAAGTAAAAAGTCATGGACTTTTTTCAGAGGTTTTACCCCAAATAAATTAGCCTCACACCCCACTAAGCCTGCATTGAGAGCTAAACAAGCGGTAGTGCGCACGGAGCCTGCTAAAGCGGCGGTATTATTGGGCCAAATACTGGGGTCTGGATAGCTGGTAGATGCCCATAAATAGCTGAGCATCGCCAGTTGGTTGCCCGTATAGATACGGCCTGTAATGCCATAAATATGGTAGGCAAACCAATCTAAATGCCCAAGGTCACGGTGTAAGTCCTGACCGCGTACCACGACCCGCTCCGATAAAAAGGCTTTACCCATCGTAGTGTCGAGATGATTTTCGGCAGCTAATAATTCCATTAAGCTCATGACCGTTGCTCTCCTGTTGAAGCGGCAGGGTCATCACAGAGATGAATATGTTTGCCAAAAAAAGGGAATTTACGCCAGCCAAGTTGTTGTTGTTCAAGGGCATGAACAGCTGCGCCTGGTAAACGTAAAATCAGATATAACAGCGCACCTTGGTCGGGCGTTAAGCCTAAATCATGGCAAGTGGCCGCGGCTAGACTGGTAAACGCTAGGCCATAACCAACAGTATTTTCGAGTTGCTGTAAGTGTTGGCTTAAATAAGGCAATGCGGCGTTTGTACTTAATGACGATAATAACTGTAGGCTTTGTTGTACTGGCAGTGAGGCCTGTGTTTGATGCGGGTCAAAACCCATAATATGGTCAATAGTTGGCCAAATATCGGCAGTGTCTTTGATGGTTGCAGGGGCGGTTAACTGCTGATGCCAGTCACCGACGGGGAGTTGTTGGCAATGATGCCAACGTTGCATCAACAGATAAACCTCTTGGCTGCCGCCATATTGGCCAGATCCAACACCAAGGGCTGCCATCAAGATGGCCGCATGGGTTGCACCACTGACACCTGCGTTCATGGCAGCACGGGTACTGGCATCTCGTATTCCGACATTGGCAAAAATGAGCGCGAGCTTTTCCAGTAGTTGTGCTTGTCTTTTATTGGGCTGTTGACCCGTCAACAATAACAGCCAGTATTCTGCCCACGTGGCATGTTGAATCACGTCGCCATAGACATCATAACCATGACAATAGCAGGCTTGGGCAACAAAAGGATTATCTGGTGCAGCTTCTTCATGCCATATAGCACTGTGATAAACGGGCTCGGTCATTACGCGGCTCCTGTCAGCACTTTCATACGTGCACCCATCGGAGGCACTTCTTCGCGGTCAATCACCACATCTAATAAACAGGGGGCATGACGATTTAACAGTGCCTGTATATCCAGTTGTTTTAAGTCACTCATGTGTTCAATACGATAAGCCTCCACACCCATCGCTTGCGCCATTTGTGCAAAGTTAATAGAAGGCAACTCGTTACCAATCGGTTCTGCGCCGCCAATACGTTGCCCATGACGCACCATACCAAGCGCGGAGTCGTTCAACACAATAAACAGGACGTTTAAGCGTTCTTGCAAAGCGGTAGTAATTTCTTGACCACTCATTAACATGCTGCCATCACCCGTAAAACAAACAACGGGTTTGCCTTTTGCTCCTGCCGCTATGCCAACCGCCGCACCAATCGCCCAACCCATCGACGAAAAACCGATACCAATGTGAAATAGACTTTTGTGTGGATTAAAAGGGTGTGGGCGTTTGCAGTTCCAATAATGAATCCCCCATAAAAAACTGTTACCACTATCCATTAAAACGCGGGTATCGTCAGGGCAGACCGCACTCATATAGGTCATCAAGGCTTGTGGTTTGATGGGACTGTCATCACTGAAGCATTTTTCGGGGTGTGCAAATTGAATATTGCTAGGCAAGCCGTCCGTGTTAAATTGACGGCTGATTTGTTTACGCAGTGGATGTCGATTGAGTAGAGCACTAAACGGTTTTAGCATTAACTCAATAGAGCCTAAAATACACAATTTGGCCATGTATGAGCGGCTGAGGTGTTCGGAGTTGCTCGATAGGTGAATCAAGCGGCGTGACATAATCGCACTGCTATCCCAGCCACTGGTCGATACTTCATCTAGCGCGGTACCAACCACTACGACACGTTCAGCATTTTCGGGCAATAAGGCATCGCGGGCGCTTTCATGACCAGCAAAACCAAAAACGCCACGGTATAAGGGATGAAAATTATTGACTAGGCCTTTGGCGCGTGGCGTGGTGACAAATTGCCAGTTACGTGACTCAATGAGCGCAATAATCGTATCAATCGCGCCTGCTGCCCCTTCGCCAATCACAACCGTGACTTTATTCTTGTCGGCCAATTCTTTAAGCACTAAATGCATAGCCTCTTGGCTGGGGACGACTTCGTGATTGATGAAAGCGCGTAAGGTAGCTTTTTGCTCTGTGTCTTCAATCGTGTCACGCATCACATCGAGTGGGACACTTAAATGTACAGGGCCAGGTCGATTGCTAATGGCATAACTAATCGCTTGTAACAGTTTATGCTCAACTTGCGCGCTGTGTGAGACTAAGGTATTAAACCGTGTGCAGTGGGTAAAAATTTCTAGGGTGTTAATGCCTGTACACGAGCCATCTTGAAGTGCGCCACGGCCAAATTTTTCAATGGCCGTTTGTGCTGAAATCACTAACATGGGAATACCATCGGCATAAGCAGAGGCGACGCCTGTAATCAGATTGGTTGCGCCTGGCCCCGCCGTCGAACAGCACACCCCAATTTTACCTGTTTCGCGGGTATAACCATCTGCCATAAAGGCAGCGCCTGTTTCATGACGCGCAATAATCGCACGCGTGCCGCCACGGCGTTCGCTGCGAGCGAGGGCATTATAGAAGGGTTCAATACTGCCGCCTGGTACGCCAAAGACAAACTCTACGCCGAGTCGTTGTAGGTAGCTGAGAATCAAATCACCATTTTCAATCATCATCGTTCCCCGATAATTCTAAAAAGACTCAAAGGTGAAGCAGTCCTTGTGGTTAAGTAGAGGGTTTAGGGTTATCTATGCTGGAAAGTGTGCGCTGTTTGTAGCGTGTTTTTTTTCAAATGTACAATACATTTACATACTTTCATGCCGTTTTTGTGTACTGAATCGGGCTTTTGAAAAAAAACGATTGCATAACCTGTAAAACATGTTGAATAGAATAGTATGTTATTGTTGTTTAATGGATTTTTTGTACATTATTTGGCTTTGACAGTGGGTTGTTTATGGGGCAGTGAATCAAACAAGAAACGCAAGCCAGCAGCCCCAACAATAAGTCGTGTATCGTCCATAATCAACGCATCAACTGGCCTAAATTTAAGCTATACTAAATGACTAGTTTGATTGTCAGAGTTAGACAATACAATTGGGGTAGATGATAACAACGTATCCTACACAAGGTTCCATTGTCCTCGAAAATACCATTATAAGTTAAAGGGAGTTTGACCATGAGTCGTCATGCCAGCTTAAATCGTGCCTATCGTTTGGTATGGGACGAAATTCGCCAATTATGGATACCCGTGGCGGAGTGCGTACGTTGTCGTGGTAAGCGTGGCCGCGTGTTAACCTTAGCCAGTAGCCTATTACTGAGCGCAAATAGCGTACTTGCGTTGCCAACAGGTGGGCAAATCACCGCAGGTGAGGGTGTGATTCTGCCAGATACTCAACAGATGACGATTGCGCAGCAAACGGAAAAATTAGCGATTGATTGGCAAGGTTTTAATATTGCCGCTAACGAAACCGTCAGTTTTATTCAACCCAGTACCCAATCCATTGCGCTAAATCGAGTCACTACCCAAGACCCCAGTCAAATTTTGGGCGGTTTACAAGCCAATGGCCAAGTGTTTGTGCTCAATCCTAACGGCGTACTATTTGCCCCTAGTGCCCAAGTCAGTGTTGGCGGGTTAGTAGCCTCTACACTCCATCTCAGTAACGCCGATTTTTTAACAGGTCATTATCAATTTACAGGTTTGAGTCAAGCGACGGTCAACAATCAAGGACAAATCCTGACACCACAAGGCGGCTATGTTGCGTTGATGGCGGCACAAGTACGTAATGAAGGCCACATCATTGCGCCTCAAGGCAGCGTACAGTTAGCCGCAGCCAATGCGGTAACGGTGCAGTTAGCCAATGGTTCTTTAGTGGGCTTGCATGTAGAGAAAGGCAGTTTAGATGCCTTGGCCGAAAATAGAGGCGTGATTCAGGCTAATGGTGGGCAAATTTTCTTGACGGCTGACGCGGTTGACCACTTAGCCAAAGCAGTGGTCAACAACGAAGGTGTCTTAGAAGCACAAACCGTTGAAAATCATCAAGGTGAAATTCGTTTATTAGCGGATATGTCGGTAGGGACGGTAAAGGTTGCAGGTCAGTTAGACGCCTCAGCCGCAACGGGTGACGGCGGTTTTATCGAAACATCGGGCGCGTATATTGATATCGCTGATGAGGTATCGGTTTCTACACAAGCCACACAAGGCAAGACGGGAACATGGTTAATTGACCCTACTGATTTTACGATTGCTTCTAGTGGGGGTGACGTCACGGGCGCGACCTTGTCAGCAGCCTTAGAAAAAACAGATATCATCATTCAAAATAGTTTAGGTAAAACAGCGGGTAATGGCGACATTCATGTCGACGATGATGTGTCATGGGGGGCAAATACCCAGCTCGAATTAATGGCTGACCGTAATATCAACATCAATGCCAATATCACAGCGACAGGTACTAGCGCAGGGCTGATTTTAACCACGGGCACAGACGGCAACTATACCTTAAAAAGTGGTACAGCAATTAGCTTAACGGGTACGAGTGCCCTGTTAAAAATAAATGGCAATCTGTATACCCTGATTTATAACGCAGATGACCTACAAAATATCGCAAAGAATCTCACGGGATTCTATGCTTTAGCACAGTCTATTGATGCCAGCAGTACCAGTACATGGAATAGAGGACTAGGCTTTAATCCCATCGGGTCGGATGTGGCGTTTACAGGGATATTGGATGGCTTAGGACATACCGTCAGTGGCTTAACGATTGACCGACCCAGTAATAATCAGATTGGTCTGTTTGCGCAGTCCGCAGGTTCAATCCAACATCTCACACTGACTAAAGCCAATATCACCGGTGCAAGCCATGTCGGTTTGTTATCGGCGACTAACACAGGAAAAATAAACCAAACTACCGTCGATGGTACGCTCACCTTAGTGACGGATGATGTGAATTTTGACTTGCTGAATGTGGGTGGTTTGGTGGGTTATAACCAAGGCCATATCAGTGATAGTCAATCGGCCATTGTCCTTCATGCCAATGCGCCATCGGTCACGAGTTACTTTACCAGCGTGGGTGGTTTGGTGGGTAATAATGCAGGCACAGTGAGTCAGTCTAGTGCCACAGGTAGTCTTAATATCACCCTCACAAAAGGGGGAAATGTGAGCGGTGTGGGTGGCTTGGTCGGTTTTAATAACGCGCTAATCACACAGAGCACCAGTACCGTCAATGTCTCTGTCTTAGGGCAGCAAATGAGTGTGTATAGTGTTGGCGGACTCGTCGGTGAAAATCGTGGTGCAGGAAACGACACTATCGGTGGTGGTGCAGCCTTTGCCGCAGCCGCCGCTACAGATGCAGGTGAGATTGTTGATAGTATGGCATCGGGCGATGTCAGCATAACGGGTGTGGACGCCTATAGCATGAATGCCATCGGTGGTTTAGTTGGCTTGAATACAGGCATTCTTAATCTACAAGGCATTAATACCAATACGACTAACGGTGCGGTCAGTGTTGCCACCAGCGAAAAATCCAGTACCTCAGGCAGTTTCGTTTTTAATGTGGGCGGTATGGTGGGTGAAAACCGCTACAAAATCTACACCTTAAATAATGCCATTTATAGCGCTTCGGTCACGGTAGATAATCGCACCACCAATGGCTTTATCAGCAATGTCGGTGGAATTACGGGCAGTAATGCGTCACTAGGGCAGCTCACTAATGTCTATGGCAGTGTTTCTGTATTTGGCGATAGCCTGTTAGGTGGTTTTATTTCTTCTATTGGTGGTGTTGCGGGGAGTAATAGCGGCTCAATTCAACAGGCTGATGCAACAGTCAGTTTGAATGATGCCAATGGGGTATTGGCTAACGCGTCGTATATTGGCGGTGTGGTGGGCTATAACAATGGTAAAGTCACACAAAGTGCATCGACAGGATGGATTCAAGGTTCAAATTATGTTGGGGGGTTAGTCGGTTATAACACGGCTGCTGGTACGATTAGTGAAAGTTATTCCTATGCCTTTGTACAACACAGTGATAATTCAAACAGTAATCCTGCGATTGTCGGTGGATTGGTTGGGCAAAATGATGGGGTGATTTCCCTCAGTTACTTTGCAGGCGCAGTTGAAGGGGCGGACAGTGGCAATAGCAATGTGGCAACAGGTGGTTTAGTCGGGCTAAATAATAGTTCTGCTAAAATAGCTAACACCTATGCGGAAGGAACAGTAACTGGTGGCCAGCGGGTGGGTGGTCTGGTTGGACACAGTTATGGTTTGGTTGAGAACAGTTATGCGCGTAATGAGGTCGTAGGATTCGACCTTGTAGGTGGTTTGATTGGCTTAGAAGACAGTGGCTCTAGTGTGGTCGGCAGTTTTTATGACTTGAGCTTAACCGATAACGGTTCGGCATACGGTATGGCTAAAGCCGATTTTTTTAACGCGTCTACCTTTGAAAAGGCGGGTTGGCAGATTGCTAGCAAAGGCGGGAGTGCCGATATTTGGCGCATTTATGAAGGTGAAACCGCCCCCTTATTACGCAACTTTTTAACACGCATAGTCGTCACGGCAAATAATCAGCAACAAACCTACGATGGTAGCCAGTTTAGTGGCGGAAATGGTGTGAATTATTCTATCACTGACCCCAGTTCAGACTTACTTTTAGGGACAGTAAGTTATGGCGGCAGTGCACAAGGTGCTCGCAATGCAGGTGTTTATCGTATTGATGCGGGAGGGTTTTATTCGAGTCAGCAAGGCTATGATATTGAATATCAGGCTGGACAGTTAACCATTGACCCCAAAACGCTAACGGTAGCCAACAGTATTGCATTTGACAAAGTCTATGATGGGAATGTGACTGCCAGTATCACCGCCGAACTCTTAGATGTGATTAAAGGCGACGATATTAGCTTAAGTCATACTGCGGTCTTTGCCGATAAACACGTGGGTGCAGATAAAAATATCAGCGTGAATTATGTCCTCACGGGTAATGACCAAACAAATTATGTCTTAGCAGCGAACACGGACACGCTACATGCGGCTATTACCCCTAAAGCCCTCATTGTTAAAGGCAGTAGCGCGGTTGACAAAGTTTATGATGCTAATACGCAAGCTCAAATTAATCTTGGCAGTGTAAATGGCGTCATTGTTGGCGATGATATTAGCCTCAGTGCGACGGGTACATTCGACAGCAAACAGGTGGGTACTGGCAAAGCAGTGGCGGCTGATTATCGTTTGGATGGCACAGACAGTCTGAATTATGACGTTGTTGATGAGACCTTATTTGCCGACATCACGGTAAAAACGATTAGCGGGACGGTGACGGCGGACAACAAAGTCTACGACGGAAAAACGAATGCCACGGTCAGCGGCAGCTTATTGGATGTGATTGCGGGTGATGACGTACAGCTAAGCAGTACGGGTCAGTTCAGTGATAAACACGTGGGTAACGACAAGCTCGTAACACTCACGAATAGTTTATCGGGCAATGACCTCGGTAACTACAGCATCCAGTTAAATGACACGGCAACGGCCGACATCACGGTGAAAACGATTAGCCGGACGGTGACGGCAGAAAACAAAGTCTACGACGGCAAAACGAATGCCACGGTCAGCGGCAGTTTATTGGATGTGATTGTAGGTGATGACGTACAGCTAAGCAGTACGGGTCAGTTTGCCACGAAGGATGTCGGAAGCAATAAAACGGTCACGTTGACGAATCAACTCAGCGGTGCCGACTTGAATAACTACAGCATCCAGTTAAATGACACGGCAACGGCCGACATCACGGTAAAAACGATTAGCGGGACGGTGACGGCAGACAACAAAGTCTATGACGGAAAAACGAATGCCACGGTCAGCGGCAGTTTATTGGATGTGATTGCAGGTGATGACGTACAGCTAAGCAGCACAGGTCAGTTCAGTGATAAACACGTGGGTAACGACAAGCTCGTAACACTCACGAATAGTTTATCGGGCAATGACCTCGGTAACTACAGCATCCAGTTAAATGACACGGCAACGGCCGACATCACGGTGAAAACGATTAGCGGGACGGTGACGGCAGAAAACAAAGTCTACGATGGAAAAACGAATGCCACGGTCAGCGGCAGCTTATTGGATGTGATTGCGGGTGATGACGTACAGCTAAGCAGCACAGGTCAGTTCAGTGATAAACAGGTTGGTCAAGGAAAAACGGTCACGTTAAGCAACAGCATTTCAGGGATAGATGCACAAAACTACAGCATCCAGTTAAATGACACGGCAACAGCCGACATCACGGTGAAAACGATTAGCGGGACGGTGACGGCAGAAAACAAAGTCTATGACGGAAAAACGAATGCCACGGTCAGTGGCAGTTTATTGGATGTGATTGCGGGTGATGAGGTGTTGTTAAGCAGCACAGGTCAGTTTGCCACGAAGGATGTCGGAAGCAATAAAATCGTTACCTTAAGCAATACCATTTCAGGGATAGATGCACAAAACTACAGCATCCAGTTAAATGACACGGCAACGGCCGACATCACGGTAAAAACGATTAGCGGGACGGTGACGGCAGAAAACAAAGTCTACGACGGAAAAACGAATGCCACGGTCAGCAGCAGTTTATTGGATGTGATTGCGGGCGATGACGTACAGCTAAGCAGTACGGGTCAGTTCAGTGATAAACACGTGGGTAACGACAAGCTCGTAACACTCACGAACAGTTTATCGGGCAATGACCTCGGTAACTACAGCATCCAGCTAAATGATACGGCAACGGCCGACATCACGGTGAAAACGATTAGCGGCACGGTGACGGCAGACAACAAAGTCTATGACGGAAAAACGAATGCCACGGTCAGCGGCAGTTTATTGGATGTGATTGCGGGCGATGACGTACAGCTAAGCAGCACAGGTCAGTTCAGTGATAA
>NZ_QAON01000009.1 GCF_003051055.1 Agitococcus lubricus | reverse complement strand
CATTCAGCCAATGGCTGGTTGAGTCCAAATGCTTTTATGCAAAAGCATCTACTACTTTTAGAGGGTACAACTGTCTAATTTTCTGGCTAGGATCAAACCTTGCGCTGCAAAGTGATGCGCCAACGCTTGTTTGCTCAATTGCGTGTCAATCGAACAATAGAAGTTAGTTGCCTCTGGCCAATCGTTCATATCCCATTCCCCATAAAAAAGGGCGGAATTTCCGCCCTTTCATGACACACGCCGTTAGAGTGCTTCTGGACGCATGTGTGGGAATAAAATCACATCACGAATCGATGGCGAGTTAGTAAACAACATCACCAAACGGTCAATACCAATGCCCTCACCTGCGGTCGGTGGTAAACCATATTCTAAAGCGCGAACATAATCGGCATCATAGTGCATGGCTTCGTCATCACCCGCATCCTTTTCAGCCACTTGTTGCATAAAACGCTCAGCTTGGTCAATCGGGTCATTTAACTCCGAGAAACCATTAGCAATTTCACGACCACCAATAAAGAACTCAAAACGGTCAGTAATAAACGGATTATCATCATTACGACGTGCCAAAGGTGAGACTTCAGCAGGATACTCCGTAATGAAGGTGGGTTGACGTAACTTGGTTTCAACCGTTTCTTCAAAAATAATGGTTTGTAATTTACCAATGCCCCATGTTGGCTTCACTTTCTCTTTAATGTCTTTTTCAACAATGTGAGTCGCAGCGGCCATATCCCATAATTGATCACGGGTATATTGAGGATTAAAATGCAAAATCGCATCAACCATGCTCATGCGTACAAACGGCGCGCCAAAGTCATACACTTCGCCTTGATAATCGACTTCGGTTTTACCCAATACTTCTAAAGCAACGGTTTTTAACATCGCTTCGGTTAAGTCCATCAAGTCTTTGTAATCGGCATAGGCTTGATAAAACTCAATCATGGTAAATTCTGGATTATGACGTGTAGAAACCCCTTCGTTACGGAAATTACGGTTAATTTCAAACACACGCTCAAAACCGCCAACCACTAAACGCTTGAGGTATAACTCAGGGGCAATACGCAAAAACAACGGCATATCTAAGGCATTATGATGCGTTGCAAACGGTTTTGCGGCTGCGCCACCGGGAATGACGTGCATCATTGGCGTTTCGACTTCCATAAAGTCACGGCCACGTAAAAAGCGGCGAATACCATCAATCACTTGCGAACGCACTTTGAAGGCGTTACGTGTTTCTTCGCTCATAATTAAGTCAACATAACGTTGACGGTATTTGATTTCTTGGTCAGCTAAACCATGAAATTTATCAGGTAATGGACGTAAAGATTTAGTTAACAAACGCACTTGTTCGATATGAATCGACAACTCACCTGTTTTGGTTTTAAAGATATAACCTTGACCACCGACAATATCGCCAATATCCCATGTTTTAAAATCGGCATAGGCGTCTTCGCCAATGCTATTTTGAGCAACATAAAACTGGATACGACCTGTCATATCTTGCACAGTAATAAAGCTAGCTTTACCCATCACGCGTTTGAGCATAATACGGCCAGCCACAGACACCACTTGCTTTTCGCCTGCTTCTAATTCTTCTTTCGTGTTAGCCGCAAACTTATCTTGTAAGTTTTGGGCATAACTATCACGACGGAAGTCATTGGGGAAGGCTTGGCCTTTGGTGCGTAATTCAGCTAATTTTTGCTGACGCTGGGCAATTAATTCATTTTCAGATACTTGAATTTCTGGCGTATTGCTCATGGTTTTCTCTCTAAAAGATAACTCCTCCCCCTTATTAAGGGGGAGGCTGGGAGGGGGTCTTATAAAAGAACCCCACCCTAGCCCTCCCCTAAATTAGGGGAGGGAATACGAAGTTTTTACAAACCCATTTTTAATGAAGCTTGAATAAAATCATCTAAATCGCCGTCTAATACGGCATCAGGACGTGAATGTTCGACACTGGTGCGTAAGTCTTTGACACGCGATTGGTCTAAAACATAAGAGCGAATTTGGCTACCCCAACCATTTTCCGACTTGGTTTCTTCGAGGGCTTGTTTGGCCGCATTTTTCTTTAAGATTTCTAACTCATATAAACGCGCACGTAACATTTTCCATGCACGGTCACGGTTAGCATGTTGTGAACGCTCATTTTGACACGCAACCACTGTACCTGTTGGAATATGGGTTAAACGCACCGCAGAGTCCGTTTTGTTAATATGCTGACCACCTGCACCACTGGCACGATAAGTATCAGTGCGCACATCGGCAGGATTGATTTCAATTTCAATGTTATCGTCGACTTCGGGTGAGACAAACACCGCCGCAAACGAGGTATGACGGCCATTGCCTGAGTCAAAGGGGGATTTTCGTACTAAACGATGCACGCCTGTTTCGGTACGCAACCAACCAAAGGCATAATCGCCTTCAACGCGAATCGTGGCACTTTTAATGCCTGCAATTTCGCCATCGGACACTTCCATCAATTCGCCCTTAAAACCGTGACGCTCAATCCAACGTAAATACATCCGCAACAACATACCCGACCAGTCTTGTGCTTCTGTGCCGCCCGAACCAAATTGAATGTCAACAAAGCAGTTATTGGCATCCATTTCACCGCTAAACATACGGCGAAACTCTAGGTCAGCCACTAATTTTTCGGCACTGGCCAACTCGGCTTTCACGTCTTCGAGTAGGCTTTCGTCATCCGCTTCTACGGCTAAATCAAGCATCGCTTGCGCATCAGCCACTTGCTCGGTCAGCTTATCTAACACTCCAACACTATTCTCTAGTACAGAACGCTCTTTACCTAGGGCTTGGGCATGTTCGGGATTATTCCATACAGTGGGTTCTTCAAGCTCGCGCATCACTTCTTCGAGGCGTTCTTTTTTTAGCTCATAGTCAAAGATACCCCCTAAGCGTTTCGCCACGCTCAGTAAGGTCTTTTATGTGTTTGAGATAGGGATTGATTTCCATGACGGTTTTACAGCTACATGACCAACGAAAGGCGCGAATTGTAGCAAAGTTTGGGGGTTTAGGCGAAGGGTTTGATACATCAGCTTTATAGACTACTCAATATCACTTAACTACAAAGTAATGAATATCACACTATGATTACTCAGGGTTTCATATCATATTTCACGGAGAAACTAGGCTATCACTAGAATACCCCAAGGAGCTTGACTGCATATTATCTAATTCTCTTTGAGCTTCCATATGACCTTGTGCCGCTGCTTTTTCCCACCACATTTTAGCCCAAACATCCATTTGTGGAACGCCTCTTCCTTCTTTATAGGCAAACCCTAACATATATTGCGCATCAACAAATCCTTGCTCTGCGGCCTTCGTAAACCAAGATGCCGCTACAATCTCATCCAAAGTAGTTTCCTTCTTGGCATAAATAATTCCAACAGTGTATTGCGCTTGGGGAAGTCCTTGCTCTGCAGCTTTCTGAGACCAATATAATGCTTGAGTATTATCTTGCTCCGTCCCTTCTCCATAGTAATACATAACACCTAAAATATGTTGTACTTCTATAAGCCCTTGCTCCGCACATGGCTTCAACCATTTTATAGCACGATAATAGTCTTGTTGAATATTATCTCCTTTGTAATACATCAATCCTAAAAGACATTGGGCATCAACATATCCCTTCTCGGAGGATTGTGTAAGCCATTGAATAGCAATAGGATAATTTTTTTCTACACTTTCCCCTTTGTAATACATACGCCCTAAAATAAATTGCGCTTCTGCATTACCCTGTTCAGCAGATTTTTTAAGCCATGTTATTGCTTTAGCATAATCTTGTGAGACTATTTCTCCATTGTAATACATAAGACCTAAAACAGATTGTGCCTCTACGAGTCCTTTTTCGGCAGATTTAGTGAACCATTTTTCTGCTTGACGATAATCTTTGAGACCTATTTTCCCTTCAATATACATAGTCCCTAAAATAAATTCCGCTTTAGCATCACCTTTCTCTGCCGCTTCTTTAAACTCTTTTAATGCAGTAGCGTAATCCCCTTGTTTATACGCCACTGCTCCATCATCAAATCCTGCATTAACCACACTCGTAGTACACAGTAAAAAAACACAAAGTAATTTTTTCATATTTTTTTGTCCTTAAATATTTTCAAAACTTGCTCAAATATCCGCTATGGCATTACCATTGCCACTTAACATCATATTTTTGGATATTGGCATCAGCCGTAAGAATCGTCATGGTATTACTTTGAGCCGTTGCAATCAGCAATCTATCAAAGGGGTCACGATGAATAAACGGCAAACTTTCAATAAGTTGAATATGCTTTACCGCAATAGGAACAAGCTCAATCTGTGACCGTTGAATAGCGGATAAAAACGCTTGTAGTCCGCCACTAAAATCTGACAATTTACCCAAACTATTTTTAATAGCCACCTCCCAAACAGAGGCTATGCTAATGTGCAAGCTATTATTTTCATCAAGCAACAACGCTTTGACATTGGCAGACAAATGCTCATGGTGATTAAATAACCAAAGAGCCGTATGCGTATCAAGCAACAACTTCATCACATATAGTCCTTAAAATCATCAAGCGGTGCATCAAAATCAGCTGACATTTTATATTGGTCACGCAACAAACCAAACATTTGCTCACGAGAAGTCACTTGAGCTTGAACAGGCTTGTTTTGGGGCAAGGTACTCAGCACAAAAGGTAAATCCTTTTGACGCACAGTTTGACGCAAAAACAAATTGACTGCGGTCGTCATATCTAAGCCTAATGAAGCAAAAATCGCTTGTGCCTGTGCTTTGATGTCACTATCAGTACGAATATTGATATTAGTTGTTGCCATGATAATTAACTCCACCAGTTATTGTAGTTAATAGTGTCATATTGTGCGCACAACAGCAACATCTATGGTACTGCTCATTAAATAGAGCTAGGTAGCTTGTATGCAGCGTAGCGGAATACAGGATAAATACTTTATAAAACATTTGTTTACTCCCATAAAACCCGTGTTACGTTACACTTCACACAGACTACGAAACTCGCACACTTTTCACTCAACCACCCGCCAATAATCCACCTTCAACTGCAAGCGGCTTTTATTTCTAAAGGTATTCACATCTAAACGATATGCCAAAAACAACTTTTCAGTTTGTGCAGACCATTGACGCATATCCACATTAAAAGCAATCGCTTCTAAATCTTCACCCGTCACAGGATGTTTTAACAACCATTTTAAATGTTTTTCCTTTAACACCGTAAAATCACGCAACTCAAACTCGCCTTCAAAAATCGGCTCAGGAAAGGCTTGCCCCCACGGGCCACTGTGACGCAATAATTGTGCTAATTCCAAATTAATTTCTTGGGCAGCTAATTCACCATCGGTCAAAATGGTTGCGGTTAAATGTTCTTCGGTGGCTTGCTCAGCAATCACTTGGCTAAACGCTTGTTGAAAAGCCTCAAAATTAGCGCGTGGAATGGTCATGCCTGCGGCCATCGCGTGACCACCAAAATAACTGACCAATCCTGCATGGCGCACGGTGACTAACTCAATGGCATCACGAATATGAATACCGTTAATTGACCGTGCGGAGCCTTTAATTAAATCGCTCTGCTCATCGACAGGCGCAAAAACAATCGACGGTCGATGAAACTTTTCTTTTAAACGCCCTGCGACAATGCCAATGACACCTTGATGCCAAGAAGCATCAAACAAGACAATCGCAGGTGGCAAATTCTCTTCATTAAAATTAAGTTGTTGCATCGTTGCTAAGGCTTGCTGCTGCATATCCCCTTCAATGCTACGTCGCTCAATATTTAAGTCATCTAATTCTTGGGCATATTGTTGAGCTAATACAGGAGAATCCGCCAATAAACACTCAATACCATGCGACATATCATCCAAACGCCCTGCGGCATTAAGACGTGGGGCAACGGCAAAGGCTAAATCTTCGGCTTGAATAGTTTCGCGTTCACGTTTTGCTACTGCTAATAAGGCTTTAATACCCTCTCGACATTGCCCTGCTCTAATCCGCTCCAAACCTTGTGCCACTAAAATACGGTTATTGTCATCCAAAGCCACCACATCAGCGACCGTTCCCAACGCAACAATATCCAAAAAATCACTCATTCGAGGCATAGGTCTGTTGTTAAACCAACCCATACTTTTAAGATGGGTACACAAGGCCGCCATGACATAAAAAGCCACACCCACCCCTGCAATGCTTTTACTCGGAAAAGGACAATTGGCTTGATTTGGATTGATAATCGCATCGGCATCAGGCAGTTGTTTGCCTGTTAAATGATGGTCGGTAATCAGCACTTTGACGCCTGCTTGTTTAGCACGCTCAACCCCTTCACGACTAGAAATCCCATTATCCACGGTAATAATCAGTTGCGGATTTTTTTCATTTAAAGCCACTTCAACAATTTCAGGCGTTAAGCCATAACCAAACTTAAAACGATTTGGCACTAAATAATCAACAGAGTTTGCACCCATCGCACGCAAGGCTAACACCACCACACTGGTACTGGTTGCGCCATCGGCATCAAAATCACCGACAATTAAAATGCGTTGTTGCTGTTGTAACGCGTCTGTGAGTAAGGCTAAGGCTTGGGGCATTCCTAATAATTGTTCGGGTCGTGCTAAAGTTTTTAGCTGATGTTGCACTTGCTGTGGATGTTGTATGCCACGTGCCGCATAAACTCTTGCTAAAACAGGATGCAACTGTTGAAGGCTATCGGAGATAGGTGGAATAGGACGTTGTTTAATAAGTTTGTTCATGGTAGATGTTTAATTCTGCTTTTTAATTTATCGTAAACCTCATTGTTCTCACGTTTACCTATGATTAAAACTAATACAGTAATTTCACCATCGTTTACTTCATAAGCTAAACGATAATCTACTGTGCGTAATTTAATTTTGTATACCGATTCATAACCATTGAGTTTATCGACTGGGACTTTTGGATTTTCTAAACGCTCTAATAACTTTTTCTTAAATTGTGTTTTAATGACGGGCGCAAGTTTTTGCCACTCTTTCCATGCACTAGGCAAAAACTTTAATTTATAAGTCATCAATATTCACCTCAATAGCTTGAGATTTTTCATGCTGACGAGCTGTAATTAACTGTGTTAATTGATAATCATCCAATAATTCCATCAGCTTTTCATAAGTTTCAGCCGCCAACAAATAGGCCGCAGGTTTGTTGTGGTTAAGCACAGCTACAGGTAAACCTTCCGCTTGCTCTAAAATAGCCGTTGGATTACGTTTTAATTCTGAAATGCTCACGGAATGTGCTGCAAGAATTTGATTCATAATTTACCTCTTAAATAAGCCCTGTTTTTAATACTAATTTAGATATTTATAATAGATTTTCGCTCAAAAAAAAGCCTCATCAAGTTAGATGAGGCTTTTATTAACCCATATAGAACTGAGACTGCTTATTTAGCAGCCCTGTCGCATATAGCTTACAATCCCATAGATTGTAAAATGCTATCACGCACTTGGTCTAAAGTGGCATCAATGGTTTTTAACACAGCGGTGTTATTACATTGAGCAATTGCGGTATCTGGGTCTTTTAAGCCGTTGCCTGTTAAGGTACAAACAATGGTTGAACCTTCTGGAATGCGGCCATTTTTAATATCACGAATCGCACCACCAATGGAGGCGGCAGAAGCAGGCTCACAGAAAATCCCTTCATACATCGCTAATTGACGTTGCATATCCAAAATTTCTTGGTCGCTTAATTCATCAAACCAACCACCCGACTCTTCTTGCACTTTTAAGGCTTGTTTCCAGCTTTGTGGATTACCAATACGAATCGCAGTAGCCACAGTTTCAGGATTTTTTACCGCTTCGCCACGCATAAAAGGTGCAGAACCTGCGGCTTGATAACCAATCATTTTTGGACGGCTACCATTCATTGGGCCGCCTGTAAAACGGCAATGACCATTACAGAAAGAACAAGAATCGGTTGGCTTGTGACCTGCTGGCGTTGAATATTCGCAATAACCAATCCAATGCGCGGTAATGTTACCTGCATTACCGACAGGCAAACAGTGATAATCAGGCGCACGACCTAACTCTTCCACAATTTCAAAGGCAGCGGTTTTTTGACCTTGCAAACGATACGGATTCACCGAGTTAACAATCGTGACGGGTGCTTGGCTAGCCACTTGTTTAACTAATTCCATGCCATCATCAAAATTACCACGAATTTGTAAGGTAATCGCGCCATACATCATCGCTTGGGCTAATTTACCCATGGCAATTTTGCCTTCTGGAATTAACACAAACGCTTTAATGCCAGCACGTGCTGCATAAGCAGCAGCAGCGGCAGAGGTATTACCTGTAGAAGCACAAATAATGGCTTTGCTACCCTCTTCAACCGCTTTAGTCACCGCCATGGTCATACCACGGTCTTTAAAAGACCCCGTTGGATTTAAGCCTTCATATTTGACATAAATATCCACATCTTTGCCAATGAGCTTAGGAATATTTTTTAAGCGAATTAAAGGTGTATTGCCTTCGCCTAAAGAAATAATACGGGTATCGTCAGAAATCGGTAAATAGTCACGGTATCTGTTAATTAAACCTGTATAGCGGTTACCTGCGGACATAATTTTCTCTCTACAAAAACATCATCTCTCACACATTGAGCGAGAGGTCGGGAATGGGTTAAGCGTCTAAGGCTTCTAAACGAACACGCACCACAGGGGCAACAATATCCGCTAAAGCTTCTAAACCACCAATTGCACGATTCATTTCGCGCTCAATGACTGGCTTGGTTAAAATAATCACAGGCACTGTGCCTGCTTCTTGTGCGGGCTTTTGTAAAATCGCTTCAATGCTGATGCCATTTTCACTCAAAATACGCGTCACATCGGCCAATACACCCGATTTATCATTAGCTTGTAAACGCAAATAATAAGCCGTTTTTACTGCTTCAACAGGTAATACGGGAATATCGGCTAAGGCATCGGGTTGAAACGCTAAGTGCGGTACACCATTAATGTTTTCCACATTGAGCGAGCGCACAATATCCACAATATCGGCAACGACAGCAGAACCTGTCGCGCCTGCGCCTGCACCTGCGCCATAATACAAGGTTGAGCCAACCGCATCAGATTGGACTAAGACCGCATTTTTAACCCCATTAACGTTAGCAATTAAACGCTGCTCTGGAATTAAGGTGGGATGCACACGCAATTCGATGCCATCAGCAGTACGGCGGGCAATGCCTAAGTGTTTAATTCTAAAACCTAATTCTTCGGCATAACTCACGTCTTCACGGGTTAATTTAGTAATCCCTTCGGTATAAACCTTTTCAAACTGCAACGGAATACCAAAAGCCAATGAAGCCAAAATGGTTAATTTATGTGCAGCATCAATCCCTTCCACATCAAAAGTGGGGTCTGCTTCGGCATAGCCTAAGGCTTGGGCTTCTTTTAGCACATCAGCAAAATCACGACCTTTTTCGCGCATTTCGGTCAAAATAAAATTGCCTGTCCCATTAATAATGCCTGCCAACCAATCAATACGGTTTGCCGCCAAACCTTCTCTCAAGACTTTAATAATCGGTACACCACCCGCAACAGCGGCCTCAAACGCGACAAAGACGCCTTTGGCTTCGGCAGCACCAAAGATTTCATTACCGTATTGGGCTAACAAAGCTTTGTTAGCTGTCACTACGTGTTTGCCATTAGCAATCGCTTGTAATACCAATTCACGGGCAGTGGTTGTGCCACCAATCACTTCGACCACAATATCGACTTCGGGGTCATTGACCACCGCAAAAATATCGCGGCTAACAGTGACACCAGTTAAATCATATTGTGGATAATCACGACGCGCACCCACATGACTGACAATAATATCGCGGCCAGTCCGACGACTAATTTCGGCAGCATTCGCTTTTAATAAATTAAGCGCACCGCCACCGACTGTACCTAGCCCGACGATGCCAATTTTAACTGGTTTCACCCTATCACCTATCTGTTTCAAGAGACGCATTATATGCGCACAACAACCCAACAGCGTCTGACAGGACGCATGCTGTGTAAATTCTTTTAGTCAATCATTTATGTGTCAACAAGTGCAAACATGTGCGGCTTTTGATACGAGATGCGCACAGGCTTTTTAAGGTCTGTTGACGCCAGACACCGTTGTACATCTGTCAATAGCCATTCACCAACACAAGAATGAATCACGTGAACAAAGCCTGCGATGATATAACGGATTGCGAGCAAAATGTATCATTGACCGCTCACAAGACCTAAAAAGCGATATTTTTTTTAGTTTTTTTATCAAAAGAGCTGTTAGTCTTAGTAACAGCTCTTTATCTAAGTCAGTGTATTAAGGTCTGTTTGGGCTTTGCGTGTGAGCAACCCCAATCAAAACGCCAACTGGCTCTAACGAATATTCATGGCGGCAGCTAAGTCTTTGGGCGACAAATAGCCACCCACTTGCATACCACTCTCCAAAAAGACCGCGGGCGTACCACGCACCCCTAAATCTTGGCCTAAATCATATTGTGCTTTGACGGGCGATTTACATTCAGGCGCCGTAATATTTTGTCCCTGTTTGGCTAAGGTTAAGGCCTCACGCGGGTTAGCACTACACCAAATCGCCTCCATCCGTTTAGCCATCGGCGATGGATATCCTGAGCGTGGAAAGGCTAAATAACGCACTTCAATCCCTAGTTGGTTAATTTGTGGGATTTCCATGTGTAGTTTACGGCAATAACCACAATCTACATCGGTAAAGACATAAACAACACCCTTGGTTTGGCCTGTTGCAGGAAAAATGATTTGGTCTTTTTTATCAATGGCAGCAAGGGCTTTTTGGCGGTCACCTGCCATACCTTGTTCGGTCACATTAATGACTTGTTTCCCACGTAACTCTATTAACTCGCCTTGTACCATATAACGGCCATCTGCACTCATATAAGCCGTGCCATAACCTTTGGCTTTGACTTCATATAAGCCTTGAAAAGGTGTCGTTTTAATCGAAGTGACTTCTGCATCTGGAATGGCTTCTTTGATACTGCCTCGAATCGCAGCCTCAATTTGTGGCATATTTGCGTCAGCACTGATGGCTGTTTTAGTGACTGTCGTTGGTGGTTCTGCTTGCGAACAGGCACTGACCATTAATAAGGCTAATGGCAAAACAAATGGACTTAGTTTCATATCATGCTCTCCTAATAAGGTTTAGCTTACCCTGCTGCCAACAAAATACGAGATGACTTTTGTATAGCGGTCAACCCCGCGGATGGTGCTGTTGATGTAATTGCTGCAAGCGTGCTCTAGCAACATGGGTATAAATTTGTGTTGTTGATAAATCACTGTGCCCCAACAACATTTGTACCACACGTAAGTCGGCACCATGATTTAACAAATGGGTGGCAAACGCATGACGTAAGGTATGGGGTGATAAGGGACGCTCAATACCGATTTGTTTGGCATAATCTTTAATGGCATACCAAAAATTTTGTCTGGACATAAAACCGCCTACGCGACTGGGAAACAAGGCATCACTTAAACGGCCACGTACCAGCTCTGGCCTTGCATGCTGTAAATACTGCACCAAATAATCGCGTGCTTGTTCGCCCATCGGGACTAAACGTTCTTTACTGCCTTTACCGCGTACACGCACAAAGCCTGCACGCAAATTTGGCTCATCCATCGTTAAACCTACTAACTCTGAAACCCGCAACCCACAGGCATACAATAACTCCAGCATTGCTTTATCCCTTAAACCCAATACGGTTGATACATCAGGGGCTGCTAACAAGGCATCAACATCTAACTCAGACAGGTCTTTAGGTAAGGCCTGCCCTAAACGTGGACTTTCTAACTCCAACGTAGGATCGTGTGTCAGGTGATTTTCTGCAATTTGTAAACGATAAAAGTGCCTAAGTGCCGATAAACAACGGGCTACTGAGCGTGGACTACGTTGCTGACTAGCTAAATAGTGTAGATAGTTATCAAAATCACTTTTCTGACAACTCGATAGTGCCTTTTGTAAGTAATGCACGACGTGTTTTAAGTCACTGATATAAGCATTCACACTATGTTGACTGAGTGCCTGCGCAATTAAACGGTCACGCAACCATTGCAGCTCGCGTTCTATGGGATTGTCTGCTAAAGGGACGGGCGCAAGTTGACGTGTTTTAGGACGACGCTGACGGGTATTTTTGGGTTTATTGGGCGTAACAGTTGACATCTTTAGGTACTGATTGAGGGCTAAGGTGATTGAGTGCTTGAAGTCGTCTTGCGTAATAGCCTCTACTATCGCTAATTCCTCAGTAGCTAGCAACCATAAACCCAAACATTGTCCATAAAAAAAGCGACGCTAAACGTCGCTTTTTTTCAAAACTGGCGCGGCACTTATTTTGTGCGAGCAACCAACTTCTCTTTAATACGGGCAGATTTACCTGTACGATCACGTAAGTAGTACAACTTAGCACGACGCACATCACCACGACGTTTCACTTCAATCGCAGCAACTAATGGTGAATGTGTTTGGAATACACGTTCTACACCTACGCCATTCGAAATTTTACGTACGGTAAATGCAGAGTTCAAACCTGCATTTTTCTTAGCAATTACAACACCTTCGTAGGCCTGTAAACGCTCGCGGTCACCTTCTTTTACTTTCACTTGGACAACAACGGTGTCACCTGCACCAAAAGCTGGTACGTTTTGTTTCATTTGAGCCTGTTCAATGCTCTGAATGATGGGATGCTTACCACTCATGGTAGAACTCCTAAGAATACGAACGCTTTGATAAATAAGCAATTCGTGGTTACAGAGGCTATGAGTTAACAAGAGCTACTTGCACTCGGCGCATATAACTGTGATTGTCACAGCCTAATTAGGCTGACCCAATTGCGTCGCTTTTAATCTCTTGTTGAAGTTGAGTCAAAAGTCGACGTTGCTCGGCATTTAAGGATGCCGTGCGTAATAAATCTGGTCGTCGTTGCAGGGTACGTTTCAAACTTTCACGCCAGCGCCACCGTTGAATCGCAGCATGGTCGCCCGACAACAACACGGCAGGTACTGCACTTCCGTCATATACCTCTGGACGGGTGTAATGAGGACAATCCAACAATCCCGTCGCAAAAGAATCTTGCTCCGCAGACTGTTGATGACCCAACACCCCTTCAATGCGACGACTGATAGCATCAATCATGACCATCGCAGGCAATTCGCCACCTGACAAGACATAGTCACCAATTGACCATTCGGCATCAACCCAACGCTCGATAAAGCGCTCATCAATACCTTCATAACGTCCGCATAATAAAATCAGACCTTGATGCTGACCTAAGTCTGCGGTCGCACGCTCGTCAAATTGACGACCTTGCGGCGACAAATAAATAACAGGCGCATCAATACCTAACTCGGCTGCACGAGCTTTGGCGGCTGCTACCGCTTTACTCAGCGGCTCGATGAGCATGACCATACCTGGCCCGCCCCCATAAGGGCGCTCATCAACACGACGATAGTTATCTACCGTAAAGTCACGCGGATTCCATGTCTCTAAACGAATCAGTGCTTGACTCACTGCGCGGCCTGTCATGCCATACTGGCTAATCGCCTGAAACATATCAGGAAATAGGCTAATGATGCCAAACCACATCGTTTTTACCTAAGACACCACATCAAGACGTCTGTGTTGAGTTGGTTTTGTTAAAAGTCGATATCCCAATCTACCGTAATTCGTCTGCCTACGATATCAACAGACGTGACGACTTGTTCAGGAATCCACGGAATTAAGCGCTCTTGACGGTCAAGACTGCCAGTGGCTGGTTTAACCACTAAGACATCATTGGCACCGGTTTCCATCAAGCTATCAACCAACCCCAAATACTGGTTATCTATTGTCCACACATGACAATCGACTAAATCCGACCAGTAATAATCCCCTTCGGGCAAATCAGGCAGATTTGTTTTCGCTGTCCAAATAACAGCACCGTGTAAGGCTTCAGCCGCATTACGGTCTGTACATCCATCCAAACGACACACTAACCCTTTACCCTGCACTCGCCAATCCAGCACATCTATCTGCCGCCAGCTATCACCAAGCTGCAAATACCAAGGCGCATAAGCAAACACATTATCTGTTGGGTCGGTATTTGAGTACACCCAGACCCACCCTTTAATGCCATACGCAGATTGAATCCGCCCAATGCTTAATAGCTGGTCAGATGGCGGAATATTTGCCATGATGACGATGCCTTTTACAGTCAAGATTGGTCACTTTATTGCCTTAACAACGACAATAAATCAGTACTTACAACAAGGTCTTAAGCTGCGGAAGCCTTGACTAATTGTGCAACACGCTCAGAAGGTTGTGCACCTGTACTTACCCAATAGTTATAACGGTCCATATCCACACGAACTGGCTCTGCTGCACCTTGGGCCACAGGATTGAAAAAGCCAATACGTTCGATAAAACGACCATCACGTGCGTTACGGCTATCGGTTACAACAACTTGGTAAAAAGGACGCTTTTTGGCACCGCCACGAGCTAAACGAATAACGACCATAATGTTTATTCCACAAAAACAAAGTTAAGGCTACATGTTCTTCGATTTGGCCTAAATGACTGTATGACCAAAAAGAGAGAAACACTGCTCAGATAGTAGACTTATCTAGGCAACAGCCTTCAAAGGGCGAGCATTGTACGGGAATTTCCTTGCCGATAAAAGATACTAACTAACAAAAGCTGAAAAGTTATGGTATATAGCGGACTAATTTCTTTTTAACCTGTCAAGATTATGACTTTATTTCGTTTAAGCTCCCCATTAATACGTTCTTGTCTCTTGATATTGACACTCAGTATGATTCTTTGGAGTGCGTGTAGTTTGTTAGGCGCATGGTTTTATTTTCGCGCAAATGGCTATCTAGAAGCATGGAATTTTCAAAAACAAGAAAATCCGCAGTTTTATCCTTCCATTCAAGACTATACAAATGCGATAAGCAATAGTGAGCGTGCCATTAGACTAGTGCCTTATAACAGCGATTACCGTCTTAAAATGGCACATTTGTTATCATGGCAATTATTTTATGACCCATCAATCGCCAGCAACCAACGTATTGAACTCATAAAGCGCATCAAAGAACACTATCGTGTTGCGTTAACACAACGCCCTAATTGGGCTTACCATTATCATGACTACGCCCAATTCAAAGCACTTATCGGAGAGGTCGACAAAGAATTAGAACATCTCCTTGCCAAATCACAAGCACTCGGGCCGTATGAAATTGATATTTTACACAGTATTATCAAAATGGGTGTATTCTTGTGGCCTGAACTGTCGTTAGATGGCCAAAAACAAGTCATTAAAGCCGTCAATAGCAGTTTATCTTGGCGAGGCGAAAACACACGTGCCAAAGAAAAAGTGTATGTTTTTTCACTCATCGGACTAAAAAATAGAATGTCTAACTTTTGCCCACTGATTGATTTGTCGGATGACAGTATTCGAGCGCTTTGTGCACCGTATCTTGTCAAAGCAGAGCCAAGCTCAACCAAGGCCAATAAGTAATAATCAATACGGCGACCATCAATACTAACAAAAAAGGAATGGTGGTGTGATATAACTCGGTCATGGATTTTTTGAAGCGATAGCTCGCAATCATTAAATTCATGCCAACAGGCGGCGTACAATAACCCAACTCCATATTTGCCAAAAAGATAATCCCTAAATGTATCGGGTCAATCCCATAGCCGACGGCTATAGGCAACAACAACGGCACCATAATCACCAATGCCGAGAAGATATCTAAAAAACAACCCAGAATAAGCAAAAAGAGATTCAGTAACAGCAAAAATGTCCATTTACTATCCACATATTGTTTTACGACATCAAATAATTGGGTGGGGACTTCTGCTTCTATCAACCAATTCGTAAATGCCATCGCCACCGCTAGAATCAGCAAAATAGCACCAACCATGACCATCGATTCACGCATAATTTGCACAAGTTGCTTGAGCGAAATTTCTCTATGTATCAATACCGTCATTATCGTGACATATAAAGCCGTCACGGCTGCCGCTTCAGACACGGCAAAAATCCCACTATAGATACCGCCCAATACAAACAGAGGTAATGGGATTTCCCATTTAGCTTCTATCGCTGCCCCTTTTAGCTCTTGCCATGAAAATGATTGTAAAGGCACATGATGTTGACGAGTCACCCAATAGCCATATATCGACAATAACACAATCATCACTAAGGCTGGCAATAAGCCTGCTTTAAACATCGCCTCTATGCTGACCGTAGAACCTTGGGGGAGTTGTTGTGCAATAATGGCATATAAAATTAACGGCAAGGAAGGTGGTAGTAACAAGCCTAAAGAACCAGAGGTTGTGACCAAACCCAAAGAAAATCGCTCAGGATACCCTGCTTGTTTTAAGGCAGGATATAACAATGCACCTAAGGCGACTATCGTTGCCCCACTCGCGCCTGTAAAGGCCGTAAAAAATGCACAAGTACAAAACGCCACAATCGCCAAGCCACCGGGCATCCAACCCATTAATGCCCGAATTAATCTCACCAAACGTTGAGATGTATTCCCCTCTCCCAGCAAATAACCCGCAAACGTAAATAATGGCAAGGCCAATAAAATGGGGGTATCTACTAGACGATATAACTCCACACCTAATACCGTGAGTGAGGTTTCTTGATGATAAAACCCCAGTGCGGCTGCCCCTGCTAAGACCACAAACAATGGCGCTCCTAAGAGCGCCATCACCAGTAAAACAATCATCAAACTCAGGATCACGTCGTGGATTCCGTCTTTACAGGGTTAAATATTAATACCAATGCTTGAAGAAAATAACGCACTGCCATGAAGCCAAATGCAACAGGCATGACAGCCTCACACAACCATGTCGGCACATTCGCAAATGCCATGCTCGGGGCTTCGTATTCCATTTTGACAAAATCAAAGCAGTAATAAGCCAACAAACCACAAACCAAGGCACTAAATACATTCACCATGATAGTCGCAATATACCGAGTGATGGCAGGTAAAAAGCGAGATAAGACATCAATCTGAATATGTTGTTTTTGCCGTGTTGCAACCAAGGCACCAATCAGTGCAATCCATAACACAGACACCCTTAAAAAAGCATCTGCCCATAAAATACCCGTATCAAAGCCATTACGTAGCACAATTTGCGTGACAGCCAAGCTCATCATCACAAACAGCAGAGAGACCAATAAAGCATCTTCCAAACGGTGTAAGCAACGTAATAGCGTTTGTGTCATATACAGCATTATTTTGTCGTCGCTTTATAGGTTTTTAAGTATTGACGGACAGACTGTAAGGTAGATGGATTAACAATCCCCGCTTTTTCAATACGTTCAGATGCAAGGGCGGCATCTTTTTCCCACGCCAATAACTCTTGTGCTGACGGTTTGACCACCTTAATACCTTGCTTCACTAGCGTATTAAAGGCCTCTAAATTATCTTGACGATTTTGTTTATCTATTTCTTTGAATGTCCGTTGCATGATATCACGGACAATTAACTGGTCGGCTGGGTCAATTTTATTAAATGCTTTTTGGTCAACGGCCAACACACCCACGATATAACTCAATGGCAAATCGGTCAGATACTTCACTTGTGTATGCCATTGTAAAGCAAGCGTACCAATAGGCGATGAAGCTACTGTATCAATAATTCCTGTTTGTAAACTGGGCAAGACATCTGCCAAAGACAACGGGATAGGACTAACCTGAAACGCCTTGAGAGTTTCTGCCGACTGCATATCATTATCAGGAATCCAAACTTTATGTTTGCGCAACTCAACAACGGATGGAATAGGGGCTGTTTTCGACATTGCATAAGCAAAGCCCGCTTCAGCAAAGCCAAAATTCACCATTCCGCCCTGCTCTAAGCCCTTAGCAATTACCGCGTCAAATTTCGTACGCACATAATCGACTTCATTGAAGTTTTTAAACATCAGCGGCATAGAATACACTTGCGTATCTTTATAAAAGTCTGAAAGACTACCCGCCGTTACCGCACCTCCGTGTAATTGGCCAATTTTTATTTTATTTAATACGGCTTTATCATTCCCCATGACGCCACCCGTATAAAATTTAAACGACACTCTTTTTTGGGTACGATTTTCTATTTCTGCTGCTCCAGCACGCATCTTAGTCATCCATGCTGAACCGTCAGGCGATAAGGTGGCTATTTTTAAGGTCATCGCCTGTAATGGAGTCGCCATGATGAGCAATGCGAATGCGGAAACAAACTTATTCATACCTCAACTCTCTTTTGTTGTAGCTAATAATGTAGATTGATACGGACAGCGCTTACATAACCTGCATACGATGATACTGATAAACACGCAACCACGGAGTTACTCTTATCTGCATTTTCTTAAAAGTAATCATCCGCAGACGCTAATAACGCTTTCGCTTGTTGCTGTGCCAAAATATTGCTCAAAGTCAAGTCTTTCGCATGAGGGTCGGCGGCCAACACTTCATTTAACAGACGGTCATGTAGCTCTCTATCAAAAATACCGCGAGCATAATTTTTGGCATAGTACAATTTTGCCATCAAATTATGACCATTCGACAGGCTAATAGCCTGTTCAAAATAACGCTTGCCTTCTTCTGGACGGCCACCTAATGCAGGCGTCAACACGGTCGCCAATACGCCCAAATATAAATAAGCATTTCCTTGTTGATAACTAGGCTCTAACTCAATAACACGTTTCATCATCAGTTCAACGCGAGCTAAATCGGCAATTGCGCCCCAATCGCTACTATTGGCCTGAATCCATGCCGCCCATGTACTTGCAGTCGTAAATATCGTATTGACTTGCTGACCGTTCAACGAGTGCACGGCCTGCGTAAAGGTATCGATAGGGAGTTGGCGTGGCTGACAAAGCAGTGTATTTTCCAAACATAGTGCAGCAAATGCATATTTTAATGCTTTGTTATGCAGGGCTTGGATTTGCTGCGGTTGTATTGCAAGGCTACTGGCATAAGCGCTATTTAAGCTAGCTGCTGAATTTAATAATGCCGTCTGCTCAGGATTTTGTTGGACGATAGCATCAACCATCAATAAATACGCTGGCAGCCCCTGTGCAACAGTTGCAGGATCATCACTATTTAAGACACTGGATGAAAAAGTCTCGGCCGCTTCTTGTGCTTTATCTGCAATCAGCGTACTACACCCGCTCAATAAACACCAAAACAGCGACCCATAAAATAATTTTTTTTTCGTATTCATCATTTTTTTCACGTTTGAAAGTTGTATTTTAACAGATAATGATATTATTTGGGCTATTAGGCTTTGTTTTGTCGGCTGCTAAATACAATTTTCTATGCCATCTCTAAAAAACATACTTTCACCGTATATTTGAGATAACCCCTTGTTAGTTAAGATTTTTTACTTACTAACCTTACACTCAACAGGTAAACTCATCTATAATATAACGCTAGCCTGATATCCTGCCTGTCTGACAAAACACATCCTTTTGCAAATTGTCCTACAAACATAATGCAATTTACATTATTAAGTGCTATTATGCATGCGCCGCTTAGTGAGATGCTAATTGTCTGCACATCTTTTGTGTAAGCGTTCAAAAAGCGGGATCGTAATCAGCATTTTTTTGCAAACTTGAGAGAGACACCATGCAAATCAAGAATATCGCCGTATCTGCTGCTATCGTTGCTGCTTTAGCTTTCGCTGGCTGTGCTAAGAAAGAAGAAGCTCCAGCCCCAGCTCCAGAAGCCGCCGCTCCAGCTCCAGAAGCTGCTCCAGCCCCAGCTCCAGAAGCTGCTGCTCCAGCCCCAGCTGCTGATGCTGCTGCTCCAGCTGCTGCTCCAGCTCCAGAAGCTGCTCCTAAGTAATATTTATTACTTGGAAGAAAAAAGGAGAGCTTATGCTCTCCTTTTTTTATAGCATATCCTCAGTATTCAACCTCCGTAAAGACTGACTACTTGTAGACTTGTTTTATTTAATCACTGCGCCAGTCTGATTCCTTTTTATCTACACCTCTAGCCAATAATCTAAACTAAACGCTACCACTTCTTAATGACTAAAAAACGGTATCTTCCTTCATTTGCTATAAGCGCAACAGAAAAGCTGGCTGGATATTTGTATGTATGGCTAACAAGCCCCCTTATAGACTATGAACATCCCTATTTCGGCAACAGCATAAAACCAAACTGTATGCCGCAAAAGTGATTGAGATAGACAATAAAAAAAGCCCCTACGAGGGGCTTTTTATAAGAGCATATTTAGTCTTTTTTCTTGCTACTGCCATAGACATAATCGCCATAGGCATAATAACTTGAATAAGTCCCATAGTATTGAGCAGCACGCTTCATGTTCACTTTGTTGAGGATAACCCCAATCAGAGGAGCTTTAGCGGCTCGTAAACGATTTACACCTGTACGTGCGGCATTTTGCGCAGTGGTATCTGAACGAATCACATATAACACGGCATCAACAGCCTTGGACATCACTAAAGAGTCGCTAACCAATAAAGTAGGTGGCGAGTCAATGACAATACGGTCATACGTTTCAGACAACTTTGCAATCAAATCCATAAATTTCTGAGAAGACAGTAACTCTAAAGGATTGGGTGGTACTAAGCCTGCGGTTAGGACATCAATATTTGCATCTTCTACATGTAAAATACAGTCATCCAATACGGAAGTCCCTGCGACCACATTTGATAAGCCAGGACTATTGGGTGGCAGCCCTAGTACTTTGGCAATTGTTGGTTTACGCATATCACCATCAATTAACAACACTCTCTCCATTTGCGCTAAAGCCACCGCTAAGTTAATTGCAGATGTACTTTTCCCTTCACTAGGCACACTAGAGGTCAACATCACGACTTTATGCGGTTTATCAATGCCTGATAACACTACGCTGGTACGTACTGTACGCATAGCCTCTGCATAACCGTTTTGTTTACTATCCAAGAAATAAATAGCGGAGGTGTCTTTTTTACGCTTTTTAATTAAAGGCACCATCCCCAACATAGAAATACCAAGTTTGTCTTCAACATCTTCGGCATTTTTGAAGGTGGAGTCTAAATAATCCAACAAGAACGCTAATGCTGCACCAAATAACAAACTCAACACCAAAGATATACCAATAATTAGCGTTTTTCGTGGTTTGGTGGGAGCATTTGGAACGACAGCTTTATCTATCACACGTGCATTAGCGGTATCTAACTCTAAACTATCATTTGCTTGTTTAATACGTGCAAAAAAGGTGTCATATAAATTACGATTGGTCTCGACTTCTCGTTGAAGCTCCTTGAATTTAAATTCTTTTTTCGATAGCTCTAACGAGTCTGCCTTTGCAATTTCCAGTGCTTTTTTAGCTTCATTTAACTCTAATTCAGCCTGAATTAAAGTTGGATGTTTACTTCCATAACGCTTGCTAATTTCAGCAACTTTAAATTGTGCCTCAATTAAACGCTGATTAGTCTGCTGTAACTGCCCTGCACTTAGGCCTAAAACGCCAAAGTTATTCCCAGAATCAACGAGATTATTTTCTTCACGGTATGCCTGTAATTTCTTTTCTGATACCTCGACATTCGATTTCAACACACCTAAACGAGAAGATAACCATTCAGCGGCTTGTTGAGTCAAGGTAATACGAGCTTCCATTTGACTGTTGATATAGGTTTTAGCCATCGCATTTGCGACTGCTGCCGTTAGTGAACGGTCATGAGACTCAAAACTAATTTTAACAAGTTGTGTTTGACGAATTGGCTCAATACTCAGATTAGCCATAAACCTATCAACGAGTAAAGTCAGTTTTTCTTCGTCTGAGGGAATCGGGTTAGATTGATGACCACGAGGTAGTAATTGACGCCAATCAATTTGCTGCCACCACGACTTTTCAGCTTCGCTACGGGGCAAGTAGTCAGGGTGATTCGCAATATTCAACTCAGTCACGACACGAGTAGCTAATTCACGCGACTTCAAAATCTCGAATTGCGTTTGTAAATAATACTCTTTGCCACCATCTGTACCATAAACATCATCCAGTGATGTAAGCGTTTTACCTTGTTTTTGCTCAATCATTAATGTCGCTGTAGCACGATAAACAGGACGCACTGTCGACACAACAAAGGCTGTTGCTACAGTAATAGCAATTGCTAAGCCAATAATACCCCATTTAAATCGTGCAACAACGTTCCAATAATGCCGTAAATCAATAGAATCTTCCTGTTGTGGTGACAGGTTTTTATCCAAAATTTCCATTACATGTACCTAAAACTAGAAGAAGCTCTGATCAACGGTGACAATATCGCCAGGCACAATCACAGTATCTAAATTTGCTAAGCGTGGAACTCCTGTAGGATCATTCTCGTGAATAACAAATATTTTAGCTAAAGAAGCTCTTGGCGTCAGGCCGCCTGCTAGAGAAATAGCTTTACGAATGGTCAAACCCGGCTGGTAGGGATAACCGCCAGGTTTACTCACTTCACCATTCACAAAAAATGGACGATATTCTATGATGCTAACGTAAACTTTAGGGTCAACCAAATAACCATCCTTGAGTTGTTGAGTTAACATCGATTTCAACTCACCTATAGTTTTATTTTTTGCGGCAATTTCGCCTAAAAAAGGATATAAGAAGGTTCCTGCATCACTCAGCAATACCTCCATACTCAACTCTTTTTCGTTAAAAACCGTAATACCGAGTTTATCACCTGCACCCAAGCGATAATCAGAAACTTGACTTAACAAAACAGGATAAGCAGCTGGTGTTAATATAGTACCAGCAACAGGGGGAGCAGTGTTACTTGACGCTGTAGGACTATTGAATAATTTATCTAGAAAGCCTGCGTGGGCAGGCGCCCACGCAAGGATAACTGACACTAACAATAAACGAAGAGATTGTTGCATAAGTCAGAAGCTCAGACTCAAGTTATAAACTGATTTGAGCACCTACACTCATTACGTTACGTTTTGTATCGTATATCTGAACATCTGAACTACGGTCAGTAGCCTGAATGGACGCATTCCAAATCAACCAGCGACGCATTTGATAGTTAACGGATACACCATACTGAGACGAGTCATCAGTACGATTTTTCACACCAGCAGGTGCCTCATAGTCATCCGTTGAGAACCCCAGAGACACAACTGTATTCAGACGCTCAGCCCAATCATGCTTCCAACTTACACCATAATGTGTATTTTCCAAAGAAACATACGGCAAGGTAGCGTCAGATAAACGGTTACCACTATTTAAGTTAATAGAATCAAATTGTCTTGGCTGCCAGATAACATCAACATCCCAGCTGAATTTAGATTTGTCATCTAGGCCATCCACTTCACGTTTACTCTGACCTAAACGTAATTTACCTGTCGTTTGAGCAGTCCCTTTCCACTCAATACCCGCAAAAATACGGTTATCCGTTGAGTCTGGAGAACCACTTGAACTTTCATATTCAGTAGTTGCATGCTCAATATCAATTAAAAACTGGGTTTTAGGCATAAGACGTGCACGCAGACCAACGGAAGCAGACATACTGTCATTATCACGGGCTTTTGCAACTAACTCACGATCATAACGCTTTTGACTAGTACTCACATCGGCACGCAGTAAACCACGAGCATCTTTAGCACCATACTCAACCCCAGCACTTAAGGTTGCTAAATCAAACTTATCCACCTCACCGTAGGCGTATAGCTCAGTCAAACTAGAACCACTAGTAAAACCAACGCCACGCGCATCATGGGTCATCGCATAATTTGCACCCAAATCAAAACGTAAACGCGCGTTTGATTCAATATGTGCTTTCAAATCAAACAACTGATCAGCATAGCTATCATCGCTATCGTTTGCATAACTTGCTGCATTGATAGCATAAGTAGCAGAATACACATTCAAGCGATCTTGTGCGATAAAAGCAAAGGATGGGTTTAACGTTTGATAAAATGAACTGACTTCATCAGTATGGGTATTATAAACATTATCGTCATACACTGTTTGCGTAACGAGTGCTGGAACCAATACAAAGGAGCCAAATGGAATTGCTTGTGGTTGTACAGCCACTTGTGCCATTGCACCTTGTGCACCTAATAACAGGGCTAATCCTAAACCGGAAACACCCACACTCTTTTTGCTTTCCATATTTTTCCCTCGGATAGACTCAATCAGATAAGCGTTAATCAATCAAAACAATACGCGTTTTGACTGCTATGTAGCCAGATTCAGGGCGATTCTAGCATTATGACGAGTCAAAAGTCACCACTGAATACGCACATCTAGTATTCATGATTGGTCTACTTCCGAACAATCGTCATTTACACCTAATGATGATTTATATCATACCGAACAAGACGACCCTCAATAACTGTCTGACAATCTGACTTATAATTTGTATAATTTCTTCGTTAACTGTTGTTAACTGCTCGTTTATTAACCCTTTATCACGATTTAAGGCTTTTATTTTTTCTCAGCAGTGATAGTATATGCGCCCTGTGCGGAGAGTTGACCGAGAGGCCGAAGGTGCTCCCCTGCTAAGGGAGTATGGGCCAAAAGCCCATCGAGGGTTCGAATCCCTCACTCTCCGCCATTATTTTCTGTGGCTATTTTGTAACAGTCTACAAATGCAAAATAATCTCAGAAAATTACTTGACAGGCTAGCGAAAAACTATATAATTCGCCGCCTCATCAGCGCGCCCGTAGCTCAGTTGGATAGAGCACCAGGCTACGAACTTGGGGGTCGGGAGTTCGAATCTCTCCGGGCGCGCCACTTAAATCCAAAATAATACTCTCCTGCTTACGTTAAGCTAATATTCAAACTCTTTTCCAAAGAAGAATATTTTTTATGTATCTTACTAGACTAGATTAAAATGCTGCGCCTCTTGCAAATTGTAAAACAGACAGCAGCATCCCTTAATACTTAATACTTAATACTTAATACTTAATACTTAATACTTAATACTAGTTACTACATAAACGCAATATTATCGCGATGTATTAACTCCTCGTCACTCATGTAGCCTAGCAATACACTGATTTGCTCAGAGGATTGCCCTTTGATTTTTTCTACTTCTTCTGCGCTATAATTAATCAAACCGACTGCAATTTGTTTGCCTTGCTCATCCATACAGGCAATCACCTCGCCGCGTCCAAATTGTCCCTCTACCGCTTTGATACCCACAGGTAACAGACTACGCCCTTGCTCAACCAACGCTTTGACTGCGCCTGCATCTAAAATGACTTTACCAGCCGTTTGTAAATGCGCGGCCAGCCATTGCTTGCGTGCCGTGAATCGGTCATCATCGGGTAATAGTAAAGTTCCTAAACTTTCCCCCATTGCTAAACGCTGTAAAACTTGTGGACTTTGGCCACTAGCAATCACCGTAGCACAGCCCGAACGGGCAGCAAAACGGGCAGCACGGACTTTGGTAATCATGCCGCCACGCCCTAAGGCACCACCGCCGCCCGCCATCGCAAATAACGACTCATCCATCGCTCGCACTTCGGGTAACAGCGCGGCATCTGCGTTATAGCGTGGGTCTCGGTCAAACATGCCTTCTTGGTCAGTCAATATGACAAGAATTTCTGCTTCGACTAAGTTTGCGACTAAGGCTGCTAGGGTATCATTATCACCAAAGCGAATTTCATCTGTGGCGACAGTGTCGTTTTCATTGATGACAGGAATGACACGCCAATCAATTAACGTAGTTAATGTTGAGCGCGCATTCAAGTAGCGCTGTCGGTCAGCTAAATCTTCATGCGTGAGTAAAATTTGCGCTGTTTTACAATTGAACTCTCGAAAATGCGATTCGTAGGCTTGCACCAATCCCATTTGTCCTATGGCAGCACAGGCTTGTAGGTCATGTAAGGATTCAGGTCGACCATTTAGACCCATTCTGACCATGCCTTCCGCAACCGCGCCCGAAGACACCAAGACCAATTCAATACCTTGTTGCGCTAAGGCAGCCATTTGTGCGACCCATGATTTCATGGCTGCTTGGTCTAAGCCTTGGCCATTGGCCGTCAATAAGGCCGAACCAATCTTAATCACCCATCGGCGGGCTTGTCTTAATTTTTGGCGATTATCCGTCATGCTCTCAACCCTACTGTTATTTAACGCTGGTAGATGACTTCCATATCGCCATCATCATCGTCATCCCAATCTTCATCATCATCAAAGCCCGCTTCTTTACGAGCTAAGTATTGCGCCCGTTGCTGTGCTCGTAAATTTTGAATTTGTTCACGCGTTTCTGCTTCTAACAAACGGCGTTTTTCGGCTTCTGCTTCGGCAAACTCAGGATTTTCGGCCTCTAAAACCCTTTGTTCTTCAATGGTATCCATTAATTTATAACACACCTGCATGGCTCCCTCGCGGGTTAAGCCCGAGGTTCTAAAAACAGGCCCTTGCCATGCGAGGCGCTGAATAATATCTTGGCAAATCTCGTCTGCCTCTTCGGGAAATACTTGGTCAATTTTATTTAAGACTAACCAGCGCGGTAACATTGCCAACGCAGGTGAAAATTTTGCCAATTCTTCGGCAATCGCTTGTACATTTTGCACAGGGTCAGAACCATCAATCGGTGCGATATCGACTAAGTGCAATAAAATGCGTGTTCTTGCTAAATGCTTAAGAAAACGTACGCCAAGACCTGCACCACTGGCTGCCCCTTCAATCAAACCAGGAATGTCGGCCATCACAAAAGAACGATGCCTATCGACATCAACTACGCCTAAATTGGGGACAAGGGTTGTAAATGGATAATCAGCGACTTTGGGTTTTGCCGCCGATACCGCACGAATAAAGGTAGATTTGCCCGCATTTGGCAAGCCCAATAATCCGACATCCGCCAATACCTTTAGCTCTAAACGTAAATTGCGTGCTTCACCCGCATAACCAGAAGTCGCCTTTTGTGGTGAACGATTAGTCGAGCTTTTGAAGTGAATATTTCCCAAACCTCCTCGCCCGCCCTTGGCGACCAATAATTGCTGAAACGGCTCGACTAAATCACCGAGCACCTCTTGGGTATCCTCATCAACAATCGTGGTACCAACAGGAACCTTTAGAATAATATCTGCGCCGCTTTTGCCACTACAATTGGCACCACGACCGCCTTGACCACGCTCGGCGCGAAATTTGCGCGTATAACGATAATCGACTAAGGTATTGGCATCAGGATGCGCCTCAATAATGACACTTCCACCACGTCCACCATCGCCTCCATCAGGCCCACCAAATGGAATAAATTTTTCACGACGAAAGCTAGCGCAGCCATTACCACCTGTACCTGCTTCAACATAAATAATCGCTTCATCTACAAAACGCATGACGCTTTCGCCTTTTCCAATATTCAGTCAAGCATGTATTTGAGCCGTATATGCAATGGGCTGACAAACCGTTGCATCATGACAATACACTCAAGACATGGCATTGCTTTTCAGCAAACCCATAAATTCATAAAACAAAAAGCCCCGCATAAAACGGGGCTTTTGGGATTCACTTTGGTTTTTGCACAGTTGATGTGTGTATTTACATACAAGCACGTGTCATAGACCACGCAAATCCTGTCGATAAAGCACTAACCTTAGGCAGCCACTTCAACAACCGCATATTGACGGTTGAATGGGCCTTTAGTTACAAACTTTAATACGCCATCAGCTTTAGCAAATAACGTATGGTCGCGCCCCATACCTACATTCTCACCAGGCCAGAACTGTGTGCCACGTTGACGAACGATGATGTTACCTGCAACAATTTGTTGGCTGCCGTAGACTTTTACACCTAAACGTTTGGCCTGTGAGTCGCGGCCGTTACGGGTAGAACCACCCGCTTTTTTGTGTGCCATGACGTATATCCCCCATTAAGCACTGATAGCAGTAATTTTCAACTCGGTAAACCATTGACGGTGACCTTGTTGCTTACGGTAGTGCTTACGGCGGCGCATTTTAATAATACGCACTTTATCATGACGACCATGACCAAGCACTTCTGCTGTAACTTTAGCTCCAGCTACTACTGGAGTACCAATTTGAATGTTGTCGCCATTCACTACCATTAAAATATCTTCAAGAGTAATGCTTTGGCCTGGCTCTGCGTTTAATAACTCAACTTTGAGCTTTTCGCCTTCAACAACGCGATGTTGTTTGCCGCCACTTTTAATAACCGCGTACATAGTCGCCGACTCCGTAAATCTGCGGAGCTTCTTCTAAGCCCACAGTGATAAATTCGCAAGGTGCGAGATTGTATGCAAAATGCCCTCAGAGTGCAAGCATCTATTACGTTGTTATGCAGTTATCGCTAATTTGTGCACAATTCTGTTCGCTGACTGCTGAGTTAATTGCGAAATCCTCGCGTTGTACGATTGTGAATGGGCGTAATTCACAATATGCTTTCAATCATCAAAAAAAGATTACTTTTGGTTATCTATTTGGTTCAATACGTGTTCTCTAAAATATCTTAGGGCGTGTTGATTTTTTTGCGCCTGCTTATTTAGAGCGTGAGATAATCTAATTAAGATATTTTCAATACAAATATGGCTATTACATTATGAACTTCCAAGACATTTTGGCCACGGTCGCCACAGATTTTACGGCAGTTGACGACTTTATTTTGAATCATTTGGATTCGCGTGTGCCCTTAATTATGCAAGTAGGGCATTATTTAGTAGAGGGTGGGGGGAAACGTTTACGTCCATTAGTATGCTTATTGGCGGCTAAAGCAGCAGGCTATCAAGGCTCACAACATATTCCTGCGGCGGCAATTATTGAAATGCTACATACAGCGACGTTGATTCATGATGATGTTGTCGATGAGTCCGACTTACGAAGAGGTCGTGCCACCGTCAACTCGGCGTGGAATAATGCCACTGCGGTGCTCGTCGGTGACTTTTTGATTTCGCGTGCGTTTCAGTTAATTGTCAGTCTGAAAAACCAAACCATCTCTGAAATTATGTCTGATAGCACCTGTATTATTGCTGAAGGCGAAGTATTACAACTGATTAATCAGCGCGACCCTGATACGACCGAAGCACGTTATATGGATGTCATTTACGGTAAAACCGCACAGCTATTTGTGGCTGCCACCGAGACAGGTGCCGTTTTAGGCAATGAGTCTTATCGTGAAGCCTTAAAAAAGTATGCCATTCATTTTGGTGCCGCCTTCCAAATTATTGACGATGTGATGGACTACACCAGCTCTGCGGACATTATGGGCAAAAACTTAGGTGATGACTTGGCCGAAGGCAAACCCACCCTCCCCTTAATTCAAGCCATCAAAATGGCTGCTCCCGAACAAGCCGAACAAATTCGTAATGCCATTAAAACGGGTGGCTTAGCACATTTAGCGGCAATTATTGAGACGGTTAAAACCACAGGTGCGTTAGTTTATTGTCGCCAACGTGCTACAGAAGAATCTCAATTAGCCATTGCTGCGTTGGCTGACTTACCTGAGTCTATTTATAAACAAGCCTTAGTCGGGTTAGCCGAGTTAGCCCTTAACCGTGTCAGTTAACGACGTCTATCAGGCGGGATATAATCATTTGTTCCCGCCTCGCCACCGTTAGCATAACGGTATAAACGTGAACGTTGGTCACAATAATCCCCTCGCCCAATACCCTTGAGATAATGGTCATTTAACATGTGACCTTTTTTATTGGGAATGACAAAAATCGCGCCCGAGGTATCATGGTAATGGGCTAGTACACCAACACGCGCAAAAAAGTCTTTACCATTGGCAAAATGTTCAACATACGGCACGCTACGGCCGTATTGTGCTGTTAAGTTATGGTCAATGTGTAGGCTATCAGCGGCTCCACCAATACAATACACCTCTAACTTATGTGCATGTAAGCGTAGAATGGGGTCTTTTAGGACTTTACGGACTATATAACTCGCCACAATAGTGCCTTGAGAATACGTCGTTAATACGACTTTTTCATGACTTAACAAGGCATTTTTGACAATATTAAATGCAGGGCGAGATAAACGGCCATCTTTGCGCAAGGTTCTGGCGGTAATCGCCCCCCATAAATCACGAACTACGCCTGCTGTTGGCGTATGAATGAGATGAATAGGCCGCTGAAACGTGGCAACCATTTCACGCGCCTCCAGCAGTGCCATCGCTGGACTCGTACAAATACCATTAATAAAGAACCATTTACTTTGTTTTTTTTCTTCTGGCCATACATAGTCATGGGGAATTACCGCCAAAGTACCATAGGACACAGACTTACGTTCTGTTGGCACAACCATTTGTGCAATCACAGAAAAATAGTCTAAATAACTGGGATAACTCGAAGGCAAGAGCTCGGGATGTACATCTTTTTCTGTTTTTAACGGAAAAAATAACCAAGGTAATTCTGAGGCATGGGTTAAGACCAAACGTAGGTCTCGTAATAGGGGTTTACGCTGACGAACGATACGGTTTGCAACCACTGTGCTTTGAACAAAGACATTCTGTTTAGCGGTTATAGGGACAACCGTTTGATATTGGCTCATGTTTGTCTTCCCTTGGTTGATGTGGCCAGTTTAAAACATTACACAAATACGCAGGACGCATAATTGTCAAACAATACGGGGAGACAGACATCAACTTTAGCACACGTTATAAAATATATAACAAGGTCACTACGGTCATCATCATGACTAGCAATAATATAGCTAGCAAGAGGACATCCTCATGTGGCACATCGGCTGCAACCATGACATGCGGATTGACAATAGTTGGACTGGGTGCTAAAAACGGAGGGACTGCGGGTATGTTCGGCAGTGTTGCACGAGCGGCACTGACCACGCGTTTTGTTGAGTTGACCGATTCACTGGCTAGCCAGTCTTTACCTTGTAATAAAGACTCAATAATAGTACGGCGCTCTTTACGCCATGCTTCGTGGCTAACTTCTCCATCAGCCCAACTTTTTGCTACCTCGGCCAAACGGGCATTAGCTTTTGGATAGTCTGTTTTCATTTTACGCCTACGCCTCTGTTACTTTGATGATAATCAAAGAAACGTTATCTAGTGCTCCATGTGCTAGGGCTTTTTCCATCAGAATACGCACGGATTCCTCAGGTGTCTCTTGGACAATCAAGCTTGTCATCACATCTTCGCTAACTTCATTATAGAAGCCATCACTACACAATAAATACCAATCACCAGCTTGGACGGTAAATACACGGACTTCAGGATATAACTTTTCACCACCACCAACTGCGCGCGTAATCACATTTCGATGCGGATGGTAACTGGCTTGCTCATTGGTAATCATACCCGCATCTATCATTTCTTGAACTGCTGAATGGTCATGCGAAATACGGGAAAGCTGTCCTGCTCTTAATACATAAGCACGCGAATCCCCTGCCCAAATGCAAGCCCCCATCGTATCCGTAAAAAATAAACTGACGACCGTTGTGCCTAGTGTCCGCCCTCCAAGTGCTTCTTGACCATGACGTCTTAACTGATGGTTGACCAATAACAATTTATCTTCCATCGCATCGACAAAGTCTGCAAGGTCTTGATTCGGCTTAAGCTGCGATAAGGCGTTGACGACCGCTTGACTAGCCATATCGCCTGCTGCATGGCCTCCCATACCGTCTGCAACGACCCATAAGCCAATATCTACACGCGATAAGATGGAGTCTTCATTAATTTTTCGTTTTGCACCGACATCGGTTGCTTCTGCAGAAATCCACTTTAGCAAAATAGCATTCTCTTTATATAAACCGCTGATAAAACTATATCCACTAATAAGAAAACCTATAGGCTGACGCTGTTGGCCTTCCAGCATGTTGGCCAACCACGGTGCAATGCGTGAGCGCTATACTTATTAGGCCAAACAACCACTAAATTTACGGTATTTAATGATTGTTTGGATTTAGTAGCGTCGATAATCAGTGTCGCCGCAGTGGCCTCTATTTATCAAAACTACTTGAATGACACCCTAATGTTGTTAATTGTTTTGCTCTGTAATAACTGTAGTCGGTTTTTAGTTAGCTTGCCAAAACTACCGTTTTTTTGTCTAAAATGTAGCCATTCATTTGGTTTATAGCACATATTGACACGATAAATCTTCGTTTAGTACGCCATCTACCATTATTTATACAAGATGTATCATCTTAAACGATAGTAGATTTTGACTCTTTTTTTGCAGACTCAATAGCAAAACGTGAGACCACACCGTGTGCTTAACCTTAACAGGCTTCGTTATTTGTCTGTTATTTTTCAGATATACGATGCCTGTTTACCGTTATATGCACAAATCCTGTTATTTTTCGGGCTATCGTACCCCATAAATCATCTTTCGCTAAGCCAGCTCCGCTATTTTCGTTTTACACATTCTCCGACTCTGTACAGGCTGAGGCTGCATCTGGCATTTGCCGTGTTTTATTTAACTCGACGTAGCGCGACAATACCCCAACACATACTGATAATGATGGGAACTGACGCCGCAATCAAGGGCGAGAATTGATAAATCAAACTAGCATAGCCAGAAAAGTCTTGTAAATAGCGAAAGCCTAAGCCCGTTAAAATCCCTAAAATAATTCTCAGTCCCATCGTGACCGAACGTAATGGGCCAAAAATAAAAGAGCAAGCCACGAACACCATCGACATGGCGGCCAAAGGTGCTAATATTTTTTTCCAAAACTCTAAAAAATAGGAGCTTGCTGCCAAGCCTTGCCCTTCCAAATAATGTGCATATTGGTATAAACGACTGGGAGGGAGGTATTCGGGTGATACCGTCACTAACGCCAAAAAGTCGGGCGTTAACTCGCTACGCCAAATGCTATTAGTGAGATGCTGTTGTGTTGCTGAGCCGTTTGCAGCAAATTGGGCTTGACTGATTGATTGTAGTTGCCAACGCTGTTGCCCCAAATAATAGGCCTGCGCTGCAACTTGTGTTTGTACCAATTGACCTTGGGTATTCAGTTGGTAAAAACTAATATCACGTAATTGCCCCTTGATGTTTGCCTGCCGAATATGAACAAAGGTATTGTCTTGTTTTTGCCAATAACCTGTCAGTTCATCTTGATTATAATGATGGCCTAAGGCCTGTGCTTTATTCATTTCAGCCAATTGTTGGCAACGCGGTACGACATATTCCGTCATCGCAACACTCAGAATGACTAATAACATAATCGGTTGTAATACCCATGCGACAATTCGCCAGACGCTCACCCCTGCCGCTCGCATCACGGTTAGTTCGGAATGATTCGCCAATAACCCCAAACCGACAATGCCACCAATTAAAGACGCAACGGGCATCATGTCACACAGACGCCACGGTAAAGACAGCAAGGAATACCAAAGCGCTTGCGGTGCTTGATAATTCTGTTTTAATTCTTCTAATTCTGCCAAAAAGGTAAATACGAGGTCTAAACCCGTCAACAATAACAGAACAATTAAGGTCGCACTGAGCACGACACGGCTGACATAACGACTTAAGCGGCTCATGCTGTTGCTCCTTGTCGCCATAACTGATAACGCGCTTTCAAGTCATCCCATGTTAATAACAGCAGCGCCAGTAAAAAATAGGCCATATGCACCGTCCAAACGGCCATTTCGCCCACCTTGGCTTTATCAACTTTATTGCGCATCGCGCCAATAAACACCACAAAACTGATATATAACAAAATTGCGGGCAACAACTTGAGATAACGGCCTTGTCGAGGATTGACTTTGGCTAACGGTAAGGCCAACAACACGCCAATCGGTGCAATCAAGGGCATGGACCAACGCCATAACCATTCACCCAAAGCTAGGCTATCGTTGGCTTGTTGGCGTTGATAAATCGTTTGACTATCAAAAGCGCGAGCGCGGTCTATTTCTGGCTCGGTATTGGTTAACTGTAAGCGCATTTTATAACGACTAAACTGCAAACGACTGTATTGCACTTGGCCTGCCAACAACTCGTAACGATATCCATCAGTCAACGCAATATAAGTCTGCCCCGTTTGTGCATCAAAATAACGCGTTGCTGTTTTTGCCTGTAACCACACAGGCTTTTTGTTGGGATTACTGGGCTGACTGTAAAGCGTGACATCAAATAATTGGGTTTTATCTGAAGAGAGCGCACGGGCATATAACATATTGTCACCGATACGCTGAAATTGTTCGGGCTTTATGAGGTCAAAGGTATTACGATTGGCCTGTTGCTTAAATAAACGCTCATATTCCCAGTTGCCTTTAGGGGTTAAATAAAAGCTAAAACTAGCGATGATGAGGGTGACAACGAGCACTGTTGGACTGATAAAACCGAGCATTTGCCAACGGCTAATGCCACTCGCGGACATCACTGCCATTTCGTTATCAATATACAAACGGCCAAACGTCAGTAACACGGCAATAAATAAACTCAGCGGAATAATTAGCTCTAAAAAACCCGGCAGACGATATAATAAAACAGCAGATAACAGCTCGACGTCTAATTTGCCTTGGGCGGCCATGCCAAAAAATTTAATGACGCGCCCTCCCATCAGGATGAAGGTCAATAAAAGGGTAATAGCCACGGTGGTTATTAACAATTGCCCTGCTAAATAGCGACGAATAATCACTGTTTTCCTGCCTTGTCTGCTGTTAAAAACATTGCTAATCGGTAAACTAGTACCATAACACCAATATGATTCACTGATTAACTGAGGTTAGAATGGAATTTGCACTACTCCCTGCGGTGAACGCCGCACTTGTTAGCACCGACACCTTAATTATCGCCATGACCACAGACGGTCTGACGGCTACGGGTCAAGCCATTGATTTAATCAGTGGGGGTGCCTTAACATCCACCGTAAAGGCGGCGAATTTTGAAGCAAAATTAGGGCAAACGCTATCAGTCTATCACTTAAATCACATCAGTAGCCCTATTGTTTTAGTCGTTGGTGCGGGCGATAGCAAAGATTTTAATGGCCGTGCCTTACAAAAAGTCGCAAGCAGTGCCTATAAAGCACTCAATAAGCAAGTACAAAGTGCTTATAGCTTTTTGGCAGAATTGTCCGTTTTAGACCGTAGCCCTAGCCAAGTATTGAGCGAATTAAGCAAATCAACTTTAGAAGCTAGCTATCAATTTCAGACTTTCAAAAGCAAAAAAACCAGTAACAGTATTGAAAAAATGACTTTTGTGGTCGACGAATCTTTAGCCAACACCGCAGGTCAACAGGCCTTAGCATGGGGAGAAGCCGTTGCTTTAGGTCAAAATTTTGCCCGCGATTTAGGTAATTTACCCCCCAATGTTTGTCATCCAAGCTATTTAGCCGAACAAGCCACCCTGCTTGCCAAAGGCCAACGTAAATTAAGCGTTGAGATTTTAGGCGAAAAAGAGATGGAAAAATTAGGCATGGGCGCATTTTTAGCGGTGTCTAAAGGTTCAGAGCAAGAAGGCAAATTGATTGTGATGAATTACACAGGTGGCAAAAAAGGCGAAAAACCTGTGGTATTAGTTGGCAAAGGCATTACGTTTGATACAGGTGGCATTTCGATTAAACCTGCGGCTGGCATGGATGAAATGAAGTTTGATATGTGTGGTGCAGCTTCGGTTTTTGGTGTAATGAAAGGCATTTTAGCCGCTAAATTACCCATTAACGTGGTTTGTGTGGTCGCTGCTGCCGAAAACATGCCCTCTGGTCGTGCGACGCGTCCTAGTGATATTGTTACCACGATGTCTGGCCAAACTGTTGAAATTTTAAATACCGATGCCGAAGGTCGTTTGGTGTTGTGTGATGCCCTTACCTACGTTAAAAAATATGATCCTGCGATTGTGATTGATATTGCCACGTTAACAGGTGCTTGTGTGGTGGCTTTGGGTAAAGTGGTGTCAGGCCTATTTAGCCCCAGTGATGAACTCGCCAACGATATTTTACAAGCGGGTGAACAAAGTAATGACCGCGCATGGCGTATGCCTGTATTGCCTGACTACCAAGAATTACTCGACTCCCCCTTTGCGGATATTGGTAATATTGGTGGGCCTAATGGCGGTGCAATCACGGCGGCCTGCTTTTTAGCACGTTTTACCAAAGACTATACATGGGCGCATTTGGATATTGCTGGCACAGCGTGGTTATCTGGCGCGCAAAAAGGCGCGACTGGCCGTCCCGTTCCTTTGTTAATGCACTATTTGTCTCATCGTGCTAAAAGTTGATTTTTATTTGTTAACGCAAGCGAGTGTCGATGCTCGCTTGTTGACGACCTGCCGCTTAACCGCAAAAGCCTTAAGTGCAGGTCATCGTTTATTTATTCAAGCCGAAAATGAGGCCGATGCACTGGCCTGCGATGAATGGTTATGGACATTTAAACCCGAAACTTTTGTACCACATCACCGTATAGGGGATGGACAATTTATCCTTGCACCTGTTTTAATTGGCTTAAAAACACCACCCGAAGCGGATGGGATTCTGATTAACCTAAGCCAACGTCAGCCGCAAGGTCTTGCTCAATTTCAGCGTATCCTTGAAATCATAGGGCACGATGAAACAAGCAAACAAGCTGGCAGACAACGCTGGCAATTTTATAAACAACAAGGCTTTAGCCTAGATAAACATACCCTGTGAGTCCTTTATGGCTGTCGAATTAGGTAATAACTTTCCGCAACGCTGGCAGCGCGCGCCGATGGATTTTCGTCAAACCGTCTTTGACGAACTACAAGCGATTTGCCAATCACTGGGCGGTCAAATCAGTGAACGTATTATTGCTAACCCTCCCGTCAATAGTCCTTTACCACGGTCTGCTGCGTCTAATTTACCACCTGCCTCGCAGATTGAGCAGGAGCTAAAAAAACGCTTTCTACAAAATGCAGATGACTTAATTGAGCAACATCTCGATAAAGTAAGGATAGACTTACGTCGTTGGTTGCATGGTGAAATGAATCAACTATTAAGCGATAGCTTAAGCAAAACGAATCATTCATGATGGGCTATAGGCTGACTCGGCGTCCACACCTTGCGCTCATCGCGTTGAGCTTATGGCTGATACCTTGTGCAGCCGAGAGTGTTGATGAATCAGCCGCCCGTAAAGCAGGTGAAGCTGCTGTTAAGAGCGTTATTCCACGCAAAATCGACTACCACAAACTCAAATTTAGCTTGGTACCTTTTGGTGTTAAAGTTAAAGAGATTACCCTCTCCGAAAACGAACGTTTTGCCAACCATCCTTTACGCACATGGCCATTTTTTGCTCGCGCACAAGATGTGAGTTTAACGGCTGATTTATTACCATTATTTATTGGTCGGATTTCGGTCAATGACCTTGCGATTCAACACTTTCAAGCCAATATCTTAGTTGATAAAGATTATTCACTGAATATTGGCGATTTGTTGCAACAAAAGCGTGGCCCATTAATGAATTGGCTACGCATTAAAAACTTTCATGCCACTGATGGCTCGATCAATATTGTTGATGCTACGGCTGCACAAGGTGCCGCTAAATTAAGTTTTGATAATATTGATGCCCGTTTTACGGGTTTTGCTGTGAAAGAAAAATTTAATATGGACATTAGTTTGCGTACCCCACAAGCGACACAAAGCAATGTCAGCTTACGCGGCATGGCAGGCCCATTAAATAGTGTTAAAAGTAATCAAATGCCCATTGATGGGGTGTTAACCGTCAACGATGCCCCAATTTTACCCTTCTTAGCGTATGCACCCAAAAACCTAACCGCCTACCCTGTCAGTGGTGTGGCCTCCATGAAATTACAACTCAAAGGCAACACATGGGATGGCATGAGCTCTCAAGGTGGCATTCAATTTGAAAATATGGTGTTAGCCGCACCTGATGGTAAACAACGCGGCAAAGCCTTTAGTATGGGTTTGGATATTGGTCATAATGTTTTTAGCTTAAAACGCAATAGTTTAGACATCAACAACATGGCCATGACCATTCATGGCAACAAAATGACGGTTAATGGTGTGGTGCGTGGCATTCCTAAACAACCTGTGATGGATATTAATTTACGCGCTAACGGCTTAGAACCGACCAAAATGGAAGAAGTTTATCCTTTTGTGCGCGCCTATTTACCAAAAAACTTAAGTTATAGTGGCACAACTAATCTCAATATTGATGCCCAAGGTGATACCAATAATTTAACCGCGACTGGTTTGTTAGATTCGAGTGCTTTAGGGGTATTGTTGCCAGAAGTGTTTGAAAAGAAACAAGGCTCTAAATTAAAAGTCGATTTTAGTGCCAAACTTGTGCCTTCTCAATTTACCATTAAAGCCAGTGCCAAAGTCCAAGGCGAAGATATTAAAATGCTTAATGCGCGTTTGTTTAAAGATGGTTTACGTGCGGTATTGGCGAATCGTTTAACCACTAAACAGTTAGATAATGTCTTCAAAACCACCGAGCAACTGGCTATTAGTACGGTTGAAGGCGTGATGAATTATGAAAATAATTATATCCGTTTAGACAATATGCAACTAAAACAACTCACTGATAATCAAGGCATTGTCGCTGATGCAACAGTGACTGGCTCGCTGGCAGTAAATAGTTTGTTAGTGCGTTGGGATGTGAATGCACGATTGAGTAAAGAGCGCTCGCAACAGCTAGTTAAAATCGCTCCAAATTTAGCAACACTTACTGATAATGAAGGACGTATTCCTTTTGCTTTTAAAGTTGAAGGTTATTTGGATAAAGAGTTGGTAGTGTCTTTGCGGTAGATTTGGAGAGTTACCAAGATATGTTGAGCACACAAAACAATCATTTACTATATAGATTGAGTTTCGTACTTCAAGCCAATCGACATTCAGAGGAATTACATCATGCAATCACCTCACACTATTAGCCAAGCGATTTATTACCTACAATCTCTTTCACCCGAAAAAGCACAAGAAGCAATTGATTTTATAGAGTTTTTATACCAAAAAGAGTATAAAAACGTTCCAATAGCGCCAAAAAGCAATGAATGGGACTGGCTTAAAAACTTGCAACCTTTTGATAATAATTTTGAACAGGCGATTTCTGAAAAGCTGTGTATTCAACAACGTCCTAATCTTGATGATTTGTTTAGATGAAATTTTTCTTGATACTAATGCCATCATAGCCATGCACAAACATCAGGCTTTTAGAGACAGGCTTCAACAATATCATGTTCACGAATAGCGATTTCTGTGATTACACAATATGAACTTTACTATGGTGCTTTTAATGGTAGCCCACAGCATTTGCATCATAACTTACAAAAAATAGCGCAAATTCCTTTTGCCGTTTTAGATTTTACCCCTAATGATGCCAAACAAGCGGCTCAAATTAGACAAGCAACAAAAAATCAACCGATTGGTGCTTATGACCTACTCATTGCCACTCAAGCGATAGAACGTCAATTGGTATTAATTACCCATAATACTCGCGAGTTTATCCGCGTACCAAACCTACAACTTGATGATTGGTTGTAAAGTTTTTGAAATCATATAAACCCTGTCCATATAGAAAACCATAGTTATTGTATTGGCCGTTCACCCTGAGCTTGTCGAAGGACTTTCTGCCAATGGTTCGACAGGCTCACCATAAATCGGAGAAACGACACTCAAAAATAGCGCCATCCCTTGAGTCTCAGGCACTATTCTTCGTCCCAACCAAAGCTTTCTCCCATCTGCTCTGCCAGCTCTTGTTCAATGGTTTTAACTTGCGCCAAACTCAAGGTGCGGATTTCTATTATAGGGGTATTGAGTAGCTCATTAATCGCCAATAAAGCTGCTAAAAAGGCCTCTTCATCATGACCGCCTTTGAGCGTTAAACGCATATTAGATTCATCATATTTTGCAATTTTACTATGCCCTTTGATGACTTGTGTCAATAACATCGGTTGTGGGCTTAAGGCATCTAACGCCCCTGTTAAGACAATTTTTTCATTATCGAACTCATACATTAAATAACCCAGCTCTGCTATCAAGGCATCTTTGGAGGCGGCATATACTAAGGTCGTGGCAAACTCATCATATTGAATATAGTAGCTTTCTTTGTGTGGCAACCACACAGCAAAAAAGGCAGGCTCTTGCTCAAATGTCACTAATTGATACGCATGACAGCCCGCACGCTGGATAAACTCAAAGGTATCCTCATCGTTTAATTTATCGGTCAGCGTGTCTTGACTGAGCCAACCGTCGCCCAAAATATGTTCGCCACAACGTTCAAATACGAACTGGTCTAAAGCTTGCAAATCCTCCTCACTGGCATTAAATAGCGCATCTAACTCATGCAAAGGAAACTCACGGGCAGCATCTATTTCTAAACGTTTATAGGCCGCTTCTGCCTGTGCTTTATCATGGAAGACCTGCTGAATACGACTGCCAGACACATAAAAAGTTTCATCGTTATAGCCAAAAAAGTAAGCACGAATAACATAAGTAGGTTGACGCATTTGTTTTCTCCTTAACGAACATGAACTCGGTGTTGATATAATTTCTGAGCGCTCGGAGGTGGACTCATCGCATTATCCATCCACAACTCAAAACGCATGGCATTAAAAAATGTACTTGGGCTTAAATCAAAGTCGGCTATGACGGGATTGGTATGAAATATTTTGGGCAAAATATCATTCATAAACCAACTGTTATGGGTAATTAACAACGACTTTAGCTGTCCCGTTGACGATAATGGCGACAGCATGAGAGCAGATATTTGATTGTCTTGTATGTAATCTTGGTGAAACTTTTCGATGCGTTGACCTAAGTTTTTAATATCTACATCATCAATGGCAGCAACAAAATCGCCTAAAGTTGGAATGTATTTATTGTGAAAATCGACCAATAAATGGTCACGTTCGCACATATCCTTGATATCCACTGACTTTCCATCACTATTGATTAAGGTATGACCAAAAACAGGCACAATAATATGTTTTACTGCCCACATAGTATGAAAAATACGATGCCGCGAGTCAGGACATAACGCCTTGGTGCAATCAATAAAATCATGAATCGCGTAGTAATCTTCGGGTTGACCGCCCCAACGTTTTTGGGAAACACGACAATGTTGAATAGCATTCATAATCGGCTCGACTATCCATAAACAATTTATTTTGCAAATTATTTTTGTTTTATAACATGAATAGATGACGGTTGTGTGGGGCCGTTCACAGCAATACGTCATAGCATGACGTTGTATTTAGCCCATGCAAAATCTGTTACTATTACGCCAATTTTTAGATTTAAGTAGCCTGCTTAATAACACGGTATTAGCATAATCAACATTTAATCCCGTATTTCGCTACGCTACATACTGGCTACAACTACGTCCTTATTCTTTCGTTTTAATTCACGGTAATGTTATGACGCTCGACGCTACGTTTAATCCAAAAGACAGCGAAACTCGCTGGTATCAACAATGGGAAACTAACGGCTATTTTGCCCCATCAGGCCAAGGCAGCCCCTACTGTATTATGATTCCACCGCCTAATGTCACAGGTTCTTTGCACATGGGTCATGGTTTTAACAATACCATTATGGATAGCTTAATTCGCTATCGTCGTATGCAGGGTTACAACACCTTATGGCAACCGGGTACAGACCACGCAGGTATTGCCACACAAATGGTAGTTGAACGCCAATTAGCCGCACAAAACATCAGCCGTCATGATTTAGGCCGTGACAAATTTTTAGAAAAAGTCTGGCAATGGAAAGAACAATCAGGCGGCACGATTACTCGTCAAATTCGCCGTTTAGGTTCATCAGTAGATTGGACACGCGAACGTTTTACCATGGACGAGGGCTTGTCTAATGCCGTTAAAGAAGCTTTTGTACGTTTGTATCAAGATGGTTTAATTTATCGTGGTAAACGTTTGGTTAACTGGGATCCCAAGTTACACACCGCCATTTCTGACTTAGAAGTGATTAGCGAAGAAGAAAATGGCTCATTGTGGCATTTCAAATATTTCTTGGAAGATGGCAGTAACCATTTAGTCGTCGCCACTACCCGCCCCGAAACCTTATTGGGTGATACAGCCGTTGCGGTTAACCCTGAAGATGACCGCTATCAAGCGTTGATTGGCAAAAAAGTTCGTTTGCCAATTACTGGCCGTTTAGTGCCGATTGTAGCGGACAGTTATGTTGATAAAGAATTTGGGACAGGTTGCGTCAAAATTACCCCTGCCCACGACTTTAACGACTTCCAATTAGGCAAGCGTCACGACCTGCCCTTAATCAACATCTTTGATAAAGATGCCAACATTTTGGCGAATTTTGAGGTGATGGCCGCAGGCACTTTTGCTGATTTAGGTCAAGAAGCTGCACCCAGCGAATATGCAGGCTTAGAGCGTTTTGTTGCCCGTAAAAAATTGGTTAAAGAAGCCGAAGAAAACGGTTGGTTGGATAAGATTGAACCATACAAACTCAAAGCTCCTCGTGGTGACCGCTCTGGCGTGATTGTTGAACCGTGGTTGACTGACCAATGGTATGTTAAAGCCTCGGTATTAGCCAAACCTGCGATTGAAGCCGTTGAAGATGGTCGCGTAAAGTTTGTGCCTGAACAATACCAAAATATGTATTTTGCGTGGATGCGTGACATTCAAGACTGGTGTATTTCGCGTCAATTATGGTGGGGTCATCGTATTCCTGCTTGGTATGATGACAACGGCAATGTCTATGTCGGTCGCCATGAAGCCGAAGTACGTCAACAGTATCAGTTAGCGGACAACGTTGCCTTACGTCAAGATGAAGACGTTTTAGATACGTGGTTCTCCTCTGCTTTATGGACATTCTCCACCTTGGGTTGGCCAGAAGATACTCAAGCCTTACGCACTTTCCATCCAACCGATGTGTTGGTGACTGGTTTTGATATTATCTTCTTCTGGGTCGCACGGATGATGATGATGACCATGCACTTTATGAAGAATGAAGATGGCACACCACAAATTCCGTTTAAGACCGTGTATGTTCATGGTTTAGTGCGTGATGCTGACGGTCAAAAAATGTCGAAATCTAAAGGCAATGTGTTAGACCCTTTAGATATTATTGATGGTATTGATTTAGAGTCCTTAGTTGGCAAACGCACAACAGGCTTAATGAAGCCACAAGACGCGCCAAAAATCGAAAAAAATACCCGCAAAGAGTACCCAGAAGGCATTAACGCTTATGGTACAGATGCTTTACGTTTTACCTTTGCCTCATTAGCGTCAACAGGCCGTGACATTAACTGGGATATGAAACGTTTAGAAGGCTATCGTAACTTTTGCAATAAGTTATGGAATGCCGCGCGTTTTGTGTTAAGCAACTGCGAAGGCCAAGATGTTGCGGTTGACCACGACAATGTTGAACTTAGCGTTGCCGACAAATGGATTATTAGCCGCTTGCAGCAAGCCGAACAAAACGTGATTAATGCGTTAGATAACTTCCGTTTTGACCAAGCCGCCCAAGCGATTTATGAGTTTGTATGGAATGAATACTGTGACTGGTATTTAGAGCTGACCAAACCTGTGTTAAATGGCGATAGCAGCCCTGCCGCCAAAGCAGGCACACGCCGTACCTTGTTGCGTGTTTTAGAAACCATGTTGCGCTTAATGCACCCCATTATGCCTTATATCACCGAAGAAATTTGGCAGCGTGTGAAAGGTTTAGTGGGCAAAACAGGCGACAGCATTATGCTCCAAGCCTATCCACAACCTGATTTAAGCAAAATTGATGAACAAGCAGAAGCTGATGTGGAATGGATTAAAGGCGTGATTGCTGGTATTCGTAATATCCGTGGTGAAATGAATATTTCGCCAAGCAAGCCTTTACCGATTTTATGTCATAACGTCAGTGCGGCTGATGCCACACGTCTACAAGCTTATGAATCTCAACTACGCTTTTTAGCACGTTTGGACAGCTTAACGTTATTGGCGGCTGATGCCGAATTACCGCCTGCGGCCACTGCATTAGTGGGTGATATGGCAGTATTAGTACCGCTTAAAGGCTTTATTGATAAAGATGCCGAAGCTGCACGTCTCAACAAAGAAATTGCCCGTTTAGAGCAAGAAGTGGCGCGGATTGGTGGCAAACTCAGTAACGAAAGTTTTACTGCCAAAGCCCCTGCGGCAGTGATTGCTCAAGAGCAAAAGAAGCTCAACGATGCCAAAACAGCGCAAGCTAAATTGCAAGAACAGTTAGAAAAACTGAAAAACTTGTAATTATCAAAGAGCGGATTGAGTCCGCTCTTTTTTCTGTACACAGGACAAAAACAAATGATTAAATCGGTCAAAATAGAAAACTATAAGTCTATTCAGTCTTTAGAGGTCGATGTTGGTCGATTTAATGTCATTATTGGCGAAAACGGTGCAGGTAAAAGTAATTTTTTAGAAGCGTTGGTTTTATTTGGCGCAGCCGAAGCCAATAAATTAGATAATGAGTTTTTAGTATCTAGAGGAGTTAGAGCAACTTTAATGGTTTCTCAGTTTACTCAAAATATAGAGGCAATCAACTTATATATCTCTAACCAAGATAACAAATCACGCAGTACCTCTCTTATTTATACACAAGACCATTACCCTCATCAACTCACCATCAAACGCAATTTAGTACCTGATCTATCAATATTAAACAATGATATTAGAGAAAACATTCGAAATGTAATATTACAATTACCAGAAAACATTAAGGAACAATTCATTTTTACATCAGAAGAAAAAGAAACACTATTAAACAATATGATGATTAAACTGGCAAAAGATGTCGAAAATATCAACAGTTATTTTTATAGTATTCGCCAATTCATATTATACTCCCCCGAAAACACAGCCCTTCGTAACTTTTATCGTGAAGGTCAAATCGAGCCGTTAGGCATTAATGGTGAAGGTTTATTAAAACTCTTAAAAGTGATGCAAGAAAGTGAGCCTACTGCTTTTCAAGATGTATTAACCTGCCTTGAATTATTTGATTGGTTTGAGCAAATTGACGTACCCAAAGATTTAACTAGCTTAGAAGATAAAGTAAACATTAAAGACAAATATTTATCAGTCATGTTTGACCAACGCAGTGCTAATGAAGGTTTTTTATTTGTTTTATTTTATGCGGCCTTATTTTGCTCCCAATACACCCCTAAAATTTTTGCCATTGATAATATTGATGCCTCTTTTAACCCAAAGCTATGCACCGCAATTATCAAAAAATTAGTTGAATTAGCCAAAAAATATGACAAACAAGTGTTTGTAACCACACATAATCCTGCCATTTTAGATGGGATTGACTTAGGCGATGAAGAGCAAAAACTATTTGTTGCCTCTCGAAACAAACAAGGTCACACACGTTTTAAAACTCTCACTATCGCAGATAAGCCAAAATCATCAACAGGTGAACCCATTCGTTTATCAGAAGCCTTTTTACGTGGTTATTTGGGCGGCTTACCCAAAAACTTCTAGGAAGAAAGCAGCATGAAAATAGGCTTAATTTGTGAGGGAATCACCGACTATATTGTCTTAGAGAATTTACTTTGCAATTATTTAACCATTGATGATGAAGATATTAAACAACTACAACCTTTATTAGACGAAACTGACAAAAAACAGGCAAACTTTGGTGGTTGGGAACACGTTTTAGTATATTTACAGTCAACTGATTTTGTGAATGCCGTTGAAAATCATGATTATTTAATTGTTCAAATAGATACTGATGTTTGTGAACACAAAAACTTTGGTGTTAGTCCCATTTCTTTAGCCGACAGTAATCAAGCACAGTTTTATGAGTTGATTAAACAACGCCTCATTAGTCAAACTAATCAACGATATAGCAATAATTTTGAAAAATATGCGCAAAAAATTATTTTTTGTATTTGTATTCACTCTTTAGAATGTTGGCTGTTAATTCATTATCAAACAACACAAACCAAACAAGAAAAAATTACAGGTTGCGAAAATGCGCTAAATAATACACTTAATAAGCAAAATCTTGCCTACAAAAAAGACTATGCCCACTACAATAAACTCAGTCAAAAAATAAAACCTAAAGACATCGAATTAATGGCTAAACATTCATTTAGTTTTGGGCAGTTTTTGCGGCAAATTCAATTATTAAAAATAATCATGGTAGGTGATTAAATTATTACAGTTAACGATAAATATGGCACTGTTTACTTCTACATACTTCCTCCATAATTCTTCCTTAATATCAGCACTGTTTCGCCTTTTGTTTACATGGAGCGTCTATGCACACAAAACTCACACCGTTAAGCCTGATGCTGATGACGCCTTATTGTTTGGCCGCCGATACGCATACTCATACTGCCCCTGCGAATGAATCGTCTGTCTTTATCATAGACAGTCCTCTTGAGCCGATGGCTAACATCCCGCCTAGTCAACGGACTCAATTAGACGTGTATATCCGCGATGAACGCGATGACAACATGAATAATCAACAAGGTCGTTTGAGTCTTAATGTACCTCTGTCTGCTGAATGGTCAATACGCGGTGAATACATTCAAGGCTTACAAGCATTAAGCCACGAGCAAAAGGAAAATAATGCCCAACTTGCGCGTGTTGGCGTCAATTATGCATTAGGGCAACATCATCTTGGTTTAGCTATACATCAAGGCGAAGGTCAAGACCGTTATTATGGTGCAACACTCAGCGAACGCTATTGGTATTCGCGGGCACTGAGCCTAGAAACACAAATTGCTTATCGTGACTTTGTGCGAGAATCACCAGATTTGCAGTATTTGGGGACTCAAGACCAATTATTATTCAGCCTACGTTGGCAACAAAGTCGCTATCGTTTGCACGGTCAAGCGCAAATCACTGGTTTTTATAGTCAATCCGATAGCCATCTACGTTTAGGTCATGGTGATGGCATACGTGTTGAGGTCGCATATCAACTGTTTACTAACAATCCTCAGCATTGGTTGAGTCTTAGCACCCGTTTTGCTGACTATGACCAAGAACATGGCTTAAAACTTGGCTCAACACCGCTCCCCCCGATAGGGACTAAACCACCAGTCGGTAGCAAACCACCGCCACCCCCACCTGCGCCGTTATTAGTGCCTAAAGACGCCAAAGAGGTGGCACTGATTTGGAGTTATGGCCTGAATAACTCGCCACCACAAAAAATGCCAAATAAATGGCAACCTATTGCAAAAGTAGGGATTAGTACCAATGACGGGAAAGAGGGTTATTTATATAGTCTGGGTTGTGAAGGCTTTGTCATCGGTGATGATAAATTGACCTTAAGTTATGGTGAACGTAAAAACAGTGCCAGTGGTGAACTCAATCAAACAGAAGACCAAACCATACAACAAGTCGAGTTGCGCTATCAAAAACTGTTTTGATAGCACAAAACGGGGTACGTTTGCTGGACGTTGATTACAGCCTGACTCAGACTTGCCAATTGAACCAAATCCCTGTCGCCACCCCGACCATGATGACAATCGCAAAGAGCCAAATCAACCAAGTGGGCATAAATAAGGCTTCTGTCGACTGTTCTGTCTCCGTTAGCAGTGCAGGCATATTGGTTTTGGTGGGATTTTTTACGCTTTTAGGGCTAGGCTGTGCGTTTTTTGCACTGAACTCTAAACGAATATTACGATGTGTTTGCTGTTCGTTTGCGGTACGGCAAATTTCTTGCTCCGAGCTATAACGCGATGCCTTACAAATCACCATAAAGGCAGGCTCTAACTGCTGTAACAGTAAGGGAATACTGAGCTGCTGCGCTTTTTTGAACACATTCTCACTCACGCCCAACAACAGCATAAAATGTTTAATCGGTCGTGAGCTGGCATCGCAGTGATGAGGGTCAAAAAAGGCTAAGGCTAAGGCTTTACCCCCCTCGTAGTTAATTTCGACATGGCGCAAACCATGCCCACCAATTTCAAAGTTCGGAAACGCCCCTTCCAATAAATCCACCCATGTCTTACCAATCGCGGGGGGGGCTAATAACACTTGATAACCTGCATCAACACCACAGGTCATCCAAACTAATTGGGTGTCTAAGGCGATATTTTCAGTCCGAGCACTCATTAAGGACTCACTCTCAATAACGGCACATAAAAATATTTACGGTTTTCGGGCTTACTCAGCGCTAATTTCAAAATGGCTTCTGCGGCTTGTAAGCTATGGCCTTGCTGTTGTTGACTATCCATTTCTTTTTGTAAATCCGTAGCTTGACCATTGAGCCACGTTTCGGCTTTGGCAAATAATAAATCTGCTAACTCACGGCTAGAACGGTCTGGCCATTTAGCCAAAAATTGACGTAAGACACTAAAAATAGCCTGTAATGCACCACGGTCGGCACTGCCAGCAAAAATACGCTTTAATACCGCCGATTTTTCGATTTGCTGTAATTCTTTTTCTAAAATAGTACGTAAGGCTAAGGGGGCAATTAAATCCAAACCAATATATTTATTGATATCAATAATTTTTTGCCCCGAACCCAATACCGAAGAAAACAACAAATAATTCATACCAAATGAAGGACAACCCGCCTCACCCAAACGCTGACGGAGGGTATCGAGTTGGTCACCCGCATAACGATTGACAAAATCAGCAAAGTCGGCGGCTGTTAAGTTGTTTTCTAATAAATCTGCTTTACTCAACGCCATCACCCACACCATGTCACGTAATTGTTGATTACGTTTTTTTCGACCTGCGGTTTGCCTGAGTAAATTTGCAATCTCATTGGTCATGTGGGCTAAGTGAGCGCGTAGGTATTTTTCTCCGTGTTTATTCAGCTCTGCGCCATCAATCACCAAAAAACAAACTTGGCTAGTGACCATCCGTTTTAGACATTCATCACGCTGTTTGCGCTCTTTGGCATCCGCAGGCTCTCGCTCCCACCACTCTCCAGGATAATCTAACCATTGAATTTCTAAGGGTACGCCTGCACAGTCTTGAACGTGCATGTGAAAACGATAGGCAGAGGCACGTTTGATGGTTGCTTCAGGAAAAAATCCTTCACATAAGCCTTGATATAAGGCATTTAAGCGTTTGGAGTCGGCAGAATCAGGCGTACCTAAATAGTATTGATGTTCTTTTTGCCAGCGGCTGCTTGCCATGTGTCCTAAGTAGCTCGCGAGTAATGTCGTTTTACCGCTACCACGTCCACCTAAAAACGCCACCTTTAGCGTTTGTAGGGGTTTATTTTGTCTGGCCATTATATGTACAGCCTAAAAGATACTAAAAGTCAACGATGGGAGTCTGATAGCCAATTGCGTACATGGCGTATCGCTAGAGGGAGTAATTTGCCTAATTGTGGGTCAGGACGCAAGCATTAGCGAACACTATCGCCCCTATAGCGCAACAAAAAAATTACGAATCTGTGTCTTTGTGACCAAAATGCTCCTCACTGTCTACATTTTGCACATGGATTCTCCCTCAAATCTCGTGTTATGGTAGATAAAATTTAATCTAGAAAAATCGTTTGTGCCAAGGAGTGCGGTCGTGACCATCCCTTTTTACCAAGTTGATGCCTTTACTGATGAACGCTTTAAGGGCAATCCTGCCGCTATTTGCGTGTTAGATAAATGGCCAACAAGGTCTTGCTTACAAGCCATTGCTGCCGAAAACAATCTTTCTGAAACAGCCTTTATTTGCGCACAATCTGCTGGGTATGCAATTCGCTGGTTTACCCCTACTACCGAAGTCGATTTATGTGGCCATGCGACGTTAGCGGCCGCTTATGTGGTGTTCAATCACTTAAACCCTCAGCTGAGCCGTGTTGACTTTAACAGCCGTAGTGGCCTATTAACGGTTTATAAAGACGAATCAGGCTGGTTGACGATGAACTTTCCGAGTCGACCTGCGCAAGTTTGTGCACCGCCACCTGCACTTATTGCAGGGCTTGGTCATAGTCCAGACCTCACATTAGTTGCTGACGATTATTTGGCCGTGTTTGAAGACGAAGCCACGATACGTGCATTACAGCCCGACTTTGAGCTATTAAAACAATTGGATAAACGTGGAGTGATTGTCACGGCACGGGGCACAGATTGCGATGTGGTAAGTCGTTTTTTTGCCCCCAATTATGGGATTAACGAAGACCCTGTGACGGGCTCCGCACATTGTACATTAACGCCTTATTGGTGTGAGCAACTGCACACTAATGACCTTGTCGCCAAACAAATATCTGCTAGAACTGGTAGTATACGTTGTGAATTACGCGATAATCGCGTCTGGTTATCAGGACAAGCAGTGCTTGTCATCGAAGGAGTCTTGCATTATGGATAATATGCACTATAAAACCCATTTACCTTTATCTGCTATCGGTGCTTTAGCACTGGGTCAAAAAATTCAAGCCATTAAAATTGTACGCCAAGAAACGGCCTTAGACTTAAAAACAGCGAAAGAGCTTGTTGAGGCTTATGAGCGTGAACACCCAGACATTCGTCCCGTTCATCAACACACGCAAAGTCAATCATTAATCTGGTTGTGGCTGTCTTTGATATTATTGTTGTGTGGTGTAGCAAGCTGGTTTTGGTTGAGTCACTAAACATAAGGCTGCTTGGCAAAAGGCATTGTCTGTCCAGACAATGCCACTCTCTGCCACACTCAGAGCGTCAAAATCGTGGCGACTTCTTCAGAAGCATAAAAAGACGCTAAATGTCGTCTAATGATGGGTTCTAAAAGCTGCTTTTCTTGTAACATAGCCAAAATAGGCGGGGCAAAACGAATCGCATCGTCAACCAACATATCGCGTTTAATACCAACCTCTTCGAGTAAAACATCTAAGGTTGTATTGCCATAGCGGTTAAAAAAGGCATCAATCCCTGCATCTATCAACACTCTAAAATACTCACTGTCTCTAAAATCGCGCCAAAACTCATAAAACAAGACACATATTTCTTCGACATCTAAACTGGTCAATAGTTGTTGATAGGTACTGATGGGTTGCGTTTTTAGGCTATCCCAAATATCCAATATGCTATCGCGTAGTCGTTGTGTATCGATATGAGCCAACACAGTTTCACTTTCCGATAAAATACCACTCACCGCTTTATGCACATACTGACGTAAATTTAATTCAATTTGATATTCAAGCTCAGGCGGCATTTTGGTCAGCAGTTGTTTACTCCAAGACCACACGCTACGTGCCGACCTCCCCCCTACACTTTGCTGTAAATAATCACGCAGACCAAAAAACAAAATATCGGAGGCCAATGCGGCATAAACAGGGTTAATCAGTAATTCGTGTAACAGGTGATGACGCAAGCTATCCAATTCTAATAATTTATCCAACAGTTGCTCAAAATGCCTATCGGGCATAATGTCATTTAAGCAAGTATATTGATGAATGCTGTGGCCATGTAAGGTACGGGCAATATCGCCAATAATATCAAAGACACCCGCGCCTAAATCCAATTCAATGGCATAACGGTGTACTGTTTCTTTAATCATGTCCGCAGTCACACACTCTGCTAAGGTCAGGGCAGCCGCATGACTCAGAAAAAAGTCAATTTCAGCCTGTACAACAACGGCAAACTCCTGACTGTGTAAACGTTTGAGGGTAAAGGCGACTTGGGCATCTAATAAGGCTTGAGCTTTGGGATGAATGGTGACTGTCATTATTGAATTCCATGCAAGTAAAGGTCGTCTAGACTAATCATAACCCAGTCCTTATCAATAGCGTGACAATTCACAAAGTTTTCTATCGTTAGCAAGCCGTCGATGCTTTAAGCATATTCGTTTAGCTTTTGTCCCTTGCTAAGTGTTAGCAAGCATAGTATGTTAGTAACAGATACCCCTCTCTGTATGACTTTCAGTGTTTAAGCGCTATCCACCACCCTAGGGATAACTTGACACTGCAACTCGGCTTTCAGTCAGTTGTCCCCCACAACGGGAAAAGCAACGAACGATAGCAACACAAAAATGCCCTGCCCAGCCTACTGTTGTGTAGATAAGCTATTTTGTGTCGCCACAACAGCATGCGTTTAGACCAAACGTATGTAAAATCTAGACCGCTATACACTATTCTATGTTGGTAAACAGTCGCTCTGCACTAAGACAGTGCTGATTTAGCTGCGTTATTGCTGTTATCCGATTATCTTTGTGTTTGGCGTCTATTGACAAATCATGCGTTTAGTACTTTTCTAGCGCATCAAATTTTCAGAAAGTTATGTGTCACTACCAGCACTATTTTAGGGCTCAACATCACCGCCCTAAATGGCTTTGTTGATACATACCATTCTGTCTTAACTGTATTTGGACGAATAATCTACTCCCTATAGGTTATTGGTGATTTTATTGTTGTAATGCTGACGGCATTACATTTAATTGATGATGAGGCTTGCTATCAGCAAGAAAAACTATGGATGAGGCATTACGTAAAGCCGCTTTAGATTATCATGAGTTTCCACACCCTGGTAAAATTTGGGTAACTCCCAGCAAACAATTAACGAATCAACGCGATTTGGCCTTGGCTTATTCGCCCGGTGTGGCTGCACCGTGTTTAGAAATCGAAAAAGACCCAAGCACCGTCTCGCGTTACACCGCACGCGGTAATTTGGTTGCGGTCATTAGTAATGGTACCGCCGTTTTAGGTTTGGGTGATATTGGCCCACTCGCCTCTAAACCTGTCATGGAAGGCAAAGGCGTTTTATTTAAAAAATTTGCAGGGGTTGATGTTTTCGACATCGAAATTGATGAACGTGACCCTGACAAATTAGTCGAGATTATTGCCTCTTTAGAGCCAACGTTTGGCGGTATTAACTTAGAAGATATTAAAGCACCTGAATGTTTTTATATCGAAAAGAAACTCCGCGAACGGATGAAAATTCCTGTATTCCATGACGACCAACACGGTACCTCTATTATTGTGGGTGCAGGCCTATTAAACGCCTTAAAACTGGTTAACAAAAAAATCGAAGACATTAAAATTGTTTGCTCTGGCGCAGGTGCAGCAGCGATTTCTTGTTTAGATTTATTGTGTGCGATTGGCGCGCGCCGTGAAAATATTTATGTGGCTGACTCTAAAGGCGTTTTACACTTTGGTCGTCAAATGGACGAGAGTAAAGCCAAATATGCCCAAGAAACCGAGGCTCGTACTTTAGGCGACATTCTTAACGGCGCAGATATGTTTTTGGGCTTGTCCACCGCAGGTTTAGTGACACGCGATATGGTCGCCAGTATGGCCGATAAGCCTATTATTTTTGCTTTGGCTAACCCTACGCCCGAAATTATGCCCGAAGAAGTCAAAGCGGTGCGTTCGGATGCCATTATTGCGACGGGTCGTTCTGACTATCCCAACCAAGTCAACAACGCGCTATGTTTCCCCTATATTTTTCGTGGCGCATTAGATGTAGGCGCAACCACGATTAACGAAGCGATGAAAATTGCCAGTGTCCACGCGATTGCGCGTATGGCACACGTTGAGCGTGATGAAGTGGCGTATGGTGAACCCAACAGTTTTGGTGCGGAATACATTATTCCTAAAGCATTAGACCAACGTTTGATTATGGAAATCGCGCCTGCGGTTGCTAAAGCGGCGATGGATTCTGGTATTGCCACTCGCCCCATCAAAGACTTTACCGCTTATCGTCAACGTTTGTCTGAGTTTGTGTATAACTCTGCCTTTATTATGAAGTCTGTTTTTGCTCAAGCAAAAGCTGCACCAAGCAAACGTATTGTGTTTTGTGAAGGTGAAGATGAGCGTGTATTACGTGCCGTACAAATTACCGTTGATGAAGGTTTGGCGCATCCACTATTAGTGGGTCGTGCGAGCGTAATTGACAGCCAAATTGAAAAATTAGGTCTACGTATTCGTGCAGGCAGCGACTTTACCTTAATTGACCAAGACAACTTGCCCCACTACGAAAAATTCTGGAACTATTATTACGACTTAATGTGTCGTCGTGGCATGGGTGTAGAATTAGCGATGCGTGAAGTGCGTCGTCGTAGTACTTTAATTGGCGCATTGTTAGTTCAATTTGGCGAAGCCGATGGCATGATTTGCGGTACGTTTGGTCACTATCATCTGCATTTAGATTATATTGAGCAAATTATTGGCTTAAATGCCAATGCCCAAAACTTTTATGCGATGAATGTGTTAATGACCGAAGACCGCAATTTATTTATTGCTGATACTTACGTTAACCCAGAACCCACTAGCCAACAAATTGCTGAAATGACCTTATTGGCTGCCGAAGAAGTACGCCGTTTTGGGATTGTGCCTAAAGCCGCTTTGTTGTCACATTCTAACTTTGGCACAGAAAACACCGCCAGTGCCATTAAGATGCGTCAGGCTTATGCCTTGATTCGTGCCAATGCGCCAGACCTCGAAGTCGATGGCGAAATGCACGGTGATGCGGCCTTAAACGAAGAAATTCGTAAGGCCACTTTCCCTAAATCTAATTTAACAGGTAATGCTAATTTATTAGTGATGCCAACCTTAGATGCAGCCAATATTGCCTTTAACTTATTAAAGACAGCATCTGGTAGTGGTGTCACCATTGGTCCCATTTTGTTGGGGGCGGCTAAACCTGTTCATGTGTTAACACCATCGGCTACAGTACGCCGTATTGTCAATATGGTGGCGTTAACCGTGGCGGAAATTATCGCTAAAGAAGCCTAAACACCCTATCAGCAAGGTAGCAAACGCTACCTTGCTATTCTGACTGTTAGCTCACACAATTTTAGTCTATTATCCTAAAGCCGTTCGCTATACTGTAAGCAGTGTCTCAGTAGACAGGATAATCTAAAAGCAGAGCTGATTATGACTAAACAAGGTATGTCAGAAGCCATTAGCCCCGCATATACTCAGGACGAGTTGTTAGAGCGCATCGCCTCATTGGAGCACGAAAATGCGCAGCTCCGCTCACGTCTACGTACCACAGAAACCATCATCGACAATATCCCCGTTGCGGTTTTTGCCAAAGATGCCCGTGACAACTTCAAAATCACGTTATGGAATAAAGCCGCAGAGCACTTATTTTCGGTTGCCGCAACCACGGTTTTAGGTAAAACCACACAGGAGTTATGGCCACACGATGCCGAGCTATTTGCCATTGATGATATCCGAGTTGCTATCGAACAAACGGCCATTAATGTGCCTGTTGAGCCATGTATCACGCCACGTGGTACGCTCCTACTGCATACCCAAAAAGTGCCTATTATTAATCCTGAAGATGGAAAAACAGACCTCACCTTAGGCATTTGCGAAGACATTACCGAACAACAATTCAGTAAATTAGAAAATGAAGCTCGCTCTGACATTTTAGCGATGATATTAATGGATGCGCCGCTCAATGATATTTTAGCCGCACTGGTTAAACATGTAGAGCAACAGCATAGCCCCATTTTATGCAGTATCTTGTTACTTGATGACACAGGCAAACACTTACATTTAGGCGCAGCACCCTCTTTGCCGTATTGTTACTTAGAGGCGGTTGAAGGTGCGCCGATTGGCGCAACGGTGGCTTCATGTGGCACAGCCGCGTATTTGAAAAAACGGATTATTGTCTCAGATACCCAACACGACCCCTTATGGGCAGACTATCGTGAATTAGCTAAGCAAGCAAATATCAATGCGTGCTGGTCAGAGCCGATTTTAAATAGCAGTGGCAAAGTCTTGGGTACGTTTGCCATGTCACACCATGAGGTTTACATCCCGTCTGTTGCAGATATCAAAACTATTGTCAGTGCCGCCCAGCTCGCTGCCCTCGCGATAGAACGTAAACAACACGAGATGCGTCTTAAAGAAAGTGAAGAACGCTTTCGCATGTTATGGGAAACCACGACCGATGTGGTCTTAGTGTTAGATGCTCAAGGTCAGATTTTATATTCTAACCCTGCTATTAGTACGGTATTTGGTTATCATCCTTTACATGTCTTACACGAAAATATCAGCCTGCTACAACCTCCGCATTTACGTAAAGCCCATTTTCAAGGCTTTAAACACTACTTAGATACAGGCCAACGTAAACTGGATTGGCGTACCGTGGAGTCGTTAGGCCTACATCAAGATGGCCGACAATTTCCTATAGAAATTGCCTTTAGCCATGTAGTGATTGATAAACGCTCACTATTTGCAGGTTTCATTCGGGATATTAGTGCCCGTAAAGAAGCCGAGCAGTTATTGGCAGAACGTACCGAGCAATTACAGCTATCTAATGCACAACTGCAACAACTCACCGTAGAACTTGAGGCAAAAGTCGCGGCTCGTACTGCGGAGCTAGAGCAAGCCCTTGCCAATGCTAACGCAGCGACACAAGCGAAAAGCCAATTTTTAGCGATGATGAGCCATGAAATCCGTACACCTGTCAACGGCATTATCGGCATGGCACAACTATTGGCCATGACGCCAATTAACGAAGAACAAGGTATTTTTTTACAAACTATTCAAAGCAGTAGTCATGCTTTATCGTTACTGATTAATGACATTTTAGATTTATCTAAAATTGAAGCAGGCAAATTGGAGTTAGAACAACGTGCCTTTGCGCTTCTAGACGAACTAAACAGTATTTTATTGTTATACAAGCCCTTAGCCGACAAAAAAGGCCTCTCTTTACAGGCAAAATGGTCTGCTACGCTGCCTGCTGTGATTATCGGCGACCACTTACGGCTACGGCAAATTGTCTCTAATTTATTAGCGAATGCCATTAAATTTACGCCCGAAGGGCAAATTATCGTGTATGCAGAAGCCGATACCCGCTCATCTCCCCCACGTTTATTAATGCGAGTGCAAGATTCAGGGATTGGTATTCCTGTTGAACGCCAACATCGTCTATTTCAAGTATTTTCACAGATAGACTCCTCAACCACACGACAGTATGGCGGAACAGGTTTAGGTTTGGCCATCTGCGCCCGTCTTGTTGAAGCGATGGGTGGCAGTATTCAGGTACAAAGTGAGTTACATTACGGGTCTAGCTTTAGTTTTGATATGCCGTATCAAGAAGGCTCTTTAGAACCGACAAATAACGATGAGACGATTGAAGAAGTGCCCGACTATATCCCAACCGTGTTAATTGTGGATGACAACCATACGAATCAACTGATTATGAATGGCTTTTTGCGTAAGTTGCATATTGAAGCCGATGTCGCCAACAACGGCATTGAGGCGATTGCTAAGTTTAAGCAGCATTTATTTGATATCGTGTTTATGGATATTCAAATGCCCGATATGGATGGGATTACGGCGACACAACATATTCGTAGCATGCCTCTAGAAAAACAGCCTTATATTGTGGCATTAACCGCTAATGCGTTTGCCAGCGATAAAGCACACTGCTTAGCGATGGGGATGGATGACTTTTTAGCTAAACCATTTTTATTTGAACAAATCAAAACGAAGATTCAACATGTGCAAGCGGCTAACATAAAAGGCACTAGCCGCTAAATTTTAGCCTTTTCCCTATCCGTCCAATCTCATGGCACTAGGTCTATTACTCATGACTTTATAGGGGCAGGCTTTTCAATAAACGGCAGTAAAAATAAGACACTTAAAATGAGTATTGACAATAACAAGGTCACATCATTAAAGGCTAAGGTAGTAGCTTGTGTCGTTAATTTCTGCTGCAACAACGATAATGCCGCTTGCGAGCGCTGCTCACCTAAATCGCTTGCGATTGCCATGCTGCTTGCTTCTAAAAAATGCTGTACTGCTGGCCGAGCGGGGTCGGTAAAACTGGCTAACTGCTGCCAATGAAAGGCAAAACGCCAGTCCATAATGGTATTAATTGCTGCCAAACCTATGGCGCCCCCCATATTACGCGTCAGATTAAATAACGCACTGCCATTTTTTAACTCTGTGACGGCTAAGGTACTTAATGCCAACTGCGACATGACAATCATGGCGCACATCAACCCCACACCACGCATAATTTGTGGCCAAAACAATTGCTCCATGCCTGCCAAAGACGTTAAATGCGAATTCAACCATACCCCACTGGCCGCAGTGACTAAACCCATACCGACAAGGATACGTGTATCCATTTTTGCCGACAGTCGGCCAATATGGGGGGCTGTTAAAAACATCGCAATGCCCATGACCATCATAATTTCGCCAATTTGCAAACTATTGAAGCCTCGCACTTTACCTAAAAACATGGGGATCAAATACACCATGCCATATAAGCTGACACCGACAACAAAGGAAATGACCGAGCCAACAGCAAAATTTCGATTGGCAAATACACGTAAATTCACTATCGGGTTAGTATGGGTCAAACTACGCCAAAAAAAGATAACGCCCGACACAAGGGCAAAGATGGCACTCATTAGCACGGCTTGTTCATTAAACCAATCATGGCGCGGGCCTTCGTCTAAGGTATATTCTAAGCTCCCTAAAAACAGAGCCATCGCTGATAAACCTAGCCAATCCATGTTGTGCCATAACGACCAATCGGGCTTATCGATATCCAAGTAAGACCAAACGATACTGGCAATGATGAGAGCAGGCGCAAGATTGATTAAAAACATCCAATGCCAAGAAAAATAATTCGTTAAAAAGCCACCCAGCGTTGGGCCAACCGCAGGGGCTAAGGTAGAGGCCATACTCACTAAAACGATAGGCGTGGTACGTTTGTCTGGCGGGAATAATAAAAATAATGCCGCCATCGTGGTTGGAATCATGCCGCCCCCCAAAAAGCCTTGGAGCGCTCTAAAGACAAGTAATGAACCCAGATTCCATGCAAAAGCGCAAGCCAAACTTGCTAAGGCAAACCCCACCGCACTGATGACAAAATAGACACGGGTTGATAACAATCGAGACAAATAACTGGATAAAGGAATCGCAATGACTTCTGCAATCAAATAACTGGTTTGCACCCACGCTATTTCGCTTTGACTGGCACTCATGCCTGCCTGTAATTCGTTGAGCGAACTTGCCACAATTTGAATGTCAAGTATCGCCATAAAATTGCCAAAAATTAAGGCACAAAAAGCAATCCAAGCCCGCCGATAGGCCACTGTACTGGATACTGTGGCGCTCATTTGAGGCTCACCGTCACTTGTGCAGACATACCAGACTTTAATAATAGTCCGTCGTTTGGCTGGTCAAGTAAAATCTTAACCGATAAGCGCTGCACTATTTTATTAAAATTACCCGTCGCATTATCGGGTGGCAACAAGGCAAACTCAGCACCAGAGGCAGGAGCAATACTGTCAACATGGCCTGTAAATATTTTATCCTGATAGGCATCGACGCTAATTTGGGCGCGTTGTCCGACTTGCATGTGCGTGAGTTGGGTTTCTTTGAAGTTTGCTTCTACAAACACATCGGCCACGGGCACAATCGCCAATAAACGTGAACCTACCGCCACACGACTACCTAAACGCGCGCCTAAATCCCCCACGACGCCCGCAATAGGCGCTTTAATTTCCGTCGCGGCCAAGTCTAACTCGGCTAAGGCTAAACTGGCTTTTGCCGCCTCTATTTCCGCCAAGGCTTGCTCTCGACCCGTCCCCACAGCAGCTTGTTGGGCTTGTGCCGCAATAATCGCCGCTTGACTACGCTCGGCATTGGCTAAGGCACTTTGATAGGCGGCATTGGCATTATCTAAACGCTGCTTGGTAGCCACGCCCTCTGCTACCAATGTTTTTGCCCGTTCTAGTTCTAATGCTAAACGTGTGACCTCTGTTTTTGCGGCACGTAAATTGGCCTGTGCTTCCTGAGTCAAGGCCTTTTGCATCTGATTTTGCTGATAATTTATGCCTAAAGCGGCCTGTTTCATCGCTAATAGTGCGCGGGCATTTTCTACTTTTGCTTTGTAGTCGGTATTTTCTAAACGTAGCAACACCTCACCCGCACGCACACGTTGATTATTTTTCACTAATAATTCAACAACCTCCCCTCCTACACGCGGCGTGATAAAGGTGGTTTCTGCTTTGATATACGCATTATCCGTAGATTCCTGATAACGACCATACATCGCCCAATACGTGCCTAATCCTATGCCCAAAATAAGCAACAATCCCACAATGACAAAGGGCAGCTTATTGGTGCTTGGTTGACTCATGATGGCAACTCTCTTGTATTCTTAAACCATGTTTGATAATGTACTGAACAGTACAGTTCATTTCAAGCCCTTATCGAGAGCTTTAAGACGATATTTGGCCTGACAAATGCCAATAGGTTTACGTCAGTTAGCCATGAATCATAGGGTCGAGTGGATTGATATTTTGCGTGCGCGTGGCGTTAATGGGTAAAATAGCGCAACGAGTTTTTCTGTTATTCAACAACTCTTAACACGGACTTTACGCAACCAAGGTGTGTCACTGATGATAAACGATAATCATAAACTCACTTGGCCTTGTTGTCCTGCGACCTCGCGCGGAGAACAACGGCGGGACGCTTTTTTACAAGCGGCACGCGCTATTTTTTTAGAAAAAGGCTACGCAGGCACCAGTATTGATGAGGTTGTACAACGTACAGGTGGCTCTAAAGCCAGTGTGTATAAATATTTTGGCAGTAAAGAAGGCTTATTTGCCGCCATGTTTGCCGAACGTTGCCAAGCCTTTCTGGCGCAACTGGAAATTCCCAATGATGTGAGTGATGATTTAGAGCAAACATTAACACACTTTGCACAGCGGGTGTTAAGCGCTTCTGTGGATGCCGAGCGTATTGCCATGATTCGAGCCTTAGCTTCCGAAGCGGCACGTTTTCCTGACCTTGCGCACATGGCCTACAACACAGGCCCCAAATATGGTTTAGGTTTACTGGCTGACTTTTTGGAACGACATCACCACGCAGGGGTGATTGATTGTCCACATCCTCACATTGCAGCGATTCAGTTTATGGAAATGATTAAAGGCCATGTGCAATGGCGAGCTTTATTGGGACTGTCCCCTTTTCCCGAGCATATCGACCGTGATGATTATGTCAAAGATGCGGTACGAACCTTTTTACGAGGCTATCAAGCATGAAGTTAGGCGCGTTTATGCTGTTATGTATTCCCTTATTTGCCCAAGCACAAAGCCTTGCTGAAGCTGTTGAACAGGCACTGATCTTTCACCCGCAACTACAAGCAGGGCAACAACAGATTCAAGCGCAAATAGCCGAGGTACAACAGCAGCAAGCGCAGTTAAAACCGCACGTGATGCTGACAGGTGAATGGGGTCGTTCCCGTGTAGATACCCGTGCTCCCTTTCCTGAATCAGGTTTACGTTGGCCTAACCAGCTTAGTTTGGTGGTCAATCAATCATTGTACAGTGCGGGCGCGTTAGACACGGCGGTTGATATGGCCAAACTCCAGTTAACTGTCAGTGAAACAGCGCAACTACAACGCCAAATCACGATTGCCATGCAAACGATTATCGCTTATGCCGCCATTGGTAAAGACCAATCGTTAATCAATTTATACCAGCAAACCGTGAATACCTTAAGTCAAGCACAACAAGATACGGTTAAACGCTTCAATGCAGGCGAAGTCACTCGCACCGATATCGCCTTGGCAGATGCACGCCTTGCCGAAGCCAAAGCGCAACTCAGTCAAGCGCAAGCGCAACTGGTCATTAGTGAAGCACGTTTTCAGCAGTTAACAGGGCAAGTCCCACAACAGATTAGCCTACAGTTACCAAATATCCCTCTACCTGCCAACTTAGAAGCAGCCTTAGTACTGGCACAACAATCGCCACGCTTGCAAAGCCAAATGCAACAAGTCCAACTCAAGGAAAAAGCCATTCAACTCGCCGAAAGTGACGATAAAGCCCGTATCAATTTACAGGCCAGAGCATCCAGTCAAGACAATACGGATTTTGGCTATGAGCGCATGAGTACGTGGGGCGTTTTTGTACAGGCGCAACTACCGCTCTATCAAGGCGGGCGGCCACAGGCATTAATCCGCAGTGCTCAGGCAGAATACCTTGCCAGTCAACAACAACTCATCGATGAGCGCGCGACGATTCAACAAGACATGACGAGTGCATGGCAACATTGGCAAGCGGCAAATGCACAAGTCCCTGCGTATCAAGCCCAAGTACAAGCGGCACAAATCGCCCTCCTTAGCACACAAAAAGAACTACAGGTCGGCACACGTACCACACTTGATTTATTGAATGCAGAGCGCGAATTATTGGCTGCAAAAATCAATTTGTTATTAAGTGAACAAGAGAGAGGTCTGGCGTCTTATCAAGTGCTTTCAGTCATCGGTGATTTATCGGTATTAACGCCAGATACACGCCAGCTATCAACCAACAAGACACAAGAGACACAATATGCCCACACTTTTTAAGCACAACAGCGCCCTGTCAGCAGCAGACTTTCGCGTTGAAGGTCATGCCTGTGCAGTCACACTACCTGTGATACACACGCTGGAAGAAGGCATCGATTTTTCGCCTACACATCAAGCGCAGGCGTATTTTCAACAGCACTACTCGCCTCAGATAACACAGGCGTCTGTTGATGTTGCGCCAAATATGCCGCCATTGCCGCAAAAATCGTAAAACAACTTTCTAACACCTCTTCAAAGGGGTAACTAAAGCCACTGTGTACCCAACGCATGACAATATGGATGTTAGCGCCGTTTAAGCCCGACGTGACTAACTCGACATTCACGCCTTCTTCTGGCAAATGCGGAAACAAAATACGGCCAAACTGTTGCAGCATGGTATCAAAGGTACTCATGGTCTCCATAATCAGGGCTTTATTTTCAAAACGCACATGGGGAATATCAATAAATAAAATACGCGCAATACGCGCATCCTCAGACACATACCGTAAAAAAGTGGTCAACCCCAAACGAATCAACGCATTGGGGGCTTGTGTTCCTGCCGACAAGACTTTGCTGATAATCGTATTTTGCATATCGGTAATTAAACGCTGATACACCGCGACCAACAAGGCTTCGCTATTCTTAAACGACTCATAAAAATAACGTTCCGTCAATTTAGCTTCAGCACACAACTCGCGTACGGTGACATGATAAAAACCATGTGTGCCATAACATTGTAATGCGGCCTCTAAAAACTTTTGTTGGCGCTCCGCTTGACGTTGTTCGGGACTGACACCACGAAAACTACGTTTTTTCTTACCATCAGACAATGATTCAGTCATTTTTGTAAAAAAACTCTCTATTTAGGGCATTCATATGTTGACAACATATATTGTCAGATTATAAATTTGACAACAATCGTTGTCTAGTTTGGTATACACATAATGCACACAATTGTTCCCGATTACCAAGTGGTTGTTATTGGCACTGGTTTTTCTGGCTTAGGCATGGGGATTGCCCTCAAAAAAGCAGGTTTTAACCATTTTACCATTTTAGAAAAAGCCGATGATGTCGGCGGCACATGGCGTGATAACCATTACCCTGGTTGTGCCTGTGATGTGCAATCCCATTTATACTCTTTTTCGTTTGAGCCAAATCCTAATTGGACACGCATGTATGCCCCGCAACCCGAAATCAAAGCCTATTTACAACATTGTGCGCGTAAATATGGTCTGATGCCACACATCCAATTTGGGCAAGCCGTTAAAACAGCCGTCTATGAAGAAGAACATAAATTATGGCGTTTAGAAACCGCCAGTGGTCAAACCATTTTAGCCAATGTCGTGGTATCGGGTATGGGCGGTCTAAGTACTCCTGCTTATCCATCCATTAAAGGCTTAAGCAAATTCAAAGGCGTACAGTTCCACTCTCAAGATTGGCAACACGACTATGACTTAACAGGCAAACGCGTTGCCGTCATTGGTACAGGTGCCAGTGCTATTCAGTTTGTGCCACAAATTGTGCCTAAAGTCGCGCATTTAGATTTGTATCAGCGTACACCACCGTGGATTATGCCTAAACCCGACCGTGACATTACACGCGCTGAACGCACTCTATTTAAGTATGCACCACAAACCCAAGAAGCGATGCGTAATGCCATTTATTTACAACTAGAAAGCCGTGTTTTAGGTTTTGTACTTAATCCGCGCGTGATGAAACTGCCCGAACTGCAAGCTCGTCGTCATATTCGTCAAGCCATCAAAGACCCCGTATTACGAAAAAAAGTCACGCCCGATTACGCCTTTGGTTGTAAACGTGTGTTGATTTCTAACGACTATCTCCCCTCTTTAGCGCAAAAGAATGTAGATGTTATCACCCATGGGATTAAAGAAGTGCGCGCGCACAGCATTGTGGGCGATGATGGTGTAGAACGTCCAATTGATGCGATTATTTTTGGCACAGGCTTTAAGGCACAAGATCCCATTCCACGCGGGGCAATTTTTGGTAAAGGCGGTGTCGATTTATTAGACACATGGCAAGAAGGCGCACAAGCCTATTTGGGCAGTACTATGTCGGGTTTTCCCAATTTATTTTTATTGATGGGTCCCAACACAGGTTTAGGTCATAGCTCCATGGTATTTATGATTGAGTCACAAGTGGCTTATGTCATGGACTTTGTTAAGAAAATGCAGAAATACGGCTGGAAAGAAGTGGATGTTAAAGCCGAGAGCCAACAGAGCTTCAACACCGATTTACAAGAGAAATTAGGCGGTGCCGTGTGGAGTACAGGCTGTCAAAGTTGGTATGTCAATGCCAGCGGTAAAAATACTACCCTTTGGCCAGGCTTTACCTTCGACTTTAGACGCAAAACGGCACGTTTTGATGCTCAAAATTATCAGATTGACCGCTAATTTGGCCTAAACTGCTTTAATCCCTTGGGGACAGAGTTGTTATGATTCGTCCCCTGTTCACCACATACAGCACGATTTGTCTTGGGGACACTGGTGCTACAACCTAGGTAATTATCCATGAAATCATTTGCAAATAAAGTCGCAGCAATCACAGGGGCAGGCTCAGGCATTGGTCGTGCATTAGCCTTAAACCTCGCTAAACAAGGTTGTCATTTAGCCTTAAGTGATGTGAATGAAACAGGCTTAGCAGAAACCGTCGCCCAAGCCAAAGCCTTTGGCATCAATGTCACTAGCCAAAAATTAGATGTTTCCAATAAAGATGGCGTCCATGCTTGGGCGGATGCCGTCGTCCGTGACCACGGCAAAGTCAACTTAATTTTCAATAATGCAGGGGTGGCGTTAGGTAGCACCGTTGAAGGCATGAGTTATGATGAATTAGCATGGGTCATGGACATTAATTTCTGGGGTGTGGTGTATGGCACCAAGGCATTTTTACCTTACTTAAAAGCGTCTGGTGAAGGCCATATTATCAATATTTCCAGTATTTTTGGTCTTTGCTCTCAACCCTCTCAAAGTGCTTATAACGCCAGTAAATTTGCGGTACGTGGCTTTACCGAAGCACTACGCCAAGAATTAGATATCGAAAATGCACCAGTCAGCGTCACTTGTGTTCATCCAGGTGGTATTAAAACCAATATTGCTAAAGCCGCTAAAATGAATGACAGCATTAAGAGCATTGGTTTGAATCCGTCAACAAGTACACAAAACTTTGAAAAACTATTCAGAACCACACCCGCAGAAGCAGCCAATGTGATTCTAAAAGCGGTACAAAAAGACTCTCGCCGTGCCTTAATTGGTTCTGATGCTTATGTGGTTGATGCCATGCAGCGTTTATTGCCAACAGGCTATCAAAAAATTGTATCTTTAAGCACCAAATGGATGGGCTAAACGCCTTAAGAAGGCGAAAGAAATTTCGCCTTCTTATCTCAAGAGGGATTATCTCAGGCTGATAGTTGATTGTAAAAATATAGTGAGCATACAGATATAATCAGGCGCTATAAACAATCTTATTCTGCGTGGATATAAGTCAACATACTTTTGAACAAGACCGACATCGCTTCCACCACGACCTCACGCGGCTGTTCGTAACCACTATGTACCCAATCTTTCACTGTCTCACTGACAGCACCAATGAGTCCCATACACATACTACGTGCCACCGCGTCTGAGACCGACAATAGAGGTACATGCGTTTTAGTAAAGATGAAAATGATGTTTACAAAACGACGTAGTGCGACATTATATACTGCATCTGCACCAGGGCTGACGCCTAATATTTCAATCCATACCACGCGTGCTAACACAGGATCTTCTGCTGCCTGAAAAAAAACATCCAGACCGTCACGAATACGCGAACTAAAATCGCTCTCCGCTTGTGTCGCTAAAGCCATGAGCATACGCCGCTCTAATTCATCAATCAGATTTTGATAGACCGTCACCAGTAAGGCTTCAATGGTAGGGAATGACTCATAGAAATAGCGGTCTGTTAGCCCTGCTTCCGCACACAGTAGGCGCACAGTCGTCTTTCGGTAGCCGATGGTGCCAAATAATTGCCGACCAGCATCAATAAATTGCTGACGCCGACGAGCTACCCGCTCTTCTGGCGAAATGCCCGCATAACTGCGAGTCGTGGATGGTTTGCTTGGATTTTTCATATTTATATCATAAAGGCTATTTTAGCTGATTAGCAACACTTGAGGTTTAGTCAAAATCTGACGACAATTGTCATCAAAATAGTTGACGACATCTGTCATCAGATTTATATTAGCCCACATCAATCAATACTAAATAAACAAATGACTCCAATATGAGGGCAAGACATGCAACACGATATTCTCATCATCGGTAGTGGTTTTGGCGGACAATGTGCAGCGATTAATCTATTGAAACGTGGTATTACCGACTTTAAGATACTTGAACGACGAGGGTTTATGGGCGGTACATGGTGCCAAAATAGTTATCCAGGTGCTGCCGTCGATGTGCAATCTCCGCTCTACTCTATTTCCTTTGAACCCTATAAATGGACGCAGATGTTCGTGGAACAGGCTGAACTAGAGGAATATACGCATTTCATCATCAATAAATATTCGCTACGTGAACGCACCCTCACACATTGCAACGTCGAACATGTACGTTGGGATACGATCAGCCAACAGTGGATACTGACAACTAGCCAAGGTGAACTACGTGCGCGTGTGGTCATCAATGCCTCTGGTCCCTTGAGTACCCCTGTGATTCCTAAATTCGCTGGTCGGGATAGCTTTCAAGGAATTAGCTTTCATACGAACAACTGGAATCACGATGTCAGTCTCAAAGGCAAGCGCGTCGCGATTATTGGCAGTGGTGCATCAGCGGCACAAGCAATTCCAGCTATCGCACCTGAATGTGGTCATTTGCATGTTTTTCAACGTACGCCACATTGGGTCATGCCACGGCCAGATCGTAAGTTTTCGGGCTGGCAACGCGCTTTACTGGGTATCAAACCACTGCATAAAGCCCTACGTACACTCATCTATTGGGAGTTAGAGACCCGTGTTATCGGTTTTAAGTATTCTCCTTGGGGTCTTAAACAATTCGCCGAAAACGTTGCTCGTAAACACATAGAAAAGCAGATTGCCGACCCCGAATTACGGGCAGCCGTGACACCCGATTACACCATTGGCTGTAAGCGTATTATCTTATCCAACACCCTGTATCCAGCCCTTTGCCGTGACAATGTCACGCTACATACTAAGGGTTCAGGAATTGCCGAAATCACACCAACAGGCATCCTCACCACAGATGGTCAACATATAGAACTGGATATCATTATCTACTCAACGGGCTACGATGCGACGGACGGAGTGATTAGCTACCCTGTTATCGGCAAAGAGGGTCGTTCGCTCAAAGAGTTTTGGGCGGAATATCCTCGCGCTTACTTAGGTACGACAATGCCAGGTTTCCCCAACTTTTTCGTGGTAACTGGCCCCAATACGGGGATTGGCCATACCTCTGCTATTTTCGTAATTGAAGCTCAAATGAATTACATCATGAAAAGTTTAGATGCGATGAAACAGCGTCATAAGGCGGTGATGGAAGTCAGCTCTGCCGCAGAAGCCGACTATACGCAGATGATTCATACAGAAATGGAGCAAACCGTTTGGAAGTCTGGGGGGTGTCATAGCTGGTATCAATCTAAAAGCGGTCACGTGATTGCGATGTTTCCTGGTTTTAGTTTCACCTATCGACTGATGGCGAATCGCTTCAAACCTCAGCATCACGAATTCTCTTAAGGAGCAAATCATCATGAACTTAAAAGATAAAATTGTGGTTATCACGGGTGCTGGCTCTGGTATGGGTCGCGCTTATGCCAAAGTTTATGCTGAAGCTGGCGCACACTTAGCACTCAACGACTATAACGCCAGTGCTTTAGCTGAGACAGTAGCGCTCTATGGCAACCCCCAGACTATCAGCTGTAGCTTTGATGTTGCAGACCGCAGTGCTATGTTTGCGTTCGCAGAGCAGGTACTCAAGACCTTTGGCCGTGTGGATATTGTTATCAATAATGCAGGTATTTTGGGTGGTTTTAAGCCTGTTTGGGAGCTAACACCTAGCGAATTTGAACGTACCCTAAGTATCAATTTGGGCGGTGTAGTCAATGGCACACAAGCCTTTTTGCCCGCCATGCTGAAGGCACAATCGGGGCAAATCGTCAATGTCTCGAGTATTTTTGGCCTGATTGGCGCACCTAACCACGGCGATTACTCAGCAAGTAAGTTCGCAGTACGTGGTTTTACCGAAGCTCTGATGACCGAATTACAAGAGACAGGCGTGACTGCTCATTTAGTGCATCCAGGAGGTATCGCCACCGATATTTGTAAGATAAACGGCGAAGAACAAGCATTCAGCAAACATTATCTTAAGACCAGTGCTGAAGATATTGCTTACCACGTTCGGACAAAGCTAAGTAAAGGCAGTGCCAAAATTGTTTATGGTAAGGACTCACTCAAAACATGGCTGGCTTCTAACTTTATGCCCTTAAAGTGGTTAGCTAAACTTGTATGGTTTGACATTAAGCCTGTCCTTGACCCTAGCCCCTACAACAAGGTACGTCGCTGATGAAAAAACTTCTACTCCTTGGCACACTCGCAGCCGTTGGCATCACGACAGTCGCAACTTATCCAGCACTTGGTGGCTACGCCTATCATTTAACAATGGCAGCAGAACGCACACTCTATGGTTTAGATAAGTCAAGTGTCGATGGTGGCGATATCCGTCTCGTCACCCTACAAGGCGGCGTACAAAATGCCCCCGCCGTCATCATGATTCATGGTTACAGTGCGGATAAAGACGTATGGATACGCTTCGCTAGACATTTCACCGACCGTTATCGGGTCATTATTGTCGATCTTGCAGGTCATGGCGAAACGGGTTTCGATAGCAAACTCAAGTACGATACGACCAGCCAAAGCAGCCGTGTACTCCACGCGATGAACCAGCTAGGCATAGAACGTGCACATATTATCGGTAACTCAATGGGTGGTTTTATTGCTGCACGCTTAGCACACGACCATCCTCAACGCATCCTGAGTGCAACCCTAATAGATGCTGCTGGCGTTACTTCGCCTCGTCCTAGTGTCATGGGAAAACTTTTGGCAAAAGGTGAAAATCCTTTTCTATTTAGTGACCGTGAAGGATTCTACCGTTTCTATCCCATGACGATGGCTAAAGCACCGTGGATGCCAAGTATCACCTTGGACTGGATAGCTGACCAATATATTGCGCGACAATCACAGCTAGCGCGTATTTTTAATGACTTTCACAATGTTAACTTATTGGACAATCAGCTAGCCGATATCCGTGTGCCTACTTTAGTCATGTGGGGTGCAAAGGATGAACTGGTGTCAGTGAGTGCTGCGGATGTTTGGTGTCAGGGCATTGTTGGCTGTCAACAAGTGATTTATGACGACCTCGGACACATGCCCATGCTTGAGGCTCCAACACGCAGTGCGCATGATGTGCTAGCTTTTATTGAAAAGCAAAACAACACCGCACCAGCTAACAAGTAAGGTTTGTAAGGCCTGTTGATGTTTTGATTATCAAGAAACATCCGACTCAAAATATCAACAGCACCTAAGATATGACCAAAAAATAAGGTCATATCTCCATTTCCAAACATCACTGCTATACCATTAGTGCATCTACTTACTCCGATGTTCAAATACGCCCATCCAGTCATCGGGCAAGACCTCGTAACGTAACTCAGCAATCCGTTCTAAATACATATTGTAAAGTTTACGCTCAGGGTCTGACTTATGTAATTGGCGTAATATTTTTTCGGCAGCATCCCACTCGCGGCTATAATAATGCGCTAATGCCTGATTATACTGTTCTACCCGCTTCAAACGGCCTTCACTCGCGTCTTCTAAGCGACAGACAGGCTCATACACACACACAGGCTCACGCTTACCTTTGACAATAATTTTATCCACTAAACGATATAAAAATTGGGGGGCTAAGTCGTATGTGCCTTCGCCAACCAAAAGTTTGACACCATAAAATTTGGTGATACTTTCTAAACGCGAACCTAAATTGACCGAGTCGCCTAGTACGGTATAGGTACGGCGATACATCGACCCCATGTCGCCCACGTTCATAAAGCCTGTGTTAATCCCGACCCCAATATTGACTTCTGGCAAGCCTTTGGCAACAAAAATAGGTTTGAGCTCATCTACTTTATGCAACATCGCTAAGGCGGCATCAATCGCATGTTCGGCGTGATGAGGGTCAAGTAATGGCGCGTTCCAAAATGCCATCACCATATCACCAACATATTTATCAATCGTGCCATTATGCTCAAAGATAATCCCCGTAATGGGGGTAAAAAACTCATTCAGCATCTGTTTGAGTTTGGTCGCTTTTAAGCCTTCTGAAATCGTCGTAAAGTTACGAATATCCGAGAACAATACGGTCATGTGGCGGGATTCACCTTCTAAACCTGCTAAGTGATGATTCTCTAACATTCTTTCCACATGCGCAGGTGGCACATACTGACCAAATAAGGTTTTTAGCTCCCGCTTTTGGGTATTGGTTCTTAAAAAACCTGAGCCAATATTGAGTACGGCAATACTAAACGTGGATAACACCAAAATAGCTAAAGGCAAGTCATAATGTGCCGACTTCCATGCTGCCAAGTTAGTTAATATCAATACCGCTAACCAACCCCCTGCTACGGCCAACATAAAGGCAGGTTCTAGGCGCGGTAAAATCCAAATAAATACCAAACCACTGACTAAGAGAATAATAAAGGTCAAACCAGGTTCCCAATCTGGCCGATAATATGAGGCATTGTAGCTATCTGTACTTTGAATAATCGCATCGAGTAAATTGGCATGTACCTCAACACCCGGATAACCTGTTTGCAAAGGCGTGGTTCGTAAATCGGTCAAGCCTAACGCTGACGTACCCACTAAAACAATTGCATCTTTTAAGATGGGAATAGCATTGGGATTATTGAGTATATCGGTAGCGGACAAATAAGGATAACTGCCCGCTTTGCCCTTATAAGGAATTAAAGCCATTCCCGACTCATCGGTATAGAAGGTATTTTGGCCAATAGCTAGCGATTCAATACGTAACTGGTTCCCGCTTTTTACGGTTTGTAATTTCACATAGGGCGCATTCAAATATTGGCGAGCCAACTCTAAAGATAACGCACTGTATAGACCATTCTCATAACGTAAAATTAACGGCGAACGGCGCATAACACCATCTGCATCTGGCAGAGTACTCACAAAGCCTGCACCTAAGGCTTTATCTGCCAATTGTGGTAATAAACCCGTAAAATCGGGCATGAAGTTAATACTTAAGCGTTTTTGGTCTTTATCTTCGATTTTCATAAAAGGCGCAGGTAACACCCCTGCATGAATACCGCCTGTATTATGCAAAAAATAACCAAGCACCGTCTGTTTAGCAATGACATTAGCAAATTGGGTATCGCCATCTAATTGCGGAATGAGCTGTTGTAACTCTGCTTGTGCACTGGCACTGACTTGCCCATGCGTCAGCACTTGGGTGACAGGATTTAGCTCTGGCTCAGAAAAAACAACGTCAAAACCAATTAGCTTCACTTGTTGACGTTCTAAGGCCGTCACGAGGTCAGCTAATTTACTACGTGACCACGGCCAACGCCCTTCTTTTTTGAGGCTTAACTCATCAATATCAACAATCACAATAGGTACACGACTGTCGCGTTCTGGCGGTAAAGCCTGAAAGCGCCAGTCATAGACTAGGTTATCCAAGCGGCGTAACGATTGGTCGGCCACACTGTGTGGTTTATTTAAGGCAATAATATCTACTATTAAGAAAAAGCCTAAAATAACTAAGCCCATCCAAATCGGGAGTTGTTTTAACTGTTGTTGTAAGACGCCCCACATAAGATTTACATCCTTTTTATTAGTCCCCACGTTGTTAGCAGGAATACATCATCGTCAATTCGGATTTCAGGGTATATATATCATCACTATTCGTTGCATGTTGTGTTTTGTCTGCGTCACTGTTTATCGGCCACGCAACTCACAGGCAAAACCTCAATAGGCCGTATGTATTATCCACCAAATATTAACGCAGTTTATTATCTGGCTGTAGAGGCGGTCAGGACTTTAATGCTGAGCCTAGTACATTAGCTCCATCACTATGCCGCTCGACATATATTTAGCCCATACGCTATATTGACGCTTAGGTCAGTCAATGCTGCATCCATCACAGATTGGCAGCGATTATCAAGAAAAAAGCCCCGTTTTGTCTCACTATCACGTTATAATAATGTCAATTCAGCACGGAATAAGTGGCCTTTGACGCGACAATCACACCCTCATTTTGTCGCCCACGCTTGTCTGAATAATCGTTTATGCGGTCGCTTATCACTCTTTATTGTTTATAGATGATGCTAGTTTGCATTTTATGACATAGTATGTGTACAGTCATAACACATATTTGAAAAATTAGCAGACAAAACGCCATGGCGAATGATACAGCCAATGACAGATTATCGCTCAATTTTCTAAGCTCTATTTTCGTGCTCGTTCACTAAGGCTATTATTACGATGCAACTAGACGCTATATGGGAGACCATGTTTGCCCTAGGTTTTATCCTAGCTTCTGGCCTATTTTCTGGCTTAGTGCGTCATCCTTGGCCGCTGCAATGGCGTAATATTCTCTTTATCGTCAGTCAATCACTCTTAGCATTCTCTGTCGGTCAATCGTATATCAGTGACCTCGTTCCGCTGATGTGCGCACTACCGATTTTAACCTTGAGCGAACAAGTACGTTATTTGTGTCAACCTCAAGGTTTAGATAAAAAGATTGTCTATACCTACTGGGCCATTATTGCCACTATTTCTCTCAGTTTATTAGTGATACCAACAGCCTATGCCTTTGGCGCAAGTACGGCACTCAGCGCTATTTTGCTTGTGTGTTTGTTAGTCACCATTCATACCAAAGATATTTTTCAGCGCGTACATATTCAATTATTACTGACCTGTACCTTATTGATTGTCTCGGCCAACTATCTTTCTTTAAGCCAAGCCTATTGGCAGAGTGGTTCTGAGGTCATTCATTTTTTAACCTTATTGAGTATTGCGGCCAGTGTTTTTATTAATCAATGGGCCATTTATCAACATGCACAATACGAAAAACAACACTATGCTCATGATGAGTTACCCCGACCTGTTGAAGCCAACAGCGAAGAACATCAGCAAATCTTGTTAGCACTCAGTCATGACATGCGCACGCCCTTAAGTGGCATTTTAGGTATGGCGGAATTATTGCTCGAAACGCCGTTGAGCCCTGCACAACGAGAATACGCACAAACCGTTCAATCGTCTGGCAACGCACTCTTACACTTATTAAATGACCGTTTAGACGTTGGTCATGCTCAAGGCCAAAATCTCACCATTTTAGAAGAAGTCTTTGATGTTGCCGAATTACTCAATTACTGTTTAGATTTATTTAAGGGGCAGGCCGATGATAAAAATATTGAGCTGGTTGGTTATTTAGACTCCGCACTCCCCAAACAAGTGATGGGCGATGCCGTACGTTTGCGGCAAATTTTGTCGCGTTTAGTACATAACGCCATTCGTTTTACCGAAACAGGCGAAGTGGTCATTAGTATTAAAAGTACGATTTGGCAAAATGATTTAGGTATTCAATTCAGTGTTCAAGATACGGGCATAGGCATGACAGAGCAACAGCTCATCACCGCTTTTGTGCCACAAGTGCGGCAAGATAGCCATAATGTTTGGCATATTGGCCCTGACTTATCCACTTGCCAACAATTAGTTGATGCCATGGCAGGCCAACTCCAACTCGACAGTTCACCACACGAAGGAACAATGGTGTGGTTTGCCCTCCCCCTCAAAACGCCAAGCAGTGTTTTTACCGATTCTACCACCGAGTTTATTGCTTCATTTGCAGGAAAACGCATGCTGGTGGTTGACGACAATCGCACCGTCAGCAAAGTATTAGCCGAACAAGCCACACAATGGGGAATGCGGGTTAGCTCTGCCGAAAGTGGGACAGAAGCACTGGCCGTTGCTCGTAATGCCGCTAATTTAGGTCAAGCCTTTGATGTCATTATTATGGACTATCAAATGCCAGGTATGAGCGGCTTACAACTGGGCGCACGACTCAAAGAAGACTCGTTAATTACCAACGATGTGATTTTGATTATGCTGACGGGCTTACGTCAAAACAATATTCAAACCTTAGCACGTAACGCAGGCATTCACCGTGTCATTAGCAAACCCGTGACCAGCAAACAACTCAGGCAAGCGATTAGCCAAGAGCTGAAACGGCTACAAGGAGTCAAGCCACCCGAATTACACAATACCAGTGCACAATTGGGACGTATTAAAGTGTTGATTGCTGAAGATAACCAACTCAGTCAGAAAGTGATTCGTGGCATGATGCAAAAACTCGGCATCGACCACAGCATCGTCAGTAATGGCCGCGAGGCGGTACAAGCGGTGATGCGCGATAAATTTGATATTGTATTAATGGATTGCGATATGCCCTTTGTGGATGGTTATAGTGCCGCCCAAGAAATTCGACGCTGGGAAAAACAAGAGCATCGCCAGCCCTTGCCTATTTTGGCTCTGACTGCCCATATTTTAGATGAGCAAAAACAAAAAGCGATTAACTCGGGCATGAACGAGCACTTAAGCAAACCGATTGAGTTAGGTGATTTACAAAATGCGCTCTTGCGCTGGACTTAAGTTAAGGGTCGACCCAAAAGCCATATCCCTCGGCTAGATTTTCTGGCAATAAAGTTCTTAGCTCCATCGACTGTGTCGTTAATGATGCAATGGTCGCCATATTAGTTTTACTATATAAAGTCAGTTTGGCTTGTGCAAAAGGCGTAGCTTTTACGACAACACGGCTGCCCGTCGGTTGTGGCACATGCCATCCTGCCCATGCGGTTAAGCGGGGATTTTGGCCATTCACGTCTACCTCTAAACCGTAGTCTTGATTGCTAAATTGAATACGCCATCTAAAATTGTCTAGCGCTTCTAACTGATGCCTAAAACTACGACTGAGCTGCCTAAAGTTATACCATCGACCATAAACATATAATGAGGCCATACTCAAATAAGGGGTTTTTAGCACCTGCCCCACGTGTAATCGACTGCTCAAACCATAAAAATAAGCGTCTTTATCTTCGGCAAAATGGCGGCCTTGTGCAGAGGCATATTCCAGTGGATAACCATGTCCTGCATAGTGATGATTCGTGCCTAAAAACTCACCCGCAATATCTAAGGCATGATGCTGTATTTTGCCTAAATATTTTAATTGTCGGTCACAAATTGAGACTTGCTGCCTTGGCCATAGGCGATTGATACATAAATTAGGAGGAAAACTGTGTACCGTCTTATCTTGACGATATAAACGTAAACTCCAACTGATAGAGCCTTGACTGGTGTGTAATTTGCCACGCAGGTTATCGCGTTGAATGGTAAAAAACGAGCCAGAACCTAAACTGAAGGTACAATTTTGCCAATCTTTGAGCAACAAGAGTTGTTTTTCTTGTTCGGGACGGAGTTCTTCTTGCTCAGACACACAAATTGTTTGTCGGGTTTGGCGGTCAAAACACAATAAGGACACTTCTAAGTGACCTCTAGCCAACCACGGTCGACTGAAGGTATGCCGTAAAATAAAGGCATAACGCTCGTCTGCACTGACGCCGCGAAAGTCAAAACTTTCGTATAAGCCACGGTGTGTCGTTTTAGCCTGTATCTGAAGGGGCGCAACCATAAAAACGGATTCTCAACGCAGAAGTAAATTCAATAATATGGGATTAGTTGCCAAAATTTGCCTCTAAGCGAAAGATAATCGCGGATACGACATCCCAATCTTGGTCACGATAGCGGGTTAGATGAGGCTCTATCTCATAATATAACCAGTGACGCCAAAACGATTGTCTATACAGAATAAAAATGCCATCACTTTCAACTTGCCAATGCGGCTGCTGTACACCGTCGACCACGATACCATAGGAGATGGTTTTTTGCTGCGCCAAACGATGCAAAATACTCCAATCTTCTGACCATCGTAAGCCCACAGGGTCTGGTTCATCCTGCCAATATTGCAGGGCATTCCCCCAGCGAAATACCGTTTTATCGTTTAACAAGCGCTCTATTTGTAATTGAGAAACACTCTTAGTTTCTTCTTTCAGGCCATAACGTAGCGTTTCGGTAAAGTTCATCACCGAATTATCACTAATGCGCCAGCTTCGTTGTGCGCGTACACGGGCAAATATATCGGGTGTAGAATGTACACCAATATCAAAGCTGTATTTTACCCGAGACAAGGTGTCGGGTATCCAGCGAATGGCCGCGCTGGTTTTAGGCTCTTGAGGATTATTTAACTGATTACGCTCTGGGTGTAAGGTGTCTTCATCATCACTCACCACTAAACGTAGACGTTTACGCGCATTTGGCAGTACGGCAGAGGCTCTAAAACGTAGTTTGGCACTCAAGCCCTCCCCTTCAATCCAATTGATATCGTTAATCACTCGCAGACGGATTTTGGCTTCATTAGGTTCATGCCAGTGACCAAACAAACTGTCAAACCACTGTGCTGTCATCGTTGTGCGGTTAGATAACAAACAATGCTGACTATCTACCCACCCCAAAAAACGGCCTTCGGCATCACGATGAATACAATCCGTTGGCTCTGGTGATATTGAATTGTGGGTTGTCGGAGGCACGGTGGCAGTGGGATATGGAGAATCAACGCTCGATAAATTATCTGCCATCGTGGGTGATATCATCACATAAAATACGAAGCCTATAGCCCATTTAAACTGACACGGTTGCACACTATTCCTCGAATACTTTGGTTATGACAACATAAGATTTTTCTTATTAACACGCATACGCATGATAGCAAAATATAACCATAACATATTCCTAACTTAGGCTTGTAAACGTATATTGTTTTCCATAAAAAAAGGAGTGACTAGCACTCCTTTTTGTATCAGACGTTAATCCGACTTAGAAATAAGCCATGTCAAAATCCATCATCACGTCAGAACCTGCTTTAATGCTGGCAACACGCGACTTTAACTCTGGCAACATACGAGTGACAAAGAATTTCGCCAAACGTAATTTATCGGCATAGAAAGTATCGTCTTTACCATCTGCCGCCTTAGCAATTTTGGCAAACATATAGGCAAAGTTTAGCAAACCAAAGGCGTGCAAATAATCTACAGCCGCCGCATTGATTTGGTCAGGATTTTGCTGCGATTGCTCAATCACAAATTGTGTCGCACTTTCAATATCTTGAATGGCTTGTTCTAAAGCATCGTGCATAAAGGTCAAGTTAGCATGACTTGCTAAAGTGGCATTAAATTCACGCATTTCAGCAATTAATGGCGCAACAAAAGCACCGTTGTTTTTGGCTACTTTACGACCCATTAAGTCATGGGCTTGTACACCGTTAGTACCTTCGTAAATTTGAGCAATACGGGTATCACGTACCCATTGCTCTAAGCCCCACTCACGAATAAAACCGTGACCACCTAACACCTGTTGACCTTCGATACAGTTTTCTAAACCTTTGTCGGTCAAATAGGCTTTTACCACAGGCGTTAATAAAGCAACGCGGTCAGCGGCTAATTTACGCGCAGCTGGGTCATCACTAAATTTGGTCACGTCTAATTGTTGTGCGGTGTATAAAGCAAAAGCGCGACCTGCCTCGTTGTTGGCACGGATTTTTAACAACATACGGCGTACATCAGGATGTACTAAAATGCTGTCGGCATTTTTTTCGGGCATTTTGGTACCAGTTGCCGAGCGACCTTGTAAACGGTCACGTGCATAAGCAGCCGCATTTTGGTAAGCCGCTTCGGAAGCACCTAAACCTTGAATACCCATGGATAAACGTTCGTAGTTCATCATCACGAACATGGCGGCTAAGCCTTCGTTAACTTTACCAATTAAGAAGCCCGTTGCACCGTCAAAGTTCATTACGCAGGTTGCAGAGCCTTTAATACCCATTTTGTGTTCAATAGAACCTGCACCCACGGCATTACGTTCGCCAACACTACCGTCAGCATTAACCATAAATTTAGGCACTAAGAATAAGGAAATACCGCGAGAACCTGCAGGTGCATCGGGTAATTTAGCCAACACTAAATGCACATGATTTTCGGTCATGTTGTGTTCGCCACCGGTAATAAAGATTTTAGTACCCGTGATTTTGAATGTACCGTCAGCTTGTGGTTCAGCTTTAGTGCGGATAATACCTAAATCAGTACCCGAGTGTGGTTCTGTTAAGCACATGGTGCCAGACCATTCACCAGAGTACATTTTGGGCAAATAGGTGTTTTTTAACTCTTCACTCGCGTGTTGAGCCATCGCCATACCTGCACCAATGGTTAACAAAGGATACAAGGTAAACGATGGGTTAGTTGCAAATAACATTTCATCGGTTAAAACGGTAAGCATTTTGGGCATGCTTTGACCGCCAAACTCTTCTTCTGCACCCAAACCAATCCAACCGCCTTCGGCATATTGTTTAAAGGCTTCTTTAAAACCTGCTGGAACAGTGACCACACCATTGTTAAAGGTACAGCCCTCTTCGTCACCACTACGGTTAATGGGTAATAAAATATCTTCGCTAAACTGAGCCATTGCTTCCAAAATAGCGTTCACGGTATCGGCATCAACATGACTCAATTGCGGCGTATTTTGCCAAAAACTATTGGCATCTAAGACTTCATTTAAGGTGAACTGCATATCACGCAGAGGCGCTTTATAAATTGGCATATTCTTTCCTTTCATTTTCCCTTGTTTCAGGGAGGATTAGGGAGGGATTCGTAAAAAAGCCCGCTGATTAGCGGGCTTGTTCAGCACTCTGTCAAAATAAGCCGTGCGACTTAGAATGCAAAACCATCTGCGGTCATTTGCATTAAAGTTTCTGCACCGCCATCAATCACTTCAACATGTGCTTTAGTGCGTGGCAATATTTTCTTAAAGTAGAATTGCGCAGATTGCACTTTTGCTTGATAGAACGCAGCATCGCCTTCACCAGCCGCTAACTTAGCTTGGGCAACTTGCGCCATCCATGCCCACAAGTAAGCTAAAGTAACATAACCAGAGAACATCATATAGTCTACGGCGGCCGCACCTGCTTCGTCGGCATTGCTCATGGCTTTCATACCAATACGCATAGTCACATCACCCCACTCTTTATTGAGTGCAGCTAATGGAGCAACGAATTGTGCCATATCGGCATTGCCTTCGTTGGCTTGGCAGAATTTGTGGATAACTTTGGTAAAGTTACGGAGCATTGCACCTTGAGTTTGTAATACTTTACGACCCAATAAATCTAAGGCTTGGATTTGGGTTGTACCTTCATACAATAAGGCAATACGGGTATCACGAACGATTTGTTCCATGCCCCATTCACGAATAAATCCGTGACCACCGTATACTTGTACACCGTGGTTTGCAGCCTCATAACCCACTTCGGTTAAGAAGGCTTTGGCGATTGGGGTCAACAAGGACATCATATCATCGGCTGCTTTTTTAGCTTCAGCATCGGCAGAGCCTTGTACGATATCGTTGTAGATAGATAACCAATACACTAAAGCACGACCACCTTCCGCAAACACTTTTTGGGTTAAAAGCATTTGACGTACGGCTGGGTGAACGATAATTAAATCGGCTTCTTTTTCGGGGTTTTTTGCACCCGTTAAAGAACGCATTGCGGTACGGTCACGTGCATACTCTAGGGCGCCTTGGAAAGAACCTTCAGCCGCAGCAACACCTTGAATAGCCGTACCAATACGGGCGGTATTCATAAAGGTGAACATGCAGTTTAGGCCTTTGTTTGGCGGGCCAATCAAGAAGCCTGTTGCACCGTCAAAGTTCATGACACAGGTTGCCGAAGCCTTAATACCCATTTTGTGTTCGATAGAACCACACTTAACCGTATTACGCGTACCCACACCACCATCAGTCGTTGGTAAGAATTTAGGCACGATAAATAAGGAGATGCCTTTAGTGCCTTTAGGCGCATCAGGTAAGCGTGCTAATACAATATGGACGATGTTGTCGGCCATGTCATGTTCGCCCGCAGAGATAAAGATTTTAGTCCCTGTGATTTTGTAGCTGCCATCGGCTTGAGGTTCGGCTTTCGTACGAATAGTGCCAAGGTCAGAACCTGCGTGAGACTCTGTTAAACACATAGTACCTGTCCACTCACCAGAGATTAATTTGGTTAAGTAAACTTCTTTTTGGTGAGCATCGCCGTGTGCTTCAATCGTATTGATTGCGCCGTGGGACAAACCAGGATACATACCCCAAGACCAGTTAGCTGTCCCCATCATCTCGCTCATCGCGATACCTAATGAAGGAGGTAAACCTTGACCACCGTGCTCAACTGGAGCAGACAGCGCACCAAAGCCTAATTCAACAAATTTTTTGTAGGCTTCTTTGAAACCTTTAGGTGTTGTTACTTCACCATCATTAAATTGACAGCCTTCTTCATCACCACTACGATTGATAGGGGCTAATTCGTTTTCGCAAAATTGTGCGCCTGCTTCAATCACGCTATCTACTAATTCACGGTTTGTCTCAGCAAACGCAGGAATAGAAGCGTAATGATTTTCTACATTCAACATGTCATGCAATATAAATTGCATATCACGGAGGGGAGCTTTATATTGAGCCATCGTAACAACCTCTCGCAAAGTACAGAGACTTTATGTCTAAAGAACGTCGCATCTAATATGCGGACAAAATAGCGGTGACATAGTGTAGAAAGTAGCCGCTCCACAATACAGCCAAATTCGTGACCACTCGTTCACACCTCTGTTTTTAGCCTTAAAATTCGTCTTTTGTGTTTGACAAACGACGTTTAGATTTACTGCCTGTCATGATGACATCAGTTTTTTGCTTTACTATTTTTATCAAATCTTTGGCTGAGTCGCGCTACTACAAGGTTCTTTTTTGTCTAATACAAAATCACACAAACCCATCAACAGCCCAAAAACACTTACCGAGACATGACAACGCTACATAAATAGTTGTGTTAAACTTTGTTGTAGCTCAAAACTTATGCGTTTATCGCCAATCTCAACTTGGCCGCTTTATCATCAACGTATCAACAGTCCCTAACGCTCAGGAGATGACAGCGTGAAAAAACTCACCATCAGTATCTTATGTACCGCCTTACTGTCGGCTTGTGTACAAATGCCAAATTCTGATAGTGCTGGCTCAACACCAAGACCCGCCTTCAAAGACAGTGCGATTGGTTTGGCAACGGTTGGCTCATTAATTATTTTAATGGATGTTAAACGTCAAAAAACACAGGAGACGCTGAAAACACAGACGTCTTCACAAGGTATTAGCAAATATCAAGCACGTTTATCGGCAATCGATGCGGTTAAAAGCAATCTAGTGAGTTATTCAAGTGGCCAATTGTCACTCGGCGACAAGATTTCCTTAGTCAATGCAACGTCTGATATCGTTAAATCGAAATTGCCAGACTATGGCGACATTATTGCTACTTTAAGTACCCTATCCCAAGTATTGATTACGGCTCAGCATCAAGCCAAAGCAGCAGCGGCTGCGGCTAATCAATAAAAAAGGGGGCATCGCCCCCCTTTTTTATGCGTACCGATTAGCTCCAGTTGGCTGCAATTACACTTAATACAGAGGCATACTGACTACTGTCTAAAGTCGTTGTACCCACAGGAGGTGGTGACATACTCGCCATTGCCGTCACTAAGTTTTCAACATTCGTGTCGCTTAAGGTTTTGTTGTTGTCTGTTAGTTTGAATAATTCAATGTGATTATTAGTACTCAGGTACCAATCTCTCACAATCAGTTTATCTGTTGTGCCAATAATACTGAGCTCTAAGTTATTACCGACATGTTTAAACCACAGTTGCGTTGTTGCTATACCCGTTTTAAATAGGATGGTATCTTGATTACCAACAGCTGCATCTGTATCAAAAATACTGTCTACTGCATCTCCACGACTAAAAGCATAAGTATCATTACCCGTACGACCACTTAAGGTATCGTTACCTAGCCCACCTGTTAAGGTATCATTCCCTGCATTCCCAATAATAAAGTTATTATATTCATTCCCTGTAAGAACATCGTTATACGCACTGCCTGTAATATTTTCAATATTTAAAAGTGTGTCTGCGCCATCTGCACCCGAGCTGCGTCCCGTCATTAAATTGACTGTCACTGCGTTCGCTGCATATTCATAACTTGCAACATCTATTCCTGCTCCTCCATCAATCGTATCATTGCCAGCGGCACCTCGTAGCGTATTATTACTCGCATTGCCTAACAGATAATTTGAGGAACTATTACCTGTGCCATTAATACTGTTTTCACCTGTTAACTCTAAACGCTCTACACTGGCAGTTAAGGTATAATTTACAGAGCTTTTGACGGTGTCAAAACCTGAGTTTGTATCTTCTACCACGGTTGTATTTAATACATCCACAATATAGATGTCATTACCTAAGCCGCCACGTAGTGTATCGAAACCACCAGCACCTGCTATTTGATTAGCCCCCGCATTCCCATAAATAGCATTACTCGAACTATTGCCTATGACATTGAGATTTTCACTACCTAATAATTTGATTTTCTCGATATTATCCGCCAACTGATAGCTCACCGAAGAGTAAACCATATCATTACCCTGTCCACTCAGCTCAGTAATAATATCTAATATACTATCAACATAGTAAGTATCATCACCTGTTCCTCCAATCAGAGTATCTAGGCCAACACCACCGTCTAAAGTATCATTACCCGCTAATCCTGATAACGTATTATTTGTGCTGTTACCCGTCAGTAAATTATTCGAACTATTACCAATACCATCTATTTCTGCTTCACCTAACAGCTCCAAACGTTCTATATTTGCCGCTAAGGTATAACTAATTGTCGATTTTACTGTGTCGACTCCCTCAGCAGAAAACTCAGTTAAAGTATCCGTACTACTGTCAACTAAATAAATATCGTTACCTACACCACCAACCAAGGTATCAAAGCCTTGCCCACCATCTAAGGTGTCATTGCCAATACCTCCAGTTAATATATTATTCGCAATATTGCCTGTTAGTATATTATTGTAGCTATTGCCAATAGCATTAATAGCCTCTGTACCGATTAGCGTGAGACTTTCTAAATTAGCACGTAATGAGTAACTATAATAACTTTGAACAGTATCATTACCTTGGTTAGCAAGTTCAGTAATAATATCTTGAGCTGAATCAATCACATAAATATCATTACCTAAGCCGCCAATGAGTGTATCTGCACCTGCTGCACCGTCAAGGACATTATCTAACTCATTGCCTATCAATGTGTTGTTTAAGTCATTACCCGTTGCTGTCGTTGCTGCCCCAATAAGGCTTATTTTTTCAACATTCGGAGCAAGGGTGAAATTCACACTGCTAACTACAGTGTCTATCCCCTCATTGGCCAACTCAGTGATAACCGTATTCACATTATCTATGATATAGCTATCATCACCTAACCCCCCAACTAAGGTATCTACACCGCCGCCGCCCACTAGGGTGTCATCGCCTTCCAAACCATTTAATTGATTGTTTGCGGTATTTCCTGTCAGTTGATTATTTAAGGTGTTGGCTGTTCCGTTAATCGCTGCCGTACCTAACAAGCTCAGATGTTCAACATTTGCAGCTAAGGTATAACTGACGGTACTTTGAATAGAATCAATACCTTCATCGTTATTTTCAGTAATACTATCTGCAATATTATCAATCACATAAACATCATTTCCTAAGCCACCAATTAAGGTATCAATACCCGCGCCTCCATTTAAGGTGTCATTTCCCTCTAAGCCTGTTAACAAGTTTTTGGCCGTATTTCCTGTGATTAAATTATCACTACTATTACCAGTACCATTGATAGCAGATGTGCCTGTTAACACAAGTGATTCTAAAGCCACTCCCAAGCTATAAGTTACGGAGGATTGAACGGTGTCTAGGCCTTCACTTACTAACTCAGAGATATTATCTGTCGCACTATCAACGATATATGTATCATCTCCTAAACCACCAATTAGAGTATCAAGCCCTGCTCCTCCGTTGAGAGTATCATTACCCGCTTGCCCCTGTAAGGTGTTATTGGCTGTATTACCATTGAGAATATTGGCGTCTTGATTACCCGTCGCGTCAATTGCTGCCGAACCTGTGAGTACTAAGGTCTCAATATTCAATGCAGACAAGACAAAACTTACACTGGTTTGAATGGTATCTTGTCCTTCGTTTGCCAGTTCGATAATATTATCTGTTGTGCTGTCAACAATATAAACATCGTTACCCAAGCCTCCAATCAAGGTATCTATACCGTCTCCACCTTGTAAGGTGTTATTCGCACTATTACCAGTTAATGTATTATTGAGTGCATTACCCGTCGCATTGATTGCCGAACTTCCCAACAGCAGGAGGTTTTCTAGATTCGCACCTAAACTGTAAGTTACGGAGGATTGTACAGTGTCTATCCCTTCGTCAGTGAGTTCCACAATCACCTCTGTTGCGGCATCAATGATATAGATATCATCGTCTTGTCCACCTTTCAGAGTATCGACACCGCTACCCCCGACTAAAGTATCTGCCCCTGCACCACCGTCTAAAATATTAGCACCTGTATTACCCATTAATAGATTGGCTAATTGATTGCCTGTCCCATTCAAGGCACTCGAACCCGTTAACGTCAAATTCTCAACCTGTGCACTTAAACTATAACTGACCGACGACTGCACACTGTCAATGCCTTCATTGACTTGTTCAGTGACCACATCACCCGTATTATCGACAATATAGGTGTCGTCACCTAAGCCACCCACTAAGCTATCTGCGCCTGTGCCACCATTGAGGGTATTGTCGGCTGCATTACCTGTCAGGACGTTATTACTCGCATTACCTGTACCATCTATCTCTAATGTCCCTACTAAGACTAAATTCTCAACATGCGTTGATAAGGTGTAATTGACCGAGGCATACGCCGTATCTGTGCCTTCGTTCACATTTTCGGTTATCACATCCGTACTACTGTCAACAAAATAACTATCATCACCTAAGCCACCGACTAAGGTATCTACGCCCGCACCACCGTCTAAGCTATTGTTTGCACTGTTTCCTGTCAGTGTATTGTTTAAGCTGTTGCCCATGCCACTGAGTGCTTGACTGCCCAATAGTTGTAACTGCTCAATATAGTCCGACAAGATATAATTAACGCTACTCTTGACGATATCTGCCGTGCCGCCATTCAGTAACTCCGTCACTACATCATTAGTGTCATCGACTAAATAACTGTCGTTACCTGCGCCACCCACTAAGGTATCTGCCCCTACACCACCGTCTAAAATATTAGCACCTGTATTACCCATTAATAGATTGGCTAATTGATTGCCTGTCCCATTCAAGGCACTCGAACCCGTTAACGTCAAATTCTCAATCTGTGCACTTAAACTGTAACTGACCGACGACTGCACACTGTCAATCCCTTCATTGACTTGCTCAGTGACCACATCGCCCGTATTATCGACAATGTACGTATCGTCACCTAAGCCACCCACTAAGCTATCTGCACCTGTGCCACCATTGAGGGTATTGTCGGCTGCATTACCCGTCAGGACGTTATTACTCGCATTACCTGTACCATCTATCTCTAATGTCCCTACTAAGACTAAATTCTCAACATTCGTTGATAAGATATAGGAAACTGTTGACTGGACACTATCCGTGCCCGCCGAGGCTGACTCCGTCACAACATCATCACTATCATCCACAATATAGGTATCATCACCCACACCACCCACTAAGGTATCAACCCCTTCACGCCCATCCAACGTATTATGACTACTATTACCCGTTAGGATATTATTTAATGAATTGCCTGTCGCATTTAATGCCGTCCCTATTAAGGTTAAATTTTCAACATTAGCACTGACACTGTAATTTATCGCGCTTTGAATAGTATCTGTGCCAGCACCGACATTTTCTAGAATCACATCATTCACATTATCAATAATATAGGTATCATTGCCTGCACCACCGACTAAGGTATCATCACCTAATCCGCCATTTAGGATATTCGCACCTGCATTACCTGACAGTTGATTATTTAATTCATTCCCCGTCGCATTAATACTTGAAGAGCCTGTCAATAAGAGATTCTCTAGATGGTTTCCTAAGCTATAACTGACACTACTTTGAACAACATCTATACCTTCATTTTGCAATTCAGTTATAATATCCGTTGTCGTGTCAACAATATAAGTATCATAACCTGTACCACCAATTAAGGTATCTGTCCCCCCAGCCCCTACTAAGGTGTCATTACCTCCACCAGCGCTCAAACGATTGTTTGCTGAGTTCCCAGATAGATAATTATCAAACTCATTACCTGTGGCATTAATTGCCGTATTACCAGATAAAGACAAAAACTCGACATAACTTGGTAACACCATAGATATTGCTGACTGTAATGTATCAAAACCGCCATTTTCCCCTTCAATGATAGTATCCGATATATTATCGACAATATAGGTGTCGTCACCATCACCGCCAATTAAGGTATCAATACCTGTACCGCCATTTAGTATATTGCTACTCGCATTACCAGTAATAATATTATTAAGCGTATTACCGACACCATTAATAGCCCCTTGACCAGTCAAGACAAGATTTTCTATATTAGCAGCTAAAGAACCAATTAAATTAACATTTGTTATAATTGTATCTATGCCTTCGTTAGCATATTCATTCACAGAGTCTTGATCTGTATCGACTATAAAGGTATCATCGCCTTTATAACCAAACATCGTATCTATGCCTGCGCCACCATCAATAATATTGTTGGCATCATTTCCAGTAATAGAGTTATATAAATCATTACCAGTTGCATTAATATTTTGATTACCTGTAAGCCTTAGATGTTCCAAATTCGAACCCAAAACAAAACTCACTGAAGAAATAACTTGATCAGTCCCTTCACCATCATGTTCAACAACAACATCACCTAAATTATCAACGATATAAGTATCACTCCCTACCCCTGCCATCAGGGTATCTGCACCCAAACCACCATCTAACCTATTATTTATACTATTACCAATCACCAGATTATTGAGCGAATTTGCAACTACATTATTTGCGGTGACTCCCGTCAGCGTCACATTTTCTATATTGTCAAATAAGGCAGTAATAGCAATCGAAGATATGACTGTATCAGTACCTTCATTAGCCTGCTCTAAAACAACATCCCCTGTACTATCAATATAATAACTATCATTTCCTAAACCGCCGATTAGTGTATCACTCCCTAATTGGCCATCTAGTATATTATCATTATCATTTCCCGTAAGAACATTATTTATCTCATTTCCAGTTGCTGAAACAGCTATGCCAATCAGGGTGATATTTTCAACATTTGCAATATTTAATGTAAGATTGGTATTAGAGACCAATGTGTCAATACCAGCATTTGTACTCTCTACGACAACATCACCATCGTACATATAGGTATCATTACCTAAGCCCCCAATCAAGGTATCAATACCCGCACCACCCTCTAATGTATTATTTGCATCATTGCCGACAATCAGATTATTAAGGCTATTTCCTGTTGCACTAATGTCAGTCAAACCAATTAATGTTAAGTTTTCGACATTGCTAATATTGACTAAAGAAAAACTGACTGATGACTTAATAGTGTCTGTACCCGCATTGACTGCTTCATTAATAACATCAGTCATTGAGTCGACAATATAGGTATCATTACCTAGCCCACCAACCAAAGTATCAATACCCGCACCACCCTCTAATGTATCGTTTCCTGCAAGGGCTGATATAAAATTATTACCATTGTTGCCTGTCAATAAGTTATCTTCATTATTACCTATCCCACTAATATTATTATCACCAACTAACAGTAAGCTTTCTATATTAATACCTATTGTATAGCTAATAGTACTCTTTACTGTATCGTAGCCTTTATTAGCTTCCTCAATAACTACATCGTTAATATTACCTACAATATAAGTATCATTACCAATGCCACCTGCCATTGTATCGGCACCAATTCCTCCATCTAAGGTATCATTGCCCCCTTCAGCAGTGACAACACCATTACGCACATTAAAAATATAAATACCAGTACGCCCTGAGTTGCCAATATTTTGGTCTATATCTAAAACTTGCTGTTGATTACCTGATAATGGTAATTCATAACTAATACCATTTCCTGCCGAATAACCGATACGTGCAACAACGCCACCTAAGCCATTACTGCCAGCACTTGCATCACCCGTCGTCCAATTAACAGCTTCATATCGATAGATGATATCAAAATCGCCTTGATTGCCACGTTTGATTAATTGTATTTGAAATGCGTTTACTTTATCTGAGTGTGAGCTAAAATACCCCACATCGTCCCATGTTGCCGTCAAAACGCCATTAGTCGCATCAATATCATAATAAACACGATTCGTCCCTAAAGAATTTCCACCACCTGAGATATTTCCTGTTGCACCACGAGTATCTACATCCGCCCAAAAGCCTGCAATAATTGGATAATCTAAATTACTCCCAATAGGGTCTGGTGTATAATCTGACAAAGGCGAACCAAAGGTAATGTTTCCATTATTATTTACATATAAATTAGTGTAGCTTTGACCAAAAAAATTGAGTCCTGCTGTACCAAAAATAGTACTGATGTCAATAACATCTGATGAATCATCGTCATTTACTAATAAAATTTGCTCACCAAAACCTGCATTTCCTCCCAAACCATTAACAAGTTGATTACTACTAAGATTTAAATATTGTTGACCTAACACAGAGACTGAATTGTCATCGTTAGTATCATTGGCTGTCACATCTTTTAAGATATCATCTCCCGCGCCACCCATCAGACTATCATCACCCACACCGCCTTCTAGAGTATCTATACCAATACCGCCATCTAAGGTATCATTGCCTTCATTACCAAAAATATAATCTGCACCATCCAAACCTTGTATTAAGTTATTTAATTCATTACCACTTAACACATCATTGCCTGAGCCAGAAATCAAATTTTCTATATTAGCGTCATAAGCAATAGAAATAATATAACTTCCATTTTTTGCATTAATTGCACCTGACCTAATATCAAAATTCGTATTTTGCGCTGTGTTTAGTGTCACTGTATCTATACCACCACCATCCCACAAGGTCTCAAAATAATAACTCGTGTCTAAATTATATTGATAGATGGTATTCGTATGATTGTAATCACTATTAGCACCGTATAAATACTGTAAAGCAGCAACATCAAATACGGAGTATGTTTGTGAAAATATATTATCGCCAACAGTTTCTGTATTATTATAGCTCATCACGGTATAACGTGTAGAATCATAAGTACCATCTAATAATGGAAAGACATTGCTACCATCATCGGGATAGCCAAATGAATTATGAGGATGTTTAAGACCTAAGGCATGCCCCATTTCATGAATTAAGGTCATATAACCATAATGACTCATAAAAGAGCCACTATTATCAGGGGTATAATCAGCACTTAAAATAATTCTTTTGGGCGTATCACCTGGAAAAAAGGCATAAGCTGAGGCATTACTAATAGGTTCGGCAGTCACAGAAAAATTAAAATCTGCAACCTCTCCACCCGTGATTTCTACAAAATCAATATTGACATAACGCTCAAGATTATTGAGCTGGTCTCTAATCACTTGTTGATAAATGGCAGAAGCCGTACGCAGTTGATTGCCATTATCTACAATCGCCATTGAACTATAATCAGGAAAACTAAAGGTCAGACTCAGCTTACCGTTGGTAGGCGTTTGATAACTTGCCCCCATCAAAATACCATCAATGAGATAGCCCGTTGGCGAGTAGTTTGTCACAGTAGTCATGAGTCAAATCCTTCTAAAGAAAAGATAACGATGCCTCAAGGAAGCGACATGTCATCTGATGCTTCTTCCATGAATGCTCTTGTTGAGTGATTGGTTAATTATCAACACAAAAAATGTGTTATTTTTGTACTTAAGCTGTCAAGGATTCTACAAAAACCTTTTAATCCTGTCATGTGATTTTATGACATAAAAGGCGCTAAGTTGTCGTGCTATTTTCATACAACACCACACAGTTGCGGCCTTGTTGTTTGGCTTGATATAAGGCTTGGTCGGCATATTGAAATAGGTCATCGACTTGATAGTTGTATTTTGCGACCACCAAACCTGCACTAAACGTCGTTGAAAATTCTTGTTGCTGACTCATGTGAATTAATTGCGCAAATTCCTCACGTAATTGGTTCATGACTTTCAGCGCATCATCAGGATGCGTATCAGGCATAATAATGCCAAACTCTTCTCCACCATAACGGCCAATCACATCGGTCTTACGTAAACGGTTAGTCAATAATTTGGCCAAACTTTTAATCACCCTATCACCAATGGGATGGCCATATTGGTCGTTTACTTTCTTAAAATAATCTATATCCAGCATCACCATACTCAGTAAAGAACCAGTACGTTGCTGACGTGCCAACTCAAACTCTAACTGCAATCTAAAGGCGATATGGTTAAGTAAGCCTGTCATGCGGTCTTGGCGGATGAGTTCCCGTAAGCTACGAAATCGCTCCGCACGTTGCTTAACCGCCATCACTAATTCTTGGGCTTGAATGGGTTTTTGTAAGAAATCATCTGCACCCGATTGCATGGCAGCTAACTGTAAATGACGACCTGACTCAGTCGATAAAAAGACGATGGGTAAGTCGATAAATTGCGTATCTTGCCGAATAACACGCGCAACCTCGATACCATTACAATGAGGCATGTATAAATCTAACAAGACTAATTCTGGCGAAAAATGCTCAAGCATGGCTAATAGTTGAGTCGGGTCTTTTAGGGTTTCTACATGCATGCCTGCATTGGTTAATACCGCCGCATAATGCTCTGCCAATAATTCATTATCTTCAATGACTAAGACTTGATAGGGAATGCCTTCATTACGCAGGGTTAAGATATCTAAACGCTCTGCCAAAATGCCAAAATCAATCGGCTTAGTTAAATAGGCATTTGCGCCTGCCTGTGCAGCAGCCAAACGACTTTGCCAATCCCAACGCGAAGAAATAATAATAACGGGAATCAGCCCTTGATACTGCTGTTGTATTTTTTTAACAAAATCGGTGCCTGCGGAGTCGCCTTCGGGCAACATAATATCGACAATCATCGCCGCAGGCAGTTGTTTTAATAAGGCGTTCTCCAAATCTCTAATTTGATGAAAAACGACTGCTTGCCAACCATAAATAGATAACTGTGTTTGTATTTCTTCTGCCAACAACACATCATCTTCAATGATATATACGTAGCGATTATCATGCTGCTGTAAATCAAGCCCCGTAAAGCTCAAGTTATAATTTAATTGCTGCACCATCAGATACCGACTCAAATCGGCAACCTGCGCGGTTAAGGTCACTAGCTGGTCTGGCGTTAATGCATATTGCATTTGCTGCATATTTAAGGTCAGTTGCTGCTCAATAAATCGTAAATGCTCACTCAACGCACCATAACCAAACGAGCCAGCCGAGCCAGCCAGACTATGTACCAAACGATGCAACTCAGGTAGTAACCGTGGATGCTCCTCAAGGTGTTGGGCTAATTGCAAACAAATGTGTTCTATAGCCTGTATACGTAGTGGCAATTGTTGGCCATAACTGTGTTGTAAAGCCTTGAGCTTTTCTAATTTTTCTTGTTTTGATGCCATGACGTACTACCCTTTCACCGTCATTATTGACGTTAAACCTCATGTGGCTTTGCATAAATAATTTATCACATTAGCCTAGTGTCTGTTGACGTTTTGCGTGTGAGCCACAATCAAAGCGTCAACAGACCTTATGACCTTATTATGTCGCTTTTTAGAATGCAATGCTCTACATCCCCGCTAAGCTAAGGTATAGTGCTAATAATCGATAATACTAGTCTATATACCATGAAAACGTATCTGGTAGGCGGTGCCGTCCGCGATAAACTACTGGGTAGACCAATACATGACCGTGATTGGGTGATTGTTGGCGCTACCCCTGAGCAACTACGTCAACAAGGTTTTCAAGCCGTTGGCCATGACTTTCCTGTTTTTTTACATCCTCACACCCATGAAGAATATGCTTTGGCACGTACCGAACGTAAAATAGGCCGAGGCTATCATGGCTTTGATTGCTTTTTTAGTCCTGATATTCGTCTAGAGCAAGACCTCTTACGCCGTGATTTAACCATTAACGCGATGGCACAAGCAGAAGATGGTGAGATTATTGACCCCTATGGTGGCCAAGACGATTTACACGCCAAACAACTCCGTCATGTATCCGACGCCTTTAGAGAAGACCCCTTACGTGTATTGCGTGTTGCACGCTTTGCCGCACGTTTTGCAGGGGATGGATTTAGAGTGGCCGACGACACGATGTCTTTGATGACGGAAATGGTACACAGTGGCGAATTAAACCATCTCACGGCCGAACGGGTATGGCAAGAAACACATCGCGCCTTAAACGAAAACCATCCTGATGTGTATATTGAAGTGCTACGTGAATGTGGTGCACTCAAGGTTTTATTTCCAGAACTACATCAATTATTTGGGATTCCCCAACGCCCCGAATATCACCCCGAAATTGATACGGGCTTACATTTATTACTGTGTTTACAGGTCGCTGCTAGAGCCAATCTTCATCCCCGTGTACGTTTTGCTGTGTTGCTACACGATTTAGGGAAAGGCATTACGCCTGAAGCGATTTTACCGCGTCATCATGGTCATGAAGAACGTGGTTTAGCACTGGTAACAGCGGTTTGCCAACGCTATAAAGTCCCCAAAGATTATCAACAATTGGCAGAAATGGTGTGTTTATATCATTTGGAGTGTCACCGTGTTGTAGAGTTGCGAGCGGCTACCCTGTGGCATAAGCTCCAAAAATTAGACGCTATTCGGCGACCTGAACGTTTTGCTGAGTTTTTGTTAGCCTGTCAAACAGATGTACGTGGTCGACTCGGTTGGGAAGAGCTGCCCTATCCGCAAGCAGCGTATTTTCAGCAAGCACGCGACATTGCCGCACAGATTAGCACACAACATCTGAACCAACAGAACCTAACAGGCGCAGCACTTGGCACAGCCCTAGCCGAAGCACGTATTGATGCCTTAGACCTTTTCAAAAAGCACTATCATGCAACACACTCTCGATAATAAAGTGGTTTTCATTACCGGCAGCAGTCAGCGAGTTGGCGCAGCCACTGCACGTTTGTTACATGAGCGTGGCTGGCGGGTGATTATTCATTATCGGCACAGCGAACTGGCTGCACACGCGTTGGTTGATACCTTGAATCAGGTTCGTCCCACCAGCGCTGCAGCATTACATGCAGACTTAGATGCAGTCCATTTGTTTTCTCAACTCGCTGAACAGGCTTATGCTATCTTTGGTCGCATTGATGCGCTGGTCAATAATGCATCTACGTTTTATGCAACACCCATTGCAGAAGCCAACATTCAACAATGGGATGATTTATTCAGTAGTAACGCACGTGCGCCTTTTTTCTTAAGTCAAGCACTACGGCCGTATTTGCAACAACAAGATGGTTGTATCGTAAATATTGTTGATATTCATGCTGAACGGCCTTTTAGAGACTATAGTATTTACTGTATGGCTAAAGCCGCCTTACAAATGATGACTTATGCGCTAGCCAAAGAATTAGCCCCTTTTATTCGCGTCAACGGCGTGGCACCAGGGGCGATTTTATGGCCAGCCGCAGATACTGTATCCGCCATTAATGAAAGCCAACAGCAAGAAATTTTGTCGAGCGTGCCATTGGCGCGTTCGGGAAGTCCCAGCGATATTGCGCGTACGGTTGCCTTTTTGTTGGATGATGCGCCTTACATTACGGGTCAAATTATTGCGGTAGACGGTGGCCGACGGCATACCCTTGGTAAAGAATAAGCGGGTATATTACTCAACCACAAGGATGTATTTATGGCGCTCCCTTCTTCGCTCCACAGACTCTCCGATACTGCCGCTACGGAGCAAATTTACTGTGTGGCTTTTGAGCGTACAGACAAAACAACTCACTGTTTTCATGTTGACAATTTATCTCAAGAACTCGCACAGCCCAATCAATTATTTTGGCTAGATGTTCAAAGTCCTGATATCCATCGTCTCAATACGCTCCTAGAACAATTAGGTGCGACACCACTCACGAGTCATCATTTTGATGAGCCTGAAATTTTGCCACATATTGCCGAAACCAAAGAGTGTTTGTCGTTTTATCTCTATGAAATTGCCAATCCTAACCAACACTTAAATACCGAAAATGGCATACGTGTCCTACAAGTACAGCGTTTGCTATTTATTATTGGCAATCAATTTGTGGTAACTTATCATCGTTCTGCATTGGATATTGTTGACCATATTCAAGCCAATTGTGCCGACTGTTTTAGATTATGGGGGCGCACACAAGGCTTTATTATGTTCTTGTTTTTACAGCGTTGTTTATATGACTATGCCAATCTTAATTTGGCCAACGATAACTTTTTAGACCATTTAGAACACCAATCTATTACGGGGCAACCTCATCACCTGCCCCATGATATTTCTATTGCAGCCAGTAATATTTTGACCCTCAAAAAGCTGACGGCCAGCTTACATATCGTATTAATGTTATTGGGGACTAAACGCAGTGTTTTTGTCACAGAGGAAGCACGTAGCTCTTATCAGGAAATGAATCAAAATGTGATTTCGGTGAGAGCGGCTATCGATTCGTCACGTGACCTTTTAGACGGGGTACTTGCCACTATTCAAGCACAAACGACCCAACGTACAGGCGAAATTGCACGGGTCTTAACTGTCGTCTCAACCATTATTTTACCGTTAAGTTTTATTGCCAGTATTTACGGCATGAACTTTGAGCACATGCCTGAACTACACAGTGAATATGGCTATTATGCTACGCTGACAGGCATGGCGAGTTTAGCCACTTTATTGGTTTTGGCTTTTTGGAAGTTAGGTTGGCTCAATAACCGTATTCAGATGGGAAAAAAGTCTTAAAAACTAGTCGGCAAATAACGGCTTAGCTTGTTTATCACCTCGCTCAATCAACAACCCCACACTGTCTGCCGCAGGCAAGGCAGCAGGCTTAGACAAACGTAATCTTAGCCACGTCACCCCAAATTCAGTCATCAACAATTCAGCGACCCGCTCCGCTAAGGTCTCTACCAAGTGCCATTCGCTTTGACTAATATAATCGCGTAAGCGATTAGAGACTTCTTTATAATCTAAAGCATAGTGAATATCATCACTTTGTGCCGCACGTCGAATATCCACCGCTAACTCTAAATCTAAATGAATGGGCTGACGGATACGTTTTTCCCACGAAAAGATACCCACAATTGTTTCAACTTTTAAGTTACGAATATATAAAATATCCATGCTCGCTATCACTGTTCGGTCACTAAAGACCGCTATTATAGACTGCTTCGCTGCAATTAGGGCATGAACAAGATTCATCTTGTACGCGAATCTTACGCAGCTTATAGTGATTTGCGCTGCGCATTGTTGTTTATAGCTGACTATTTAGCATAATAGGGGCTGTTCGCCATCACCATCACAACATAGCCCTTCGTCATGACTGACTATCATCCACACAGGACACGCCTATGTCTGATACGCTGAGTTTAGTTTTATTGGCCGCCGCTTACTTACTGGGTTCTATTTGTTCGGCAATCATCGTATGTCGCGTATTGGGTTTAGCCGACCCACGCACCGAAGGCTCACAAAACCCTGGCGCCACCAATGTGATGCGTATTGGCGGCAAAAAAGCTGCACTACTGACGTTAGCTGGCGATATGCTTAAAGGCGTACCTTTAGTATTATTAGCGCAATCATGGCAATTACGACCTGACTTAATCAGTGCGATTGGATTAGCTGCCTTTTTGGGGCATTTGTATCCTGTGTTTTTTAAGTTTGAAGGCGGTAAAGGGGTGGCCACTGCACTCGGTGTATTATTGGCCTTGCACTGGCCATTAGGCTTAGCGGTGATTGCCATTTGGCTACTCGTGTTTGCGTTGAGCAGAATCTCCTCTTTAGGCTCTATCCTCAGTTTTAGTGCCGCGCCCTTTTTAGCATGGTATTTATGCCCATCTTATATGCTGGGCATTGTTGGGATGAGTATTTTGTTAATTGCCCGCCATAAAGCCAATATTCAGGCCTTAATAAACGGCGAAGAACGTAAATTCACCAAAAAATCCGCAGATGACTAGGGTCTGTTGACGTCTTGCGTGTGAGCCGCGTTGCTGAAAAAATGGACTCAAGCAAGGCTCCAAACGCAGCGAATCGTGATTCTATTGGCCAGTTTTGTTACGTAGAATGAGCCAACTTTTAACGCAAGCCACAGGGAAAGAGCCTTAGCGCTCCAGCCCAAAATTTAGGACGTAGGGAGCTTGAGTGCCTTTAACTCGGCAATAACGCTGCCTTTGGCATCCAGCAACACTAAATTATCATTACTTTGTAATAAGCGTACACTGCGCACCTGTGATAGGGCTTTGTACACTAACTGGTCTTGGCTCACTAAGGAATCGCACGGCTGATTACCCATTTTTAAGGCACTGACCGCCAACCATAAACCGTCACGGCGATAACGCGCCGTGTAATCGTTACAGCCCGATGTCCCATATAAATCACCCGTTTTGATGCGTAATACCGCCGCCAAATCGCCTGTTGCTAAACGCTGTCCCTGAACATGAATAAACTGCCAATAGGTGTTGTCAAAGTTGTCGGGCATATCGCCATATACACTCACCTGATTGCCCGCTAATGCAATCGTACGGTCTTTCACCATGGCTTTGTCCGTCACTTTGGGCAAACTAATTGTCCGTTGCGGCTGACTACTGCATGCGCCAATACACGCCATCACTATCAGGGCAATACTTGCCTTTTTCATATCAACTCCTTTACGCATTATCTTTAGAGATTATTGAGGCTATTGACGGGGGCTAAACTCGTCATTGGCCAACGCGGCTTGACCGTCACGGCTAAATTTTCTTGTTGGCCAACCAATAAACGCTGACAACCCGCATAAGCAATCATTGCGCCATTATCGGTACAAAATGCGGGGGAAGGATAAAATACTTGCCAGCGTTTGCGCTGTGCTAAGTCTTTTAATTGCGTCCTTAACCGTAAATTGGCACTCACTCCGCCTGCCATCACCAAACGTTTTAAGCCCGTTTGTTTGAGGGCACGCTCACATTTACGCACTAAGGTATCGACAATAGCCGCTTCAAAACTGGCAGCAATGTCGGCCTTTTTATTATCATAATCTGGCGTTTGTTGATAGGCCGTTAACACAGCCGTTTTTAAGCCACTAAACGAAAAATCTAAACCAGGTCTGTCTAACATCGGACGGGGAAATGCAAAGGCATTGGCATTACCTTGAAGCGCTAATTTCGCCACTTGCGGGCCACCAGGGTAATCTAAATGCAACATTTTAGCGACTTTATCAAAGGCCTCGCCTGCCGCATCGTCTATGGACTCACCCAAGAGCTGATAACACCCAATACCGTCTACACGTAATAACTGACTATGCCCACCCGATACTAATAAGGCGACAAAAGGAAAATCTGGCTTTTCAGACTCTAATAACGGGGCTAATAAATGCCCTTCCATGTGATGCACACCCATCGCAGGTACACCCCACGCATAAGCCAAACTACGGCCAGTAATTGCACCTACCATTAACGCCCCTGCCAAACCTGGCCCTGAGGTATAGGCAATGGCATCTATCTCCTGTGGTTGAGTATGGGCTGCCGCTAAAACTTCTTTAATCAATGGAATCAGTTTACGCACATGGTCACGCGAGGCTAATTCGGGCACGACCCCCCCATAATCGGCATGTAAATCGACTTGACTATATAAACGATGTGCCAACAAGCCTAATTCACTATCATAAACTGCTACCCCTGTTTCATCACACGAGGTTTCTAAACCCAAGACGCGCATCATTTCGCACTCAATGACAAAAAATGAGTCTTAATTGTACGCGCTGCTTGCTGTTAAGGCCATCTTTGCGTAGAATTGCCGCCTCATTGTATTCAGGGCTTAGTCTCTGTTTAAGAAACAGGCGTTATTATGCCTTGACTTAAACTGTCTATGTGTTTGTTGTAGGCTTTTTTATATCGCCACTACACACAGACATAACTAAGCCAACAAGGTATCTGCCCATTGGGGCGGTTGTTTATAGATTAAAGGTGATGATTCATGCCCCAAGTGAAAGTAAAAGAAGGCGAGCCATTTGACGTAGCATTACGTCGTTTCAAACGTTCCTGCGAAAAAGCCGGTGTTTTAGCCGATGTGCGTAAGCGCGATTTTTATGAGAAGCCAACTCAAGAGCGTAAGCGTAAAAAAGCGGCTGCTGTTAAACGCTATGCAAAAAAATTGGCACGTGAATCCGTCAAAACGACTCGCATGTACTAATTTAACACTTCAGCCATTTGGGCTAAGTGCGACACGGCGCGACTAGCGTTCAGTGTAAAATAAACGCCTTTTTTAAGGCGTTTATTTTTTATGCCCATTCAGAAAAGTACAAGGAACATAATAATGAGCTTAAAAACGCAATTAACAGACGCTATGAAAGAAGCCATGCGCGCTAAAGACAGTGCGCGTTTGGGCGTGATTCGTATGGCATTAGCCGCCTTCAAACAAATTGAAGTGGACGAGCGGATTGAATTAGACGAAGCGCGTTCTTTAGCCGTACTCGAAAAATTGATTAAACAACGCCGCGAATCGGTGTCTGCTTACACGGCTGCCAATCGAGATGATTTAGCCGCCCAAGAAAAAGCCGAAATTGCGGTCTTAGAAGTCTTTTTACCTACCCCGTTTTCTACAGCAGAAATTGAAGCATTGATTCAAGCTGCCGTGACCGAAGTTGGCGCAACCAGTGCACGCGATATGGGTAAAGTGATGGCTATTTTGCGCCCACAAATTGCTGGCCGCGCCGACGGTGCAGAAGTCTCTAAATTAGTGAAAGCCCAACTTGGCTAATTTTGTGCTAGCCTTCACTCTAAGCCCTTGACACTCAAGGGGCAGGGTTTTCTTAGGACTTACGCAGTTATCGTTTATTTAGTCACATGAAAGGCATATCCTATGCCTTTATGTTTATACAACGCACGCATTTGGGTGCAAGGTGTAAGTCCTCCTCTTTTACTGACATCGCATTTATGGCTGGTCGTATTCCACAAAATTTTATTGATGAAGTATTACGTCGCACAGATATCGTAGACGTCATCAGTGCACAGGTAAAACTCAAAAAAACAGGCAAAAATTATTCTGCTTGCTGCCCTTTTCATCACGAAAAAACACCGTCTTTTAGTGTCAACCGTGATAAGCAGTTTTATCATTGTTTTGGCTGCGGGGCTTCAGGTAATGCCCTCAGCTTTGTTATGCAATACGAACGCCGCGAGTTTATTGACGGTCTAGAATATCTGGCACATAAAGTTGGTCTGAGTTTACCCGAAACCAGCCAACAACAAGAACACATTTCACGCCAGCCTTTGTATGACATTCTCGAAGCTGCCGCTCAGTTTTACGAGCAACAATTAAGTAACTCACCACAACGCGAAAAAGCCATCAGTTATTTACAAGGTCGAGGCATCACAGGACAGACCGCAAAAGCATGGCGTTTAGGCTATGCCCCCGCAGGCTGGGACAATTTATTTAATGCCTTAGCCGACAGCCCCGAAAAACAGCAGTTGTTAGTCGATGTTGGCCTAATAGTACATAAGCCAGAGCGCAATTCGTATTACGACGCGCTACGTGACCGTATTATTTTTCCGATTCGTGATGTGCGTGGTCGGGTGATTGCCTTTGGTGGACGGGTCTTGGATGACAGTAAACCCAAATATCTTAACTCACCCGAATCGCCTGTCTTTCATAAGGGCGAAGAGCTATATGGCCTATACGAATACAAACAAGCCAAACAAAACCGACAGCAAGTGATGGTGGTCGAAGGCTACATGGATGTGATTGCTGTTCATCAAGCAGGCTTGCCTATTGCCGTCGCTACCTTAGGGACAGCCACCAGTACCACACACATTGATAAAATATTTCGTACCGTTCCTGACTTAGTTTTTTGTTTTGATGGCGATAACGCAGGGCGCAAAGCGGCGTGGCGTGCGCTGGAGTCCTCACTGCCTGCCCTCAAAGAAGGCGTCAGTGCGAGTTTTTTATTTTTACCTGACGAACATGACCCTGATTCTTTTATGCAAGCACAAGGACTGGCTAACTTTGAGCATTATGTAACGCAAAGCCTGCCCCTAGCCGATTTTTTATTTAACCACTTGTGCGAGCCACTCAATTTAAGTTCTTTAGAAGGTAAAAGTAAACTTGCCAGTTTAGCCAAACCTCTCATCGAAAAAGTACCTGTTGGCGTGTATAGACAACTATTATGGCAACGTCTGAGTCAACTCACAGGGCTAGACGAATCCGCACTCAAAGGCGCTGCGCCCACTGTACTCACACACAGCCCTGTACTGGATGTCGGGATAGGATTTAACGAAGAAGTCGTCACTCCTCGTTTGCATCCTCGTCGCCCCACACTCAGTTTGGCAACACAAGCCCCCACTGTCGCAGGACGGTCGAGCCTAAGCGATAAAGCCACACAATTATTATTACAAAAATCAGACGCTGCACTGGCACTGGATTTAGACACCCTGCGCCAACAACTCCCTGCCAATAGCCAATTATTTTTAGACGTCGCACATTTTTGTCAACAACACCCCCACTGCACCAGTATCGCTCTTTTAGGTGCATGGGCAGGCACACATGACGGGGCTTATCTTAAGGCCTTAGCCGAAGATGCCAGTTTTATTCCTGCACTTAATGTAGAAGCCGAATTACATGACATTATCAATCAGCTCAGTATTCAGGCGATTGAACAACAACTCACCCAAGCTACCGATTTAGCGAGTCAGGTACGACTCAAAAAATTATTGCATACTACCCGTCAGGCATTAGGCAAAGCAAAATAACAAGAAAAATGCTGCCGTTTAATGCAAGTCTTTTACCGTTCTTGACAAGCCATGCTATACTAGTAGTCTTGCCTGCATCATTAGACTTGGCATTTATCCAGTCTGAGCATGTTGGCTGAGCTATGTGAAAAAATCAGGGTTGTTGTGTTGGCCATTTTGGCGCGTTTTGTGAATATCTATTTACCAGCGTATCACAACAAACCAACGGTGTGTTCTCCATCAAGAACACACGCCAGAGTCTTAGACCAAAGAGAGCTTCGCATGACCAACGAGCGCATGACTAACGAAAACGAAACCCAAACGACCTCTCAGGTTGCCGCCTTAATTAGCCGTGGTAAAGAACAGGGCTACTTAACCTATGCCGAACTGAATGACCATTTACCTGAATCTATCACCGAAACCGAGCAAATTGAAGATATTATTCAAATGCTCAATGATTTAGGTATTCCTGTGCATGAGCGCGCACCCGAAGCCGATGATTTATTGTTAGAAGAAACGCCTGATGCCAGCGATGACGAAGTTGCTGCTGAAGAAGCCGTTGCTGTATTAACCTCTGTTGAAACCGAACCTGGCCGCACCACCGACCCTGTACGTATGTACATGCGCGAAATGGGTACTGTTGAGTTATTAACCCGCGAAGGTGAAATTGCGATTGCCAAACGCATTGAAGAAGGCATTCGTGATGTATTAAATGCAATGGCACACTGGCCAAGTACCGTAAATACCGTCCTCAGCGAATATGAGCGCGTAGCCACAGGCGAACGCCGTTTAGCCGATATTTTAGTCGGTTACTTAGACATTGAAGATGACACAATTCCTGAAGTCATTGAAGATGAAGCCGAATTAGAATTATTAGGTGGCGGCACAGAAGCCAAAGCTGCCGATATTGACCTTGATAGCGAAGAAGGTGAAGGTAGCAGCGACGATGAAGACGAAGTAGAAGCAGGCCCAGACCCTGAAATCGCGCGTCAACGTTTTACTGAGCTGGCTGCCTGCCATGCCGAAACCAGTGTGATTTTAGAAAAACATGGCCGTCACAGTGCCGAAGGTCAAGCTGCTTTAGGCAAATTGGCCGAAACCTTTATGTTATTTAAGTTGACCCCCCGCTTATTTGACTTAATTGGCCAAGAGTTACGCTCTGGTCAAGAAGCTGTACGCGCGCAAGAAAAAGCAATTATGGTGCTCTGTATTCGCCGTGCCAAAATGGACCGTAAAGTGTTTATCCAAGAGTTTCCTGGCCACGAAATCAATCTCAATTGGGTGGATAGCCAAATCGCGACCAATAAATCTTGGAGCCAAGGCTTAAGCACTTACCGCGAAGACATTATTCGTGCACAGAAGAAATTAATTGCACTCGAAGCCGAATTAAGTCTGAATGTTGCCGAAATCAAAGACATTAACCGTCGTATGTCGATTGGTGAAGCCAAAGCGCGGCGCGCCAAAAAAGAAATGGTCGAGGCCAACTTACGTTTGGTAATTTCGATTGCCAAAAAGTATACCAACCGTGGTTTACAATTTTTGGACTTAATCCAAGAAGGGAATATTGGCTTAATGAAAGCGGTGGATAAGTTCGAATATCGTCGAGGTTATAAGTTCTCAACTTATGCGACGTGGTGGATTCGTCAAGCCATTACCCGCTCAATCGCTGACCAAGCACGTACTATCCGTATTCCTGTACACATGATTGAAACGATTAATAAAATTAACCGTGTTTCTCGGCAAATGTTGCAAGAAATGGGGCGTGAACCGTCTCCCGAAGAGTTGGGCGAGCGTTTAGACATGCCCGAAGATAAAGTGCGTAAGGTCTTAAAAATCGCCAAAGAACCTATCTCGATGGAAACCCCGATTGGTGATGATGAAGATTCGCATTTAGGTGACTTTATTGAAGACACCACCATGACCTCGCCTGTTGATGCGGCAACGGCCGAAGGTTTGCGTGAAGCCACTCGTGAAGTCTTGGCTAACTTAACCCCTCGTGAAGCCAAAGTCTTAAGAATGCGTTTTGGTATTGATATGAATACCGACCACACCTTAGAGGAAGTGGGCAAACAGTTTGATGTCACGCGTGAGCGCATTCGTCAAATTGAAGCGAAAGCCTTACGCAAATTACGTCATCCTTCTCGTTCCGAACATTTGCGTTCGTTCTTGGATAATGAGTAGCTTCGACTCCGCTCAGCTAGCCCAGCTGAGCGCCGCGAAGTCTGAGGTCTAAAAAGACTTTTGCTAGAAGCCTCTTTGCGTTAGGCTAACGTAAAGAGGCTTTTTAATTTTAGAATTTTCTTATGAGCAGCACCTTTAATCTTCACGACATCGCTACTTTTTTGGCGATTGTCGATTGTGGCAGCCTCACACAAGCGGCTGAACGCTTGGGTTTATCTAAATCTATTGTCAGTAAACGCCTAAAACGACTCGAAGAAATGCTCGGCGTTGCACTGCTACATCGGTCAACACGCGGCATTAGTACGACGGTACATGGTCAAGCCTTCCATACACGCGCATCGGCAATTTTGCAAGAACTAGAGGCCGCCGCCGAAGAAATCACCGAACGCAACGAAAATTTATGTGGCTCCATTCGTATCGCCGCTCCTGTCACGTTTGGCACCATGTATTTAGGTAAATTATTGTTTCCATTTATCGCTAAACACCCTCGCTTAGACGTTGCGATTCATTTGGACGATAAAGTAGAGGACATTATTCAAGAACGCTATGATTTAGCCATTCGCATCAGTGCCGACCCTGGTTTATCACTCAAAGCCCGTAAATTGGGGGATTGCAAGCGGGTTGTGGTTTGTAGTCCCGAGTATGCCGCCAAGCGTGATATCAGCCGTTTATTTGATGATTTGTTTGCTCATGAGTACATCGGGTATAGCAATATTGCTAATAGCCAGTTGTGGGGCTTTTTACCGCAAGGTGAACAAAATCGCGTTCAAATTCATAGTCGATTCACCGCAAATAATGGTGAAATGAGTCGAGATGCAGCGATTGCAGGTTTGGGTTTGGCCGTCATGCCGTTGTTTATTGTTGCTGAAGCATTGAGGACTGGCCAATTGATTGATGCCATGCCACAAATGGAACTTAGCCCTATCCCTATTTATGCTGTGTATCCACCGACGCGTTATGTTTCTAAAAAAGTACGTTTAGTGATTGACCATTTATGTCAGTCCTTAGGTAGTAATCCACCGTGGGAACAAGATTTACCCAGTACGTTCTCGTAAACATTTGATAAAAGTTGCTATCATCGTTATCGACTTCGCCATGTTGCAAAAGAGCCTGTTGATTGCAGTGATGAAAGAGACGCTTTTTTTAGCGAAGACGCCGCATAGCTTGGCCGATTTGCCTTAGCGATTGACGACTGCCTAGGATATTTTATGGATATACAATTTCGTGCTGCCAAACTGAGTGATGTCGACCTCGCCTTGCCACTGATGTACAGTGCAGCCCCTGAAGCACTCGACTATTTATATGCTGTTGGCGATAAAAGCGCACATGACTTTTTACGTTTTGCTTTTTTAGAAGGTAAAGGCCTATATGGTTGGCGTAATCATGCGGTTGCATTGGTAGACGATAGAGTCGTCGGCATAGGCTCTTTTTTTAGTGGCCAACAGTACCGTGCTTTAACACAAGAACTGATGTTGCAGGTGCTTAAATTTTATCCCAAACTGGCATTGCCTGCGCTTAGCTTACGCACGTTTCACATGGCACAAATTATTCCACCTCCGCCATTATATTGTCATTTTTTAATGGATTTTGGTGTCGACCCCGCCTATCAAAGTCGCGGTATTGGGTCGGCATTTCTACATCATCATCAAGCCATTGCGATTGAGCTAGGCAGAGACTCTTTAGGGCTGGATGTGTCGGTGACAAATCACCGTGCACAGGCTTTGTACGAGCGTCTAGGATTTGAAGTGCTCACCGAAAAACAATTCAAAGGTTCTAAAGGTGCTGTACCCGACTGTAGACGAATGATTTTAAGTTTGAATTGATTGTCCGTCAGCGAGGTCATTTACATCAACGACCTCGCTGAACCTCAAGATATTCAGCCTCATGTTGACTGATAATAAGGCTTAGCCAACATCGCCTTTAAGCAGGTACAGCAACCAAAGGCGCTTTTTGTGTCGCCACGTCATATTCTTTGGCATTAAACTGTCGCGTTTTATGGCGATAGACCAACGTAAAACCCGGCCAATTATTGGTATTTTTACCCGATTCGGTTTTATACCAACTGGTACAGCCGCCGTCCCATACGCTATTTTTTACTTGTTTTTGTACCCACTGATTATATACACCCTGCACTTGTTGGCGAACATTTACGTACGACCACTGGTGTTGGCGCATTTGTTTAATCGCATCCATGATATAAGCGAACTGACTTTCTAACATATAGACAATAGAGTTATGCCCTAAGTTAGTATTTGGCCCATACAGCAAGAACAAATTAGGGAAACCACTGACGGTAATACCTAGATAGGCTTCGGCACCGTCTCGCCACGCTTGATTTAAGTCTTGACCCTCTAAGCCTCTAATGCTCATCGGGGCAAGGAAGTCCGTTGCCTGAAAGCCTGTACCATAAATAATGACATCAACAGGATATTCTTGGCCATCTTTGGTTTTTACCCCTTGCGCGGTAATTTCGCTGATACCCTCTGTGACGACATTGACATTTGAACGGCATAACGCAGGATAATAATCATTAGAAATCAAAATACGCTTACAGCCCAACGGATAATCAGGCGTTAATTTTGCACGTAATTCGGGGTTAGGCACTTGCTGACGTAGATAGCGTAAAAACTGCCACGAATAAGGTTTCATGGCAACTTTATTCAGGCTAGTAAATGCCAAGGCACGCGCTTCATGTTGACCATACATCACCGCACGACTTAATTGCTGTAATGCAGGGAGTTTGGCATAAACGGCTTGTTCTAAGCGGCTATAGGCACGGTCAGGCTTAGGAATCACGTAGGGCGCAGAACGTTGAAATAAGACTAAACTCTTTGCTTTTTTGGCGACTTCAGGCACAAATTGAATCGCGCTTGCGCCTGTTCCAATCACGGCAATACGTTTTTGATTCAGGTCAATGTCGTGATTCCAACGCGCAGAATGAAAAATCTGTCCCTGAAAACGGTCGATGCCTTTGAGCTTAGGGTAAGCAGGACGATTTAACTGACCGCAGCCACTGATGAGAATACGTGCATGAATCATATCACCGTTCACGGTACGAATTTGCCATACCCCTTTCACTGCATCAAATTGAGCACCCGCGACTTCACTGTTAAAACGAATATGCGGCATGAGTTGATAGCGCTCGACACAATCCCGAATATAACGGTAAATTTCAGCTTGGGGCGCAAACTTACGTGACCACTTTGCGTTAGGCGCAAATGAAAAAGAATACAAATGCGAAGGCACATCACATGCAGCGGCTGGATAGCTATTATCACGCCAGCAACCGCCAACATCTTTTTCTTTTTCTAGCAATATAAAGTCATTAAAACCTGCTTGTTGCAATTGAATGGCAATCCCTACCCCACCAAAACCAGAACCGATAATGGCTATTTCTGTGTGCTGTATTTGCATAAACGTTACTCGTATCAGGAAACCACGCATTGGGGCGCGTATTGTAGGGATTATTGTATTGAGTAGCGATAAAAATTGACTAACAACAGGGCGAGTTGCCTTATGTGAATCCATTTTGCACGCTTACTCAACGTCTTGGCCATTTTTTAGCTTAGAGATAACATTACAGTACGATAATCCTAAATTTTATGGTAGATTCGGACAGCCAATTGTGATTTTCGGACAATCATTATGAGCGCATGGCCAGAACAGCGTAGTATCAACAGTATTAGAGTCTTGGTAGAGCTAGGACAAGAGCAAGGCATGTTATTACGTGATTGTCTTGCTGGGACACAACTGTCAGCCTATCAGCTACAAAATAGCCAAACACAAGTCTCGGCGCACCAAGAACTTACCGTTGTCGATAACCTCATTGGTCATCTACTACCTAAAACACCACATTTGGGCTTATTAGCAGGGCAAAAATATAAATTAAACACCTTTGGTATTTGGGGATTTGCGTTAATTAGTAGTCCCACGCTACGCGATGCGCTTAATTTAGGTATTCGTTATGTCGACTTAACGTTTGCCTTTAATCAAGTGCGATTAGAAGAAGACGAACGTTATGTTTCGATTATTTTAGACGGCGAAGCCATTCCTAGTCCGTATCGACGTTTTTTAGTCGAGCGGGATATGGCCTCCATCATGACGATGTTTCACGATTTATTAAATATCAAAGCACCATTAACCCAACTGCATTTTCAAGCACCTGCACCTACACATATTTTACCCTACGAAGCCTATTTTGGTATTTGCCCCCAATTTAACCAAGCCAATAATCGTATTGTTTTTGAGCGTCATTTTTTGCAATTAGCCATTCCGCATCGTAATGCCAATACCGCCTTAATCAGTGAATTTCAGTGCCGTGAGCTACTAGCACGCCGTGAACAACGGTTGGGCATTGCAGGTCGTGTTCGTGACCTGTTAATTATGCAGCCGCATAACCCGCCGTCGATGGAAGATGTCGCTCAACAATTGTGTATGAGCTCCCGCACATTGCGTCGCCATTTACAAGCCGATGGCGTTTCTTATCGTTTACTGTTAGATGAAGTGCGCATGGCACTTGCTGAAGAACTATTGACACTAGAACATATCACTAGCGAAGAAATTGCCATCCGTTTGGGCTATTCAGAAGTGTCCAATTTTTTACATGCCTTCAAACGCTGCAAACAAATGACACCACGTACTTTCAAACAACAACGACTACTTAATCGTGAGCGTCTACCATGAATCCTCGCCAAGCCAGCTTAAACTTTATTTTATTTACCGTCTTTTTAGACGTGCTTGGCATTGGGCTGATGATTCCTGTATTGCCCTCTCTGATTGGCACTCTCACAGACTCGTCTGTCTTACAAGCCTATTGGTTTGGTTTACTCGCTACCACCTATGGGGTGATGCAATTTTTTTGTACGCCCTTATTGGGAGCGCTCAGTGACCGTTATGGTCGCCGTCCCGTACTGCTGTTGTCTATTTTCGGTTTAGGGATGAGTTATATTGTCACGGCACTCACTTATTCACTGTGGCTACTGTTAGCAACACGGCTGGTCAGTGGTGCAACAGGCGCTACTTTTTCGGTGGCTAATGCCTATGTTGCAGACATTACCTCGCCAGAACAACGCGGCAAAGCCTTTGGTCAAATTGGTGCTGCATTTGGCGTCGGTTTTATTTTTGGCCCCATGATTGGCGGCAGTTTAAGCGCGATTGATTTAAGATTGCCATTTTTGGTCGCTGCCGCCTTGTCGTTAGCTAATTGGCTCTATGGCTATTTTGTCTTACCTGAATCCTTAGCCCCCACTAAACGCAGTGCTATCAATTGGCGTAAAGCCAACCCTTTTGGTGCTTTGATGCACCTTGGCAAACTCAAGGGCGTTGGTCAATTGGTGCTGGTGTTTTGCTGTTCTGCCTTAGCACAATTTATATTACAAAACACATGGGTACTTTATACCGAATTTCGGTTTGGTTGGCGCCCGCAAGATAACGGCATTGCCTTGTTTGTGGTAGGCATGACTTCTGCGATTACCCAAGGCGTGTTGATGGCCACCTTACTCAAGCGTTTTGGTGAATTAAAACTGGCCATTATCGGCATGCTCTCTGCGGGGATTATCAATATTGCCTATGGCCTGACTACGCACACTCAGTTACTCTATGTGTTGATTTTGATGAATTTTTTGTCTTTTGCGGTCAACCCCGCCTTACAAAGTTTTATTTCTAAAGCCGCCAGTGAACACGAACAAGGCCTGACTCAAGGTGCCTTAAATGCCATTAACAGTATTATGATTATTATTGCCCCGCTCATCGGCACTTTCTTATTAGCTCAAATTAGCCACTTAGATGCAGATAACTGGCTGATGGGCATTACGTTTTTTGTCTGTGCTGGCTTACATTTGTTGGGCGCAATACTGACATGGCGGCACTTTCGTCTGTTAAAGAGTACAAGTTAAACACAAATTTTTGCCTAAACGGCCAGTTTCTGTTAAGAAGGAAGGCTGATTTGTTGTGCTCTGTAACGCGTATATTGCGTGCATTGACAACAAATTGGCGTTAAAGCGAAAGGCATCTCTGTTATTATTTAGGATAATCAGAATTTAGACATGACACCCAAACGCAGACACTTTTAGGGTTTAGACGGTTATCTCTTTGTTGACATCTCAGTTCCATGACCATGACACTCAGACAAAAACTGATACAGTAAATGCCTAAATTCTAATAACAGCCTATTTAGAGAAAAAATTGGCGATAACTGAGCACCACACTCGGTCACCTTCTCCCTGCTATAAGGACTTATTATGATTGCTGAAATTATTGCCGATTTTCAGGCAAATATGTGGCTCTATATTTCGATTCCCTTTGTCAGCGGCATTATTGGTTATGTTACCAAAGTCGTTGCCATTCAAATGATGTTTTTACCGATGGATTTTATCGGTTTCAAAATTTTCGGTATTCCGATTGGTTGGCAAGGTATCGTGCCACGTAAAGCCGAAAAAATGGCAACCATTTCCGTAGATTTAATGACTTCGCGTCTCATCAATGCCAATGAAGTCTTTGCCCGTTTAGACCCTCAGCGTATCGCCAAAGAAATTGAAGGCCCCATGACCGCTGCTGCGGAAGAAATTACACGCTCTGTCGCACAACAATATCAACCGGGTTTATGGGAAATGTTGCCCGACTTTGCCCGCCAAAAAATCATTAAAAAAATGCAAACCGAAGCGCCACAGGTAGTGGCAAATATCATGTCCGAAATTCAAGGTGACGTTGAAAAATACTTTGATATTAAACACATGGTGATTAGTAACCTACTGAAAGACCGCAAAATGCTGAATGAAATCTTTCAAAAAGTAGGCAAGCAGGAGTTTCGCTTTTTTAGTAATGCGGGGTTTTGGTTTGGTTTAAGTATTGGCGTCATTCAAATGATTTGCTGGTTGCTATTTAAGCAACCGTGGATGTTACCTGCCTTTGGTGGTTTTGTTGGCTTTTTTAGCGATTGGGCAGCGTTACAAATGATGTTTAGACCCTTAGAACCTAAAAAAATTATGGGCTTTACCTTCCAAGGTTTGTTTATTAAACGCCAACACGAAGTCGCCCGCGACTATGCCGCACTGATTTCTAAGCAATTACTCACCCCCTCCAATATGATGGAGGAATTGTTTAGAGGCCCATTATCTGACCGTATTATGGAACTGATTCATCGTAATGTGCGCGAAATGATTGATGCCCAAACAGGCTCTATCCGTCCCTTAGTGGTTTATGCGGTAGGTAGTCAAAAATACATCGAAATGAAAGCGATGGTGACACAAAAAATCTTAGAAAAACTGCCAGAAACCATGAAACACATGGAATCTTATGCCGAAGATGCTATGGATATTCGTAATACCCTTGTTGACCGTATGCAAAAACTGACTCCCTCTGAATTTGAGGGCATGTTACGTCCTGCTTTTAAAGAAGACGAATGGGCGTTAATTGCCGTAGGTGCTATTTTGGGCTTTATTGTGGGTGAATTACAGATTCAGTTTATGATTCATTAAAAAGCAGCTGATATCATTGACTGTATGTCGTTTTCTATCTCAGATAATCACTACATACAGTCTCCTCTTAGCCTCTACCTATTCATTAGTTCGACTCATCCGCAAAGCGTCTTTCGTCATCACATTTGTGTATCTGCTTGTCATCTCTCGCCAGCCTTCGTCACCTCGGTATATACTTATTTTTATTAGCATTCATCACAAGGATTTTTATGTCTAAGCCCATGATAGCGATGACTAGTCTTAGCTTCTTACTATTCACTACCACGCCCAGTTTTGCCGAAGATGCTAACCCGTCTGACGATGGTAATAAAGGTTTACCGATGATGATTTTAGGCATTGTGGCTAAACCGCTTTTAGATAATATGGTGAGCAAGTTTTATAACTGGTTTGGCCAAAAAACAGGTGTGCCAATGGCTAGTCCTTTAGTGCCTGCGGATTGTGGCGACAACTGTTCACAAGGGCTACAAGCCAATAACACAACCGCAAACACCAACATCGCCAGCAACACAACCAACAATAATCAAATGGCCTTTGGTGTGGCAGTTGGGGCATGGGTTAAACCGCCGCGTATGCCTGCAAGTGAAGCCGACTTAAGCCAGCCGCAAGTATGGAAAAAATCGTCTTCGGGTCAAGGCACAGAATATACGCAAGTCAAACTGTCGATTTTATTAACCGAAACAGGCTTAGTTGCTGTGGGTGTGCAAGACACAGGTAATCCTGTGCAATTACGCGATACGTTTATGGTGGGTAAACCCAAAGATGGCAGCTCACAAAACGTGGCGTTATTCCCGATTCCCAGTGAGAAAAAAATCGAAGTGATTAGAATCAAGCCAACGATGCCCCGCGAATCGTTATGGGTGTATGTCTTGCCTTGCCAAGTCACTAACGATACGCGCGGTGCAGATGTCAGTGATGGCAACGAAGATTGGCAAAATCTGCAAACCCAATTACCGTCTGCTCCTGCCCAATTTCAGATTAGCCAATTACCTGTTTGCCCTAATGCCAGTGATGTCAATTGGCGTGATATTTATACCAGTGCCAAACCGCTTAACATGAGTCAAAACGACAAACGTCTTTATGGCACAGTCAATACTATCGATAACAATCAATGGTACAAATTAGAAATTCCTTACAGCACAGGATTGTAATGATGTTCAGGCTAATAATTGGCAGTTAAGTAGCCTGTATGCAGCGTAGCGAAATACAGGAAAAACAATGCTTTAAATGGGGTAATCCTGTGTTACGTTGCACTTCACACAGGCTACCGATGATAATTTACTTTTAAAGATTGGTATCATGATGTTTAAGTTCATAACTGCTAGTTTATTAGTGATGGCAAGTTTGTTAGCATCACCAACAATCCTCGCAGGACAAAAAGCCCTTGTGGTGGGCATTAAAGATTATAACTATTGGTCACGACTGCAAAATTCACGTAACGATGCCGAAGACATGGCACAAACCTTACAAAACTTAGGTTTTGAAACGACTTTAGTCACACGTAACGACCAAGGTGAAGTCAATAACGAGCGTTTTAATCAAGCACTACAGCAATTTAGCCAAAATCTACGTCCTGATGACCGTGTGATTTTTTTCTATTCGGGACATGGGGCAGCGATTCCTACCGACAGTGGCAGTACCGAAGGTTATTTAATCGCCAGCAATACCCCCGCACCTAGTCGTGGCAACAAAGTAGCGATTCAACAAAACGCCATTGCCCTAAAACAAATTGCCGAAACTATTAGTAATAAAATTGACCCCGATGTCGGTTCGATTTTATTTATGATTGATGCCTGTCGTAATGAGGTGATTAATCGGGGTGCGGATGTGGTCGAAGAGTCCACGCCAAGCCAGCCCCTCTCCAAACAAATTGAAGTGATTTATGCCACCTCCAACGGCAGTACCTCACTCGATAAACTGCCCACCGATAATCAAAGTCGTAATGGCGTGTTTACTCGTGTGGCGATAGAAGAACTCAATCGTCATAAAAATAGACAAGGTTATTCCTCTGATGCGTTTTTTCCTGCGGTAAAAACTAAAGCCTTACAACTGGCCAAAGCCGCAGGTAAAAATCAAGTGCCTGCTTGGATGAACGATACAGGCCGCGAATCGTTTGTGTTTGTGCCTTGCCCAACTGACCAACCTTGTACCGTGATTATTGATAACAGCACGACTATCAATCACAACAGCAGTGCCGACAAACAATTTTGGGACGAAATTAAAAACTCCACTGATGCCAATGATTACCGCGCCTACTTAAAACAATTTCCCAATGGTAGTTTTGTGGCATTGGCCGAAAGTCGGCGAGACAAATACAGTCAATCGACTAAACAAAGCAGCGTGTTAGAGTCTTTACGTTTACCTGACAACTCCAAAAAAGATATGTCTGTAGACGATATGCAAAAAGAACGCGAAAACAATCCTAATGGCACAAGCATTTATGACTCTTTGCAGCTAAAACCGAAAAAAAGTACAGCCGTTTTGGACTCGTTACGCTTGCCTGAGAAATTAACGTATTCAGGTTGTGAGCGTATTGTTTTTGATTTGGATAAAGGTACTTTAAATGGTTTAAAGGCAACGGCTAGCCAACAAGAGGTTAAAAACGCACTCCCTTGTGCAACAGGTGATACCCCTGATGGCGAGAGTTATAACTACGGTGGCGGTGTATTCTTTTTAAATCATAATTTTTTTATGTACACAGGTAATAACTTTATTGAGGTACGACGCGACTTTAAAGGTTCTGTTACCCCAAATCTATTGCAGCAAAGCCAAGAGCTTGTTGTGGCTCGTTATGGTCAACCTGCGTTTACTCGTCGTGGTGATTATTTTTACACGATGGCTTATGGTTGTTTGCAATTTACGTTTAATAATGGATTTGTTGACGAAATTGATGTGCATTATCAACAGTGTAAAGCAGCGAGTGAGGTACGGTAGGATTCTTGTGGAGACCGTTAATGAATATTAAGCCTATTCGTAATGATAATGATTTAACGGCTGCTTTTATTCGTTTAGAGTCTATTTTTCAAGCAATGGATGGAACGCTTGAAGCAGACGAACGTGATATTTTAGTCACACTGATAGAAGCCTATGAAAACAAATACTATCATATTGATTTTAGACCTAGTGAGGGAGTAATTAAATGTCTGAGCAATTACACAATTTAACCCATAAAATTGATGATTTTAATAATATTGAAACTCCATTTGAAGGCGATGTACTAGAACGTGAAAAATTTGCAAAGAAAATGACGAATTATCTATCTCGTTTAAAAGCGGGTGCTGTATTGGCTATTGATACACCTTGGGGTGAAGGTAAAACATGGTTTGGTCGTCATTGGAATGCTTATTTACAAAGTGATGAACAAAATTATCGAACGATTTATATAGATGCCTTTGAAAATGATTATGTTGAAGACCCGTTTTTGTTGATTGCCACAGAAATTGCTCAACTGATAAAAAAACATCAGAGTATCAGCCAAGATTTTATTCAGGCCTCCGCATCTGTGATGAAAACTATATTGCCATTAGCAGCAACATCTTTACTTAATTTAATGGGATTGATAACAATAGGTAAAATTGGATTATCTGAAGATATTAAAGAGGTTATTGATAATATTAAAGAAAATAGTATAGAAGGAGTAAACGAATGGATTCAAGAAAAGTTCGACAATCACGAATCTGAAAAACAAAGCATTAAAAACTTCAAAGAAAAATTAGAAATATTTGCCAAAGAAGACGAGAAGCCAATTGTTATTTTTATTGATGAATTAGACCGTTGTCGACCTGACTTTGCTATTAAACTGATTGAACGAATTAAACACTTTTTTAATGTCGAAAATGTGGTTTTTGTCTTATTGCTTAACCGAGAGCAACTTCATCATGCGATTAAAGGAGTGTATGGTTCAGAAACAGATGCAGCAACCTATTTAGGCAAATTTGTGAACTTCTTTTTTAGCCTGCCTAAGCCTCATTCCGATAATCCTAACAACTATTACGAGTCAGCTATCTTTAATTTTATTAAATGTGAATTAAAGAAATATCAAGACGTTAGTATCAATACTTTAGAGTTTTTTGCACTAGCCAATCTTTTTAAACTCTCCTTAAGAGATATTGAAAAAGCAATTGCCTTATATGTTTTTTCAAACACCCAAGATAGAGAGACTTTCGCAAGTTTTATCCTATATGCTATTGTGCTAAAAATAAAAGATATACAGACTTTTAAAAAATTACTGACTAATGATTTAGAAATCAGTGCCTACTTAGGTAGTAAGCTAGATAAAGGTCACAGGGTCTATAAATCTGACGTAGGAACATATTCGATTTTAGGGATGTTAGCCGATTGGCATAATTACCACACTCTACAAACCTTGCCCAAAAATCAAGTTAATTCTGAAGAGTTTAATAAATTATTTCCACATCTGAAGTTATTTCTAAACTATCGGACTTTTTATCAACCAATTGATAGCTTTTTTGAAATAGCCGCAAATAAGATAGATATCTCTATAAGCTAATCTCAAAGTGAGGTAGCGTAGGTTGACAAAGGAAACCCTCACTTTATTAGCCAAATCAACATGATGGGTTTCATCCCTCAACCCATCCTACCACACCTCACCCCTCTAACCTTAACAACGCCTTCAATGCTTTGGCACGACTCACCAATAACGACAACAAAATCAAACTACAGCCCACTAATTGTTGACCTGACATACTTTCGCCATACCAAGCTGCTGCCAACAACGCCACCCACACAGGTTCAACCACCAAAATCACCACACCATGCGTATGCTGTGACAAACTTTGGGCGTAGGTTTGAATTAAAAATCGTGCCGCTGTGCCAATAATCGCGCTGGCCACAATCCACCCAAACATCGCTCCCGAAAACTCAGCCATCGTTTTTTGCCACGGCTCAAAAACCAACGAAATAATACTGGCCACTATGCCCACCATCGCCAACACAATGGAGGTTAAAGCAATCGGTGGCACACCAGCCACCACGTGTTGTTGACCATTAGCTAATTGGCGCACCGTTTGATTAGCTGCTGAAGTATTTAAACGATAAAACAACGCAAAAACAAAAGCGGCGGTCACATAAAACCACTGCCCCACCTCGGGATTAAAACCATTTTTTAACGACAACAAAGCTAATCCAACAACAGCAAAAGGCAACGCTAGCCAATTACTGCGCGTTTGCTTCTCACCAAAAAATAGCTTACCAATCACAGGCACTAACACCACACCCAAACTGGTTAAAAACGCACCCTCGCCAACGTGTGTGCCTGTAAACAAACCCATCACCCACAAACTCATCCCCAAAGCAAACACCAAACCTGCGACCATACTGCGCTTAATGGCATAAGCATCTAATTGGCGCAAATGTTGCCAACCAATCACTGCCAACAAACCCGAAGCCAATAAAAAACGTAAGCCCATAAATAACAGTGGCGGCATAATCATGACCGCCTCTTTAGACATAATCCAACTGACTGCGGCTAATAAGGTGACAACGACTAAAAGTAGGTCAGCCTTCGCTGCGTTAGGCATTTATTTTGCTCCTAAAGTGAAAGATTGTTAAACGATTGTGCTAAGGTGCTGATTAAAAGCAGGTACTATTCTCTAAATTTGTTATAGGTTATCCACTTATGTCTCAGTATCAACTTATTGTGTATGGTGCGACCAGTTTTGTGGGGCAATTATTAACACGTTATTTAGTCCAAACTTATGGTGTTAATCAACAATTACGTTGGGCGATTGCTGGCCGTTCGGCCAGTAAGTTAGCACAAGTCAAAAAAGACTTAGGCAAAGCCGCTAATGACCTAGCCGTCATCATTGCGGATGCCCACGATGAATCGGCCTTAGCGTCGATGTGTCAACGTACACAAGCCGTTGTGTCTACCGTTGGCCCTTATGCCCTGTATGGCTCAACGCTGGTCAAAGTCTGTGCCGAACAAGGCACAGATTATTGTGATTTAACGGGCGAACCGCAATGGATTGCGCAAATGATTGACCAATACCAAAGTATGGCACAAGCCAGTGGTGCGCGTATTGTTCACTGTTGTGGCTTTGACTCCTTACCGTCCGATTTAGGGACATTCTTTTTGCAGCAAATTGCTCAACAGCGTTTTGGTCGTCCCTTCACCCGCGTCAAATTGCGGGTAAAAGCGATTCGTGGTGGCTTTTCGGGCGGTACAGTCGCCAGTATGATGGAGCTAATTAAACAAGCGGCTGATAATCCTGAGTTACGCCGTTTTATGGCTAATCCCTATGCCTTATGCCCACCTAGTAGCCAAACACTGCCTAAACAACCCAACCTTAATTTTGCCGAATACGATAAAGACGCGCAGGCTTGGTCTGCCCCCTTTGTCATGGCAGGTATTAATACCAAAGTCGTACACCGCAGTAATGCTCTGTCTGGCTATAAATACGGCACTGCTTTTGAATACGATGAAACCATGCTCACAGGCCGTGGTCTACTCGGCAGTATGTTAGCCGCAGGCACCGCCGTTGGTTTAGCGAGTTTTGTTGCCGTGACAGCTCTACCTTTCACCCGACCGCTCGTCGAAAAAATTGTCCCGCAAGCAGGTGAAGGGCCGAGTCCTCGCCAGCAAGAAAAAGGATTTTTTGACATACGTCTGTTTGGTATCGGTCAACAAGGTGAAAAACTCACCGTCAAAGTGACAGGTGACCGTGACCCTGGTTATGGCTCAACCGCTAAAATGTTGGGTGAAGCCGCCGTGTGTTTGGCGTGTGATATCCCCAAAACCGAAGCAACGGGTGGTTTTTGGACACCTGCCACGTTGTTGGGGGAACGCTTAATTATGCGTTTAACGCAGCGTGCAGGTTTGGCCTTTGCCGAATTACGTTAAATACGGTGAGCGTGCTCCCTCAGCTTATGGGCTTTGAGGGAGCGTCGTCATGGGGTTTATGCGCCTTGTGAAATCACATATAACATTTGCTGGCAGTCTTGCTCGGTCATGTATTTGGGCACAGCATAAGTACCGTGTGCCTCACTGAAGGCAGCAACCATAATTTCATTAAAATCGTCAGTCTTCATATTGGGGACAACAGACTTAATATTTAAGTCACTTAATAAGCCCTGTACTTCGGTCATAAAGGCTTGAGCCGCTACTGCTTGTGAGGCTTCTTGAGGCACAAGTTGGCAAAAACGCGCTAATTCCGCTAAACGTTTATCAATGACGGGACGCGAAAAAGCCAAAACATGCGGCAGGACAATCGCATTACTCAAACCATGCGGTAAGCCATAGTGCCCACCTAATTGATGCGCAATCGCATGCACATAACCCAAGCCCGCTAAATTAATCGCCAAACCTGCATAATGGGAGGCTAAAGCCATGGCCTCACGAGCCGCTAGATTTTTTGGCTCTTTATAGGCAACCCGTAAGTTTTGCACAATCAACTTAATGGCCGAACGGGCATATAAATCAGATTCTTGAGCGGCAAAATCACTAATAAAGGCTTCTACCGCATGTGTTAAAGCATCTAAACCCGTCTCTGCCGTGACCTTAGGTGGCATACCCGCCATAATGCCCGAATCGAGCGCCACCATAATTGGCACAACTTTGGGGTCAATCACTAAACCTTTGACGTGTGTTTGGTCATCAGAAATCACCGCCCCTGCGGTCACTTCTGAGCCTGTCCCTGCGGTGGTTGGCACGGCATATAAAGGCGCGCTGGCTTTACGGCCTTTTAAGATACCGACTAATTGTTGAGGGGTTTTGTTATTGGTTGCTGCTAATGCCACCACTTTAGCCACATCAATAGATGAGCCACCGCCAACGGCTAACACCGAATCACAGCCTGCATTTTTGTACTGCTGTAAACAACTCACTGCAATGCTTTGGGTGGGGTCTGGCAACACGCCATCAAAAATAGTGGCTTTGACACCATGACTCTCTAAAGTTTGTGTAAGGGGGGCTAATACGCCTAAATTATTTAAGATTTTATCTGATACCACTAAAACATGGCGATGGCCAAAGCCCGCAATCGCTTGGCAAACCTTGAGAGCTGCCCCCTCGCCCGAAAATACGGTTGGTTTAGGCGCAGGAATCAGGGTCATTGCCGTTTTAATACCGACTAATTGGGCTTTGGCTTTCGCTTTGGTCAGGAATAAAGAAGTCATGGCGCTATCCTATAATTGTATTTAGGTACTATGGTACTAATATATGCTCTTGACTATACGCCTAAATGCGGTGTGCTGTCATGTGCAAAAAGGACAATAGCATCACTTTATCTGACTCGCTATCACATTTCGTGTCCCGAAACGTGATAACGAGTGCGGAATATATGCCATACGAGATGGTTGTATATCCGTTATTCACCTTCAAATACCCAGTCTACATACTGAGATATTTCGCTAACTGAATATACAAGGGAATGCCAATCACAATATTAAAGGGAAAGGTAATCGCTAAGGCAATGGTAATGGATAACGCAGGATTTGCTTCGGGGACAGCGATACGCATCGCTGTGGGTGCGGCAATATAACTGGCACTGGCAGCTAAGGTTGCGATAACCGCAACACCACCGACTGACAAACCCAACGTCATACCCACCAACGCGCCTAATACTGCCAAGACAGGGGGCACACAGAGGCCTATCACCAGTACACGCCAACTTAAGACGGTACTTTCTTTGAGACGGCTGCCGACAATTAAGCCCAACTCCATCAAGAAAAAAGCTAACAAGCCTTTGAACGGGTCAATAAACACCATTTTGATGGGAGCTATGCCTTTTTCGCCTGCCATCGCACCTATCAATAAGCCACCAACAAGCAAAAGGACGCTTTTACCAAATAAGACATCATGGGCTAAAACACCCCACGACACTTGTTGATTATTAGTTTGACGACTCATCATCTTAGCCAATAAGACGCCTGCCACCAAACCAGGGGCTTCCATCACCGCCACCCATAGTGGGGCATGCGCTTCTACCGCGATTTCTTGGGCGGCCAACTGCGCCATGACTATAGCAAAAGTGACTACACTCACCGAGCCATAGTGAGCCCCTAAAGCACTGCTATCAACAGCCGATAATTTGAGCACTCTAAAAAAAGGATACAACAAAAATGGAATAGCAAAACCCAAGGCCATTAACAAAATGACTTCTGGTAAGAGCGTTAATAAGGGTTGCTTGGAGAGTTCTAAACCACCTTTTAAGCCAATGGCTAATAAAAGATAGATGGAAATAGTTTCGTAGAGTTGGTCGGGAAGTTTTAAGTCAGATTTAACAAGACGGGCAAAGACACCTAGCAAAAAGAACAAGATGACGACATCAAACATACCATTTACTCGCTGCTGATTTGGCGTATGCTAGCAAAGCTGTTTGCTGTCGTCGATGATCTCTTTAATTTGTGTAGGACAATATCGATTATCCTACACCCGTCACCTTATAACTTGGCAGCGACCTCTGCGCCCTCTTTAATGGCGCGTTTAGCATCTAACTCGCTGGCCAAAGCCGCGCCACCAATTTGATAATAATTAGCGCGGGTGCTTTCGCCTTCTTTGGGCATTAGCTCGCGTAAGGACTCTTGACCTGCACAAATCACCACGTTATCAACGGCTAATAATTGCTCTTTACCGTTAATGGCAATCACTAAACCATTATCGTTAATTTCGCGGTATTCCACACCTGACATCATCGCCACGTTATTTTTTTGCATCACGGCGCGATGTACCCAACCAGAGGTTTTGCCCAAGCCTGCACCCACTTTGGATTCTTTACGTTGCAACAAATAAATTTGACGTAGAGGAGCTTTGTGTTCGGGTTCAACTAAACCGCCTTCGACTTTGGCTTGTAAATCAACGCCCCATTCGGCACACCATGCTTGGGTTGAGATTGGTAAGCTGACTGAAGCATCGTGCAATAAAAACTCACTCAAATCAAAACCAATGCCACCTGCACCAATCACCGCCACCCGTTGACCCACAGGCTTTTTGTCGCGCAATACATCCAAATAAGACAACACTTTAGGATGTTCAATGCCTTTAATGGGGGGGTTGCGTGGTGCAATACCTGTCGCCACAATCACTTCATCAAAACCTTGTGCTTCTAAATCGGCACGCGATACCCGTTGATTTAATTTAACTGTTACGCCTTTTAGCTCTAATTGACGGCCAAAATAACGAATGGTTTCGTAAAATTCTTCTTTACCAGGGATTTGTTTGGCCACATTAAATTGACCACCAATCTCTGAGCTGGCTTCAAATAAGGTCACATAATGGCCACGTTCTGCGGCCACGGTAGCAGCCGATAAACCTGCTGGCCCTGCACCCACCACCGCAATACGTTTGGCTTTAGACGTTTTGATATAGACTAATTCGGTTTCGTGGCAAGCCCGTGGATTCACCAAACAACTGACACGCTTATTGTTAAAGGCATGGTCTAAACAGGCTTGGTTACAGCCAATACAGGTATTAATTTCATCGGCTTTATTGGCGGCGGCTTTATTCACCCAATCAGGGTCTGCCAAAAAGGGACGCGCCATTTGCACCATGTCGGCATCACCACGCGCCAAAATTGCTTCGGCCGTATCAGGCATATTGATACGATTGGACGCTATGACAGGAATAGAGACTTCTTTTTTGATGCGTGCGGTGACATCGGCAAAGGCAGCACGAGGCACAGACGTCACAATCGTGGGCACACGCGCTTCGTGCCAACCAATGCCCGTATTTAATAAGGTCACGCCAGCTTGTTCTAAGGCTTTAGCGACTGCAACCACTTCATCCCATGTATTGCCGCCTTCGACCAAATCTAACAGCGACAAACGATAGGCAATAATAAAATTTTTACCGACCACTTTACGAATACGCTTCACGACTTCAACAGGAAAACGCATTCTGTTTTCAATGCTGCCGCCCCATTCATCATCTCGTTGATTAACACGCGCACACAAAAATTGATTGAGCAAGTAGCCTTCGCTACCCATAATTTCTACGCCATCATAACCCGCAATTTTGGCCAAACGCGCACAACGACCATAAGCAGCAATGGTTTTGGCAATACCACGCTCAGACATTTCACGCGGTTTAAACATGGAAATAGGCGATTTTGTCGCAGAAGCGGAGACCACAAAAGGATGATAACCGTAACGGCCAGCATGCAAAATTTGCAATAAAATTTTGCCACCTTCTTTATGAACGGCATGCGTGACTAAACGATGATTGACTGCATCGGTAATACGGTTCATCGTGCCACCAAAGGGCAACAACCAACCTTCACGATTAGGCGAAATACCGCCTGTGACAATCAAACCCACGCCCCCTTTAGCACGTTCGCCAAAATAGGCCGCTAACTTAGGATAATTATAAAAACGGTCTTCTAACCCTGTGTGCATAGACCCCATCACCACGCGGTTACGCAGTTGGGTAAATCCTAAATCTAAGGGTTGCATTAAATGCGGATAGGCTTGGCTCATGGTTAATCTACCTTGCTAATCAAGAACACAGGACTGATAAATCCCAAAACAATGCGCGAAAGTTTACATCGTAAACATTGGCTTGGCTATGTATTTTTTTCTCAATACGTGGTCTTTAAGGTCAATTCCCGTGTATCACCCCATCAGGGGGAAATGTTGGCGTTGACTAGCATTGGCTCTACCCTAAACACATGGGCTGTTTGGGTATTTATTGTCACTTTCACCCAATGTATATTCGGACTACCAAAGGTTTGTAAGCGGCTAAAATTTGCTAATAAGCGGGTTGGACTGTATAGGGGTTTGTCGAGCTTAAAAAAGTGGGTATCACCATGTACCAATAACACTTGGCCTTGATAATTAGCCGTTTGATTGGCTAATTCCCCTAAAAACCGATTGTAAGCAGACACATTCGGTGCAGCACGCTCGTCTTTTATCGGCGTTTCGGGCAAATCAAAGCCCATATCTGCTTGAATAATCACCATGATGCCTGCCAAATGTTGTTGCTTGGCAAGCGCAAAACTCTGTTGTAAAAAAGCCACATTTGCCTCGTCACGAGCAAGATATTCGGCCTGATTAGCCACACAGTCTGCCTCTGTGCGTGCGCTTTCTGCTTGTAAACAATCGGCCATGTTGATGTGATTATTTTGGCTACCCGTCACATGTAAGCCAACAAATAATACCCCTTTGTGTTGCCAGTAACTATTTTCGGGATAGTGTGCTTGACGCGTCAGTCTGATTTTGCGTTTGCCTAAACTGTAGGCTTGACTAAAAAAGGTGTTACGTAAAAAGGCTAAACGCTCCAAACTGTCATACGCCCCATTGCTGTGCCGATGGCAGTCTGTCCATTTGTTATCGCCTAAGACATAAATAGCGGGTGCTGTTAAGCGTTGAAACATGGCTAAGGTTTGTTGACCAATCACCTCATCACGACAGACCGTACTCCCATCTTTGGTGTCTCCCGTAAACACGCTAAATGCGACGGCATGTTTATTGATGTCATTGATTAAATTAGCTAATTTGCCGTGAGTTGCATTGCCATCTTCATGCCGCTGATAAGGCATATCGCCCCATAAAGCCACAGTAAACGCCTGTGCCGTCAACGGAAAGCACGTACAACAGTAAAGCAATACCAACGCACGCATGATGTCATCCTCTATCTACTCAGTACGCCCTGTGGGTTTGCAGCCGCGTATAGGCCAAATTAATTTTGTGATGTACTTGTCAAAACGATGAACTGACTTATAGTTAAAAATACGCCTTATTGTCATGACCAATCGCTAAAAGGAGTATCACGATGAAGGCAACGCCTAAGCCCGTAATTAATCCCTTTGGCTATCGTGCCAACTCGTTAGACCAAGTCTTATGTTATTTGACGCGCTCCGTTCATAATATTCCTTTTGCTTCTAACGAAGAACTGTATGCGGCGGCATTAATTCATAAAATGCGCGACCAAATTGAAGGTTTAGAACAAGAACTAAAGACTATCTATCGTAAATATCAACAAGCTAAACAAAACCATGCCGTTGAACAAGATAGCCTAAGACTACAGTTTTGTCTTAAACACGGTTTGATTTTGGACAATGAACATATTCATAGTGAATTTGACAGTGAGCTCGTTGTCAATGGGGATTATCGGGCAGCGATTGACCGTTTGATGAAGACTTAAGTGACATAAGATGCTCCGCTCAACTATTTAGCCGAGCATCTAACAGAGCTAGACTTACGCATTTCACCGAAATAAGCGGCGTTTTGTGAATACAAAACCGTTAAAAACGATTGAAATATGAACCAATAAGCGATAACCGCGTAAGTCCTAAGCGATTAGCGCGGCTGAAATTGCGCAAACTGATGACGCCAACGACGCTTAATCAAGGCATAGGTTTGTCGGTCTTTTTTGGCTAATTCGGTAGCCCATGCCAAGGTAGTTGGCCATAACGCCTCTTGCCCCAGTGCTTTATCGACTACGCCTGCGGCTGCGGCCTCTTCGCCACCCAGCGCTAAGCCCGTAATCGCCATGTGCCATGCAATGTTTGGATTAGGCAATAAACGAACAATTTCGGTCATAATGGGCGTAAACGGAATTTTGATATCGACTTCAGGAAAACAAAAACGACCACGGTCAGCACGCATGGTTCTAAAATCACATGCAGCCGCAATCAGTGCCCCACCCGCGTAGGCGTGACCTGTTAAACACGCAATCACAGGCAATGGAAATAAGGCAATACGCAGTAATAATTGGTCTAAACGGGGGGCAAACTCTTTAACTAAATAGGCCATACCGCCTTTTTCTTGTACAAAGTTCAAATCAATGCCATTACTCCAAAATTTGGGGTCGGCACTGGTAATAATTAACGCGCCGTTACCTTCACTGTGTTCGACCGTATCTAAGGCCGCATGATATTCGGCAATCACATCATCGTTTAAGCGGTTTTCGCCATTCGTTAAGGTCAAAATCCACACGCTGCCTTCACGGCTTAATTGCATCGTACTCATGAGTCGCTCCCAAATTGAAGACCTAGAGCTTAAAAAGCTAAACCGCCTAATGCAGCCTTTTTTTGTGACTGCTTGTTTTCTGGGGTATTTAGCTTAGGGGCTGTTGATCTTTTGATTGGGGTTGTGTCAAGAATCGTCTCCTACTGTGTGGCAAAACTTGCCAATAGATTCACTATTATCTGCGTTTTATGCCTTGTCTGAGGAAATTTTTATCTGCGACGCGGCTCACACGCAAAACGTCAACAGTCCCTAACTACTCTTTTTTTTGCCTAATAACAAATTACCCATACCTTGTGTGACGGCAACAATAAACCATGTCAATAAAGCTGACATAAAACCGTCTAAATAAAAGCCCGATAATAATGCCGCCACCAAACCTAATACTGCTGCATTAATAACCAACAAAAACAAGCCCAAACTCAATACCGTAATGGGTAGGGTCAATAAAATCAGTAAAGGTTTAATGATGCCATTCGCAAATGCCAATAATACGGCTGCCCCAAATAAGGTCGAAAAATGGTCAAAACGTACCCCGTCGAATAAATAATCGGCCAATCCCAAACCACAGACACTGAGTAATAAATGGACTAATAGGCGATACATGAAGATGACTCCTAAACCTCAACAAATAATAAGGCCAGTTTAATGTCGTTATAACCAATTTTTTGTTGCAACGCTTCAAAGAGAGGCCGCAATTTGAGTGAACCATCGTTATTAAAATGTTCATCTTTATCGTCGGCTAGTACCTGCTGATAGACTTTTTTGACCGCCTCTAACACGGTGTCCGCAGGTTTGATGCGGCTGAGGTCAAAACTGGGGTCTTGAGCCATGATTTTTTCTAAATGATTGATAATCGTGGTTTGCATCAGCTCTCGCTCTTTCGCAATCTCAACCAGACTTAGGCCTTGTGCAAATAGCACTTTGGTTTGTTCTACTGTATGAGCATCTGTCGTACTTTTTTGCTGTTTACGCAGGCGTTTTTCGTATTTTTCGATTTCTTTTTCGTTTAACGAACCACCACAGCGTCGAATAAATTGCTCGTGCTCATGGCGACCGTCACGGGTTGCCCACACCGACTCCGCCTCTTGAGATAAGGCCTGAAAACGCTGGTCAGCCTTAAACGCTAAACGGTCAAGTTGCAAGGCCATGTCATTTAAGCCTAATAAGCGCAAACCTTCGAGAGATTTTAAGCGCGATAAAGCCACATAACCCTGCCCTTGCTCAAAGGTCTGCCTTAAATCAATCTCGGCGGCTTCTAAGGTCATACCCTGACTTTTATGGACGGTAATCGCCCACGCTAAACACAAAGGAATTTGACTATAACTGGCTAAGGACTTGGCTTGGTCGTTATCAATCGACCATGTTTCTGGAGCAACTAAACGGTATGAGCCATCACGTAATTTGACTTTAGGCAGCAAACGGTCGTTGATGTCGCGCTCAAACGCCACCACCTCGCCCAAAGTCCCATTGATATAGCCGTTTTCCATGTTGTTTTTTACAAACATGACTTTTGCACCTATTTTGAGTGACAGTTGCTCGGGTGCGCGCACATTACTGACTAAGGTTTGTACCAGCTTTTCGTTACCTTTACGCTCCGCTACAAATAACTGTGCGTCCCCCGCAATACTGCCAAAGTGCCGTTGGTTGATTTGCTCTACATCTTGATTATGCGTAAACAAACGGGTGATGTCGGATTCTAGTGTGTGTTGACGGGTTGCCAACAGTTGCTCAATACTGTGCTGACTGACCGCCTGTGCCCTAATTTCGTTCAAAATCTGATTCAGTTGATTATTTTGCTGGCGATGTTGTTCGGTTAAATAACATATCTTAAATTTTGCTTCTTGCCATGCGGCTGACATAAAGGCAAATTTGTCACGATTGGCTTCATTGGTTTTACTCACAGGCGGCAACTGAAAAAAATCGCCCGCTACAATCAGTTGTAGCCCCCCAAACGGCTCATCATTTTGCTTAAAATACTTAAGCACCTGATTGACCATATCCAATTGCTTGCCATGCAGCATCGACACTTCATCAATGACCAAGACTTGAGCATCGTCAATTTGACTGCGTAAATATTTACGGTCAAACATATGAGCCAAGTCATCGTCATCGAGTTGGTCTTTGATACCAATTCCCGACCACGCATGAATCGTCATGCCGTTCATGTGTGTGGCGGCAATGCCTGTTGAGGCGGTGATTGCCACCGTGACCTGACGGGCGCGTAAATAATGAATGTATTGATTCAGGGTGTAGGTTTTACCTGCCCCTGCTGAACCTGTTAAAAAGACATTATGCCCTGCTTTGAGAATATTAAGAGCGGTCGCTTGTTTCATTACTGAAAGGTCGGTATAAAAAGCCGATAGCTTACGCAATTTTCTGGTGATTGTGTGGTTTATTGAGGCATAAACGACAGCGAATGACGAGAAAGTGATAACTTAGGAGCTCCCCTATGGCCGTGATATTGCCTTTTAAGAAACCCAAAACCACCGCTAAAGGCTTGTGTCAACATGGGTTTCATCGGTGGCGTATGGTACAAGAAAAACAATTTGACGTGAAACAAGGCAAATTAGTGACTCTTTGGCAATGTGAGCGTTGCGCTGAGCAAAAAGTAAAGGCCTTATAATGTGGTTTTGTTATATGGTGCGTTGTGCGGATAATAGCCTATACACAGGCATCACCACCCAACTTGAGCGACGCCTGACTCAGCATAATGGTCTATTGGCAGGCGGCGCACGCTACACGCAAAGCCGCCGCCCTGTCACCTTAGTGTATGTTGAATCGCATGCTGACCGTCGCTTAGCCAGTCAACGCGAGTATCAACTCAAACAGTTGTCAAAATCTAGCAAAGAGACGCTGGTGCAACAAGCTAAACTAGCCCTTAAACGTTGACATGCCAAAATCACCAAATGGCTCATCTCGCTCACGTACTGCTTGCTTAAAGCCTACTTCGGCAGCACGTTGTTGAAAAGCATAACCTTCTTTGGTGTGGCGGGTGATGCCATCAAACACCGTGCCTAGAATTTGTGTACTGTGTAAACCTTGTGCCATCACCGTTTGGTTAAGTAATAATTTCATCATAATCAATTGATTAATCGGCATTTGGGCAATACGTGCTAATAAACTTTCAAAACGCTCGTCTAGCTGTTCTATCGGTGCAGATTCAATTGCCAAGCCCCACTGTTGCGCTTCTTTACCCGACAAACAGTCACCCGTAAATAACAAACGTTTGGCTTTTTCTATGCCCAAACGATACGCCCAAATCGCGGTGGTTGGCGAACCCCAAACACGTGCTGGCGGATAACCAATTTTGGCATCATCAGCAATTACCAATAAGTCTGAACATAAAGCCATGTCTGTGCCACCTGCGACACAAAAACCATGTACTTTACACACCACAGGTTTATCGGAGTGAAACAAACTCATAAAACCTTTGACATTACGACTCATCATCGCATAATCCACCGTTGGATCCCACGCCGTATTGGGAACGTGGTTGGCCATTTGTACCAAAGGATCCAAAGGAGAACCGCGTAACTGTTGAGCTTGCTGATTTTCAACAGTCATGTTTTGCGCGCTATCCACTAAATCATAACCACCACAAAAACCTGAACCATTACCCGATAAGGCAATGACGTGCACGTCGGGGTCTAAATTGGCACGCTCGACACAAGCGGCTAATTCACGCGGCAAATCCATAGTAATACCATTACCACGCTCAGGACGATTTAGGGTAATACGGGCAATACGACCTGTTTTTTCGTAGGTCATGGTTTGTAAATTTTGCATATTTATTCTCTTTGTCACACATCAAACTTAATGATCAAACTGACCATGTTTGCCTTGGCCTTGGTTAAATCGTTGTGCACCTTGTAGAGTTTCACCCGAAACCAAGGTTTGCCAACCGTGTTCAAATTCATTCGCTAAGGCTTGGGTTTCGTTCATGCCCCACTGTTGATAGGCACTTAGACGGTCATGGCGTAAACACGCTTGAGGAAAAGCAGAAAGCTGCTGAGCCAATGCAATCGCTGCGCTTAAGGCTTGGCCTTGCTCAACCACACGATTAGCCAAGCCAATGGCTAAGGCTTCATCGGCTAATACTTCACGACCTGTTAAAATCAAATCTAAGGCGCGGCTCATACCAATAGCACGTGGTAAACGCACTGTGCCACCATCAATTAAAGGCACACCAAAACGACGACAAAACACGCCAAATTTTGCGGTGTTATCAGCCACACGCAAATCACACCATAAAGCCAACTCCAAACCACCCGCCACACAATAACCACTAATCGCCGCAATGACAGGTTTAGTTAGCATTAAACGTGATAGCCCCATGGGTGCATCACCTTCTTTTTGCAAACGATTTATACGTGTGGCATCACCACTCGCCACCGCTTTTAAGTCAGCCCCTGCGCAAAAATGAGTACCTGCACCAGTAAGAATGGCCACGTCTAATTGCTCATCTTGCTCAAAACGTCGAAAGGCTTCGGCTAAAGCTTGGGCGGTTAAGCCATCCACCGCATTACGCGCTTCAGGACGATTTATCGTCACAATCATTATTCTCTCTTGGCGTTGCCAAGTGACTAAATTATCTGTCATGTTGCCTCACTCTAAAATTACAAACAATTGCATTAGAATTTAATTTATGTAATATTACATAAAATATCAACATATTTATTTTGATGTAACAAATGAAACTCAATGCCAAAAACTTAATCCTTGATTTATTGCTTGCCTCAAACGACTCGCCATTATCAGTACGTGACGCGATTGCCGCCTGTCGATTGTTTGGTCTAAGTGATAACAGTGTTCGTGTCGCGCTAGCACGTGCTTCGGCTGATGGTTTGATTGAAGCCGCAGGTCGAGGGACGTATCGTTTAGGTGCATCCGCTTTAGAACTTGCAGGTGAAGTCGCCACATGGCGCACTGCCGAGCAACGTATTAGGCCGTGGCAAGGTGGCTATATTGCCGTTTTAACGCAACATTTAGGCCGCACCGACCGTGCTGCCTTACGCAAACGTGAACGCGCCTTAGCAATGTTGGGTTTTGCGAGTTTAGAAACAGGCTTTTATTTGCGGCCTGATAATATTGATGAAAATTTGAGTCAGATTCGTCAACGTTTATGTCGTTTAGGTTTAGAAGCACAAGCCTTTGTTTTTTATGCCAATCAGTTTAGCGAACAAGAAAAAACACGTATTAGCCAATTGTGGAATGGGACTGCACTTAATCAACACTATCGCCAATTACAACAACAAATGGCGGATTGGTTAGCCCATGCACCGAGTTTAGAGCCTGATGTGGCGGCACGAGAGTCTTTTTTACTGGGTAGTAAAGCCATTCGCCAAGTGGTGTTTGACCCGTTATTGCCTGAGCCGTGGGTCGATGTTGCTGAACGTCATCGTTTTGTTGAATCAGTACATGCTTTTGACCAAGCAGGCCATTTGATTTGGCGCAAATTGATTGAGGTATCTCTCACCCCGACCCTCTCCCACAAGGAGAGGGAGTTTTCAGAGTGAGCCTAAATAATTCAGGAGCAGTTAAAATGTCTGCATCTCCCCCCAAAATTACCGACATTTTTAGCCGAGAAGAAATCAAACAACTCACCACGCGCTCCGATTTGATGGGCTGGTGGGCGGTGTTATCAACATGGCTAATCATTGCGGCAGCCTTTGCCAGTGTTGCGTGGGCTAGCCAACATTTAAGTTCTTTAGGCTTGGTGTTGGTTATCTTATTGGCGTTAATGGTGATTGCAGGGCGACAACTGTGTTTAGCAATTATGATGCATGATGCAGCACATGGTACATTGTTTGCCAATAAACAACTCAATCAAACCATTGGGACGTGGTTATGTGCCAAGCCGATTTGGAATGATTTAAGCCATTATCGTCCCTATCACTTACAACACCATGCCAAAACCTCGTCCAATGAAGACCCAGACCGTTGTTTGATTGCCGATTTACCCACCACAAAGTGGTCATTAACCCGAAAATTAGCCCGTGACATTTTTGGCTTAACAGGTTTAAAGTTTTTAGTCGGTCGCTTGTTAATGGATTTAGAAATTCTGCAATGGTCAGTTACTAATAACATCCAAAAGCTACCACAACAACACCGTTCTTTACTCAGCTATCCTATTGCTTTTCTTAAAAATAGTTATGGCATGTTAATCACCAATAGCGTGTTATTTGTTGTCTTAGCCAGTCTGGGTTATGCGTGGTTATATGGGTTATGGGTGTTGGCGTATATCACTCCTTTTCCTTTATTTATTCGTATTCGTAATATGGCCGAACATGCCTGCACCCAACGTAGTAGCAATATGTTTGATAACACCCGCACGACCCATGCTGGTTGGTTGGCGCGTGCGACTGTTGCCCCATTGCGGGTTAACTACCACCGCGAACATCATTTAATGGCAGGTGTCCCTTATTTTAATTTACCTGTGATGCACCACATGTTGTTAGCCAAAGGTGTGATTGATAATCCACCTAACTATGTGGATGTGTTGAAGATTGTGAGTTCGCGATAAGGTCTAAACACTAGCACACTGAGCGTAGTCGAAGTGGTTTCGACTACGCTCAACCAACACAACTTTTTTACTTTATACCAAAAACACCAATAAATACTGGAGTCCGCCATGAATGCCCCTTACTCCCCAAGCCCTGATTATCTTGCTGACACTCACGAAGTCAATAACGTCAGCCGTGAATTAGTTAATTACAACATGTATTTACAAGATGTTGCACTACAAGAAGCCCTGCATCGTGAAGGTGGTACATTGGCTGAGCAAGAATTGATTGAGTTTGGTTCATTAACAGGTTCTGCCGATTATTTAGAACTTGGCCTCTTAGCCAATAAATATCCACCCGAATTTGATACCCATGATCGCTTTGGTAATCGTGTTGATTTAGCCAAATTTCATCCTGCTTATCATCAATTGATGAAAACGGCGATTGAGCATGGTTTACATGCCTCTCCGTGGACAGATAATCGTGCAGGTGCACATGTAATTCGTGCCGCAAAAAACATCTTACAAGGCCAAGTGGAAGCCGGTCATGGCTGCCCGATTACCATGACCTTTGCTGCTGTACCTTCCATTCGTTTGCAACCCGACTTAGCCAAAACGTGGCTGCCATTAATCACCTCGCGTATTTATGATCCGCGCAACGTACCCATTGACCAAAAACAAGGTGTAACGATTGGTATGGGTATGACTGAAAAACAAGGCGGTTCTGATGTGCGAGCCAATACCACCAAAGCCTACGCTGTTGGGGCGGAAGGTGGTGGCCAACTGTATAAAATTGTTGGTCATAAATTCTTTTTGTCTGCACCCATGTGTGATGCCTTTTTGGTGTTAGCGCAAACTCAACGTGGCTTGTCATGCTTTTTAGTACCACGCTGGCAAAGCAATGGCCAAAAAAATCCACTGCAAGTGCTTAGACTAAAACGCAAAATGGGTAATGTCTCTAATGCGTCGAGCGAAGTTGAGTTTCGGGGCGCTGAGGGCTGGATGGTTGGCGAAGAAGGTCGTGGTGTGCGTACCATTATTGAAATGGTTAGCATGACCCGTTTTGATTGTATGGTCGGTTCAAGTGCTGGACAACGTATGGCGGTTTCCCAAGCCTTACACCACTGCTCTATTCGTGCTGCATTTGGTAAACGCTTAATTGAACAACCATTAATGCAAAATGTGCTTGCCGATTTAATTTTGGAATATGAAGGCTCATTGGCCTTTAGTATGCGCATGGCTTATGCCTTAGACCATCGTGATGATACGCATGAAGATTTATTGGTGCGTTTAGGTACAGCCGTGGGTAAATATTGGATCTGTAAACGCACACCTAATCACGCTTATGAAGCCATGGAATGTATGGGTGGTAGTGGTGTAATGGAAGATAGTATTTTCCCCCGTTTATACCGTGAAGCGCCGATTAATGCGATTTGGGAAGGCAGTGGCAATGTCCAATGTTTAGATGTTTTGCGCGCCATGTACAAAACACCTGCGGTGGTACATGCCTTTTTTGCTGAAATTGGCAAAGCACAAGGTAAAAACGCACTGTTAGACGCTTTTGTCAGCCAGTTGCAACAAGACTTACAACAATTAGCCGATTTTGAATATCGGGCGCGTGATTTGGTTGACCGTTTGGCCTTAGCGTTTCAAGCTGCATTACTCTTACGCCATGCGCCTGATTATGTCAGCCATGCGTTTTGTGCCTCACGTTTAGGCCAACAAGGCCAACATAATTATGGTTGTTTGCCAAAAAATTGTGATTTAGAGGCGATTATTAACAGAGCATGGCCTGAGAATATTCACTAATATCTTATAGCGACTACTACCGTTGTGTGGGTAGTCGCACATCTTTTAAATGCATATCTCTATTGCTCATAACCAACGACACAGACAACCGTTTTAAGCTAAGCGCTTAAAATTATCATTTCCTCCTCATTTGCTCCATTTTTTAAGCCAATACTCTACTCAACAAGAAGCAAAAAGCCTTTGCTTAGCTCATCACGATGTCAATGGAGTATCCATCATGCAAAACGTTATTCAAGCCAGCTTATTAACTGTCGCCTTAGCCTTTCCCTGTGTGGCATTAGCATGGGGCTGGAACAGTGCGTTAGATAACGCAAAGATTACAACACCTTCGACTTATCATCAGGTTAAAGGCTAATACACAGTCAAGGCTTAGGGCTGCTATACAGCCCTCTTGCGTATCTTTATTGGTTAATTTTTCCAGCAACCCACACCACGCATTGACGTGGTAATAAACGATTAAAGAACGGTAAAGGTTTATTGATTGCACCTGTGACAAGGACTGGCTTACCTGTATTAAGCGCTTTTAATGCACTTCGAGCCACATCCTCAGCCGAATCCATAATTTTAGTTAATAGAGTGCCGTTAGTGCCTGCAACATCATGGAATGCGGTCGCGGTTGCACCAGGACAAATCGCCGTGACTTTAATCCCATTTGTTTTTTCTTCGTAAGCTAATGCCTCAGACAACGATAACACATAGGCTTTAGTGGCCGCATAAGCGGCAAACTTTGGACAACTTTGAAAAGCAGCGATAGAAGCAATATTCATAATACGCCCTTGTTTGCGCTGACGCATGGCAGGTAATACCGCATGGCAGAGTTCGGTTAAAGCCACCATATTTAACTGCATCATGCCCTGTATACGCTCTAGAGGCATATCAGCAAATAGGTCATTTAAGCCAAAACCTGCATTATTGATTAACGTATCAATCTCTAAGCCTAAATCTTGTACGGCTTTAACCAATTGCTGCGCCGCCCCCACTTGCTCCAAATCCAAACTAATCACTTCCACACGAATGGAATGAGTCTGTCTGAGTTGCTCAGCTAAAGTGTTTAATTTCTCCGCACGACGAGCAACTAACACCAAAGTTTGTGGTTCTTGCGAAGCCAATTGTTTGGCTAACTGTTCACCAATACCACTCGATGCGCCAGTAATAACGGTAGCTAAGTTTGACATGTGCATTTTCTCTCAAGTTTTGATTTGATATGGCTATATTATTCTATAATTCGACAATTATCAAATTGTAAAATCATCAAAATGACAATTTTCTCCCATTTTTTGTTAACATGCCTAAAAAATATGATTTGGAGCAAACATGTCTACGCTTTATATTGCTGGCCAACCCTGTGCTGAAGTTGAAGCGACCGTCGATTACCCACGACCTGAACGTTTGCTGACTGGCAACCCAACGCGTTTAACCTATGCCTTATACCAAGACCCTGCCATGAATTGTGGGATATGGGAGTGTGAGATTGGGGCATGGCAAATTGCATTTAGTGCAAACAAGCAAGAGTTTTTTCAAATTATTGCGGGCGTCGTGCGTTTACATGCGTCCGACGGCACTTTTCACGAAATTAAAGCTGGCGATGCAGGTGTCATTCCGCCAAACTTTCAAGGCGTATTTGAAGTCGTCGAAAAAGTACGTAAATACTATGTTATTGTTGAGCGATAACTTTTTATCTGCTGACATCTACCCTTTCTTGAGACTTATGCTTATAATCTCGCGCCACCGCGAGCGGGTCTGTAGCTCAGTTGGTTAGAGCAGAGGACTCATAATCCTTTGGTCCACGGTTCAAGTCCGTGCAGACCCACCATATAAAACAAAGGCTTACAAAATTGTAAGCCTTTTTTATTTGTCAAAAAATATTTTTAGTCACTGTATTGGTCACTGATATTTACAATCCTTCTTTTCAGTCACTGTTTATTATAAATGATCTTTGTTATCAGCCTTATCTGCATATAGGTTTCTGCCTCCCTCATTCCAAAATTTTTCAAATACATATTACTTAACTGAGTGAATCAAACTCATTTCCTTTTATTTCTAATACTTTGACATAGCCTAGACTGCCTCAACGGTCGTCTAGGTCTATGGCTTTTTTATCTATTTCATTGATAGAGGATTCATCATCATGACTATGCGTTGTCCTTATTGTTTATCTTATCAAGTCGATACCTTAAATCAGGCTAAAAAGACAGGTAGTGCTGTCGGTACTGTTGCAGGAGCAGCCAGCGGTGCTTCTGCTTCCCTAAATGGGGCGAGAGTCGGTGCATCTATTGGTGCAGTGGTTGGCCCTGCCGGTTCAGTGGTCGGTGGTTTTGCAGGGGCGTTATTAGGTGGTTTTCTTGGAGGAGTCGCTGGCGGTACGGCAGGCTCTAAACTCGGTGAATTTGTTGATGACAACATTCTAGATAACTACAAGTGTTTACGCTGTGGTTATACCTTTAGTGAGCCTCGTTAACTACATTCATCCCCTCTACTGCCCTCTCAGTTCATTTCGTTTTTTATCATTCCTTTGATTTATCCCTTTGCTCATTACTGTGGCTAATTAATTGGTTATTGCCTTTCGTTACTCACATTTTGAGCTTGAGCAAGTGAATCCTTTATTTTCGGAGAATTTATCATGTCACATTTAGTCGAATCGATGGCTTATGTTGGTGCAACCCCATGGCACGGTTTAGGTAATCATTTAGAAGAACAACAACCCCTAGAGGTTTGGGCTAAACAAGCTGGTATGGATTGGTCCATTCTAGAAGCCCCTGTCCGTTTTATGACAGGTGATGAGCAAACCTCATCTATCCGTACCTTTGCCGATAATAAGGTGTTGTATCGTTCAGATACGAATGCCCCTTTATCGGTTGTTAGTCAACGTTATCAAGTGGTTCAACCGCGTGAGATTTTAGAGTTTTATCGTGATTTAACCGAAGTCTCTGGCTTTGAGTTAGAAACGGCTGGCGTACTTAAAGGCGGTCGTAAGATTTGGGCATTGGCGAAAACAGGGCAATCCATGAGCTTACGCGGTAATGATGTCACGAATGGTTATTTGCTGTTGGCAACCGCTTGTGATGGTACTTTAGCCACAACCGCGCAATTTACCAGTATTCGGGTGGTGTGTAATAACACTTTAGCGGTAGCTTTAAATGGTCAAGGTCAGGCGGTGAAAGTTCCCCACAATACCACGTTTGATGCACAAGCCGTTAAGAAACAACTCGGTGTCTCTGTCGCGGCTTGGGATGACTTTATGTATCGCTTAAAGACCTTAAGTGAACGTAAAGTCAAAAGTACCGAGGTCGATAAGTTTTATGCCAAAGTTTTTGGTGATGCCGCAATGAAGGGTCAAGCCAGTATGCAATCGTTTGAGAGAACCATGGCCAAAGCTAAAACTTTGTTTGAAGGTCAAGGTTTAGGGTCGGGGTTATCGTCTGCTAAGGGGACAGCATTTGGTTTATTAAACTCTGTGACCGAGTTTGTTGACCATCAACGTAAAGCTCGCAGTATTGACCATCGTTTAGATTCAGCATGGTTTGGTCAAGGAGCGGTTATCAAACAACGTGCATTGGATGAGGCATTACGTTTGGTGTCGGCTTAGCTTATTTGTGAGTTATGAGCCAGTTTTATTTCATTCAACGGCCTTATTTTATGTTTCTTAAAGCACGGTGACTGTAGTCATCGTGCTTTTTTTATGCCGTTTGTTTCTTCATTTCATGCTAATTCCTAGGAGCGTATTTATGTTTGGCTATAGTCCGCAAGGTCTTGAGGCCTTGTCAACCAATCGTCAACGGCTGTTAGATGCGTTGAATGCTGCTGCCATTACTGAGGTGACAGTTCGTTATTTTGGTGGAGGTGATGAAGGTGATGTCACGGAGGTGATTGTTCAACCTGAGTTGTGCTTGCCACAGTTAAACACGCAGCGTTTAGTGTATTGCTATGCCCGTGGCGCATACCGTGAAGGGGCTTGTCATTACTTTTTAGAAGATAAGGAGGTGTTGCTTGATGATGCGTTACGCGACTTTGTGTTCACATGGGTAGATACCCATCACAGCGGTTGGGAAATCAATGATGGCGGTTCGGGGGTGATGACGATTAATGTCACGCTTCATACGTTCACACTCGCACATACCGAATATTGCATGGAGTGTAATGATTATACCTATGACTTGTCAGGCGATGGCCTGAGCATCATAACGCAGAGCCTAGACGCGAATTGACAGTCAAATCAAAAAGCTATTCATTAGCAAATGACTCGTCCTTTTTTCCTATTCTGTCATTTTTAACTTGCTAAATTTTAATCTGCTTTTGAGGTGAATTCGCCCTGTTGCTGTTTAGCATAGGGCTTTTTTTATGCCCTTTTTTCTTAATTACCAGTCATTTGGAGTCTTATCATGATGGGTTACAGTCCTAAATCTTTTGAGGCGGTACGTGTCAATCGTCAACCGCTGTTAACTGCCCTTGCTGCCTTAGCCATTACTCAATTAGTGGTGCGTTATGAAGGCGGTGGTGATTCGGGTGATGTCTCTGAATTAGAGATTTTTCCACCAGAATTAGCCCAAGCCAATATCACCGATACCTTAAAAACGCAGCAACTCACGTATCACTGTTTGGCAGGCGAATATCAAGACGGTGAATACCGTTACTTTTTACAGGAACAACAATCGTCGATTGATTCTGCCTTACGTGATTTTGTGTTGACGTGGGTCGATGCTCATCACGGGGGATGGGAAAACAATGACGGCGGTTCAGGGACAGTGACCATTAACGTCACCGAGGGAACCTTTCGTTTAGAGCATACGGAATATTACACGGAGTGCAGCAATTATGAATACGATTTATAAGGCTGACTCATGCTGTGTTCCATCCGCACAAGCCATTCATATTTCCCTTGGGGCTTATGGTCGTTTAAGCCATCAACAAGCAATTCAATTGGCTTTAAGCTCTACACCACGAGAGCCATTACTCGGTTATCTATCGACAAAACGCTTACAAATTTGTCCGCAGAATTTGGGGCAATTTACCCCTGAATTGGCGTTGCAATTGAAAGCAGAATTATCTCACATTGAGTTTCGCTGTCATGCCAATGTCCATATCGAAAGACAGCACAAAATCGTTGATATAGCCGATTGGCCACATGAAAAAGA
>NZ_QAON01000008.1 GCF_003051055.1 Agitococcus lubricus | reverse complement strand
GATGTTCAGGCATTGGTCAGTGCAATGGCCAGTATTGCGCCACCGCCTTTAGGTCAAACCGAGTTAAGTTCCGAGCAACACAGTCAGTTAGATGCGGTTATTGCTGCTAGTTGGTCATCATTAAACTTATGATATATAGTGCTTATAAATAGCTAACTGTATCATCTTCTTAGAACACTTGTTCCATCGTCAAGCAAGGCGGCATAAGTTAAAATAAGATTTTTAATAAGAATCTGTCTTATGCTGCCGTCAAAACTCGAAATGGGTCTTCATTTGTTACCGAATCATCGGCCTGCAATTTTATTGACCAGACATTCTATTCGTGAACTAGCTGCACCTAATGCCATTGCGGGTTATGATTTACCGCTAACGCCAGAAGGCATTTTGTTAGCAGAGCAATGGGGCGAGCGTTTAACTAGACCCATTCGTGCTTTTTACTCTAGTCCTGTAGGCCGCTGTTTAGATACGGCAAAAGCCATGGCACGTGGTGCGGGCATTGATTTACCCATCACTCAAAGTCATGTCTTGGTAGAACCAGGTTGTTTTGTGCAAAGTGTGCGTAAGGTTGGGGCATTATTTTTACAAATGGGGCCGATTGCGTTTGCTAACCACCATCTACAACAAGATTTAGACGGGGTGCTATCACCCAAAGAAGGGGCAAAAAAAATCATCCACTATCTGTACCACAGCCAACCGCACCTTGATGAGGCTTCGCTGACCGTACATGTCACGCATGACACCATTCTTGCGGCATTTATTTACCATTTACGCCAGCAAACCCGCATATCTGAACAAGATTGGCCAGCGATGATGGAGGGAGTTTGGTTGTGGTTTGACCAAGAGAGGCTTTACTGGGTATGGCGCGGTGAACAGGGACACGTCGCACTGGCTGATTATTTATTCGCTTAGACCTTAAAGGTAGTCTCTATGAGCTATGCACTAGACATTAAAGACCTGACCAAAACCTACAAAAATGGTTTTCAGGCATTAAAGGGCATCAATTTACGTGTAGAGCAAGGCGATTTTTTTGCTTTACTTGGGCCAAATGGTGCAGGAAAGTCCACTACGATTGGCATTATCAGTTCGTTGGTCAAAAAAACGACAGGTTCGGTGAATATATTTGGTTATGACTTAGATAAAAATTTGTCTTTAGCCAAACAACAATTAGGGGTTGTGCCTCAAGAGTTTAACTTTGGCCAGTTTGAAAAAGTGATTGATATTCTGGCTACACAAGCAGGTTACTATGGTATAGAAAAAAATATGGCTTATGCCCAAGCCGAAAAGTACCTTAAAAAATTAGGTATTTGGGAAAAACGTGACCAGCAAGCGCGTATGTTATCAGGCGGTATGAAGCGGCGCTTAATGATTGCTCGTGCGATGGTACATGAGCCTAAATTATTGATTTTAGACGAGCCAACCGCAGGGGTAGATATTGAGTTACGCCGTTCGATGTGGGATTTTTTGACTGAAATCAATCAACAGGGCACAACGATTATTCTCACTACGCATTATTTAGAGGAAGCAGAAATGCTCTGTCGCAATATTGCCATTATTGATAAAGGCTTAATTGTTGAAAATACCGACATGAAATCCTTGTTGGCTAAATTAGATGTAGAACACTTTTTGCTAGACTTGCGCGAAGCAGTAACATCCCCGCCACAATTAGCCGATTTCCCCATACGTTTATTGGATGAGCGTACCTTAGAGGTAGCCGTCAACAAAAGCCAATCGTTGAATCAAGTATTTGTTGAATTAAATCAGCAAGGCATAGAGGTGATGAGCCTACGCAATAAAACGAACCGTCTAGAAGAGTTATTTGTCTCTATGGTCGAAAGAAATCTGCAACAAAAAACATCCTAACTCGGTAGGTTATGGGTAATGCCAGTCAGTTACGCCATTTTTGCCGACTTCGACTCCGCTCAGTCAACGCAAAAATGCGCCCTGAGCTTGGCCAGCTCTGAGCCAGCCGAAGGGTCGAAGGGCAGTTTTTAAGTGCCAATTTTTCTTAACTGACCAGCATTAGTAGGTTATGGGGACTTTTGAATAGATACAGCCGATAGTCAAGATACAAGCGACCATCACGTAAGTCCTAAATTGAGTCGATTACAATATGAGTAGTTTATGAACAATTCTGCTATTTGGGTGGCTTTTGAAACCATTGTCACTAAAGAAATTCGTCGTTTTATGCGTATTTGGGTACAAACCTTATTACCACCTGCCATTACCATGTGCTTATACTTTGTCATTTTTGGCAATATTGTTGGTAGTCGTGTTGGGCAAATGGGCGGCTTTGACTATATGCAATACATTGTCCCTGGTCTGATTATGATGTCGGTGATTACGAACGCCTATTCGAATGTGGTATCGAGCTTTTATAGTGCTAAATTTCAGCGCAGTATCGAGGAGTTATTGGTGTCGCCCGTACCGTACTCCGTTATTTTGTCGGGGTATATTGTTGGGGGCATTACGCGTGGCTTGTTGGTTGGATTGATTGTCACTATTTTATCGTTATTTTTTACCCATTTAGCGGTTCATCACGTACTCATTATTATTTATTCGGTGCTGATAACGGCAACTTTGTTTTCGATTGGTGGTTTTATCAACGCGGTATATGCCAAATCCTTTGATGATATTTCGATTGTACCGACTTTTGTTTTAACACCGCTCACCTATTTAGGCGGCGTGTTTTATTCCATAGATAATTTATCGCCTTTTTTTCAAACCTTATCTCAGCTTAATCCGATTGTCTATATGGTCAATGCCTTCCGCTATGGCATCTTGGGTGTCAGTGACGTCAACATCACCGTATCATTAACCTTTATTACCCTTGCGACCATCGGCTTATATCTGTATGCCCTGCATTTATTAAAAACAGGTAAAGGCATGAAGGAGTAATTTATGTTTGGTTATCAAAAAACAGCCTTAGGCAAAGATACCGAGTACTACCGCGATTATCGCCCACAAGTGTTATGTCCCTTGCCGCGTCAGGATGGCAGAGCCGCCTTAGGCCTGATAGGAGACTTACCATTTCAGGGGGTAGATATTTGGCATAATTATGAAGCCTCGTGGTTGAACGCCAAAGGCAAACCACAGGTCGCGATTGTACAACTGACTATCCCTGCGCAGTCGCCATATCTTATTGAGTCTAAATCCTTAAAACTCTATTTTAACTCGTTGAATTTTCACCGTTTTGACTCAGCGCATGCTTATAGTGCCTTAGTAGTGAAGGATTTGAGTCAAGCGGCGGGTGCACCAGTTAGCTTGGAGTTCTTGGCCGTAGACCAACGCTATCAGTCGCAAGGATTAACAGGCACGTGTTTAGATGATTTGGATATTAGCTGTGACGACTATGTGTTGACGGATACCCATTTAGCCTTAGCAACCCCTACGACACATGTAGAAGAAACCGTATATTCGCATTTATTACGCAGTAATTGCCCCGTCACTAATCAACCCGATTGGGGTAGCGTACGTATCCATTACCGTGGCCAGCAGCTAGACCATACCGCGCTGTTACGGTATTTAATTTCTTTTAGGGAACACAATGACTTTCATGAGCAGTGTGTAGAGCGAATTTTTGTCGATATTATGCGACATTGCCAACCACAATGTCTCACAGTTCAGGCATACTATACACGGCGAGGTGGCTTAGATATTAATCCATTTCGCTCAACCCATGAGCAAGCGCATTTTCAGCGTTTAATTAGACAATAGAAGCTCAGATTTCACGCCACGTTTTTGACATAAGTTCTCAAGAGTGACTTGCTAAGTCGTTATATAATAGCGACAATTTCAACGCTATTGTGTTCCACAGGCAAGTAGCTTTTAACTAAGACGTTTAGGGAGTTGTTATGACCGCTTATTTTGGTTTTGCACCTAGCGAAGCTCTGAAAAATGATATTGAAACCTTATTTGCTAATTTAGCGAAAAAAGCACCAGAGCCACAGTATCATTTGTTGAATACTATTTCTATTAAGTTGACAGACGAAATTATTGACAATTTATTGTTAAATTTAGTCGATATGATGCAAAAAAGTGGTGAAGGCGAGGGTGGCGGTCTCTTAAAACTGTTGGGTGGTTTTCTTAAAAAAACCATGCACGGTTTATTAAAAATGATGTTAGGTAAAGCCGACAATGCCGAAGTTAACAAACGTGCTGAATACTTACGTTCACGTTTTTTACAATTACCGAATGATAAAGTACGTATTGGTTTTAAGTTAGACCAAACCGTCTATAATCAATTTGCCGCAGCCTTCAAAGAGGTTGATGCAGGTAACGGTAAGGCAATCACTCAACAATTGATTGGCACTATGAAAACTTTCTCAGACGCTGCCTTGGTTGCCTTCTTTGATGATTTTATCGCTGTTTTAGACTTAGGTATGATTAACCGTAAAGGTGCCAGTGTCGCGCGCGGTTTAATTCATAAAGAAAGCCACAGCACAATTGAAAAATTGATTCCTTCCTTAAAAGATAATCAATTAAAAGAGTTTTCCGCTTATTTCCAAGCGATGTTAGTTGAGCGTTAAATAGAGAATGCAGACCTATTATGCAATACCTTGTCCCGATGGACTGAGACAAAATTTTGCCACCTTGGTGGATAACTTTGAGCGTGGTGTCAAAGACCCGCAAAACAAATTATTGATTGCAGTGGCAAATGACTATACTGATAAAATCATTGAAGTGATGATTTTAGGTAATAGCCAAATGATGGATACGCAGAGTTTGGCAGTCAAGGTGTTGCATAATGTGGCGGGCATCATTCGTGCAACGGCACATGGTCTGATTAAGCAAGTGCTGTATAAAATGTCTAATCAAGAAATGGCGCCGTTAGCAACTCAAATTCGTGCGCGTAAATTGGTGATTGCCGAGCAAGAGTATATAAGCTTTCCTATTCCAGCCAATTTGGCACAAGGCTATAAACACTGTTTTGCTGCGATTAAAGCAGGTGACATATCGGTTAGACCGATGCTCATGGAAAACATGCTCGCATTTTCCGACTTAGCCAATCACTATTTTTATGTAGAGTCGGTGAAGCCGCTAAAATTAGGTCTGATTACCCGAAAAATGGCCGATTTGGGCGGTGTGACTATTAATAAAGCCTCCCATGCGGCTATTAAAAAACTCGTCCCTCAATTAAATCTAGAAGAATTACAAGGCTTTGTAGCGTACTTAGAACCATTTTTTGTGGATGTGCCATAATGCGTATGTTTGTGGCACTCACGCTGTGTTTGGCCTGTCAAAGTCTATTGGCAGACGCTATTACGATAGTGAATCATCAACTACAGCTTAGTTCAATGCCGCAATTTATCGCTCATACTGCCGAGTTAACGCCCGAAAGCCGCGACAGTTTATTGGCAATCAAATCCTTTTTAGAACAAAAAACTTATATTACTACCTTGCGTATTGAGGGGCATGTTGTGTTGACCAATGAGGCAGAAAATCTGGCTTTAAGTCAAGCGCGCGCCCTTGCGATTGGGCAGGGGTTAGTAGCTGTAGGCGTAGACTGTCAGCGTTTGGTCGCCGTCGGATTTGGCAGCACTAAACCGATTGCTCTGAATAGTACCCCTGAAGGGCGAGCCGAAAATAATCGTATTGTTTTTGCCGTCGCTGCTTTGAGGAATCGTGCGATTGGCGGTATGCCCCTAGAAGGTCTAGGGGTGAATGCAGGCGAGTTATGTGCTGTAGCAGACACTAAGACGAACAACTGATTTCTAAATGTTTGCCCCAGTCAGGCGGTAAGTCGGCGTATCGTTCATAGTTTGGATGCTCGTCATAAGGGCGATGGACAAGTGTGAGTAAAATATCCAGTTCACTAAAGTCACCGCGTTCGGCTTTTTCAATCGCTGTTTGTGCCAAGTAATTGCGTAGAATAAATTTAGGATTGACCTGACGCATTGCGGCTTGCCGTTGACTGTCTGTGCTATATTGACTGCCTAATCGTGTACGATAACGATTAAACCAGCCATCAAAGCGTTCACGGTCTAGGCAGTCATCCCGTAACTTACAATGCTTATCTGTCTGTGATACCTCACATAATTGACGTAGGCTACGGCTATAATCCATATTATTTTTCATTAAAATATCTAAAAACTCAAAAACTAACTCGCTGTCTTTATCGTCGGTGCCATCGAGGCCCAATTTGGCATACATGCCTTGATAATAGTGCGTGACTAATATCTGTTCATAACGACCTAAGGCTTCTACAATTTCTGTACGGTCTATTAAGGGCGATAGCGCGTAGGCAAGCGCATTTAAGTTCCATAAGCCGATACTGGGTTGTTGATTCCATGCATAACGCCCCGTATTGTCCGAGTGATTACTGATAAAGCTCGGTTGATAAACATCTAAAAAGCCATAAGGCCCGTAGTCAAAGGTAGCCCCTGTAATAGAAAAATTATCGGTATTCATCACCCCATGTGCAAAACCTACTAATTGCCAGTTAGCAATCATGGTTGCGGTGCGTTCAACAATCTGATTGAGAAGCGCTGTATAGGATTTGTCACTGTCACGGCACAGAGGGTAATGTCTATCAATCACATAATCGGCTAAGGGTTTTAATAAGCTCGGTTGATTATGAAAGACCCACTCAAAATGGCCAAAACGAATATGACTATCTGCCACGCGCACCACGGTTGCTGCACGTTCTAGTTTTTCACGTTGTACTGCTTCTTCAGAGCCAATAATGGCTAATGCACGTGTGGTACTAATGCCTAAGCCATACATCGCTTCACTACATAAGTATTCACGAATTGATGACCGTAAAACGGCACGACCATCACCAAATCGTGAATAGGGTGTTCTCCCAGCGCCTTTTAAGTGAATGTCCCAGCGTTCGCCTTTTTGGTTGACTACTTCACCTAATAATAAGCCACGACCATCTCCGAGTTGCGGATTGTAATGGCCAAATTGGTGGCCACTGTATGTCATGGCTAAACTATGGCTACCCGTGAGCAGTTGCTGGCCGCTAAAAAAAGAGACTAACTCTTCGGGGAGCACGGTCTCTAAATCTAAAAGTTGTGCCGCAAGAGGATTGTAATGAACCAAGTATGGTCTTAAGAGAGGAGTGGGTTTTACTTCGCTATACAGTAATGGCGAAAGTTTACTAAAACTATGGTCAAATGAGAGGGTGTGCAGTGTACTCATGATAGATAAAACTTAAAAGACTCAGCCTAAATAGTCATAGACCCTAACACATTTTGCTAAAAAGTACTTAGGGTCTGTTGACGTTTTTATTGTGGTTGCGAAAAAAGCTATTTTTTAGAGGATACACGGCGTTAATCACGTGATTGGGTTATTCCAACTAAGCGATGAACAACAAAGTAGTCTCAAAAAATCGTTCTTTCCCTTTGGGTTGCATTAAAAATTGACTCATTCTGCGTGACAAAACTGGCCAATAGAACGACTATTCACTGCGTTTTGTGCCTTGCCTGAGCCAATTTTTATCAGCAACGCGGCTCACACGCCAAACGTCAACAGACCCTAATTTTTAGCAATATATCGACACTTAGGAAAGCCAGAACAAGCCAAAAAAGTTTGACCATCACTCTTGCGTTGGCGTTGTACAAGTGGCTCTTGGCATTTGGGGCAGTTGGTAGCACTGTTTGCATTTGTATTGATTGCGGTTTGAGGTATTACTTTTTTAGCTTTGTATGTTTTGGGCGTGATGGCTTTAGCTGGTGTACAGGCACGTAAAATGATGGGGGTATTGGCAGCTAGTTGTACTAACTCTCTGAGTTGTGCCTGTTGTTTGGCTAAAAAATCATCAGGTGAGAGGCCATCGTTTTCGATGGCACTTAACTCTTGTTCCATCATGGCCGTTAAAATTGGGCTTTTCACCGATTTAGGTAAGGCTTTGATGAGGTCTTTACCTGTATCGGTGGCGAGAATTTGTTTCCCCTTACGTTCAATAAAACCACGGTCTAATAAGGTTTGAATAATACTCGCACGGGTGGCTTCTGTACCTAAGCCCGCGTTTTCTTTCAATAACTTTAGCCATTTGTTGTCAACATCTTTGCTTTTAGCGCTAATCACTCGGTGTACACTTTCCATATCACTAATCAATGTGCCGTCGGTGTAGGCTTTGGGGGCTTGTGTTTGTTTTTGTTTTGCTTCTGTCGCTAAGTTATGTCCGACTTCTTGCGGCTGTACAGGCGGAAGTTTTTGCTCTTGTAACTCATCTTCTGGCGTATCATCGATGGGGGTTTTGGTTTTGCTAGGCGGATATAACGCTTTCCAACCTTCTTTGAGAGGGACTGAACCTGTCGCCTTAAAATCATGCTCAGCAAAGCGTGCGACAATTTCCGTTTTTTCATATTCATAGGCAGCAAAAAACTGTGCCAAATACGCTCTCACAATTAAGTCATAGACTTTTTGTTCTTTCGTGTTGAGTTGGCTAATATTCATACCATTGCCTTGAACAGGAATAATTGCATGGTGTGCACTGATTTTTTTATCATTCCATGCTGCCGATTTTAGGGTGGTATTCGCCAACGATAGTAAGGGCTGTAAGGCAGGATATATTTGGCTCAGTGCTTGCAAAATCGTTGCAGCCTCAGCGTGTTGTGACTCAGGTAAGTAGTCGCAATCCGTTCTAGGGTAGGATGTCAATTTATGCTTTTCGTAGAGTGCTTGACAAATCGTTAACACGTCGTCGGCCTGTAGCCCAAATTTCGCGTTCGCTTCTTTTTGTAACCGAGACAAACGATAAGGCAATGGGGGTGCAGTTTTTAGCTTTTTAGCCTCCACTTGGCTAATAATACCTGTGGCGGGTAGATTAAGTATCTGCTCGGCATCAGCGATATCGGTAATTTTACCATCGGGATATTTATCTCGTAACTCAGGTTTAGCAAGCCATGTAGCCCAAAAGCTGCCTGCTGCGACCCCCACGTGCAGCATCGGCACATAGTAGGTTTTACTGACAAACTGACTAATGTCTTGGTCGCGCATGACAATCAAGGCCAGCGTTGGTGTTTGTACACGCCCTATACTGACCACGCCTTGATAATCGTGTTGCTGTGCGGCTAAGGTAAATGCGCGTGACAAATTGATACCCACTAACCAATCCGCAATCGCTCGTGTTTGTGCGGCTGCAAATAAGAGCTGATAGTGTTGATTATCTTTCAGATTGGCTAAGGCTTTTTGAATAGAGTGGCTATCCTGAGCCGCCAGCCAAAGCCGTTTGACGGGCTTACGAAAGCGATAATGTCGAATCACCCATTCTACTAATAATTGGCCTTCTCGGTCGGGGTCGCCTGCGTGAATCACTTCATCGGCTGTTTTTAATAAACTGGCAATAATTTTAAGTTGTTTGCTAATGCCTTTGTCTTTTTTGGCAACGACGGCGATTTTATCAGGCAAAATAGGTAAATCCGCCGCGCGCCATTTTTGGAAACGTTCATCATAGTGTTGAGGTTCAGCCAAACTAAATAAATGGCCAAAACACCATGTCACCTGATACTGAGCAACGCTTAAAAACCCGTCTTCACGTTTGGCTTTCCCTAAATATTTCGCTAATTCCTGAGCGACTGAGGGTTTTTCGGCAATAATGAGCGTAGGCATAAAAATACCTTAATGAATTGCAATACCATCAACCAGTAATCGTTGAATGGCAATCGCTAAACCTTGTTGTTCATCAGGATTAGGATTACTCAAAAAGCGTAAGGCACAAACCAAAATCATGCCAACGACTGCATGACCTGTGGATTGACAATCTAAATCTTTTCTAAAGTAACCCAGTTTGACGCCATTAATCATATAGGCCGCCACTAACTGTCCACCCCAATCAATTAAGTTCATTAAGCGTTTGGTCATGTCGGCATCAATCGAGGTGGCTTCTAGCAAAATCAGTCGAGCAATCGCAGGGTTAGCCGTCAACACGTCAGACAAACGGTTGGCAATCCGTGCACATTGTTCTTTGTAGGCTTCTAAGGATGTCACCGCATCAGGTGCATTTTCGGCCTCTAGCGTCGCAATAATTTTGGTGGCGATGTCATCAATGACATGTTCCAAAATATCGCGTTTATTGGTGAAGTGACGATAAAACGTGCCATGACCAATTCCCAACCGTTTAGCAATATCAGAAATAGCGGTTTGATGATAACCACGTTCAGCAAACTCGATAAAAGCGGCCTGCAAAATATCACTGCGTAATTGTTGGCGATTGCGTTCAGCACGGCTCAAAGAGCTATCGTCATTCATGGCATATAACCTAGGTTTTTATATCATTTAGCAGATTAACGGTTCTATTCACTCTAGTTATCTCTCTGTGTGCGAGAGGGCGTAGAGGTTTGAATTTATTACTAAAGAATAACACAAGATTCATACTAATAAATAAAAATTGACAATAAATTCTAAATGTGACATCTTGTTCCGTATTGGAATTGTATGTCCGTATTGTAAGTTTGGGGTGAAAGATGACAGCAAATGCACAAAATCTTGGCCAATCAGTCGCTAAGGGTCAAAAAACAAAATTATGGCAAGTCATTGTCATTGGTAGCGGTTTTGCAGGCTTGGGAGCAGCCATTAAATTGCGTGAGGCAGGCATTAAGGATTTTATTGTCCTAGAAAAAGCCAATGAATTGGGTGGGGTATGGCGCGAGAACACCTATCCAGGTTGTGCGTGTGATGTGCCATCATCGTTGTATTCGTATTCTTTTGCCCCCAATCCGCATTGGTCACGCGTCTTTGCTGAACAAGCCGAAATTAAAGCCTATTTGCAAAAAGTAGCGCAAGATTATGGGGTAATACCGCATATTCATATGCAACAAGAAATGTTGGATGCCGCATGGGATAATCAAGAAAATCTTTGGCGTGTAAAAACTCAAGACCAAGAATATCAAGCACGTTTTGTGATTATGGCCTGTGGGCCGATGCACGAGCCTGTCTATCCCAAAATTAAAGGCTTAACTGAGTTTAAAGGCACGATTTTTCATTCAGCACGTTGGCGACATGATTATGATTTAACAGGCAAACGTGTTGCAGTGATTGGTACAGGCGCATCAGCGATTCAGTTTGTGCCAAAAATTCAACCCAAAGTAGCAGAACTGGTGTTGTTTCAACGCACTCCACAATGGATTTTGCCTAAATTAGACCAAGCCTTACCACCAATTGCCCAAAAACTGTTTAAGCATTTGCCGTTAACCCAATTAGCGATGCGTGGCGCAATCTATAGCGTTTTTGAAACCTTAAATGGTGGCATGCATCATCCAAACGTGATGAAACAATTTCAGCGTTTAGCTTTATTTAACCTACATAAAACCGTTAAAGACCCTGTTTTACGCAAAAAGTTAACTCCCAATTTTATTATTGGCTGTAAACGTGTGTTGCAATCGAATGAATGGTATCCCGCCATGATTCAGCCCAATGTGACTCATGTGTTTGAGGGTGTTAAAGAAATCAAAGCGCATAGTATTGTCGGTGATGATGGGGTGGAAAGACCTGTAGATGCGATTATTTTGGGGACAGGTTTTGAAATTAGTGCGCCACCGATTGCGCAACGGGTGCGTGGTGTCACAGGTAAAAGTATGGCTGAGGTATGGCAGGGCAGCCCTGAAGGCTATATGGGGACGATGGTGGCAGGTTGTCCGAATGGCTTTTTAATGTTTGGCCCTAACTTAGCAGTGAGTTCTTCAGCATTTTTAATCATTGAAGCGCAACTGACTTATATTGTCGATGCCCTCAAACAAGCGGAACAATATGGCTTAGTGAAAATAGAAGTTGACCCTGTTCGCCAACAACAATTTAACCAAACGGTACAAGCAGCTTTGCAAAATACAGTGTGGAACAAAGGCGGTTGTCAGAGCTATTTTATTGATGTTAATGGTCGAAATAGTACCTTGTGGCCGTGGTCAACCATCGAAATGCGTAAACAACTGAGTAAATTTAACCTAAATGAATATTTAGTTAAAACCGAGGTGACAGCATGAGCCGCCAACTACAACATATTTTAATTACAGGTGCAGCAGGAGCAATTGCCTCAGCAATTACCCAAATTTTGGCACAACGCTATCCGCAAGCCCATTTTACCTTGATTGATATTAATGAACAGGCATTACAGCAACGGGTACAAGCGTTGGGTAATCGAGCCAGTTATGCCTTATGGGATTTGTTTAAACCTGAGCAATTGGCCGAACAATGGCAAAAAATAAGGCAAAATAAGCCAGTTGATTTATTGGTGAACTGTGCAGGCATTATGGACATTATTAGTTTTCAAGGCACAGGTTGGCAGTTGGGCTGGAAGTTGTTGTCCGTTAACTTGATTAGTCCTTTACGGTTAATGGATTTGGCTTTAGCCGATATGCCTGCGGGTGGCGGTATTATCAATATTGCGAGCATGGCAGGTCGTGTGCCAATTACAGGCTGTGCGTATTACAGTGGTGCAAAAGCAGGTATCGCTATGGCCTCCGAAATTGCCCACAACGAACTCAAAGAACGCAATATTCATGTGTTAACCGTTTATCCTGGCCCAATTTTTTCGGGTTTGGAAGCTCATGCACGCGGTCAAGTTAAACAAGGCATGGTGTCAAAATTGATTCCAACAGGCCAAGCTCAAGATATTGCCCAAGAAATTGTTGACAGTTTTCAGCGTAAGAAAGTGCGGGTGATTTATCCCAAAGCCTATGCCGTGGCGCATTATTTTAATGCGATGTCGCAATGGTTTGTGGCGGCATTTAGTCCTAAACCACTGAAATAAGAGAAAGCAATATGAGTTTACAACAGCAAATTACCACCCACATCGTTAAACAAAGTTTAAGAGCCAGTTTTAAGTTTACCAGTACCTTACCTTTACCTGTCAGTGCTTTAAGAACAGGTATGGAGTTGGGGGCAAGTTTATTTCCTGTCAATCAACAAGTGGGTGTGAATGGTACGGTGATTGGTGGGGTAGCGGCAGAGTTAGTCAGTAGCCAGCCCAAAGCCAAACAAGTCATTTTGCATTGTCATGGTGGTGCATTTTTTACAGGCTCAGCCAAAACTCATCGTGCTTTAGCCAGTGATTTAAGCGTGTTGAGTGGTGCAGATGTTTATATGCTCGATTATCGTTTAGCCCCTGAACATCCATATCCTGCTGCTGTTGATGATGCCTACAGTGCTTATATGGCTTTATTAGATAAAGGTTATCAAGCACAGCAAATTATCTTGGCTGGCGATTCAGGTGGCTGTGCGCATATTCTCAATCTTGCTTTACGCTTGCCAGAAAAAGGCCAAGATTTGCCTGCGGCTTTAGTAATGATTTCGCCCTTTGTTGATTTAACCTTAAGTATGCCGTCTGTTGTACGTCATAAACGTGTAGACCCAATGGTCACCGCACATGCCTTAAAACGTGGTGCTGATGCTTATCGTGGTCAAATTGCGGCTAATGATAAACGTGTGTCGCCTTTGTTTGCCGATTTAACAGGTTTACCACCGTTATTGATTCAAGTGGGTGAGCAAGAGATTTTATTGGATGATGCCTTAGCTTTAGAACGTAAAGCGCGAGCAGCTGGGGTAGAGGTGACTTGTGAAGTTTATGAGAGTATGTGGCATAACTTTCAAATGTTTAGCCAGTTTGTGCATAAAGCAGATTTTGCCTTGCAGCAAATAGGACAGTTTGTAAAACGATATGCATAAAAAAAGAGCCTAACGGCTCTTTTTTTATAAGCGACACATGTTATGTTTAGGCAGGTATGGGTTGAACCATTTGCTGCATCAATAATTGCATACGCTTACTTTGCATTTTTAAGCGATATTCAATTTCATTAAAGCGCGTTTTGAAGGCCGCATCTTCCCATTTTTGCATAACCGCTTCTTTCTTCTCGTTATACCATTCTTCTTTAAGTTTGCCCCATTCGTTCATCGTCAGCACAAAAGCGTCATATTCTTGAGCGATACGTTGTTTTAAGGCTTCAATATCAACGTTAGGTAATAAACGCTGTTTTTGTTCTAACTGCTCTTGTGCGCGTTTGAATTGCATCATCAGTTGCGCCTTACGAATGGTAAAGTTGGGAATACGTTTTAAGTTACGAGTTAAGCCCACACAAGATAAGGCAAAAATTAACCATTTTGTAGGGTCAAATTGCCACCATTTAACCCCATTACGGTAGTCATATTGAAAGATATGGTGAAAGTTATGATAGCCTTCTCCATAAGTGAGCAAAGCTAACCAAAAGTTATCACGCGCTGTATTTTCGTCAGTGTAAGGACGATTTCCCCACATATGTGCCAAGGAGTTGATAAAGAACGTGAAGTGATGGCTTAATACTAAGCGCAATAAACCTACCAATAAAACCCCACCCCAAAAGTCACCAATCGCATAACCTACTAACATAGGAACGGCAATATTCATTAATAATACTAAGGGTAAATAGTATTTATGTTGGAACATGACAATTTTGTTTTTTAATAAATCGGGGCTGTTACTATAGTCGAGTTGGCCAGAAGGATAGTCGCGTAACATCCAACCAATATGAGAAAACCAAAAACCACGCTTTGCAGAATAGGGGTCTTTGTCCACATCATCAACAAAACGGTGATGCACACGATGACCCGACGCCCAATTCAAAATGCTATTTTGTATGGCCGCTGTTCCCCATAACATGAGTACGATTTGTACTGACCAATGGGCATCATAGGCTTTGTGCGCCCATAAGCGATGATAGCCCGCGGTAATGCCCAGACCATTCATATACAAATAAACCACCATCAGTACCCATGCACTGGTACTAAAATCATGATTCATGGCATACCAAGGAATAGCAATTAAGGCGGCAATTGGCGTCGATAATAATACGATAGCCGCTAGCCAGTTAACAGGGGGTTTTGGGTGTTGACTCATTAAGACGCTCCAGACGCATAAAGCGGGCGAGAGTCTAGTTTCACAAAAATACTAAACCCCCATGTTTTGATAGTTTGTCACTATCTTCATTACATTTATAAACATCAGACGATGTCTTAAATGTGTCGCATCAGCTAGGCACATTTAATAATAACGGCATGACAGTACCGTGAATTAGTAACTACACCTAACCAATTAGCGCATATAAATAGTAAAAGTGTAATGCCTATACCGTCATCTTGCCACGAAAATTCTGACTATTTTCTGCGTTTCAATCGCTAAGATTGAGACGCTATTCCAGATGAATAGCGTCGCAGGTAGCAGGCATTCAACGTTTGAGCAGAAGACGGCTGTTTGTATTTTGAGCAAATAAAATACACTTGTATTTTATTTGTCTATTGTAGCAGCTTTTTTATGAAAAGCGACGTCTTTCTGCGGGCGCTAAGACCTTACATTGCGTGCTTATCGTTGCAATTAAGTTTAAAATCGCAGGTAAGCCCGCCCCAAGTAAAAATTTACCTGTGGTCAACACGCTCGCAGAAATATCACGGTCTGGGTCTGCCCAGCAAAATATGCAGGTGTAACCCAAATGACCAAAGGCATTGGGTGTATTGATACCGTACAAGCCTACGGGTTTAGCACCCAGCATCGGCCCCATCGCATACCGCATAGGTAACAGTAATTTGGCATCAATTTCGGGTTTAGAAACTTCGATGGTGGCACGGCGTATGGTTTTAGGGTCGAATAATTGTTTATCCTGATATCGTCCGCCATCTAATAACATTTGAAAAAAACGACTTGCTTGTTCTGCCGTAGCAAAAATATTACCCGCAGGGCAAATAGTGTCCATAAATTGTGGGTCATTGGTGTAGTGTTCGGCGTCTTCCATCGACCCGCCAAGGATATTGCGTAAAAAAGCATCCATCACAAAAATGGGTTTAACGCCTGTACTGTAATTGAGCGCAACTTGTTCACGATGCTCGGGGGCTAAACCAAAATTAAAACTCGGCATATCCATGGGAATACTGATTTTTTCGGCCATAAACTCTCGGCAGTCTTTGCCTGTCACACGTTTGATAATTTCACCTAAAATATAACCCGCAGTGAGCGCATGATAGGCTGCACGATAGCCACTGGGTGCGATGGGTTTGGCCTTATAAAGTAAATCTAAGGCTGCGTCTGGGTTAAACAAGAGTTTGGGGTCTGTGCCTTTGGGTAAACTGGGAATGCCTCCACGATGGGCAAGTAGATGATAAATCGTGGCATTACGTTTGCCATTGACCCCATATTCAGGAATGTAATTACTAATTGGGTCGAGTAGGTCAATTTCGCCCATTTCATCTAACAAATGTATCAACATCGCAGTCACTACTTTCGAGGCTGAAAATAAACAAATGCGTGTATCGGGTGTAGCTAATACTTTGGGCGTGTCCAGTGTATCTTCTGGCCCATTGCCACGGGCATGGCCAATGGCACGGTTCAATACAATGTGTCCTTTTTTACGAATACAGATACTGATGGCAGGTGATGCGCCCGTTTTGTAAAGTAATTCGGCTGCCTGCCAGATGCGGTCACGTTGTTTAAGCGATAAGCCCACACTTTCTGGATTAACTTCTGTTTGTGAGTCGTAAGAGGTGACACTGGCTACATCGGGCGTCACATAACAACTATTTAATGACAGTAATTTCATATAAAAACCTAGAGACCACAATTAATTGGGAGGGCGACGATGATTGGTTGGTGGCGGTGTATCTTGTCGACTGCTACGCGGCTCTCGAACGGGACGCGTTTGAAACAAACGGGTTAATGGGCGAGTGAGTGCTGTCACCTCGCTTAAGCCCGAAAGTTTGTCTACGGATTCGCGCATCATCGACACTTCATCTAGCTGTACAGTAATCCTAAAGATGACCATTAATAACTCTAACACCATGCGGCAGGCAGAAATCCAAATTAAAAATATAAGCGGTGATAAGCATAAATAAAACAGTCCCAACCAAGGGTTGGTCATAAAACCGTCAACGACAAAAAATACCAAACCGCCTGTCGTCGAAATCAAGATAAACAAATAACAGAGCGGGATAATTTGCAGGCTAATATAATGACTAAAATTGAGGTCAAATAATAAAGTCTTGAGATATAAACCGATTGCCTCAAGCATTTTAAGTAAATTTGTCATGCCGCTCTCTAGGGTCTGTTGACGTTTTGATTGTGGTTGCGAAAGAGACTGTTTTTTAGAGGATACGAGGCGTGAATCGCGTAGTTTGGTTATTCCAAATAAGCGATGAACAACAAAGTAGCCTCAAAAAATAGCTCTTTCCCTGTGGGTTGCATTAAAAATTGGCTCATTCTACGTGACAAAACTTGCCAATAGAACGACTATTAACTGCGTTTTGTGCCTTGCCTGAGTCAATTTTTATCAGCAACGCGGCTCACACGCAAAATGTCAACAGACCCTAGTGTATCTAGCTAATATAGGCCGATTTTGGCACATTTTTGCTAGTTTTAGGGCATTTGAGCATAACGTGTGTTGTGTAGGAATGGAATTGTTTGCGTGGGCCAATTTGACGAGAAAGCAATAGTTGACAGCTTGATGGGGGCTATCTCTTCTCTTGAAATAAGAGAAGAGATGTTTAGGGAGTATCAGCGCGCTTGTCCATCTATAGATTGACCATGTACGCCTTTGCCGTCAGCACCCATTAAAAATAAAAACAGTGGCATTAAGGCACTGGGTGGTGTGACATGAATAGGGTCTTCGGCAGGATATGCCTTAGCACGCATCGCCGTGCGTGTTGCCCCTGGATTGATACAATTCACGCGAATGGCGGTTGTATTGGCTAATTCTTCGGCAAATAACTGGCTTAAGCCTTCAACCCCAAATTTAGAGACTGAATAAGCGCCCCAGAATGCACGTGCTTTGCGGCCAACGCTGCTACTTAAAAAAATCAATGAGGCATCAGGCGCACGTTTGAGCAGGGGTAATAATTGTTGAGTCAGCATAAACGGGGCGCGTAAGTTTATTTTCATCACCTCATCCCATGTATCGGGATTGTACATCTCAAGCGGGGTAATATCGCCTAAAATGCCTGCACAATGCACAATGCCATCTAAACGGCCTAATTCATTTTCTATGCTGATAGCCAGTTGTTCAAACTCAGCCAGTGTTGCTGAGCTAAAGTTGATGGGAATAATGGCAGGTTGCGCACCGCCATCGGCTTCAATTTCATCGTAAACGTGGTCTAATTTGTGGAGGTCACGACCTAATAAAATAACTGTCGCACCGTATTGAGCATAGGTTTTGGCCACAGTACGTCCAATACCATCACTCGCGCCAGTAACAAGAATGACGCGGTCTTTTAATAAATCCGCAGGTGCTTGGTAATTACGCATATCGGCGAGATTCATAATGGTTCTCACGAATTAAAAAAATGGATCAGTTCAGCAACGGTCTGTACACAATGGTCAGCTTGCCAATCTTCAATATGTTCACCTGCAACAATATAGCCAAAACCCACGGCGATTGTCGTCATGTTAGCATTGTTGCCTGCTTGAATATCACGAATATGGTCACCTACATAGACGGAATTTTCGGTAGTCACCCCTAGCTTTTTACACGCCAGATATAAGGGTTCGGGGTCGGGCTTGGTACGACTAACATCATCAGGACAAACTAACACGGCACAGCGTTGGTCTAGGTGTAACCCTTTTAATAGCGCTTCGCTATAAACACGGGGTTTATTGGTGACGATACCCCAAGGAATACCCCGTTGCTCCAATTGGCTCAATAATGTCTCTAAACCGTCAAATAAACGACTCTCTTGGTCTAAGCCTAGACCATAATTATCTAAAAATTGCTGACGTAATTGTATAAATTCGGGTGAGTCTACAGCGTGTTCAGGAAAGCCAACTTGAATCATCGCGCGCGCGCCTGCGGACACAGCAGCACGAATCACGGCATTCTCTAATGCGGGTTTACCCTGTGTTTGTCTTAAGGCATTGAGTATACGAATAAAATCGGGTGCGGTATCGACCAACGTACCATCTAAATCAAATAAAACGGCCTCTATGTGTTGACTCATACCTCAGCTCTCGTATAGACCATATAATTCACATCCACATTAGGGGCTAACCAGTAATATTTAGTGATGGGGTTATAGTGTAAACCAATACTTTCTTTTAGATTGAGTTGCGCTTGACGAATCCAAGTTGCTAACTCAGAAGGCCGAATAAATTTTTTATAGTCATGTGTGCCTTTAGGTAAGAGTTTAAGAATGTACTCTGCACCCAAAATCGCGAAGACATACGATTTAGGATTACGGTTAAGTGTCGAAAAAAAGACATGGCCATTAGGTTTGACTAACTGCTGACAGGCTTTAATGATTGAGGCAGGGTCGGGTACATGCTCCAACATTTCCATACAGGTCACCACATCAAAGCTATGTGCTTGTTCGGCTGCAAGTTGTTCAACAGGAATTTGTTGATACTGAATATTATTGACCCCAGTTTGCTGCGCGTGTAATTGAGCAACAGCCAATGGCGCTGCGCCCATATCAATACCTAATACTTCTGCACCACGACGCGCCATGGACTCGGCTAAAATACCACCGCCACAACCGACATCTAAAACACGCTTACCCGCGAGTTGTACACGTTCATCAATCCAATTAAGCCGTAGGGGGTTGATTTGATGTAAAGGTTTAAATTCTGAGTTTTGATCCCACCATTTGGCTGCCAAGGCTTCAAATTTGGCAATTTCTGAGGGGTCAACATTTAAGTGGCTTATCGTGTGACTCATGCGCACCGCTCCACATCAGGCAGGATTTTTGACATCCTATAAGGTTAAAAATTACACCCATCATGCGATAAGGCAATAGGGCGGTGTTATTTGACTAGAGTATAACGAAAAAGCGCTCTGACTTGATAACACATTACTATGGCAATTAACATTTTGATGAGACAGGCAGTTTTTTGTCTGTAATTTAATCAATGGCTTGCTGTTGTAGGACAGCTACTCTGAGTGGCTTTAGTTTTATCAAAGCCCTTCGTAACGCCCTTAAAAACAACGATTCAGTCTCAAGATGAGCTTTTCGTTGTCTGAGTCATCGTTTGTCGTTTATCGCTTAGAAAACGTGCGAATTTAGCGGGATTTAGTGTGCAGAACATTCCCCCATTTGCGTAACTTGTGTTATATTTCAGCGCTTAATAACAGACTCTCCGAATGGATACGCCATTAATTTTGCCGCCTGTTTTTTCCTGTCTTCGTGTACCTCAATCGCTACGCTAAGCGTATTGCAGTAAACAGAAAAAGAAATAGGTATAGCGCGTGTCAGTCTTATAAAAGCTAATCAAAATTCCTTTTGAGAATACGTATGACCGAATTTGCCCCTGAAATCGTCCCCGTCAATATCGAAGACGAATTACGTCAATCGTATTTAGACTACGCCATGAGCGTGATTGTTGGCCGTGCCTTACCTGATGTACGTGATGGATTAAAACCTGTACACCGTCGTGCCTTATTTGCGATGCACGAATTGGGCAATGACTGGAATAAAGCCTACAAAAAATCGGCACGTGTGGTTGGTGATGTCATCGGTAAATACCATCCACATGGCGATACGGCCGTTTATGATACGATTGTGCGTATGGCGCAGCCATTCAGCTTACGTTATTTATTAGTGGATGGTCAGGGTAACTTTGGTTCGGTCGATGGTGATGCACCAGCCGCGATGCGTTATACCGAAGTACGTATGACCCGTTTAGCGCACGACCTATTAGCTGACCTCGAAAAAGACACGGTTGATTGGGCACCTAACTACGATGGCAGTGAGATGATTCCCTCTGTACTGCCAACCCGTATTCCCAACTTATTGATTAATGGCTCGTCGGGTATTGCAGTGGGTATGGCCACCAATATTCCCCCTCATAATCTCACCGAAGTTATCAATGCTTGTTTGGCTTATGTAGATGATAACAGCATTACCGTCGAAGGCTTGATGCAGTATGTGACAGGGCCAGACTTCCCAACAGGTGCGATTATCAATGGCCGTAGTGGTATCATTGAAGCCTACAAAACAGGTCGTGGCCGTATTCATATTCGTGCACGTCATCATGTCGAAACGGACAATAAAACAGGTCGTCATACTATTGTTTTTACAGAAATTCCTTATCAGTTAAACAAAGCACGCGTGATTGAAAAAATCGCCGAGTTGGTCAAAGAAAAGAAACTCGAAGGCATCAGTGAGTTGCGTGATGAGTCTGATAAAGACGGTATGCGTATTGTCATTGAATTAAAACGTAATGAAGTACCTGACGTGGTGGTCAATAATCTCTTTGCGCATACGCCTTTAGAGTCTTCGTTTAGTTTTAATATGCTTGCCTTGCAAGATGGACAGCCTAAATTACTCAATCTACGCGATTTAATCTCATCGTTTATTCGTCATCGTCAAGAAGTTGTCACGCGTCGTACGGTATATGAGCTGCGTAAAGCGCGTGAGCGTGGCCACATTGTTGAAGGTTTAGCGGTTGCCTTAGCCAACATTGATGAGGTCATTGAACTGATTAAAACCTCGGCCAACGGGGCACAAGCCAAAGAACGCTTGTTAGATAAAGTCTGGAAAGAAGGCGGTGTTTTGGCCTTGTTGGAGCGTGCAGGTGATAAAAATGCGTGTCGTCCAGAAGGCTTGCCTGAATATTTAGGTCTGTTAGAGAATGGCTATAAATTATCGGCCGACCAAGCCCAAGCGATTTTAGACTTACGTTTGCACCGTTTAACAGGCTTAGAGCAAGATAAGCTCATGGCCGAATACGAAGAATTATTGGGTAAAATCAGTGAGTTGTTGGCTATTTTGGCAGATGCTAAATTGTTGATGGACGTGATTCGTCACGAGTTAAAATTAGTCCTCGATACCTATGGCGACGCCCGTAAAACCGAAATTATTGCGTCACGTTTAGATTTGAGTATTGAAGACCTCATTACCGATGAGCAAGTGGTCTTAACCATTTCGCATACAGGGTATGCCAAAATTCAGCCATTGAGTGACTATAGAGCGCAAAAGCGGGGTGGTCGAGGCAAGTCTGCAACCTCCATGAAAGATGAAGATTATGTCGAACATCTGTTGGTAGCGAGTACCCATGATACGGTCTTGTGTTTTACCTCCTTAGGGAAAGTCTATTGGATTAAAGTTTATGACTTGCCACAGGCGGGGCGTGGTGCTAAAGGCAAGCCTTTGGTGAATTTATTGCAATTGGTTGATGACGAAAAAGTCACCGCGATTTTGCCACTACGCGAATACGCCGAAGGTCAATTTGTATTTATGGCTACCGCCGATGGCACCGTCAAACGTGTGGAATTATCGGCGTTCTCTAGACCGCGAGCGAATGGTTTAATTGCCATTGAGTTGGATGGGGATAATGAACTGATTGGTGTGGCGGTGACAGACGGTCATCAAGACATCATGCTGTTTAGTAATTTAGGTAAAGCGATTCGTTTCCGTGAAAGTGATGTCCGCTCTATGGGACGTACCGCCATGGGGGTACGCGGCATGCGTTTGCCTGACGGTGGTCGTATTGTGTCGATGGTGGCTGTACCTTATAGTGCAGACGGCGAGCCCGTGTTAGTACCTGCCGATGAGGACGCCTTAACAGAGCATCTTGACGACGCAGAAGTCACGCTTGATACCCACGATGAAGACTTAAGCGATGAAAATGAAGACCTCGTGTTAGATGAACACCAAGCTCAAGTGTTAATTGCCTGTGCCAACGGTTATGGTAAACGTACGCCAATCAATAAGTTTACGTTACGTAAACGCGGTGGACAGGGTATCTTGGCCATCCAAACCAATGAACGTAATGGTGAGTTAGTCTCAGCCGTTGTTGTTGCTGAACGTAGTGATATTTTGTTGATTTCTGATTTGGGCACCTTGGTACGTACGCGTGTTGGCGAGGTGTCGGTGCAGTCACGTAATGCACAAGGCGTGACGCTCATTCGTATGAGTGATGACGAACAATTAGTGGGCGTAGTTTGTCTAGAAGTACCCGATGAGGAAGAAGTTCTAGCTGAAAATGCCGAGGCGACATCTGATGAGGCTGTTGTTGGTGACCTATCATCAATACAAGATGCGGAAGATGCCAATACTGACCCGATTGAAGCTGAATAGAGCCTGTTCAATCAAAGCGGCTGATATCAGCCGCTTAATTTTTTGTTATTAGGTGAGACGACTGGGTAAATAAGCCCCGTTGACGTAGACACCTAGAGGTGTTAATCAAAGGTAACTGTTATGCGAGCTTATAATTTTTGTGCAGGTCCTGCGGCTTTACCAGAAGCCGTGTTGCAACAAGCACAAGCGGAGTTAGTCAATTATCACGGTAAAGGCTTATCAGTAATGGAGATGAGCCATCGTAGTGCCGATTATGTGGCCATTGCTGAGCAAGCCGAACAGGATTTGCGTGATTTACTAGCCATTCCGTCCAATTATAAAGTCCTATTTTTGCAAGGTGGTGCGTCACAACAATTTGCCATGATTCCCATGAATCTACTGCGTGGTAAAAGCAGTGCTGATTATGTCAATACAGGCATGTGGTCGGACAAAGCCATTAAAGAAGCTAAAAAGTTTTGTCAGGTGAATGTTGTCGCCAGCGATGAAAGTAATCACTTCAGAGCAGTGCCCGCCTTTGAGTCTTGGCAGTTAAACTCGGATGCCGCGTATTTACATTACACGCCAAATGAAACGATTCACGGCGTACAATATGATTTTATTCCTGAGGTCGATGTGCCCTTAGTGGCCGATTTTTCCTCTATCATCCTCGCCGAACCCCTTGATGTCTCTAAATTTGGCTTGATTTATGCGGGTGCACAAAAAAATATTGGTCCTGCGGGTTTAGTGGTTGTCATTGTCCGTGAAGATTTGTTGGGCGATGTGCTCAAAGGCACACCCACGATGTTGGATTATAAAATCCATGCCGACAATGCTTCTATGTATAACACGCCATCCACTTATGCATGGTATTTATCGGGTTTGGTCTTTAAGTGGTTAAAAGCCGAAGGTGGCTTGTCCGCAATGGCAGAAGTGAATCGTCGTAAAGCGGCTAAACTCTACGCTGCTATTGATGCCAGCGAGTTCTATGCGAATCCTGTCGCCAAACCTAACCGCTCGATGATGAACGTTCCCTTTACCTTAGCCAATCCCGCTTTAGATAAAGTCTTCCTCAAAGAAGCTGAAGCGAATGGCTTACTTAACTTAGCTGGGCATCGTTCGGTAGGCGGTATGCGCGCCAGTATTTATAATGCCGTACCTGAAGCAGCCGTTGATACCTTAGTCAGTTTTATGACTGACTTTGCTAAACGTCACGGTTAATATTTTGAGAGAACAGGTGAGATGAGCGAGCAACGTCCAACATTAGCAGAGTTAAGACAACGGATTGATAAAATCGACCAAGATATTCATCAATTGATTAACCAGCGTGCAGTCTGTGCGCAACAAGTGGCCGAAGTTAAAAAAGCGGAAGACCCCACGATAAAAAGTTTTTATCGTCCTGAGCGTGAAGCACAGGTATTGCAAATGGTGATGCAGCGTAATCAAGGCCCTTTAGCAGGTGAAACTGTTGCTCGTTTATTTCGCGAAATTATGTCGGCGTGTTTGGCCTTAGAATCACCACTCAATATTGCTTTTTTAGGGCCAAACGGTACGTTTACCCATGCTGCTGCGCTCAAGCATTTTGGTCATGCTGCTTTAACACAACCCTTAGCGACGATTGACGAAGTGTTTCGTGAAGTAGAAGCGGGCAGTGTGAACTATGGCGTCGTGCCTGTGGAAAACTCCTCTGAAGGGGTAGTCAACCATACTTTAGACTGTTTTATGGCCTCCTCACTGAAGATTATTGGCGAAGTGGAGTTACGCATTCACCAAAATTTACTAGTAGCTAAAGGCACTCAAATTAAGCATATTTCGCGTATTTACTCTCATCAGCAATCCTTAGCGCAATGCCGTAAATGGTTGGATGCCCATTTTCCAAAAGTAGAGCGGGTGGCAGTATCGAGCAATGCTGAAGCGGCGCGTATGGTGAAAAGTGAGTGGCACTCCGCCGCGATTGCGGGTGAAACAGCCGCAGAGTTATACGACTTAACGATTCTTCATGCCAATATTGAAGATAATCCTAACAATACCACACGTTTCTTAATTATTGGGACAGAAGAAGTACCTGCCAGTGGTGATGATAAAACCTCGTTAATTGTTGCCGCACATAACGAAGCGGGCGCGTTGTATCATATTTTAGAGCCGTTTTATCGCCATAATATTTCTTTAACACGCATTGAAACACGTCCTGCTCAAAATGATATTTGGTCGTATGTGTTCTTTATTGATTTTGAAGGTCATCAACAACAACCCCATGTAAAAGTGGTTCTGGATGAAATTAAAGCACGAGTTAGGGAAATGCGTATTTTAGGCTCGTATCCTAAAGCAGTGTTGTAGCTTCGACTACGCTCAGCTATCACAACACTTCACTCAGTTAACAAATGTACCCTGAGCGGAGTCGAAGGGTGGTGCTTAATAGTATTTTGTAGGGTGGGTCATTCACCCACCAAATAAGTATTTGTAGCCTGTATGAAGCGTAGCGAAATACGGGGAAAATATAAAAACTCGGAAGTTCATCATGTCGTGTGATTTTATTGCTTTAGCCAATCAAGGTGTACAAAAGTTATTACCCTATCAAACCGGTAAACCGATTGACGAATTAAAACGTGAATTAGGTTTAGACGATATTATTAAATTAGCCAGTAACGAGAATCCATTAGGTTGTTCACCGCTAGTGATAGAAGCGATACAAGCCGAACTCAAACAAGTCGCACTTTATCCAGATGGTAATGGTTTTAACTTAAAACAAGCCATTCAGCAAAAATTTGGTTTTGAGCTAAATTGTATTACCTTGGGTAATGGCTCAAATGACATTTTAGAGTTAGTTGCTAGAGCTTATATTGCTCAAGGTGAAAGTGCTGTTTATAGCCAACATGCATTTGCCGTGTATCCTTTAGCGGTGCAAGCCGTGGGTGGGGTAGGCATTGAAGTCCCTGCCAAAAACTTTGGTCATGATTTAGAGGCCATGGCGGCGGCTATTCAAGCGAATACCAAGGTTGTGTTTATTGCCAATCCAAACAACCCAACAGGCACATGGTTTGAGCGTCACGAATTTGAACAATTTATGGCGCAAGTCCCAGCCCATGTTTTAGTTGTATTAGACGAAGCCTATGTCGAATATGTCACTGATGCAGGCTTTATTAATGGCTTTGATTACGTTAAGCAATATGCCAATTTAATTGTCAGCCGAACCTTTTCTAAAGCCTATGGTTTAGCATCGTTACGTGTAGGTTATGCGATTGCGTCGGCGGATGTGACCAATATTTTAAACCGTGTTCGCCAACCGTTTAATGTGAATAGTTTTGCTTTAGCGGCTGCGACTGCGGCTTTGCAAGATGAAAGCTTTGTTAAGCAAAGCCGTGAGTTAAATAGTGCAGGTATGGCACAGTTGGAACAAGGTTTAAGCGCATTAGGTTTAGGTTTTATTCCGTCTAAAGGTAATTTTATTGCCTTTGATACAGGCCGTCCATGTTTGCCAGTTTTTCAAGCCCTGTTACAACAAGGGGTGATTGTTAGACCGATTGCTAATTATGGATTGCCAAACTATTTGCGGGTCAGTATTGGTTTAGAAAGTGAAAATGCCCGCTTTTTGGCGGCTTTAGCACAGGTGTTACGCTAATGTTGAACCAAGTGACCTTTATTGGTTTAGGACTGATTGGCTCAAGTTTGGCACGCGTCATTCGGGCACAAGGTTTGGCCAAAAAAATTGTCGCCAGCAGCCGTAGTGAACGTACCTTACAAACTGCATTGGATATTGCCCTTATTGATGAAGCCTATACCGATGCCGCTCAAGCCGTAGCAAATGCTGATTTGGTCGTTTTGGCAATGCCTGTCTGTTCCACTGAAAAGGTTTTAGCCAGCATCAAACACGCCGTTCGTCCTACAACCATTATTACGGATGTGGGTAGCACCAAAGGCAATGTGGTTGATGCAGCGCATCGGGTGTTTGGCGATGTACCTAGCCATTTTATTCCTGCACATCCGATTGCTGGTTCAGAACAAAGTGGCGTCTTGGCAGGCAAAGTCGATTTATTTAAAGGTCACAAAGTGATTATTACGCCATTGGCGCATAGTGACAAACAAGCGATACAACACGTTCAACAGTTGTGGCAGGCGGCTGGCGCTGATGTGTTAACGATGACGGTTGAGCGTCACGATGAAGTGCTAGCCAAAACCAGTCATTTGCCACATTTCTTAGCCTTTTCTTTGGTACATGCTTTAGCCAAAGAGTCGCAAAATTTAGACATCTTTCGTTATGCTGCGGGCGGTTTTAGAGATTTTACCCGTATTGCGGGTAGCGACCCAACCATGTGGCACGACATTTTTTTAGCCAATAAAGCCAGCATTCTTAATGCATTAACGAGTTTTAATGCGGGTGTGGAGCAACTGAAAGCAGCCGTAGAAACCGAAGATAGTGAAGCCATTTTAGGCATTTTAACCCGTGCGCAAGCCGCACGACACCATTTTACTCACATGTTAGCTGGAACAGCATACCAAAAGACTATGACCACGAAAAATTTGCAATTTGTCCTTGAAGCGGGCGGTACTTTACAAGGTAATTTACGGGTTGCGGGTGATAAATCCATTTCTCATCGTTCGATTATGTTAGGCTCGATAGCCGAAGGTGTCACCGAAGTCTCAGGCTTTTTAGAAGGTGAAGATGCCTTAGCCACCTTACAGGCTTTCCGTGATATGGGCGTTGTGATTGAAGGGCCAAAAAATGGTGAAGTGCGAATTCATGGCGTTGGATTAAACGGTTTACAAGCCCCACCCAATGCCATTTATTGTGGCAACTCTGGTACATCCATGCGTTTGTTGTCGGGTATTTTGGCCGCACAAAAATTTGATACAGTGATGACAGGTGATCCTTCATTATCAAAACGCCCTATGGAGCGTATTGCTAAACCATTGCGTCAAATGGGTGCTGTGATTCAAACCACAGGTGAAAAAGGCACACCGCCAGTGAGCATTAAAGGTAATCAAGTATTAAAAGCGATGACCTACGATATGCCAGTTGCCAGCGCACAAGTCAAATCAGGTATTTTATTAGCAGCTTTATGGGCAGAGGGTGAAACGGTCGTCACTGAGCCAGCACCAACCCGTGACCATAGCGAACGTATGTTGCGTGGTTTTGGCTATGATGTCAGCACCGAAGGTTCGACGATTCGCATTAAAGGTGGCGGAAAATTAACCGCAACCAAAATTGATGTGCCTGCTGATATTTCCTCTGCCGCATTTTTTATGGTAGGCGCAAGTATCGCCCCAAATGCTGATATTGTTTTAGAACACGTCGGTATTAACCCAACACGTATTGGTGTGATTAACATCCTTAAAGCAATGGGTGGCGATTTAACCATTATGAACGAACGCGAAGTCGGTGGTGAACCTGTTGCCGATATTCGGGTGCGTAGTGCCAAGTTAAAAGGCATTCATATTGATGAAGCAGACGTCCCTTTAGCGATTGATGAATTTCCTGCTTTATTTATTGCCGCCGCTTGTGCCGAAGGGACAACGGTTTTAACAGGTGCTGAAGAGTTACGTGTTAAAGAATCTGACCGCATTCAGGTGATGGCTGATGGTTTGATTACTTTGGGTATTGATGCCAAACCTACACCCGATGGCATGGTGATTCAAGGCGGAACAATGGGGGGTGGCAAAATTATCAGTCATGGCGACCATCGTATTGCCATGTCGTTTGCGATTGCCTCTTTACGCGCAACAGGCACGATTGAAATTGAAGACTGTGCGAATGTCGCGACCAGTTTTCCAAATTTCGTCAGTTTAGCCAAACGTGCAGGCTTAAAAATTCAGGTCTTAGAAGTCTAAAACGCCGTCATTTATGCAAGCATCTGTATGCCAAGGTGTTTGCATAAACACATTTTGTCGAGGTTTAAGACAAATGTGGGTTGCAATTACTCCCAGTTTTCTATAAAAAGCGCACGCTGTCTGCACTACTTGGTAGCAAGAGATGGTGTGTCGGCTGCTATTGTAGTCTGTGTGATGACCTAGTTTAGATTTTTTGCGTATTTGTTGGAGGCACTATGAGTGCAGAGCTTGACCCCATGATTAAACCAACGATAACGCCACCTGTCATTACCATTGATGGACCCAGTGGGTCGGGTAAGGGAACGATTGCTCATCGTTTAGCTTTGGCACTCGGTTTTCATGTTTTAGACTCGGGTGCGTTATACCGATTATTAGCGTTAGCGGCACAACAGCATGGTATCCAAACCCATAATGAAGCAGCTTTAGAAGTATTAGCAGCACATTTAGATGTACAGTTTCAAAATAATCATGGCGAAGCCATGCTCATTTTAGAAGGCGAAGATGTGACCGAAAGTATCCGTACCGAAGAAATTGGTGCGGCTGCATCTAAAGTCGCTGCTTTAGCACGCGTACGTACCGCCTTATTACAACGACAACATGCCTTTAGAGAAATGCCAGGTTTAGTGGCTGATGGGCGTGATATGGGAACTGTCGTCTTTCCTGATGCCTGTTTGAAGATTTTTTTAACTGCAAGTGCCGATGCAAGAGCAGAAAGACGCTATAAACAGTTGCTTGAAAAAGGCTTTGATGCTAGTTTAGCCGCCATTTTAGACGACATCCGTGCGCGCGATTTGCGCGATAGCCAGCGTGCGGTTGCGCCATTAAAACCTGCGACAGATGCCATAGTCTTAGACAGTACCGCACTGGGCATAGAAGCAGTGCTGCAAACAGTCATTGCAGCCGCTAAACAACGACGTAGCTTACACAGTTTTTTAGCCTAAATTACACGCATATTCAGCACGCATGTTGCGTCTGAGTCTGCAAACCGAACTTTAATGACATCAAGTGTTATTAACCATTTGAGTTATTGGGGAGATGGTGGCCACGTGTGACCAGCAAGACGTGAAGCACCATTATCTTAAGTCAGCCCGACATGCGCTGGTCATGTGCGGTCAACGAGATGCGTTTGCATCGTTAGAAGGTTGTTATTATGGAATCATTTGCCGATCTCTTTGCCGAGAGCGAATTACAGTTTACCCAAGGTGCCGTTATTTCTGGCGTTGTTGTTGCTATCGATAGTGACTGGGTGACTGTGGATACAGGTTTAAAATCCGAAGGCGTTGTGCCTCGTGAAGAATTCTTAAACGATTTACGTGAATTAGAAGTCAAAGTAGGCGATACCGTTGAAGTAGTTGTTGATGCTTTTGACAATGGCATGGGTCAAACCATGTTGTCTCGCGAAAAAGCAAAACGTGCCGAAACATGGACACGCTTAGAAAAAATCTTCAACGATGGCGAAATCGTACGTGGTTTAATCTCTGGCAAAGTCAAAGGTGGTTTCACGGTAGACATCGGTCCAATCCGCGCTTTCTTACCTGGTTCTTTAGTAGATACACGTCCCATCCGTGATACTGCTCACCTCGAAGGCAAAGAACTTGAATTCAAAGTGATTAAGTTAGACCAAAAACGCAACAATGTTGTTGTTTCTCGTCGTGCTGTCATGGAAGCTGAATCTTCAGCAGAACGCGAAGCCTTATTGGGTCAATTACAAGAAGGTCAAACCGTTAAAGGCGTTATCAAAAACCTCACAGACTACGGTGCATTCGTTGACTTGGGTGGCATTGATGGCTTGTTACACATCACCGACATGGCTTGGAAACGTGTTAAACACCCAAGCGAAGTGGTTGAAGTGGGTCAAGAAATGGAAGTTAAAGTCCTCAAGTTTGACCGCGAGCGTAACCGTGTATCCTTGGGCTTAAAACAATTAGGCCAAGACCCATGGTTAGCCTTAATGAGCAAGTATCCAAAAGGTACAATTACCCGTGCCAAAGTGACTAACTTAACCGACTATGGCTGTTTTGCTGAAATCGCAGAAGGTGTAGAAGGTTTGGTACACGTATCTGAAATGGATCATACCAACAAAAATATTCACCCATCCAAAGTGGTACAAATTGGTGATGAAGTGGATGTGATGGTATTAGAAATTGACGAAGAGCGTCGTCGTATCTCCTTGGGTATCAAGCAATGTAAAGCTAACCCATGGGATGAGTTTGCGAAGACTCACGAAAAAGGCCAAAAAGTCTCTGGTAACATCAAATCTATCACTGACTTTGGTATCTTCATCGGCTTACCAGGCGGTATCGACGGTTTAGTCCACTTGTCTGATATTTCTTGGAATGAAGCTGGCGAAGAAGCTATTCGTAAGTTCCGTAAAGGTGACTTAGTCGAAGCCGTTATTTTAGCGGTTGATGCTGAAGGTAACCGTATTTCTTTAGGCATTAAACAATTAGCGAAAGACCCATTCAGCGACTTTACTTCTACTCACGAGAAAGGTGCAGTGGTTAAAGGGACTGTAAAAGCGGTTGATGCTAAAGGTGCTACTATTGAGTTAAGCGACGGTGTTGAAGCCACACTCAAAGCCTCTGAAATCGTACGCGACCGTGTAGAAGATGCGTCTAAGCATTTAACCGTTGGTCAAGAAATCGAAGCAAAAATCATTGGTGTTGACCGTAAAGCACGTGTCATCAACTTGTCGATTAAAGCCAAAGATGAAGCTGAAGAGCGTGAGGCAATGTCTAACTTGCGTAACCAAGCTGACACAGCTGCTTCTGCCGCAGGCCCACGTACTATCGGTGATTTGATTAAAGCGCAAATGAAATAATCAAACATCGTATGCACGTTGAGCGACATTATTGCTAATAGTGTCGCAAAAATCGTGATAAAAGTGTGCGAAATGAAAACGGGAGTTTGCTACTCCCGTTTTTTTATGATAAATCATATAAGACGCTAAGTTGTTAGAACACAGTTGATTTGCTTTGTTTTTTCTGAGCTTTATCAGTACTATAAGCGAAAGCGTGGATATAAGCAGAATAGGGCGTACACCTAGCCACCATGTGCATATTTGTAAAAGAGGATGACACCATGCCACTCACAAAGTCTGCCTTAATCAGTCGTATTGCAGCAAGACAAGATTTGTTGACCGAAAAAGATGTGGAGTTGGCAGTTAAAACATTGATAGAACAAATGGTTGATACCTTAGCCACAGGTGAGCGGGTTGAAGTCCGTGGTTTTGGTAGTTTTAGCTTACACCATCGTCCACCACGTACAGGACGTAACCCAAAAACGGGTGAAGCCGTCGATGTTGGTTCAAAGTATGTACCGCATTTTAAGCCAGGTAAGGAGCTAAAAGAGCGGGTCAACTCCGCAGGACAAGATGAGTAAATGATGACTTTTAAGAGTCTAGGCCGCATCTTCTGGGGCTTATTATTCACCGTATTACTATTACTCAGTTTGACTTTGGTTGTGAGTAATCAGCAGTTAACCAGTCTAAATTTACTCGTTATCGAGCTGACAGCCGTCCCTATAGGTCTGATTGTCTTGTTAAGTTTTGTTTTGGGCTGTCTGCTTGGTTTAGTGGCATCTCTATTTATATATCGAGTGTTAGCATTGCGTTGGCAATTACGCCAATCTGAACGCGAACTGGCAGAGTTGCGTAAACAAACAATACGCCCAATCCCACTTAGTAAATAACACCCATTCGTCCAATGCCGTTTGCTTTTGTGTATACTAACGGCTCTCCATTCTTGCCATTCAAAGATTATGTCCTCACCTATTATTGTTGCTTTAGATTATGCGAATGCGCATCACGCATTGGCCATGGTTGACCGTTTAGACCCTGCCTTATGTCGTCTGAAAGTCGGTAAAGAATTATTTACCTATGAGGGGCCACAGATTGTTAAAGCGATACAAGCACGCGGCTTTGACGTGTTTTTAGACTTAAAATTTCATGATATTCCCAATACGGTAGCATCTGCGGTGCAAGCAGCAGCCGATTTGGGGGTTTGGATGGTGAATGTCCATGCCAGTGGTGGGCGACACATGATGACAAGCGCCAAACAGCGTTTATTGCAACATGGGTATTCAACCTTGTTGATTGCTGTCACGGTATTGACGAGTTCTGAGCGAGCTGACTTAGCCGATATTGGTTTAGATATTGAACCCATAGACCAAGTACAGCGTTTAGCACGATTAACCCACGACTGTGGTTTAGATGGCGTGGTTTGTTCGGCGCAAGAAGCCAGTTTATTACGCCAGCAACATGCGCATCCCTTTGCCTTAGTCACCCCAGGTATTCGTCCAGAAGGTAGCCAAGCCAATGACCAGAAACGCATTATGACGCCTAATCAGGCGATTAATGCAGGGGTGGATTATATGGTGATTGGTCGTCCAATTACGCAAGCACCTGACCCCGTTGTCGCATTACGAGAGATTATCTGTAAATTGCCACAATCTGTCGCTTAGTGGCACACCTTTCTGGTGACTTCGACGTATAATCAAAAAACCTTTGGTATTAATATCGTGAGATAAATGCCAACGTTATCCTTAGCAAGGTATCTTCTAAAGCCCCTCACACAATTTGGGGCTTCTATCCTTGATTAGACCTGACTCTTCAACGTGGACACGATAACCGTCTGTGCCCAATGCTTGCGTGATAGATGCCGTCCTAAAGTATTTCTGGTCTGTGATGATGGTGACGAATTAATGCGGGTATACCATTTAATCGCGTATGGAATGTTTGATGATGTTAGACACAAATCAGCTAAATATTTTAATTGTTGATGATTCAACCAGTTATAGACGGTTATTAGCACGACATCTACAGTCATGGGATAACTACCATATTGTTGAAGCAGAAGATGGCAGCCAAGCATTGGCTATTTTGAATACACAAAAAATAGATATGGTCATCAGTGACTGGGAAATGCCTGGTCTGAACGGTGAGCAGTTATGCCGTAAACTACGCGACTCAGCTTTACCCCATTATATTTATTTTATTTTGCTCACTTCACGCGTTAGCGAGGATGACTTGGTGCTGGGTATGGAAGCGGGAGCGGATGACTTTTTAACCAAACCCATCAATCACGCTGAATTGAGAGTGCGCATGCGAGCAGGCGAGCGTGTACTCCGTTTACAAGAAACCTTGGCAGATAAAAATCGCCATTTATTAGATGCCTATGCCCGTATTGAGAATGACTTAAAGGCGGCTGCACAAGTCCAACAGTCATTGTTGCCGCAACATACCCTTAAACAGGCGCGTTGTCAGTGCCAATGGTTCTTTCAGCCCTCACAATATGTATCGGGTGATATGCTCAGCTTTTTTATGTTAGACGAGCATCATATTGGTTTTTATAGTGTTGATGTCGCAGGACACGGTGTTAAGTCAGCGATGTTATCGGTCTCTTTGAGTCGCATTTTAAGTCATGGCAGTACGAATGGCTTGCTTAAAAAGCGTATGTCAACACCCCCTTATTATTATCTGACCCCGCCTGCACACGTTGTTGCTGAATTAAATCAACAATTTCAGATGTCTGAACCGCATAATATTTACTTTACGATGGTCTATGGTTTTGTCAATACGACCACGGGTGAAGGGGTACTGACGCGGGCTGGCCATCCTTTTCCTGTCATTATTCGTGGCGATGGTTATATTGATATGATTGAAACAGGCAGCTTGCCTGTGGGTTTTATGCCAGATACTCAATATGATAATACGCCTTTTCAGCTCAGCCCCAATTCGCGTTTGTACTTATATACAGACGGTATTGTCGAGTGTGAGAATGGCGAACAACAAATTTATGGGGAATCTAATTTATTAAATTTTTTGTCTAAACATCATCATCACGATGTAGGACAATGTTTAGTCGATTTGCAACAAGAGTTATATGCATGGGGACATCATCCACAGAAGGGCTTATATGATGATATTTCTATGTTAGTGATTAGCATGAGCTAAATAATCAAGATAGGCCGCAAGCGATATTGGTTTAATCGTCAGATTTTAGTCGCAAAACACCAAGGTGCTTATAGCGTATTTGCGGTATGACTCTAAAGATAAGTCGATAGTACCATCGTGAATAAACCAGATTTTACGTTATATATCAACAAGGAGATATAAACGATATGTGCTACTATAGAATTTGCATGCGCTAGCTGAATGGGTTAACTATATGAGTATGAACGAGCAACAAGGGGTCATGGTGATTAAACCGCAAAATAAGCGGATTGATGCCGCATTTGCGATTGAATTGAAAGCGCAGATGATGTCCTTAATTCAACAAGGGCACCAACGTATCGTATTAGATTTTGCTAATATAGAGTTTATGGATAGTTCGGGATTAGGTACCATTGTGGCGATGATGAAAATGTTGGGTGGTAGCCAGTACTTGGCACTATGTCATGTCAATGACACGGTATTAAACGTTTTACGTCTCACACGTACCGATAAAATATTAGCGGTCGAAGCTAACCCAGCGAGTGCGATTGCTCGTCTAACCTCTATGCATTAAGGGGGGATACGATGCCAAAGAGTCGTATCAAACTAAGTATTGAAGCCAAGTTGGCCAATATTGGTATGTTAGGGAATGTCGCCCGTATGATTGCGCATGAGACAGGCTTAAGTGTCATGACGGGTACCGAAGTCGAATTGGCTGTGGTTGAGGCAGTGACGAATATTGTTAAATATGGTCTGACTGATAAACCAGACGCTGAAATCGAGGTGGTTTTTACCTGTTACAGTGATTTTTTACAAATTGATGTTTGTGACCAAGGCTTGGCAATTCCGACGGAGGCTTTAGCACAAGCCGATGGTAAAGTGTTTGATTATGCAATAGAAGACATGAACACATGGCCTACCTCCAGTATGGGGTTGTCGCTGATTAAAGCAGTTATGGACAGTGTTGAATATCAAACCTTGGAAAATAGAAATACGCTGCGCTTGGTCAAATTTATAGAAAATCAAGTGGTTATTTAATCAATTCGCAAGGCTCAGGCAGGGTTGATGATTGCCTGAGCTATCACGAGGATACCGTAGATAAAACCCGATAGTTGAAGTCTGCAATTAACGCAGGTACAGCGTCGGATAGTTGTTGAAATAACGATAAAATTTTTACCATATCGGCTTGTTTGCCTGCAAAGCTCAACTGTTCTGCTAAGTCTTCAACTAAGGGGCGGCCAAAATTTGCGGCTTCGCCTTTGAGTTTATGCGCAACTAAATAAATTTGTTCATAGTCAGCGCAGCCAATCGCGCGTTGTAAGTCGGTCATACGCTCTGGGCTTTCACGTACAAAAATTTCCGCTAATTCAACCACAAAACTGGGGTCACCACCCATGTGCGCGAGTGCCTTTTGATAGTCAAAACACGGAGCTGGGCTGGATTGTGTCGTGGAACTATCCGCTAAAGGGAATAACTCAAACACGCGACTGATTTCAGCACATAGTTCTTCTTCACTGATGGGTTTACTGACATAACCATCTAAACCACTGTCCATAAAGCGTTCACGGTCACCCTGCATAGCGTGTGCTGTCATGGCAATAATGCGTTGATGAGCCTGTTGATGTGTGTGATTCCATGCACGAATTTTTTCGGTTGCGGCAATACCACCCATGACGGGCATTTGAATATCCATCAAAATGACATCATATGTATGCTTAATTGCGGCTTCATACGCCTCTAAGCCATCTTTAGCTAAGGTGACTTTATGGCCTAATTTGTCTAATAACCGCATGGCTAAACGCTGGTTTATCGTGTTGTCTTCTGCTAATAAAATATCAAGAGAACGATTCATGGTTGAGTCTACAGTAGAAAACGGAGCGCTAAAGGGAAGGATATGTGGAGCAATGGGCTGATTGCCTAAACAATCCAACAGGCAATTGAGCAATTTATTGCTATCAATGGGTTTGGTAATCAGGTCTTTAATCCCTAAGAGGGCAAGATTTTTGGGTTGTTCGTGTTCAATCGTGCTCAATAAAATAATAGCAGGTTTGCCTAATTTAGCATCTTGGCTGATGTCACGACTAAAGCTAAGCACATCTTGGTCATACATATCGGCATCTAGTAAGACCATGTGGCAGGGTGTGCCTTCAAGCGCTTGGTCGACTAATTTGATTTTAGCACTGCGTAAGTCGTGTGCTACTAGCGGTTGCATGCCAGAGCTATGGAGTAAATCATGCAAAAAGCGACGATTAGTGGGGTCTTGGTCAACAATTAAAATAGGCACATCACTTAAAAGCTGTGGGTTAATCGTGACTTCGGCGATGTCTTCACCAATGGGCATCGTCAAATTAAAATAAAAACGGCTACCCTGATATGGCGTACTTTCAACGTGCAGTCGGCCACCCATCAGCGAGACTAAATTGCTAGAAATCGCTAAACCTAAGCCTGTTCCGCCATAACGGCGGGTAATTGAGGAGTCAGCTTGCGAAAACGAATCAAAGATTTTATGTAACATGTGTGCTTCGATACCAATGCCTGTATCACTGACACTCACGGTTAATTGAGCTTGCTCTTTATCGATGGCTTGGCATGTGATGTTGAGTTTGACTTCACCCTGTTCGGTAAATTTGAGCGCATTCCCAATTAAGTTCACTAAAACTTGTCGTAAACGTACATCATCACAGACTAAATAGGGCGGAATTTGTTCATCAATTTCGGCGATGAGTGCTAGACCTTTTTCTTGGGCGCGTAAGGAAAATGGGCGTAACACCTCACGAATCAAGGCGCGTAATTTGAATGAGCGCGGGTCGAGTAGAATTTTACCTGCTTCTATTTTAGAAAAGTCCAAGATGTCATTAATCAGGGTAAGCAGTGCCATCGCCGAAGACTGCACCATATCCAAATACTCGCGCTGCTCTTGATTGAGTGGGGTATCTAAGCACAGTTTAGTCATGCCAATAATGCCATTCATGGGAGTGCGAATTTCATGGCTGACATTAGCCAAAAAATCACTCTTGGCACGACTATTGGCCTCGGCCGCTTCTTTGGCTTTGACAAAGGCTTCTTCAGCTGCTTTACGCGTCGTGATGTCCATCATGGTACCGATACCACGCTCATAGTCACCACTGGCACTGCTAATCATTTGGCCATGTACTTGCATCCAAATGTAGTGTCCTTGACGGTGGCACATACGCACTTCGATATCAAATACTGAGGCACTGCCATATAACATGGCAAAAAGACCTTGTTCAAAACGCTGCATATCGGCAGGATGAACTAAACGATTCCATGAGTCGAGGTCAGGCGTAATGTCTGTTCGCTGATAGCCCAATAAAGAGCACCATTGCTCACTGTAATAAACCGAGCCTGTAGTTAAACTCCAGTCCCATAAACCAATTCCAGTTGTTGCAACGGCAAGCTGAAAACGTTCTTCGGAGGCATGTAAAATTTCACTGATTTGCTCGTGTGACTCGACTAGGTCTGTCAGGAGTTGAGTGACTGAGCTGAGATTGGCATCATCGTTATTTTGATAAACAACGTGCATACGTTTAGACAACGTATTCGCGACAGCATTTAATGAACGCATGGCTAGGCGTTGATTTTCGACTTCTTGGGTGAGCTGTAAATTAGTGGCTTGTAGTTCTTGAGAGCGGAGAGCCAGACTACGGCTGTGACCTTCTAAATCACGTGTGGATTGTAGATAAGATTGGTCGACGGTGGATAAGAACGCCTGAAATTGTTGTAGCAGACTTTGGCTAGTACTAGACAGTGTAGGATTGGCCGCATCGGTCGCGAGATTCTTGATAAACTCTGCATACTGTGCAGAATCATTCACTTGAAAAAAATGATGCAGTTGTTGTTTGAGTAAATTACTGTCAATCATTATACGTCCAAGCAGTTTAGGCCTGAGTAGGGTTATGGGGCAATTATAAGTCACTCATGTTATCAGCTTCGTGGTAAAACTGCACCGTACAAACAGAGGGCTATACGTCCTGAGTCTTTAAGTGTGTGATAACAATAGGGGCTGTTGACGTTTTTCGTGTGAGCTGCGTTGCTAATAAAAATAGACTCAGGCAAGGCACAAAACGCAGCGAATAGTTGTTCTATTGGCAAGTTTTGTAACATAGAATGAGTCAATTTTTTACGCAACCCAAAGGGAAAGAACTATTTTTTGAGGCTACCTCGTTGCTCATCGCTTATTTGGAATAACCAAATCACGCGATTCACGCCTTGTATCCTCTAAAAATAGTCTCTTTCGCAACCACAATCAAAATGTTAACAGACCCTAACGCTATGTCATTAAATTAGGAGTTTAGAATGGCTTTTCATCGACGTGTGGTATGGATTACGGGCGCTTCCAGTGGCATTGGAGAGGCCTTAGCTTATGAATTTGCCCAACAAGGTGCGCGCCTTGTGTTGTCGGCACGTCGTGCGGATGCCTTAGAGCGTGTACGTGCGAATTGCCAACGACCTGAGCAACATTATGTGTTAGCAATGGATATGAAAGACATAGACCGCTTTCCTGATTTGGTCAAAGCAGTAGAGCAAGCAATGGGGACGATTGATTTACTGATTAATAATGCGGGGGTCAGTCAGCGCTCTTTAGTGAAAGATACGTGTTTAGCGGTAGACCGAGAGCTGATGGAAGTAGATTATTTTGGCCCTGTGGCACTGACTAAAGCTGTTTTACCCTTGATGTTGGCACGTAAACGTGGCCGTTTAGTCGCCGTGTCCAGCATCGCGGGTTTAGTCGCCACGCCGATGCGCTCCACCTATGCCGCCGCTAAACATGCACTGAGGGCATTTTATGACGCTCTGCGTGCTGAAGTGTATGACCACGGGGTGTATGTCAGTGTCATTTATCCTGGTTTTGTAAAAACCAATATCAGTATTGCCGCGTTAGTAGGCGATGGTTCTACACAAAACAAAATGGATGATGCACAAAATGCCGCCATGTCGCCACAGACTTTTGCGCAGTTAGCAGTGGCTGCGTTGGCACGCGGCGAGGAGCATATTGTCATTGGTGGGCTTAAAGAAAAATTGGCTGTTTATATTGACCGCGCCTCTCCTGAGTTACGTCAGTGGTTAATGCGCAAAGTCAAGGTAGTATAGGGAATAGGGATGTTTGGCATGTCGGTGTATTTTGACAGTTATTCATAAAAAAGAGACTAAATAAACAAGAGACACACACAGCTTATTTGAGGCTTAATCTTCAATAGAATGCATCCTTTTGGTATCATGCGCCACCGCGAGTCTGTAACGCTGGCGCATAATCATGCTTTAGGCTTTCTACAGATGAGATATCGTTTATTCCCCGACGTGAGTATAAGATTTATATGTCAGAAGCCGCCATTTCTACCTCCCGTAGTACGCATTACACGCAAACTCAAAAACAAGCGTTTTACGACCAAATTGAGCAGGAGTTTGACGCAATAAAAAATAAATATCGCGCCCAACTCGGCCAAAAAGATATTGATTATATTGTCGGTTTACGCCGTAAATCACGCGTATTTGAAGTGGCAGGTCGTGGATTGTTATGGCTCAGCAGTGGCCCGATTAGTTTTGGCTCGGGTGTCTTTTTTTTATGGCTTCACCGCAATTTAGAAGCCATTGAAATAGGTCATAACGTACTTCATGGTCAATATGACTATTTTCCTGAAATTCCAGAGTTTCATGCCCATAACTTTAAGTGGAAAGCGCCTATTGATGAAGAAGGTTGGCGACGTGAGCATAATGCCATGCATCATGTGCATACCAATGTTTTTGAGAAAGACCCTGACCTAAATCACGGGGTTTTACGTACTAACGACCTAACGCCTTGGCACAAGTCTAATTTGTATCAAGTCCCACTGTATTTAGGCATTGTCTATCCGACGATGTTGTATCACTTTAATGCCCAAAATTTAGGCTTTACCCAAGATTATCGGCAACAAAATTTTGCTGACGGTAATAAGGGTTATGCTGTAGTTGACCAACACCCGTGGGATGCACAAGAGCGCTTAAAGCGTAGACAGCGTTCGGTATGGCGTGTGTGGGCTAAAGAATTTGCGGCATTTCCCGTCATGGCACAAGTGACGGGTTTTTCGGGCTTAAAAGTATTTGCAGGTAATTTATTGGCCGATACTATTAACAATTATTGGATTGCACTCACCATTCAAGCCACCCATTTAACCGAGCCGTTACAACCCGAAGAAGCCGTTAAACATAAAGGGCATTGGTATTTAACTCAGTTAGACTCGTCCGTCAATTTTAAGGGTAATCGTGTGATGAGTATTTTGTGGGGGCATTTGAATTATCAGATTGAGCACCATTTGTTCCCAGATATTCCCTCGCATCGTTATCCAGACATGGCCAAAGAAGTAAAAGCGGTCTGTGCTAAATACGATATTCCCTATAAGTGTAATCCGAGCTGGTCTCGCGCCATTAAAAATTATGTGTCGGTCTTGTGGAAATACTCCTTTCCATCGCGTAAAGGAGCAGCACAAGATGCTTAATCATTTACGTCAGCACACGAATCGTTGGTTAATGCAAACGGTTGGACACGATTGGGTCGATTATATTGCGAGTAATACCATGACAGTCCTTAATCGTCGATTGAACGATTTTATTTGGACCTATGAGTTGAAGGCGCAGGTCATCGCCATAACTGAAGAAGCCGACCAAGTCAAAACAATGACGCTTATGCCCAATCAGCGTTGGCAGGGGATGCAAGCGGGACAATATATTCAGCTAAAGGTGCTCATTGATGGAGTTGCCTATCAACGCGCCTATAGCCTTTCACCCTTAGAGAACGGCTGTTTTACGATTACGGTCAAACAGCACGCAGGAGGGCGTGTATCAACATGGTTACACGAACAGTTGACGGTGGGTATGGAGCTAAGGCTTGAAGCTGCGCAAGGGCAGTTTTGTTATCAGCAACAAGAGAAAATTTTATTTATCAGTGCAGGCTCTGGCATTACCCCGTGTTACTCCATCATTCAATCGCTGTTGGCGGACACTCGTGCTAAGGTAGACATTGCGTTATACGCACAATTTTCACAGACTAAAGATGTGATTTATCGTCAATCGTTACAACAATGGCGTGCTCAAGGTGTACAAGTGCATGTGGCCTTAAGCCAACAAACAGGCAGTGACCATCTATTGACGGCAGATAATCTACTTCAGTTGTATCCTGATTTTAGACAACGTGATATTTATTTGTGTGGCCCAGCAGGCTTTATGGACAATATCATCACCTTATTACAAATGTATGGTTATGATATGACACGCTTACACTGTGAGCGTTTTAATTTTGCGGCTCCTAATTTGGGTGAGCAATTCGACTTTAGCCAATGCCAGCCGATTGTGGACTTTAAGCATTTACACCAACGTATTAGCTTGAGTCCAGAAGACCAAGGACAAACGCTATTAGCCTTAGCTCATAAGTACGGTGTGTTAGTAGAGTCAGGCTGTGAGCGGGGGATGTGTGGTAGTTGTAAGCTCACCCTCAAAGAAGGTAAGGTGAGCGGTAACCAATTGGGCAAAGCCGTCTACCTGTGTACGTCCTATCCTGATTCGGCGCACGTCGTATTAGATGCTTGAGCGTCAAGACGGAGGGGGCACACCCTCCGTCACCTATAAAAATCATTCAATATGTTCGCCGACTCAGACATTAATCGGCTCGCAGTTATCTATTTTACGGAAGTTTCTTGTCAGTCTAGTGGCTCTCTAGTATTGTCCGTGTAGGCCGATGATGTGCTTAAGTCATTTTGCTACCACCGAGTAGAACTTATGCACTTATCGCTGATATATTCACATGTTTATGTCCAGTTTAAATCCTCGTTTACAGAAGGATAGTATGATGACAACGCCCACTCTCCCCGAATCAACGATGACCCCCATTTTAGTAACGGGCGGTTCTGGTTATATTGCTAGTTGGATTATTAAGTATTTATTAGAAGCAGGATACACGGTGCATGCTACGGTACGTGACCCTGCTAAACAAAGCAGTGTCGGGCATTTGCTCAAAATCGCTGAGCAAGCCAAAGGAACACTCAAGTTATTCAAAGCAGATTTATTGGCAGAAGGCAGTTTTAATGAGGCTATGCAGGGATGCGGCATTGTCATGCACACTGCGTCACCCTTTGTTTTAGAAGGCTTTAGCGATGCAAATGAAGCGCTTGTACGTCCTGCTTTAGAAGGCACGCGTAATGTCTTAAATGCAGTGAATCAATGTCCGACGGTACATCGTGTGGTATTAACCAGCAGTGTTGCCGCGATTTACGGCGACAATGAAGATATTTTGGCTGTCCCTAGCGGTGTGTTTACCGAGGAGCATTGGAACACAACCAGTAGCGTTGACCATAATCCCTATCAATATTCTAAAGCGGTGGCCGAGCGTGAGGCATGGAAACTGCAAAAAGAGCAAAGCCGTTGGGATTTAGTCACCATTAATCCTGCGATGGTGTATGGGCCTTCCTTAACCTCAGGCAGTCAATCGGCCAGTATTGATACGCTGGTACAAATGGGGGATGGCCGTTTACGCACAGGCGTACCCAAATTAACGATTGGTGTCGTGGATGTGCGTGAAGTCGCGAGTGCGCATTTATTGGCGGCATTTAATCCTGCGGCAAAAGGGCGTTTTATCTTAAATGCCACAGAATTAACCATGCTAAAAATTGGGAAGATATTACGTCATAAATACGGTAGCCAATACCCATTTCCCCGTATGGAAGCGCCTACCTTTTTGGTTTGGGCATTTGGTCCTCTAATGGGGCCGATTACCCGTGATTTTGTGAAACGTAATGTGGGCTTACCCTTAAAGTTTGACAATCGCCGTAGCCGCGATATTTTGGGCGTACAATATCGTCCTGTTGAAGAAACATTTATTGAGCATTTTCAACAAGTGATTGATGATGGTTTATTAAAGAAGAAACGCTGATACGTTTAGGGGTGATGGAGGTTTTGCGTGCGGTTGTGAAAGACGCTCTGTTGAAAATGAGACGTTTAAGACGGTGTTGTTCACGGCCTACGCTTATCTCAAATAGAGGTGTCAATCTGGTATTTTTGAGAATACGCGGCGTCATTCGTCGATTTAGATAAACGCCAACCCTCAATAGTGCCATAAACGGAGTATTCCCTATGTTAGCCAAATTATCTTTAGTGTGTTGCTTGAGTTTGGTGACGGTATTGGCGCAAGCCGACGTATTAAAAGGAGAAGTCACTAACCAACTGACGCAAGCCAAAATTATAGGGGCGACAGTTAACATTTTAGACATGCAGTTACAAACCATTGCAACGGCTCAAACAGATAGTCAGGGCGTGTATCAAATAACCGTTAAAAAAGCGGGTGTTTATAATGTCGATGTGCATGCGCAGGGTTATCAGTCGTTTAGGCAAATGGAAGTTACCATTACTCCAAAAAAAGGCCGTGTTTTTAATGCCGCGTTATGGCCAAATGACGATACTCACGATAACCATACCGAGACTATGCCTTAAGTAAGGGTATTAACAAAGGGATATCTTGTTCTGTTCCAAAACAGCACAGCAATAATTTTAAGATAGCCATGCGTGTCTGCGCATAAGTCTGGTCACTACGGTCGGATTCTAATAAAAACTGAAAAGCTAAAAACTCAACGCCTGTAATAAATAAACCCAATGTTGTCTCCGACGGTCTGGGGCGTCCTGACTGAATCACGGCTTGTGTAATCAGACCTTGTAAGGCCTGAATGACTTGTTGTCGGTATTTGGCAATCGGCGAAGAGCGTTCATAAAATTCTGCATACAACGCCTCTACTAAACGACCAAGACTTTTTCCCCAGTCAACATAGGCATCACACGCTAACATAGCTCCCCAAATAGGATCACTGGCTTGTTCAAACGCGACCTCAATACGATGATATAAATCTTGATGTAATTTTAGTGCTGCAATTTGTAAGGGTTCTTCAAGGTGGCGAAAATATTTATAAAACGTAGGACGAGAAATATTTGCTTTTTCTAGAACATGCTCAACTTTTAATTCACGATAACCCTGCTCGCCAAAAGCGGCTAAGGTGGCTTGAGCAATTTTTTCTTTGAGTTGTTCTTGGTCAGCGTCTGTTTTTGGGGGACGTCCGCGACTACGTAGAGGAGGAGTAACAGAGCCATCAACAGTCATAAATCGCTATCCTAATCCAATCGTGATACGACACAGTCTACAAAAAGGTATCACTCAAAATGTCTACTATCGAGTGAAAAAGTGACAATTGTCACATCGGTATTTTCTTTTTTTGACAAGCCTTTTCATATCTTTTGAATGACCATTTGTCGCCAATTTGTAATAAAAAGTAAATTTTCACGCAAATTAAATTAACACAAAAGTTAATATAAATGCTTGAGATATAAGCATTTAGCGTGATTATTGTCAAAAAACGACAGTTGTTTGACAAATTATGACCTATTGCACAAAAAAAAGAATCTCTTTAGCATCCGCCCACAGATGAATAATTGCTGAAAAAAACAGCATTAATTCATAAAAACAACACCCAGTGCATACGGTCAAATCACACATCTACAAGGGCGATGTGGGCTTTTATAACAGGGTATGTATGGGCTGATAACAATAAGTGGAGACCACACATGAAAAACTTTTTTGCCAAAAATGCCATTGCTGCAACCGTATTATTCGGAGCAGTGACAGCGCATGCCGCTTCTTATCAGTTATGTTCAGTATCAACAGGCTGTCGTACAACAGGTAATATCAGTGTGACCTCAAGTTACACCAAAACAAAATATCCTTTAGTGTTTGCACACGGCATGGCGGGCTTTTCTAAGATTGGCCCAGCAGACTATTGGTATGGTATTCCTAAAGACTTGGTGGCAGGTGGCTCTTCGGTGTACGTCACACAAGTAGCTTCATTTCAGTCATCCGAAGTGCGTGGTGAGCAATTATTAAAGCAAGTACAGGATATTGTTGCGATTAGTGGTGCTGCTAAAGTCAATTTAATCGGCCATAGTCACGGTAATCAATCTATTCGTTATGTCGCCGCTGCTATTCCTAGCAAAGTGGCCTCTGCAACAGGGGTTGGCGGGCCTAATAAAGTTCTCCTGTCGCCGATGTGATTAAAGGGGCAACAAACATTCCAGGTTTAGGGCCGATTGCTGCACCTGTCATTTCGGGTGTTATCAATGGGTTTTTTACGTTTGTAGATTTATTTTCAGGTGAAGCCTATCGCCAAGATGCCTTAGCAGGTTTAGATTCCTTAACCACAAAAGGCGCAACCGCATTTAATGCTAAATACCCCCAAGGTATCCCCACAACGGCATGTGGCGAAGGCGCTTACACTGTCAATGGTGTACGTTATTATTCATGGAGTGGTGTAGGGCATTTGACCAACCCTTTAGATTTAGTTGACCCTGCTTTGGCGTTAACGGGTGTGGTCATTCCTGAAGGAAATGACGGTTTGGTGGGTCGCTGTTCGAGTCATTTAGGTCAAGTTATCCGTGATAACTATTTTATGAATCATTTAGATGAAGTAAATCAACTATTTGGCTTAGTTAGCTTGTTAGAAACAAATCCAGTATCGGTGTATCGTCAACAAGCGAATCGCCTCAAAAATATCGGTTTATAAGTGACTCAAACCGTGTTTTAGCCAAAAAGCCACCTCCGTGTGGCTTTTTTATTCGGTTCAGACAATCAAACGACAAAAGTGGTGTCGACTTCATCAACTGTTCACAAAAGCACATCGCACTCTCGTTGAACTCGCGTTACAATGGCCGCAACTTTGCAAACTTGTAACAAGTTATGATGCGTAAAAATCCTCCCCAAAAACCTGAACAAGGATTTATTCTAACGATTCTCGTTTTATGTGTAATGCTTAGTCTGCTTGCTGCGGTGGGTCTGGGTGTGTATGCCTTATCGTTGGATAGTTTAGTACGAGAAAAATTTGAGGGCAAACGTTGGGCGATTCCTGCAAAAGTGTTTAGTCGTCCCTTAGAGTTATACAGTGGTGCGCCACTAAGCAAACAAGATGTCACCGCCGAATTAGCTTTGTTACATTATCGTGCGCAAGCCAATTATGAAGCACCGGGTGTGTATAGCGAAAAAAACGGTGACTTATATATTCATACACGCGGTTTTGTGTTTAGTGATGGCACAGAGCGTTCACAAGTTTTGAAGCTACGTTTTGACGGTAATACACTGGTTGATTTAGCCAGCACACAAGAAAATGAAAAAGGGATAGTTCGTTTAGAGCCGTTAGTGGTTGGCGGGATTTACCCGAAACAAAATGAAGACCGCGTGTTAATGCAACTTAAAGACGCGCCAAAATATTTAGAGCAGGCTTTATTAGCCACTGAAGATAAAAACTTTTATCAACATTACGGTGTCTCTATTCGCGGTACATTACGCGCCATTTTTGTCAATGTTAGTAGTGGTGAATTACGCCAAGGCGGTAGTACGCTGACCCAACAATTGGTCAAAAATTTTTATTTAACCGATGAGCGTTCCTTAAAACGTAAGGTGAACGAAGCCTTAATGGCCTTATTATTAGAATGGCATTACGATAAGCCTGAAATTTTAGAAACCTACCTTAACGAAGTCAATTTAGGTCAAAATGGTAATCGGTCTATTAATGGGTTTGGTTTGGCGGCACAGTTCTATTTTGGTCAACCTATCAGTGAATTGTCGTTACATCAAGTGGCTCTATTAGTCGGTTTGGTCAAAGGGCCTTCATTTTATAATCCGTGGCGTAATCCTGAACGCGCCTTAGAGCGTCGGAATGTGGTGTTGTCTAATTTATTAAAAGATGGACACATTAACGAAGCCCAATATAGCAAAGCCAAAAATAAACCCTTAGGCATCTTGCGTGCGCCAACGGCGGGTTTGAGTGTGTATCCTGCCTTTTTAGATGTGGTACGTCGTCAGCTAAAACAGGAATATAAAGAAGAGGATTTAAGCTCTGCGGGACTTCGAATTTTTACCACCCTTGACCCGCGTGTACAAAATGCTAGCCAACAAGCCTTTAACCAGCAAGTAGGCAGATTACGCGGTGCGAATCGGCGTTTAGCGGCATTACAAGGTGCTGTCGTGGTGGCGAATCCAGAAAGCGGCGAGCTACTCGCTGTGGTAGGAGGTTATGGGACATTTACAGGCTTTAATCGTGCCTTAGATGCTTCGCGCCAAGTCGGGTCTTTGTTTAAGCCCGCTATTTATTTAGCGGCTTTGGCATCGGGGCAATATTCGTTATTATCGCCGATAGATGATAGTCCTGTGACCGTGACCAGCAAAAGCGGTGATGTATGGGCACCTGAAAATTATGACCATCAAAATCACGGGATTGTGCCGTTATACGAAGCCTTAGCATATTCTTACAATCAAGCGACCATTCGTTTAGGCATGACTGTTGGCTTATCCGAAGTCATTGATACCTTAAAAGCCTTAGGCGTAACGCAAGATTTACCCCATTATCCTTCTATTTTATTGGGGACGGCTAATTTATCACCCATGGAGGTATTACGTTTATATCAGCCCTTTGCTGCGAATGGGTTTCAAACTTCACCCCGTGCCATTCGTGAAGTGGTGGATGCTGAAGATAAACGTCTGACACGCTACGGCTTAGAAGTAAAACAAGTCTATGACCCCTCGGCATTATATTTAACTAATTATGCCATGCAGCAAACGATGCGAATGGGAACAGCAGCGGCGGCATATCAACGTTTACCAAAAGATTTAGTGATGGCAGGTAAAACAGGCACAACCAATGATGCACGTGACGCATGGTTTGCAGGCTATACAGGCAATTATTTAGCCGTAGTTTGGTTGGGAAATGACGATAACAAAGCGATTGGTCTATCAGGCGCAACAGGCGCTTTGCCGATTTGGATAGATTTAATGACTAAACTCAAGCCTGTTTCTTTGCAAGCGGTACAACCTGATAATGTACAATGGCAATGGGTCGATAAAACGACTGGCCAGCTCAGCGCTGAAAATTGTGTGGGTGCGATTTATGTCCCTTATTTAGTCAATACGATTCCTGTAGAAAAAACAGCGTGTGCTGAAGGGCAGGATGTCGAAAACGACCCTATCAACAATGTTGTTAATGGCACGGTGAATAAAATTTTAGATATTTTTCGCTAAGGGCTTCACGCTTAAGCATGGTATCTCATCGTGGTGTGTTGCCCAGTCCTCAGTTAATAAAGGACAATACAAGCGTCGTGCTAATTGTATAACCGCCCTATACCTAAGGAGTAGTAAATGCGTATTGTGATGACAAGTGTCTGTTGTTCAATGCTATTAGTGGGCTGTCAACAAATGCCGGATTACAGTTTATCCCGCCAAGCGAAACCCATTGTAAAACCCGTCCAAGTTATCAAAGAAACACCAGCCGTGGCGACCGCCGAAAAACCTAAAGAAATTCGTGCGGCAATGCCCAGTGCTAATTATGATGGACTCAAGGCCTCTGAAATTCCTACCATGATTAAACCCATGCCGACTGTGGTGGTTCAACCGACTAAAAAATTAGCTGATGGCCGTGATATGCCAGCCGTACAAAATTTATTAGCGAGTGCCAGTGACAGTTTGCGTCAAGGTAAGCCCGAAGATGCGGCCACCAGTTTGGAACGTGCTCAGCGTTTAGCCCCACAATCTGCTGTTGTGTATCAACGTTTGGCCGAAGTCCGTTTACAACAAGGGCGTGCCGCCGAAGCAGAGCAACTCGCGCGTAAAGCCATACCTTATGCTCAAAGTACCGTACAGCAAGCGGCGTTATGGCGTATTATTGCCAATGCGGCTGACCGTCAAGGAAAAACGGATACGGCTAATACGGCACGCGATAAAGTACAGCAATTAGAAGGCTTAGGCGATAGAGGATAAGTGACTTATAGTGCGCCTAAAAAGGCGATTAAATCTGCCTTTTCTTGAGCGCTAAAATGTATCTGAAAACGGCGATTATAAAAATCAATAACCGCTTGAAGATTAGCGGCTTGGCCATGGTGAAAATACGGAGCGCGAGCCGCTAAACCGCGTAAAATCGGGACCTTGAATTTCCCTATATCCTGCCATTTACCTGTTAACAAGGCTAAGCCTGCGTCAGTGGTACGAACTATCTGTCCAGTCTGATTATGCTTAAAGGTATATAGCGGTTGGTCAAGATGACGTAACTCGCCATCTGCTGTACCAATATTCATAAAATGTGGCACGGTGGTATTACCAATATTAGGCGCACTATGGCAGCTTGAGCAAGTCGCTACGATTCGTCGTTGTTGGCGTTGGTCATTAAAGCCAGTCACGCCCGTAATCACGATAGGGCGATGATTAAACAAAACTTCGCCCCGTGCAATAGCCGCTTGTTTGGCATTAACTGTGTGGGATGTTGAACGGGGTAGCCATGCTTGATAGAGGGTAAAAACTTGCGGATTAAATTTTGCTTTAGTTCGATAGTCCCCTGCAAAAAAATCATTCATCCCAAAGTATGTACGCAGGGTGCTGAGGGCTTTTACGCCACCAAACGCGCCATTGACACTCAGTTTGCCTGCCTCTCCGTCATATTCTTGGGCGCTAAAATGTTGCATTTCAAAACGGACGATGCGTTGTAAATTCATGCTATTTAGCCCGAGGTGAAATTCACTGTGTCCCTGAATGGCACTATGGGCTTGATGTAATAAGCTGGTTGTTAGGCTGGCATAACAAGGTCTTGACTGAACATCGAGAGGGCAATTTCCGTATTTTTTTGTATGTTGTGTTTCACGCCCATCCCACATCACGGTACTGAGAAAAGCGACATTAGTACTGGGTAATGGCCGTCTAAATACAGACAAATCTTTTTCGTTAGCATAACCATAAGGGTCATCCACCTTAACCAAGCTAAAATCAGCCGCAAGTGGCATCGGCTTAGCAATCCGAATCACTCCATAGTTAAGAAGCATACTGTAAGCTAGTTGACGTTGTGCAAGCGTATTAACACGTTGGTGAGGTGAGTTTGCACCATCTACTAAACGAAATATGGGGTCTAAACCTTGACTCTCACGAAAACGCGCTTGTAGTGCGGTTGGTGTGACAGTCCAACCTTGGTTTTCTTGGTGACAAGAGCCGCAATGTCTGCCATTTCCTACGGCTTGAAAAAAAGGCTGATGATTGAGCATTGTTTGTGTTGATAGTGTCGCGAATCCCTGTGTAGTGACGGTGATAATCGGCTCAGTAAGGGTGGCGGTTGATAGAATAGCGGCTGTGGACAGTGCGGTTGCACTGCTGAGAGAAAAACACGATAGGATGATACTTATCAATCGGCTCATGACGAGAAGCCCTTGTACACAGCATTAATAAGTATCTATCTATAGTATGGAGTAATTATGTAGTCGCTTATCATTCGGTGCGTAGGTGTTGTGCTAAAGCGGCTCTTAAATGGTCAGGTAATGGACTAGATTTTTGTAACTTAAAGTCAAAATGGACTTGTACGGCTTTGCCTTTTGCCACGAGCTTATCATTTTGAAAAGCCTCATGCCAAACCACAAAGGATGAATTAGCTATTTTTTCAATTCCAGTATGTACAGTCACTTCTTGGCCATAATAAATCTGCGCCACGTAGTCGACTTCAACACGCGCCAAAATCATACTCAAGGCTTTAATGTCCATTTCAGGCGTAAAAATCCTAAAAATAGGTTCGCGTGCGGTTTCAAACCAACCTGTCACCACGGTATTATTGACGTGGCCAAAAGCATCCGTTTCATAAAAGCGTGGTGAAAAAGAAGAGATAAACATAGTAGCATTCCGAATATATGTGGTTCACATTCAAATATCATGTGTGCTGTAAGGCCTTAAAATAAAAAAGGGCTATGTTAGCCCTTTTTTATATTGCTTTACTTAGCCTTCAATCGCCTTTTTGATGCGGCCAATCGCATCTTCCAGTACTTTTAGACTCGTTGCGTAGGAAATACGCATGTGACCATCCAAACCAAAGGCAGAACCAGGTACAACGGCGACGCCAACGGTGTTTAATAAGACTTCAGAAAACTCTAAATCATTTTTTAAGCCCATTTTAGCAATCGCACCTTCGACATTAGCAAATGCATAAAATGCCCCATCCGCAGGTGAACAAGACACGCCTGCAATTTGATTTAAGGCACTGACCACATAATCATGGCGCTCTTTGAACGCAGCAACCATCGGTTTTAAGACGTCTTGGTCACCGTCTAATGCTGCTTGTGCAGCAACCTGTGATACAGAGGTCGGGTTGGATGTAGATTGTGATTGCACGTTTTTCATGGCACCAATCACCTTAGCAGGGCCTGCGGCATAACCAATACGCCAGCCCGTCATGGCATAGGCTTTAGAGACACCATTTAATACCAATGCACGGTCATATAAGTCAGGTGCAACAGTGACGATATTAACAAAGGGCTCTTTTGTCCAAATGATATGCTCATACATATCGTCGGTGGCAACCCAAACGTGTGGATGTTTGCGTAGCACGTCGGCGATGGCCAATAATTCGTCTTTAGAGTAGACCATACCTGTGGGGTTTGATGGCGAATTTAAGACTAATAATTTGGTTTTAGGCGTAATCGCCGCTTCTAATTGTGCAGGAGTGATTTTGTAGTTTTGCGATTGAGGACATTCAATACATACAGGTGTGGCATCAGCAATCAATACCATATCAGGATAAGAGACCCAATAAGGCGCAGGAATAATCACTTCATCGCCTTTATTCAAAAAGGCTAAAGCCAAGTTAAAGAAACTTTGTTTGCCGCCACAAGATACTAAGATTTGATTGGCTTGGTAGTCTAAACCATTATCGCGTTTGAACTTGGCGATAATTGCTTTTTTAAGACCAGCAGTGCCATCAACGGCCGTGTATTTGGTAAAACCTTCTTGAATGGCTTTAATAGCAGCCGCCTTGATATGTTCTGGCGTATCAAAGTCTGGTTCGCCAGCACCTAAACCAATAATATCCTTACCTGCAGCTTTTAATTCAGCCGCACGGTTAGTGACCGCTAGGGTTGGGGAGGGTTTGATGCTGAGTACACGGTCAGATAAGCGTAGTTCCACGGAGTTAACCTCTTGATTAAATGGTCGGCACAAAAACTTAAACAATGTTATCAACGACGTATAGTGTCGCTTAATGAGTTAATGATGACTTGCTAAACCACGACAGGCATGGCGTGATTGGTTACACTTTCTGTTAGGCTATGACCGCCTGCACAGAGCAACTTTCAACTCAATGCTCACAGTATCGACTTTGTAGGCTGTCTAAGTCGTTAATGGGCGTAGATAATACCGCAAAATATCGGTAGATAAGAGACCTAAAATGCAATCTAAACAGGCTTTTCAATTACAAACTGACTTTCAACCTGCAGGCGACCAGCCGACAGCAATACAAGCACTGTGCGATAGCATTCAACAAGGTCAGCAACACCAGTTGTTATTAGGCGTAACAGGCTCTGGTAAAACCTTTACCATTGCCAATGTGATTGCTAAGTTGCAACGCCCCACCATCATTATGGCGCACAATAAAACCTTAGCTGCACAGCTATATAGTGAATTTAAGGCGTTTTTTCCGCACAATGCAGTTGAGTATTTTGTCTCCTTTTACGACTATTATCAGCCTGAAGCCTATGTCCCATCGTCCGATACCTATATCGAAAAAGACTCTGCCATTAACGAACATATAGACCAAATGCGTCTTTCGGCCACTAAAGCCTTACTGGAAAGACGCGATGCCATCATTATTTGTAGTGTCTCGGCCATTTACGGTTTAGGTGACCCAGATGCTTATCTAAAAATGTTATTGCATATTAGCCGTGGGGAACGCATTGACCAACGGGCTATTTTGCGTCGTTTAGCAGAAATGCAATATCAGCGGAATGATATGGAATTTAGTCGCGGGACATATCGTGTACGTGGCGAAATCATTGATGTATTTCCTGCCGAGTCAGACGATGAAGCCATACGGATTAGTTTATTTGATGATGAAGTAGAAGGCATTCATTATTTTGACCCTTTAACGGGGGCATTATTGGGCAAAATCGCACGCGTGACCATTTATCCTAAAACACATTATGTCACGCCTAAAGAGCAAATTGATAAAGCGATTGAGACGATTAGAGCCGAGTTGGAGCCACGTTTAGCGTGGTTTATCAGTGAAAATAAATTATTAGAAGCACAGCGCTTAAAAGAACGTACCCAATATGATTTAGAAATGCTGCAACAGCTCGGGTATTGCAATGGGATAGAAAATTATTCGCGTCATTTATCAGGCCGTAAAGAAGGCGAAGCGCCACCCACTTTATTTGATTATGTGCCTGCCGATGCCTTATTGGTGATTGATGAGTCCCATGTCAGCGTACCGCAAATTGGTGCGATGTATAAGGGCGATAGAGCGCGTAAAGAAAACTTAGTCAACTATGGCTTTAGGTTACCATCGGCCTTAGATAATCGTCCCATGAAGTTTGAAGAATGGGAAAAAATTAGCCCACAAACGATTTTTGTCTCGGCTACGCCTGCGCAATATGAACTCCAACACTCGCCCACACCCATTGAGCAAGTCGTGCGTCCGACAGGGTTGGTTGACCCTGTGATTGAAGTCCGTCCTGCCTTTACGCAAGTCGATGATTTGTTATCTGAAATAAATCTCCGCTTAGCCCTAAAAGAGCGGGTATTAGTGACCACGTTAACCAAAAAAATGGCAGAAGATTTAACCAACTATTTAGCAGAATATAAAATTAAAGTCCGTTATTTGCATTCTGACATTGATACCGTCGAGCGCGTTGAGATTATCCGCGATTTACGTTTGGGTGTATTTGATGTCTTAGTGGGAATCAATTTATTACGTGAGGGCTTAGACATGCCCGAAGTGTCTTTGGTTGCCATTTTAGATGCTGATAAAGAAGGCTTTTTACGTTCTGAACGTTCTTTAATTCAAACCATCGGTCGTGCTGCCCGTCATGTCAATGGCAAGGCAATTCTATATGCAGATGTGATGACAGGCTCTATGCAGCGTGCCATTACAGAAACAGAACGTCGTCGACAAAAGCAAATTGCCTTTAATGAACAGCACGGTATTACTCCCCGTAGTGTCTCTAAACCGATTATAGACATTCTAGAGATTTATGGTGGACAAGCGGCTAAACAAGCGGCGAATGATGCAAAAGCCGATAAAGTGGCTGAATCTCAGGCGGAATATGTGATGAGTGACCCTAAAATGTTAGTGAAGCGTATTAAGGAGTTAGAGCAACAAATGCTGACCAAAGCCCGTGAATTGCAATTTGAGCAAGCAGCTAAGTTACGCGATGAGATGATGAAATTAAAAGAGCAGTTGCTCATCCAAAACACATAACGCAATAAGGATTGATACGTCACGTTAGCCTGAGTGAAAGCGACTAAACTTCTGTCGCTAAATGCACTCTATTACGTCCTAGTCGTTTAGCGGCATATAAGGCTTGGTCAGCATGTTGTAGTAAAGTAGCCAAAGTTTCCATCGGGTAGACAGGTGTTGCTACGCCTATACTAATGGTTAATGGAACTTTGTGACCATCGTCAAGGTAAATTTCACTATTAGCAATGTTTGTTTTGAGTCGTTCGGCCACCTCTTGAGCATGCTCCATACGGGTTTGTACTAACAAAATAGCAAATTCTTCACCACCAATACGACCCGCAATGTCTGTATCACGTAATGTATTTTTAATAATTTCCGCCACTTGTTGTAAAACAAGGTCGCCCATAGCATGGCCAAAGGTATCATTGATATGCTTAAAAAAATCAATATCACACATCAGCAAGGCCAGCGGCTCGTGATAGCGTCGACTACGGTTCAGTGTTTGCTCAGAGAGAGTTAAGAAATGACGACGATTATAAAGGTGGGTTAATTCGTCCGTTGTTGCCAGTCGTAATAATTCATCTTCTAAGCGTTTGCGTTCGGTGATGTCAGTAGACATGCCAAGTAGGGCATACATATCACCGTTGTCGCGTTGCAGTGGCACTTTCACCGACCAATAATAGAGTGGTTCATGGTGATGTAGCTGAAAAGTTTCCATGCCTGCAACTTTTTGCTGACTTGTAAAGGCTAGTTGGTCGAGTTTGGCAAAATGGTCAGCCGTGTTTTGTGGAAATAAGTCGCTATCCACACGACCAATTAACTGTTCTGGACGCCTGTTTAATAAGGCGGCCATTGCGGCATTGGCATACAAATAACGGCCATCAGGCGCTTTCATATATACACATGCACCGATATTATCGAGTACGGTTGATAATAAGGCTTGATTATCACGCAGCGCTTGCTCCATCTGCTTACGTTCAGTGATATCGGTTGAAATGCCACATAAACCACGAATATGACCACTTTCATCAAATAACGGAATCTTCACCGTCCAATAAATTCGTAATTCGTGGCCATCTACGGGGCGTAAATGTTCTTCAGCGCGAATGGTTATCCCTTCTCGTAACACCTGTTGGTCGTGTTGTTCAATGTCATTCACCGTATCTTGAGAAAAAAAATCGTGGTCGGTATGACCGATAATATCAATCAAGTTTTTAGAAAATAGTTCACGCACAAGACGATTGGCATAGGTATAACAACCGTTAAGGTCTTTAATAAACACATAAGCGCCAATGTTATCTAGGGCATGAGCAAGGTCGCGTACAGGCAGTTCTAAGGCCAGATTATCAGCCGCCAAATGATGTTGAGCTTCTTCGGTCAGTGCTTTTAACCAATGTTTGAGTGTCTCTTCTGAAACACGGGCTTTGATGGCGACTTCTTCTAAGGGCGTGCCTTGTAACACTGCAATCACCGCCCAAGTTTGAAAATTTTCTAAATGGTGGTCGCTCATACGGTCAGTCCTTAGATTTTGATGGGATATCCAAAAGTTTCATATTTATTAAGGCTTTAATTTGAATATCTTTACGTATTCTGCAAATAATCTTAGACCTAAAAATAGATGTTGTCCTACACTTTGTCGCTAAAATGTCATGTGATGGTCATTTATTCGACACCTGTTTTTTGCACACTAATCGCAAGAAAGAACAATAGGTGCGTTTATGAACACTTGCAGTGACATCTCCTTGTCTACACCCGCTATCATACAGCGTAGACAACAGACACCAACTAAACAACCCAAATTCATCGCGCAGTTTGCGCATAGCCAACGCGCTATTAAGGCCGCGCAGAAATTACGGGCAGAAACCTTTAGTGCAGAGTATGGCGTACAATTTCATCATGCACAGGGTTTAGATGTGGATGATTTTGATAATTATTGCCAACATTTGAATGTTTACGATACGACAACGGGTAAAATTATTGCTACCACACGTTTACTGAGCGATAAACAGGCCAAATTAGCAGGCGGATATTATTCGGCTCAAGAGTTTGACTTGAATAACTTGCTGCCTAAATTACAGGGGCGGGTATTGGAGATTGGCCGAACCTGTGTTCACCCTGATTATCGTTCTGGTGCGGCAATTACGGTCTTATGGTCGGCTTTAGCGGACTATTTGCTGGCAGAAGAGTTTTCCTATTTGATAGGTTGTGCGTCTATTTCCTTAGATGAAAATGGTCAGCGTTTTCATGCCATTATGGCCAGTTTAGATGAAGAAAATTTTATTGACCCTGAATTACGTGTTGTGCCCAAGCGAGCGATGCCCATCCCTAAATTAGCTGTCTTAGAAACCAAAGTCAGCTTACCGCCCTTATTAAAAGCCTATTTACGTATGAATGCCAAAATTGGTGGTGAGGCTTGTTTAGATTTAGACTTTAATTGTGCGGATATGTTTATTGTCTTAGATGTTGCTACCTTGGCAGGCCGTTATGCACAGCGTTTTTTGAAGACTGCATAAACGTATAACCGATGATTGCTGTCTATTTGTACAAGTGTATGCGTTTTCTGCTTCACAAATGTGTTGGATTAAGCTCAAATCAGCAAGCCTGTTAAGGTATGCCCACTGGTATCATTTGAGAGAATTTATGGCACATACACGTTTCATGCTAGACCAAACATGGCGTCAAATGACTCGCTTGGCGCGTTTAGGGCTGCATATCGGTGAAGGTTTTGCGTTAGGCACAGCATCTGGGGCTTTATTTTTTCCACATCAACGCTTTCAGCAACCTGTGGTGAAATTTTGGCATAAACGATTTTGTCAGGTTTTGGGGATAGACATAACGGTACATGGTAAACCTGACCCCCGTCCTGCCTTGTGGGTCAGTAATCATATTTCTTGGTTAGACATTCCTGTCATAGGTGCGCATTTTCCCGTCCATTTTTTATCGAAAGCCGAAGTACAAACATGGCCAGTCATTGGTCGTTTAGCCAAAGCAGGCGGTACGCTGTATATAAAACGGGGTTCTGGCGACTCAAATTCTGTTTCTGAACAGATGGCCGCTCATTTGCAAGCAGGGCGCTCCGTTTTATTTTTTCCAGAGGGTACGACAACGGATGGCAAAGAGTTAAAACGATTCTTTCATAAGTTATTCAAAGCGGCATGTGTGACAGGCACTGATATTCAACCTGTTGTTTTATGTTATCGTGATGAAACTGGCAGCTTGCATCCTGTTGCACCCTTCATCGGCGATGATGCCTTTGCAGACCATTTACTCAAGGTGTTGAAAGAAAAAAAGATTCAAGTAGAGCTTTTAATTTTGCCTAGAGTCAGTATCAATGGCCGCGATGAGCGTACCTTAGCCCGTGATTTACGCCAAATGATGACAACAGCCCTACAACATTTACAAGCAGGCATAGACCTTTGAGGCGAGCTTAAACTCGCCCCGCAACCTATATTATTGATAGCGCGCGTATTCTAAGGAATCATGGGCACTAAAAAGTTGGATTTCACCTTGAGTATTTTGGGCAAGTTGTTGTAAACGCGACAGATTATGTGCACGTGCTTTATTGTCCATGGCTAAACTGCGTTGAAATATCTCTAAGCCAATAGGGCAACTCGGTTCTGCTTTCATTTGATTATGATGGAAGTAAGCATCGCCACAATGTAATAACCAACCCTGATGGGTATTAACGGCAATGCCACTGTGACCGCGCGTATGACCGACTAAAGGGACGAGTAGAATTTCATCTTCTAAGTCGGGAATAGCTCGAATACTGTCAAAGCCATGCCATGTTTCGCCTTCGGTTTCATAAGTGACCCAATTCACGCCATGTGACCATTGATGTGGCATATAGCGGAGTTTTTCACGCCAGTTAGGATTCATGGCTGCTCTAAATTCAGGTGCAAAAACGTGGACTTTGGCTTGTGGAAAATCGGGCAAGCCCCCTGCATGGTCTAAGTCGAGATGCGTGACTAAAATATGACGTACATCCTGAGGATTAAAGCCTAACTCTTTGATTTGTATAAAAGCAGTTTCGCGATAATCTGCCACAGGACGAACAGCCGCCATAAAAGCATGACCTAAGCGTTGTTGTGGATAACGTACATCTTGTATGCCTAAACCCGTATCGACTAAAACCAAACCCTCTTTAGTTTCAATGAGTAAACAATGACAAACCATATGGCCATGGTCGGTTATTTTGCCATGACCATTGATGAGTGGTGCACCATGTGGACACATCGTGCCACAGTTAAGGTGATGAATTTTTAGAGCCATTTGTTGTACCTCAAGAAATAATTTGCTATGGACTACATACAGCTATTTTTGGTTTTTACATTAAGTAAATACTGTAAAATACTGATTTATAACAATAATTAAATAAAATTATCGTGAGTTTGCTAAGCTGTCTGACGATTAAATAATTAGACAGGGGCATTTGTCAAACCTTATATCATGCATTATTCGCGATGGACGGTATCTCATAAACCGTTTATCCGCTTAAAGTTAGCGTTTATACCAATCGTTGATGACTGTCAGACAAAATGAATCTATCGCCGAGAAAAGCAGACTAAACTTAGAATGTATGCCTTGTATTTGTTTACCCTTAAGCATCATGGTATGGAGCGCAACGTGTGAAACAGTTTTATGGCCGTAAAGTGATTATAACAGGGGCTGGCAATGGCTTAGGGCGCTTATTAGCACTCGCTTTTGCAGCGCGTGGCGCAGATGTGATTGTCACCGATTTAAACTATGTCAGCGCCGAAAAAGTAGCGGCTGAAATTTTAGATATTGGCCGTCAAGCGTGGGCTTATGCGTTAGATATTGCGGATTTAGAGGCTATATCATCGTTTAAGCAACAAATTCATCGTGATATTGGAAAAATTGATGCGCTCGTTAATAATGCAGCCATTGTCTTCGGTGGTGCATTTGAGATGATGCCCTTAGACAAACATTTATTGACCCAACAAGTCAATAACATCGGTCTCATGGCCATTACCCATACTTTTTTTACCGACTTACTTGAAAGCCCTGACAGTCATATTGTCAATATTGCCAGCGCGTCAGGCTATATTGGTTTACCTTATGGTTCGAGTTATGCTGCCAGTAAATGGGCAGTGATTGGCTTGTCTGAATCCATTCGTTTGGAATTGGCTGAGCGCGGTTTTGAACAAGTCGGGGTGACAACTGTCTGCTCAGGTTATTTAACAAGCGGGATGTTTGAAGGTATCAAACCACCTGCGTTATTAGCCAATCTGAGTCCAGAAAAAGTCGTTGATAAAATTATGGAAGCGATTGAGCGTAATCAGCCTTTTGTGAAAGAGCCGTTGACTGTTAAATCGGTTGATTTATTGCGGGCAGCACTGTCACAAAAGTGGTGGGATAAGGCCGCTAAAGCCTTGGGTATTTCGACGTCGATGAATCAATGGAAAGGTAATACCCGTTAAAAAGGGACTTTACGACCCACGAGTGCTTCTAGCATAACCAGCTCCTCGTCGGTATGGCCTTGCATCCCTGTTTCTACGACACTGCCATCACTGCCCACTAGTTTGCCTAGATGATGTTCTGCACTGAGTGGGTAGTTAAGTGCAGGGCTATGATTGGCTGCTAAATCGACTTTGCCGTAACATAAGCAGATATAACTGCTGTCTGCCTCAGCCATCATATAAACACCTGTCCCGCGAATACCAATCGTAGCGGTCGGTGTGAGTAATTTTTTATTTCCTGTCCCAAACACACTCAGTAAACCACCAGTCAGTAAACGCAGACCAGAAATAGTAGTCGAGCGTTTGCGAATGGGGTTAAACCGTACTTCACTGTTGGCCGCTAATAAAAATGCATTATCCCCAATGACAAACTGGGCTTTACCGTTAGCGCCTGTTTTGATACGACTATTGGCATTAACCGACATTTTCTGTTGTGCTTTACGGCCATCTATCCAAATACTGCCTTCGGTGGCGGTAAATTGGCTGGCATCTCCCAAAGAAGGGAGTAACAAAGCTAAACCTAAGCCTAGCCCTTGACCTAAAAATTGACGCCGACTTTGGCATTGGCAGTTAGCGCGCATACATTTCTCCGCTGTATATGAGTGTCATGACGATTAGACACGCTTAGTCAGCAGTTGTAACACGTGAGATAGATTTTTTATATACGAAAATGAAATGAACCAGCACTTACAGCGAGTATGGATTGTATGAGAAATACATTTGTGAGATGAGAGTATCTTAATGGGTATGTAAATGGTGCCTAGGGCCGGAATCGAACCGGCACGGCTGTCACCAGCCGAGGGATTTTAAGTCCCTTGTGTCTACCAATTTCACCACCTAGGCTTATAAGATGGTTTTGAGCGGGGGTTATTACATGGTGCCTAGGGCCGGAATCGAACCGGCACGGCTGTCACCAGCCGAGGGATTTTAAGTCCCTTGTGTCTACCAATTTCACCACCTAGGCGTAATAACTTGTTGTGGAAACATCCACTGGAGGCCGAGGCCGGAATCGAACCGGCGTATACGGAGTTGCAGTCCGCTGCATAGCCACTTTGCTACCCGGCCGTACCAAGGACGCAAATGATATATAGCTTGAGGTTGGTCGTCAACTCTGTTTGCTTCAAATATAGACAAATAGTATATAAACCAGAGGGAGCGCTGTTTTTTTGAGCTAAAACAGCGGCTTAGGTCGATGGTTATTTCTATTTTAGGCGTTTAAATCTTCAGCTCTCTAAAATCCATAATCTCACTGCTACGCTCCCACCATTCTAGAAAGCGTTGACGAGCTTGTTGGGCGTAGGGGATGCCTTTGGCTAGCAGAGAGCCACGCCACGGGTCACGTTGCGTACAACGTAATAAGCCCATATTGTCTGCAATCATCACGGCTTCTAAATGCGGTATATCATCTTCGTGCGCTTGTCGAATCTCAATCAGGCTACTGAGTTTACGCATCAGTTTGACGAGACGATGGCCATCGGCAATCGCCAAACGAGGGTCAGCTAATAAGATTCGGGTGATGGTATACCGACTAGAACGACTAAATCCAGATAAGGCGTTAATAAACGCATCGTTATCAAAACGCTCATGTTCTAAATCGGGACTAATGACTAAGATTTCGCGTTGCGTTTGGGCTAACAATGCAATAGCCGCACTTTGCAACATCACCAAATGTGATAATTCAATACGGTTTTCAGTTTCCCCCAAGATAAACGGCGTCAGTTGTTCATCACTAAATAGGACGGTAGGACGGGGTGTCAGTGTGCTGTCACTGTCTTTAATAATCGCTAAGGGTTGAGTGATGACAGGTGGCACATAGTCAATTGTGCCATCTTCACGCAGTTTATCATCAGGGGAGTGCATCATATTAATCTTCCAATAACAACCAATAACCCGCTTCAACTTGTTGGCTTAACCACGTTTGGTTAGCGGTATTGGCTAAATGATGTTGTAAGGCAGGCCAAGTCAACTGACGGTTATCTGCGACTAATGCAATAAATGTAGACTCTGCGCCGTCAATGTCCACAGATTCACCATTAATGTACAAGGCATGTGCAGAACCTGCTTCACCGACATACACAAAACGCGAGGCAGGGTCACGGCACAATACGACTCCCGACTCCAGTTTTTTGACCAAGGTAATCGGGGTCATGGCTTCGCCTGCGGGCTCGTAATCATCGTATTTGGCTTCGCTTAAAAAGGGTGCTAGAGCCTCTGTTAAGAGCGTCGGTTGATTCAGTAACGCCAAGACTTGTGTTTGTAGTTGTTGTAAATGCGCGGGATTGAGCCAAGCATGATGCGTTTGCGCTTGTAAGTCTTTGTCTTGATAAAGATTTTCTGAGCCTGTATGCGCTAAAGCCGTATCGACTAACTGTTCTAATACATGACTTAATGACGGTGCTCTAAAGCCAAACGAGTAAGTAATGCACTCGTTTTGGGCGACACCATAATGCGCTAATTTGGGTGGTACATATAACAAGTCACCTGCATTTAAGACCTCATCAAACGTGACTGGCATATCTTGTAAAATGCGTAATGACGTATTGGCGACTAAGGCGGCATTTTTGTCACAAAACTCACCCAGTTGCCAGCGACGTTGTCCTGAGCCTTGCACTAAAAAGACATCATATTGGTCAAAGTGTTTACCTACAGAACCGCCAACAGGCGCATAAGAAATCATAATGTCATCGGTACGCCAACTGGGTATAAAACTAAAATTTTGCCAAAAAATTGCTAATTCTGGAAAATAATGGTCAACAGCTTGTACTAAAATCGTCCAATGCGTTTTGGGGAGGGTTTTATAAACTTTGCTATTAAACGGCCCTTTGCGTAATTCCCACGGTTTTTTGCCGTCTTTTTCTAAAATAATACGCGCTTCGATACTGTCTTCTTGGCCAAGTTCTAGTAAGTCTTCTTTGCCAACCATCATCGCTAATTCAGGAAAAGCATTACGGACTAATAAGGGTTTTTTTTGCCAATAATCACGTAAAAATTCGTCGGCAGTTAAGCCACCTAAATAAGACAAAGGAATATTCGTTGCGGTCATGACAATATCTCAAGTTATAAATGCAAATGTGGGTAAGCTATCTGTAAAGTGTCGAGTAAACATGTATCAAAGACATCAACACTCACAGGTGTGCTGGCGGCGGGTAATTGTTTTTCTAAACGGCTAAATAAGGCTAATAAATAAGCATCCAATTCTTCTTGGGGCGGAATATGTTCACTTTCTAAGACTTGGCCTTTTAACACCAATAATTCATCAATTTGCTCACGAATATCACCACTTGGCAAAAAACGATTGACCAACTCAATAAAAGCCATTGGTGGTTGGTTATTATTGGCAATTACCCATTGCGTGGCTAATAAGGCTCTAAACATATAGAGATACTTTTTGAGACGAATGTCGCTGCCAATGACCAGTTTGTTAATATCCTGACGAGCCATCGACAAATAATGATGGCAAGACGACAATGGCAAAAATGAAGCTTGTGCTAAGGCTCTTAGTGGTTCAATGGCAGCGTGTTGACGATAAATGATGGGCGAAGATAACCATTCCATCAATGCAGGATTCGATTTTCGCAACAAACCTAAGGCTTTTTTAATATCCCAACCACTAATGTCTAATAAGCCATCAATCGGTTCTTCAATCACATCGCGTTTATCAAACACCCGAATATAACTACTGGGCTTTTGAGCATAAATAAATCGTACATCATAATCACTATCGGGTGAGGGAAAGCCCCATGCGCGGCTGCCCGATTCGCATGCCCATAAAATAGTGACTTGGTATTGTGCTTCAATACGTTGTAACTCCGCTAAAATGCTATCTTGCATTATTTAACCTAGTATGAAGTAAAACCTGAATTGTAATATGCTTTTTTGACAGACAGTGAGATTTTTGTGTTGATAGTGATGGAGAAGTGGGCTTAAGCGGATTGATAACAATCATCTAAGGCCATTAAATAATAGTGCATGCCTTCTATAGCCGTATTTAATGCGGATTTTTGCGCTAAACAGTCCTCTAAACATAATTGCCGAATAAGCTCCATGGCTTCATAAGGATGTAAGTCATCATAGTGGGCATGTGCTTTTAACCATGCAATTGTCCGTGGGTTAATGCTGATGTTTTGCTGCGCGTAGGTGCTGATACCCGCAAATACCTGACTACTCCATTCACCTGTTGCCCATTCTATGGCTAAGTTAGTTGCTGCCAGACTATCGGCAACTGAACCCCTCTGATTGATATGCCATAAAAAATGGTTGATTGCGTTCATCGCTGGTGGCGGTGTGACCTGTTCAAGCTCATGAAGAGAGACACCAAAACTTAGCGCCCAGTCACGATACCACTGCAAATGTCGCTCCTCGGTTTTAATATTATGAATTAACCACGTCCGTGTTGCCTGTATAGCGTTATTTTGAAGATGTGTCGTTTTGGCTAAATTCAGTGCCATATAAGCAGGAAAATTAGCAATGAGAGGATAAAAATTCAGTAACGCATGGCGAAATCCTTTTAAAGACAAATGACCTGCGGTCATATCGACAAAAAGTGGATGTGAGGCAATCTGATTTTTGAGGGGGGTGAGTGTTTGCCAAAATTCGGCAGACCAACCTGAAAGCGGCACGATTTCTAAATGAGTTTTCATGGTGAATATCCTTATTCTTGGTATTTTAATTAAACATGGCTACACTTGCATTATAAGTTAGCTATTCGCTAAGGCATAGGTTAGAACGGCTTTGCTTTGACTGCCTCAGATTCTCATCAATCTGTGAAGGATTAGACACAATGGACTGTCAGTATATTTCCCCTTATAAAGAAATCATTCAACAAACCCTACAGCAAGGGTTTATCACGCTACATTTTCCTTCTCCCATTGAAAAAATTTACCGCCAATTCCATAACGAACAGGCTAGTATCAATTTTCGCTCCCGTTCCTTTGTCATTTTATTTTTATATTTTGTTCTCAGTACAGGCATTATTGGGTTGCTCCCCAAAGGCGAATTTAATAATTGGCTGGCCATATATGGCTGGGTCGGTCTGATTATTATCGGTGCTGGGGTGTTAGCACATGTCAAAAAATTGATGCCGTATTTTGAGTGGTATGTCGGTTTAGGCAGTTTAATTGCCGTGGCTTTGTCGTTTGCGGTGGCGTCAATTCCCTATATAGGAAAAAGTAATATTTTGTCGCACGCAGGGATTATGTACGCCACAATCATTGTTTATGGCTTTGTGGGCTTGCGTTTTTATACAGCATGTATTGCGGGTTGGGGGGGCGGCATTTTAGGGATGATTTTGACCTTATACTTGCAAGCTGATATTGATTGGCTTCTTTTTCATCGAACCTATACAGGAAGTAGTATTTTAGGTATGTGCTTGGCCTATGTGACCGACCATCAGCAACGAGCAAAGTTTTTACAGTCATGTCTATTACAGTTAGCACATGCAGAAAGTGAGGCCAAAAATCAACAACTTGCCATACTTTCTTGCGAAGATGCTTTAACGGGACTTGCCAACAGACGTTATTTACAAGATATGTTTCGTAAAGAGTGGCAACGCGCATATAGACAGCAAACACCACTGGCAGTCGTGATGATTGATGTCGATTATTTTAAGTTATATAACGATTATTATGGTCATCAAGCAGGGGATGTGTGTTTACAAAAAATTGCCACCGCCCTAAAACAACAAACCAGTCGAAGTAGTGACTTAGCGGCACGCTATGGTGGCGAAGAGTTTTTATTGGTGTTACCGAATCTGTCTTTAGTCGAGCTAAATCATTACTTGGCACGTTTACAGTTAGCTATTTTTGAGTTAGCTATTCCTCATGTAACATCCCCCTTAGGGGATTATATCAGTTTGAGTATGGGGGCAACGGTCGCCATCCCTCATCAAGATTTGGGTGTTGATGGATTGATTAAACAAGCGGATATGGCATTGTATCGTGCTAAAACTACAGGCAGACAGCGTTATGTCATATATGAGCAGGACATCTTAACGACGACGTATTTGCCTGAGCCAACACGTGATAAAACAAAAACTCGGCATCATTAAGGAAGGTAAAAAAGCCTTAACCTTGGTTAAGGCTTTTGCTAGATGTATCTTAGATGGCTTTGGCTTGTGTATTGGCATTGCCAATATAGTTAGCAGGTGTGAGGGCAGCTAATGCCGCTTTGGCCTCAGCAGGTAAGCTCGCCATTTCATCACTCGCTAAAAAGGCTTGGATATCGCTAGCAGTGATGACTTTGCCACGGGTAAAGGCTTTGAGTTTTTCATAGGGTTCAGCAATACCAAAACGACGCATCACCGTTTGAATAGGTTCGGCCAACACTTCCCATGCATTATTAAGGTCTTCAGCTAAACGCTGCGGGTTAACTTCTAATTTGCCAATCCCTTTTAAGGCCGCTTCATAAGAAATAACGCTGTGTGCAAGACCAACCCCTAAATTGCGCAATACGGTGGAGTCAGTCAGGTCACGTTGCCAGCGAGAAATAGGCAGCTTTTCGGCTAAATGACTCAAAATAGCATTGGCTAAGCCTAAGTTGCCTTCAGAATTTTCAAAGTCAATTGGGTTGACTTTATGCGGCATGGTCGATGAGCCTACTTCGCCATCTTTTAATTTTTGTTTGAAATAGCCTAAAGAAATATAACCCCAAACATCACGGTTAAAGTCAATGAGAATGGTGTTGAAGCGTTTAATGGCATCAAATAACTCGGCTATATAATCGTGCGGTTCAATTTGCGTGGTATAAGGATTGTAGCTCAAGCCTAAACTTTCAATAAAGTCTTGAGCATTAGCTTGCCAATCAATATCTGGATAGGCAGATAAATGGGCGTTGTAATTACCCACAGCGCCGTTGATTTTACCTAAAATAGTGACACCCTTGACTTGTTCAATTTGACGACCTAAGCGGTAAGCCACATTCGCCATTTCTTTACCTAAGGTAGTAGGCGAAGCGGTTTGACCATGTGTCCGTGATAACATGGCTAAATCGGCATATTGCACACTGAGTTGACGAATAGCTTGATACACCGCTTGCATTTGGTTAAGGATGATGTCTCGGCCTGCATTTAACATTAAACCATGACTCAGGTTGTTAATATCTTCTGAGGTGCAGGCAAAGTGAATGAATTCTGTCACTTGGGCTAATTCGGGCATTGTCGCTACTTTATCTTTTAAGAAGTATTCGACGGCTTTAACATCGTGATTTGTGACCCGTTCTTTGGTTTTAATCCATTCTGCATCTGCTTCTGAAAAGTTAGCGACTAACTCATCCAAAAATGTATTGGCGTCTGCGCTAAAAGCAGGGACTTCGGCAATCTTAGGATGGTTACTCAGTTGTTGTAGCCAACGCACCTCAACGGTAACACGGGCGCGAATGAGGCCAAACTCACTAAACCAAGGCCGTAAACTGTCGACTTTACTGGCGTAACGGCCATCAATAGGGGAAAGGGCTGTGAGAGTGCTTAACATCGCGGACTCCAAATAAAAAAGAAGGGGGCGTGTAGCCCCAAAAAAACAAAGCGCGAATGATATAGTAATCGCGGTGAATCTGCGAGTATTTAGCTCTGTTGGGCTTCACGAATCAGTACGCGTAACTCCGTCAAGATTTGTGAGCGGGTAAATAACAGGTGCCATCTACGCCCTCCCAAACGTCGCCATAACCAAGCACCACGAATGCCCGCTAACAAACAAGCGCGAATTTTTTCGGGAATACCCGCAGTTTCTAAACGCTGCTGATTGCCGACGATTTTGAGCCGAAAACGCAGTGTACCCACCGTATCGACATAAATACTGGCAAAGTTATTTACCATCCCCTGTGCTAAAATGTCATGGTCAAAATGTGCTAATTGTGCCTGACTTTGTTCTAGACGTTGCCTGAGTGTATGGAGTAAGGCGTTTGATTTGTTCAATTGACCTTCTAGATGAATGAGACCTAGCGCATAACGTAAGGGTTCAGCGGATTCTGGCTGGTTTTGTCCTGCGTCAGTGAGGCTATTTTCTAAGGCGCGTAAGCCAAGTTTAAGATTTTTAGCACTACCATAAATGGCATTCGGATTGTCTGTATCAAAGACAACAATGCTGTCTAATAGCACTTTTAAGGCATCAGGGTCGGCTTGCCCGCGTCGTGCTAATTGGTCACACAAAGCAGCCGCTTGAAAGACAGCGGCTAAGGCTAAGGTTTTTTGTTTATGTATGTCTGTCATCTTTATTATCGCTCTATTACATACGAACAGGAGTCTGTACTCGTGTGCTCAATCACCCCGCCACCTAAACACATATCATCAAGATAAAATACGACAGACTGACCCGGCGTGACGGCACGTTGTAGCTCATCAAAGACGACACGAACGCCATTCGACTCAGCAAAAATGTGGCAGTCTTGGTCGGGTTGGCGATAGCGTGTTTTGGCTTTGCAACGTAAAGGTAAGGTAGGACACTGACCCGCAACCCAGTCAAGTTGCTCGCTATATAAACTACGACTCATCATTAATGGGTGTTCGTGGCCTTGACCAATGATTAAACGGTTATTGACAAGGTCTTTAGCAACAACAAACCATGGTGCTTCGGCAGTATTTTTAATGCCACCGATACCAATTCCTTGACGTTGGCCGAGCGTGTAATACATCAAACCTAAATGCTCACCAATGACTTTGCCCTCATCGGTGACAATTTCGCCTTTTTGTGCGGGCAGATATTGTTGTAAAAAGTCTCGAAAGCGGCGCTCACCTATAAAACAAATGCCCGTCGAGTCTTTTTTGGCGTGATTGATAAAACCTTGTTCGGCAGCAATACGTCGTACCTCTGTTTTGGGTAACTCACCGACAGGAAATAGGGTACGGGCAATTTGTTTGCCATTGACCGCATGCAAAAAGTAGCTTTGGTCTTTATTGGCATCTAAGCCTTTAAGCAGTTGGGCGCAATCAACATGGTTACTACGGCGGGTGTAGTGGCCTGTGGCAATATAATCTGCACCCAAGACAAGGGCATAGTCTAAGAAAGCCTTAAATTTGATTTCTTTATTGCACAAAATATCGGGGTTGGGCGTGCGGCCTGCACGGTATTCGGCCAAAAAGTGCTCAAAGACCCTATCCCAATACTCACTGGCAAAGTTAGCCGTATGCAACTTAATGCCTAATTTATCACACACGGCTTGTGCGTCAGCTAAGTCTTCTTTGGCGGTACAATACGCTGTGCCGTCATCTTCTTCCCAGTTTTTCATAAATAGGCCTTCAACATGAAAGCCTTGTTGACACAAAAGATAAGCAGACACCGAGGAGTCTACACCACCCGACATGCCAACGATGACTTTGGGGCGGTGATGAGGAGTTATCACATTCATGCTATAGGATGTTCGTAAATCAGGGCTAAAGGATAGGCTTGGCCTTTGAGATAATCGCGGATACATTGAATGACCAGTGGACTACGGGCACGCTCCGTGGCGATTAACTCATCTAAGGTTAACCAAACAGCGCGAATGATACCTTCATCTAATGGCCGCTCATAGTGATGAATGGCTTTTGCAATAAAACAAAAACGATAATAGCTCATATCGGGGCTATTGGGTGGAGTATAGGTATATACACCCAGTAAGTGTGTCGGCTCGACTTCCCAGCCTGTTTCTTCTAATGCCTCGCGTTTGGCAGCGACAATCAGGGTTTCGCCTTGCTCGACATGCCCTGCGGGCTGATTATAAACATCCACGTGCGAAGACAGAGTTTCTTCTTCAACTAATAAAAATTTACCGTCACGTTCAACCACAACGGCGACGGTGACATGAGGTTGCCAAGTCATGATTTATGCTTCCTATGTAGTTATATAACAATTCAACATCCGCTATGCGCTAGCTATCTAGGTGATTCCCGCCGAATTAACGTCACTCAGATTAGGGGCTGTTGACATTCACAATCAACACGTTAACAGACCCTAAAATACACGAATAATTGCACGCCATTTCAGTTACATTCTATCGTGAGCGCAAGATAATCAGCTCACTAACTTGCGCCATCAGTTATGCTAAGACCAGCGATTTAACATCACGAGCGTTACGCTATCATCTGGCGGCATGATACGCTATTCTTCTCTGCTTAAGCCAATAGGCGAACCATTAACAATGGCCAGTTGCAGCAATTGCTGCAAGATGGGACAGGATTTATTGACTATCGCCTTGTAACAGCATAGTTGCATTCAGGGTTTTTAAGCGATAAAACCCATGAATTTTTTAACCTGAGAGACATTATGGCATTAACCCATTTAGATGAAACGGGCGCAGCACGTATGGTCGATGTTACTGATAAATCGTTGACTCATCGTATTGCCCGTGCACAAGCAATCGTCACCATGCAGGCAACTACCTTAGCAATGATTATGGAGGGGCAACATGCCAAAGGGGATGTTTTGGCTGTCGCCCGTATTGCAGGCATTCAAGCGGCCAAAAAAACAGCCGATTTGATTCCATTGTGCCATCCTTTAATGTTGTCTTCGGTGACGGTGACGTTTCAAGCAGACTCATCTACACAATTATATGTGACGGCAACGTGTAAACTGACTGGCCAGACGGGGGTGGAAATGGAAGCCTTAACCGCAGTTTCGGTTGCGGCATTGACGATTTACGATATGTGTAAAGCTGTTGATAAAGGCATGGTCATTGAAAATATTCAACTGCTAGAAAAAAAGGGTGGTAAGTCGGGAGATTGGCAACGATGATAAAAATTTTATATTTTGCGCGTTTTAGAGAAAAATTAGGCTTAGACCAAGAGCAATACCCCACGACTTTTCCGTTAACCGTAACGGAGTTATTGCAACAATTAGCCCAGCGTGGTGGACATTGGCATGATTTATTTGATTGTCCCCAAGGCGTGTTGGTGGCAGTGAATCAAGAAATGACGACGCAGCAAGCAATAATTACAGTAGGTGATGAAGTGGCTTTTTTTCCACCTGTCACAGGGGGTTAAGATGATTAGTATTCAGCAAGAAGATTTTGACTTGGCGCATGAGTTACAACAGTTAAGAAAAAGTTGTAACCAAATGGGTGCCTTCGTGAGCTTTGTCGGATTAGTGAGAGACTATGCGACGCAGGGGCAAGTCACTGCAATTGAACTAGAATACTATCCTGCAATGACGTATAAATCATTAGTCCGTATTGTACAGCAGGCGGAGTTACGTTGGCCATTATTGGGGCTAAGGGTGATTCATCGTATTGGCTATTTGCCTGCACATGCACAAATTGTGTTGGTGGCGGTGGCAAGTCAACATCGACATTCTGCTTTTGCTGCCTGTGAGTTCATCATGGATTATTTGAAAACCGAAGCCCCATTTTGGAAAAAAGAGTACATCAATGGGCAAAACTATTGGGTAGAGGCTAAAGCCACAGATACGCAGGCTTTAGCAAAATGGCAAAATTAACGAGTTTGTAATTGTGGCTGGTCAAGTAAGGTTTGTGAGCCAACTAACATCATCCGTAACATCATCACCGTGGGTTCAATAATTTCGGCATGGCGTTCTCGTGGCAAGTCGAGGGCAGTTGTACCCATTGCAAAGACTAAACGGGTCATGCCTTTAGCGACTACATCAGGCGCATACAAAGTCTGATTCTTGGCCTGTCCCAAACGAATTAAATCGGCACACAGCTCTTCTTCAAAAAAACGTAATTCCCGTTCAACGGCCTCTTTGAAGGCGGGTGAGCCGACACTGCCTTCGCGTAATAAAATATGTAATAAGGCTTCATCGGCAGAGAGCTGTTCTAAAAAAGTTTCTACAGAACTTCTAATCACACTGCGCTCACTGCTAGCGCGTTGCCTTGCTGCACCAATAATGGTTCGTAATGAGCGGCCTGCCTTATCAATTAAGGCAATTGCCAGTTCGTCCATATCCCGAAAGTGACGATAAAAACTATTAGGAGCAATATTGGCAGCACGTGCCACCTCACGCAAACTGAGTGAAGAAATGCTACGGTGTGGGCCAACTAGCTGCAATGCTGCGTTTATCAAATCTTCGCGTGTAATCACCGCTTTACGTCCTTGAGGGTGAATCACTGTGGTCGTTTCTTTTTCGTGTAACACAACAGTTTCACTCATATACCTTACCTTTGCTGGTTGAGGAAGTATTATTTTTGATAGCGTATACGTTGAGCCTAAACGACTCAACAACAATAAACAGTGTAGCGTAGTTAGTTTATTTAGTCACATGCCTTTTTTATACACTCCCTAATTTTAAGTTAATTAACGCAAAATAACATTTGATTCCTTTTTAATATACATTTGTATATACAAATGTATATTAAATGGTTATGATGGTGGCTGTTCCATAGGCAAACAGTATGTTGGGTACTGTCTAACAAAGGCGATAGAGTGATGTTAAAAACAGTAATTCAGCCCTTAGTGTCAGAAAAAACAATCGATTTTTGGGCAGAGGAGTTGGGATTAACATGGCGTTGGCAACGGCCAATTGCCCGCATCGTGGCACGTCAAGTATCGGCCAAAAATACAGTGAGCTTATGGTTAAAACCCAATAAACATTTTTTAGGATTTAGTGCAGGGCAACATATCAACTTGACGGTAGATGTGCAGGGTACCCGTTTAACGCGTAGTTTTAGTTTGAGTCATGCACCGCGTAAAGACGGATTATTGCGAGTGACGATTAAACAAAATCCAACAGGTACTGTGAGCCGATATTTGATTGAGAACGCGCAAGTCGACGACATCGTAGATATTAGCCAAGCCTACGGTACATTTAATTTAGTGCCACAAAAAACAACGGTATTAGTTGCCGCAGGGAGTGGCATTACACCCATGATGAGCTTATTACATAGTCTAGATGAGCAACAACTTGCGCCTATTTATTTATTTTATTGGGCAAAAACACAAGCTGATGTCTGTTTTTATGAGGAATTACAACATCTTAGCCAACGCCATAAAAATTTGACAATCAAGTTTATCTTCACTCAAGAAGCGCAAACTCACGGCTTAACAGGCCGTGTCAATGCCGAATTATGGCAGCAACTAACCGCAACTTTAGATGAGTACCATGTTCTCATTTGTGGCAATGCAGAATTTGTTGACACGGTTAAGCAGCTATCAAGTAAGGCTATCTCTCAGCAATATGAAGCATTTACACCCCCCAAATTAAGCAACTCGGCAGCACAAGCGGTAGTCCGTGTGGAATTAAAACAAAGCCAAAAAGTGTTAGCACTAACCACAGGAACGTCGTTATTAGCCGCTTTAGAAGCTGAGGGTATTTATCCTCCTTCTGGTTGTCGTATGGGGATTTGTCATACCTGTAGTTGTCAAAAATTAGTGGGTACAACAGAAGATTTACAGTTCGCTGAGCTGAATGCAGAGTCTGGTGCGATTAAATTATGTACTAGCCGTGCCTATAGCGATTTAGTGTTAGATTTGTAATTTACTTGGGTCTGATAGGCAGTAAATTATAAATAAAATCAGAGGTTTGTATGAGTCATATTCAAAATCGTGTGTTGAACGCCGCCGAAATAGCACAATTTGGTGCAGAATTAGATGCATTGCGTGAACGTATTGTCGCCGATTTGGGCGAAAAAGATGCGCAATACATTCGTCGTATTGTCAAAGCTGTCCGCTATACCGAAATTGCGGGGCGTGGTTTACTGTTTGCAGGGATTTTTCCTCCTGCTTGGTTGGCTGGAACTGCGTTATTGGCTACGTCTAAGATTTTAGAAAACATGGAGTTAGGCCATAATGTGATGCATGGCCAATATGATTGGATGCGTGACCCACACTTACAAGGTAAAAGCTACGAGTGGGATATTGTGGGTACCAGTGATAATTGGCGGCACACACATAATTTTAAGCATCATACCTATACCAATGTGAAAGGGATGGATGACGATATTGGTTATGGCTTATTGCGCTTGTTTCCCGAGCAACGCTGGCGACCTTTTTATTTAGGGCAACCCATTTATGCGGTCATTTTTGCCCTATTATTTCAATGGGGGGTGGCTATTCAAGACTTAGAGCTGGGCAAAGTATTTGCAGGCAAAAAGAGTAAAGAACAGTTTCAAGCGGAATGGCAACCGATTGCTGCCAAAATCAAAAAACAATTATTAAAAGACTATGTGGCGTTTCCTTTATTAGCAGGCCCGTTATTTTTGCCTGTTTTGTTGGGGAATTTGGTCGCCAATGGTCTGCGTAATATATGGACGTTTTCGGTGATTTTTTGTGGGCATTTTACCGCAGATGTAGAAGTGTTTCCCAAAGAGATTATTCACAATGAAACACGCGGCCAGTGGTATTTACGTCAATTAAAAGGCTCGTCAAATTTAACGGGTGGTAAATTATTTCACATTATGACAGGCAATTTGAGTCATCAAATTGAGCATCATTTATTCCCTGATATTCCTGCGCGTCGTTATGCTGAGATGGCTGTTGAAGTACGGGACATTTGTCAGCGTTATGGCCAACACTATAATACGGGTTCTATGCCCAAACAGTTTGGCCAAGTGTTGGGGCGGATTGTGCGTTATGCGTTGCCTTCCAAACCCCTAACAACGCCGCTCTCGGCAGTCTAATTTTAGGCACATAGTCTGTAAAGAAAAGACTATGTGCCTTATGGTTTAAGATTCACCACGTAGTCGCATCAGTACTTCATTAAAGCGCATAGGTTTGCCAAACGCATAACCTTGCGCAAAATCGCAATGCTCATCTTGTAATAGACTAATTTGCTCTTGCAGCTCTACCCCTTTAGCAGTGACTAACCAGCCTAATTTGTGCGACATAGCAATCAGTGCCGCAATAATTTCGTGGTCGCTATGATTACTGGGGTCTAATAATAAACAGCGGTCTAATTTTAGTTCACAAATAGGCAACGTTTTTAGCCAAAGCAGTGAAGAGGCGCTGGAGCCAAAGTCATCCACAATCAATCTGATGTTTGACTGCATCAGTTTGCCTAAAAATAGCGGTGCTTTATGCCGATGCTCATATAAAACGGCCTCTGATAATTCAAAACAAAACCATTGGCGGTCAATATTTTCTTCTTGCAATATGCGTTCTGCTTCGGGAATAAAACGGTCATTATTGATATTTAATGCCGAACAATTCATGCTAATGCGTAGCGGAAATTGATGGCTAAGTAAGGTTTTAATATCTCGGCAAATGTGCCGAATGACCCACATATCGACCAACTCAACAAAACCATTAAACTCGGCGATATTGATGAAGTGTTCGGGCGTTAAGATGCCTTTTTCGGGGTGTTGCCAGCGTACTAAAGCCTCGAGCGCAATAATTTTGCCATCACTTAAACGGATAACGGGTTGATAGTCCAAAAAGAGCTGCGATTGAGTGATGGCCGCATGCAGGTCTTTTTGTAAAGATAATTCCCGATGTGACTTATGTTGTAAGTAATCACTGTAAAAGTTAAACGTGTTACGACCACTGCCTTTGGATTGATATAAGGCAGTATCCGCATTTTTAATTAATTGATCTTGGGTATCGCCATCATACGGAAACAGACTAATACCGATACTGATGGTTGTGGTAGCGACTTGTCCACTCAGCGTGATGGGCTCTTGCATTTTATGCAGAATACGCGTGGCAATCACTTTGGCTTCTGCGGTACTGCTAATAGGGGCAATCAGACAAAACTCATCGCCACCAATACGACCAATTAAGTCATGGCCACGTAGTACAGAGCGTAAACGACGGGAGATGATACGTAAGAGTTCATCGCCTGCGGAGTGACCTAAAGAGTCATTAATTTGTTTGAAATTATCCAAATCAATAAATAATACCGCAAGTTTATTGGCGGCTTGCCGTGCTTCATTCAGCCGTGCCGTGAAGGCTTCTAAAAAGGCATGACGATTATGTAAGCCTGTTAAGTTGTCAAAATTTGCCAATCTTTCTAAAGATTGTTGGTCGTTATTTAAGCGGTTCAGGGCGTTTTTGTTTTCTGCTAGGGCATCTGCTTGGTCTAGGAATTTTTTGTGGGCATAAATGGCTAAGCAGACTAAAAAATTCATCACTAATAAAATAATGGTAATCGAAAGCGCACTAATAATTTTGGTTGCCTGTTGTGGCTCACTAATAATCGGCGGCACGATAAATAGGTCTAAGCTGCTTAACGAAATCCTGAAGGCAATCACTAAGCTAATCACGGCTATCACACTCAGAATGCCCGATTTAACAACATGTTTGGGTTGGTGTGTAAAAATGGCATAACTCACTAAACTGACGAATGCCAGTAATAGGCCTGCAATCGCGGCGCGATATGGATGAAAGTCCACATAATTGTTTTTAGTCAGTAGCAAAATAAAACTGCCTTGAATCAGCAGTAAAATAAAGGTATGGCTCATCAGCCAAGCATATTTTTTGACAGGGTGAATCTGATGACTGGCAAGTAAAAAAAACAGTAAAAAATAACTGAATACTGCCAGCAATAATGGCCAGACGATATTAAAATCTGGAGATGGAATAGGGAGCTTTAAGCCTAAACTTAATAAAATGTGACTCGACCAAACGGTTGTACCTAATACAGCACCAGACACAAGTTGCCAACCCAATTTGAGCCGTGGATTACGCATACGTTGCATTTGTTCGGCAATAGGGGTAATTGCGTAGAAGCCGATACTTGCCAAAATCAAACTAAGAATGACAAAAAACGGAGAAATTTGCCAAACAAAGAGGTCTAGTGTCGGATTGGAGAAGGCAGCGATTTGCCAGTTATGCCATGGGCTATCCATAAAAGTCTACAATGTCTCTTAAGTGGTAATGCAGTGACAGTCAGTGAATATACAGGCCATTTTAGCCTAAATCACCGTTAGGTTTACGTTAGAGCTGTGGATACTTTGCATGTCTTTTGTCTCAAATAGTTTTCACTGTGTCACTGCTTAAACATGCCATATATCAGATACGATGCCTATGACGCGGGTTATCTCAGTACACGTTATTTATGCCACCATACGCTGACGACGTGTAGCCCTTATTCATTATGGCTTATAGATGAATGCTACTATCTCTCATTATAACTTGTGATAGTGTTGGTAAAAAACGTCTTAAAGTGTTTTAACGAGTCTTAAAGCATTTGTCTAGTCAACTAAATGGATAAATTACGACTAGTAAAGACTTGACTACATCCTTTTTCTTATAAAAATAATGGCATATTGTCGACAAAGTATGGGCTTTAATTTGACAAAAAGACTTTTTTAGGTAATATCAGCTCAGTTTTATTAAGATTGTAGACAATGTTGTGCAACAAGCTCCTTCTTTAACTATGGAATCTTCCGATGAAGCTAATATGACTTTAGCCGACCGAGTGTTTGCCCAAATTCAGGATGCGATTGTTAAAGGACAGCTCAAAGCTGGCGTAAAAATGTCGGAAGCGGAGTTGACCACGCGTTATGGTGTATCCAGAGGGCCTTTGCGCGAAGCCTTACGTCGTCTTGAAGCGCGAAAATTATTGACCCGTATTCCTCATGTGGGAGTGCGTGTTGTTGAGCTAACCATTGATGATGTGTTGCAAATGTACCAAGTGCGTGAAGTCTTGGAAGGCATGGCGGCTCGTTTGGCGGCTGAGCATGTGACCGAAGAAGAAGTACAAGGCTTAAAGCAACTGTTGCAACAGCACCAACAACAAACCGAATTACAAACAGGTAAGGGCTATTATCAAGAAGAGGGTGATTTTGATTTTCACTATCGTATTGTCAAAGCCAGTCGTAATGACGTGTTGATGCAAATGCTCTGTGGTGAGTTATACCATCGAGTACGTTTGTATCGTTATCAGTTTTCGGTGACCGAAGGTCGTCCCCATAAGGCATTTGCCGAACATTCCCGAATTATTGAAGCCATTGAAGCCAAAGACGGTGAAATGGCTGAGTTGTTAATGCGCCGTCATATCAGTGCCGCGCGTCAAAATATCCAAAACCACTTAGTTGGAGAGAAAAGATGAGTTTACACAGTGCAGGTGCGCGTTTTCGCCAAGCCTTAGCCGAAGAATCACCGTTACAAGTGATTGGTGCTATCAATGCCAATCATGCGTTATTAGCTAAACGTGCAGGTTTTAAAGCCATTTATTTATCAGGTGGCGGTGTTGCCGCAGGTTCGTTGGGTTTACCTGATTTGGGTATTAATACTTTAGATGATGTGTTGATTGATACGCGCCGTATTACCGATGTTTGTGATTTGCCCTTATTGGTAGACATCGACACAGGTTTTGGCCCAAGTGCATTTAATATCGAGCGTACGGTAAAAAGTTTAATTAAAGCGGGTGCTGCCGCTTGTCATATTGAAGACCAAGTGGGTGCAAAACGTTGTGGTCATCGTCCGGGTAAAGAAATTGTTTCTACCGAAGAAATGGTTGACCGTGTTAAAGCTGCCGCCGATGCTAAAACTGACCCTAACTTCTTTTTGATTGCTCGTACCGATGCGATTCAAGTGCATGGTGTGGATGCCGCCATTGAGCGTGCGATTAAATGTGTCGAAGCGGGTGCAGATGGTATTTTTGCCGAAGCCGCCTATGATTTAGAAACCTATAAAAAGTTTGTTGATGCAGTAAAAGTGCCTGTGTTAGCCAATATTACTGAATTTGGTAAAACACCGTTGTTTAGCGTTGACGATTTAGCACCCACAGGTGTGGGCATGGTGTTATATCCGCTCAGTGCTTTCCGTGCCATGAACAAAGCAGCGGAATTGGTGTATCAATCGGTACGCGCCAATGGTCATCAACGTGAAGTGGTGGACATCATGCAAACGCGTGAAGAGTTATATGATCGTATTGGTTATCACGCTTTTGAAGGTAAATTAGACGCTTTGTTTGCGGCTAAAAAATAAAGCAATTCGTTTCTCTCCCTTAAACTAGGGGAGGGTTAGGATGGGGTATTTTGAGACCCCCTCCCGACTTCCCCCTAATTTAGGGGGAGGAGAATTCATTTGAGACAAGAGGAACAGTAAAAATGACGACAGAAACAACGACAACCACAGGTTTTAAACCAAAAAAATCCGTTGCTTTATCAGGCACAGCCGCAGGTAACACCGCTTTATGTACCGTTGGCCGTAGTGGTAACGATTTACACTATCGTGGTTATGACATTTTAGATATTGCAACGACCAGTGAATTTGAAGAAGTCGCGTATTTATTGGTGCATGGCAAATTTCCAAACACAGCTGAATTAGCAGGTTATAAAGCCAAATTAAAAGCCTTACGTGGTTTGCCAGCGGCGGTAAAAGTTGCTTTAGAACAATTACCACCATCTTCTCATCCAATGGATGTCATGCGTACAGGTGTGTCCGTATTAGGTTGTGTGAAACCTGAAAAAGAAGACCATAATCACCCTGGTGCACGCGATATTGCTGATAAGTTAATGGCTTGTTTGGGTTCTATGTTGTTGTATTGGTATCACTTTGCTTATAACGGCAAGCGTATTGATGTTGAAACCGATGACGACTCCATTGGCGGTCATTTCTTACATTTGTTACATGGTCAAAAGCCAAGCGAAAGCTGGGTTCGTGCTATGCATACGTCCTTAATTTTATACGCAGAGCATGAGTTTAATGCATCTACGTTTACAGGTCGTGTGGTTGCTGGTACAGGCTCTGATATGTATTCAGCGATTTGTGGTGCGATTGGTGCATTGCGTGGTCCTAAACATGGTGGCGCTAACGAAGTTGCTTTTGAAATCCAAAAGCGTTACGACACACCAGACGAAGCCGAAGCAGATATTCGTGAGCGTGTAGGCCGCAAAGAAGTGATTATTGGTTTTGGTCATCCTGTTTATACGGTTAGCGACCCACGTAACGTGGTTATTAAAAAGGTTGCTCATGAGTTAAGCGTAGAGCAAAGCAATACCAAGATGTATGACATTGCTGAACGTTTAGAAAGTGTGATGTGGGAAATCAAAAAGATGTTCCCGAACTTAGATTGGTTCTCTGCGGTGAGCTATCACATGATGGGTGTACCCACAGATATGTTTACACCATTGTTTGTGATTGCCCGTACCTCGGGTTGGTCTGCACACATTATTGAACAACGTATTGATGGCAAGATTATCCGTCCAAGTGCTAACTACACTGGCCCAGAAGATCAAAAATTTGTGCCATTAGCAGAGCGTAAGTAAGCATTTAGAAACTTTTCAAAAAGAAACCGTTTCCTTCCCCTAATTTAGGGGGAGGCTAGGAGGGGGTAGACCTCACCCCAACCCTCTCCTAACTTAGGAGAGGGGGATTCAACCCCCACCTGAAACCTCCTCTAGATAAGAGGAGGGAATTCTCTGTAGAGACCGCTATTATGAACAGCCAATTCCGCAAAAAACTCCCCAATACCAACCTAGACTATTTTGACGCACGTGCTGCGGTTGATGCTATCAAGGCAGGTGCTTGGGCAACATTGCCCTATACCGCACGTATTCATGCCGAAAACATTGTCCGCAAAGCCGATCCAGCCATTATCAATGACTGTTTAACACAATTAATTGAGCGTAAACGTGAACGCGATTTTCCGTGGTTTCCTGCGCGTGTGGTTTGTCATGATATTTTAGGTCAAACCGCTTTAGTTGACTTAGCAGGCTTACGTGATGCGATTGCCGACCAAGGTGGCGACCCAGCCAAAGTGAATCCTGTTGTGCCAGTCCAATTAATCGTTGACCATTCTTTAGCCGTAGAGTGTGGTGGTTTTGACCCTGACGCTTTTCAAAAAAACCGCGACATCGAAGAACGCCGCAACGAAGACCGTTTCCACTTTATTAACTGGACAAAAACAGCCTTTGATAATGTTGATGTTATCCCAGCGGGTAACGGCATTATGCATCAAATTAACCTCGAAAAAATGTCACCTGTGATTCACAGTGACAATGGTGTGGCCTATCCTGATACCTGTGTCGGTACAGATTCACACACGCCACACGTTGATGCTTTAGGGGTTATTTCTGTGGGTGTCGGTGGTTTAGAAGCCGAAAATGTGATGTTGGGTCGCGCTTCATGGATGCGTACACCAGACATGGTTGGTGTTGAATTAACTGGCACACGTCAAGCAGGCATCACCGCAACGGATATGGTCTTAGCTTTAACCGAATTTTTGCGTAAAGAAAAAGTGGTTGGTGCTTATTTAGAGTTCTATGGTGAAGGTGTACCATGTTTGACCATTGGTGATCGCGCGACTATCTCCAACATGGCACCTGAATATGGCGCAACGGCTGCTATGTTCTCTATTGACAACCAAACCTTAGATTATTTGCGTTTGACGGGGCGTTCTGATGCCCAAGTTGCCTTAGTTGAAACCTATGCCAAAGAAGCAGGTTTGTGGTCTGACAGTTTGGTCAATGCACAGTTTGAGCGAGTGCTTAAATTCGACTTGTCAACAGTTGTAAGAAACATGGCTGGCCCATCTAACCCACATCGCCGTTTGCCTGTTTCTGCCTTAAAAGAGCGTGGTATTGCCGTTGATTTAGATAAAGCACGTGCCGAAGAAGCACAAGGTTTAATGCCTGATGGGGCAGTGATTATTGCGGCAATCACCAGTTGTACTAACACTTCCAACCCTCGCAATGTGATTGCGGCGGGTTTGTTAGCACGTAATGCTCGTCAATTAGGTTTGGTGCGTAAGCCTTGGGTTAAATCCTCTTTAGCACCCGGTTCTAAAGTTGTTGAATTGTACTTAAAAGAAGCAGGCTTATTAGAAGACCTAGAAGCACTTGGTTTTGGTATTGTTGCGTTTGCTTGTACAACGTGTAATGGTATGAGTGGTGCATTAGACCCGAAAATTCAACAAGAAATCATTGACCGTGATTTATACGCCACCGCTGTGTTATCGGGCAACCGTAACTTTGATGGTCGTATTCATCCATATGCTAAACAAGCTTTCTTGGCATCTCCACCCTTAGTCGTGGCTTATGCGATTGCAGGTACAGTACGTTTTGATATTGAACAAGATGTGTTAACGGTGGTTGATGGCAAAGAAATTCGCTTAAAAGACATTTGGCCAAGTGACGAAGAAATTGATGCGATTGTCGCCAAGGCGGTTAAGCCAGAACAATTTAATCAAGTTTATATCCCCATGTTTGAGAAGCAAGATGCCGAAAAAGCGGCTTCTCCGTTGTATGACTGGCGTCCGATGTCGACTTACATTCGTCGTCCACCGTATTGGGAAGGCGCATTGGCAGGGGAGCGCACGCTCAAAGGGATGCGTCCATTAGCTTTGTTGCCAGACAATATCACCACTGACCATTTATCGCCCTCCAATGCGATTTTGATGAACAGTGCCGCAGGGGAATACTTGCACAAAATGGGCTTGCCTGAAGAAGATTTTAACAGCTACGCCACCCATCGCGGCGACCATTTAACCACCCAACGTGCGACCTTTGCTAATAAAGAGTTGGTTAACGAAATGGCGATTGTTGATGGTCAGGTGAAAAAAGGCTCGTTGGCACGTGTTGAGCCAGAAGGCCAAGTGATGAGAATGTGGGAAGCCATTGAAACCTACATGAACCGCAAACAACCGTTGATTATTATTGCGGGTGCGGATTATGGTCAGGGTTCTAGTCGTGACTGGGCAGCCAAAGGCGTGCGTTTAGCAGGTGTTGAAGCGATTGTGGCTGAAGGCTTTGAGCGTATTCACCGTACTAATTTAATTGGTATGGGGGTATTGCCTTTAGAGTTTAAAGCTGGCACAACGCGTAAAACTTTGGGCTTGGATGGCACAGAAACTTATGATGTTGTAGGTAAATTAACACCACGCGCCGATTTAACCTTAGTGGTTAATCGTAAAAATGGTGAAACTGTTGAAGTAGCAGTGACTTGTCGTTTGGATTCTGACGAAGAAGTGTCTGTTTACGAAGCAGGTGGTGTGTTACAGCGTTTTGCTAAGGACTTTTTGGAAAAACAGGGCTAACTATCCTTTCGACTTCGCTCAGAGAACAGCGTCGCGCTGGTTGCCCTTCGGCTGCGCTCAAGGAGCATAGGTTGTGGTGGTCGAGCGTAGTCGAAACCCGAAACCCATTGAATGAAGCAAAAAGCCCTATCGAAAGATAGGGCTTTTCTCTTTTGTACTCTCTGATAGGCCTTAATTGTCGGGTAAATCCCAAAAACGACGGCGATACATAGCAGGCGTTTCCCCAGTCATTTGTTTAAATAGTTTGGCAAATGCAGTACGGTCATCATAGCCCACACGTGTGGCAATTTCATCAATACCTAGTCTATCTTGTGCCAGTAAAGATTCTGCAGCACTGATGCGCACCCGTTGTAAATAGTCATAAGGCGTGAGTTGTGTCGCTTCCTTAAATCGTCTAATCACGGTACGCGGCGAGCAATGTAGCTGTTGTGCCATATGGTCTAATGTAATATGTTGCGCATAATGTTGTTCTAGCCAACGCTGTAAACGCGCCAATGCGATATCTTGCTGTTGAACAGGCGGCAAGCGCGGAACAAAGCGACGTTGTGAACCTCTGCCATATTCCATTACTAACATACTGGCGACTTGCCTAGCCAACCAATCGCCCTGAAATAATTGAACTAAGTATAAACATAAATCTAATCCTGCCTGAGCACCTCCAGAACAAAAACGTAAATTATCATGGGTCACTAATTGGTCTACAGCCAATTTAACTTGAGGAAAAGTCTGTTGAAAACTGTCAGCTAAATGCCAATGTGTAGTGGCTTTATGGCCATTCAATACGCCTGCCGCCGCCAACATAAAAGCCGCACTGCATAAGCTGGCTAATTTTAATTGTGGATGTTGACGCAACCATTCAATAAAGAGGGAGTTTTGTTTAATTGTTTGCAACGGTTGTGCGCCAATCGCTGGGACTAATAGCAAATCTGCGTCTGCCGCGCGTGCTAAATCGCCTTCTACAGGATAGCTGAGTCCTTTTAAGGGCACGCTTAAACCATCATCACTTATCGTACTCAACTGAAATAAGCGTTGTCCTGCCAGTTGATTAGCCACATTAAAACAATCTTGTGCCATGGTTAAACTAGATAAGACCGTATGACGACAAATATAGACAGCAATTTTAATCATAGTTTGAGCCGATGAATTTTTGTCTATTTTAACCATAAAAATGTCAATAATGACAGTAGAATCTAGGTAAGATTAAACGCATACTTTCTCTATACCTTGAATAATAGAGGAACATAATGCGTATATTTATCGCAGTCGCAGTGAGTAGTCTGTTGATGGCATGTAGTCATGTGTCTGTCACATCAGAAACCGTCAACCCACCCCCCAAAAGAGCGGAGCTTTCTATGAAATCATTACAAAATCAGCAGCTTTTAGACAAGTTTTATCGTGCTTTTCAACAACGTGATGGCGAAGCCATGGCGCAAAGTTATGATGCAAATGCTACCTTTAGTGACCCTGCATTTGGTTTATTACAAGGCCAACAAGTAGGGGATATGTGGCGTATGCTGACCGAACGCGCTCAGGACTTTTCGTTGCAATATAAACTGTTAAGTATCGACGATAACAAAGGTGAGGCGGAGTGGACGGCAAGCTATACGTTTAGTCAAACAGGCCGTACCGTGGTTAATCATATACACAGTGAATTTCGTTTTCAGAATGGTAAAATTGTGGCGCAACAAGACCAGTTTGATTTATGGCGTTGGTCTAGGCAGGCTCTGGGCTTAAAAGGATATTTATTGGGCTGGACACCCTTAGTGCAGCATAAAATACAACAACAAGCGACTAAAAATTTGGCTAACTATCAACAGAACAAAAGCCGTTGAAATATAGCGATTAGTGCTGACTATTTAGCCAGCACTATTTGCGACTAGGTAAGAGTTAAATACAATAATTACATCTCTTCTAATAGATTATTTAACTCTTTAGAAGGCGCTACTTTTTCATCCCAAAATTTACTAAAGTTTTGTGTGGGCGCACGACGGCGTTCATGTTTTAACCATAAACGGTCAGCAATACGACGAATTTGCAAGCCTGCCATTTCATCAAACAGACGATATTGACTGCTGAGTGCTTGTGCGGGGATTGCTTCATAACGCTTCAGTGCATCACGTAAATAATCTTCTCTATCTTTAGCATAAGCAACAACGGCATAGGTCGCATGGCTCAAGCGCACACCTGTTTGTAAACCAATATCGGTAGCTTCTTGTAATTGTTGCCAGCCTTGTGCCTCATCAGCAGCATCTTTGGGTAAAATGACCCGTAAACTCGCTTGCACGGCAAGTGGCTCTCCCCACCATTTTTGATTATCTAAGCAACTCATGGCACGTCCGATTTTGGGGGGGATAGCCATATCAAAATCCACTAAGCGGCCAGAGGCCACATCATTTTGTAAGGCTTGTAAGGAGGCTGTTGCTGCAACCAATAATAACAGTTGTTCTGAGTCGTTTTTGAAAGCAGGGCACTTGCCTTCGCCTATCTCATAACGATATTGATTTTGAAAATAAGTCGCTGCATGTTGATAAGCACGTACTTGACGTACCCCCGCTTCTTTATTTAAGAGTTGTTGAGCGATACGGGCATCAATAGCAATGTCTGTCCAGCCTTGTTGTTCGGCTTGTGTAGACCAAAATTCTTTTTCTGCGGCTTGTCTCTCGATACAGGCAGAAGAACCAGAATAACTAAAGGCTAAAATCATATTTGTGTCTACGCCTGCACGGGCAAAAGACATCATCAACGGGCTAAAACTCTCATTAGAATGACAAACCATCGTAATATCGTCAGACTTCATGACTTCAGGTAATACATTTTCCACCGTATTATGTACGACTTTATTGCCAATAAAACGATTAGGCGAGCAAGCGGTCGTTAAGATGGCAGCAGAAATCAAGGCCAGACGATAAATATGACGCATAGACATAATGGAGTTCCCTAAATTGTGTTTTAACGTTACGCACTATTGCGCGCACAATTGTTTAGTTTTAGAGCCAAAGAGTGTCACCCAAAGGCGAACTTATTTATTTTTATAATAGCTCAGTTTATGAAGGTTAGGCGTAAGTTTGATGGCTATGTTACGCGCTGCTACGTTACTCATAAAGCCTTATAAAGTAAATGGCTTTTTAGGACAAAGCCTTAGCCTGATAAATTATGATTGATGACGATAAAGTTTAGTGATTATAAGGAAAATTTCGTAAAATAGAGAGCTAATACTCTACCGATTGTTGTAAATTTAGATGTCTATCGCATTAACACCTGCATTTTTTTTGATGGGACCTACGGCCAGTGGTAAAACGGATTTAGCCATTCAGTTGGTACAAGCCTATCCTTTTGAAATTATTTCTGTTGACTCTAGTATGGTCTATCGTGGCTTAGATATTGGCACAGCCAAACCGAGTGCCAACGAATTAGCGCTAGCACCCCATCATTTAATAGATGTTCGTGATCCTGCCGAGCCCTATTCAGTTGCTGATTTTAGACGAGATGCCTTACAGGTCATGGCAGAAGTCACAGCAAGAGGCAATATTCCTTTGCTAGTTGGAGGAACAATGTTGTACTTCAAAGCATTGAGGGAGGGTTTAGCCGATTTACCAGAAGCAGATAATTCACTCAGACAATCTATTTTAGCGCGTGCCGAATTAGAGGGATGGCATGTATTGCATCAAGAGTTATCTAAGGTAGATACTGTCACGGCAGCACGCTTAAAGCCAACCGATAGTCAGCGTATTCAACGGGCATTAGAAGTTTATTATATTACCGCAAAACCCTTGTCTGAATGGCATGCACAACAAACAGAACAGAGCTTACCTTATCAACTACACCTATTTAGTTTAGTTCCACAAAACAGAGCATTACTGCATCAGCGGATTGAACAGCGTTTTGATAACATGTTAGTCAATGGTTTTATAGAAGAAGTGACACAACTTAAACAACGACAAGACTTACATTTAGAACTACCCGCCATACGCTCTGTCGGGTATCGTCAAGTTTGGGAGTATTTAGAGGGTGTGTACGGCTATGAAGAAATGCGATTTCGCGGTATTGTAGCGACAAGACAATTAGCTAAGCGTCAACATACGTGGTTACGGAGCTTTGGAAGTGACGTTCACGAACTCTACACAGAAGATGCTCTGATTGTCCTACAAAAATACTTGAAAAAAAACCAGATTGGCCGCAAATTAGGCACTGGTAATTTTTAGTTGTTGAATTACCTTTTTTAATTTTGCACTGATTAAAATTTAGTCTGCCGTGTTGGCAGAGGAGAAGACCATTATGTCTAAAGGGCAAACCTTACAAGACCCGTTTTTAAATGCTTTGCGTAAAGAGCGTATCCCTGTTTCTATTTTCTTGGTCAACGGTATTAAATTACAAGGCCAAATTGAATCATTTGACCAGTACGTCGTATTATTAAAAAATACAGTCAGCCAGATGGTATATAAACATGCCATCTCTACGGTCGTGCCTTCACGCAACCCACGTCCTGCGGGTGCGCCGAATGCGCCAATTGGCCCAATGAGCAGTGGCACAATGGGTGGCGGTTATCCGTATGATGACCACGGTGATGACCAAGATTTAAACTACTAACGAGTTTAAGCATAAAAAATTATGCTCATCACAAAAGAAATAGGCATCATTAAGATGCCTATTTCTTTTGTGCCGTAGGCACATAATATCCCTGTTAATGCAATCATAGGATAAATAACAACGTAATGAGCGGCGTTTTATCTTTCTGCCGCTCGGTGTTATTTGTAATAGATAAGAAAGCCTAAACGCAACTAGCCCTCAAAATTTAGTACACAATAAAACTTTTGTTGTTGTGACAAAGGTCTGTAAATTCACATTAATCACTGTCGCGCTAGCATAGGCGAGTTTGCCGTTAATAAACCCTAAATCTAACACATTAGCGCCAGTCGTTGCAGGAGTGACATCGACAAGCGTAAAGCGTTTTTGTGTGCCTATCGTCGTGACCACGCTATTAGCATTGGGTGCAGTTGTTAAAGATAGCCCGCCACCACTAATGCTTGCCTTGCCATTGGCAATGTTAATGTTACAGGTTTGATTGTTTACGGTGCTTGGATTGGTTGGGTTGCTGGATAAACTAGTTGTCAGTGAACCACCTGTCATACTATAACTGCCTGCAATCGTATTGAGTAAGTCAGCCGTTACCGCTTGGCCATTGACGAGTTCAAAGACGGGAACAATGCTAAGTACCCCATTCAAGTTATAAACCGCCGTATTAGGTACATTTGTATAAGCGACCTTAAAGTTATTCGCCTTTACCAATTTGCTCGTTAAGTCTACTGTGAGGCCTGTACAGCTGCTGTCTAAACATTGCAATATTTTGGTGGGTGAACCATCTTCAATACGAACCGATTGCACTAGCCCTGTCTCTTTGTTGTAAGTGACACTCAAGTTATAGTTGGCATTCTTAATCCACTTTCCAGTGGTTAAATTATCCGTGGTATTTTGCTCGAAGCTTTGCGCGTTATGCAAAAATTGTTCGCCTGTTGCTATTCGAGTGGATAATAATGCACCATAGGAATTTTCACCTTGATAGACAACTGAAATTGGTACACTGAAGTTGGTTTTGAAGTTATTGACGATGGCATCGGTGTATAAGGCTTTGAGAGCAGCCGTTGCTTGTGCAATGGCTTTGAAGTAGTTGTTAATCGCGTCCGCTAAATTGCTTGCAATATCAAGATTATAACTCAGCGCGGTATTGGTATCTTTGCCATCGAAAACACCATCATTGAGGTCTGCTTTCAGTTTTGCTAAAGCATCTAGCATGGGTGTATTGCCTGTGCCTAATTTCGCGTAGGCGGCTAATAAGAGCGCATAGCTGTTAGCAAGGTTATTGGCGGTAATATCATCACTTAAATCATTATCCGCAATCAGGGTCGGGGGAATTAAAATATCTTCAATGCCCGCCGCTAAGGTTTGTTTGATTTGTTGATTGGCTTGATTGACTAATGCCACCGTTAAACCCGCTTCATTATTTGCTGCTTTAAGCGCCGCTTGGTAGGCGAGTTCAGTGAGTGGGGTAATACCAAGATTGGTTCTGAGCGCAGGCAAGGCAGCACGAATACTAGTGGCTGTACTGACGGTAGCTAAGGCTTGTTTGGCTTCATCGTAATATTGTGTGCCACTGGGTAGTTGTACTTCAGCCACCACAGGGTCTGTGGTTTTGATGGCCTTAATTTGCGCTGAACCTGTCGTGCCTGTCGTCCCTGTACCTAGCTCTGTCCCCGTTTTGGCATTGCGTAGAATGACTTTGGCATTCAAAATTTTGCCCAATGACGGGGTGACTGTGACTGTCGTGGTGGTGACGGCACTACCGCCGCCGCCGCCCGAACTAGAAGATTTAGTACTACCACTGTCGTTATTGCTATTACAGCCCAGAAGTGCGGCGGTTAACAGCGTCAGAGTCATAACTGACTGTTGTGTCTTTTTCATTTTTCCTTGCTCCTTGACAAATTGAACACTGTTAGCACAGTGTTTTTTTATTGACTGAGTTTTTCTTTATAGGCTAACAATTGACGGTCTGTTGCATTTCACTGCTTTGTCCCTAATCTACAACAAGATAAGAGCGTAAATACCATGAAAACAGCTACAGACGCTGGTTAATCTACGCACAAGCCTATCAAAAAGAACAGTAAATACGCTATAAATTATTGTTTTTCGATTAACGTAAGAATAACTTATATGCTGGATTGTCACTTTCTTCGCTAAAAGGGTAGCCAACGGCTTGTAAAGAGGCAATGAGCTCCTCTTTGCTTTTTTTGCCTAATTGTAGACCAATCAGTACCCTACCATAAGCAGCACCGTGATTTCGATAGTGAAATAAACTAATATTGTGACCGCTTAAACGAGATAAAAAATTGAGTAGAGCGCCTGGTCGTTCGGGAAATTCAAAGCGAAATAAAAGTTCGTCAGCCAGTCCTGCATGACCGCCGACTAAATGACGAATATGCAATTTAGCCATTTCATCATCAGACAAATCCAAAACAGCATAGTCTTTTTTTTCTAGGTTTTCTTTGAGGTCTAGACGTTCTTGATGGCCTGCACGCAACTGAATACCCACAAAGACATAGGCTTCTTTGTTATCAGCGTAACGGTAATTAAATTCGGTGATATTACGTTTGCCTAAAGTCTGACAAAACGTCTTAAAAGAGCCTGCTTTTTCGGGAATAGTGACGGCAAAAATGGCTTCGCGTTTTTCACCAATTTCGGTGCGTTCAGAAATATGACGTAAACGGTCAAAATTCATATTCGCACCAGAGTCAATAGCCACTAGAGTTTGATGTTCACACTGGTGGCGGCTGATATATTTTTTTAAGCCCGCCAGAGACAGCGCGCCTGCGGGTTCGGCAATGGAACGTGTGTCTTCAAAAATATCTTTAATAGCCGCACAAATTTCATCCGTTGTGCAGGTAATCACATCATCGACACAATGTTGAGCGACCTTAAATGTTTCTTCGCCAATTTGTGCCACTGCCACGCCATCTGCAAACAAACCCACCTGAGCCAGCGTCACGCGTGCGTTTGCCTCTAATGCAACTTTTAAGCAGGCGGCATCTTCAGGCTCAACGGCAATCACTTTAATGTCTGGACGTACATATTTGATATAGGCCGCCATGCCTGCCATCAAACCTCCGCCACCGACAGGTATAAACACTGCATCTATTTTTTGTGGATGCTGGCGTAGAATTTCCATGGCTACCGTGCCTTGCCCTGCAATCACTTGTAAATCATCATAGGGATGAATAAAGGTATAGCCTTTAGACGCGGCTAACTCTTTGGCATATAACGCGGCCTCATCAAAGGCATCACCATGCAAAATCACCTGCCCACCAAAACTTTTGACAGCATTGACTTTAATGTCGGGCGTGGTTTGCGGCATGACAATGATGCCTTTAATACCCAATTTATGCGCGGACAATGCCACGCCTTGAGCATGATTGCCTGCGGATGCACAAATCACCCCTTTAGCCCGTTCTTCGTGAGATAAAGAGGCGATTTTGTTATAAGCCCCACGAATTTTGAACGAAAAAACGGGTTGTAAATCTTCGCGCTTGAGTAAAATATTATTTTTTAGTCGCCGAGATAAATGTTGAGCTTTACTGAGAGGGGTTTCTTGTGCCACATCATAGACATAAGCCTGTAACGTGCGACGAACATAATCTTCAAGACGTATCATTTGTCATTACTAGGAATAAAAAAAACATATTAGGCAGTTATGTCGTGGTACTCAAGTTATAATACGCAAAATTTTAGCAAACTTGCTGATTTTCTGCATAAACCAGCCATCTACCATTTATTTGCGCCATATTAGAGACAAACAATGACTCAAGACCAGTTAAAACGTGCAGTAGCAGAGGCAGCCTTAGCCTATGTTGAAAAAGATGAGGTATTGGGCGTAGGCACAGGTTCTACCGCCAATTTTTTTATAGACGCCTTAGCTAGCATAAAGCAGCACATTCCTGCCGCAGTGGCCAGTTCTAAGGCAACCGCGGAGCGTCTACAAAAACTCGGTATAGAGGTGGTCGACTTAAATTCGGTCGATAATATCAGTGTGTATGTCGATGGTGCAGATGAAGTGAATCCGTATTTACACATGGTCAAAGGCGGTGGCGGGGCGCTCACGCGCGAAAAAATCGTTGCCGCAGTCGCGAAAAAATTTGTGTGTATCGCCGATGCCAGCAAACAGGTGCCTGTTTTAGGTCAATTTCCACTACCCATCGAAGTGATTCCCATGGCGCGCTCTTACGTCGCCCGTGAATTAGTCAAATTAGGCGGTACGCCTGTTTATCGTCAGGGTTTTGTGACTGATAACGGCAATGTGATTTTAGATACCTATCACTTAAGTATTGTTAACCCTGTGGCATTAGAACTGACACTCAATCAAATTGTTGGCGTCGTCACGAATGGCTTATTTGCTCAACGTGGCGCAGATGTGTTATTGATAGGCTCTTCTGATGGGGTCAAAACGTATCTAAAACCATGAACCTAACTGTTATATTTCTGCTGCTCGGTATGGTGTGTTCCAGTACGGTATGCGCGGGGGTGTTAAACGATTTGCGTCCTTGTTCTAAACAAGGCGCGTTTAGCTTTGAACAAAAAATACCCTACCAGCCAATTGCACTGCCAGCTCCCGTAGTGGGGCATTGTTTGGCTGTACCCTTGCACAACAAAGATAAGGTTTGTATGCAAGGGAGTTATCCGTCAGAGCGTGACGACCAAGCAGATTACTTCAAACTGAGTTACTGGCAGCAAGGCAAATCTCGCTTAACGTGGAAGAGCGATGGTTTTTTGATGGCGCCCGCCGAAACCTTTCGTTTGGAGTGGATAAATGTGGATGGCGATACCTCACCTGAGTTAGTGGTATCGGTATTAACCAGCGAAGGGATGGGTATGGGGGTGCAAACCAGTGATATTTTTATTATTGACCCTCAAACATTGCGTGTGAGCCCCCCAATCACGGTAGAGGATTACGGTCGTATTTCTGGCTTTTATGGCAAGAGTGGCCAAGCCTGTCGTTTATTAGCCGCTCAGTGGCAGAGCCACGAAGACGCTAAAGATTCGGGATTATATGCCGAAGGACAATGGTATCAATTAAAAGAAGGACAATGGCAAGTTTCTTCAGCATGGCCCAAAGTCAGTCGACGTTATTTGTTTAGGTTTCAAGACCAACGTGCCGCAGCCACTGCACCTTTATTATGGTTTTTAGACAAAACAGCGACCATTTTACCCGAGTAGTTTTGCACCACGAAATGGTTTTGCTGACTTTGGCCGAAACCAAAGTCAGTCCCGCGGAAGGTGGCTGCCATAGGGGCTTGAAATAATTTCTATATAAAATTCAGGAAAATAACATTTTTTTATCCTGAACTCAGGTTATATAGCCACTTTTGTTGACTGTCGTAGTGCAAATTTACGAAAGCGTTGTGGTGGCATGCCTGCCCACTGACTAAAGGCACGGGTAAATGCACTCTGTTCAGAGTAACCCAGTAACAAGGCAATTTGATTTAATTGTAAGCGTGCGTCAGCCAAATAATGCTTCGCCAAACGAAAGCGTGTTTCGGCCAACAGATGATGGAAATTGAGACCACGCTCCGCCAGTCGTCGATGTAACGTACGGGTCGAGAGATGCAGAAAAGCCGCAATATCGTCTAAAGTGGGGACTTGCTGGGGTAAACGCTCAGCACATACTTGGCGAATAGATGCCAATAAATCATCTTGGTGTACCGATTGGTCAATTAATACTTCTGCTTGTTTAGCTAATAATTCTAAGAGATAGGGATTTTGACTGTTAATAGGTAATTGTAACGCAGCGCTAGGGATGTCTAAAGCGACTTGTTTTTGCTCAAAGAAAACAGGGCAGCCTAATAATTCTGCATACAGTCGGTGTGATGCCGACGTAGGTGCAGGGTGCATAAAATGTACTGCTAAAGGTTTTAAGTTTGAAGCGGTAATTTGGCCAACAAAATGAATCAAACCACTCATAAACACTTCATCGGATAGTTGAGTCGATGCACCCAAGCTGACATCCCAACGCATCCGTAAAGCCCCTTCTTGCTGGCTTAAAATCACCTCAGACATGTTGTGTAGCAACTTTTGATAGCGTTGAAAATGCCAAAGAGCCTCACCAAGACTGGCGCAGTGCATAATTAAATAAGCTAACACGCCCGTATATTGTGGCTGAATACACTGACCAATTTTGATACCCAAGGCAGGTTCTTGTAATAACGCCTGCATATTCTCTAACAGTTCCCACCAAACCTTCATCGGCATTTGGGTATGTGCTGGCCATGCGGCGAGTTGCTGTCGGATAGCGCTTAATTCGAGTTGTTGTTGGTCGAGATAAGCACGTAACAGGCTGGTTAAATCACTGGCAACATAAATACCTTGCATTGAGATTCTCCCCCTTAAATTGGCGAATAATGTTAAATATATGGCGAATTATGTCAATATAGATGGCTAAATAAACGGCAAAATAGCACTATGACAACATCAGATGCGGCTAAGACGGCATCGCTAAAACGGGGGTATTCACCATGAATGATGTGATTCATGCTTTGATGTTTATTGTGTTATTTGGTGCGCTTTTTGTGGGTGTGATTGTGGCAGAGGCATGGTATTGGCACAAAAAAGGCCGCCATGAGATGTACTCGCTCAAAGAAACCTTAACGAATATGATAATGGGCGCAAGCTATAAAATTGTCGATGGTATTGCGGTTGCCTTATTTATTCGGGTCTTTTTTGATTGGGTATATCAATTTGGATGGCAATACCAACCTGTACACGGTATTTGGAGCATCTTGCTTATCTTTTTGGTCGTCGATGCCAGTTTTTATTTATGCCATTTTATGATGCACAAGGTACGTTGGTTTTGGACATCACATGTGACCCACCATTCGGCTGAACGGATGAATTACTCGACGGCTTTACGTCAAAACTTTACGATGGTATTTAACGGAGCATGGTTGTTTTGGTGGGTACCTGTGGCATTGGTAGGCTTTGACAAAAATTGGGTGACTATTGCTATTGAGTTGAATTTGGCTTATCAGTTCTTTTTACACACGGAAACGCGCAGTCCCTTAGATAAATTGGGATTCATTCTCAATACCCCCTCGCATCATCGTGTGCATCATGGCAGTGAAGCGGCACAAATTGATACCAATTTTGGCGGCGTCTTGATTATCTGGGATAAGTTATTTGGCACATTTGTACCAGAGTCGGCAGCAGGTAAGATTCGTTATGGTTTAACAGAGCGTCAACCACACTCCTTGAATCCCTTTTATTTGCAGGTGCACGAATGGATAGCAATGTTTAAGGACTTTAATGCCAGCAAAGATATGCGCGTATTTTGGAAAGCACCAGGTTGGCATAGTGACAAATTATCCCAAGAGACGAAGAATAAACAAGCCTTAAAATCTGTTGAAACCGCTTGAGCATTGATTATGATAGCGCCCGTAGGATGGCGGGCGATATGCTAACGAAATATGGCATCTAAACGGCGGCTAATGCTTCATGCAGTCTACCAACGCCAATAATCTCCATTCCCTCAATTGTTTGACGTGGGACATTGGCTTTAGGCACAATCGCTCGCTTAAAGCCATGCTTGGCGGCTTCTTTGAGGCGTTCTTGGCCATTAGGGACAGGTCGAATTTCGCCAGATAGACCCACTTCGCCAAATACGGCTAAGTCAGCAGATAAGGCTTGGCCGCGTAAACTGGACGTCACAGCCAATAAGACAGCCAGATCTGAACCTGTTTCTAAGACCTTGACGCCACCAACCACGTTGACAAACACATCTTGTCCCATCGTATGTACGCCACCATGACGATGTAAAATGGCTAATAACATGGCTAAACGATTTTGGTCTAGGCCAATGGCGACACGACGAGGGTTAGCAAATGAGTCATCCACTAAGGCTTGCACCTCGACTAATAATGGCCGTGTCCCTTCACGGCTAACCATGACGACTGAGCCTGCAATCGGTTCTTCGTAACGCGATAAAAAAATGGCAGACGGATTAGCGACTTCGCGTAATCCTCTATCGGTCATGGCAAACACACCTAACTCATTCACCGCACCAAAACGGTTTTTTACGGCTCGAATCATCCTAAAGCGGGAGTCTGACTCACCCTCAAAATATAACACGCAATCCACCATGTGTTCTAACACCCGAGGGCCAGCCAGAGAGCCTTCTTTAGTGACATGGCCAACCAAAAACAGGGCAGTCCCACTTTGTTTGGCATAGCGGGTTAATAATGCGGCTGATTCTCGTACTTGTGACACCCCACCGGGGGCAGATTGTAAGGCTTCGGTATATAGGGTTTGAATAGAGTCAATCACAGCCACCGCAGGCTTTTCGCTGCGTAAGGTAGCAACAATATTCTCAACACAAGTTTCGGCCATGATTTTGACTTTATCGCAGGGTAATTCTAAGCGTTTACCACGCATCGCCACCTGTGATAATGACTCTTCGCCAGTGATATAAAGGGCGTTATGTTGTTGCGCAAGATGAGTTAAGGTTTGTAATAGAATCGTGGATTTGCCAATACCAGGGTCACCGCCGATTAACACAACGGAACCAGCCACTAAGCCTCCACCTAACACTCTATCAAGCTCCGACAGCCCCGTATGTGTACGGTCAATGGCATCAATACTGACTTGGTCTAAGACGGTAACCGTACTCGCTTGACCTGCATAATTCCCGCGTTGTCGAGGCGTCAGTGAGGTATCAACTTTGGCTTCATGGATACTGTTCCATGCGCCACATTCGCTGCATTGCCCCGCCCATTTAGAAAAACTACTGCCGCAAGCATGGCATTGATACGTGGTTTTTGCTTTACTCATATTATTTAGAACCTCTTAGGGCAATATTTTTAGCTAAGGTCAAAAAATTTCTGCTAGATTAGTGCTTTTTGAACTGACAGCAAAGTTATAACGACATAAAGTGACGTTTAAGTATTGAGTAAACACATGAAAGGGTATTATTTTTTATTATGTGGTCTTTGTTTGTTTGGCTGTAGTCAACCTGACCAACAGAAGCAATTAGAATCAGAGCGCGTGACGCGTGAATATCAAAAACAATTAGAGGCCGAAAATTCACCCATTCTGAGTGAAGACTCCGACACCATTGAAAATAGCCAACCTAATAACCTAGATAAAAACGGGGATGTCTTAGAAACGGAAACCGAGTTAGCCCCTATTAATATTAGCTTGCCGCCGCCGCCAGCTGAGCCAAGCGAAACACCCACGCAAATTGCTCAGTTAACGGATGTAGAACGCATTGCCAAATTATTAACAGCTAAGTCGGCAGAGCAACGTCTTGCTGCGGTCAACCGTCTATATAACTTGGCGGCAAAACAAACCTTGCCCGATAGTGCACTGCAACGTCTAATCAATGTTTTTGAATCAGACAGCGAACTCGATATTAAGAACCGTGCTATTTTGGCCTTAGGGCAAGTGTGTCATCCTGCCGTCATGATGAGTTTGCTGAGCAACTTAAAACGACCTTTAAACGATATCAATTTAGAAGCCATTAAAGTCTTAGGCGAGGTAGGTGGATATCGGGCTAGCCAAATTTTGAATGATTTTGCCGCAAAATTGGCAGAAAATAATAGCAATAACGCACAAGCCATCTTGTCTGCTGCTGTAGCGGCACGGCAACAGATTTTAGCACGCGGTGGCATGTCGCCTAAATGTCAGTGGTAAAAATATAAACCCCGCGTTCACCAAGGTGTTGCGGGGTTTGTTCGTCTGTACGACGGACGGTAAGGGTGATAAACACCACAGTGTGTTAGAACAGAATTGTCATGAAAACGCGATCGATATTGATTTTAATTCTCCCTTTCAACCTGCCCACATCTTAAATATAGTGCCTATTTTACGTTTAACCAGACGATTATGTTCTAAAAAATAGTATTTATAGAATAATACGTTCGACTCGGGTCGTGATTTGACACGCCAATTCATAACTGATGGTGTGTGCATAAGTGGCAATTTCATCAATCGACAGTGTATCGCCCCATAAAATCACGGTATCGCCATACTCGGCTTCTATATCTGTGATATCTACCGTTAGCATGTCCATACTGACACGCCCCACAATCGGCGCACGTTGACCATTAATCAGTACAGGTGTGCCTGTTTGAATATGACGTGGATAACCATCCCCATAACCTACCGCAATAACGCCTAAACGCGTTGCTCTGTCGGCTCGCCATGTACTGCCATAACCCACGGTTTCGCCAGCGGCGATGTGTTTGATGGCAATCAATTTGGTCTGAAAATGCATCACGGCTTGTAGTTGCAAGTCATTGGCTGTTTGTGTGGCAAAGGGAGAACTGCCATAAAGCATAATACCAGGCCTTACCCACTGATGATGACTTTGTGGCCATGCTAAAATAGCGGCTGAATTGGCAAAGCTGCGTGCTAGAGCGTGTAGTTGCAGGTGTAATGCGTCTAAAACGGCTAATTGCTCGCGTGTTTTGTCTGAGCTTAGGTCATCGGCACAGGCAAAATGACTGGTTAAAATCAGCTCTCTCACACAATCAATGGTTTGCAATCGCTGATAGGCAGGGATAGCTTCTTGAGGCAAAAAACCGAGGCGGTGCATACCACTGTCAATTTTGAACCAGATAGACGTTTTGTGTTGACCTTGATAGTCGGCCAGCAAATCCAGTTGTTGTGCTTGGTGGACGACTAAATAACAGCCTAAATCCAGTGCCTGAGTCAATTCCTCTGGTGTAAAAACACCTTCTAAAATCGCAATAGGACAACGAATCCCCGCCTCGCGTAATGCCACCGCTTCGGCTAAAAAGGCCACACCTAATGCATCTACATGTGGCTCTAGTGTTTGGGCAATAATCAATGCGCCATGACCATAGGCGTTGGCTTTGACCATGGCCAGCACCTTGCTGTGCGGAGCATATTGTTTGACAAGCTGTAAATTATGTAAAAGAGCAGCACGATTGATAATTAACTGAGCGTCACGCATTATTCATCTTCAGGGCGATAATATTCGGGGGCAAGGTCTTTGAACCGCGTGAGATGGCCTAAGAAGGCCAAACGAGAGGTGCCAATAGGGCCGTTACGTTGTTTGGCAATAATAATTTCTGCTGTGCCTTTATCTTTCGATTCGGGGTTGTATACCTCATCGCGGTAAATAAACATAATCAAGTCTGCATCTTGTTCGATAGCACCTGATTCACGTAAGTCAGACATAACAGGCCGTTTATTGGGGCGTTGTTCGACGTTACGGCTTAACTGAGATAAGGCCACAACAGGGCAGTTGAGTTCTTTAGCCAGCGCTTTGAGCGAGCGCGAAATTTCGGCGACTTCGTTGACGCGGTTGTTATCAAAACCTGGCACACGCATCAACTGTAAATAGTCGACCATAATCAGTCCCATTTTACCGTCGTGTTCACGGGCGACCCGTCGTGCGCGTGCGCGTACTTCGGAGGGCGGTAACGCAGCACTATCATCAATATATAACAATTTTTCGTTGAGTTGTGTGATGGCAGACGTCAAACGCGGCCAGTCTTCATCTTCCAATTTGCCTGAACGTACTCGACCTTGGTCGACACCACCAATAGACGACAGCATCCGTAGAATCAACTGTTCGGAAGGCATTTCCATCGAAAAAACTAACGCAGGAAGGTCAGTATTAAAAATAATACTTTCAACTAAGTTCATCGCAAACGTGGTTTTACCCATACTCGGGCGCGCCGCTACAATTACTAAACTGCCGCCTTGCATCCCTGAGGTACGTTTATCTAAATCGGTAAAACCTGTACTTAAACCTGTCAATGGCTCGCTGGAATGATAGAGCTCGTCAATTTTTTGAATGGTTTGTGCCAATAAGGGTTTGATAATTTGAGGGCCACTTTTGACTGAGCGATTTTTTTGCTGCTCGGCAATGGCAAAAATTTTGGTTTCGGCTTGGTCAAGAATAGTGAGCGCCGTTTCGCCTTTGGGATGATACGCGGTGTTGGCAATCTCGCCTGTAATACTAATCAGTTGTCTTAATACCGAAAATTCACGTACACGTTCGGCATAAATGATGATATTGGCTGTGGTGGCGGGGGAGTCACGTAAAATTTGCCCTAAATAGGCTTCGCCGCCTGCCTTTTGTAAGGTACCAATATCCTCCATGTATTTGGCAACCAATAAGGCATCACACGGTTGTTCTGCTTTAAGTAAGCCTGCAATGGCATTAAAAATCATCCGATGACGAGGTGAATAAAAATCATCTTCACTGATAATATCAGCTAACGAATCCCATGCGTCTGGCTCAGACATTAAGCCCGCGAGAATCGCTTGTTCTAGGGTTAAGCTATGTGGCGGAACTTTTAAGGAGGTGACAACATCGTCCTCAGCAACTTGAAGATGGTTATTCATGGTGACACCCAAGAAAAAATAAATCTGTACTTATATGCAAGGTCATTTATGTGATGAAGATTGGCCCGTGCGGTGTGGTTTTTATGGTCGTTACGGTGATGACCTAGAAAGCCAATCAAACTGCCATATCAGCTCTGCAATCATAGGCGTTTTGAGTCAGTATTGTCATCTTTTTCATGTTATTTTAGTCAGACAAACGACAGATAAACACCAATAAAAAAGCACTATTACGGGAAGCAATAGTGCTTTTAGAGTCGTTTTAAACGCTTAAGTTTAAGACTTACTCAGCAACGATAGTCACAGCAACTTCTGCCATGACATCGCTATGCAATTGTACAGCGACTTTGTATTCGCCTGTATTGCGGATAGCGCCGTTTGGTAAACGTACTTCGAGTTTGCTAACAGCAACACCCGCAGCAGTGACAGCTTCGGCAATATCACGTGTGCCCACAGAACCGAACAATTTGCCTTCATCACCTGATTTAGCGGCGATGACAACATTTAAGCTAGCTAACTGTTCTGCACGCGCTTGAGCAGCAGATAAGTTTTCAGCTTCTTGACGTTCTAATTCAGCACGGCGAGCTTCAAAGGCTTCTAAATTAGCTTTGGTTGCAGGAACTGCTTTTCCTTGTGGGATTAAGAAGTTACGACCATAACCAGACTTTACATTCACTTTAGTGCCTAAAGCACCCAAGTTGGCAACTTTTTCAAGCAAAATGACTTCCATTGCACACCTCTTACTGATGGTTGTCGGTATAAGGCAGCAAAGCCAAATAGCGAGCTTGCTTGATGGCTAATGCCAATTGACGCTGATAACGTGCTTTTGTACCTGTAATACGACTAGGTACAATTTTGCCATTTTCAGTGATGTATTGCTTCAAAGTTTCTAAATCTTTGTAGTCAATATAAGTAGTGTTTTCTGCGGTAAAGCGGCAGAATTTGCGACGACGGTAAAAACGAGCCATGATGACACCCCTAAAAATTAGCCTTCGCTATCTAATGAAAGTTCTTCGGCACGAGCAGCTTTACGAGCACGTTTTTCTTCTGCGCTCTTGGCTAATAAAGACTCTTCAGAGATAGCTGAATCGCGACGAATAATGGCGTTACGGAGAACAGCATCGTTATAGCGGAAGGCTTCAGCGAGTTCATCAACAATCTTTTGGTCGCATTCGATGTTTAATAATACATAGTGCGCTTTGTGAATTTTGTTGATTGGGTAAGCCAATTGACGGCGACCCCAGTCTTCGTGGCGATGGATTTGGCCACCAGACTCTTTCACCAAGGAGGTGTAACGCTCTACCATAGCAGAGACTTGTTCGCTTTGGTCTGGATGTACCAGTAAAACGATTTCGTAATGACGCATGATTGCTCCTTACGGGTTAACAGCCCAAGTACAATACAGGGGCAAGGAGTATAAATCACAGGCAAGCTGTGATTTGCTAAAGTGCCAATGCGTTTATATCACTGACAAACCTTAATGTCGTTGGTGTTTAGGCCAGCGTGAAAGGGTGCAGAATCATACGGTAGTGCCAAGCTGAAGGCAATCATTATTTTTTATAACTGGCCACGTTCGGCTAAGGAAATAATCTCGCGCTCGCCAATAATAAAATGGTCTAGTACCTGTATATCCAATAAGGCTAAAGCCGATGTTAAGCGTGCCGTGATGTGGTGATCTGCCGCAGAAGGTTCGGCATGACCCGAAGGATGATTGTGCGCAAAAATAACGCGACTGGCATGGTGTGCCAGTGCACGTTTCACTACTTCGCGTGGATGAATACTGCAAGCGTCGATTGTGCCGTTAAATAATTGCTCAAACGCCAAAAAGCGATTTTGGCTATCCAAAAAAAGGGCAGTAAATACTTCATGTTTATAATGCCGTAATTGCGCGCGTAAAAATTGTTTAACCATGCTCGGAGTGGTCAGTAAATCACGCTCGCTGAGACTTTGTGCTAAGTGCCGACGTCCAAGTTCTACCGAAGCCAACAAGAGAGCATATTTGGCTTCACCGATACCGTTTTGTGCCAGTATTTGTTCTGCAGGGGCTTCGAGTAATTCTCTCAATGAGCCAAATTGAGTTAATAAATCTCGACCAATATCCACGGCCGATTTTTGGCTAGTCCCTGTTCTTAAAAAAATGGCTAATAATTCGGCATCAGACAAATAGTTTGCGCCGCGAGTCAGTAGTTTTTCACGCGGGCGTTCGGCGCTTGGCCATTCAGTAATTGGCATCATACATCCCTTTGTTGCTAGGTATCCATACGGCTAAATTTCAACAATTTTGCTTAAAAAAGCAAGATTATTCGCCTTAAAAGTTAAGACTACCCATTAAATAAGCAGTCCTGCTTTGCTCTCATTCTCAGCAAATGGTATCTTTGCCGCTTTTAAGCCATGCTCTTTGATGATTAGAGCTAGCCATCGTCTTAGCCCCTAAACAAAGTAGACTGTTGACCATGTTAGCAACTTTAGTAGGTAAACGTGTTGTCTTGGCCATTAGTGGTGGTATCGCTGCCTATAAAAGTGCCGATTTAGTCCGTCGTTTGCGAGATGCAGGCGCAGAAGTGCAAGTGGTAATGACCTTAGCCGCACAGCAGTTTATTACGCCATTAACCTTACAAGCCCTCTCAGGGAATGTGGTACATACGGAGTTATTAGACCCCGAAGCCGAAGCAGGCATGGGGCATATAGAGCTGGCAAGATGGGCGGATTTAGTGTTAGTTGCCCCTGCGAGTGCTGACGTGATAGCGCGTTTAGCGCATGGAATTGCCAATGACTTATTAACAACACTTTGGCTAGCAACACGTGCCAAACGTGCAGTCGCGCCTGCGATGAATCAACAAATGTGGGCTGCACAAATTACCCAAGATAATGTCTTAAAACTCAGTCAACAAGGGGTGACTGTATTTCAGCCTGCCAGTGGAAGCCAAGCCTGTGGCGATATTGGTGCAGGTAGAATGTTAGAAGCAGTCGAATTAGCACAACTATCGGCTAATTTATTTGCGGTAGGCAGTTTAACGGGTAAGCGCGTCGTCATTACCGCTGGCCCAACACGCGAAGCCATCGACCCTGTACGTTATATTAGTAACCATAGTTCGGGAAAAATGGGTTATGCCTTAGCACAGGCTTGTATAGAAGCAGGTGCACACGTGACCTTAATCAGTGGGCCTGTGCATTTACCTACGCCCGACCGTGTACAACGTGTTAATGTCACCAGTGCCTTACAAATGTTAGCTGCCAGTCAGCAAGCACTGGCAGAAGGGTGTGATATGTTTATTGCCACGGCTGCCGTCGCGGATTATCGACCTGCCGCTGTCGCTGAGCAAAAAATTAAAAAACAAGGCGATGAAATCGTGATTGAATTGGTAAAAAATCCTGACATTGTTGCGACCATTGCCCAATCAACACCGCGCCCTTTTGTGTTAGGATTTGCCGCCGAAACTCAGTATGTAGAAAATTATGCGCGCGCTAAACTTGAAGCCAAAAAATTAGACATGATTGCCTGTAATGATGTATCCCGCGCAGATATTGGCTTTCAAAGTGATGATAATGCGATGACTGTTTTTTGGCGTGGCGGTTATCAAAAATTAGATAAGGCAAATAAATCGCTGATTGCAAGACAGTTAGTTGCTTTGTGTGTGCAGCAGTTATCGGCTATCAATCCAGCCATTGCCCATAATCCATCTTAATCCGTAAGTTGAACTGATGATGAAACTACAAGTTAAAATCGTAAATCCTCTCGTAGGTACACAATTTCCCTTGCCCAGTTATGCCACTCAAGGCTCGGCAGGGATGGATTTAAGAGCCTGTATTCAAGAAGCAGTGACTTTAGAGGCAGGTCAAACCACATTGATTGGTACTGGTTTGGCAATTTATATTGAAGACCCTGCTTATGCTGGCCTCATACTGCCACGTTCAGGCTTAGGTCATAAACATGGGATTGTGTTGGGTAATTTAGTTGGGCTGATTGATTCAGACTATCAAGGCGAGTTAATGCTTTCGTGTTGGAATAGGGGGCACAGTGCTTTTACTATTCAACCAGGTGAGCGTTTGGCTCAATATGTGCTTGTGCCTGTATTACAGGCTGAGTTATCAGTGGTGGATGAGTTTGTGGCAACCGCACGTGGGAGCGGTGGATTTGGTCACTCAGGTCGGCAATAAACGCAAACAGCCAATCAATTTTATTGGTTTAAGCACGACAAAATAATAAATGATTGCACACTAGAGCTTGTACAAGGCACCCAAAATACAGGTATAAGCTCCACATTAAGAGGGTACGGTTTTGGCGGCAAAAAAGAAGTCTGTATTAAAAACAATGTTACCGTATGCAGCAACAATAGTGGGTGTTGTGACTATCGCATCAGGTGCAAATGTTGGTTTGACCGTATTCCAGCAACAACAACAACATCGCCAATTAGAGTCAAACTATCAACAGCAAGCTGTTGATTTGATCAACCACTATCTTGAACAACAACAACAGTTTGTCACCGAAATGGCAAAGCAACCTGCTGAAATTTTAGTTGGGAGTATCGCGGGGGCTAAGGTTGTACAAGTGGTGATGACGGGGGCAGAGGTGCCTAAAGAGTTGAGCTTTAGTCATCAAGACATTTTACGTCGTGCTATCGCCAATAAAGGTAAAATTGCACCAGAAGTGAGTTTTATCAATAAACAAGCTGCCATTGATTTTGTCCAACCTTTAGCCAATGGTAGCGGTGTTGTTTTGGTCAGTGTGCCGTTTTCTGGTTTAGAAAAGAATTTAGAGACCTTAGTCAAACAAGGCATTAGTATTGACCTGAGCCAGACGATTAACAAAGAAAAGCTGCCCATCTATAGTAAAACCACTGTCGATGTTTCGGCGAACCCTAAACTCAGCTTAACAGGGGCAGAGTGGGAGTTAAGAGTAGAGGTTCCCGCTGCCCCTTCACCGTTATTAACGATACTATCTGCATTGGTAGCGATATTAGGTGCAGGCGTAGGGTTATGGTTATTGGGCCGTAAATTCACACAAGCGGCAGAACAAGATAACACAGCCATTTTAGCCTTTTTGCAAAATAGGCAAACGTATCCCGCACTGAACTTTTCGCATTCCCAATTATTAGTTGAAGCCTTAGCCAAATATAATCCGCCACCTGTATCTTTATCGCAAAAAGCCGAAGATAAAGCGGTGGTTAATGTCAATGAAGTGGCTGCCATTGTGAATGGCACTTTGTTAGAAGACCAAAAACAGACTGTGGCCTTGTCTAAAGACGCGGTCTTAGATTTGGAACTACCACAAGAGGTAGTGGCATCGGCTGATGAACCTGTCAAAGAGCAAACCCCGTTAGAATTTAGTGTGGGTCATAAAACAGACATCAAAGACGATAATACTGTCCCTAAACACATTTTCAGAGCCTATGATATTCGTGGAAAGGCGCATATAGAGCTGAGTAAAACGCTAGCTAAACAAATTGGTTTAGCCATTGGCAGTGAAGCTAGAGCGCGTGGCGAACAAACGATATTGGTGGGGCGTGATGTGCGTCTCTCTAGCCAAGAGTTATCAAAAGCCTTAGTCGATGGTTTGCAAGAGTCAGGTTGTGACGTAATTGATGTGGGGCAAGTGCCAACACCTGTTTTATATTATGCCGCTAAAAAGCTCGGTACAGGCAGCGGTGTCATGGTGACGGCCAGTCATAATCCTGCACCCGATAATGGCTTTAAGGTGATGTTAGCGCATCATACCTTAGTTGACACAGAAATTATGGCCTTACGTCAACGTATTTTAGACAAAGATTTTAGCAAAGGCGCAGGTGCATATACCGAGCGTTATATCACCGATGCCTACTTGCAAGATGTGAACGATGATGTGATTTTGGCACGTAATTTTAATGTCGTCATTGATGCGGGTAATGGTGTAGCAGGGCCTTTAGCGGTCAAATTGTTTGAGTCATTAGGTTGTACCGTCAGTGCTTTATATTGTGACCCTGATGGTAATTTCCCTAACCATGACCCAGACCCGACAAAGGCCGAAAATTTAGACGATTTATTGAGTGATGTTGCGATTAGTGGTGCAGACGTAGGGATTGCATTAGATGGTGATGGCGACCGCGTGGTGATTGTGACAAATTCCACTAAAGTGGTTGCCAGTGACCGTCTATTGATGTTGTTTGCCAAAGAGATTTTAGCCACACAACCCGGTGCAGATATTTTATATGACGTCAAATGTAGCCGTGATTTAGTGACAGTGATTACACAAAATGGTGGCCGTCCTGTGATGACCAAAACGGGTCATTCTTGGTTAAAAGCGGCTATTCAAGAAACTAATGCCCCACTTGCTGGCGAAATGAGTGGGCATTTTATTTTTAATGACCGTTGGGGTGGTTTTGATGACGGTTTGTATGCAGCCGCTCGATTCTTAGAGATTTTAGCCAATACCTATGATGCAACGGCAGATGACTTATTCAAACAATTCCCAGTGCGGGTAAGTACACCAGAAATTCATATTCCCATCGCAGAAGACCATAAAGCCGTTCTCATGGAACGTCTAGTGAACGACTATCATGATATTCCTAATGCCGTTGTCAATACAACTGACGGCTTACGAGTTGAGTTTCCTGATGCGTGGGGCTTAATTCGTGCGTCCAATACAGGCGCACATTTAGTGGCTCGATTTGAAGCGAATGACGAAGAAGCATTAGCCACCATTAAAGACTTCTTCAAACGCTTGTTACAGCAAGCAGAACCTATGTTACTTATGACCTTTTAGAGAGACAGATAATGACCTTATCACGTGATGCCGCTTTGAATGTTGCCAAAGTTCTCACCGAAGCCTTGCCTTACATTCAACGATTTGCAGGTAAAACGATTGTCGTGAAATATGGCGGCAATGCAATGACTGACCCAGAGTTAGAAAATTCATTTGCACGTGACATAGTCTTATTAAAAACCGTGGGTTTGAATCCCATTGTTGTGCATGGTGGCGGCCCACAAATTGGCGATTTACTGACTAAAATTGGTAAACAATCAACCTTTATCGATGGGATGCGTGTCACAGATGCCGAGACGATGGAAGTTGTCGAAATGGTATTAGGTGGTAGCGTCAATAAATCCATTGTTAACCTGATTAACCAGAACGGTGGTCGTGCTATGGGGTTAACAGGTAAAGATGGTAATTTAATTCGCGCTAAGAAATTGTATTTAGAAAAAGCGCAAGCCGATGGGGCAATAGAAAAAATAGATATTGGCCAAGTCGGCGAAGTAGCAGGTATTAAAACCGATGTTCTAGATATGTTTGTAGCCAGTGATTTTATCCCAGTGATTGCGCCTGTGGGCGTGGGTGATGAAGGGGAGTCCTATAATATCAATGCCGATTTAGTTGCAGGCAAAGTGGCTGAAGCCTTGAAGGCGGAAAAATTGATTTTATTAACCAATATTCCCGGTGTCTTGGATAAAAATAAGCAAATTTTAACAGGATTGAGTACACAAGATGTCGATGCCTTAATTGCCGATGGGACAATTTACGGTGGCATGATTCCCAAAATAGCCTGTGCTTTAGAGGCGGTAAAAGGCGGTGTCATTAGTGCGCATATTATTGATGGCCGCGTACCACATGCCAGTCTCTTAGAGATTTTTACCGATGAGGGTATTGGTACCTTAATTACTAACCGTAAAGGACGTGCTAAACAACGCTAATTCGGTTTATTAAAGGTGGCATTAGCACTGATAGAACTATCGGTGCTAGCGTCTTCGAGTTCGCCTAAGCGTTTGATAATCGGGATAAAATCTGATTTTACTTTATCTTGGTCGCTACGCTGGCTGGCAATCAGTTGTTCTAAATCTTTAATTTGACCATCGTAATCAGCGATTTGAGATTTAAGTTTTTTGCTGGGGACTTCACCTTTACGTTCTGCACTTGCGGCGTCTTCTACCGCTTCAGCGCGTAAACGCTTAATCCGAATTAACTGTAAGGTATTAAAGTTAATACTTGAGTCGAGTGTGTCCACTTGACGATTACGTGCCAATTCGGCGTCACGAACAGAACCAAATAAACGTTGAATGCGCTTATCTTCGGCGGCTTGTATTAGGGCAGCATCACGCTTCGCTTTATCTCGTGCATAGGCGTTGGCATCGAAGGGGGGGACACGTTTAATCAGTTGCATGTGACGGTTAACAATATCATAGCCGCGGCTGACATGTTCATCCGTCAGTTGGTCGCTCACCGTAGGGCGGCCTTTATCATCGTAATAACGATAAAGCTGTTTTGCACCGCCTGTACTTGACCCTTTAGTAGCAGGAGCAGCAATCACAGTCGTGCTACTCAGTAACAGGCAGCAAACGCAAAGACCAGAAATGAAACGCTGAAAAAAAATCATAACTAATGCCAAAACCCTTGTTGTCTAGAACAAAGGCTGTCAAAGCAAGCCTGAGTACTATGCATTGTTGGAGTGTAGACAGAATACTTTGCCGTCAGGAGTCTCGGCTAAAATACTCATATCACCACAATCCTTAAAGATAATTTTATACTGTATTGCTGTTTATATTGGTTTAAGTTGGTAACTATATTGTTTTCATTGCAGCATGACAACTACCAACCGACTTGGTTTTAGACTTTCAGAAGGAAACTATAGGTGATTTGGAGTCAATTATTACTGTTATTGGTGGTTGCTTTATTTGCCAATCTTTTATCGGCCTTAGCGGGAGGTGGTGCAGGTCTATTACAGTTACCCGCTTTACTGATGTTGGGATTGCCTTTTGCCACCGCTTTAGCTACGCATAAAATAGCTAGCGTTGCATTAGGGGTGGGAGCAACATTGCGTCATTGGCAAGCAGGTCGCTTAAACTTACGTTTTGCGAGCTTGATTTTGCTGGCAGGTTTACCAGGTGTGTGGTTAGGTACACAGATAATTGTTGATGTGCCTGAGCATTGGGCAACCTTGGCTTTGGGTGTGCTAACCTTAGGCTTAGGGGTATATTCAGTGTTTAAGCCAACGTTAGGGCAGAGTAGCCAACGTATTCACCGTGACCCTTTAGGCTTATTGATTGGCTGTAGCATTTTGTTTGTCATTGGGGTGTTAAATGGCTCTTTAACATCGGGGACTGGCTTATTTGTGACAATTTGGCTCGTACGCTGGTTTGGTTTAGATTTTACCCGTGCCGTCTCGTACACCTTAATTTTAGTGGGTTTGTTTTGGAATGGTTTGGGTGCGTTGTCATTGGCACAACAAACACCCGTCGCATGGACATGGTTGCCACCCTTAATTATCGGTTCATTAATTGGCGGTTATTTAGGGGCGCATTTCGCGCTATTACAAGGTAATTTATTAGTAAAGCGCAGTTTTGAAATACTGACAATTTTAGTGGGTGGGCATTTAATTTTTAAGGCGTTTGTTCACTCCCTATAATGAGCGTTTTATTCCCAGTAAGTTCGTGATTAGTTACACTAAAAACGGTTAGAGTGTATTAAAATACCTATCCCGAGTGAAATAAACACTCAAGCCCCTTGAGATTTTTCACATTTCAACCCATACCTTTTATTGTAGGCTGCTTGTTATGAGCAAAATACGCGATTATCAACTAACATCCAATCAAATGTCAGACCATCAAGATGATGAGGGTCAACATGGGGTCTTGTTAGAAACTGCAAAACCACAACTTAAAAAACCTTTTTTTTATCAGGTGGTTGTGTTAAATGATGATTATACGCCAATGGATTTTGTCGTAGAGGTCTTAGAGCAATTTTTTGGCATGAATATTGAAAAAGCGACACAAATTATGTTAGCTATTCATCATGAAGGAAAAGCAGTTGCAGGCGTGTATCCCAAAGATATTGCCGAAACTAAGGCGCAACAAGTCATTGATTTTGCTCGTGCACATGAACATCCGTTAATGTGTCTTGTTGAGCAAAAATCAGATTAGCTACAACAGAGTGTTCAATAACACGAAGTTATTGACACTACTAACTTAAAAGGTGTTGCTATGTTAAGTCGTGATTTAGAAGTATCGTTAAATTTAGCTTTTCGTGATGCTCGTGCTAAACGTCATGAGTTCATGACTGTAGAACACCTTTTGTTGGCACTTTTAGATAATGACTCAGCAGTCAAAGTGCTCAAAGCCTGTGGTGGTGATATTGCTATTTTAAGGCGTGAACTCGCACAATTTATTGATGAGACAACGCCTAAACTTCCTGTAAAAGACACAGACCGAGAAACACAACCAACCTTGGGGTTTCAACGTGTGCTACAACGTGCGGTATTCCACGTGCAATCTTCAGGTAAAAAAGAAGTATTGGGCGCGAATGTGCTGGTGGCGATTTTTTCTGAGCAAGAGTCACAATCTGTCTATTTCTTGAAAAAACAAAATATCAATCGCTTGGATATTGTTAACTTCATCTCTCACGGTATCAGTAAACAAGCCGAAGAAAATCCTGAAGAAAATAATTCCGAACAGTCGCAAGCAGATGAAGACGGCGAAGCAACACCTAAAAGTGCGCTGGCAGCGTACGCAACTAACCTCAATGAGCTGGCGCTGGCAGGTAAAATAGACCCGTTAATTGGTCGAGATATCGAAGTCGAGCGCGCAGCACAAATTCTTTGTCGTCGTCGTAAAAATAACCCACTCTTAGTTGGCGAGCCAGGTGTTGGCAAAACAGCCATTGCTGAAGGCTTAGCATGGTTGATTGTCAGTCAAAAAGCACCTGAGCCTTTAGCGCAATCAGTGGTGTATAGCCTCGATTTGGGTGCGTTATTGGCAGGCACTAAATACCGTGGTGACTTTGAAAAACGCTTTAAAGCGGTACTCAGTGAGCTAAAAAAGCAGGAAGAAGCTATTCTATTTATTGATGAAATTCATACTATCATTGGTGCAGGCGCTGCCAGTGGTGGGGTGATGGATGCGTCAAACCTCATCAAGCCTGTGTTAGTGAATGGTTCTTTGCGTTGTATGGGCTCTACAACTTATCAAGAGTATCGCGGTATTTTTGAAAAAGACCGTGCCTTAGCTCGTCGTTTTCAAAAAATAGATATTCCAGAGCCAACCGTTGCCGAAACTTATCAAATTCTCAGAGGCTTAAAGTCACGTTTTGAGGAGCATCATGGTGTACGTTATACCGAAAAAGCACTGGAAGTGGCTTCGGAGTTGGCGAGTCGTTATATCAATGAGCGTTTTTTACCTGATAAGGCGATTGACGTGATTGATGAGGCAGGGGCTTTTCAACGTTTATTGCCCGCCAGCAAGCGTAAAAAAACCATTGGTGTCGGTGAGATTGAAGAGGTGATTGCCAAAATTGCGCGTATTCCACCTAAGTCGGTGTCAGCTAATGATAAAGAAGCTCTACGCACCTTAGAGCGTGACCTTAAAATGACGGTTTTTGGTCAAGATGAAGCGATTACGGCCTTGTCCTCTGCAATTAAACTATCGCGTGCAGGCTTAAAAGCCCCCGAGAAGCCAGTTGGTTGTTTCTTATTTTCAGGGCCTACGGGTGTGGGCAAAACAGAAGTTACGAAACAATTAGCTAAAATCTTGGGTATTGAATTGGTGCGCTTTGATATGTCGGAATATATGGAGCGTCATACCGTATCACGTTTGATAGGTGCGCCACCTGGTTATGTTGGTTTTGACCAAGGCGGTTTGCTGACTGAGGCCATTTCAAAGCATCCACATTGTGTGTTATTGCTGGACGAAATCGAAAAGGCTCATCCTGAAGTCTTTAATCTGTTATTACAAGTGATGGATCACGGTACCTTAACCGATAATAATGGCCGTAAGTCGGATTTTCGCCATGTGATTCTCGTTTTGACGACAAATGCAGGCGCAGAGTCCATGACGCGCGCTAGTATTGGTTTTACCCAACAAGACCACAGTACCGATGCAATGGAGGTGATGAAGCGCATGTTTACACCGGAGTTTCGTAACCGCTTAGATGCCATCATTCAGTTTAAGGCTCTAGACCCTGTGATTATTGCGGGTGTGGTTGATAAGTTCTTAGTAGAGTTGCAGGCACAGCTTGATGACAAGCACGTCGTGATTGAGGTAGATGAATTGGCCCGTGCATGGTTAGCTGAGCACGGTTACGATAAGCTGATGGGAGCAAGACCAATGGCGCGTGTGATTCAAGAAAACTTGAAAAAACCGTTAGCCGAAAAAATACTGTTTGGCGAGTTGGCCAATGGTGGCGGTCATGTACAAGTCACTGTCGAGAGCAATGCCTTAGTGCTACATGTAGAGGCTACAGAGTCAAAGACGGCTGCACCCGCTTAATATCTAAGAACAAAAGCCAAATAAAAAAGCCACATTATCATGTGGCTTTTTTTATCACGCCTTAGCGAACGCGGTACGTGATACGACCTTTGCTTAAGTCATAAGGAGTCATCTCAACTTTGACTTGGTCGCCTGTTAAAATCCGAATATAGTGTTTACGCATTTTGCCAGAAATATGCGCAGTGACAACGTGGCCGTTTTCTAACTGTACACGAAACATGGTGTTGGGGAGGGTGTCAATCACCGTCCCGTCCATCTCGATTTGCTCTTCTTTGTTTGACATATCAGTCCTAGTACTCATCAGTGCATGATTAGGCAGGCAGTCACCTAAATAACGCACTATACATAAATTCATGGTTGCAGTCTTTGTTTTAGGTGTTCTGCCGTTGTTGTACCTTCAAGGTCAGATAGGGGCTGACAAAACAAACAACAATTACCTAAGACTAAGGTTGCGCGGGTGCAATATTTTGCACGATTTTTGTAAAAATGGCAAAAGTTTCGTCACAAAATATCGTTATTTAATGCAATCTTCATCTCACAGAAAAAAGCCTTCTCTGCACAAAAACGACGGTGCATCAGAAGGCTAATTTTAGTTGCTTAGTTAGAGCGTTCTGCTAGCCAGTTTGCCACTTTAGGCCAAACATCTTGAGGTGCTTTGCTGCCAGAGAGAATCCCCATGTGTCCCCCTGCAACCACTTCAAAGATTTTATCTTTAGAGCTGACATGTTCCATTAGCGTCTCTACGGCAGCTTTGGTGACCATATTGTCACTTTTGCCTGCGGCAGCAAATAATGCACTTTGAATATCCGATAAACGTACCTCGGAATTACCTAGCTGCATGTAGCCTTTGGCTAATTCGTTATCAATCCAAATGCGTACCATCATGTCTTGTACAATACCACCTGGATAGGCCACCATTTTGTCTAAAAAGGCCGATGTCGTTGCATGATTAATAACAAATTGACGGTCAGCCAGCTTAACGACCAACTCCCAATACCCCATTAAACTGCCAATGGGGTTAGTCATCTTAAAACTAACAACATTTATCCACCCTGGTGTATGCAGCCATTGGGGATTGAGATTGTGAATACGAAAGCCTGTATTTTGTCTGACCCATTCTGCTCGACGCTCAATGAACTGATAAACTTTGCCAATCGCACCAGATGCATGGCTATTAATGGGTGTGCCTAAAATTACCAAGTTACGAATATCGGGGTCATGTGTGAGCGCGGTATAACATAGGGTAAATACACCACCCATGCTCCAGCCGTGTAGTGATAATTGGCGTTGACCGCTGTGTTCACGTATTTTGGCTAAAAACTCGGGCATCAATTCACAGACATAGGTCACAAGATTATAATGCGCATGTTTACGAGTGGGCATGCCCCAGTCAATTAAGTAAACATCAAAACCACGCGCTAAAAAATATTTCACTAAACTACGGTCTGGAAACAGGTCATAAATCAACATATTCACGGCCAACGGCGGCACAATCACAAGCGGTGTTTTGTGTGTTTTTTTGTTGACAGGCAAGGGTTGTCCATCAAGTGTAATTGTATCCTCTGACAATGGAAAATAATGACGTAATTTGACCAAGCCATTATCGTGTATGATTTCGTAAGGTGTTTGGTCGGCTAGGACTAAGTCACGTGCGCGAAATAAACGGTCACTTGCATTATTCAAAATACGACGTGTAGGTTTGGGAATCATTTTGACAGATTTACTAAACAAAGATGTCATGGTGGTGAAGTCTCTATTGTCAGTCAGGTGGTGGACACGAGCCTTAATCATGAGCGTGTTACAATCACAATCATGTGCCAACTAAATGCGCCTATGAAAACAAGCATTTAGCGATAAGTTAATCTATCCTATTGTAATAAGAATAAAACTGACTCAAAAGTTTATTTGTGCGGTGATTTAAGCAAAAAAGCAATTTTTAAGAAAAAATCGTGCGTATTATTTTGATGAGGCTATGTCAATGCATTAAGTAGAAAAAGTATCGGCTTTAACAGCTAGTTGTCTGATGTGTTGTTCATAAAAAAAGGCTTGGTACTCAAGGAGTACCAAGCCAAACCACAGACGAGAAATAATATAAATAAGAGGACTAAATTTAGGCTGCTTGTTCGGTAACGCTACTTTCCTTTTCTGTTTTATCCGCATCGGCCGCTTTTTGTGCCACAGCAGCGTATTTTACTTCTAGCTCTGCACGACGGTCGGGATCCATATTAATTTTACTTAAGTCACCTTTGTAATGATTGATGACACGCTCATCCATCAATTTGTACCATAGCGCTGGTACATAGGCGGGTAATAGCATGGACGCATAACCACCAGGTAACTGCGGCGCATTTTCAAAGTGACGTAAGGCTTGGAAGCTACGGCTTGGGTGCGCATGGTGGTCTGAGTGACGTTGTAACTGATACAAGAATAAGTTAGTCACAATATTGTTACTGTTCCAACTATGCTCTGGCGACGTACGGACATATTTGCCGTTAGGTAGTTTTTCGCGCTTCAAACCATAATGTTCAACGTAGTTTATGACTTCTAGTAAGCTGGCACCGTAAGCCCCTTGACCAATTAAGAAGGGAATAGAGCGCGGGCCACAAACGGCAGCAGTCGCACCGAAGAATGCTGCACTCATCGCCCAACCTTGCAATAACTCATTTTCTAGTGTCCAGAAGCCTTTACCTTTACGAGCAAGACGTTCTTTTTCGATGGTCACCGCAGATTTGAAGCCGCCAATTACAGTACGAGGCAAAAATTTCCAAAAGCTCTCACCTAAACGGCTACTGGCTGGGTCTTCTGGTGTGGCAACACGTTTATGATGACCAAAATTATGTTCGACCGCAAAATGGGTATAACCTGTTGGCGCTAAAGCAGCCATCGCAAATAAACGGTCTACTTTATCGTGTTTATGCCCCAGTTCATGACCTGTATTGATAGCAATACCATTCATAGCACCTACAGACAAGGTTAAACCCACATAATCTAAGGCAGGGACATTTTTGCGGCTGGCCAACCAAGCACCTAAGAAAGTGACGGCATACTGTGCAGGAATAAAGGCTTTGACAATACGGCCATAGTATTTATCATTTTCTAAATCTTTAATCGCAGATTCGGGTGGATTACTGGTATCTTCACCAATGAGTCGGTCTAAAGCAGGAATCACGCCATGAACTAAAGCAGGGCCAACCCATGCTAAAGCACGTAGTTTTTTAGGGGCAACCGCGTAAGCGCTTAATGCCGCAATACCAATGACAGGAACAGCAGGACTTAACAACCATAAGTAACGTTTTTTGTCTTTCCACTTAGCATTCGATTTATCAGCGCTCTCTAATAAATAGTCTGGTGTCTTAGCGTTCATGATGTTTGACCTTTGGTTGGGGAGTGCAGACTCGTGCTACACTCATTATGATTGTCTAACAATTTATGTGGTAATCTTGCCCTTAGCGTGGTCAAACAACCAGTTGTCAACGTCCAATAAACTTGCGTTAAACTCCGACATTGGATAATGATACAGTTATTGTGTTTTTTCTGACGGCTTTGTGAGCAAAAAAGTCCAAAAGACATGCCATGCCGCCGTTTTATCACCATTAATTGCCATTTTGATGAGATTAGTAGTATTTATGGATGCCTTAAGCCATATTTTGGATGATATTCATTTAAGTGGAGCAGAGTATTTATACATTAGCGGCCATGGTCGTTGGCGTTTTAGTGTTGCCCAGCAAACGATTTTTTATGTCGTTTTATCGGGTGAGCTCAACTTACACATATCAGAAAAAGAAACACAGCATTTAGAGGCGGGAGATATAGTCTTTGTTCCATACGGCCTGACACATCACGTACAGCACACAGACACAAGCCTGATATTAGAAGACTTTTGGCTGATGTCTGAGTTTGCGGGACATCGCAATACGCCCTTAAATCTGGGCACAGGCACACATAATGCGCTGGTATTGGCCGTACGGTGTTTATTAGATACCGATATGGGAAGGCCATTATTATCGTCTTTACCCCCTTATTTACTCATCAGACACGGACTAAACGGAAGCGGCCCAGATTGGTTACGTTTAGGTTTAGAGTTTTTGGCACTCGAAGTAGAACGCCATCGACCAGGTAGAGATACGCTCATTAACCGTTTGATTGGCATGTTTCTTATTGAGTGTGTACGTGATTATGTAGAGCAGCTTCCTAAAGGAACAGATAATTGGTTGGGCGCATTAAGAGACCCGTATTTAACGCCTGTATTAAGCGCCATTCACGCGCATCCTGAGCGAGCATGGACTGTCGTTGAATTAGCAGGTTTAGCTTGTTTATCGCGTTCTGCCTTTGCCGAACGCTTTACAACGATGCTTGGCCAACCGCCATTAGCCTATTTAACCCAACATCGCTTAAGACAGGCGGCTCGTCATTTAGCATTACAAGACTTGAGTATTGGCCGAATCAGTGAAAAAGTAGGTTATGCCTCCGAAACGGCATTTAGCCAAGCCTTTAAACGTCAATACGGTATTTCACCGAGTCAATATCGTAAAGAGAGAGCCATAAACTAAATTTATACACCCCCTATAAAAAATGTCAACTTCTATATAATTCCCTTCGAAATGTAATTTATACACTCCCTAAAAATTAAATTTAATAATAAAAAATAAAAACAATAAAGTAACTAGAAGAACAAATCTTTTTGTCAATATAGCCAATGTTTAAGCTATAAACAGACGCTACAACAGTAAAAATAGTCTATCAATGAAGTCGGAAGAGGCGGTAAACGCTGAAATTGAGAAGATGCTTAATAGAATAACAGGAGATATAGCAATGACTCACAACATAACACATCACAAACCTCATATCTGGGCACGTGCATTATCATGGTTAGCCAATCCAAAAGGCTTAAATAATCTGGACAAATTGCGCAACGCAGTGGAGGGGAAGCATATTTTATTAACAGGTGCTTCTTTTGGGATTGGTGAAGCGACTGCTTATCGCTTGGCAAATGCGGGGGCTATTTTATTTTTGGTGGCGAGGTCTAGTGATAAGTTACAGCAAGTCGTGGCTAAAATTAGGGCGGGTGGCGGTCAGGCTTATGCCTATAGTGCAGATTTAAGTAAGCCTGAACAAGCAAAAGCACTGATAGAAACTATGTTAGCAGAACATCATTATGTGGATATTTTAATTAATAATGCAGGAAAGTCGATTCGGCGCTCCATTATGATGTCAGAGAATCGCTTTCAAGACTTCGAAAGAACGATGGCGATTAACTATTTAGGGCCTGTACAGTTGGTATTAGCATTATTACCCTCGATGCGTGCACGAAAACAAGGGCATATTATCAATATTTCAACGTGGGGGGTGCGTATGCCGCCTGGTGCGCGTTGGGCCGCCTATCAAGCCTCAAAAGGGGCATTCGATATTTGGTTACGTAGTGTGGCCTTAGAAATAAAAGCGCAAGGGATTGATACAACCTCGATTTATCCTGCGATTGTTTATACCCGTATGAGTGCGCCAACACCGTGGATGCATTTATTACCTGGTATGACGACAGATGAGGCGGCTCATGTCATTGAACGTGCTATAGTCGATAAGCCCATTGATATTATTCCACCTTTTTTAAGACCAGGCGAAGTGACCTCAGTATTATTTCCCGCACCTATCCGTAAAGGCATGCAGTTAGTATTTAAGTATTCTAAGGATAGTGAGGCAAGTATTAAAAGTGCTCAAAAAGGGCTATAAGTCCATACAATAAATAGAACAGTCATGTTTCATATAAATGACCCTATTATAAATAAGGATTTTAACGCAAGTTTTAACGCGCTTTGTGACTGTACTTTTGATAAATAATGTCAGAGCATCAGTTGACAAAATAAAAAGAGAAGCGACTATGCGTAAACTATTAACCACCGTTATTTTAGCTTTAGGTATTAGCGGTTTAAGTACGACCGTATCAGCAGATGTTGATGATGAGTTATTAGAGTTACGAGGGACACAAGCCTTTAATGAATGGATACTAGTCAAGCATGACACTAAACGTAATATCAAAGCCTACTCAAAACGAGAAGACGGAAAACGTATCCGCTCGTTTAAACTAGATTATTTGATTGATGCGCCATTAGTAGCCTTAGGACGAGTCTATTTGGATATTGATAATTATACGCGTTGGTTTTGGGAAGTACGCAATGCGAAGGTGCTAAAAATTATCTCTCCAACCGAGTTTTATTATTATATTCAGCATGATGCACCTGTAACGTTACCTGATAGAGATGCGATTATTCACGCTACTATTGAACCTTACACACGTAAAAAAGGGTTTGCTGCACTTAAATTAAAAGCTGTACCTGATTTTATTCCCGAAAAGCCGCCTTTAGTACGTATGCTTGCCGAAGATATGGTTCTCAAATTTACTCCCATCAATAAAGAGCAGGTGAGAGTGGAAGTCGAAGGCTATATTGACCCCGGTGGAATGGCACCTACGTGGGCGGTAAATGCTGTTCAAAAACAAGCGCCTTATTATACCGTTGTAGGCTTACAACGTATGGTGCAGCAGGTGAAAAATCAGGGTTTGCCCCCAGACTTTCCCTTTAAAATATTAGAGGAAGAGGTTAACTAAACATTCAATAGGCGATAATCCATATCGCCTATTTATTCAACACACTTATGGTTGTTCTTGACTACTTGTTGATTAATATTTTTGCGCCCAAGATACTGATGCCAGTGAAGCGTCTAAGTTTTGCTTTAACATAAATGCTTTTGCAAAAACTTCGCTTGATCGCTAACACTACGTTCAAAATCCTCACCAAAATACACATCAAAATGACCAACAGGATAACGCACCACTTCTGATTTAGGCATGAGTTTCGCTGCTTTTTCAACAGCAGCTACAGGCGCAACGGTATCTGTTTCGCAAATTTGTAATAAAGCAGGGCATTTTACTTTCTTGGCATCTTTAATTGGTCTAAATAACGGAACTAATAATCCTGTACGCGCGGTGACTTTATTAATAAGAGTCGTGTTTTCTGTTGCGAGGCGCAAATAGGCATCGTACGCATCGTGACTGGTCATTGCGCCAATTTCACCTTCTTTGGCAACGGTAGGAATATAGTGTGTTTTACCTAATACCGATAAAGCAACATCAACTACGCCATGCGTACTGACTTTCATTAACGAGTTTAATCCTGCATAACGAGCAATTTCTAAAGCCGAAGCCAAACCATCTAACATTGGGCATTGGCTAACAGTTGCCGCGACTTTACCGTCTTGTGCCGCCACCGTCACCACTAAACCACCCGCAAACGACGTTCCCCATAAGGCAATTTTTTGACGATTAATATTTGGTAAACGGCGCGCAAAGGCTAAGGCAGCATGCCAGTCTTCTACCTCTTTTTGAGGAATTAAACATTGACGTGGTAAACCATCGCTAGCACCAAAATTGCGATAATCAAAAATCAGCGTTGCCATGCCCAAGTTATTAAAACGCTGAGCATACTGTTCTAAACGCATCTCACGTGTGCCGCCAAAACCATGCGCCATAATCACTAAAGGCACGTCTTGCGTTTGTGCTGTTTGTGGATAAGTTAACCATGCACGGCAAATAACGCCTGAGCTATAAAATTCGACATCTTGGCGAGTATGGATGTGTGGATTGGCGGCAATTGTCATAAAAACCTCATGCTAAATTTATGTTGAATATCATTCAAGATAAATGCTATCATCTGCTTGAACATCATTCAAGATAAAAATAGAGAATTTTTATGGCCAAAAATAGACGTGAAATTGATAGCGAACATAAACGTCAAGAAATTTTATTAGCCGCAAGACAATTGTTGTTAGCAGAAGGTTATGACGCAACCAGTATGTCTCGTTTAGCTAAAGAAGCAGGCGTTGCACCGAATACTTTATATTGGTATTTCAAAGATAAAGACGAGTTATTGATTGCGATTTTAGATGAACTGGTTGCCGAAGCCCTAGCAGAGTATTTAAGCATTCAAGAACAAAGTTTAGACCAACAATTATTGTGGTTACTCGATAAATTTGATGCCGTTCCTCATGTGATTACGACCGTACATAATCGCATGAACTTTGCTGAAAGTATCAAAATATGGCATCAACGTTTTCACTTTATGCTCGAGTCACTGGTTGTTAATCAATTAATGCTGCATGGCTTAAAACAAGAAGAGTGTGTAATAGCCGCCAAAATAGCAACGTTTGTGGTCGAAGGGCTGTTATCACATCATGCAGGCGATGCTTGTGAAAGAGAAACTATTGCCAATTTTTTAATCTCAAAAATCACATCAAACAGAGGGTAAATTATGATGAATCATTTTCCACGTTTAGCGGGTAAAGTGGTGTTGGTAACAGGTGCTTGGGGAGGTCTGGGAAAAACTTTTGTCCGTCACTTGTTAATGGCTAGGGCTAAAGTTATTTTAACCGATGTTAGTGAGCGGCCAATTACCGAGTTAGCCGATGGCGGTGGTTTGCCTTTTGGCTGGGAAAAACAAGTTTTAGGTCAAATTAAAAGTGACTTAAACGCTGTCGAAGGGCCAAAAGCCTTGTACGAAGCCTGTCAAAAAATTGCCCCTGTGGATATGGTGGTGCATAACGCAGGTTTAGCCTTTGTCGGACATTATGAAGAAATTCCGATGGATAAAATGAACTTACAAATGCGTGTGATGTTAACTGCACCGATGGAATTGACGCATTTATTTTTACCTGACTTTTTGCAGCGTGGTAGTGGCCATTTTATTTTTATTGATTCAGTTGCAGGGTTTATTGCTACTAAGTTAGGGACAAGTTATAGCGCGGCGAAATTTGGTTTACGTGGTTTTGCGATGGCTTTATCGGGTGAAATTAAAAAACGTGGCGTAGATGTAACGATTATTTATCCATTTTTTACCCGTACTGGTATCTTAAAAGCCCCGATTGTCGGTAAAGCTAAAATTCCTGTCATGCCTAAAATCTTTATTGATGACCCTGACAAAGTGATTAATACCGCCTTAAAAGGTATAAATAATCGTGATTTGCATGTCAAAACTGGTTTTTATTCTAATTTTATGTGGCAGGTGAATCGTTTGTGGCCAGTCATTAGCAGTCAAATGCAGCCCAAACAGTTGTAAATAAAAAGCCCAGTAAAAACTGGGCTTTTGTTTATTAAACGACTTCAGCAAAGACTCAAGTCGTTTAAGTAAGATTACGTCAACTGAGCAACATCAATCTTGTTAGCTTTGTCGGTGTATTCACTCATACGGTCGAAGTTCAAATAGCGATAAATGTCGCCAGCCATGCTGTCGATTTTGTTCGCATATTCCATGTACTCGGCAACCGTTGGCAATTTACCCATCACTGCAGCCACAGAGGCTAACTCAGCAGAGGCTAAGTACACATTAGAGCCTTGACCTAAACGGTTCGGGAAGTTACGTGTAGACGTGGACACACAAGTGGTGTTTGGAGCAACACGGGCTTGGTTACCCATACACAAAGAACAACCCGGCATTTCGGTACGTGCGCCAGCGCGACCATAAATGTTGTAGTAGCCTTCTTCCATTAATTGATGTTGATCCATTTTAGTTGGCGGAGCTAACCATAAGCGAGTGCTTAAAGAGCCGCCTTCAACTTTGTCTAATAACTTACCAGCAGCACGGAAGTGACCGATGTTAGTCATACAAGAACCGATGAACACTTCATCAATTTTGTCACCAGCAACGGTAGATAACAACTTGGCATCATCTGGGTCGTTTGGACAGCAAAGGATGGGTTCTTTAATGTCGTTTAAGTCAATTTCATACACTTTAGCGTATTCAGCATCGGCGTCAGCACGCAACAATACTGGGTTAGCTAACCATTTTTCCATTGCTTCGATACGACGAGCCATCGTACGGGCATCACCGTAACCTTCAGAAATCATCCACTTTAACATGGTGATATTGGAGGTTAAGTATTCAGCCACAGACTTTTCAGACAAAGTAATAGAACAACCAGCCGCAGAACGCTCAGCAGACGCGTCAGACAATTCAAAGGCTTGTTCAACGGTTAAATCACCTTCCATTTCGGACAAGTCAATTTCTAAAATACGGCCATTGAAAATATTCTTTTTGCCTTTTTTCTCAACCGTTAAATCACCAGCTTGGATAGCATAGTAGGGGATAGCATGCACTAAATCACGTAAGGTGATACCTGCTTGCATTTTACCTTTAAACTTAACCAATACCGACTCAGGCATATCTAAAGGCATCACACCTGTTGCCGCCGCAAACGCAACTAAACCAGAACCTGCTGGAAAAGAAATACCAATTGGGAAGCGTGTATGAGAGTCACCACCTGTACCTACGGTATCAGGTAATAACATACGGTTTAACCAGCTATGGATAATACCGTCACCGGGACGCAAGCTCACGCCACCGCGATTCATAATAAAATCAGGTAAGGTATGATGAGTTTGTACGTCAACTGGCTTTGGATACGCAGCGGTGTGACAGAAAGACTGCATCACTAAATCCGCAGAGAAGCCTAAACACGCTAAATCTTTTAATTCGTCACGTGTCATTGGACCTGTGGTATCTTGAGAACCAACAGTGGTCATTTTTGGTTCGCAATAAGTACCGGGACGGATACCTGCTACGCCACAGGCTTTACCCACCATTTTTTGAGCTTGGGTGTAACCTTTGCCAGTGTCAGCAGGTTGTTGTGGTTGACGGAATAATGTAGAAGGCGCTAAACCTAAAGCTTCGCGTGCTTTAGTGGTTAAGGAGCGACCGATAATTAAGTTAATACGGCCACCCGCACGTACTTCGTCTAATAACACAGGTGTTTTTAACGGAGCTTTAGCAATTTCAACGCCATCTTTAGTAGCAGTCACAATAGCATTAGCATGATCGATGTTTAAAACAATCTCATCACCCATGTTCATTTGTGACACATCTAATTCAACAGGTAATGCACCCGCATCTTCCATGGTGTTGAAGAAGATTGGCGCAATTTTGCTACCAATACAGAAACCGCCATCACGCTTGTTTGGAATGTGCGGGATGTCGTTACCTGTAAACCACAATACCGAGTTGGTTGCAGATTTACGGCTAGAACCTGTACCCACAACGTCACCCACATAAGCAATGGTGTTACCTTTTGCTTTTAAGGCTTCTAATTGCTTGATTGGGCCGATTTCTGTTGGTTTGTCTGGATTAATACCATCACGTACGTTTTTCAACATGGCATTTGCGTGCAATGGAATATCTGGACGACTCCAAGCGTCTTGAGCAGGGGATAGGTCGTCAGTGTTGGTTTCGCCAGTCACTTTAAACACCGTCAATTTGATGGTGCTTGGCACTTCTGGACGGTTAGTAAACCATTCAGCATCCGCCCAGCTTTGTAACACTTCTTTTGCAGCCGCGTTGCCAGCTTTGGCTTTTTCTTCAACGTCATGGAAAGAGTCGAACATTAATAATGTAGCTTTTAAGGCTTTAGCCGCTTCAGCCGCTAACTCAGCATTGTCTAATAACTGAACTAATGGCTCAACGTTGTAACCACCGAGCATCGTACCTAATAAGTACACAGCACGTTGCTTAGTGATTAAAGGAGAAGAAGCTTCACCTTTAGCAACAGCCGCTAAAAAAGCAGCTTTAACATAAGCGGCTGGGTCAACGCCCGCAGGCACGCGGTTTTCAATTAAATCAACCAAAAAGGCTTCTTCACCTGCTGGTGGATTTTTTAATAATTCTACTAAAGCAGCAGTTTGTTGTTCATCAAGTGGCTTGGGTGGAACGCCTTGGGCAGCGCGTTCAGCAACGTGTTGGCGATAGGCTTCTAGCACGATAGTTTCCTCATATTAGCGTGACATTTACACGTATACCGTCAAATTTGTATCGCTCACAGATAAAATACTGGGCAAACTACAACTCTTATGTGTAAATCTAAACGAGCTTTTTGGGGTGCGATTGATGGATATCAACATGCAGCACAAAAACGGTGGCAGAATGTTAGCACTCAATCGGACAAAAGTTAAGAAAACCTTATATTCCAAAGCATATAACCATTCTTTCATAAATAAATACTAAAGTTTTCTAATTGTAGAGCTAGTTTTTAGGCCATGTTTACGATAGCTTTATGACGTTTTTGAGACTTCGGTCAACTATATTTAAGATTTTAGGTGTTTGGTCATGCCAATGTTGACGCTTCCGCAAGGAAAAGTTCACTATCGAAAGATGGGAGTAGGTACAAATTATCTTGTTTTGTTGCATGCAAACCCCGGTGACAGTAAAGATTATAATGCCATTATTGATGCATTAACACGTAATTATTGCGTGATTACCATCGACTGGCCTGGTTATGGCACATCAGATGCACCAGAGCCCATAGATAAAGCCAGTGTTAATTATTTTTATGACGTACTTAAGGGCGTGATTGACGAGAAAGCCTTAGCTGAGGTTACCTTAATGGGTAACTCGATAGGTGGCTATGCTGCTGCACGTTATGCTGCCGAATTTCCAGAGCGGGTTAAGAGCTTAGTCCTTATTTCACCTGCGGGATTTACGAATCATAACGCCATGACACGTTTATTTTGTCGTTTACAGGCCAGTTCTTTAGCCATTCCGCCCATTGTATTAGCCAATTTTTACCTGAAAGGTGGCTCTACGTGGGTAAAAACCATGAAATCTCGGGCATTAAAAGAGTACGGTAAAACAGTTCCATTTGCCATTAATCGTGCAATTTGGCGCAGTATGTTGTTACCAGATGCCGATTTGCGTGAAAAAGCCAAAAATATTCGTTGCCCAACCTTATTATTCTTTGGCCAATACGACCCGTTAGTATCGGCTAAACACGATGCAAAAATTGCTCAGGCTGTCATTCCTCACGCTGAATTACATATTTCAGAAACAGGACATGCGGTTTTTGCAGAATCTCCTGAATATTTCTTGGGTTTTGTGCTAAAGTTTTTACGGAAAATCTATCCAAACGCAGCATAAGACAAACACGTTTTAAGCTATATACGGACACAGAGCTTAAAACGATTTATCATTTCATCACAAATACAAATAACCACACGTAATTTTTAATACAACAACATTAAATATGATGCTTCCTTTAAGGGATATAACTCATCGCATAATGTATATTATGTTAAATAATGTCTATAATAGGCTTTATTTTAGTATCTCCTACTAAAAAATATAAAATAAATTACATAATATGTATTAAGTAATATTTAATACAAAATTGAGGTTGCATATCTATCTTGATATTCGTAGCATGCTATGTGTGTTAATTATTTATTAGTGCATCCAGCCGTAACGAGTAACGATAAAAATAAATTGAGGTTGAATAATGATTTTTGAATTACGTGATGCTTTTCAGGATATACAACAGACGTTGGCAGATTTTAGATTAATGTGGATGCCGCATGTTGTTGACGGAGATGTCTACGAAGTTCCTCTAAATAACAATGGCTTAGCACCAAAAATCATTGAGGTAAAACATATTGCCAAAGAAGCTGCGGCAATAAAAGCGGCTGAAGCATTTGAAGTTTTACATTTTCAAGCCAATCAACACCCTGCTACCGCTTATCGTTTACCTGGCTGGTTGGGCGTTGATAGGGATTTTTCACCGGAAATAGATATCATTAACGCTAAAAAAGATACGCTTAAACGCTTAATGTTAAGTATTCCCGAAAAAGAAAGAAATCGGACAACACGTCAAGCCTTACCTAATGTGTCGGTCTTACAATGTTATCGGCACTTAGTACAATGGACTGCCCCTGAATGTTTATATTTTTCGTGGGCAGGCGCAACACCAAGCAGTGTGCATGTCAGTCGTGCGGATGTTGAAGCACAGTTAGAACGTTCAAGAAAAAATCGTCCCGATCAATTTACGCCGAGTGAGTGGGAAAATATTATTAATTTGCAAAAGCAACAATTAGCAGAAGTTCCACCTGAAATTCCACTTATTTATCGTTGGCGTAAAGCCCCACATCCTCGCATGATGGCATACAATAAAGGACAAAAAAGCAATGCTGGCCGTATTGTCCCTGCGAATCTTCCCGTGTTTATTTATCTTAATGAACCGACCCAAAAACCCCGTGTTTATGGCTTAAATCCCTTTGATATGAGTGAGCATTTACGGGAAACACCACGTGCAGATGCGGCATTACTATCATCGGTGATTGAAAGTATTGGCTTATTCGCACAAGTAAAATCGCCCAAAAAAGTGTTGATTAATGAACAAGCCTTACATGACGGTGCGACAACGCGTAATAACGAATGGCAGCGTAAACCGATAACTGAAGAATAATAGATGGGCTAGGGCAGAGTAAACGACTACTCTACCCTACTCTTTTTTAATTAAACCAATGGCTTAGATTTCTTTCCTCAATCAGTTTACTGAGCTCAGCATGGTGTAAAAAGGGTTTGGTATGCGCTATATAAGGCGGTCTTATCTCATCGGGTATGGCTTGCAACACATCGAATAATGGTTGCCATAATTGATGTTTTATTGCTGTTTGTACGATGTTTTCAGTAAATGTATTCCCTTGTTTTAAGATAACATCCGCTAGTATTTCCCGCTGTGTTTGTCCCATAAACTCAATCAACGGCAAAAAGGTATGCCATAAATCATAGTGGTTGGTATGTAATAAGGCAGCTTCTAATAAATCCGCACGTTGCATGCTGGCGGTATGAATCACTTTGTATTGTGTGCTGGCAGATAAGCAGGCAAATAGTGGTAAGGCATCTTGCCATAATTGTAATTGATAAACGGTTTCTATTAAGTCATTTAAGACGTCTTCGTGTTCTTCTGCGGCCATATCCCCCATTTCACGCTTAAGGTCATCTTCAATATGTACCATCAGTGCTAAGGACTCAGGCCATAATTCTTTATTGACACGCATACAGGCAATGAGTTTTTTGAGTCTGTCTTTGGGTAATAAGCGCATGATGTCGCTGACAATACGCTTTTCTTCAATAAAAAAGCCGATATGTAATAAGGCTTCTTCGTTGCTAACATCACTTAAAATGATTTTTAGGTTTTCGGGCTTCATAAAGCCAACAAAACCACCCATGACAATATATTGATGGCTGCTTAGTAACTCTTTAGCAACCGCACGCATTTTATCTAAAGGCATATTTTGAATAATATCTTTGACGCGGCGCGGGTCTAATTCTAAGGTGACTTTAGCCAAAAACGGAATGCTCATTTTTTGCGCTAATTCTACTGCGCGCTGATGTGGCATTTCGCTCGCAATACGCGCACATAACATGGGCCCAAAGACTTTTTCACCAATACTCGCCGTAATACCTGCTGGCATCAATTTGCTTGCAGAGGCCAATTTTTGAAATAACTTGCGACCATCATTAAACAGTTTATCGGTTGTTAAACCACGTATTTGGGCTAATTCTGATGCGGGCAAGTGTTCTAAAAAACTTAATGAGGTACTTGGTACAGACAATAATTGTGCAATTTTTTGCAATTCTGCGCTGGCTTCTAATTTACTCATGATATGTCTTATCCTCTCACAATCGCTTTGACTGCTCCGCGTAACAAAGCGGGCACATAACTTAATCCTTCTTCAATGGCGTTATTCAGTGTTTCGCGTTGTTTGAGTTGTGCCTGTTCAATGAGTTGATTAAAACGACGAATATCGTCGGCAGATAAAGACTGTAAGCCCGATAATTGGTCGGTTTGAATTTTGAGCGTGTTAGCTAACTGCTCTAAGGCGTTTTGTTGAGACATATCACTCTTCTCTGAAGGCTAATGGTATCGTGGCAGCATGATGACGAAAAAACTATGACAAGTTAAGTGACAAAAATCATTGACTTATTTGACGGTTAATTTCTGCCATGCCTAATAATTGCGCAATTAAGGGGGCAATCTCTCAATAATTTTCTCACATAATAGGCAAATATATGTAATATACATTACAAAATAATTGCTTATTAGAGTCCCTCCTATGCCCCCTTCTATTCAAGATGCTGTTTGGCAAGCTGCTAATCAACTAATGGCACAGGGCATACGGCCGACGGTTGCCAATGTTCGTGAAATTACCCAACGCGGCAGTGCAGGCACGATTAACGATGCCCTTAAAGAGTGGTGGCAAGATTTAGCCAAGCGTATGAGTGTACAGCAAATACACCCCGATTTACCTGAGCCTGTTATTTCAGCAATGCGGCAATTATGGCAAGAGGCCTTACAGCAAAGCGATTTAGCCTATAGCGAGCTTAAACAGCAAGCTACACAACAGGTTGAACAGGCTGAGCAAGTAAAATTGGCCGCCTTAACGCAATTGCAACAACAAACGAATCAATTATCAGTTCTTGAGCATCGTTTAGAAGAAAGCCAACAACGTGAGCATCTCTTACAAACACAGCTAGCCACCGAACAGGCGTTAAGAACGCAAATTACCCAGCAATTTGAGCAACAGCAACAGCATTATCAAGTGCAGCTCAGTACACTTGAACAGCAACATGTACAGCTAGAAAAACAGCTAACCCTCAAAACAGCAGAATACCATCAACTGCAAAAACAACATAATACCTTAGAACAAGAGCGCGAGGTATTAACCCAAACGACGCTGCAATATCAGCAACACGTTGAAGAAAAAACACAGCAACTCCATCTGCGAGATGCCGATATGCGAGTATTGCAGCAGCAGTTAGATGCGGCAATACAAGAAAATACCTTATTAAAACGACATACGGCTAATATGAGTCTGAATAAACGAGAGGCACTCAAAGTAAAACTGCAACGTTATTAAACGTCTGTTGAGGTTAATGGAGTTTATGCGCTTACTACATACGTCTGATTGGCATTTAGGACAGAACTTTTTTGGCTTTAGTCGTTATTATGAGCATCAGCAATTTTTAGACTGGTTGTTAAATACTTTAACGACACAAAACATAGATGTGTTATTGATTGCGGGCGATATTTTTGACACCGCCAATCCTCCCTCAAGTGCACAACAGCAGTTTTATCAATTTTTGTGTTTAGCTAAAGGGCGTATTCCGCATTTACAAGTTGTGATTATTGCAGGTAATCACGACTCTCCGACACGTTTAGAAGTACCGACCCCCTTCTTGAATGCTATTGATATGCGCGTTGTCGGGCAAGTTCAGCGTCAACAGCGCGGTATGGATTTAGAACAGCTCCTCGTGCCCTTATATCATCGAGAAGGAGAGATTGCCGCATGGTGTTTGGCCATCCCCTTTTTACGACCAAACGATGTGCCACGCGTAGAAGATGCAGACGACGCTTATTTAGCGGGGATTAATGCTTTATATCAACAAGTCACTGCATTGGCTAAAAGTAAGCGCGCAGAAAATCAAGCACTGATTGCAATGGGACATTGCCATTTAATGGGTGGCGAAGTTTCGAGTGATTCAGAACGCAAACTCGTCATGGGAGGGCTTGAAACGTTATCTAGTCATATCTTTGATACAGAGATTGCTTATGTCGCTTTAGGACATTTACACTTCGCACAAGCGGTAGGTGCTGCGCATATTCGTTACAGTGGCTCGCCTTTGCCCATGTCTTTTTCAGAAATGCATTATCCCCATCAGGTCGTCGTGATTGATTTAGAAGGCAACTCGCTTCAGCGTATTACGCCTATATTGATTCCACGAACAGTAAATTTGCAGCGTTTACCCGAAAAACCTGCACCATTGGCTGATGTACTCACACTACTCGCGCAGCAAGATTGGCCTCTTGTTCCCGAAGAGCAACAAACTTATTTACAAGTACGTGTTTTGTTAGATAAACCCGAGCCTGCACTACGTCATAAAATTGAACAGGTATTGCAAGATAAAGCCGTTCGTTTAGTCAAAATTGAAACCAGCTATCCGTCAGCTTCAACAACAGAAGCCAGTCCATTATCCTTAGAGGATGTCAGTCAACTACAACCCGAAGATGTTTTTTTGCGTATGTATCAACAGCGTTATCAAAAAAGTCCAGATAATGTATTACTCAAGGCCTTTCATGAGTTATTAACAACGAATATGGCCGACGAAAGCTAGAGACTCTTTACACCTTAGCCAAAGGGTATAGAATAGTGCATATATCCCCCTATCTGTGCCTAGCGTGCATTGATAAAGGAGCAAACATAATGCGTAATATGCTAAAAAATATGATTCAAGGCATGCGTCAAGCCTTACAACTCATGCCATCACAACGTGCTTATATTGTGAACGATGGTGGTTTTGCCCAAGATGCCATACAGCTACGTGCTGACTTTCAACGTGTTAGTCAAGATATGAACAAGGCAATTAACCGTGGCGAACAAACAAACTACCGCACATCTTAAAGATAAAGATGGAGAAATTCTCCTTCAACAGAATGCAACAGACTCTCCCCTTATTCCAATCAATCAACTGGAACGACTACACAACTTCAGACCTGATTTGGTTGATTGGGTCATTCAACAAACGCAAATCGAAGCAGAACATCGTCGTCATACCGTTAAAATAGTCAATCGCTCCGTATTTATAGAGCGTGTATTTGGTCAATTTTGTGCTTTAAGTTTAGGTTTGGCTGCCATCATAGGGGGTGTTTATGCGGCCATTAATGGTGCAGAAACAGCAGGTGGCATCATTGCAACGGCAGGCGTTGGCGGATTGGCTGCGGTTTTTTTAACAGGTAAAAAACAAGATAATTAAGCCTCTTAAGGCGAGTCTTGCCTCACATTTCTGCATGATATTATGAAAATTTTAGCAATTCGTGGCCGTAATTTAGCGTCATTAGCAGGTGATTTTGTCGTTGATTTTCAACAAGAGCCGTTGTTTTCGGCAGGTTTATTTGCCATTACAGGCGCAACAGGGGCAGGTAAAAGCACCTTGCTTGATGCGTTGTGTCTGGCCTTATATAACCGCACTCCCCGTTTAGATAAAGCCAGTAAATTTGCCAAAATCATGGATACCGATGAACAACAGATAGGTATGCACGATACCAAAAATATTCTCAGGCGTGGCTGTACAGAGGGATATGCTGAAGTCGATTTTGTCGGCATAGATAATCAATCGTATCGAGCCAAATGGACTGTACGTCGAGCGCATAACAAGCCAACAGGCGCATTACAAAGCGAAAGCATTAGTCTACAAAGTCTAAAAGATGGACAACAACTCAGCCATAAAAAAACAGAGGTGCTCCCTGCTATCCAAGAAAAGATAGGATTATCTTTTGATGAGTTTAATCGTGCGGTTTTGTTAGCGCAAAATGAGTTTTTTGCGTTCCTAAAGGCTAATGATAATGAACGTGCCGATTTACTGGAAGCGCTAACAGGCACAGAGTATTTTAGTCAAATTTCTCAACAAGCCTTTGAACGCGCAAAACACGAAAAAGATAAATTATTTGCCTTACAGCAACAGTTACAACAGCAACCGCCTTTATCACAAGAAGCACGCCAAGAATTAGAACAACATTTGAGCGAGTTAGAACGGTCATGTCAGGCATCAGAAAAACAACTCTCTACTATACAGCAACACGTACAATGGCATACACGTAAAGAAGAATTAGAAAAACAATACAGTGACGCGCAACAGCAACTCGCTTCTATAGAACAACAATGGCAACGCAGTGAACAAGATTGGGTATTGGTACAACAAATACAAACTGCCCTCCCCATGAAGCCTCTATGGACACAATGGCAACAACAGCAACAGGATTCTCAACAACGGCAAGAGGCACTAGCTGTATTATCTGAGCGCTTAGTCCATGAACAACACAATGAGCAACAACAGTCAGTGCAGTTACAACAGCAGCAACATGACTATCAAACGATAGAACAACAATGGCAACAACAACAGATAGTATTAGAAAAAGCCAAACAGTTAGACTATCAATTAACAGAGGCTAAGCGTAAATTAGCACAAGATAAAACACGCTTAGATGAGCAAGCTAAACGCTTGAAACAGCAGCAAAACTATCAGCAAATCGATATATGGCCACAAATACAGACATTATTGACACAAGCCAAACATCAGCACGATATCCGTTTGGCAGAACAGGCGCATCAATCGATTAGCGAACGGATTCAACACGAAAAACAACAGCTTGCTGTCCTCAATCAGCAACTTAATCAGGTTGATTTGCCTCAATTATTAGCGCAGCAACATACGCTGAACCAAGAACAACGTTTATTGGATACCCTTATTCAAGACTGGCAGCATTGTCTACACATGCATGATAACTATCAACAATTAGTGCAAGAACAAGATGCCTTACTAACATATATCGTTGAAGAACAACAGCAAGAAACACGTATTACTCAAGAGCTGCCACGCGCTGCGGCACAATTGGAACAAGCCCAAAAAGCATGGCAAGAGGCACAATTAGCCTGTAGTCAAAACATTCAGCAATTACGTGCGCAGTTGGAACAGGATAAACCCTGCCCTGTTTGTGGTAGCCAGCAACATCCGTATCAACAAGCGCGTGCACAGGCACAATTAAATCAACTACTCATTCTATTAAAACAGCAGCTTCAACAGTGTCAACATCACTACGATGAACAAAAAACACAAGGTACACGCTTGCACGAAAATATACGCAATCAACAGCAACGACTCGTACAAATTCAACAGCAATTAACCCAATTGAATCAACAACAGCAACACTATCAACAAAAATTTAATCATCTGACTCAGTATAAGGAATGGGTAGCGCTCGCGGAACAAGAAAAGTTGACATGGTTAACAAACCAGCAGCAATACATACATCATCAATTGCAAACAGTTAAGCAACACATAGAGCAGCAACAAGTCATCCAACAACAAAAAGAGGATTTACATCAGGTCATAGAAACCTGTTTGGTGATAGCAGACTGTACAGAAAGTTTAGTCATTTTTTGCGAAAGCTATTTGATGTTGTCTCAATTAGAGCAAACGTATCATCAATTATTGAATGGACAACATAGCCAGCAATTTGAGCAAGCATGGCAACAACGACTCAATGATGCTGTTATGGCGAAAGACCAAGCACAATTACGTTGGCAACAAGCACAACGAGAGGTGGAAAAAACGCAACATAGTCTGAGTGTTTATCAAGACGAACTGAATCAATTAATACGTAAAACACAACATAGTCAGCAGGTGTTTGAGCAAGCCTTTGCCGACTTCACTCAGCTTTATCCATTTAATTTAGCTCAAGTCATACCATTATTTAACTACTCAGCTACTTGGCTACAACAAAAAAAATCAGATTTAGAGGCGTTAAATCAACAACGGGTACAAGCCATACATCACACTAAGGCGCGAGAGCATGACCATCAACAACACTTAAAACTGTCTTTTGCCCAAACAGAACAACAGACAGTGCTGCAACAATTACACGAAGTACAACATAACCTAAGCATACAACAACAAAATTTAGGCGCGTATAGAGAACAATTAAAACAGGATAATCAGCGTCAACAAGCGCAACAGCATTTAGGGGCTGCGCTACAACAACAGCAGCAATTAACCGAGATTTGGTCGCAATTAAATGAAGTCATTGGCTCACGCGATGGGCAAAAATTGCGTAATGCCGCACAACAAATGACCCTAGATGTCTTATTATTTTACACCAATGACCACTTAAAAAACTTAGCTCGCCGTTACCGTTTAGAACGCATAAATAATAGCTTAGCCTTACAAGTGATAGACCAAGATATGGGTGATGAAATTCGTTCCGTACACTCCTTATCGGGTGGCGAATCTTTTTTATTATCCTTGGCGCTGGCATTGGGATTGGCTTCTTTATCTTCGCAACGTGTCAAAGTGGAAAGTCTATTTATTGATGAAGGTTTTGGGAGTTTGGATGCAGACACTTTACGTATAGCAATGGACGCACTCGATATTTTACAAAGCCAAGGCCGAAAAGTAGGTGTGATTTCTCATGTTGCCGAAATGACAGAACGTATTCCCACACAAATTCAACTAACCAAAGGCGTCGCGGGTAAAAGTAAATTAGAGGTTTTTCCAAAAATAACTTGCTCAGACCATCATAGTTTCTGACACATGAATGAGCGTAAATGATTAGATTATTGAGTAAATATATAAAATACGGGTAAAGTATCGAAGGGATTTGTATACTATGCTTATTTTATTATTTTCGTTAATACAAATAAAAAACCGTTTATATTCAGGCATTTTTAACTTTGTTTAATGCCAAATATAAACGGTTCTTAAATAGTGGCGCAGCGGACGGGACTCGAACCCGCGACCCCCGGCGTGACAGGCCGGTATTCTAACCGACTGAACTACCGCTGCGCGATAAGTTACGACTTGGTGGATGCTGAGGGGTTCGAACCCCCGACCCTCGCCTTGTAAGGGCGATGCTCTCCCAGCTGAGCTAAGCATCCAACTACTTACGCTACGTTTAATTTCGTTTGCGTCATGTCGTTCGGTATGGCGTGCATTATAGAGATTTATTTTTGCTTGTCAAAACTTTTCTGCCCCATTTTAGTTCGTTTGCACAAAAAAAAATCAAATATAAACAATATCTTCCGTTTTGCTGAGTTTTTCTACAAATTTGTGTCATAAAACTTAGATAGACTAAAGTATTGCCTCATAAATATGCACAGAGGTATAAATAGGTACTAGGGCAAACAACTCAATCAAGTCTGTATTTCGCATACGAATACAACCATGCGATGCAGGTACACCCATCGGCTCTGTATCAGGCGTGCCGTGAATATAAATATATCGCTGCATCGTGTCGCACTGGCCTAAACGGTTTTTTCCTCGTTCACACCCTGATAACCACAGGATACGTGTTAAAATCCAATCTCGATTAGGATATTTTTCTGCTAATTCACTAGAGTAAATTTCCCCTGTTGGCCGTCTCGCTTTGAATACGGTATTTATCGCGTGATTAGCGCCAATTTTTGCACGAATAATGTGATGACCACGTGGCGTTTGTTCACTGCCCTTTTGTTCACCTACGCCTTTTTTGCCAGATGAAATAGGATAACAGCGTAATTGCAACTCATCCTGCCATAACACCAATTGCTGCCGTGTAATATCAACTTCAATCTTCAAAACTTCATCCTATGTTTCTGTTTGACTACTAATATGTTTACGATAATGGTCAATAATAATCTGAGCGGCTTCTTCGGCACTGTCAACCAGTGTTATCAGTGCCAAATCACTGTGATTGATACAACCTTTGGCTAAAACCTCTTGTTGCAACCAAGTCAATAAGCCTTGCCAATAGGTTTTACCAACCAATACTACTGGAAAAGGTTCACTTTTTTCTGTTTGAATCAAGGTGAGTGCTTCAAACATCTCATCCAGCGTACCATACCCACCTGGAAAAATGGCAAAAGCAATCGCATGTTTTAAGAACATAAACTTACGTACAAAAAAGTACCTAAAACTCAAACTAATATCTTGATACGGATTAGGCTTTTGTTCGTGAGGCAAAGTAATATTAAGACCAATCGATAAGCTGCCATTCTGATATGCCCCTTTATTAGCCGCCTCCATAATGCCAGGCCCGCCGCCAGTAATTACAGAAATACCCGCTTGAGACAATAAACGGCCTAATATTTCAGCTTGTCCGTAATAGGGATTATTTTCGGTTAAACGCGCACTGCCAAAGATATTGACAGCATGTTGGATTTTAACCAAATGCTCTATGCCATCAACAATCTCCGATTGAATACGTAACACGCGCCATGCTTCGGGCATTTTTTTATCAAACATAGCTAGACCTTATTTATTGTGAATATTGTTCAGCTTAGTCTAATAAAAAAGCCCCGTCTAATGGCGGGGCTTTTTATGTTATGAACGATTGCTTATTGGAATGGATGACGTAACACAATCGTTTCGTCACGGTCTGGGCCTGTAGAAATAATATCGACAGGACAACCCACGACTTCTTCAATACGTTTGATATAAGCACGGGCATTTGCAGGTAGGTCGGCTAAGGATTTTGCGCCTACTGTTGAACCTTCCCAGCCTGCCAATTCTTCATAAATAGGCTCAACATGAGCAAAAGATTCGGCATCCGAACTTAAACACTCGACACTATTGGGTTTGAGGGATTTGTAATCCACACAGATTTTAATGGTCTCTAGACCATCTAGTACGTCTAATTTTGTCAAACATAAGCCAGAAATCGAGTTAATTTCGACCGCACGACGTAAAACAACCGCATCAAACCAACCACAACGACGTTGACGACCTGTCGTTGCACCAAACTCATGACCTTTTACACCTAAATGTTTTCCAATTGCATCACCCACATCTTGTGCTGCGTTATAGGGTAATTCAGTTGGGAATGGGCCACTGCCAACACGTGTGGTATAGGCTTTTGTGATACCTAAAACGTAGTCTAAATACAGCGGGCCAAAACCTGAGCCAGTGCTCGTGCCACCTGCGGTTGTATTGGACGATGTCACAAAAGGATATGTACCGTGGTCAATATCCAATAAAGAACCTTGTGCACCTTCAAACATCAAGTCTTTACCTTCACGACGGAAGGCATGCAAGATACCAGAAACATCAGCAACCAAATCTTTAATTTGTTCGCCCCATGCTAAGGCATTATCTAAGGTTTGTTGAACATCAACAGGTTCAGCTTTGTAATAATGCTGTAATTGGAAGTTATGATAATCCATAACTTCGGCTAATTTTGCGGCAAAACCCTCCCCTCGAATCAAGTCCCCGACACGCAAACCACGACGTGCGGCTTTATCTTCGTAGGCTGGGCCAATGCCGCGCCCTGTCGTTCCAATGGCGGCTTTACCACGTGCCGCTTCGCGTGCTTTATCAATCGCACAGTGATAGGGCAAAATTAAAGGACAGTTTGCTGACACGCGTAGACGCTGACGCACAGGGACGCCTTTTGCACTCAAGGTATCAATTTCTTTTAATAAGGCATCAGGGGCTAACACCACACCATTACCAATCAAACACAATACCCCTTCACGTAAAATACCTGAAGGAATAAGATGTAGAACCGTTTTTTCACCGCCAACGACTAAGGTATGACCTGCGTTATGTCCGCCTTGGTAACGCACAACCGCTGCCGCATTATCGGTGAGTAAATCAACGATTTTGCCTTTACCTTCATCACCCCATTGAGTACCTAAGACAACAACATTCTTACCCATTTGTCTAAAACCTTATCAACAAAATATGTTCATTAAAAATCAATTTGCTTCTCAGCGTAGAGCAAATACTCATTAGTCGATTGACTGTTGTTGCCAGCCAGTCGCTGTCTTTACCAACTCTTGCTGGCAACCCAATTGCTTGGCAGTACTTTTATCGTCCGCTAGAGCCTGAATAACGACGTGTCCTTGTGCCCGTAATGCTTTTACTCGCGTGGTGAGTGCCGCATCTTGACAAGCAGGTGCAAAAATTTTAGGGCGAGTTGGACTATCGGGCTTAAAATCGACCAATGGTTTTAAGTCAGCACTAAATCCTGTCGCCGACCTCGCACGACCAAAGGCTTGACCAATATCATCGTAGCGCCCACCTTTGGCAATTTCTGCCGCTGAATTTGGCGTATAGGCTGCAAAGACTAAGCCCGTATGATAGTGATAACCACGTAATTCACTTAAATCAATGGATAACATCACATCAGGATGAGATTGTGTAATAAATGCAGCTACGGCGGCCAAATCGGCAAATGCCTGTTGAACTAACACAGGAACATTTTGGAGGCTTTCTTGTGCCTGAGACAAAATACTGACTTCACCAGATAACTGACCTAAGGCTAAAAACCATGATTTTTGCGGCCAATCTGCAACAAAAACGCGTAATTCAGGCAGGCTTTTGCGTTGATAAATATCAAATAATTGTGCTTCTACGTCTGAACTGAGTTGTGCTGCACGTGCTAATGCACGAAAAATACCGACATGACCTAAATCGAGGTGTAACTGATTGACACCCGCGGTTTTTAGCATGGTCAACATTAAATCGATGACTTCGATGTCGGCATCGACACCGCGATGACCATACAATTCTGCCCCAATTTGAATGGGTGCACGGCAAGTACTTAACCCTTGAGGGAGCGTATTTAAGACCGTACTACTGTAACAATAACGCGCAGTATGTTCACGTGGCAAACAATGCGCATCTAAACGAGCAACTTGTGGGGTAATGTCGGCACGTACGCCCATTAAACGCCCCGTTAGCTGGTCGGTAATTTTAAAAGTCATCAAGTCAAGGTCATGCCCTGAGCCTGTTAATAACGATTCGATATATTCTACTAACGGGGGAAATACGAGTTCATAACCCCAAGTGGCGAACAAATCTAATAGCTGACGACGTAAATTCTCTAAACGAATAGCATCTTCAGGCAATACATCTTGAATACCGTCAGGTAATAACCACGTTTCGGCACGCATAACCATGCTGTTGTTCACTCTTACACTCAAGACAGAGATGAATTGATAAAGTTCAGACAATGACTGACCCTTTACACCATCCCGTCGATGAAGTATGGAATCATATTATCGAAAGCCAAACGCAAATTTTCTTAATCTGTACTATAGACAAGTGCGAGTCTTGGCTTTCTAAAGATGATAGACACAAAAAAACCGAGTCAAAACTCGGCTGCACTATAATAACACTTTTATGACGTTTAGGCAGTTATTTTTAAGCACTCCGCCCTGCTCTCTGTGTAGATTGACAGCAATTACGCAGGGATGGCTAAGTGATTCAGTTGCTATTTGCACCTGTTATCACGCTTTGTCAACGTTTTACCTCACTCATTTACGTTTAATATCCCATTAATTAATTTTTATTTTTTGGTTTTTTACTTTTTTATTATTTATATTTTAGGGAGTGTATAAATCTAAGTAAAACACCAATGTACAAAGGTTGGTAGCCATAATGCGGTTAAGATACCGTTCAAACTCATGCCTAAAGCTGCAAACGCCCCCGCAACAGGACTGATTTGTAAGGCTCTTGCGGTGCCTACGCCGTGAGCCGCAATGCCTAATGCAAAGCCTTTAGCCATATCGTGTTTGACAAACTTTAATAAGGGTTCCGCAACTATTGCGCCTACTAAACCAGAAACAATCACGATGGCAGAAGCTAAAGCCAGTGGCGCATGTATTTTTTCTGCAATCCCCAACGCCATTGGGGTAGTGACTGCACGCGTTGCAAATGCCAATACGCTGGTGTGCGATAACTGACTCAATACCGCCAAGCCAAGTGCCACTCCCGCACCTAACACAGAACCTATCACTAACACCAACGATAAGGGTAAAGCGGCTGCTTTTAAGCGTGCTAAAGACTGATAGAGCGGCACAGCCAATGCAACAGTGGATGTCCCCAATAAAAAATGTATAAACTGGTTTGCCTGAAAATATTGCATATAGTCAACTTGTGCACAGACCAAGACACTGACTAATAGTGTTAACGAAATTAACATCGGTGGCACTAAGACGGGCTCTTTGCAACGTCGGTGCAACCAAAAACCTGCTTCATAACAAACAAGGGTAACAGTCATCCATAACAAAGGGGATTGTAGTAATGATTCCATAGTTAAACCTTTGTTTTTGATAAAAACTTATCCAATAGCCATGCACAACACACTAAGGGAATGAGGGTAGAAATAATCATCACCAAGATAATTTGTATCCCCTCTTCTTGTAAAAGTGGCCATAAGGTATAAATCCCTGCCGAAACAGGTAACAAGTAGAGCGCGAGATGTTGCAAAAATTTAGGGGTAAAAAAAGCCAGACTTTCGGGTACACGCCCATGCACGAGTAAGAAGCAAAATAGCAACAACATGCCCATGATATTACCCGATAACGGTAAATCTAAGGCTTTGACAGCTAATTCGCCTAACAATTGAAACAACAATAAAATAAAAATAGCTTGCATAAAATAAGAATGACCGCAAAGCGGCCATTCTATAAGCAGATGAGAGCGGAGTACAAGCGTGTTATTTATTGGGTTGACGCATATAACGCAAAAACTCACTGTCCCCTTTTAAGACCATGACATCGTTTGGCTTATTAAAGCTCTGACGGTAGGCTTGCATAGAGCGATAAAAACGATAGAACTCTGCATCTTTACCAAAGGCCGCCGCACTGATGGCAGCCGCTTGCGCGTCGCCTTCACCCCGTAAAATTTCTGCTTGGCGATACGCATCCGATAATAACACGCGTTGTTCACGGTCGGCGTCAGCCTGAATTTTTTCTGCTAACTCATTACCTTGTGAACGGTGCTCTCTGGCCTCGCGCTCACGCTCGGTACGCATACGATTATAAATAGACTCAGAAATTGTTTCTGGGAAGTCTACCCGCTTGACACGCACATCAACCACTTGAATACCAAACTCTTTTTGCGAGATTTGATTAGCTTCTGTGGTTAATTGCTGCATCATTTGGTCACGTTGCCCCGCCACCACTTCTTGTACGGTGCGTTCGGATACTTTATTTTTGAGGCTATCTTTGACACGCGTCATCAATAAAATTTCGGCTTTCTTAAAGTCGCCGCCTGTGACGGTATAGTATTTTTTGACGTCAATTATCTTCCATAATACATAGGCGTCGACAATCAAGAACTTATTTTCTTGAGTTAGGTATTCGGTACGTTCAGAATCGGTGACTTGTGTACGGGTATCAAATTTTTTGATTTCATGCATAAATGGCACTTTTAGGCCAATACCTGCACCAATATTGGATTCGATAATTTCACCAAACTGTACTAACACACCGCGCTGACTTTCGCGAATGGTATAGACTGAGCTAGATAACACGCTCAAGCCCAAAAACACGATACTTAATAATTGCATCATACGTGGTGTCATTTAATTACCCTCCGCACGACTAGGACGCTGACTGGGCATACGCACGCTCGGACTGCTGTCTGCAGCTTCATTAACGATGGTTGGTGGTAGTACCGCCGAATTTCCATTCACAATCTTATCTAAAGGCACATAAATCATATTGTTGCCATTATTTTCGATTAACACTTTATTGGTTTTAGCCAACACAGACTCCATCGTTTCTAAATACAAACGTTGGCGGGTGACTTGCGGCGACTTTTTATATTCAACCACTAACTGGTCAAAACGAGCGGCATCGCCTTTGGCACGATCAACCACTTCTTGTTTATAACCCTCTGCTTCGGCAACAATACGTGCTGCCTTACCACGCGCTTCTGGCACAATACCGTTAGCATAGGTTTCAGCTTGGTTTTTCAGACGTTCTTTATCTTCTTTCGCACGAATCACATCATCAAAAGCAGCCTTTACTTCTTTGGGTGGTAAGGCTTCTAAAATGTTTACCCCTGCGACTTGAATACCTGTCTGATAACGGTCTAAATAGGCTTGCAGACGGGGTTGAATGTCTCGGGCAAGTGTGGCTCGGCCTTCATTTAAGATTTGACTCATCTTTGCACCACCTACCACATGGCGTAAGGCGCTTTCGGTAGCGTGCAATAAGCTGGCTTCTGGATTAGCAACTTTTAATAAATAATCAACAGGTTGAATAATACGGTACTGTACGGTCAAACTAATCTCAACGATATTCGTATCCTCGGTAATCATACGGGCGTTGACAGGCACTTGCTCAATACGTTGAATATTGATTTTTTTAACTTCATCAATTAACGGGGGTGCCCAATGCAAACCCGCTGTTTGTGTGCTACTGAACTTTCCAAAACGTAACACAACGGCTTCCTCAGCCTGCTCTACTCGATAAAAGCCCATCATAAAAACTAAGGCGACAATGACCACACCCACAATTTTTAATGTTTGTAAGTCGGGGTCTCCACCTTGTTGGCCAAACCAACGGCTAAAACCTTGGTTAATTTTTTGTAAGGCTTCATCAATATCTGAGGGACGCTGGCCACCATTATTGGGGGGCTGACCGTTATTTGGCTGATTCCACGCCATAAAATTACTACCTTAATGACCACGGGGCTGGGATATATACAATGACATTTTTTGCTGTCTGTCGATTAAACAGGCGCGTACGTTTTATCAAGTCTGTTGATATTTTGTGTGTTAAGCACAATCAAAAGGTCATGAACCTACATTTAACTATCGGAATGACTAAAATACATCCGTTTCAGTCGGCCAGTCTAAGCCCACACTGCTAGGATGTATTTTTAAGCGACCGAGAGTCATGGCTAAATCAACACGTGATAAACGCACAATCAGTGTCATGGTTCCGTCGTCGGCACAGTGCTCCGACTGGACACACGTCATGTCATATAATTGCGCACGCAATTTTGCCTGTTGCGGTAACAGTTGTAGATGAAAGGTTTGTAAATCATCGACCAATAATTGAGCAATCGCATCTGACAGGAGTGAAATGCCAAGCCCTTCGCGAGCAGATAACCAAACAGCGGTTGGCATATTATCATCATCACAGTCTATACGTGGCTCATGGGTTTCTAAACAATCAATTTTGTTATAAACCATTAAAATACGCGTCGTACTGCCAATCTCTTGTAGCACTTCGTTGACAGCAGCAATTTGTTGCTCACGCTCTGGACTGGCAGCATCTACGACATGTAACAGTAAATCTGCTTCCAGTGTTTCTTCGAGTGTTGCTCTAAAGGCTTCCACGAGTTGATGCGGTAAATGCCGAATAAAACCCACTGTATCCGCCAAAACAACTGTCCCCAAACTGGTTAAGTCTATACGACGTAAGGTGGGGTCTAAGGTGGCAAATAACTGGTCTGCGGCATAAACTTCTGCTTGCGTGATACGATTAAACAAGGTCGACTTGCCTGCGTTGGTATAACCCACCAAAGAAATGGTGGGAATGGCTGCTTTTTGCCGTGCGGCACGGCCTTGATGACGTGTTTGACGAACCTTTTCTAAACGCTCTGTCAGCATCACAACCCGATTTTTTAATAAGCGACGGTCGGTTTCTAGCTGGGTTTCACCAGGCCCGCGTAAACCAATACCTCCTTTTTGGCGTTCTAAGTGCGTCCAACCGCGCACCAAACGGGAACTTAAGTGTTTAAGTTGTGCCAATTCAACTTGCAAATTGCCTTCAAAGGTACGCGCACGCTGAGCAAAAATATCTAAAATCAGCCCTGTTCTATCCAAGACTCGACATTCTAACGCACGCTCTAAATTTCTTTCTTGCGCTGGACTGAGCGCATGATTAAATAATACCAGCTCGGCTTCTGTGGCTTTGACGAGTTGTGCGATTTCGTCAACCTTACCTGTGCCCGCATAAAACTTGGCATCGGGTCGTTGGCGTGTGCCCGTGACTATACCTAATATTTGTGCGCCCGCAGAACTGGCCAGTAGTTGAAACTCATTAAAATCTTCATCTTGCAACTGCTGTTGCTTTAATTCTAGATGGACTAATATGGCTTTTTCGCCACCTTGATGTCGTTCAAAAAATTCCACACTACACTCTTCTTATCGATACAGAAATTAAGCGGACAGGATTGGCTATCACCCATGTCTCGGCATATTTAGCATAGTACCATATTATTGAAAGTAGAGGCTGACTCAACCCGTATCACCTGCACGTCGCCCACAATTACGACAGCTTCGGGTTAGAAGACTTGGCTCTCGTTTGCCGACAAATACATAACGACAAACAGGACAACGCACTTTTCGTAAAACTAAAATGAGTACACCACAAGACACCAACAAAGCAGCGAGTAATACTGTCATCACATTCCCTGAATGTGCTGGGAGGCTGTATAGGTCTAATATTGCCCCAAATAAAATGACCGCTAAAACACTACTTAAACTCAGGCAGGCTTTATAGGTGTGTTGTATCCATAAAATATGACGAATTGTCATTCCACACAGCTCCTAAATTGAGGCAAAAAGAGTTTTATTTTTTATTTTTATTGGTCTTATCTTCCTAGCAAACGACATATCCCCCATGATAACTAAGGTAGATTTTTGCCGTAATTACTAAAAAAAAGCTATCTATTATATAAAACTCATCGCTCTTTTGTCTTGAAAATTTGCATCCAGTCTGTAAATAGCGCATAAAAATATGCGGTTAGAACAAAGAGCCGTGGGTATTTTGACTCTTAAAATGCCTAATTAACTGGCCAAAATTCGCTGAAATTAGACAGCAACACTCCCTAAATGTTGTAAAAATACGTCATAATCTTTGACTTACCGACCTTGAAGATTTGTTATGACCATTATTATTGGTATTGACCCTGGCTCTCGTTTGACAGGCTATGGCATTATTGAGAAAAAAGGCAATAAATGTTTTTTTCTAGACGCAGGCACCATCAGAACCGAAAGTGATGAAATGCCTATCCGCTTAAAACGTATATATGAAGGCCTCAAACGAATTATTGATTTTTATCAACCTACAGAAGCAGGTGTAGAAAAAGTTTTTTTAGCACACAATGTCGATACTGCACTTAAACTCGGCCAAGCTCGCGGTGCGGCTGTCACTGCTTTAGTCACACACAATATCAGTGTCGCCGAATATACAGCACGGCAAATCAAACAATCCGTCGTGGGTTTTGGTGCTGCCGAAAAAGAACAAGTTCAGCAAATGGTCACCCGTTTATTAAATATTCCTGTGATTCCCCAAGCAGACGCAGCAGATGCATTGGCAGCGGCTATTTGTCATGCGCATACTTCACAAACCCTACTCAAACTGGGTCATGCGAGTTTACGTGGTCGTTTACGTTAATTTGAGGCAGCTATTATGTTTAATTTTGATTTCTATAACCCAACACGGGTGTTATTTGGTCAAGGCCGTATTAAGGACATAGACCGCCGCATTCCTGCGGACGCCCGCGTGATGGTGTTATATGGTGGCGGCAGTATTAAAACCAACGGGACACTTTCTGAAGTCTTAACTGCCTTAGGGACACGGCATGTGATTGAATTTGGCGGTATTGAACCCAATCCAAGCTACGAAACATTAATACAGGCCGTGAGCCTCGCCAAACAACATAATATTAATTTCTTACTGGCTGTTGGTGGTGGCTCGGTGATTGATGGCAGTAAGTTTGTCGCTGCGGCAAGCTGTTATCAGGGCGAGGCCACTGAGATTTTACAGTCACGCGGTAGCAAAATTAAACAGGCACTGCCTTTAGGTGTGGTATTAACCCTTTCAGCGACGGGTTCAGAAATGAACAGTGCTGCCGTTATTACCCAAAAAGCCATCAAAACAAAATCAGCTTTTTTTAGTGAGCGTGTTTTTCCTGCCTTTGCCGTGTTAGACCCCACTAAAACCTACACGCTATCTAAACATCAAATTGCAAATGGTGTTGTTGATGCCTTTGTTCATATCACCGAACAATATCTGACCTACTCCGTCAATGGTTTAGTACAAGACCGTTTTGCCGAAGGCTTATTACAAACACTCTTAGAGATTGGTGAAACAGCACTTGCCGAGCCTGAAAATTATGACTTACGCAGCAATTTGATGTGGGTCGCGACCATGGCGCTGAATGGTTTGATTGGTGCAGGTGTGCCTCAAGACTGGTCAACACACGGCATAGGGCACGAATTAACCGCCTTATATGATATTGACCATGCACGTACGTTAGCAATTGTATTACCCGCCATGCTCATGGAAAGAAAAGAACAAAAACATGCCAAATTACTACAATACGCACAGCGCGTTTGGAATATTCATGAGGGTGATGACACGGAGCGCGTCATACAAGCCGTTGAAAAAACACGACTTTTTTTTGAACGTCTTGGCGTACCAACACGCTTATCCGCTTATGGCGTCACTGACATTCAGCCCATTTTAAGCCAATTAGCCAACCATCAATTAACGGCACTTGGCGAACATCGGGATATCAATTTAGCTGTGAGTGAACGTGTATTATTAAATTGTTTATAAAAATCATTAGGAAGTCTTATGATTGGTCGTCTTAAAGGGCGTGTGATTGAAAAAAATGCCCCACAAATTATTTTAGATGTACAAGGTGTAGGCTATGAAGTTGAAACGCCACTGCCTACATTTTGCCGTTTAATATTAGGTGAAGAAGCGATTATCTGGACACATTTGGTTGTCCGTGAAGATGCACATTTATTGTTTGGTTTTAGCGATAAAGAAGAACGTGCGCTATTTCGCTTACTGCTTAAAGTCAGCGGTGTTGGCCCTAAACTGGCATTGGGACTATTGTCAGGGATGGAGCCAATGGCGTTTTTACGTTGTATTGAAGCGGAAGATATTTCTACCCTAACCAAAATTCCTGGTGTAGGCAAAAAAACGGCCGAACGCTTATTGATTGAATTGCGAGACCGTATTAAGGAGCTCACCCCTCATAGCGCAACACCAACCGAACGTTTAACGTTGACTAGCCCACTATCGCCTGTTGCAGAGGCCGAACAAGCGTTAATGGCCTTAGGTTATAAACCTCAAGAAGCACAAAAAGCGGTCGCCTTAGTAAAGGGACAACATCAAGACACAGCCAGCCTCATTCGCGCAGCACTCAAAGCGATGGTGAAATCATAACCCAGATTTTGCAGCCTCTAATCCCTCAACATGCTTGAGGGATTTTATCGACCGCGCCAAAATAATTTATCTAAATCGGTCATGCTAAATTGTTTCCATGTAGGGCGACCATGATTACATTGGCCACTAAAGGCGGTGACTTCCATGTCACGCAATAAAGCGTTCATTTCTGGCAATGACAAGGCTCTATTTGCACGTACTGCACCATGACAGGCCATGGTGCCAAATAATTCATTTATCGCCTCTTCGACCCGCTGTGATTGGCCATGCGTCTTAACATCGGCCAATATATCGCGGATTAAAGCGGTCAAATCTGCTTTTACCAATAAAGCAGGCACGGCTCTAACCGCCAAACTTTCTTCACCCATACGGTCTAACTCTAAACCTAATTGTTTGAACCACTGCTGTGCAGGTTCGACCAACTCTGCTTCTGCTCGACTGACCGCAATTGTTTGCGCTAATAGTAAAGGTTGTGACGCTAAACGACCTGTTTGCCACGCAAGTTTTAAGCGCTCGTATAACAAACGCTCATGCGCCGCATGCATATCAACAATAATCAGACCTTGTGCATTTTGAGCTAAAATATAGACACCGTGAAGTTGTGCTAAGGCATAACCTAAAGGGGGCATATCAGGTAAAGTTGATGCCAACTCCACAGGCGTTACCTCCCGTAATGGCGCTAAATAAGCTGCTAAGTTCTCCTGTACGATAGGCGTGCCCGCTTGCTTTATGGGATAGCTTTGGTACGAATGTAATGAGCCATTTGTTAAAGTCAATGGCGTTTGCTGTGTGGGGACGGTGGGATTTGTGCCTTGTAAATACGGACTTGATGTCATTTGCGCTGTGGCTTCCGACTCAGGGTATGCCGTTGTGTGTAATGCCGATAAAGCACGATGAATATGGCGCGCCAAAAACTCATGTACAGCACGCTGTTCTCGAAAACGGACTTCATGTTTGGTCGGATGCACATTGACATCGACTGCCGCAGGGTCAATCTCTAAAAATAAGACAAACGCGGGATGACGATTAGGTGCTAATACATCGCGATAGGCGGTACGAATCGCATGGTTTACTACTTTGTCTCTTACCACACGGCCATTGACATAAAAATACTGCATATCCGCTTGGCTACGTGCCATACTCGGACGCCCCAACCAACCATACAATTGTAAGCCTGATAATGACACATCAACAGGTATAGCGTCTTCGACAAAACTCTGACCACATAAGGTACTGACACGCCGTAATTTGTCTAAATCAGACGGTGCAGGCTTAAAATGCCAACGCTTATTGCCATTATGTTGTAAATTAATGCCTACATCAAAGTTTGCCAAACTTAGCCGTCTCACGACTTCTTCAATATGACTAAATTCTGTAGGAGCTGACTTAAGAAACTTCCGACGCGCAGGCGTATTAAAAAAAATATCCCGCACCGTGACGGTGGTACCACGTGCATGATGCGCAGGACTCACTGAGGCGGTCATGTCTCTGCCTTCCGTTTGTACACACCAACCGATACCGCTATCAAGCTGACTTGACGTCAGACTCAGACGAGAAACAGAGGCTATCGAGGCCAATGCTTCCCCCCTAAAGCCCAAACTAGCAACTGCATCTAAATCTTCTAGTTTTTTAATTTTACTGGTGGCATGGCGCGCAAGTGCTAAAGCTAAATCGTCAGGGTGAATCCCAATGCCATTATCACGGATTTGCAGTAAACGAATACCCCCTTCTTCCACAGTGATATCAATTTGTGTCGCTCCTGCATCAATCGCATTTTCTAATAGTTCTTTAACAACCGATGCTGGTCGCTCAACCACCTCACCTGCGGCAATTTGGTTAGCTAACTGAACATCTAAGCGGTTGATACGTGCAAGCGTCATGGTGTAGGAATCTTCAACAAACTATCTAGTTTGACATTATCATCTTTTAACTGATTAAACTCACGTAGCGTATTGACTGAAACGCCATACTTTGTCGCTATAGAGGATAGACTATCCCCCACTTTTACTTTATGAACCTTCGCTTTGCTATCGCTTGCTGTTTGTTTAGCTTTGTCAGCTTTGTCAGCTTTGTCAGCTAAAGTTTTCTCATTTTTGCCTTTAGGTAAAGTCTTTTCTTCTATAATGGCAACATTCGCTATTTTTTTCTCAGTCTTCGCTTCAACCTGTGATAATTTTTTACTGACTTCAGGTGCTGTTAGGTCTAAGGTTGTTCCCAACACGGCTTGGTCAGTTTTAAGATTATTCCACAACTTTAGCTCACTTACGCTCACTTGATAACGACTAGCAATAGCAGACAGCGTATCCCCTTCCCTAACTTTGTGTTTTGTAGGCTTACTATTCTCTTTGGGCGACGGGGCTACTTTTTTAGACTCTGATTTAGATTTTTGAACAACACTACCCTCCATAAATTCGTCTAAGGAAGAAGGTAAGGTAGCAACTACCGTCTTCGCCTGAGTATTTTTGGGTTCTGCTGGATTTATCATCGGCTTTACTGTAATTGCTTGTTCTTTTTTCTTATCTTCTATCGCCGTATTGTCTTTTATCTCAGGGACGGATGTCGTTAGATGTTGCACTGGTGTCGTTTTAGTTGCGCTTTTATCTTCTTTCATTAAAGCCAACATATCTACTTGCTTGATTTGATGTGCAGGTGCGTCCAGTAATTTTGCAGGATTATGACTTGCTTTAGTATCCACACTGGTAGGAGCTACCGCTTGCATCACAGCTAAGCTGGGTTTACCGCCTTTTTGCTCTTTATTCCATGCAAAATAGGAGCGCGGAATAGGGTATTTGCGAACATATTTGACAATGCCATTAAAAACAGCCGATGCCATTTGTTGTTGATATGCAGGATTAATGAGCTTGGCTTCTTCTTCTGGATTAGAAATAAACCCCGTTTCTACCAATACCGAAATCATGCCAGCTTCTTTCAATACGGCAAAACCAGCTTGTTCTACCCGTTTAGAATGCAGCTTGGTCAAATCCCCCATTTCGGCTAAAATTAAGCTTCCCATATTCAAGCCATGTGTCATCGTGCCTTCAACGACCATATCGGCCAAAATATTCGTGAGTTGATTGTCTTTAATATTACTATTATCAACACCACCAATTAAGTCCGATTTGTTTTCGCGGTCAGCTAAGGCTTGCGCAAACCGTGATGTCGCTGCATTTGCTCCTTTACGCGACAATGCAAACACTGACGCACCACGAGCCAAAGGCGACAACGCGGCATCCGCATGAATACTGACAAAAATATCTGCTTTATAACGATGACGAGCTATCTTTCGACGCTCTTGTAAGGGAATAAAATAGTCATCATCACGGGTTAAATACGCCTTAAAACCCGTCTGGCTACGCAACAAGGCGACCAGTTTTTTGGCAATGGACAAGGTGACATGCTTTTCATAATTGCCATTTGCGCCAATCGCACCAGAATCTTCACCCCCGTGCCCTGCATCGACAACAACAACAACAGAACGGCCATTATTGGTGGTGAGTTCTTCGGGCTCTGGTGGAGAAACCGCTTGTATTGTGATTTTATCGTATAAATCAATCACTAAACGTGGACTATATTTATCATTCGCGGGCAATTCGAAGATATGTGGCCGCACTTCTGCCATCAAATTAATAGTAATGATTTGTTTTTTATCATTTTTCTCAAACAAGATACTGTCAACCAAACCCACGCGAGAGGGTAAATTCATCGTAGAAACGGCTAAATCGGTATTTTCTAGCTCGATTATTAGCTGCTTGTTATTGATACTGAGCTGACGATAACGTGTTTTTTCTGATAAATCTAACACAAGACGCGTATTATCAGGCGCGCGCCATGAACGCACCGCCGTAATGGTTGCTGCCAACGAAACATTGAGCCAACCCATCAAAAATACTATAAAAATAACGAATTTAAGTTTCATGCGCATAACTGTTGTAGTATCTGTTGGCCTTTTAACGAATGGGCAGTCAAACAAAGCTGACGACCTTGAGTCAGCATCTTAATATCAATACGGATGTCAGGCTCTGGCAATAACGGCTGACCTTTCGTTGGCCACTCTATAAGCACAATACTGGTATCATGAAAATAGTCGCGAATACCCAATAATTCGAGTTCTTCTGGGTCGACTAGGCGATATAAATCAAAATGATAAATAATAAAGGTCTCAAACTCATAGGGCTCAACTAAGGTGTAAGTGGGGCTTTTGACCTTACCTTGATAACCAAATCCTGTCAAAATACCACGGCTTAAGGTCGTCTTACCCGCCCCTAAATCGCCTGTTAAATAAATAACCAGACGAGGCAACACGAATTTGGCTAAAGCTGCCCCCAATTTTAATTGCTCTTGCTCTGTGGCAACCAAAATATTCCAACAATTTTCTATCACAATTCGGACTCTTAATCAGGCTTATCTAACGATATAAATAGTTCTGAACAAGGGTATCAACATTCAAGAGAAATCTGAGGCTAGACATATAAGCAACTCGATACGTGATGCTGATAAACTCGTGCTTTTACTACACGCAAATCTGACATATTTGCCGCGTACACCTTAACATGAATTATAAGCATCTGCCGCTAGGAATTGCCAAACAATAGCAAAAGTGTATAGATTAAGGTCTATAGAGGGGTTGTGTGCGACTTACGTGGTAGGTCAAATAGCTCAGGCTAGATAAAAAACACTGCTTATTATAGTTGGATTACGCTGTGTAATGGTCAAGAGAAACAGGACAGTTATTTAGGCAGCTTGTCTTAAAAAATCACGTTCAAATATTAATGGTGATTTATAACCTAGCGTTGAAT
>NZ_QAON01000007.1 GCF_003051055.1 Agitococcus lubricus | reverse complement strand
TTATCGCGCTTATATTGGCAGAGGCATGAAGCACGGGTGGGTGCGCCTTCATTGGTACACGATATGCGTGAATTAGGGTATGACTTGAGTGAGCGTACTGTGGGCAGACGATTGCGTGTCATGGGTTTACAGAGTAAAGCGGCTCGCCGTTATAAAGCCACAACGGATAGTCAACATGCTTTTGCGGTAGCCCCCAATTTACTCAATCGACAATTTACTGTGTCTAAACCCAATCAAGTGTTTGTGACGGATATTACTTACATTCGTACCCAAGAAGGTTGGTTGTATTTATGTGTGATGATAGATTTATTTCATCGGGGCGTGGTGGCATGGCAAAGCAGTGAGCGTATTAATCGGCATTTAGTGTGTGATGCGTTGAATTATGCGATGGCGAAACAAGGCTATCCTCAAGGGGTGATGGTGCATTCTGATCGGGGGAGTCAATATGCGAGTCATGAGTTTAAGGGAGCATTACGTCAACATCGTGCCATTCAAAGTATGTCTCGAAAAGGCAATTGTTGGGATAATGCGGTTGCTGAAAGCTTTTTTCATACCTTGAAAGCACATATTGTCCATGACAGTGTCTTTAAAACCCGAAAAGAAGCGAATGCGGCCTTGTTTGAGTATATTGAAACTTACTACAATCGGGTCAGGCGACATTCAGCCAATGGCTGGTTGAGTCCAAATGCTTTTATGCAAAAGCATCTACTACTTTTAGAGGGTACAACTGTCTAATTTTCTGGCTAGGATCAGTAATACGAGTGCGAATGGTATAGTCTTGATAGGCAGGAATCGCGATAGCGGCTAAAATACCAATAATGGCTACCACAATCATCAACTCAATTAAGGTAAAGCCTTTTTGGTTCATGTTATTGCCCCCTTGATGTGTTGATGTCAGCCCAAAAAAAAGCAGCCTATAGGCTGCTTTTTAGGCTAGTGGAGAGACCGTTCAACAGAACAGCATCCCCTGTTAGCAATTAGCGGCAAGCAGCAGGTGCGTATTTAGCTTGTAATGTACCTGCTGTACCTGTGATACCTGCAGCAGTAGAAGCAGCTTGAGTAGCAGATTGGCAACCCCAGTCGATGGAACCGCTGTTACCATCAGCAATAGCGTCAGCTAAGGCTTGACCAGCACCAGCGGCGCCGTTACGTACCCAAGGTGTTAATACCAGTGTATCTTCACCGTCAGCAACGCCCATGGCTGCATCATTGTAAGTGATAGTAATTTCACCTGTAGTATTTAGGGCAAGTACGCTGTCAACGTATTTACTATTAGCACCTGTGTTGTCAGCTTGTGCATTCCAAGTATCGACCACACGTGTCAAGTCACCTGCAGAAGCAGAACCGTCTGTACCAATGGTTTGTTTTAAGCCAGCAGAAAGGTTTAAACCTTCTGTTACGCGGGTACGTACAGTATAGTCTTGGTAAGCAGGAATCGCGATAGCGGCCAAAATACCGATAATAGCAACAACAATCATTAATTCGATTAAGGTGAAACCTTTTTGCATAGTTTTCATGTTATCTCTCCACGAGAAGGTAGTCTGAGTTATTTATTGTCTTTGACCGACAACTTCGGCACTGATTCTAATAATGCAGGTAGTGTGCCAACTTTTATAAAATCGTGAAAGCACCTATTTTCGGGCGTTTGCTGTATTTGTCAGTCTGCTAAGACAAACGGGAGCTGACAAATTTTGTCACTTGCTGACAGAAATGGGTGTGTTTGCATGTAAGGTCTGGTATTTATTAAGCAATAATGCGCAACCTAATGCATGTATGCCTTATATACCCGAAAAAGTGCGATGTATTTTGCTGATTAAGGAGGAGTCACATCGACGTATGATGGTTATACATCGACTAGGGATGGTGTGTGTCATCGTAATCGGAACATAGGGGCTGTTGACGTTTTGCGTGTGAGCCGATTTTTAACGCAACCCAGAGGGAAAGAACGATTTTTTGAGTCTACATTGTGTTGTTGTTCATCGCTAATTTGGAGTCACCAAATCAAGCGATTCAAGTCTTGTATCCTCTAAAAAATAGCTTCTTTCGCAACCACAATCCAAACGTCAACAGACCCTAAGAATATTTAACCTTGTGATAATAAGACGGCTTCTCGTAAATACGTGAATAACCTTAATTTGGCTTTGCTTTCTTCGGGCGTGTGTTCTTTCTCATATAAAGCAGCGCGTAAGGCTTGGCGTAGGGGATGGCGTTCTGCGGCAGGAAATTGGCGCAATGCTTCTTGCAGGGCAGATTCACCTTGGCTAATCAAACGGTCAACCCATAAGCTGAGTTGGCGCTCTAGGTTAGGCTGTTTACGTTGATTTAAGGCTTGTAGCAAGGCATCTTCATCTTCGTGACGCATCAATTTGCCAATCAGTTGTTTGTGTCGACGTTTGGCTTCATTGCTTTTTAAGGTGGGCAAAAATAACAATGCGTCTCGTAGTTCTTCAGAAATAGGCAGTTTTTTGAGTTGTCCCGCAGGTAACTCCGCTAATTGTTCGCCAATGGCTTGTAAACGCTCCATGGCACGTTTTTGCTCGCTTTTGCTCACAAAATTAGGGTCATAGTCGTGTTCTTGGGCGGAGTTACGCATAATAAACTATATCTTAAATAAAAATGGATTATAGCAAACTTTAAGGATGGGCTGTTGACGTTTTGCTACCGCTTAATTTAAGGTCTCAACGGTACCCAAACCAGCGGCAGTATAGGTGGGTGAACGTGAGTATCGTCATAGGGCTTGCGGCTTACTCACCTTCATCAAAACGACGGTTAAACAAATCCACAATCGCTTGATGTGCTTGTTCGGCATCATCCCCGTCAATCATAAGGCCAAGCGTTGTGCCTTTGCCAGCGCCGAGCATTAAGACGCCCATCATATTTTTGGCATCGACAGTTTTGCTTCCTTTAGTCAATTTAATGCTGGAGCGAAAGCCCGACGCCAACGCGACCAATTTAGCAGTGGCGCGTGCATGTAGTCCTAGTTTGTTAATAATACAAATGTCGGTGGTAATCATTTTTTTCTTACAAGTTCCCGATGTAATATTTGGATGTGCGGTAAAATGGTCATTAAATAGTCGCGTAAGCGTTCAACCATATAAACGGAGCGGTGTTGTCCTCCTGTACACCCAATCGCAATGGTCAAATAATGGCGATGGTCGGCAGTGAGTCGTGGAATCCATTTTAGCAGAAATTGACTAATGTCTTGATAGAGTGCTTCTACTTCTGGATGTCCTGTTAAAAATTCTTTAATAGCGGGGTCAATGCCCGTTAATTCACGTAATGAACTTTGCCAATGTGGGTTGGGTAAACAACGTACATCAAAGACAAAATCGGCATCTAAAGGCACACCATGCTTATAACCAAATGACTCTAACAAAATAGTCATGTGTTTATTATGGGCGAGTCGAATGGCCAGTGTGTGTTGTAATTCGTGTACATTCAGGTCACTTGTATCTAAGTATAGACTAGCGCGACTGGAAATGGGTTCTAGTAATTCTTTTTCTTGTTCTATGGCTTCATTCAGTGAAATTTGACTATTACTTAAGGGATGACGACGGCGCGTAGAGCTAAATCGCGCCAGTAAAATATCATCACGCGCATTTAAGAACAGCGTGTCTGTGCTAATACCTAAATGGTCGATATCGAGTAAGACTTGGTCAAATTTTTTTAGGTCGTCGGGTAGGCTACGTACATCCACACCCACCCCTATACGTTGAATGTGCGATTCTTGTTGTAGATGTTTGACGAGAGAGGGCAGTAGGCTTAACGGTAAGTTATCAATACAGTAGTAGCCTAAGTCTTCCAGAATATTAAGAGCAGAACTTTTTCCAGAGCCAGAACGGCCGCTGACAATCAGTAAACTTTGCATAACAGTCGTCTAATGTGGTGAGTCTAACAGCCTTAGAGCGATATAAGTACTTCATTAGCAATGTGTATTTTATACCGTTATCAGAGAGTGCCATGTAATTATGACAACTTCAATCGTTTCATATTTGACAAATTAAATTTATTTGACTACCGCTAATTGGCAACAGAGCCAATAAAAAAGCCCGACATAGGTCGGGCTTAACTCAGACGTCTCTTAATGATGACTTTTAAGTTTTTCTTTGTGGCGTAAAATTTGACGGTCTAATTTATCCGTTAATAAATCAATGGCAGCGTACATATCCTGAGATTCGGCATTGGCAAATAATTCTGCGCCAGATAAACGAATCGTCGCCTCTGCTTTTTGGGCGAGTTTTTCGATACTCAAGATAACCTGCATACTTGTGATATGGTCAAAGTGGCGTTCAACTTTGGAGAGCTTGTTATGTACGTATTCTTTTAAGGCTTGGGTAACTTCAACATGGTGACCACTGATAATCATTTGCATAATGACCATTCCTCGTTTTGTTGTGACATACAATGAACAGGGCTATGCTCACATCAAAAAAAAGCCAAGATAGATAGCATCTTATTTTTGATAAAAGCTAACCCATGTCCCTAATACGAGAACCTACTATCGAGGTCGGGCGGCCATTTTTTGGCAGATGATCAGTCAGCGTCAAGTGGTCGTTCGGCCTAACGAAGTAAGCTCTTCGCTAAAAGCCAATATCACCGATTTTTGCTGTTTACAATATAGGCACTCACCGTGCTTTATGTACAACAAATGTCAGATCTGTAATCTGAATGTATCCATAAACGGACTACTAAAGCAAGCGTTTTCTATCACTAGATGATGGAATGTTGAGCGATTCGCGATATTTTGCAATGGTACGTCTTGCCACCTCAATGCCTTGCTCTTGTAGTAGGTCAGCAATTTTGTTGTCAGATAAAGGCTTACGCGCATCTTCTTGACTGACTAACTTCTTAATCATGGCTCTAATTGCGGTAGAGGAGCACTCGCCGCCTGAGCTTGTGCCCACATGACTAGAGAAAAAGTATTTTAATTCAAAAATGCCGCGTGGGGTGTGCATGTACTTTTGGCTCGTCACGCGTGAGACCGTAGATTCATGTAAGCCAACTTCTTCGGCAACATCACGCAAAACAAGGGCTTTCATGGCTTCAGCCCCTTGTTCTAAAAATGCACGTTGATGTTCAACGATACAGGTTGCGACTTTGAGTAGGGTTTCATGCCGACTTTGTAGACTTTTTAGAAACCAACGTGCTTCTTGTAAGTGATTACGTAAATACGTGTTGTCGGCACTGTTATCAGCACGACGTACGAGACTGGCGTAATTTGCATTGATGCGTAATTTAGGTGCAGTATCAGGGTTAAGCTCTACGCGCCAGCGTTGATGTTGTTTGCTGACAATGACATCTGGAATAATATAGTTAGAGTCATTTTGACCTATTTTGCCACCTGGATGTGGATTAAGGTCTTGAATTAAGGCTACGGCTGCTAAGAGTTGATGCTCGCTGAATTTAGTCTTTTTGAGTAGCGCGGCTTGGTCTTGGCTGGCCAATAAGTCTAAATGCTCATTCAAAATGAGGAGTGCATTATCCCGATGTGGGGTAGAGGCGGGCAGTTGTTTTAGTTGAATACTCAAGCACTCTTGTAAATTACGTGCACCAATCCCTGCGGGTTCAAATTGTTGAATACGGTGTAAGACGGCGACGACTTCGTCTAAGTCAATGTCGACATCGGGCAGAATATTTTGTGCCGCTTCTAAAATATCATCTAATTCGACGGTCAAATAGCCGTTTTCATCTAAAGCGTCAATTAAACAAACAGCAATGGTTTTATCGGTGAGCGTAAAAGGCGTTAAATTGACTTGCCACAACAAATGGTCATATAAGGTTTCGGCAACGGTGGAGCGGGCTTCAAATCCTTCATCATCGTCATCATGGCTGGCAGAGCCGCTACTGCTGGTGTTGTAAATATCATCCCATGCACTATCTACAGGGAGGTCGTCAGGGATATCTGTGTTATTGTTAATGTCCAGTGTGCCAGCTGCGAGTTCTGTTTCATAATCATCTTGGCGTGTATCTTCGTTGGATGAGGAGTCAGGCGTGGCGTCGCTAGGCGTACTAAAGTGTTCGTTTTCATCTACTTCTAGTAGAGGATTCGAGTCGAGTGCGCTTTGAATTTCTTGCTGAAGTTCGATGGTGGACAGTTGCAACAAACGAATCGCTTGTTGCAATTGAGGGGTCATTGTTAAATGTTGGCCAAGTTGGACGTTCAGTGATACTTTCATAACCCTATTTCACAGCAAAATAGAGGTAACTTGTGAGGGATTGGTCTATCATACCTCAAAGCACCGCTAGTCTAAAATTCTCAGAATATAGGTATCAGTATATAACGCGCTTGTGATTTTCGCCATGCAAAAAATAGGCCTGTTTCTAGGATAAATACTCTAAAGGTTGTTTATGTGTAGGAATATGGGGTGTTATCCCCAAAGCGCGACATAAAGCTGTGTCTAAAGAGGCTTTGGCGCCGCTAAATCACCCTAACACATACAGGGAAATAGTTTAAGCAAACGTCTAACAGTCTAGATGATTTTACAGAGTAAACTCTTGACCGAGATAAACTTGACGTACTAAATCATTGGCTAAAACTTCTGCAGGCGTCCCTTCGGCAATCATGACGCCGCTATTCACAATATACGCCTTTTCGCAAATATCTAAGGTTTCACGGACGTGGTGGTCGGTGATGAGTACGCCAATACCCCGATTTTTGAGATGACTGATAATACTTTTAATATCGGCAACAGAAATGGGATCTACGCCTGCAAAGGGCTCATCTAATAAGATAAAACTTGGCTCAGTGGCGAGTGCGCGCGCAATTTCAACGCGCCTACGTTCGCCGCCTGACAAGCTCATGCCCAAACTTTTTCGAATATGGGTAATATGAAATTCTTCTAGTAATGCATCTGCTTTGGCATGACGCTGGTGTTTATTTAAGTCGCTACGCGTTTCTAAAATCGCTAAAATATTGTCTTCAACAGTCAGCTTGCGAAAAATAGAGGCTTCTTGTGGTAAATAACCAATGCCACGTCGTGCGCGGCCATGCATAGATAACAACGAGATATTATCGCCTTCTAATAAAATGCGGCCTTTATCCATAGGAACAAGACCAACAATCATGTAAAAGCTGGTCGTTTTGCCTGCGCCGTTAGGCCCAAGTAAGCCCACAATTTGTGCTTTTTCGACGGTCAAGCTCACGTCTTTAACAACGGTGCGCCCTTTGTAGCTTTTGGCCAAGTTCTCAGCACGTAGGCTCATGGTTGTGTTCCTGTGCTTGTCGGGGGTTCTCCCAGTTTTTTAGTTTTACGGTCTTCTTTTTTAGGCGGCGGAAAAACGAGTTGTACACGATTTTTACTGTCACCTTTGGCTTCAATCTCGCCTTTATCTAAGCTATAGCTAATTTGTTGACTTTTGAAGCTGGAATTATCTTGTTGTAGTTTGGCGTTACCTTTGAGTTGCACCAGACCGTCACGCGCTTGATAGTTAACCTCTTCGGCTTCGGCTGATGCGATGCCTTTGTCGGTAGCAGGCTGCTGTTGAAAACGTGCAGGTTTACCCTTAGCAACCACACTGATGATAGTGCCTTGTTTGTCGACAGTGGCAATGATTTCATCGGCCTTAATCAATAAGCTACCTTGTTGTACTTCAATATTGCCTGTGTAAGTGGCGATACCCGTTTTCTCGTTAAAACTGGCACTATTGGCGGCAATAGAAATGGGTTGGTCGCGGTCGTTAGGCAGAGCATTGGCAAGCAATGGGCTAAGACATAAACATAAACTAGCGAGGCGGTACCACATAAGTTCCTCGTACATGGGCAGGAAAAGTTAATACACCTTGCTCTATATTAGCATCTAACCCTTGGCTATTGAGTTGAGCGTAAGCAGAACGGATTTCTACAGCACGGTCGGTACTCAGGGTTTGTGTCCGTTGATTGGCGGATAAAAACTCGGTTTTTAAGCTAAGCGCAGTGCTATTTAGACGTTGACCTGTTACTTTTCCTGATAGATGGATAGTTTGTTCGCTTTCATGGGCGGTGGCAAGCTGAGCGGTGATGTGCCATGCCGCTTGACCCGCCTGATATAAAGTGACATCGGGTGTTTGCAGAATACTTTGTTCGGGTTGACGATAGTGTGTCAACGCTTGCGCGCGCAATGTACGCTCAATTTGACCTGAAGCATTGGTTTGTAGGCCTTCTAAGGTTTGCACCTCATATTCGGGGAGGTTTTGAGGGTCACTGGTATTTAGGCGTATGGTTTTTTGGCCGAGCCCACCCCAATAGTAACCCACTGTAGCGAGTACCAGTAAACCGCCTGCTAAACTCAAGCTATTACGGATATCCACGCCTTACTCCAAATAGGGTGCTAAGGCTTGTTCGTATAGGCCTTGCGCCTCTAAAATTAAATCACACACTTCGCGTACTGCACCGCGTCCCCCGCGCGCCGTGGTGACTAAATCGGCATGACGACGTAATTCACGATGCGCATTGGCAACAGCGACACCTAAACCCGCCATCCGTATAGCAGGTAAATCAGGCCAGTCGTCGCCCACATAGGCAATTTCATCTAAGGGTATATGTAGTTCTTGGCTTAAGGCTTTGAGGGCAATCCCTTTATCTTCGCGGCCTTGTAAGAGATGTTTAATCCCTAAATTAGCGGCACGTCTGGCGACGAGTTGGGTATTACGTCCTGTAATGATAGCGCAAGCAACACCTGCTTGTTGTAACATTTTAATGCCATGACCATCTTGTGTATCGAAGGTTTTTAGCTCTTGGCCATCTTCGCTAAAGTACAGACGACCATCCGTGAGTACGCCGTCCACATCGAGTACCAATAAACGTACAGCACGTGCTTTTTCTGTAATTTTGACCGCAGCCATTAGACTACTCCTGCCTTTAATAAATCGTGCATATTGAGTGCGCCAACAGGACGATACTGGTCATCCACGACAATGACGCCATTAATTTTTTTCTCTTCCATCAGGGCGACTGCTTCTGCGGCTAAGAGTTGAGGCTTAATGGTTTTGGGTGTTTTGTTCATGACCACCGTAATAGGCGTTTGGCGGACATCAATGTCTAAATCTAAGGTGCGACGTAAATCGCCATCGGTATAAATACCTGTCAATTGCCCTTCGGCATTGACCACAGCAGTCATTCCTAACCCTTTACGGCTAATCTCTAGCAGCGCATCACGGATAAGTGTGTTTTCTTGTACAATCGGTACGCCGTCGCCACTGTGCATTAAATCATTGACACGAAGTAATAATTTACGCCCTAAGGCACCGCCAGGATGTGAGAGTGCAAAGTCTTCCGCAGTAAACCCACGTGCTGCCAACAAGGCAACAGCCAGTGCATCACCCAAGACTAACGTTGCCGTTGTGCTTGAAGTTGGCGCAAGACCTAAGGGACAGGCTTCTTCACTTTTACCAATTTCCAGACTGATATCAGCGAGTTGTGCCATGCTAGACTGGGCGTTAGCGGTAATGCTAATCAATTTAATATGTAAGCGTTTGATGACTGGCAGAATCGTCAGAATTTCATGCGCTTCACCTGAGTTAGAAATCGCAATCACCACATCTTGTGTGGTAATCATGCCCAAGTCGCCATGACTCGCTTCGGCAGGATGTACAAAAAAGGCGGGTGTCCCTGTTGAGGCGAGTGTTGCGGCAATTTTATTGCCGATATGCCCCGATTTGCCCATGCCCATGACAATCACGCGTCCCTGACAGGCTAAAATAAGTTCACATGCTGCCTGAAAATTAGCGTTTATATGAGGCCGTAAAGTGTCTAACGCCGCTTGTTCGGTGCTAATCACTTTTTGTCCTGCGGCAATAAAATCGAAACGGGGCATAAACCTATCCTATGGGCAACGTGGTGTTTAATTATCGCTAAGTCTGGCGTGGCTGGGTAGTTCTTTTACGCATACACGGTGTAAACACCCAGATAAACGCCTAAAACGCGTATGAAAAGGTTAAAATCCAAACAAATATAGACGACACATCGCGTGTAGACTCAAAACGTCCCGTATAATGATAGATTATTTTGCGGATAGCTATGGAACATCGCGGTATGTTAACGATTTTTAATACTGAAACTCGCCAGAAAGAAATTTTTCGACCTCTACACGCAGGCCACGTCAAGATGTATGTCTGTGGTATGACCGTTTATGATTACTGTCATATTGGCCATGCGCGAGTGTTGGTATCGTTTGATGTGATTACCCGTTACTTAAGAGCGCGGGGTTATCAGGTAGAGTATGTCCGTAATATCACCGATATTGATGATAAAATCATCAAGCGTGCCCATGACAATGGTGAAAGTGTGGAGGCCTTGACGGGACGTTATATCGCCGCTATGGATGAAGATGCGGCGGCTTTAGGGGTGATTAAACCGAATCAAGAGCCCAAAGCCACCGAATTTGTGCCACAAATTATTGATATGGTACAAAAGTTAGTGGATAACGGTTTGGCGTATCCCGCAGCCAACGGTGATGTGTATTACGAAGTCAGTAAGTTTCCACGTTATGGCCGTTTATCGCACAAAAATCTTGACGATTTACAAGCGGGTGCGCGCGTCGAGGTGGATGACATTAAAAAGAATCCCATGGATTTTGTCTTATGGAAAGCAGCCAAAGTCAATGAGCCTGCATGGATGTCGCCATGGGGGAATGGCCGCCCAGGTTGGCATATTGAATGTTCGGCAATGTCGACTTGTTGCTTAGGTAATCATTTTGATATTCATGGCGGTGGTGGCGATTTACAATTCCCACATCATGAAAACGAAATTGCGCAATCGGAAGGTGCAACAGGCGAAACCTATGTCAACACATGGATGCATGTGGGGTTTGTGCTGGTTGATGACGAAAAAATGTCTAAATCGCTCAATAATTTTTTTACTATTCGTGAAGTCCTTAAATTATTTGCCCCCGAAGTACTGCGTTATTTTATTGTTGCCAGTCATTATCGTAGCCCGTTAAATTTTTCTGACGCCGCATTAAATCAAACCAAACAAGCCTTAGAACGCTTTTATCATACGTTGAAAGGATTGCCTGTCGTGGCGGCACAAGGGGGAGAGTCTTTTGTTGAGCGGTTTAATAGTGCAATGGATGATGACTTTAATACGCCCGAGGCGCTTGCTGTGCTATATGAACTCGCCCGCGAAGTCAATCGTGCCGATAAAGCAGGTGAAACGGACGTGGCCGCAGGTTTGGCAGGGCGCTTACGCGAATTAGGTGCGGTGTTGGGGATTTTGCAAGATAATCCTGAAAAATTTTTACAGGGTTTGGCTGCCACAGACGGACTGAGTGATACAGAAATAGAGCATCTGATTCAAGCACGTAGTGATGCCAAAAAAGCAAAAGATTTTGCAGGAGCAGACCAAATTCGTGCGCAATTGTTGGCAAAAGGGATTGTGTTAGAAGATTCGCGACAAGGTACAACATGGCGTAGAGCTTAAAAAGTAAGCGGTAGATGAGAAAAAGCGTTTTTCTTAGCTAAAAATGCTTGACGCTTTTTTTTATCGCCCTATAATGCCGCCCTACTTAGTGATTGATTCACTTTAAGCGGGAATAGCTCAGTTGGTAGAGCATAACCTTGCCAAGGTTAGGGTCGCGAGTTCGAGTCTCGTTTCCCGCTCCAAATTCAAAAAGCCGATGTTATCATCGGCTTTTTTTATGGCTAATATTTAAGTATAACGATTAAACTGCTTCTAGCGTTGAGTGAGTGAAGCTATGTCGAGTGCACCTATAGGCGTTTTTGATTCGGGTTATGGTGGTTTAACGGTACTTAAAGAATTAGTGGCGCAGTTACCAGACTACGACTATCTGTATTTAGGCGATAACGCCCGTGCACCTTATGGCACACGTTCTTATGATACGGTTTATCAATTTACCTTAGAGTGCGTGCAATATTTGTTTGCACAAGGCTGCCAACTGGTGATTTTAGCGTGCAATACCGCCTCTGCCAAAGCCCTACGTACCATACAACAACAAGACTTACCACGCATAGATGCTCAACGTCGTGTACTCGGCGTCATTCGTCCCAGTGTTGAGGCCGTTGGTGCTTTAAGTCAACACCGTGCAGTGGGCGTGTTGGGAACAACAGGTACGGTCAACTCGCAATCGTATGTCATAGAAATTCAAAAATTATTTCCTGATATTCACGTTTATCAGCAGGCTTGCCCAATGTGGGTACCTTTGGTCGAAAATGGTCAATATGATAGTCGCGGTGCCGACTATTTTGTCGAAGAAAATATTCAGCATTTACTGGCACAAAATGCCGATATTGATACAGTTATCTTGGGCTGTACACATTATCCGTTGCTTATCCATAAGATAAAACAGTTTTTGCCTGAGGGGGTGAATGTCGTATCACAGGGACAAATTGTTGCGCCGAGTCTAGCGGATTACTTAAAGCGCCATCCCCAAATGGAACAAAACTGTTCTAAAAACGGAAAATTACATTTTTTGACAACGGATGATGCCGCGATTTTTGAACAACATGCGGCGATATTTTTTGGCCAGTCCGTACAAGCAAGAAAAGTACATGTCCCATCTGTTTCGGTTTTTCACACAAGTCAGGACTAAGACAAGAAAATTTACGTCTAAAATGGTGAAAATCGTAGACAATTAAGTAAGTGTACTAGTCAATATAATGGCTTAATGCTATTGTCAGCATTGAGAATCTGACGGCTGTATCATTTTTTAGTATATTTTGCCGTTACTATAGAAAAGCACAACAGGATGAACGATAACAGTGATTAATGCGCTGTTGGCGTTGTAGCTTAAGCTGCTGCGATGAATAACAACAATGCATTCACAAGACACCCATGTATCTCATCTGATGAGCGATACCCTTAAAAACTTAGGAGATGCCAATAGGTTATTTTTTGCATTAACTTATTGTTTTATATTAAATTCCTAAGTGTAAATAGTTAAATATCTTAATATAAGTTTAGGAAGAGAACAGTGACCGATAAACGCTATCAAGTCTTTATCAGTGCGACGTATACAGACTTGCGGGAAGAGCGCGGAGTCTTGCTTCAAACATTACCTAGTCTCGGTTGTTTGCCGACGACACTAGAAGCACATACTCAAAGTTTAAGTACCATGGTCAATATACGGCGGCGTATTGATGACAGTGACTATTACATTTTGCTATTAGGTAGTCGTTATGGTTCTCTCATGCCGTCCGGCGTCAGCTATACCCATATGGAATATGTGTATGCGGCAACCAAACAAAAACCTATCTTAATCTTGATGCATGAAGCACCAGAAACTCGTGCGAATGACTTACAAGAGCAAAATGTTGAAGGCAAACTAAAATTTGGGGATTTTAGAAAGCTTTTGTTGAGAGAGCGTGAAAATATTGTTTACTGGCGTGATAGTCGTGATTTGGCTCATGTTCTACATAACGCAGTGCCTAATTTTATTCGTAAATACCCTGCAACAGGTTGGGTACGTATTGGCAGTACCAGCTCACTCGGCCAGCTCGAAAAAGAATGCGAAAACCTACGCAAACGCGTGCAAGAATTAGAACAAGAGCGTGAAAAATGGTTAGCTAGTACGGCGGTCAGTACCGAGAATCTGTCGAAAGGTGAAGAACTTTTTGAAGTGCAGTACCGTTGTAAAGCCTATGCTGGCGGGAATTGTCAAGATGTATATGTCAAGACACGCCTATCATGGAACGAGTTACTGGTCAGTTTTGGGCCGCATCTTTTGCAAGCCCAAACCGAAGACTTTATGGCTGCGAAAATCAACGAGCGCTTGCAAAAAAATGCGCTTACCGAAGTACAAGCAGATTATCCCAAAACACATGCCGTGGTTGAAGTGCAAATCACCCCCATGTGTTTTAGTACCATCAAAATGCAGTTTCGTACTCTAGGGTTTATCTCTAAAGTTGTGAAAGATAATGACCAGCGTTTGTGGTGGCAGCTCAGTGCCTTAGGTGAGCGTAACTTAGCAAATGTCATGAGTGTACGTCGTTCCTCCAGCCGACCAGTTGTGTAATATCAACCATCTACGTCTGTAAGTTTGACATATTGAACTTACAGACTGTGTTCTTGAGGCAATTATGCGTCAATGGAATAGCTGGGGTGACAGTCAAGTGAAAATGACTGTCAATACAAAAGCGCGTCAGTTTCTCGAAGGTCTATTAGGTAAAGCAACCCCCTTGCGGGATGCCACTTTAGCCGAAGTCATGGCAAAAGTGCCTGCCAGTCGTTTGCCTGCACATCCTCTGATTCATTTAGATGCCGAAACACGTGTCCGTTATGCCCGTGGTCAGAGTTTACCTGATTGGTTAGCATGGCGTTCGGGCGATATCCCTGTATTTCCCGACGGTGTTGCCTTGCCAAATACCAGTCAACAAGTCGCTGAATTATTATCCTTAGCGAAACAGCATAATTGGGTAGTCATTCCTTACGGTGGCGGTACCTCCGTGGTTGGCCATATCAATCCTGTTGCCGATTCGCGTCCCATCTTAACATTGGCACTAACACGCTTAAATGGCCTCATTCATTTAGATGAGTCATCACAACTTGCAACCATTGGTGCAGGCGCAAATGGCCCACAAGTCGAAGCCTTATTAAAACCGCATGGCTATACCTTAGGTCATTATCCCCAATCCTTCGAGTTATCCACCTTAGGGGGGTGGATTGCCAGTCGTTCCAGTGGCCAGCAGTCTTTACATTATGGCCGCATCGAACAATTATTTGCCGGCGGACGTGTTGAAACGCTAGCAGGTAGCTTAGATATTCCGACTGTACCAGCGTCAAGTGCAGGGCCTGATATCCGTGAAATGATTATGGGTTCGGAAGGACGCTTTGGTATTATTACCGAAGCGACGGTACGTATTAGTCGTATGGCTGAGCAAGAAGAATTTTGTGTGTACTTTGTGCCTGATTGGGCAAAAGCAAAGTCTGCTGTACGCGAATTGGTACAGCAAAAAATTCCTTTGTCGATGATTCGTTTAAGCAATGCCGAAGAAACACGTACCCAATTAACCTTAGCTGGGCATGCGCTTGCCATTGCAGGCTTAGAAAAAGTATTGGCATGGCGTGGTGCAAGTGCAGGTAAATGTATGTTGACGGTGGGTTTTACGGGCAGCCCGCAGCGCATTAAGTTTGCACAACAAGAAGTCACCCGCATCCTCAAGGCCTTCGATACCGTTGCGACGGGGCAAGTATTGGGTAAGCGTTGGCACCAAAATCGTTTTCGTGCCCCCTATTTGCGTGAAGCCTTGTGGTATTTAGGTTATGCCGTTGATACCTTAGAAACGGCAGTCGATTGGCAAAAAGTCACGCCTTATATGACCGATGTCGAACATGCCTTGCGCCATGCCTTAGAAGCAGAAGGCGAGCAAGTATTGGCATTTAGTCACTTATCTCATTTATATACTCAAGGTTCGAGTATTTATACCACCTATGTTTATCGCGTGGGTACAGACTATGCGCGTACCTTTGCGCGTTGGCAAAAACTCAAAGCAGATGCCTCGCAAGTTATTGTTAAACATGGCGGTACTATCAGCCATCAACATGGTGTCGGTCAAGACCATGCTCCGTATCTAGAAGCCGAAAAAGGGGTTTTAGGTGTGGCCGCATTACAGGCGCTGGCTAAGCACTTTGATGTCGAACAACGACTGAATCCACATAAGTTATTGCTGGATTAGGGTAACACTAACCTGTGTCTTGATGCTTGGAAGACACAGTGTAATCCCTTGCGGATGTACAAGCAGGTCGTTTGTTGGCTTGTAAAGATGCCAATTTCGATGAAAGCTAAAAATCGAGTGTTTAATCAATACATAACAAACGAGTCATTCTGACTAAAGGGCGGCCTGTGCGTTATGGTTGGTTAAAAAGTAATCTATTTGTGGTGTTTCTTGGCATACTCGGCTCACAGTAAACCGATGTTGAGGATACTAGTAGAATTTTTTTGATGATTGGACAGAAAAAGATGTTAAATCGTGAACAGTTATGGCCATCGCTTGCTCAGCAAGAGTGGGATATCGTCGTTGTCGGTGGCGGTATTACAGGGGCGGGTGTTGCCCGCGAAGCCGCACGAACTGGCCTCAAAGTCTTGTTGATAGACCAAAAAGATTATGCCTTTGGCACGTCTAGCCGTTCTTCTAAAATGGTTCATGGCGGTTTACGTTATATTGCGATGGGAGATATTAAATTAACCAAACATTCTTTAGTGGAGCGTGAGCGTTTATTGCAAGAAGCGCCAGGTTTGGTTGACCGTATGAGTTATTTTTTTGCACATTATCAAGGCGGTGGGATAAAAACCAATCGTTGGGCGTTTGCTATCTTATTGATGGCGTATGACTTTTTGGCAGGTATTAAAGACCGTAGCTATTTTAATGCTAAAAAGTTTTTAGCGCGTGTCCCGAATTACCGTAGTCAAAAACTGTTAGGTGCGTCTCGATACACCGATGCAGTGACCGATGACACCCGTCTGGTATTACGGGTATTAGATGAGGCTGTCAAAGACGGTGGCGTCTGTTTGAACTATGTAAAAGCCGAAAAGTCGATTATGCAAGAGGGAAAAATTGTAGGTTTACACGTCGTCGATGAAGTGACTGGCCAGCGTGTATCGCTAAAAACAAAGACGGTTGTGAATGCGACAGGTGCGTGGGTCAATCGCTTACGCCAGCAAATTGCGCCTGAAACCGTGAGTGTTCGTCCCCAACGGGGCAGTCACTTAGTCGTTTCGGCCGAACGTTTGCCCTTACAAGATGCACTGATTTTATTTCATCCAGACGACCAACGCGCCATGTTTATTTATGCGTGGGAAGGGCGTACGGTGATTGGGACAACCGACTTAGACCATAAAACGGATTTAGATGATGAGGCGGTGATTACGGCGGAGGAAGTAAACTATCTCTTACGCGCAGCGAATCATGAGTTCCCTACGGCAAAATTAACAACAGCCGATGTGATTGCGACCTTTTCGGGGGTACGTCCTATCGTCAGTAGTGGTAAAGGTTTAGACCCTTCTAAAGAACGTCGTGACCATGCAGTATGGGCAGATAACGGCCTAATCAGTGTATCAGGTGGTAAACTCACGACTTTTCGCCAAATCGCACAAGATGTATTAACGGCTGCCGAGCCTTGGTTGCCTAGTATTAAACAACGCGAGCAAAAAGCGGCGATTTTTAGTCAAGCTGCCAACTTAAAAACGCCATTTGATGCCGCACAAGAACGTCGCTTTATCGGTAAATATGGTTATTTGGCTGGCCAATTTTTGCAAGAAATGCCAGCAGACGAGTTGGTATTTATTCCAGAAACCTATACGTTATGGGCAGAGTTACGTTGGGCGTTGCGTTATGAACAAGTCGTACATTTAGATGATTTATTGCTCAGACGTAGCCGTTTAGGATTATTATTAGTAGATGGCGGATTACACCATATCGAGCGTATTAAAGCGATTGCACTGGCTGAAGGATGGACTGAAAGCTATTGGCAATCTGAGTTGGCGCGTTATCAATCAATTTGGCAACGTTATTACAGTTTGCCACAAGGATTAAAATAAGATGAATAAGGCACGTTTTTTGAGTATTGATTGCGGTACACAAAGTTTACGTGCCTTTGTTTTTAATGAGCGTGGGCATTTACTTGCTCGCAGTCAACTCAGTTTTGACCCACCGTATTTTTCGGTTAAGCAAGGTTATGCCGAGCAAGATGCAAATTATTATTGGCAATGCTTGGTAACAGCTTGTCAGCAATTATGGCAGCAAGGTGTTGACCCTAATACCATTACCGCAGCGACACTGACGACACAACGTGGGACGGTTGTGCTGGTTGATGAACACGGCAATGCGTTACATCCTGCGATTTTGTGGTTAGATGAACGCGAAGCCGAGAGTCTGCCATCTTTAGCGATATATTGGCAAAAGCTACACCAGCTCAGTGGCCATCAAAAAACGATTCGACAATTACGATTACGCGCACAAGCGAACTGGTTTGCCGTACATCGCCCCGATATTTGGGCAAAAACACATAAATTTTTATTGTTATCAGGATTTTTGACCTACAAGCTGACGGGGGAATTTAAGGACGCTGTCGCCTCGCAAGTTGGCTATATTCCCTTTGATTATAAAAAACACCAATGGCACCACGCTTGGGATTGGCGTTGGCAGGCGTTGGGATTAAGCCTAGATAAACTGCCCAAATTAGTGGCTGCGGGTAAACTGTTGGGACAGTTGCCTGTGGCAGCAGCACAAGAATTGGGCTTGCCTGCAGGCCTAGCCATTGTAGCGGCAGGGGCAGATAAAGCCTGTGAAGTGATGGGGGCGGGCTGTGTTCATCCGTGGCAAGGTGCGCTCAGTTTTGGTACAACAGCGACTTACAATACCATCAGTTATAACTATATTTCTCTCAAACCGCCATTACCTCCATATCCTGCCTTAGTTCCGCAGCGTTATTGTCTAGAAAGTCAGATTCCTCAAGGTTTTGCTTTAGTCAATTATTTTCGACGTCATATTGCAGCACCAGAAATACAGGCAGCTGAACAACAGGGGAAACAAGCATTAGAGGTATTAGAAACATGGTTAGCCTCGACCCCTGCTGGTGCAAATGGTTTATTGTGGCAACCGAGCTTGAGTGTGCAAAGTGCAGGCGAAAGTATCTCTAAGGGTGCATTATTGGGTTTAAGCACACAACACACGAAAGCTGACTGGTATAGAGCCTTAGTTGAAGGCTTATTGTTTGCGCTAAAACAAGGCCAACAACAAGTTGAACAACAAACCAAGCAAGTGATTACACAATTATTTGCGGCAGGGGGTGGCTCACAGTCGGATGCGGTCATGCAAACGGCGGCGGATATCTTTAATATGCCCATCAACAAACCGCATACTAGCGAAACATCAGGCTTAGGAGCAGCTATGTGCGCTGCCGTTGGCATGCGTATCTATCCTGATTTAGATACTGCGGTCGCTGCGATGAGTCGGATTGATAAAGTCTTTTATCCTAATGCCGTGCACGCGCGGTTTTATCAACAATGCTATCAACACGTGTATTTGCCGTGGCTTGACAGTTTAGCCAAACTCTATCAACAACAGCGTTTGTGTCAGCTTTAATAGCGGGACGAACTCAAATACTCATCACACTGTCTAGATAATCCCAGTCAGTTAAGAATGTTTTATTGGGTTCGACTCACTTCGGCTGCGCTCGGTGACCACCGTTCAACCAACGAAAAATGTACCCTGAGCTTGGCCAGCCCTGAGCCTGCCGAAGGGTCGAAGGTGGATTTTTAAGGGATAATTTTCCCTTAATTGACTGACATGACACTGTATAGAGGCTTTTCTTAACGTCTTCCGCCATAGTGACACAACAATTCACGAAAATATAGCGAGAGGTTGACCGTACTTTACGCGGGTATCAGCGAATGAGCTACAAAAGCACTTGAAAATGCTATAGTGAGCACATAAATTTTGATGTGCTGAGTCTAGGAGTTGAGTCATGAACTGGCGTAAATACAGCGTCGTCCCGTTATTCGTATTGCTTGCTGCCTGTAGTAGCAGTACACAAGAAGGTGCAATTGGCGTACAGCGTAAACAGTTCCTGTTATTACCGACTGAGCAAGTCAACGCGATGGCGTTGCAGTCTTACCGTGGTGAGCTATCGGCTGCCCAAAAAAAGGGGGCATTAAATACCGATAAAGCAAATTTAGAACGTATTCGTAAAATTGCTGACCGTATTATTCCACAAACAGCCATTTTTAGGCCTGAAGCCCCTTCATGGGCATGGGAAGTAAATTTAGAAACGCGAAATGACCTCAATGCTTACTGCGCACCTGGCGGTAAAATTATGTTTTTTACAGGAATTATCAATAACTTAAAACTCACAGACGACGAAATCGCTGCAATTATGGGACATGAAATCGCCCATGCCTTACGCGAGCATGGTCGTGAACGTATTTCGCAGGCCTATGCCCAACAAGCGGGTATGACGCTATTAGCGATGGTCACTAATATGGATGCAAAACAAGCCGCCGTCTTACAAACGGTGACTCATCTAGGATTGACCTTACCTCATGGTCGTGGGCAAGAGTCTGAAGCCGATGTCATAGGCTTGGAGATTTTAGCGCGCGCAGGTTATGACCCACGGGCTTCTATCAGTTTATGGCAAAAAATGGCGGCGGCTAATAAAGGCGCACCCCCAGCCTTTTTGAGTACCCATCCGTCCAGTAATCAACGGATTAATGAGTTACAAACCAAAATGCCGACCGTCATGCCGTTATACGAAGCAGCAAAACGCAAACCTAGCCCTGTAAAAATGATTGTTCCACGTACTTAAGTAGGTTATAAACCCACTCTTTAACAAAAGCGCATCATACTGCACGAGACAGTTTGCTATCAGTGCGTCAGTTTTAACGTGAAGGAGTGGGGAATATGCTGCATCATTTGAATATTTTGTCGTCAGTTGTCAGTTCTACCTTAAGAGGATGGCGTGGCGCATCAGGAAGTAAACACATTCAACAACCTGTATTAACCCCTATGTTGTTTGATGCAGAAGACGACGCCGAATGTCGTTTAGTACGTGAAGCCCTGACTGAGCTCAATTTAGACGTACTCATTTATCCTTGCCCACAAGGCGGAAGCCGTTTTAGTGCTGAATTAAAAGCACAAGCGGGTACAGATGTGACCATTCCTTATTTAGTTGACCCCAATACGCACGTTAAATTAGCGGGTGCGCAAGCCATTAATGCGTATTTGTTCCAACAGTATAAAGTCAGTACAACCCCCAAAGCCTTGCAGGCCAGTACACTCAATTTGTTAAGCTCGCGTTTAGCATCAACAGCGCGTTTTAAGCTCACCGCCTTACAAGCGCAAGCCTCAAAACCTGCACCACAGCCTTTAGTCTTATATAGTTTTGAAGCCAGTCCTTATTCTCGACCTGTGCGTGAAAAATTATGTCAACTGGAGTTAGCCTATAAATTGATTAACTTAGGTAAACAACAGTTAGCCGATGTAGGCCCTGCGACATTCCGTTTGCATACAGGCGAGTACCATCCGCTTCCCAACAGTAAACGTGCTAAATTATTAGCAGAGAAAGGGCGAGTACAAGTTCCCTTTTTAATAGACGTGAATCAGAATATTGAATTGTTTGAATCTAAAGATATTTTACGTTATTTAGAAGAAACCTATGCCCTCAGATAAGCATAGCCTTATAAAAAAAATGGCGCTTTAAGCGCCATTTTTTTATATGTCATTTAACTGGCATTGGCGGGGCTAAATTTGGCTTTAATGGCATGAAAGATAATAGGCGCAAAACTAATACCAATAATGCCAAAAATGACGAGGGTAAAGTTTTCTTTCACCACAGGTAAGGTGCCGAAGAAGTACCCCAAAGTGACAAAAGATAAAATCCAACAAGCTGAACCAAACATACTAAATAAAATAAAACGCTTAAACGGCATAGCGCCCATGCCAGATACAAAGGGACTAAACGTGCGTACTATGGGTACAAAACGCGCAAAAACAACGGTTTTACCGCCATGTTTGGCAAAATAGGCTTCTGTGTCATGTAAATATTTCATATTGATTAGGCGATACTTCTCAATCATCTTTCGGCCTAAATGTTTACCAATATGGTAATTACACGTATCACCTAAAAAGGCAGCGACAAAAATAACCAATCCCAAAATAAAGGGATTCATCTGGCCAATTGCAGCTAAAGCCCCCGCTGCAAACAATAGGCTATCCCCTGGTAAAAAGGGCATAACGACAAGACCTGTTTCAACAAAAACAATCAAGAATAGAATGGCGTAAATCCATAGGCCATAGTTGGCGACAAATTCAGCAAGATGCTGGTCAACATGAAGAATAAAATCAATTAGAAACATATCGGCGCTCAAGTTAAAGTCCTAAACGCGCAAACTATAACTGAATTTAGCACAAAAAATTAGCAATAAACGGTAACTAATTGGCGTCAAAAGTTGTCTGACAATTTTTGCCGATTTGCTCAGTGGAACTGATAATTAAGGCCAATTTTTTGACGAAAACGGACAAGGTGGTCTTGCTTTTAAGTAAGATAAATCAATAAACGCTTTGTTTTTAATATAAAAAATAGAGTATTCATCTCAAGAGTGCTATCAGTATTGGCAGCTTAAAACAAATAAATGACCTTAATTAACAATAAAAAAGACAGTTGTATAAAAACCGCTTGTCGAAAAAACCATTTGTCCTGCTAAAAACGCTTTTCATCGGAAAGGGTTTGGTCTACTATTTTATCAACCGCAGCACACACAATCGCGGTAAATAACAAACAAAAACAACAGATTATCGTCAACACTTCTCAATTCAAACGATGCACAGACGCTTGTTTTCTGTGATAGCCAAGTGTTGCCTATAGTCTGACAAAAACAACAACACAGGACTGAGGTATTTAGCAAATACGTATTTGTTTAAGCGCAATATCATGCGATACCGACAAAGCCGTATTGATGCCCAAGTCCAGAACATAGACAGGATTCACTGCCATGATTCGTAAAGCGCTACTGACCACCCTTATTTCTGCACTCAGCATCACGACCACGCTGGAAGCACAAGCGGCTTCTACGTATTCTCAAACGAAATATCCGATTGTTTTGGCACATGGTATGTTTGGTTTTAAGTCTTTACTTGGTGGTGCGGTAGACTATTGGTATCAAATTCCGTCTGATTTACAGGCAAATGGTGCTAAAGTTTATGTCACACAAGTGGCGGCTTTAGAAAGCTCCGAAGTGCGCGGCGAACAGTTACTGAAACAAGTGAAAGATATCTTGGCAATTTCAGGGGCAGCCAAAGTCAATTTGATGGGGCATAGTCACGGTGGTCACTCCATTCGTTATGTCGCAGCCGCCATTCCAAGTCGTGTTGCTTCAGTCACAGGGATTGGTAGTCCTGTCAAAGGTTCTCCAGTTGCAGATTTAGTGACCAAGACGGGTTCATTAAGTGGTATTGCCTATGCGGCACTGAATGCGTTAGCAGGGGTGATTGAGTTTTTTAACGGTGCAGGTAGTTTTAATCAAAGCGCTAAAAATAGCATTGCGGCTTTATCGGCATCAGGCTCGGCGGCATTTAATAGCAAGTATCCTGCGGGTGTGCCGACTACCGCTTGTGGGCAAGGCGCGGCTACTGTGAATAACATTAAATTTTATTCGTGGAGTGGCACTAAGGCCTTAACCAATGTCTTAGACCCTACGGATGTATTATTGGGTGCGACCAGTTTAATCGTTGGCGGTGCAAATGATGGTTTAGTCAGTCAATGCAGCAGCCATTTAGGCGTTGTTTTGCGTGATAATTATTCGATGAATCATTTAGACGAAGTGAATCTGATGTTTGGTTTGCGCGATATTTTTTCAACAGACCCCAAATCAGTGTATCGTGAGCATGCTAACCGCTTAAAACTGGCAGGCTTGTAAGAGCGGATGGTAATAAGGCAGCGTAGGCTGCCTTTTTTATGCACGATTTTCTGCGATTGGCCAGATTATCTTGAGCATGGTTACTCAACATCTACTGAGACCAACGACTGTTCTTTTTGAGTTATGTATAAATACCGTATTGATGCTGTGGACATATCCCGAATTCAGTTATAATCGCCGCCCTGATTGATGTCCCTTGTTGGGAGAGTAAAGTTGCTGGCAGTTACCCATTTGCAGGCAGTGCGCGATGATAGAGTGTTGTTTAGTCAGCTAGACTTTAGCCTTCATCCCAGTGAAATGCTGCAAATAGTCGGGCCCAATGGGACGGGTAAAACGACTTTATTACATGGTTTGATGGGCTTGGCACCCTTGTCTGCGGGTGAAATTTTTTGGCAGCAGCAATCTATTCAAGAGAGTCCGCACCTGTTTAGACAAAATGTCAGTTTTTTGGGACACCTTTTGGGTCTTAAAATGCTGCTTAATCCTATCGAAAACTTAGTCTTTTTATTGCAATTACGACAAAAAAAAGTGTCGCCTAACACGATTGAGCACGCGTTGGCAAAGGTGGGCTTAGCAGGATACGAAGATGTACCCATTGCTAACTTATCCGCAGGTCAAAAACGCCGTGTTGCCTTAGCCCGTTTATTTTTAGAGCAATCACCGCTATGGATATTGGATGAGCCGTTTACTGCAATTGATTTGGCAGGGGTTCAAGCCTTAGAAGGTTGGTTACAGCAACATTGTCAGCAGGGTGGGATGGTCTTGTTGACGACGCATCATGTTTTTACGGCGGGTGTCCCTGTTCGTCAGCTGGATTTAAGTCAGTTTGCGGAGCGTAGCTAACATGTGGGCATCTGTTTGGGCGGTGATTAGCCGTGACTTGAAATTGACCATGCGGCAGGGAGGGGAATGGTTAAATCCGCTCTGTTTTTTTGTCATGGTCATCACCCTATTTCCATTAGCAATCGATTCTACCCCTGCCAAACTCGCTGCGATGGCAGGTGGCATTGTGTGGATTGCGGCCTTGTTGTCAGTTTTATTGTCGATGGATAGTCTATTTAGACAAGATTATGAAGACGGTAGTTTAGAGCAGTTAATGGTGAGTTCTGCGCCCTTAAGCCTTATTGTGATTGGCAAAGTATTCGCCCATTGGTTACAAACGGGGGCGTGTTTAACCTTATTAAGTCCCATTGCCGCTTTATTATTACATTTGCCAGAACAGGCGGCTTACGCTTTATTTTTGACTTTATTGATGGGCACACCTACGTTAAGTTTGCTGAGTGCGATTGGGGCAGCCCTTACGGTTTCCTTACGTAAAGGCGGTGTATTAGTCCCACTACTCACCTTACCCTTGCATATTCCTATTATTATTTTTGCAACTGCCGCCGTACAGGCTTCGTTAAGTGGCTTAGCGATAGAAGGTTATTTAGCCTTATTGGCGGCATTTCTAGTTTTAGCATTGACACTCACACCCTTAGCGGTTGCAGCCGCATTACGCTTAGCAGTAGGAGGTTAGGCATGTCTTGGTTAAAACGTATGTGGCAAACCTTTGAGCAAACCGTCAGCCCTAAGCATTTTTATCGTATTAGTGGTGCATTTATTCCTTGGTTAGCAATCATCTCAGCGTTGTTGATTAGCCTAGGTACGGTTTGGGGTTTGGCGTTTGCGCCACCCGATTATTATCAGGGCAATAGTTATCGTATTATTTTTATTCATGTGCCGTCTGCCAGTTTAGCAATGAGTGCCTACTTTGCTTTAGCAATTTGTGGAGTCATTAGTTTAGTATGGAAGATTAAAACTGCCGAAATGGTGGCACGTGCGATTGCAGGCTTAGGCGCGGTGTTTTGTTTTTTGGCCTTAGTGACAGGTGGGGTATGGGGTAAACCAACATGGGGGACTTATTGGGTGTGGGACGCACGCTTAACCTCGATGTTGATTTTATTGTTTTTATATTTGGGGGTTATCGCGCTTTATAACGCTTATGAAAGCAGCGCCACAGGCGCAAAAGCAGCCGCCATTTTATCGATTGTTGGGGTTATCAATTTACCCATTATTAAATATTCTGTGGTTTGGTGGAATACACTGCATCAAGGTGCCACCTTCACCCTGACCGCTAAACCTAAAATGCCAGCAGAAATGTGGATGCCTTTATTAGTGATGATGTTTGGCTTTTATTGTTTATTTGCTTTATTAACTTTATTAAAAACCCGCAACATTATTTTGCAACGTGAACGTCGTAGTCAGTGGGTCAAAGAATTAGTACAGCAGCATACGGAGCAAAAACATGGCCTTTAATTCATGGGCAGAGTTTATGGCAATGGGCACGCACGGTGTCTATGTGTGGTCGAGTTATGGTTTAACTTTTGTAGCCATTATCAGTTTGTTTTGGTTAATACAACGCGAGCGTCAACAGTTTTTTAGGGAACAACAGCAGCAAGCAAAACGTGATGCGCAGCGCGTAAATGCCTTGAAAACCCCAAATTCCTGAACTTTATAGAGAGACGCTATGAATCCTAAACGTCAACGTAAACTCATTTTAATCTTGGTATTGGTGGCAGGGATTGGTATTGCGGTTGGTTTAGCAATGTATGCTATGCGGCAAAATATTAATTTATTTTATACGCCAACACAGTTGGCGCAAGGCGAGGCCAATTCGGGTCAACGTATTCAAGCAGGTGGCTTAGTTGTCAAAGGTTCGGTATCACGCGACCCCCAGTCTTTAGCCGTGACCTTTTTAATCAGTGACTTAAAGCATGAAATCCCTGTTACTTATACAGGGATTTTGCCAGATTTATTCAAAGAAGGGACGGGTATCGTGGCAAATGGCCATTTTGTCAATGGCCGTGTCGAAGCCGAAGAAGTGTTGGCGAAACACGATGAAAACTATATGCCACCGCAAGTTAAAGAGGCGATTACAGAAGCAGGTCATCCACAAGGGAAATAGTGTTATGTTTTGCTAAACGCATACAACTAAAGACAAACTACAGGATTTATCAATGCGCATGTTGGCGTTGAATCATCTGTAAAAATGCAGGGATGCGTTGTTCTAAATAATAAATCGGCTTTTGAATCGACCCTGTAATAAACCCCACATGGCCGCCTTGTTGTGCCAATTCAAAATGAATACATGACGATAGCGTATGGCTAGGAGGAATGACATCAGATGACATAAACGGGTCATCATGGGCATGAATAATCAGTGTCGGTGTACGAATATGAGTCAAAAACTGTGTAGGGCGACAACGGCTGTAATAATCATGTACATTGTCGAATCCATGTAAAGGTGCCATCAATTGGTCATCAAACTGCCAAAATGACTGATAGGGCGACTTAGCCAAGCATTCTGCTATTTGCTGTGCTTGTGCTTGCGCACCCTGTTGTACAAAATGTGCATGTTTGGCTTCCCATAATTGCCGTAAACCTGTCAGTAAATAACGGCGGTAGATTTTGGATAAGCCTCTATCTAAGCGTTGAGCACAAATACCCAATTCTAAGGGGGCAGAAACGGCAACGCCTGCCCAAAGCCGCTCGTCTGTGCCCAATTCCGCCAGTGTTTTTAAGGTCATGGCACCGCCCAAGGAATAACCGACAATCATTATCGGACGCGCTTGATGTTGCAGTAAATGTTGATAGACCGCAATCACGTCATCACTTGCGCCTGCATGATACGCACGGGTTTGTTGATTGGGTTCTGTGGCGCCACGGCAGTTCATCGCCACACTGGGCCAGCCAATAGCAGCCAAAGCGCGTTGTAAACCCAGTACATAGTGTGATTCGCTTGACCCACTTAGGCCATGAATAACCAGTACTAAGGGCGCATTAGGCTCGCATTGTTTAGGTGTATGATAATCCAGTAGTAAAAAATCTCCGTCAGCTAAGTAAATTTTTTGTCGTTCCCGCTTGAGCGATAAGGGTTTACGTCGATGAAATGAAGGGAACAGCGTTTGTAAATGGGCATTAGCCAAACCAGACGCAGGCCGAAATGGGCTGACAAAAAAACCTTTTTTGAATGAGGGCGGCGTCATTTCTTAATTATCCTCCAAAGGGCGATAGTGGGCTAAAAAGCCCTGTACTGTACCTGCTTTGGTACTTTTAAGGCATTGCCATTGGCCAGTTAAGCCAAGACTTTGCCAGTCACAGTCAGCCTCCAAATACACCACACTGTTTGTGCTAATCAGTTGATGCTCAACCAACAGTTGACAACTAGCAGCCCATAATTTTAAGGCGTAGGGGGGGTCGATAAAGACAATATCAAAACATTGAGGCACTAATTGGGGTAATAAACTTAAGCTGTCACCCATTTTTACCGTGTTTGGCTTGCCTAAGTGTAGACATTGCTCTCCTAAATGTTTGGCTTGCGCGGCATGTTTTTCGCAAAATAAACAGCTTGTTGCCCCACGAGATAACGCTTCTAGCCCCAATGCACCACTCCCTGCAAATAAATCCAGACAGTGTTTACCCTGTATGTCAAATTGTAGCCAATTAAACAAGGTTTCGCGGACACGGTCGGGTGTGGGGCGTAGACCTTCAATCGCCAAAAAACTGATTGTGCGGCGTTTCCATTGGCCACCAATAATACGTAGGGTGCTAGTAGTCAGTTTTTTCATGGATTGGCTACCGTGATGCCTTGACCAACGGTGACAGTCAACATTTTGTCAGGATGGATATGCTTGCGAAAGGCTGCTTTGATTTGTGAACTGGTCACACGGTTAATACGCTCATTAAAACTATCGAGATAATCAAGCGGTAAATTATAAAAGCCAATCGAACCTAAATAAGCCAAAATACTGCTATTACTGGACGTGCTTAAGGGAAAGCTACCCAAAATGTTATCTTTGGCTTCTTGAAGTTGGCTGTCGCTGACCCCGTCACGAATAAATTGCCGCAAATTCGTACGCAGTAAATCTAAGGCTTGTTGGGTTTGGTCGCTACGCGTTGATAAGCTGACAATAAAGGGGCCTTGCACATGCATCGGTACAATCGAGCTGTACACCCCATAGGTTAAGCCCCGTTTTTCTCGTAACTCATTCATTAATAAGCTATTGAAGCCACCACCGCCTAAAATTTCGTTACCAACATATAAGGCTTCATAGTCTGGGTTGCCGCGTTGAATACTGGCTTGACCCATCATGATATGCGTTTGTTGGGACGGAAAGCTGAGGTGTTTATGTACTGCTTTGGCCAGTGGTGTCACGGTGTTGAGTTTAGCGGCTGCTTGGCCTGCATTGAGACCTCGGCTGATTTTTTCAGCCACTTGTTGGGCTTGCTCACGAGATAACGCGCCAACAATGGCAATGGTGGCATTATTAGCGACAAAATATTGTTGATGAAATTGTTTGAGGTCGTTGGTTGTAATTTTTTTTAGACTATCGGGTGTGCCATTAGAGGGATGAGCATAGGGATGACTACCGTATAAATGTTGATAAAACAATATGCTGGCCTGAGCGGAAGGCGACTGTAATTTTTGTTGTTGGCCAACTTGTGCGCCATCAAAAATACGCTTAAAGGCGGCATCAGGAAATATAGGATTAGCGATAATATCGCTATAGACATCAAGTGCAGGCTCTAAATATTGTGGGTCACTCAATACCCGTAAATCGACAATAAACATGTCTCTATAGGCAGCGCTGCTAAAAGTAGCACCTATATTTTCAAAGCTGGCTGCAATTTGGTCGGTATTACGGGTAGGCGTGCCTTCATCTAGCATGCGGCTGACTAAACTGGCGAGACCGAATTTATCACCATCGCGTGCCGAACCTGCATCAAATAATAAGCGCACATCGACCATCGGTAACTCTTGAGCAGCGACAAATAAAACCTTCGCCCCGTTTTGTGTTTGCCAATTTTCAATGGCAATATTACGTTTAGGAATGGGAGCGCTTTTAACGCTATTAAAGCTCGAGAGTTTATCTAACGCCGTGAGTGGGCCTGCGGTGACCGTCGTCCCTTCGGGCGCGGCATAACTGAGGTTGGCAAGCAGGGCGAGTGACAGTAAGGTTTTTTTCATTGTGCATCTCCGACGTTTAATTGTGTCGGTTTTAAGAAAAGGGTCGTCATATTGGGGGCAGTCAGCCATGTTTGAGCGGCCTGACGAATATCATCTTTAGTAATACTTTGCAGTTGCTTAGGAACGTCATCGGCTGTTTGCCAACCTAAATCTAGACTTTCTAATACGCCAATTTCGTTCGCCTGGTCACTGATAGAGTCCTTTCCAAACACGTCATCTGCCAAAATCGCTGCATAAACTCGTTTGAGCTCTTCATCCGAGATGGTGTCGGTTTTGAGTTTGTTAATCTCATCTAAAATAGCGGCTTTAGCTTGCTCTAAGCTATAACCTTCGGCTGGAATTGCGGTAATAGTCAATAATGTGTCCCCGCGACTAAAGGGATTGTAGCCACTACTGACCGCCGTCAGTAGCCGTTGTTCGCGCACTAAACGTGTTTCTAAACGTGCGCTTAAGCCCAGATCTAAGACGCCTAATAACATACGCAGCGCATAAACCTCTTTGGGTTTTTCGGCACTGGTGAGACTAGGTACGTTAAATCCTATGTATAGATTAGCGACTTTGGCAGGTAACTCTAGCGTCATGGTGCGTTCGCCAATGTGACGTAACTCTTTAGCTGGCGGGGCTTTACGAATGGTCTGGGCAGGAATATTAGCAAAATATTGTTCGGCTAATTGTTTTACCTGTTCGGGTTTGACATCCCCCACGACGACTAAGGTTGCGTTATTAGGGGCATACCACTGTTGATACCACTGTTTGAGGTCATTGACGCTGAGATTGTTGAGGTCATTCATCCAACCAATGGTCGGATTACGACTAGGCGTGGTTAACATCGCTAAGGATTGAAAGCGTTCCAAAGCCAAGCCCTGAGGATTATCATCCGTACGTTGACGACGCTCCTCCATAACGACACGAATTTCTTGTTTGAAGTCTTCTTCCTTGAGTTGTAAGTTCACCATACGGTCAGCCTCTAACTCCAGTGCTAAAGGCAAACGATTATTGCTATACAATTGATAATAAGCCGTGTAGTCATCGGTGGTAAACGCGTTATCTTCACCGCCTAAATACGCAACTAAACGAGAAAATTCACCCGCAGGGACTTTATACGTGCCTTTGAACATCATGTGTTCTAAGGCGTGTGATAGGCCTGTGTATCCTGCTTGTTCATAACTAGAACCTACTTTATACCAGACCTGAGTGACGATAACAGGCGACCGATGGTCTTCACGAACTACCACTTTGAGGCCGTTATTTAAGCTAAACTCGGTCGTTGCTGCCTGTGCCCATACAGGCAAGAGTAACAGGCTTAATAGAGTCAATCGTTTAAACATATTTTTTCAAATCCATCTCAATAACAATAGCGACACCTGAATAAGCGCTTATATTGAATAGTTTATCAACGTGATGACAGTAGAGAAATGTTAAACAACGACTACGCACGCCCATCAAACAGCACACATCAGCGACACATCAATTCGTATAAAGTATGGTAGCATAGCGCACTTTTAATATAGGCACTGGCGAGCGTAAGTGATAACGAAGCCGTGTCATCAACCTTGTAGGGCGAAGTGTGGTACAGCACATAGGTCTAAATATTGTGCATAAGCATGTAGGCCGAGCTTGCTGACGGCATATGCTGTGGTAAATACACTTCACCCCATCTTGTCATCTGTGTGGATAGAACTATGTCGGATAATCAGTCTGCTAATAAAGCAGGAATAAAGTCTTGGTTTTCATGGACGGCTACAAAAGAAGAAGCAGGCACTGCGGTGCAGCAAACACCTGACGACACGCCAATCACAGTGCCTGACCAAGGCGAAGAACCCGCCTATTATGAATATGAGGGCAGTTTAGATGTCACGTTGCCCAGCTTGCCTGCGGTAGATGTGCCGATTATTGAAAATCCACGTACTGAAGTACTGGTTCAAGAAGTTGTTGCCCACACGACAGAGCCTGCCCCCAGTGTGACCCCCTCGGCAGACGTGAATGTCGGTTCATCATTTTTTGGACGGATGAAAGTCGGTTTAAGCCGCACCCGTGACCAGTTCACCAATGGTATGGTCAGCTTGTTAATTGGCGGTAAAGAAATTGACGATGAATTATTAGAAGAAATAGAAACACAAATGTTGGTTGCTGATATGGGTATTGATGCAACCCGTACCATCATTGACCGCTTAACAGACCGTGTGACCCGTAAAGAGCTTATTTATTCCAACGGATTATATAAGGCGCTCCAGCAAGAGCTCGTTGAATTGTTGGCACCGCGCGTCAAACCCTTGCAGATTGATACACACAAAAAACCGTATGTCATCTTAATGGTGGGTGTCAATGGTGTGGGCAAAACCACAACCATTGGTAAATTAGCGAAGCGTCTACAATTTGAAGGCAAAAAAGTCATGTTAGCCGCAGGCGATACCTTCCGCGCAGCCGCTGTTGAACAGCTACAAGTTTGGGGACAACGGAATAATATTCCTGTCGTTGCCCAAAGTACGGGCGCAGACTCGGCATCGGTAGCATTTGATGCCTTACAAAGTGCCAAAGCCAAAGAAATGGATGTTTTGATTGTGGATACGGCAGGACGTTTACATAACAAAGGCCATTTGATGGAGGAATTGCGTAAAGTCAAACGTGTTCTACAAAAGGTTGATGGCACTGCCCCGCATGAAGTCATGTTAGTCGTTGATGCAGGTACAGGTCAAAATGCCCTAAATCAGGTACAAGAATTTGACCAAGTCGTTGGCTTAACAGGGTTGACCATTACCAAATTAGATGGCACTGCCAAAGGTGGTGTATTGTTTAATATTGCCAGCCGTACGCATGTCCCGATTCGATTTATTGGCGTGGGTGAAAAAATCGACGATTTGCGTCCTTTTGCCGCTAAAGAGTTTGTGGCTGCTTTATTCCAAACGGATAATTAACACTGGGTAATCCGCGTCTGTAGCCCCTGTTGTAACAGGGGCTATACCTGACTGTGCGCATCTAGACACTGTAAAGAAAAATTACATAACAGGGCTAAAACTGCGACATAAGCCTCTAGCAAGCAGGCGATGTTCGCGTTAATATCAAAATATACATACTTATTCTTGAGTGGAGATTACTGACATGAGCAATAGTCGCAGTTTAGTGCCTGTGACGCTCTCTGTTCCCGGTGTCAATCTGGGAGCCTACATTTCTAGTGTCAATCAGGTAGCTATTTTATCTGCTGATGAAGAGCGCGAATTAGCCGAGCGTTACTTTTATGAACAAGATTTAGAAGCTGCCCGTCAATTAGTGTTAGCTCACCTACGTTTTGTTGTCCATATTGCACGCAGTTATGCGGGTTATGGTTTACAGCAAGCCGACCTCATCCAAGAAGGGAATGTGGGTTTAATGAAGGCTGTAAAGCGTTTTGACCCTAATATGGGCGTGCGTTTGGTGTCTTTTGCCGTACATTGGATTAAAGCCGAAATCCACGAATTTGTGATTAAAAATTGGCGTATTGTCAAAGTTGCTACGACCAAAGCGCAACGCAAATTATTTTTTAACTTGCGTAGCCTCAAAAAGGGGAGTCACGGTTTAACGCATGTTGAGGCTGAATCTATTGCGCATGACTTAAAAGTGACACCTGCCCAAGTCTTAGAAATGGAAGGTCGATTGTCCGCCTTTGATGCGTCTTTTGAAGCACATTTAGATGATGATGAAGACAAACAGCACCAAGCACCTGCCTATTACTTAGAAGATAATCGTTATGACCCTGCGCGTCAGCTTGAAGAAAGTGATTGGGAAGACAATAGTACGGAACTTCTGATGAACGCGTTAAATCGGTTGGATGACCGTTCTCGCGACATTTTAACACGTCGTTGGTTGGCCGAAGATAAAGCCACACTACATGAATTAGCGGCTGAATACAGCGTTTCTGCCGAACGTATTCGTCAGCTTGAAAAAAATGCGATGGATAAAATTAAGTCAGCCTTAATGACGGCTTGAAAAAATCCGACTACACTAGCGCCGCGTTTATCGCGGCGTTTGTTTTGGTGAGAAAAATACATGGTTATTGCATTAGCTGCGCTTAATTTAGCCCTTGCTGTATTACTGGGAGCGTTTGGCGCGCATGGCTTAAAAGCAAAAGTGACACCTGAGCAATTAGCCTGGTGGCATACAGGCATTGATTATCATGTGTATCATGCGTTGGGCATGTTGTTGATTGGTGTACTCATGGCTGCACAACCCCAGTTAAATTTGGCTAAGGGCAGTGTGTGGACATTACAATTTGGTATTATAGTGTTTAGTGGGTCATTATATGCCATGACTTTAGGCGCACCGCGATGGTTTGGTGCGATTACGCCTATTGGTGGAACAGCGTTTATTGTCGCATGGTTATGGTTGGCGTATAGTGCATGGCAGCGAGGTATTTAATGCAAGTTTTAGTCAATGGTGAATCCAAAGAGTATGCAGACAATACAACGATTGCGGATGTCATTCATACACTCGGTTTAGAAGGCCGACGAATTGCAGTCGAACTTAATCAAGATATTGTGCCCAAAAGTCAACATGCGCACTGTTTATTACAGGCTGGCGATAGATTAGAAATTGTTCATGCCATTGGTGGCGGTTAAGCCACTTTCGATTATGTCTATTAGCCCTGTCAGGGAAACTGCTGTTTATGAATCATGATGTATTTACCTTAGCAGGTCGTCAGTACCAATCACGTTTATTAGTGGGTACAGGCAAATATAAAGACCTTGGAGAAACACAGCTTGCCATTGAGGCCAGTGGTGCCGAAATAGTGACTGTTGCCGTGCGTAGAACAAATATTGGCCAACATGCAGGTGAGCCGAATTTATTAGACGTAATTTCACCCGACAAATATACCATTCTTCCGAATACTGCAGGTTGCTATAACGCAGAAGAAGCGGTACGTACCTGTCGTTTGGCGCGTGAGCTGTTAGACGGCCACTCACTGGTCAAACTCGAAGTATTGGGTGATGATAAAACCTTATATCCTAATGTCGTTGAAACGCTAAAAGCAGCAGACGTCTTGGTTAAGGACGGTTTTCAAGTCATGGTGTATACCTCAGATGACCCAATTATTGCCAAACAACTCGAAGACATGGGCTGTATTGCCGTCATGCCTTTAGGGAGCTTGATTGGCTCGGGCTTGGGCATTGTCAATCCCTATAATTTGCGCATTATTATGGAACAAGCGACAGTACCAATTATTGTTGATGCGGGCGTAGGCACAGCGTCTGATGCAGCGATTGCCATGGAGCTCGGCTGTGCTGGTGTCCTGATGAACACAGCCATTGCCAAAGCACAACACCCTATTTTAATGGCATCTGCCATGAAAAAAGCAGTAGAAGCAGGTAGAGAATCCTTTTTAGCGGGTCGTATGCCCAAAAAATTATACGCTTCTGCCTCTAGCCCATTAGAAGGTAAGTTTTTCTAAAGTAAGTGACGTAAGATGACCGACTCCATAGATAGCGCTATTGTTAAAAAAGAATACCCACGTCGTATTATGACCTTTATGCGTCGTTCTTCTGCATACACAGCATCACAGCAAAAGGGTATTGATGACTATGGCACCTATTATTTATTAGAAACCGAAGCGCGGCAGTTTGACCAACAGCAGGTATTTGGCCGTCATGCACCCTTAACCGTAGAAATTGGTTTTGGTATGGGGTTCTCACTCGTTGAAATGGCATTAGCTGCCCCTGAGCGTGACTTTATTGGTATTGAGATTCATCCCAATGGTTTAGCGCAAATTTGTTATGAAGCGGGCGAGCGTCAGTTAAAAAACTTACGTATTATCGACGGTGATGCGTTATTGATGCTGGAGCATTATTTTACTGATGCTAGTATTGATACCGTTCAGCTCTATTTTGCCGACCCGTGGCCAAAGAAGAAGCACCATAAACGCCGTTTTGTGCAGTTACATCACATGCAATTGATTCGCCAAAAACTTAAGTTAGGTGGTGTGTTTCATGCAGCGACTGATTGGGAACATTATGCCCTATGGATGCTTGATATTTTGGAAGCCAGTGAGGGTTACACTAATATGATGGGAAAAGGGCAATTTTCACCACGACCCGACTACAGACCACTGACGAAGTTTGAAATGCGTGGGCAAAATTTAGGACATGGTGTGTGGGATGTCTTGTTTCATAAAACGGCCTAAGTCATAACCCTCTGTTTGAGGGTTATTTTTTGAGTACCTGATTGATGGCATGAATCAGGGCATCTTCGCTAAACTCTTTGACTAAATAATCACAAGCACCTTGACGTAAGCCCCAGACTTTATCACTTGGTTGGTCTTTGGTACTGACGATAATGACGGGGATATGTGAGGTCTCACTTTTTTTGCTAATCACCCGTGTGGCCTGAAAACCGCTCATACCAGGCATAATAATATCCATCAAAATCACATCAGGTTGAATGGCGGTGGCGGTGGCAATCCCTGCTTCACCATTAGTCTCGAACACACATTCATGACCGTGTTTGCGTAGCATGGCTCCAATGGTGGCATGAAACGTGGGGGAGTCGTCGATGACTAAGATATGTGCCATAACTTACCTCTGCTTATAGTTTTAGTTGTTTATTGCGTCAATCATGAAGTGCGTGATTTTAGTTTTAGCTTAGATGTTTTTTGAGTCTTCTGCTATCTACATCATAATTTTTTTTGCACAATTAGCAATAGAGTGTAGATGTATATTTGCTGACTTTTTTCTTGTGATGGCCAATACGTAGACTCACATAAGTCATACCAATTAGGGAAAACAAACTATCTTGTCAATTAAGAGGCAGCTATTGCTCACGCATGTAGTAAGTCTGCTTGCCTATTTAATACCAGCATATTCAGGTATAAGTTAGAGGTCTTCAGAATAACAAACCGCCGTACAACGTGGCTCGACTTATGCTTTTTGATGCTAAAAATAGCTTTCGCGCAGGTTGTTTTAATACAGTTTTGCTATTTTGATTTCATCAATACAAATCAATGATATATAGGGTCTGTATTCAGGCGAAGAAAACACAAATGAGTATTGGGTGATAATCGACCCTGTAGGATTCTAGCAATCTTGTTATGAGGCATTGGTGAACAAGAATACATTTGTTAAAATCCTCATCATTAAGTTGAAAGTAATTTCATAGTTTTGATGTGTTGACCTACTAAATAGGTTATGACTACGTTCAACCAAGTATGCTCTAAAAATACGTCAGTCTTCTAGTTTCATTCAAAGGATAAGCTCATGGCACGTTCAGACACATTGCAAGCAGTTCAACGTCCACGCCAGCGTGTGTCACCCGTACAAGAACGTTCACGGCAAAAGCTCAATACCATTTTAGATGCCACCGCCAATTTGTTGGTGCAACAAGGTGTTGAAGCCACCACCATGCTCGCCATTGCAGAAGCCGCCGACTTATCGCCAGCAACCGTGTATCACTATTTTGAAAATCGTTTGGCGATTTTTGCCGCTTTAGCCGAACGCACCATGACCATGGTTGATAATAATTTGTCAGAGCGTTTAAACGCCTTTGCGGTATCTAACGAACAAAGCACCCACGAATTACTCCAAACCTTGTACCAGTTGTATCATCAAACCCCTGGTTATGTCTCGTTGTTGACCGCGTTACGTGCCGAACCTTCCTTGCAAGCCTTAGTACGTGAGTCAAATCGCCGTATTGCTGATGTCATTTGTGAAGTATTGGTACGTCGTACCCCTTTAACCTTACGTCGCGCCCAACGTTTAGGCTGGATTTTAAGCCAGTCGTGTGATCAAGTATTGCAAGAAGCGTTATTATCTACGCCCGAAGAAGCGCAAGCCCTATTAGAAGAACTCACCGAGATGGTGGATACACTGTTAGTCCACTATATTCAAAATTCTAAAAATTCTGCGCTTAATTAAACGCTTGGGCATACGCTTTGCGTGTAATCAAACCAATTAATTGCCGAGGCAAAAACCGACTCACAAAAAGCTGTTGGCGATTTAGCAAACCAGAAACAGCGAGATTTTTACGTGCTTGCATGGCGGCAATGCCTTCACTGGCGCATGATTCTACGCTTTGCAGTAATGGCGTATTTTGAAAATACTTTAAACGACTATTGCTGGTCATTTCGGTATCAATGCCGCCTGGTGAAAACACCGTTAAAGACAGGTTTTGCTGATGCTGTTCGAGGGCAAGGCTTTGGGTAAAATTGGTGACAAAAGCTTTTGTACCTGCATAGGCCGCTTGGTAGGGAATAGGCAACAAACCTGCCATGCTACTAATCACCATCATGCCTCCACCTTGATTTTTTTCTTTCAGATATTGGCTAAATAAGCTAAGTAAACGCACAACACTGGTAACGTTTAGCGCAAGCATTTTTTCAAAGTCAGGCCATGCTAATTCGTGATGTTCGCCAAAATGGGTCACCGCTGCATTCAAAATTACGCCATAAATATCCGCCAGTTGGGTGGCTTGTTGATAAACACGTTCAACGTCGTGAGCAAGTGATAAATCGGCAGCAATCACATGACAGTGAATGCCTGATTTTTGTTCTAAGTCTTGTTTGAGTGCCAGTAACTGAGCTTCACGACGGGCAACTAAAATCAAATTAGCCTGATGTTGCTCGGCAAGTTGCGTGGCCATTTCTAAGCCAAGCCCAGAAGATGCGCCTGTCACTAAGACCCATTTATGGGTAAATTGCATGTCTTTCATAAAAAGCTCCATCTGCTATTGTTGTTATAAAGCTGAATATATGTCAGGTTAAAGCTAGATTGACTAAAAATCAATCTGATAATACGGTTAACGATTAGATTTTTTGTTTATCTAAAGAAGTTAAGTGCACGTATTGACAAAAAGTAGAGATATGCGACTATTTAAGCTGACGATAATTCAGGTTTTGAGGGTTGGCCATGTTTAAAGCAGGTTGGAGTAAGCGCGAGATTTTAGTCAAAGCGCAAGGCTATGCGATGATGGGCTATGGTATGTGGCATAACCGTGCATGGGGACAACAAACGCCGTTATTTGCGCGCGCTATTTGGTTGGCAGATGAACAGGGTAATGAAATAGCCTTTTGTTGTTTAGATTTGGGCTACATTACTTATGCCATGCGCAGCACAATTATTCGTCAACTTCGTGCAAAACTTGGTGAGCACTTTAACCCAGAGCGTTTGGTCTTAACCTGTACGCATACCCATTCAGGGCCGGGCGGATGCACTCACGATGCCTTGTATAATGTGGTGACCCCCGGTTTTGTGCCAGATAACTTAGCGCAAATTGTGTTAGCAACGGTTGATGCATTATTAGTAGCACGCGCACATTTAGAACCTGTCGAGCTGAGCTTGGCACATGCGGCCTTTGCCGAAACGACAGCAGTGGCGTGGAATCGTTCATTAGAGGCTTATAATCGTAATCCTGAAGTGACAAAATTAAATCATCAGCAATGTCATTTAGCCTTAAACCGAGAAATGCCTGTTTTAGCGATTCGTCATCAAGGACAAGTAGCAGCGTTTGTGTCGTTGTTTGGGGTTCATGCAACGGCGGTGGGTAATAATCAAACTAAATATTGTGCCGATAACAAAGGCTATGCGGCGGTGGCTGCCGAAGCTGCATTGACACAACAAGGCATTACTGCACCTGTGGCAATTTTTGCACAAGCAACAGCAGGGGATGTGTCACCCCATTATCATGGGCCAAATGATATTGTGCGTCGCAAGCAGTGGCAGGGAGAAAAAGAATATACCTATGCCGAGCAAAATGGTCGCCTGCAAGCCGAACACGCATTAAAGATTATTCAACAAGCTAGTTTACCCATTACAGGCGCGTTAGATGCCATTTTGACTTATGTCGATTTAAGCAATCAACATGCTGAACCTCGTTTTGCCAATGGCGAACAGCAAGCGTTTACCAGCCAGCCGTGTCATGGTGTGGCATTTTTTACAGGTACGCGTGTGGATGGGCCGGGTATGCCTATGGCCATTGGTAAAGTTGCCAAGCAACTAGCGCGTGTGGTTAAAACCACGCGTTTGCGGCGTTTGCACAAATTAACGCTAGCCGAGCAGCAGTATTATCAACGTTTATATGCTGCCCAAGGGGTTAAGGATATTATGCTCGAAGCAGGGCGTAAACAAGTTTTGGGGCAAGCGATTGATAAATTAATGGTGCCTGCGATTGCCGATCCCTTAGTGGCAGAGTTAAAACGTCAAGCGGCGAAAGGAGCCATGAAGGAAAGCGCAATGGTGCCAACGGTATTGCCGATTCAAATTGTGCGTCTAGGTAATATAGCTATTGTTTGTTGTCCTGGTGAATTTACGACTATTGCAGGGCAGCGGGTGGTACAAACCGTGGGACAAATCTTAGCGACTGCAAACATTGAGCAGGTGTTAATTTGTACCTATTGTAATGACTACATGGGTTATGTCACCACCTACGAAGAATATCAACAACAGGCGTATGAAGGCGGCCATACGATTTATGGCCAATGGACCTTAGCTGCTTTTCAAACGTGTTTTGCCAAACTAGCCGAGCAGTTCGCCTTGCCTGCACATCAGCGTCAGTATGACCAACACACCCAACCTTTGCCCGTACCTGCACATGAGTTGGCTTTAAGGAGTAATTTAACGCCGCCAAGGCGTTAAAAAACGCAGCTCAGCCTATGGGTTTGTGGCATAATCAAACCATGAAAAACGATACTCTCTCTGATAATAATCCACGTCAACGTGGTCGCCCTCGTATTGCTGGCAGTGCGTTAATTGCACGGCAGACACCCGTTTTGCTTGCCGCAGGTCGATTATTAGCGACGCGTCAATCCAGTGAAATCAGTGTTGAATTATTATTACAAGAAACAGGGACATCGCGGCCTACGTTTTATCGTTGGTTTCCCCAAGGTTTAGAACAAGTCTTTGAGACCTTGATTGCCAAAGCCAATGCCGATTTGGTGATTCGTTTGGTGTCTGAAGTTGCCAAATGCGAGCAAGCAGAAGCACGCATACGTGCAGGGGTGCGCGCTTATTTTGATTGGGGATTAGAGCAGGGCTCAGTCGTCACAGGTATTTATCGGGAAGGATTTACCACAGGCTCTATTGCCCAACGCTATCGCCAACAGTCAATTAATGTGGCGATTGGTCTGATTGAGCAGCAAGCGCAGGCCTTGGGGTTACCACATATTCCATTACGTGTGATTGAAACACTCGTAAATTGGGTGGAAACGGCAGGGGCGGTTGTGTTTCGTCATTATCCTGTGAGTCGGGAAGAAGTAGACCAACAGTGTGAAATGACGACACATATGTTTTTAGCGATGTTACGTTCGGCAGCAACCACCTTCAAATCATGAGCTGTATCCTGTGGGGTGTTTTTTAGGAAAACGCGCCGCAAAGCGTTCGGCCAGTGCGGTAATGGTTAAACTAGGATTGACACCCACATTAGCTGGAATAGCAGAACCATCAACCACATACAAATGCGGGTAATTAAAAACTTCGTGGTCAATATCAATGACTCCTGTACGTGGGCTATCTGCCATCACAGCACCACCTAAAATATGCGCCGTCACGGACATATTGCCAAGACTTTCTACAATCATGTTTTGCGGAATACCGTCGCTGACTTCAGCAACTGCCCGCGCCGCCGCGTTAGCTTGAGGCAAAAACGATGGTGTACGCCCACCTTTGGCCAGTTCCGAGCGTAAAGCAAAGCGAAAGCCCCGTAATAAGCTACGGCCAAAACTAAATGCCATTTCATTGTCAGCGTGTTGCATGACTGTTAAGTAGGTGGTGCGTTTATACCAATTAGCCGCAAAATAGACGCGAAAGGCGTTTAAGGGATGCCGCATATAAGCCCATAAGGTACGTATCGCTCGACGTAGCGGATGTGTGTCATCTACCATTGGTACCATATAAAACTTCATCATGCTATAACTGGGTGGTAAACGATTTTGGGTTAGATGCGTTTTGTCATCAGCATAGAAATGTGTTGAAATAGCCGTACCTTGAGTGACATCAATCTGCGAATCTTTTGCCAAAATTCCGACTAGCGCTTCACTATTGGTACGCACGCGTTGTCCAAGGGTGTCCGAAATATGGGGTAATGTCTGATAACGGTCACGTGAGTTAAATAAAATTTCTTGTGTGCCGAGTGCGCCTGCCGACAAAATCACTTTTGCAGCTTTTAATGGACGGTAAGTTTTATCTTTTTGCCACGGATGCTCTACATATAACACGTACCCACCCCCATGACATGGCGCAATGTGGGTGACTTTATGCTCGGGTAAAATCGTGACGCCTGCACGTTCGGCAAAATACAAATAGTTTTTATCGAGCGAATTTTTAGCGCCATAACTACAGCCTGTAAAACAACGACCACATTGTGTGCAGCCCTGACGTGCAGGCCCTTGGCCATCAAAATACGGGTCAGGATTCAGCCCCTGCGTCTGACCAAAAAAAATACCTTGTGGTACCGCGCCAAAGGTATGACCAACCCCCATCTTATGGGCAGCTTTCTCTAGCCATTCATCTTGAATACCCCGATAAGGATTGTGACTAATACCCAACATGCGACGAGCAGTGTCGTAATGTGGGGCTAATTCGTGTTGCCAATTTGCATTTAAGTGCGACCAAGCAGTGTCTTGATAAAATGCCGTTTTAGGCTCAAGCAAGACGGCACCATAGACATTACTGCCACCACCCACACCAATCCCGCGTAAAATAGCGACATGTTGAAAGACTTCTTGGGCAAAAAAGCCTTTCATGCCCAAACTCGGCATCCATGACAATGCGGTGGTGCTGGTGGCGGCTTTTTCGAAATCCTCTGAGCTTAAGCGTCTGCCCATTTCTAAAATAGCCACTTTCCAACCTTTTTCGGCTAAACGTAGGGCACTGACGCTGCCACCAAAGCCAGAACCGACAATAAGAATGTCATAGTCAATTTCAGTGCTCATGCCTAATCGCGCTCTAAAATAAAGGGAAAGATAAAATGACGAATTAAGGGTAAGTCGACACGTGTCATACCCAATAACGTACTGTCATCTAAGGCTCTTAATTCATCAGTCACCCAACGCCAAGGAATAGGTGCGTCTGAACCATAGGTGAGGGCAATAACAGGATTGCCATCTATAGACGATGCCCGTGCTTGTGCTTGCATAGAGAGTGCATCAATGGTTTTTTCAGCACGCTTTAATACATTCGTTGCGCGATGGGGGGTTAAAAACTTTTTGCCTAACCAACCCCATAAACCTGAGATATAACAACTGGGCATGCCACCGAGTCTTAACCATAAAGGGCCAACAAAACGCGCCCGCCAAAAGCCATCTCTTTGGGTCAATGTGGGTAAGCTCGCTGTTTTAAAACAATCGACTAGCTGCGCTAGAGACATAGTATTGGTAATAGGAGGCATGGAAACTCGCTCTATCTAAACAAAAAAGCACAATATACGTAACATATATGTTACGTATATTGTGCTTTTTTAACATCTTTGGCAAGTTTTTTATAAAACCGTTTAACAGAAATATTTATGATTATTTTAGGGCGGAGTAAACTATAAAAATACACTGATTCGTTCCTTTTAGCTTATTCAGTCATGATGACTGCATGAAAATAGCCACGCTTGAACACATGAAATACGCTAATAAAGACTTAAGACTGCTTTTTTGTTATTTGTGTGTTATATAAAATATGCAGGGTATATGACCTAATTAAGACCACGAGACTCAAGATGCAAACCACCGAGTTTAATTCCTTAGATGCGACTTTTTTCAATATTGAACGCCGACCTGATACATGGAGTATTCACTTAGAAATCCAAGTGACAGGTCGAATTGTGCGCGAGCGTTTAGAACTAGCCTTATTAAAAGCCATACGTCAACATCCTTTAGCCCATGCACGTATGCGTTATCATGATGGTGTAGAAAGCCGTTATTATTGGGAGTTTCCTGAGCACATTGACCACTTGCCCTTAACGGTGTGGCATGCACAAACACAACAAGACCTTGTCGACATACGCCGCCGTTTAGCGACCATTCAAGTGCCGATTCACCTGAGTCCTGCGTTTCTTGTCTATTTGGTGCATTATCCAGAAGGGGATTATCTCTTGTTTAATGTGCCACATATCTTAGCTGATGGTTTGGGGACGTTTCGTTTAATTCGTTCGGTGGTCAATTTTTATAGCGAACAAGCCGACATTGTGCCGCCTATCGACCCACTCTCGGTGCGTCATTTATTGAAACTAGCGGGTGCAAAAACGATGGCACAACGTTTAGAACGTACCAAATTATTATTAGAGCATTTAGGAAATAGTCGACAACCGCCAGTACGTATTGCCTCAGAAGGGGTACATGTTCACCATGCGGATGATATTGCAGGTTACGGTGTGCAAATCTTGGCCTTAACACCCGAGCAAACGAAACAGTTTATGGCGCGTCGGCGTAAACCTGCGACAGTGAACGATATGCTATTAGCAGCCATGTCATTAGCCATTAAACAATGGAATGTACAGCATGGCCAAGAAGTCGGTCGGATTGCGATTATGATGCCTGTGAATTTACGACCAGAAGCATGGTGGCATGAGGTGATTGGTAATTTTTCTTCCTATGTGTCGGTATCCGTCACGCCCGAACAACAAACACAGTTAGAGTCATTATCACTGGCGATTTGCCAACAAACCACAAGTTTCAAGGAGGCAGGGGCGGCAGGTACACTCATTGATTTATTAGCTATTCCTAAGTTTTTACCTGCTTACTTAAAAGCCCGCTTAAAGGAGTTATTTCCCATTTTTGGCAAAGTGTTGATGGAAACAACATGGGTGTCTAACTTGGGACGTTTGTCAGATGACTTCACGATGGGCGAGGCAGGACGTATTAAAAGTGTCTATTTTTCGCCGCCTGCACCCATGCCTTGTAGCATTTCGGTGGGAATTGTCTGCTTTGGCGAGCGTTTGTTATTTGCCTTTAGATATCGTCAGTCGCAGTTTAGCCAGCAAGCAATCGAACAATTTGCCGACTTGTTTAAGCAACAGTTATTAAGTTGATGCCGTATAATCTACAAACTTTGCCTGTGGCTATGGGATGATTGAGGTTCATCACTCACAGGACAAGGGCTATTTTTTTGAGGTGGTTTTGTCAGCAAGCGACTTATACAATATATCTTGTAAAAAGAGTCGCTTCCCTAAGCCCATCAACATGCCAACCGCCCCTCAAGTTTGTAAGGATTATTTGCCATGACCCCGTCTGCATCAGCAGCGTTTATCCAAGCCTTTACCGTAGCTTGCCAACAACAGCACATCACCAAACTGGTATTAAGCAAATATCGAGGCACTGAGCCGCAACTACAGAAGATTCAGGTGCGGCCAACTATGATTAAACAGCAGATGATGTTGTCATGGGTCTCTACATACCAAACACGAGACACGACAAAAAACTATAGTTTGGCTGACAGTACGGCATTGTTAGCACAGTTATTAGGGACTGAGTTTAAGAATGCCCATTTATTGACGAAGACTCACGACTGGCAACTGAGTTTTAGCAAAAAAGACAAAGCCAGTCTATTAAAAACGCCCGTTGCTACGGAGGCAACCCCTACAAACCATTTGCAGCATAATCGTGAAAAGCAACGCTATTTGAGTTTGCATCGTCCCTTTTTTCGTAATCTAGGCATTACCGACCAACAAGACCAGTTAATTCCTGCCATGTCGCGTAAATGGAAGCAAATCAATAAGTTTATTGAAATTTTTCAGCATGCCTTAGCAGATAGCCAATTAGATATCGGTCAAGCCTTACATGTCGTTGATTTTGGCTCAGGTAAAGGGTATTTAACCTTTGCATTACACGATTATTTACGTCAGCAATTGGCCAATCCAGCACAGGTGACGGGTGTGGAACTGCGTGACAATTTGGTGAACTTGTGTCAACAAACTATTAATGAACATCAATTACAAGGTCTACAATTTTATCAAGGTGATGTACGTAGTTATCAACCCGAACGCCTGAATGTGATGATTGCGCTCCATGCCTGTGACATTGCCACTGATTATGCCATTCATACAGGTATTCGGTTGGGGGCTGAGATTATTATGTGCGCACCGTGTTGCCACAAGCAATTACGTCCTCAATTGACTAGCCCAGCCATTTTGCAGCCTGTGTTACAACACGGTGTACACTTGGGACAAGAGGCCGAAATGTTGACTGACGGTATCCGTGCATTATTACTAGAAGCACAAGGTTATCAAAGTCAGGTCTTTGAATTTGTTGCTTTGGAACATACCAGTAAAAATAAAATGATTTTAGCCATTAAGAAGCCAGTCAATCCTAAAAGACAGCAGGAAATTTACGAACAAATACAAGAGATTAAACAGTTTTATGGTATTAAAGAACATTGCCTAGAGAGCTTATTGAAGCCAGTTGCTAAATCTTAATGCTTTGTTCACTCGTTCTGTATTTGTCACTGAGCTTACTTTGCCGCATAATCCCTTAAGTCGTTTTAGTACGGTTACGCAATCAATCTCTCAACTGACCCTATATAAGTCCTAAACGTTATTATCTAGTTTGGAGCTACCCGTGAGCACATCTATGCCTCATCCTGCCTTTGACTGTTTACGCACAGTGCATATTGCCTCGTTAAACGTAGAAATGAGCGAGTATCGCCATAAAAAAACAGGGGCGAGTCATTTTCACTTAGCCTCCGATAACCCTGAAAATGTGTTTTTGGTGGCCTTACGCACCATGCCGATGGATTCAACTGGCGTAGCCCATATTTTAGAACACACGGCTTTATGTGGTTCTAAACGATTTCCTGTGCGCGACCCTTTCTTTTTAATGATTCGTCGCTCGTTAAATTCCTTTATGAATGCGTTTACCTCGAGCGATTGGACAGCGTATCCTTTTGCGAGCCAAAACCGTCAAGACTTTTTTAATTTGTTGTCTGTGTATTTAGATGCGGTATTTTATGCCCGTTTAGACCCCTTAGATTTTGCTCAAGAAGGCATTCGGGTAGAGTTTAGTGAAGCCGAAAACCCGAATAGTCCTTTAGTGTACAAGGGTGTTGTCTTTAACGAAATGAAAGGGGCGATGAGTTCACCCACCAGCATTTTGTCAGATGTATTAAATAAATATGTTTTTCCAACCACCACCTATCATTACAACTCAGGTGGCGACCCCGAAACCATTCCCGATTTAAGTTATGACGATTTAATCGCCTTTTATAAAAAGCATTATCACCCCAGTAATGCCGTATTTATGACCTTTGGTGATATTCCTGCGGCTGAATTACAACGTCGTTTTGAAGAAGAAGCCTTACACAGTTTTGAACGTAGCGAAACTATCAAAGGTAAAGATGAAAAACGTTACTACGCGCCTGTCATCGTTGAAGATCATTATCCTTTAGATGAAGGTGATTTAGCCAATAAAAGTCATGTGGTGATGAGTTGGTTATTAGGTCAAACCGCGAATATTAGCGAACGTTTGGCGATGAATTTATTAAATGGTGTGTTATTAGAAAACTCTGCTTCACCCTTACGCCAATTTTTAGAAACTTGTGGCTTGGGCGAAGCACCATCACCCATGTGTGGTTTGGATGATAATGGCCGTGAAATGAGTTTTGCTTGTGGTTTAGAAGGTTCTGCCGCCGATAAAGCCGCCGACATTGAAGCAGGTATTTTAGACGTCCTACAAAAAGTTGCTGTAGAAGGTGTAGCCCAAGAAGAGGTAGAAGCCGTTTTACATCAAATTGAATTATCTCAACGCGAAATTGGTGGCGACTCTTATCCTTATGGTTTGCAATTAGTGTTAAATGGTTTAAATGCGGCATTACAAGATGCTGACCCCTTAGCCTTGTGGGATGTTGACTCAGTTTTGGCACAATTACGCCAGTCCATTCAAGATCCTGACTATATTAAAAACCTCGTCAAAACCGCTTTATTGGATAATCCACACCGTGTGCGTTTAACCTTAAAACCCGATAATACCATTAGCCAAAAACGTCAAGCAGCCGAAGCCGCTCGTTTAGCCAAGATTCAACAAGGCTTAAGTGAGGCTGACAAACAAGCAATTATTGCCAATACCAAAGCATTGGTGGCGCGTCAGGCACAAATTGATGATGTGAGTATTTTGCCAAAAGTTGGTTTAGCGGATATTCCTGCTGACTTAAAAATTGCCGAAGGTAAATCCTATACTTTGCCAATTAATGGTGTTGATGTACCCATTACCACCTTTGAAGCAGGGACGAATGGTTTGTTTTATCAACAAATTATTATCGATTTACCCAATTTAACCGAACGTGAGCAAAGCCTTGTGCCGTTTTATAGTAGCTTGTTGAGTGAATTGGGTGCAGGCGAGCATGACTATTTAGCCATGCAGCAATGGCAATCACAAGTCAGTGGCGGTGTGCGTATGGGCTTAAGTATGCGTACCAGTCTGAACAATGCAGGGCAAGCTCAAGCGCATTTGGTCGCTTCATGCAAAGCCTTACATTACAACACCGACAGCTTTAACTTATTAAAAACGATTTTAGAGCAATTACGCTTTGATGAAGCCGAACGTGTGCAAGATTTATTGGCACAGCGTAAAGCCCGTTTTGAAGCAAGCATTACCGACAGTGGTCATGCCTTGGCAATGCAAACCGCTAGTCATAGCATGAGTGCTTTAAGCCAATTGGAATACCGTATTTCAGGTTTGCCCGCTTTGCGTACTTTACGTGAGTTAGTAGCCAATAGCCAAAATGAACAAGGCATAACCAGTCTATTAGCAGAGTTACAAGCCATTCATCACAAAGTATTAGCCGCACCACGTCAGTTTTTGTTGATTGCCGAAAAAGAGCGTTTAGCGACGTTGGTTGAAAACTTACAACAAACGTGGAGCTTCGACTCCGCTCAGCTACCAGACGACTCTTCGGCTACGCTCAGGGAACACGCTTTGACTTCGCTCAGGGCTGGCCAAATTCAAGCACAGGCAAACCCACAAGCCACACAAATAGCATGGTTAGCAAATACTCAAGTGCAATTTTGTGCAGCGGCGTATCCTGCTGTGCCCATTGACCATGACGATGCACCAGCATTGATGATTTTAGGGGGCTTTTTGCGTAATGGCTTTTTACATCGTGCTATTCGTGAACAAGGTGGTGCGTATGGTGGCGGTGCGGCTTATGACAGTAATGCTTGTGCGTTCCGTTTCTTCTCATATCGTGACCCGCGTTTGGCTGAAACCTTTGCCGATTTTGAAGCCAGTTTGACATGGTTACAAACGAATAACCACGAAGAACGCCAATTAGAAGAAGTGATTTTGGGCATTATGGCGAGTTTAGATAAACCCATGTCGCCCGCAGGTGAAGCGCGTAGCGCGTTCCATAATGCTTTGTATGGTCGTACACCTGCTCAACGTCGTGCCTTACGTGCGAAGTTATTAGCGGTGACCATTGCCGATTTACAAGCGGTGGCTGCTAAATATCTCAGTGCAGAACGGATGAGCAAAGCCGTCGTTGCCCCTTATAGCCAAGCGGAAACGGTGCAAGGTTTAGGTTTTACCATTGAGCGTTTGTAATTGAGATGACATCTATGTTGAAACAAGTAATGGGTTTTTGGCTGCCCGTATTGCTATTACTCTCGGCCTGTAATCAAGGCGAGGCGGTGAGCAAGCAAGCAACAGAAAAACCAACGCAGACCGCTACACCGCAGGAAAACACAGCTAATTTGCCCAAAAGTCCTGCCTCTTTTGAGTCAGCAAAAAAGATTTTGTATAATGACATTTACAAAGGTCATAACATCACATTTTACTGTGGTTGTGATTATGACCCGAGGTCTAAAATTGTCGATTGGCAAAGTTGTGGTTATAAACCCCGTAAAAACCCTGAACGTGCCAGTCGCATTGAGGCTGAACACGTGATGCCAGCCCATCAATTTGGTAATTTTAGACAATGTTGGCGTGAGCCTGAAAAAGTGTGTCCCGAAAAGAAAATGACAGGCCGCCAATGTTGTGAAGCCAAAGACCCTGTTTTTGAAACGGCACACAATGACTTACATAATTTGTTTCCTGCGGTGGGGGAAGTGAATGGCGACCGTTCAAACTATAATTGGGGTATGGTTGAAGGTAACAAACGCGAATACGGTGCGTGTCCTATAGAAGTCGATGAATCTATACGCCGTGCCGAACCACCTGATGCTGTAAAAGGTGATGTGGCGCGTGTGATGTTTTATATGGAAGATACCTACGGCTTTAAGTTGTCTGACCAAGACCGTAAGTTATTTAGTGTATGGTCAAAACAAGATGCGCCCGATGCGTGGGAAATTGAAAGAAATCAACGGATTGCTGAAAAACAAGGGAAAGACAATCGTTTTATTAGTGAGTATAAAACCACTGTAAGTCAGTCTAAAACAGAGCTTAAACCCGTGATAGACAATAAAACTGCCACAGAGTTTTCTTGTACGACTAAAAAAACGTGTAGTCAAATGGCTAATTGTGCCGAAGCCAAGTTCCAACTCAATACATGTGGTAATACCAGTATTGACGGTGACGGTGACGGCAAACCGTGTGCTTCAATTTGTAAATAAACCTATCATTGTGCATGCCAAGTCGCCATGTCTTGAACATGGCGCAAACAAGGGAGACGACAATGAAACTATTGGTCTGTGTCGACTTATCGCCAGAAACCCCCATCTTAATAAAATATGCGCAACAATTTGCACAACAGTTGTCTGCGCGTATGTGTTTGTTGCATGTCACTGATTCACAAGAAGAAATGGTGGGCTATGGCGGGGTCTTTGGTGAATTGCCCGTATATATTGACCCCAAAGAGATTCGTCATGATATTGCCCAACGCTTTCAGCGTGAGCATCAACAAATGCAAACTTTGAGTCAGCAATTACAAGACGCGGGTTTATCTGCCATCGGTTTGTTGGTTAACGGAACCTCGGTAGTGACGACGATTCTCAAAGAAGCAGATAAACTGGCCGCCGATATGATTATCGTGGGGTCACATCATAAGAGCTTATTGGTACAACTGATAGAAGGGAGCACCAGTAAAAGTCTTATCAATCAAGCCAATAGACCTGTATTAGTCGTGCCTGTTAACGTTTAATTATAGACCTTATATTTCGTCAGAAACTGTTCATCAACGGTGGTATCCACAACCGAGCAATGATTTTTACTGGCATTGCGTTTGTAGGTTTCACAAACATAAGCCTTATTAGGACAGCGTTTTAATAAGCCCTGACTCTTCGCTTTGAATGCCTCTAAGGATAATGCATCACGGTTTAGTATCATCGACATGGCTTCTAATAAACAGGTCTGTTCTATCGCTGACCCGCTATTCGTGGTATAGCTCATTAAATTGGGGTCAATCTCTCTGTTAGGTGCCTTTAAGGCGGGTGCATGATAGGGCACAGAGAGGGATTTTTTCATATAGCGAGTCGGTTGTTGAGGACTAACAATGTTGGTCGGTGTGTCGACATGGACTTCTTTGCTTTGGGTAGGTGCTGAGCTACGGTCGCCAAAGTGAATTTTACCTGCTTCATCTTTCCATTGATAAATATTTTCTGCATCAACACGTGTCATTGTCATGATGATTATTAGGCTAAAAATGATTTTTTTATACATAGGGTCTATTGATGTTTTGATTGTAGTTGCGAAAAAAACTTTTTTAGGACTGACGCGGTTATCGCTTGTTAGCTTAGATTTCAATCGTTTTCAACGATTTTATGTTCGCAAAATCTGCTAATGTCGATGAAACGCGTAAGTCCAGATTTTTTATCCCGAACTCAGGCTTCCTATGTTTTAGAAAGCTACGTTTTGAGTGTCAATTGAAGCTTAGCCTAACTTCAGTAATAAGTCCTCAATAAAACGCAGCCGTTTATGAGGTTCTGTTAAGTCACTGATAAAACGCAGCTTATCTGCGCCATCGAGTTTATATTGCGCAGGCTGTTTTTGAACCAATTGCACAATCGTGATGGGTTGTACCTTCGTCTCTTTATCAAACTCTAAACGACCACCTTGGGCATGTGCATCAATTTTCTTAATTCCTAATTTGGCTGCTTTGAGTTTGAGCTTATGGCTGGCAAATAGGTTTTTAGTCGCTTCAGGTAATAGGCCAAAACGGTCAATCATTTCGACTTGTAATTCTTCCAGACCTTCATCGCTATCTGCATGGCTAATACGTTTATACATTAATAAACGTTGATGTACGTCGCCTAAATAATCATCAGGAATTAAGGCGGAGAGTCTTAAGTTAATGTCTGCGGTCAAGGCTAAGGGCTGTTCTAAATTGGGTGTTTTACCTGCTTTTATCGCTTTTACTGCACGTTCTAACATCTCCATATACAGTGTAAAGCCGACGACTTGCATATTGCCGCTTTGTTCTTCACCCAATAGTTCACCTGCACCACGAATTTCTAAATCTTGGCTAGCCAGCGCAAAACCTGCGCCTAAATCATCGGCATTCGCAATGGCTTCTAGACGCTTTTCGGCATCGGCGGTGAGAGATTTTTTATTTGGAATCAATAAATAAGCATAGGCTTGATGATGTGAACGCCCAACACGACCACGTAGCTGATGGAGTTGTGCTAGGCCTAATTTATCAGCACGCTCCATAATAATGGTGTTAGCGGAGGGCACATCAATACCTGTTTCGATGATAGTGCTACAGACCAATACATTAAATTGTTTGTGATAAAACTGCTGCATGACCTGTTCGAGGTCGCGTTCACGCATTTGACCATGCGCAATCCCAACACGCGCTTCAGGAATTAAACCTTGTAAGTCAGCTGCACATTTTTCGATAGTCGCGACATCGTTATGCAGGTAATAGGCTTGGCCGCCACGTAATAACTCGCGCAAAATGGCTTCTTTAATGACATTATCGGTACTTTCACGCACAAAGGTTTTTACCGCCAGACGTTTGGCAGGTGGTGTGGCAATAATCGATAAATCGCGCAAGCCAGACAGCGCCATATTTAAGGTGCGCGGAATGGGAGTGGCTGTCAAGGTCAGCATATCGACATCGGCACGACGATTTTTGAGAGCTTCTTTATGGCGAACGCCAAAACGGTGCTCCTCATCGACAATCATTAAGCCTAAGTCCTTAAACTGTACGCTATCTTGCAAGAGTTTGTGTGTGCCAATAATAATATCAATTTTACCCTCAGCGAGTGCGTCTAGGGCTTTTTGTTGTTCTTTGGCCGTTTTGAAGCGTGATAAGACATCAATACTGACGGGCCAGTCGGCAAAACGGTCACAAAAGTTTTCGTAATGTTGTTGTGCTAGTAATGTTGTGGGAACTAACACCGCGACTTGTTTACCGTCATTGACGGCTACAAAAGCAGCACGCATGGCAACTTCGGTTTTACCAAAACCCACATCACCACACACTAATCTATCCATCGGACGTGGAGAACGCATATCGGCTAAGGTAGACACGATGGCATTAGCTTGGTCGGCTGTTTCTTCAAATGCAAAACCCGCACTAAATTTGGCGTATTCTTGTTCGTCAAAACCAAAAGCATAACCTGCTCTAGCGGCACGTCGTGCGCCAATACTCAACAGTTCGGCGGCAACATCATGGACTTGTTCGGCGGCTTTTTTACGAGCCTTTTGCCATTGCTCTGTACCTAATTTATGTAGAGGTGCGAGTGCATCGTCACTGCCAGAGTAACGCGCAATCAGGTGCAAATTGGCGACAGGCACATAGAGTTTAGCGTTGTCGGCATAGCTAAGTTGTAAAAATTCTTGGGTTTGACCATCCATTTCTAAGGTCATTAAGCCTTGATAACGACCGACGCCATAATCAATATGTACGACAGGCGCATCGATATTTAACTCACTCAAACTACGAATGGCTAATTCTGCTGCACCTTCGCCCGTAGTGGCTTTACGACGACGACGCTGCATCACCCGTTGACCAAATAACTGACTTTCTGCAATCACACTCAATTCTGGCAAACATAAGCCATGTTCTAGAGGGGCAACAGTCAATGCAAAGGGGGCATCACTACAGAGAAATTCTGACCATTGATTGATTAATAGGGGTTTAAGATGCGCTTTTTGTAATAAGGACAATAGGCTTTCGCGCCGACCCGCGCTTTCTGCACATAACAAAATACGGTGCTTTTTGTCTTGTAAATAATTGGCTAGCGCTTGTAGAGGTCTATCACTGCGAGAATCAATGGGTAAGGCGGGTACAGCACTAAAGTCAAACAGGCTTGTACCCGCTTTAGTTGCCTCGGTTAAGCTACTTAATTGTAAACGGCTAAAACTATTGATGTGGGCAAAGACATCATTGGTGCGTAAAAAAAGACGCTCAGGGGCTAAAATGGGTAAATAATTATCGTGACGACGGTCTTCGTAACGTTGCGTCAACTCCTGCCAAAAGTGGTCTAGAGCAGATTGAGCATCTTGTACGGTCGCAATTAAGGTTTGTTTGGGTAAATAATCAAACAGGCTGGCATGTTGATTAAAAAAGAGGGGCAAATAATATTCGATACCTGCAGCGGCCAACCCTTGACTGACATCTTTATACAACGCACATTTTTTGGGGTCAGTATGGCTAAAGGTATCTGCCCATTGGTCTTTGAATAAACGAATGGCACTTTTATCAAACGGAAACTCACGTGCGGGCAGTAGTTCTAGGGCAGTGATGCCGTCTGTTGTCCGTTGAGTATCTGGATTAAATAAACGTAGGCTTTCTATTTCATCATCAAATAATTCAATCCTGACGGGCGCATCTGCCCCCATGGGATAAATATCCATCAAACTACCGCGTACGGCGTATTCGCCGTGTTCATATACAGTTTCGACTGCACGATAGCCAACGGCCTCTAAGCGTTGGCGGGTGTCATCTACCTTAAACACTTGCCCACATTTGAGACTAAAGCTCTGTGCCGATAACCATTGAGGCGGCGCTAAACGCTGGGCTAGGGTACTCATGGGACAAATCACCACGCCTTTAGCCAGCGTCGGTAAGGTCGCTAAAATGCGTAATCGTTCCGAAATAATATCTTGATGGGGCGATAATAAGTCATAAGGTAAGGTTTCCCAGTCTGGAAAGTGCAAAATGGGAAAACTATTTTCGCTAAAAAAGCGTATTTCTTCTTCTAAACGTGTGGCTTGTTGACTGTCGTGGGTCACTAATAACACCACGCCAGACCACTGTTTAATGGCTTCAGTCAGCGCAAGCCCCATGCCTGCGCCCACTAAATTGACCCATGTTTTACGGTCTTGTGTGTGGCTTGGTAATGTTAATTGCGTAAAAAGAGGCGAGGTCATAACAAACGCTGTCATAAAAATAATGGCCGATTGTAACGGATTTTTGAGTGTTAAAGCAGACTACAAGCCGCATCAAAACAGCAATAGCGCCTAAAGCTGCGACAATCTGTCGCACTTATTAGCGGCACAGTTCTTTTATAATGCGTGCCTTCTTCGCTAATCCAAAAATAGAGGCATACCATGCGTTATACCGCCATCGCAGCGTTATCTGTGTTCACTTTAGCCCTGACTGGCTGTGGCGGGGGCAGTGACGATGTGGCCGTCAATGCTAAACAAAACATCACTATTCAATTTGCCGCTCAAGCCAATGGGGCAGATGTAAAATGTGGTGCAGTCAATCGTATTAACAATTTGGGTGCGAGTAGCCAAACAGCACAACTGCAAGATTTACGTTTTTATATTGCCGACATCAAGTTAATTAACAGCCAAGGTCAGCTCAAAACCGTGAGCTTAAACAAAAATAACTACCAAAACTATGGTGTGGCACTCTTAGATTTTGAGGATGCAACTGGCGCGTGTGAAAACAATGCCACAGGGACAGCAGGCACGAACACGGCAGTGGTTGGGGAAGTAGAAGCAGGCACATATACAGGCATTCAATTTTTATTAGGTGTGCCTGATACGGGTGTTGATAGTACAGGTAAAACCATTGCTTTAAGTCATAGCGACGTCATGACGGCACAAGCTCCCTTGGATATTATGTCAATGGGGTGGTCATGGCAGTTGGGTCGCCGTTTTGTCAAAATCGAATTACAGCCTGATGGTCAAGTCACAGACACCGAAACAAGCAGCAAAAGTCCAACATGGTTTTTACATCTGGGGGCAACCGATTGTGTTGATGCACCAGATACACCTGCACTGTATAGCTGTAGCAAACCTAATCTCAATACCATTAGCCTCAACAGCTTTAATCCCAGTACCCAAAAAGTGGCTTTAGATTTAACGGCTTTATTTGCAAATACGGATATTGCGGTTAATAAAAAAACGACAATGGGGTGTATGTCTGAAACAAATGATACCGATTGCCCCGAAATTTTTAATGCGATGGGGATTGATTTAGCGACAGGCAAAAAAAGCACGACGCACACCCAAACCATGTTTAAGGTGATTAATAAGTAAGCATGGTATGACCTCAGCGAGACGACGTTCTCTTTTTGAGTTGATAACTCGTGTGGTCAAATCGTGGCCACATGAGTTTTTTTGTTTGAGTCTTATGAAAAAAAACGTATTTATATGCTTGGTGATGATGGGGTTGGTCGCTTGTAATACAGGCACGACCACCAATGACCCTACACTCAACTCTGAAACATGGCAGTGGCAATTACCTGCTTTTTTTCCGACCCCTGCTGTACCTGCTGATAATCCGATGTCTGTCGCTAAAGTCGAACTGGGGCGACACTTATTTTATGACCAACGCTTATCGGGCAACGGTACTCAAGCCTGTGGCACCTGTCATCTACAAGAAAAAGCCTTTACGGATGGCTTAGAAACCGCGATTGGCTCTACAGGACAAGCACATCCACGCAATGCTCAGCATCTGAGTAATGTGGTTTATAACGCAACAATGACGTGGGCTAATCCTGCACTCACCAGTTTAGAACGGCAAATGGAAGTCCCCTTATTTGGTGATAGTCCGATTGAAATGGGCATTAACGACACAAATAAAGCAGAGGTTTTGCAACGATTTCAGCAGGATACGCAATATCAGCAACTCTTTCAGCAAGCCTATCCCCAAGACACGCAGCCTGTTTCTTTTGCGAATATCATTAGAGCCATTGCCAGTTTTCAGCGTGCTTTAATTTCGGGTAATTCGCGTTATGACCAGTTTTTAACACAACAGGCGGTATTATCAGACAGTGAAATGCGGGGTAAAAACCTGTTTTTTGGCGAAAAAGCCGAATGTTTTCATTGCCATGGCAGTTTTAACTTTAATGACCAAGTACGGCATGCAGGGACACGGGTTGTAGAGCTACCTTTTCATAATACGGGCTTGTTCAATATTGGCGGTACAGGTGACTTTCCTTTTCCCAATCGCGGGGTATTTGAATTGTCAGGCAGAGCGCAAGATATGGGTAAGTTTCGCGCACCGAGTTTACGCAATGTCGCAGTCACAGCACCCTATATGCACGACGGTTCTATTCCCAATCTAGAAGCGGTCTTAGATTTTTATGCCGCAGGGGGGCGTCATATTACTGAGGGTATTTATGCGGGGGATGGTCGTAAAAATCCGTATAAAAGTGACTTGGTGACCCGTATTGCGTTAACCGAGCAAGATAAAGCCGACATTGTTGCCTTTCTGAAAACACTCACCGATGATGAGTTTTTGCACAATCCCAAATTTGCTAACCCTTTTATTACTAAGCCCTGATTATGACTCGTAACTATTGTCTTTTGTTGGCAAATTATGCCTGTGTATTGGGGCTTTCGACCGTAAGTTCCCTTGTTTATAGTCACGAAGTGACCGAACAAGGGGTCGTGCCTATCCTTAATATCGGCGGACGTTATCTGGATACGGCATACGATTATCCGATGACACGTCTACCCAATGCCTTAGAAAGTAGCGCTCAACAGGCCTACGTGCAAGGCGCACAGTTAGAGTTTGTTGATGTCGGTTTGCAAGTGGCTTGGACGAGTGATATCACCACCCTTGTCAAAGGCAGTTATCACGGGACAGATTTAGGCAACGAGTTTGCAATAGAGCAAGCATGGCTAAAATACCATTACGATATTAATGCCGATCACCAATTAACCGCGCTGGCAGGTCGTCAACACGTGCGTTTGGGTGAGCAAAATTTAGTCCATAGCCATAATTGGCAATTCGGTGTAACACCTCTGGTGATGCGCGCAGCCATTGCAGGGGGGTGGTTGGACGATGGGGTATCACTTGCGTGGGAACACGAACAAGGATGGCAGGCGTTTATGGGCGCGTATCAAGCGGACAGCTTTCCCAGTGTCAAAAGCCAAGGCGCGAATGCCATCAATGTAGGTGGCGGCTGGCAAGGACATTTTAGTCATTGGCAACTCAGCGCAGCACACTTTAATGTGAATGGTCGTCCTACCGAGCAACAATTGACACAAGGGCATAGCCATGCCCAATCGGCCTGTCTCGTTCCTACCTTAGGACAGGTATGTTTTGATGGTCAAGCCCTGATTGTTGTCGCCAGTGGTGCTAAACGCTGGTATGGCACCGAATTTTCAGGTGAAGCATGGTGGAAACGCGAAACAGGTGATTTAGCCAGTGTATCGGGGTTAGTTGACTATCAAGGGGACATTTCGGGGGGATGGTTGATGGCGAGTCATCCGCTAAATCCCACTATAGAAGCGAGTCTACGGCTAGAAACCTTGGCAGGCCAACATCAGTTGACAGGCGCAAACGCAGGACTGATTGCACAAGAAGCCGCGATTCAAGACAGTGCAGCCCGTTTGTCTCGTTATGGAGTAGGGCTTACATGGCGCGCCCCCTATGGTATGACATGGCGTCTAGAACTCCACCAAGAAGATAATAAACAACAAAAAAACCGAATTTTTTTATTGAGATATCAATGGGATATCGCCAGTTTATGGCCAATCAAACCATAGCTTGCGACAATATGTCGCATTTTGTTCTGAGCTTTCCTTTCTTACAATAACCCTCGTTCGGTCAGTGCATTGCGCCGAATGTAGGAGATTCTCCTTGACTGTGTTGCGGTCACAACACAGTCCCATTTTTTTATCGGTCTCCGTCTCGCAAACACAGACATCAGGTCTTACGCGGCTCATCGTGAACGGGTTACGACAGGTCATCCAGATTAGCGCATACGGATAGCTAAATCTGGCGTTGCATGCCTGTCATTCACACAATGATTGCGCGAAGAACTAAGTAACTCGTTACAAACGGCACCTGCCAAGTAACAGCGTCGTTAAACACTAAAAGGGTAAGAGTATGTTAAATCGTTCAGTATTAGCCATGACACTGGTGGGGGCTTTAGTGGCAAGCCAGTTTGCCTCTGCACATGTTGGTTTTTTTAGGGACAGTAATAATCTGCCCATTACGGGAAATACGATTATTGCCACACTGAATGTACCACATGGTTGCCATGATGCTGCTGATGTTGGCTATGACACTAATAAAATTGAAGTAAAAATGCCTGCTGGCGTGGCGCTATCGAGTGTGATGCCTATGCACTCTACCTTTGGCAAAGTAAAAATTGTCAAAGATAATGCAGGTAAAGTGAGTAGTTTGGTTTGGGAGCAAAAAACCGAAGACGTACAAACAGAAGCCAGTCACTTTTATCAGGTCAGTTTCCGTGTCGCTTTATCCACAATTAATGGTACGACAACAACACCGATTCCAGCTTTTAGCACATTAGGCTTTGAAACCACACAATATTGCGGTGCGAATAATCAATTAAGCGAAGTATGGACGGGTGCCAATACGCCTACTTTGTACATTCTGCCCAAACGCGGTTTAGGTTGGAATAAATATACGGTGCCTAATACCTTAGATTTAACTGGCACAGCCAAAAACTTTTTTACCGATGCCGCTATCGTGTGGAAAAACAAAGAAGGGCACAGTGCGAATGGGCAAACCTTGGAGCTGATTAAAAAGAACGCCACTCAACTCTTAACCATTCCCGCAGGCAGTGATATTTGGGTCAAATACTAGAGAGTGTGGATAAAGACGGTTTTGCCCACTCTCTACCATGCTTCCTAAAGGGATAGTAACATGCGCTTTTTGATTTTTTTGTGTTTAGCGTTGGGGCTAGTTGCCTGTAATAGCAATCATGACGCAGCAAATGATTCGCAATCTCAGGTCAGTACCCCTGCTAGTGTTGACCCCTTCGGCGACTTAAGTCCAACGGTGGCGGCGGCCTTAGACCTGCCACCTGCTGAGGGTAAGCTGTCAGCCGATTTATTGCCTCCGCAATAAACACGCGTATGTTGATACCTTCATCTAGTTTATGAGCGGTGAGGGTGTCAACAGCGCCGTACCAAGACACAGCTTAATCTCAAGCCTAAGCTGTGTTTTAAAAATCGCTTTTTTAGCAACAGATAGCCTAAAATCTACAGCGGCTTAAAGCAGAGCGGCTTACAATAAGCCACTTTTTATGAAATTGTAGCCACTCTATGCTCACAGCGCGCTTTTTTTCTATACAACACCGACGCTTAATGGCCTTGTTTATACTCAGGTGTGTGGCCATTATGGGGCAGGGCATCGCGATAGCGACAACGCATTGGGGATTGGCGATGCCATTACCCTTAACGCCTTTGTTGACGATACTGGCCGTATTATGTGTCGTTAATGCGCTTACCTATTATCAAGCCCAACGAAGCAAACGCGGTCGGCAGGTCAGTGAGACCATGCTCGCCAGTCAACTGCTGATTGATATTCTGGCCTTAGCCTTGTTGTTGTATTTTACAGGCGGTGTTAACAATCCATTTTCCTCCTTGTTTTTACTGCCATTGGCCTTAGCGGCTGTCATGTTACCCTTAGGCTATAGTATTTTATTATTGTTACTCACGTGTTTTTTATATGCCAGCTTGATGCAAGACTATCAACCCTTACCCGCAATGCCGAATACCTTACGTATTTCCATTCATCATCTTGCCCTGTGGTTAAATTTTGCTTTGAGTGCGGGGCTATTAACTTGCTTTATGGCCTACTTAGCGGCAAAAATTGAGCAGACCAAACAACAGTTAGCCGAGTATCAGCAACAATATCAACGTCAAGAGCAAATACTGACCTTAGGCACATTAGCCGCAGGCACAGCGCATGAATTGGGTACACCACTTGCGACAATTGCTGTGTTAGCTGACGATTTAGAAGCCATGGTAGATACAGAACTACAGCCTGATATTGCACTGTTAAAGCAACAAGTCGGTGTATGTAAGCAGATTTTAGGGACGATGATTCAAAAGGTTGAGTTGGCACAAACGACCGCTTTAAGCCTGATAGCTGCGCCTGTATTGATTGCACAGGTCGTTGATAAGTTTCATCTGTTACGACCCAGTATTCGTTTACAAGTACTCCCTTACGCACAGCATGACGTGATGCTGGCGTACGATGCGACCTTAGAACAAGCCTTAATCAATCTGCTCAACAATGCAGCCGATGCCTCAAGTCAAGGTATAGAGTTAGCGATGAGTCGATTGAGTCAACAACTGATAATCGATGTGTTGGATAGAGGCTTGGGCTTCCCCGATGAGCTATTACAGCAAGCAGGCACACAAATGATGTCCAGTAAAGAGCAGGGCATGGGGATTGGCTTGTTTTTAGCAAATGCTAGTTTAAGCCGACTGGGGGGACAAATTGTCTTTTTACCGCGTCAGGGCGGCGGCTCTATTGCTCGGGTGATGTTGCCCATTCAACAACGGACATAAACCATGTCAGAAAATGCACCGCTCCTATTATTAGTTGATGATGACGCCACGTTCAGACAGGTATTGACACGTGCCATGCAACGGCGCGGCTTTGAGGTTATCAGTGCCGAGAGTGTTGAGCAGGCAGTCGGATTATTGTCACAGCAATCCCCTGAATTTGCCGTAGTGGACTTAAAAATGCAAGGAGCATCAGGTTTAGAGTTAGTGAGCCAGCTCCATCAATTAGATAATCAAACCCGTATTGTGGTGTTGACGGGTTATGCCAGTATTGCCACGGCAGTAGAAGCCATTAAGCTCGGTGCAACCCATTATTTGGCAAAGCCTGCGAGCGTTGATGACATTATCCAAGCCTTTGGGCGTGTAGAAGGTGACAGTGCGTTATCGCCAAAGGAGCAACCACTGTCAGTCGACCGCTTAGAATGGGAGCATATTCAACGTGTCTTACAAGCCCATGACGGCAACATCTCCGCCACGGCCAGAGCCTTAAATATGCACCGTCGTACCTTACAGCGTAAACTGGCCAAATATCCCGTTAAACAGTAGCCAGCCACGCAAAAACACTAGACATTCTGCCTATGAACCCGTATCATCGCGCCCCTATTATGCCAGTCGTCTCATTACCCGCCGCCGTTGAGCCCTTCAAATGGGCAGACAGAGCTACACAGGTTGTAGCCGATGTCCCGTTGGCGAAATTTACACGGTTAGCTGCTGATTTAGTTACCACTGAAGGCAGTGTACAGGTCAATTGTCGGTTTGAGCGTAATGCCCAACGTATCGCGTTTTTACGGGGTGATTTAGCAACAAATGTCTCGTTGACGTGTCAACGTTGTTTGGAGCCAATGAATCTTAGTATACAAACCACGATTGATTTAGCCTTGGTGCATGACGAGGATGAAGCAGATAAATTGCCAGAAGATGCAGACTATATTGTGGTTGCAGAGCAAGACGTCGCGCTGGCCGAGATTATTGAAGACGAGTTGTTGTTGAATGTGCCTTATACACCCATGCATGACCATTGTGAGTCCTTGCAGTATAAGCAAGTCGATGTAGCAGCACCCGTCAAAGAAAATCCATTTCAGGTGTTGGCAGCACTCAAAAAGCCGTCAACGGAAGAATAACTTAGACTATAGATGTTGTTTGGAGAGCTATCATGGCCGTTCAACAAAACCGTAAAAGCCGTTCACGTCGTGATATGCGTCGTTCTCATGATGCAATTACTGGCCCAACTTTAAGCGTAGACCAAACCACAGGTGAAACACACCGTCGTCACCATGTGACCAAAGATGGTTTTTACCGTGGTCGTCAATTATTCACCGTTGCTGCGGTTGAAGCCTAAAGCATCGTATGGCGATCACCTTAGCGGTTGATGCCATGGGCGGGGACTTTGGTCCCCGCGTCACCGTTCCTGCTGCTCTTTCTGTCCTCTCCGCTTCATCAAGTATTCACATCATTTTAGTCGGCCAAGAATCGCAAATTAGTCCCTTGTTGCAGGGAATAGCGCCTAATATCCGTGCGCGTATTTCTATTGTCCATACCGATGAAATGGTCACCATGGATGATAAAGTTGCTGTCGCATTGCGCAATAAACGTCAATCTTCCATGCGCTTGGCAATCAATTTAGTGCACGATAAAAAAGCACATGCCTGTATCAGTGCGGGTAATACAGGTGCTTTGATGGCGATTAGTCGTTTCGTCCTAAAAACACATGCCAATATTGAACGCCCAGCCATTATGACGGCACTGCCGACCGAACATGGCCGCGCTTATATGTTGGACTTAGGGGCAAATGTGGACTCGGAAGCCAAACATCTGGTGCAGTTTGCCTTGATGGGTGATGTGGTGGTACGTGCCTTAGAAGGTATTGCACAACCGCGTGTTGCCTTATTAAATATTGGCGAAGAAGAAATCAAAGGCAATGAGCTAATCAAGCAAACGCATCAACTATTACGCGCCTCGGCACTGAATTATGTCGGTTACATAGAAGGGGATGGTATTTTTAAGGGCGAAGCGGACGTTGTGGTGTGTGATGGATTTGTCGGCAATGTTGCTCTAAAAACCTCCGAAGGCGTCGCTAAAATGATGGCTGCCTTTATTAAGCAAGAAATCAGTCGTAATTGGTTAACGAAATTAACGGGTGCACTGGCTTACCCTGTCTGGCGTGGTCTAAAAGCAAAAATGAATCCTAGTCATTATAATGGTGCAAGTTTGGTAGGTTTAACAGGCATTGTCATCAAAAGTCATGGCAGTGCCGATAGCTCCTCTTTTGCTCAAGCCATTAAAGTGGCTATCAAAGCAGTCGAACAAGATGTGCCCGCACTTATTCAACAACACATGCCAGAACAACAATAAATACGATGTGATAAGGCGATGAAACGATTCACTCAGCTCGTTTATGTGGGTTTGCTGTGGGGATTGACGATACTGTCTCCCTGTTGGGCACTCGAAAAAATCACCCCCGAAGCCTTAGATGCATTGTTGACTGAGCACAGCACGTACATGATGCAAAAAGAGCCTGAGGCGTTGTTAAACCTGTTTTCAGCCCGCTATCAACAAAAAAATTTGGCACACGATAAGATTTTAACAAAAGCAGAATTGACAAAGATTTATAAGAATAACTTGATGATAGCAAAATTGATTATCAGTAAAATTGATTTATTAGACAGTCATATTTCAGAAAATGGTCAACATGCACAAATAAAACTCCACCTTTTTTCACGCTATCTCCTTGAATTTGAAGGGCGGCAAAACATTCTTACGCAAGAAGAAGATTGGTTGAGTGATGTTGGCCTAGAAAATGGTAAGTTGGTATACCTGCATACTGAGCAAACAGCAGCAGCGAAGCACTAACAACGTCCGTCTAGGCTGCATACCTAAAATGTAGGCATACGGTGTAAAGCGCGTTGATAGATTCTCTGTTTGGTCGTCAGATGCGTCGCGTAATTGTTTAAGTCAGACCCGAATGGTCACATGATGTTCAGCCACGGTTGTACAGCGGTGTCATGGGTCTTTATGAGAGATAAAGAAATAATGACATTAGCCTTTGTATTTCCTGGTCAAGGTTCACAGCAACTCGGTATGTTGGCAGATGTAGCCGCTCAATATCCCCTCATCAATCAAACCTTTGGTGAAGCCTCCGATGCCTTAGGTTTAGATTTGTGGCAGTTATGTCAACATAACGAAACGGATCTGCATAAAACAGAATATACACAACCTGTTTTGTTAACTGCAGGCGTGGCCTTATGGCGAGTATGGCGTGCATTTGGGGGAGCAAATCCTGATTATTTAGCGGGCCATTCCTTGGGGGAATACACAGCCTTAGTTGCCAGTGGTGTCATCTCGTTGGCAGATGGTGTGCGTTTAGTTTCCTTGCGTGGACGTTTGATGCAGCAAGCTGTCCCGATGGGTTTAGGGGCGATGGCGGCTATTTTGGGCTTAGAAGATGCGGAGGTATTGGCAGCCTGCCAATCGGCTGCATCCGTAGGCGTGGTGGAGGCAGTGAATTTTAATGCGCCTGCACAGGTGGTGATTGCGGGTGAAACCGATGCCGTACATGCTGCGATGAAAGCAGCCACGGAACGCGGCGCTAAACGGGCGTTAATTTTACCTGTCAGTGTGCCTGCCCATAGCTCATTGATGCGTCCTGCTGCTGAAAAATTAGCCGATGCCTTAGAAAATATTGATTTTCATCAAGCTGCCATCCCTGTGGTACAAAATGTTGCTGCACGTATCGAAGCTGACAGTCAGGCCATTCGTCAAGCATTGATTGCCCAGTTGTACAGTCCCGTCAAGTGGGTAGCGACTGTCGAATGGTTGGCGAGTCAAGGCGTTGACCGCGTCATTGAATGTGGGCCGGGTAAGGTATTATGTGGTCTTAATAAACGAATTGATAAAAATTTACGCTGTGAATCGCTAGAAAATGCCAGCAGTTTGGTGAATGCTCTGGCAGGTTAAGCCAACGCACGAGGAAAAAATATGTCATTAGCAGGAAAAGTCGTACTGGTTACAGGCGCAAGTCGTGGTATCGGTAAAGCCATTGCCCAGCAACTTGCCGCACAGGGTGCTGTGGTCATTGGCACAGCCACAACCGAAGCAGGAGCACAGGCCATCAGTGCCTATTTGCAAGAAAGCCAAGCACAAGGTGTGGGTATGGCCTTAGATGTCACACAAGCTGACCGTATTGATGCATTTTTAGAGCAAGTGAATAGTCGTTTTGGTGCGCCCTTAATTTTAGTCAATAATGCAGGCATTACCCGCGATGGCTTGTTGTTGCGGATGAAAGACTCAGACTGGGATGCCGTGATTAACACCAATTTGAGCGCGATTTTTCGCTTATCTAAAGCCTGTTTGAAAGGCATGAGTAAAGCGCGTTGGGGACGAATCATTAATATCAGTTCGGTCGTGGGTCTGATGGGTAATGCAGGGCAGTGTAACTATGCGGCGGCCAAAGCGGGTTTAGAAGGTTTTAGCCGTGCCCTAGCCAAAGAAATGGGCAGTCGTGGCATTACCGTCAATTGTATTGCACCAGGTTTTATTGAAACTGATATGACACATGCCTTAACCGAAAGTCAACAAGCGACTATGTTGGCACAAATTCCTGCCGCTCGCTTGGGACAACCCGAAGATATCGCCCATGCGGTTAGCTTTTTGGCGAGTGACCAAGCAGGTTATATCAATGGCGTGACTTTAGCGGTCAATGGCGGTATGTATATGTAACTGTTTTCATCAAATAGTGGCTTAAGGCTTGCGCAGTCAAACATAGCTGCCTACACTACGGCCATTGTTTGAATTGTAAATCTGTTGTAGTGTACAGCAGCGTTGGATTAAGGCATAAACCTCGCCTCGGCGGCTCGCCTTGATTCACTATAGAATCCATCCCTAGGAGAATAAAGAAAGTGAGTAACATTGAAGAACGCGTTAAGAAGATTGTTGCAGAACAATTAGGCGTTAAATTAGAAGATGTCAAAAATGAATCTTCCTTTGTTGACGACCTCGGAGCCGACTCTTTGGACACTGTAGAATTGGTCATGGCCTTAGAAGAAGAATTCGAGACCGAAATCCCCGATGAAGAAGCCGAAAAAATCAGCACCGTACAAGCAGCGATTGACTATGTAACTGCTAACGCTAAGTAATTGGTGTGACTACAAAAAGCCGTATACTCATTGTGAGTGTGCGGCTTTTTTTTTGAACACTCGCAGGCGCTTTACGAATATGTCGTTATCCGTATTCGTCTTTATATCGTCATAATCCAAAGGCAAAATGCCTAAAAATGCTGGAAATCTGAGCAAATAAACCGCAATTAAAATATTGCAGATTGTCATCGTGACAATAGTGTTTATATTGCGACAGTGATATTTCATCCATTGAATCACCGACAGCTATCGCTAAGTCTTCGGAATAATCAATAACAGTGGATACAGTGCGCTCAGTGAGACGTCCTGTGTCCTGTGCAGTGTGGAGCGTATGATATGAGTCGTCGTCGCGTTGTCGTCACGGGTTTAGGTATGGTGACGTCATTAGGGGCTGATGTTGCTACAACATGGGCAGGTATTTTAGCTGCCAAAAGTGGTATTAGTCTCATTGATGATTTTGATACATCTTCCTATAAAACGCGTTTTGCAGGCTTAGTCCGTGATTTTACGGCAGAAAACTATATGCCTGCCAAAGAATTACGCCGCTATGATGAGTTTATGCACTATGGGGTTGCTGCGGGTGTTCAAGCCTTAGCAGATGCCAAACTCACCGTCACGCCCGAAAATGCCAGCCGTATTGGTGTTGCTTTAGGCTCTGGTATTGGTGGACTCACGTCTATTGAACGTAACCACGACATTCTGAATCAAGACGGACCCAATAAAATTTCACCATTTTTTGTGCCAGGCTCGATTATCAATATGGCGGCGGGCTTACTCGCTATTCGTTTTGGCTTAAAAGGGCCTAATTTGGCCGTGACCACTGCATGTACCACCGCCACACACTGTATTGGTTTGGCGGCACGTTTAATTGCCTATGGGGATGCCGATGTCTTTTTGGCGGGAGGGGCGGAGAAAGGGTCATCTCCCTTAGGGATGGCAGGTTTTGCGGCCGCTCGTGCCTTATCTACGCGTAATGACAACCCTCAAGCTGCGAGTCGTCCTTTTGATGTAGACCGTGATGGTTTTGTATTGGGTGATGGTGCAGGCGTATTAGTCTTAGAAGAATATGAACATGCTGTCAGCCGTGGCGCGCCTATTTATGCAGAGTTAGTCGGTTTTGGCATGAGCGACGATGCCTTTCATATTACTGCACCTTCTGAAAATGGAGAGGGTGCAGCGGCGGCCATGCGTAATGCCTTAAAGGATGCACAGCTCCACCCATCGGCTGTGGATTACATCAATGCGCACGGAACCAGTACACCTGCGGGCGATGTCGCAGAGTCACAGGCCATAGAACAGGTATTTGGCGAGCATGCGACGCGTTTAGCGGTCAGTTCAACCAAATCGATGATTGGCCACTTACTCGGTGCGGCAGGGGCAGTTGAGGCAATTTTTAGCGTGTTAGCAATTCGTGATAATATCGCACCGCCAACCATCAATTTAGACAATCCAGACCCACAATGTTGTCTTGACTACGTACCCAATCAGGCACGTCGCATGAAGATAGATGTTGCCTTATCCAATTCCTTTGGTTTTGGTGGTACCAACGGCAGTCTTATCTTTAAGCGTGTATAAGCTGTGACGCTATTAGCGTGTTGGTTAAACGGGCAACCCATTCAGTGCCTATCACCATTAGAACGCGGCTTTGCCTATGGCGATGGCTTATTTAGTACCTTGCGTGTTGAGCAAGCGCAAGTACCTTTGCTCGACTTGCATTGGCAACGACTGTGGATAGGTTGCCAGCGTTTACAGCTCAATACGGATGATTTTGCCCAGTGGCAACAGGATTTTTTGCAGTTTGTTGCGCAATTTCCTCAAGCAATGGCTAAAATTATCGTGACACGGGGCGAGGGCGGGCGTGGTTACTTGCCAGACCCCCAACAAAAAACGCATTGTTATTTTTATGCCTATCCCCTCAACTTACACCCTGTGGCTAACCAAACAGGTATTAAAACAGATGTACTCCAAGGTCGTTTAGGCATCAATCCGACCTTGGCGGGCTTAAAACATGTGAATCGTTTAGAGCAAGTTTTGTTACGCCAAGAGTTGGCATTGACTGCCTATCCCGAAGGCATTGTGCTGGACTATTTTGGCCATGTCACTGAAGGGGTATTTAGTAATATGTTTATCGTGCGTGATGGTCAATTATGGACACCACGTTTAGAGTTAGCAGGGGTGGCAGGAATTATGCGTGAGCATCTCTGTCAACTTGCTCCCCAATTAGGGTATGCTGTTACTGAAGCTACGTTAGGGATAGACGATATCGTCAATGCCGATGAGGCGTTTTTTTGTAATAGTGTTTACGGTATTTGGCCGATACGGCAGATTGGGCAACATAGCAAAGCGGATAATCCGATTACCCAGCATTTACAACAACAGTTATATTATGTCTGATACGCCTAAACCTCCACGCAAGCCCCGCGCTGCACGCACGCCTAAAACGGGGACAGAGACGTCTACTAAACCGCGTAAACCTCGGGCTAAACGTGCTACTACACGCATACCCAAAAATAATCCGCCCCAAAAACAATTCCATCTCTTAAGGTCTAGCGTCATTATGGTGCTGGTATGCTTATGTGCTTTGTTAGCATGGGGTTATTGGGGGCTATTAAAAACGATAGATGTACCAACAGCAGGCTATAAATTACAGATAGATAAAGGCCAGCATTATGCCGATGTCATTGAGCAATTAAATAGCGACGGCGTATTACCCAGTACCGTATGGGCTAAATTGTATTTACGCTTCCACACAACTAAACCACTACAAACAGGCACTTATTTGTTTAAACCACCACTGAATACGATGCAATTATTAGCACAATTGTCAAACGGTGAAGGCTTGGTTATGACGAAAATTACCGTTGTCGAGGGGATTAGCTTTAAGCAACTTCGTCAGCAATTAGCCCGTCATCCGCAAGTAAAGCAAACCTTAAGCCATAAAACAGACAGTGAGGTCTTGGCCCTATTAGGCATTGAAGAGCGGCATCCTGAAGGCCTATTTGCGCCCGATACCTATATTTTTCCACCCGACGAAACAGACATTAAAATATTAAGCCGTTTATACCAGCAACAGCAAAAAATTCTCAAACAGGCATGGGCAAATCGTGCGGCCAATTTACCGTATCAGTCGCCTTATGATGCGTTAATTATGGCGTCTATTGTCGAAAAAGAGACAGCAAACGCGGCAGAGCGACCACAAATTGCGGGTGTTTTTGTTCGGCGTTTACAACAGGGAATGCGCCTGCAAACAGACCCAACCGTCATTTATGGCATGGGTGACAGCTACAACGGTAATATTAGAAAAACCGATTTATTGACCTATACCCCTTACAACACCTATCGTATTAATGGATTACCGCCTACACCGATTGCACTGCCGAGTAAAGCAGCGATTGAGGCGGCATTAAATCCTGCGGCAGGTACGGAGGTTTATTTTGTGGCTAAAGGCGACGGCACAGGGCGGCATACCTTTAGCACCACACTAAACGAACACAATCGTGCGGTTCAAGCCTATTTGCAAGCACGAAAAGGACCATAGTATGCCCGTATTTATCACACTCGAAGGCACAGAAGGCGTCGGAAAAAGTACCGCATTAGGTTTTATGCAACAGTATTTACAGGGGCATCATGTCCCTTTTATCAGTACCCGCGAACCTGGTGGGACGCCCTTAGCAGAGCAAATACGGCATTTATTGCTCAATAAAAGCCAAGAGCCTGTAGCGGTCAATGCAGAGTTACTCTTACTGTTTGCAGCACGCGCTCAACACATTGAGCAAGTGATTAAGCCTGCGCTCGCTGCCAAAAAGTGGGTATTATGTGACCGTTTCACGGACGCGACCTATGCCTATCAGGGGGGAGGACGTGGCGTAGATAACCAGAAAATTGCGCTTCTAGAACAATTAGTGCAAGCTGACTTACGTCCACAACTCACCTTATGGTTAGATGCGCCCGTCGAAGTGGGTTTAGCACGTGCGGCAAAACGGCAACAGCTTGACCGTTTTGAGCAAGAAAAAGCCTCCTTTTTTGACAAGGTGCGTGCCATATATCGCCAGCGTGCACAAGCCGAACCACAGCGTTTTCGGCGTATAGATGCCACTGCTTCAATAGAAGACGTACAAGCACAAATTCAACAGGCCTTAGCACATTGGGTGGCGGTACATACATTATGACCATGCCTATCGTCTATCCTTGGCAACAAGCGCCATGGCAGTCATTGCTCAAACGGCGGTCTGGGCAAGGACTGGCGCATGCATTTTTAATGAGTGGTGTTGCGGGGGTTGGCAAACAACATTTTGTAAACGCGCTCAGCGCATGGCTGTTATGTCAACAACCCGACCCAGCTCATGGCGCGTGTGGCCGTTGTAAAAGTTGCCAATTATGGCAAGCTGAGAGTCATCCTGACTACCGACTCGTGCAAGCCCAAACCGACGAAAAAACAGGCAAAGTCAGCAAAGTTATTAAAGTGGAGCAGGTGCGTGAATTAATTGAGTTTCTCAATAAATCACCCCAGTTAAATGGTTATCGGGTAGCGGTTATTGCAGCAGCAGACACCTTAAACAGCAATGCCGCCAATAGCTTACTCAAAACACTAGAAGAACCAGGTGAAAAGACGGCTATTTTTTTAATCACCGAACAAGCACAAGCCATTTTGCCCACACTACGTAGCCGTTGTCAGCATCTGACATTAACCGCGCCAAATACGCAACAGGCGTTAGCATGGTTAATGCCACAACTGACACAGCCCGAACAAGCACCGTTATTACTGGCACTTACCGAAAATGCCCCCTTAGCCGCGTTAGCACTGACACAACAAGCGGGTTTTACCATACGTCAACCACTAGCACAGCATCTATTAGCGGTACGTCAGAAAAAACAGAGCAGTTTACAAATAGCACAACATTGGCAAAAACAAGCCAAACCTGAAGATATGTTTTGGGCGATGCAATTATTACTGTCAGATGTGTTATTGTTGAGTTTAGGGCAAGCCAGTGCTATCAAAAACAGAGACTTATTGCCTATAATGACAGAAATTGCCGCTAACAGTACATCGGTCGCTCTCAATCAATGGCATCAATATTGTTCAGAAGCGATGCGCTTATTATCTGCCAATATTCAGCCAGCATTATTGATTGATAATTTTTGGCAACAATTAGCCAGTTAGACAGCTATAAAGAGGGGGAGTCATGGGATTACCGCGTGGCGCAGGTATTATCAACCTGCCAATTAAAGATAAAACAACCTTATACGCGAGTTATATGCCTTTTATTAAAGGCGGCGCTATTTTTGTCCCTACACCACGCCAATACAAATTGGGCGAAGAAGTGTTTGTTGTATTAACCTTGCCCGATGACGCAGAGCGTATTCCGTTAACGGGTAAAGTGGTCTGGGTGAACCATCGTAGTCAAGGGCAACGACCTGCTGGCTTTGGTTTGCAGTTAGTGGGTGAACAAGGTGACATTGCGCGTCGTAAAATTGAAGCACAATTAGGTGGCTCCTTACAGTCAGATAAACCAACATATACCTTGTAAACGCGTATCTGATGTGCAAACGACTCCAGCGATATATAGGTGCTGAGCGTATGGATAAAATATATAGTTTTTGTTTATTAGAAATACATACCTTATGTTTGTAGACTCTCATTGTCATTTAGACCGCCTCGACCTAGATGCCTATCAAGGCAATCTTGACCTTGCCTTAGCGGCAGCACGTGCGCAAGGGGTGAGTCACTTTTTAACCGTCAGTGTCGACTTGACCGACTATCAGACCTTGTCGACACTGGCAGAAGCCAATACCGATATTAGTTTTTCGGTGGGAGTGCATCCGTCAGATGTGGCGCAGACCAGCCAAGAAATCAGTGTCGATACCTTATGTCGTTTAGCACAGCATCCTAAGGCCGTGGCAATTGGGGAAACAGGCTTAGATTATTATTATCATCCCGAACAAGCCAGTAGCCAACAACAGAGCTTTATCACGCATGTGCATGCCAGTAAACTGACGCAAAAACCTTTAATTGTGCATACCCGTGATGCCCGTGCCGATACAATTCGCATTTTACGTGAAGAACATGCCACACAAGGCGTACTTCACTGTTTTACTGAAGACTTGGCCACGGCTGAGGCTGCCATGGCATTGGGTTTTTATATTTCTTTGTCAGGTATTGTCAGTTTTGCTAACGCTAAAGCCTTACGTGACGTTGCCAAGCACATACCGATGTCGCGTTTGTTGATAGAAACGGACTCGCCGTATTTAGCCCCTGTCCCGTATCGTGGCAAAAAAAATGAACCCCGTTATCTACCTGCCGTTGCTCAAGCAGTTGCAGACGTGAAAGGACTGACGGTAGACGAGGTGGCGCAAATAACGCGTCAAAATTTTGCTCAATTATTTGGCGTTTGTGTATGACTCAACGAGCAATTGCTTTTCGAGCGAGAGAGCAGGCCATTCTGAATGCTGCCGAATACCTATTATTGGAATTAGGTGATGAAACCATCACCATTGAAATGATTGCTGAGCGCGTTGGTATAGCGAAAGGCACGATTTATAAGCATTTTCAAAGTAAAGATGAGTTAATTTTGCAACTGCTGATTGCCTACGAAACTGAACTGGCAACCACCTTGTTTGAAGCGGCTAAAAGTAATGATTTAGCACAAATTATTCAGGCGTATTTTTCTTTTCGTTTGGCCACGCCCGAAAAACATTTATTATTTGAACGCTTAGAAAATAAATTGGCTGCGACACGCCGTACCTTGCGTCCTTATTTTGCCCGTTTATATTTTATTCGTAAAAGCTATTTGCGACAGATGCTGCCCTTTGTCACCCAACATTTACAGCAACAAAATAGTCCGATGACAGCACGAGATTATTTGACGGCGGGGTGGGCATTGGTACAGGGAACAGCGGCAATTTTACACTCCAGTTTTTATCAACGTTATTTGGGCGACCGTCAAGGTTTATTAGCGGCCTTATTACAGTCGTTGTTGGCGCTGGGAAATCAGCACTATGACACACCTGTTTCTACACTAAAGGAATAAAATGATGAATAAATTGATGGTAATGAGCGGCCTGATGTTAAGTATGGGTGCAGGTGTTGTACAGGCAGCACCCAATCATGCAGAGATTATTTCGGTGTGTTTGGCTGACGCAACCTCGGGCAAAGACCGTAAAGACTTATCTCGCTTTATTTTTGCGGTGATGGCAAAACACCCCGCAGTGGGTTCGATTGCCAATATTAGTACGACGGAAGCACGTCAAATTGAACGTACAGCAGGCGAATTATATAACCGTTTATTTACCCAAGATTGTCGTCAACCTATAAAAGCAGCAATCAATGACCGTGACCAAGCGGCAGTTGGGGCAGGCTTTGAATATTTGGGCAAATTAGCGATGCAAGAATTGATGTCCGATAAAGGCGTTGCGGATGGTTTTATGGATATCGTCAAATATGTCGATATTGATAAAATTGCCAATGAAAAGTAGGGCCAATAGCTCCTAACGTTCCTATACGTTTTCAGTCAAGATAAAACCAAATAACTAAAAAAATCCCCTAGACAAGTGATAATCAGCGCGTATCATGCGCGCTGATTGTAGAGGACGTGTGCTGTTTTATCGCAATAAATAGCTTGTCACACTCTCTCAACTTACAGCCCACAGCGACGACAGGGTCGTCTGTTTGCCAAGATGTGTTTATCTACCGCAATAAGACAACGTGTTGGATATACCGCGCTTGTCATTTTGCGTTGACTAAACGACGGATTTACCCTGTGAGGCATTCCGCGTTTTCCACGACTGAGTGTGCATGCCAACGATTAACAAGATTTGTCGCGATGCACGGTACGCTAGGCGTAAGGAAAAAAGAGGCTGTTCTATCTTTCTTCATAGGAGTCAAGCATGATTGCAGAGCTAGGTCATTTTGCCTTAGTGCTGGCACTGGTAATAGCGTTTTTGCAGGCTTCATTGCCGTTATACGGCGTTTATAAAGCAAATCTTTCGTTACAAGGTTTAGCGCGCTCGGCAGCCTTTTTGCAAGCTGCTTGCTTACTCTTATCGTTTGCTGGCTTAACCTATGCCTTTTTAGTCAACGACTTTAGTATTGATTATGTCGCGCGTCAGTCCAATACCTTATTGCCCGATTATTATAAAGTGTCGGCGGTGTGGGGCGGCCATGAAGGTTCTTTATTATTATGGGTGTTGGTCTTAGCCTTATGGGGCAGTGCCGTTGCTCTATTTAGTCGCAGTTTGCCACGTGAAATGGTCGCCCGTGTTTTGTCGATTATGGGGATGGTGAGTGTGGCACTGATAGCCTTTATTTTAGTGACCTCTAATCCGTTTAATCGTATTTTGCCTGATTTTCCCATCGACGGTGCTGACTTAAACCCCTTATTACAAGACCCTGGTCTCATTATTCACCCCCCCATGCTGTATATGGGGTATGTCGGTTTTACCGTGCCGTTTGCGTTTGCGATGGCTGGCCTGTTGGGGGGACGTTTAGATTCCGCTTGGGCGCGTTGGTCGAGGCCGTGGACAGTCGCTGCATGGTGTTTCTTAACCTTGGGTATCGCATTGGGGTCATGGTGGGCCTATTATGAGTTGGGCTGGGGCGGCTGGTGGTTTTGGGACCCTGTCGAAAACGCTTCATTTATGCCGTGGTTGGCAGGCACAGCCCTCATACATTCTTTAGCTGTCAGTGAAAAACGCGGTGTGTTTAAGGCGTGGACAGTCATGTTGGCGATTATTGCCTTTGCATTAAGTCTATTAGGCACGTTTTTGGTCCGTTCGGGTGTGTTGACCTCGGTACATGCGTTTGCTTCTGACCCCGCGCGCGGGATGTTTGTGTTGGCGATTTTAACGGTAGTGATTGGCGCGTCGTTATTGACTTTTGCTTTACGTGCCAGCCATCTTAACAGTGAAAGCCGTTATCAAGCCGTTTCTAGAGAAAGTTTTTTACTTATCAATAACTTACTGCTAATTACCGCCACGACTGTTGTTTTGCTCGGTACGTTGTTTCCCTTAATTGCTGATGCCTTTAAGCTGGGTAAAATCTCGGTCGGTGCGCCATATTTTAATGCGCTCTTTGTACCCCTCTCGTTGGTGTTAATGTTTTTTATTGCGTTAGGCCCTTTAAGTAATTGGAAACGTCATCGCTTAGCGGACTTTGCGCCGTTGTGGAAAATCGCTGTTATCAGTATGGCTTTGGGCATTGTCTTACCCTTGTTTATCTTTGGTTATAACACTCTCAAAGTGGGGATTAGCTTGAGTTTGGCAGCATGGGTTAGCTTGGCTATGGTACGTGATATTTATCTAAAAGCAGCGACTGCCAAACAAGGCCTATGGGCGGGTTTGGCACGTTTGTCGCGTAGTTATTACGGTATGCAAGTCGCGCATCTGGGGTTGGTTATCACTGTCGTTGGGGTCGCACTCACCGCGACGTATAGCATTGAGCGGGATATTCGTTTGGGAGCAGGTGATAGTGTCGAGGTGGGGCCTTATCATTTTGATTGGCAAGGCGTACGTGATTATCAAGGGCCAAATTTTAATGCCACACAAGCCGAAATTAACGTGCTACAGGCAGGTGAGTTGGTCGCAGTATTACGTCCCGAAAAACGTTTATATGTTGTCCAAAACCGCAGTATGACCGAAGCGGCGATTGATGCCAGCCTCTTTAGAGATATTTATGTGGCGATGGGCGAACCATTAGATAATAACCAATGGGCGGTTAGGGTGTATTATAAGCCTTTTGTACGCTGGTTATGGCTAGGTGCGATATTTATGGCGGTGGGTGGTGCAATTGCCATGACCGACAGACGTTATCGTTTGGCCAAAAAAACGAGTGACGCTTTTGTACACGGGGTAACAACAAAATGAAAATGCGTGGTTTGATTTGGGCAATTCCATTGGTGCTGTTTTTGGCAGTTTCAGCCTTTTTAATGACGCGTTTAGGCGAAGACCCCACCAATTTACCGTCTGCGCGCGTTGGTAAACCCTTTCCCGAGTTTAATTTACCCTCCTTAGATGATGAGCGTCTGTTGACCGTCAGTGACATTAAAGGCAAACCTGCCTTACTGAATGTTTGGGCGTCATGGTGTCCTTCGTGTAAAGAAGAGCATCCTACACTTAACAAATTGGCGGATATGGGTATTCCTGTGTTAGGTCTCAATTATAAAGACCAAGAGCAAGATGCCGAAAACTACTTAGCGCAACGCGGCAATCCGTATGCCCTGATTATTGCCGACCAAAAAGGTAATTTAGGTCTGGATTTGGGCGTATATGGTGCGCCTGAAACTTATCTAATTGATGCAAATGCACATATACGCTACCGCTTTGTGGGCGTTTTAGACGAAAAAGTCTGGCAAACACAATTAGAGCCTTGTTACACGCAATTAGTTGCGGGAGGTGATGCACCATCATGCCAATAAGCTGTTATCGCATATTTTGTTATTGTCTGATGTTGTTGAGTATCAATGTGCATGCAGCGATTGAAGTCTATGACTTTCAAACACCTGCGGAAGAAAGGCGTTTTCATGCCTTAATGGATGAGTTACGTTGTCCCAAATGTCAAAACCAGAACTTAGCAGGCTCTGATGCGCCGATTGCAAAAGACCTAAAGCAGCGTACCTATGAGTTGATGCAAGATGGCAAATCTGACCAAGAAATTCGCCAGTATATGATTGACCGTTACGGCGACTTTATCAGTTACAAGCCACCCGTACGCAGTACCACATTTATTTTATGGTTTGGGCCATTTTTATTATTAGTCACGGTTATCGCTGTTTTAATTTGGAAAAAACGCCGAGCCGTTGCTCCTGCCAGCCATCTCAGTGCCGAGGAGTCTGCACGTTTGGCTCTTCTCTTAAAGCGCAATCATCATGACTAGTACTTTTTCTATGGCGTTTATTGTTTCTGCGGTAGCGTTAGCGTTAGCAGTGGGTTTAGCACTGATTTGGCCTATGTTACGCGCACAACGCGAACAGCGTTATTCCTTATTAGACTTGAATGTGCAAGTGTTTGAGGAACGACTAGCCGAGCTTAGCCAAGATTATCAAAGTCAAAAAATAGACCAAGATACCTTTGAGGCACTAAAAACCGAATTAGAACGGCAATTATTAAGTTTGGCCGATACAGAAACACGTACCGAGCAAGGTTCAGGTTTAGGGCGTGGTGCGGTGCTTGCTATTTTTTTAATGGTGCCACTATTGGCCGGTATTGCCTATACCAGCGTCGCCTATCAACCGCATTTATGGCGTTGGTGGCAAGCGCAGCAAGACGTTGGCCCGATTGTTGACCAATTATTAGCAGGTCAAGAGCCTAATCAAGAACTGCTTGCTAAACAAAATTTGGCTGACTTTGCCCGTGTGATGCAGCAACGTTTACAGCAAAACCCGACCCATGTCGATGGTTGGTTTATGTTGGCAATGGCCTATGTACAAGGTGAATTACCTGACCAAGCCTTGATTGCTTTAGAAAATGCACACCGTTTAGCCCCTGCACGTGATGATATTGCCCTAGCTTACGCTCAGACCTTAGTCTTTAGTCAACGTGGACAATTATCGCCGTTGAGTCGTGGATTATTGATGCAAGTATTGGCTAATAGTCCAGAACACGAAGGTGCTTTGTTGCTGATGGGGATGGGGGCATTACGGTCGGGTGATTATGCGGGGGCATTAGTCTTTTTGCCCAAGTTGCGTGCAGTGCATTTGGCGCGTACAGGTGCTAGCCCTGATTCCCAAGCGATGATAGAAATAGACAAAGCCATTGCCCTTGCGCAACAAGGGGGCGAGCCAAAAACTAAAGCCACAACAGGCATAGAGGTGACGATTAGTTTGTCTAAAGAGTTACAAGCCAAAGTGCAGCCAACGGATACCTTGTTTGTTTTTGCCCGCGCCTTAAATGGCCCGCCGATGCCCTTAGCGGTGGTGAAGCAAGCCGTGTCTAACTTTCCGATTACCGTTTATTTGAATGACCAGCAAGCGATGATGCCTAGTCTCATGCTGTCTAAATTCCCGTCAGTCGTTGTCAATGCGCGTATTAGTAAACAGGGCACTCCACAAGGGCAGAGTGGCGACTTAGAAGCGATTGCCGTGCCTGTCACCCAAACAGCAAAACTTGCACATGTTGAATTAACCATTAATCAAGTGAAACCCTAGTATAGAAAATTTGCATCTGGGCTGCGTTATCGTTTTGAGAGGATTGCTCCTCTCAGAACGCATACCTGCCGTAACCATTTTTATCGCGTATAAAAGCTACGCAATTCGCTGTTATCAATAGCATTGTTAGGACTTACGCGGTTATCGCTTATTTGCTCACATTTCAACCGTTATTTAGCGTTCATCATCTGAGCTTTTGGGGATATACACGCCCAAGTTGATTAGCTTAAGTCCTAAACCCTCCCTGTTTTTTCCTAAAAATACGCCTCTAGTCATTGTTTTCGAGACTTTTTATATTATAATGAGAATTATTATCATTTAATTTATTATTTAGAAGGTGTGGTTTTGGCTAAAGCATCGTTATTAAAACAGTTATATCAGTGGCATTGGATTAGCTCGGCGATATGTTTAGTGGGGATGTTGGTATTTAGTGTGACGGGTATCACCCTGAATCATGCCAGTCAAATTGAAGCACAGCCCACAGTAGAACGGCAAACACAAGTGACACCCAGTAGCATCAATCAACAATTACAACAGTTAGCACAGCAACAGCCCGCTCCGTCATCATTGCCTAAAACGGTGGAGCAATGGCTTATTAATCAACACGGTATTCGCTTACACAGTGAGTCGCAAATTGAATGGTCAGACGACGAAGTGTATTTGTCTTTACCTAAAGCAGGGGGAGATGCATGGGCAAGATTCTCGTTGCTCGATAGTCAATTTGAATATGAAAACACCAACCGTGGCCTGATTTCTTTATTAAATGATTTACATAAAGGTCGTCATACAGGCGTGGTTTGGCAGTGGTTTATTGATATTTTCGCGCTCGCTTGTGTGATTTTTTCGCTAACGGGCTTGTTTATTTTACAGCAACACGCACGTCGTCGCCCCATGGTGTGGCCATTGTTAAGTGCAGGTTTGGTGATTCCACTCGTTTTAGTCCTCTTTTTTGTCCATGTGTAACCTCCGCGTCGTTGGACAACGAAATACATTTTTAAGCAATCGTATATGGGTTTTATCTCAGGCGAAGCGCCTATTTTTTGCAAGTTAAGGAGTCTTTATGAAGTCACTGATATACGGTTCTGTATTGGCCATCAGTCTAGTGTCAGCTACACAAGCAGCAGAGTTGGCGGTCAATATACAAATTCCAGCACTCAATGTGGCGGAATATCATCGCCCCTACGTGGCGATTTGGGTCGAAAAAGAGAGTCAACAGTTTGTGGGTAATTTGGCAGTTTGGTATGACCTGAAAAAACGTGATAACGGTGGGACTAAATGGCTCAAAGATTTGCGTCAATGGTGGCGTAAAAGTGGTCGCGAATTAACTATGCCTGTCGACGGTGTATCAGGCGCAACGCGTAACGTGGGTGAGCATCAACTCATTTTTAGTGACAAGAATACAGCGTTAGAAAAATTACCCGCGGGACATTACCAGTTAGTGATAGAGGCCGCACGCGAAGGGGGGGGACGGGAAGTTCTCAAAGTGCCATTTGATTGGTTAAGTAAAAAAGCAAATCAGGCCAGCGCACAAGGACAAGAAGAATTAGGCAAAGTAACCGTCGTTGCAAAGCCCTAATGTCTATACATAAATCACCCTATCTAGGAAATCCATCATGCTGAAAAAAACCATATTGAGTTTGAGTTTATTAATGTTAATGCCTTCAGCACAGGCTCATCGGCAATGGCTTTTACCATCGAGTACCCAAATAGATGCCAAAGAAGCATGGGTAACGATTGACGGTGCAGTCTCTGAAAATGTATTTGATTTTGATACCAATGCCTTGTCATTGGACAATTTAGACGTCATCGCGCCTGATGGCAGTCAAATCAAGGCTGAAGCAGCAATAAAAACAAAATTTAGAAGCTCGGTAGACATTAAATTGCCACAAAAAGGGACATATAAAATCAGTCAAAACGCCCAAAGTGTGATGGCGACTTACCGTTTGAATGGTGAAGAAAAACGGTGGCGTGGTACCGAAGAGAAAATGGCACAAGAAATCCCTGCTGACGCAACGGATATTAAGGTATCACGTACTTATAGTCGCTTAGAAACCTATGTTACCAACGATACAGCAAACGATACGGTACTCAAGGCAACAGGAACAGGCTTAGAGTTAGTGCCGCTGACGAATCCAACGGAGTTGTTTGCACAAGAAACGACCCGTTTTAAGGTCTTGTTAGAGGGAAAACCTGTCCCAGATAGCAAAGTTTCGGTGATTGCGGGCGGTGTGCGTTATCGCGGTGTCTTAAATGAAATCACAGCAGTGAGTGATAAAGACGGCATTATTAGCATTAAATGGCCATTTGCAGGGATGTATTGGCTTAAAGCGGCCTACCCACAATTACCCGATATGGTTGATGGCAAACGTCCCCCTATGCCCGAAAAACGTTATAGCTATGCTGCCACCGTAGAAGTTTTATTACCCTAATTGTTGCAAGTTGTTGCAAAATTAAATGATAATTGTTATCATTTACAAAGTGCCCAGCCAGTTCTTATTCAGACCAGCCAAGCCTTTTTATATTTTTCCTTTGCATGTCTCACGCCTCTTATTGGCGGGTGAGTATGAGAGGGCTATCTAGAGGTATTGAGCTGTGTCTATGATTCGTTCTCGTAAAAAATCCACCTTATTTACATCGTCGATGGTGGCGATGGCAGGGAGTTTGGTCTCCCCTGTATTACAGGCACAAGATGCACCTGTACTCAATGAGGTCAAAGTCCAAGCGGCCGTTGATGTGCCGTACAAAGCCGAGAAATCAGCCTCGCCTAAATTGACACAAGCCCTTGTCGATACACCTAAAACCGTACAGGTGCTCAAAAAAGAAATGTTGAAAGAACAAGGGGCGGCATCGTTAATGGAGGCTTTGCGTAATACCTCGGGTATTACCATGCAATTGGGTGAAAATGGTAATACCGCCGCAGGTGATACCTTTCAAATGCGTGGTTTTAGCGCAAATACCTCTACCTTTGTCGATGGCGTGCGTGATTTAGGGGCTGTAAGCCGAGATGTTTTTAACCTTGAACAAGTCGAAATTGTAAAAGGGGCAGGCGGTTCGGAAGTGGGACGCGGTGCAAGCGCAGGCTATATCAATTTGATTTCTAAGTTGCCTACCTTAGAACAAGCCAATGATATTGCCTTAACCGTGGGAACAGCAGATAAAAAGCGTCTGACGGTTGATAGCAATAATGTGATTGACGACCGTAGTGCCTTACGTCTGAATGTGATGGTTCAAGAAGGCAATGTAGATGGTCGAGACGAAGTGCGCTACAACCATACGGCAATTGCACCCAGTTTGGCATTTGGCTTAAATTCACCCACAAAAGTGTATATTTACTCGCAACATACACGGCAAGATAATGTGCCTGATGGTGGCATTACCACTTTAGGTATGACAGGTTTTTATAACAGTAACGCAACCATCAATGCGGCTGAGAAGGTCAATCCTGAAAACTATTATGGCAGTCAACAAGACTACGAAAATGTCAGTGCCGATATGCTAACGGCTAAAATAGAGCATCAAATCAATACACAAACAGTATTTCGTAATATCACGCGTTATGGCAAAAGTCATGTTGACCGCGTACTGACAGGGATTGCAGGGGGAACAACGGCGTTATCTATCAATAAAACGAGCCAAGTTTTAGAAACTTCATTAAGTCGCCAGCGTATAGACCAAACCAATGAAATTTGGGCAAACCAAAGTACCTTAAATACGGCCTTAAAAACAGGCAATATTCATCATGATTTAGTGTTTGGTTTAGAGTTGTTGAAAGAGAGCCAACTCAACTTGGGTACAACCACAGGCAGCACCAGTACCACCACAGTGGTTGTCAATGGACAAACTTTGCCTGTTTTTACCGCGCCAACCCAATCCGTGTATCACCCAAATAGCCAGCAACCGTTTTTAGTCCCGTATTTAACCGGTGCAGACAGTGACGGTTCGACAACCACAGTGGCTTTATATGCTTTTGATACCTTGTCATTAACCGAAAAGCTAAAGCTAAATCTGGGGCTACGTGCAGACCGTTATAAAACCAAGACCACGGCAGGTACTTTAGTGACAGGTGGCACAGGTGGAAACTTGGCGACTTATTCACCTAAAGGCTATCAGGTAGGTGATGTGGCGATAGTTGATTTGGAAGACGAGGACACCTTATTAAGCTGGAATGCGGGCTTTGTCTTTAAGCCAACAGCGAATGGGTCGGTATATATTGCTTTTGCCGATGCACAAACGCCTCCAGCAGGCTCAAACTTTGTGCTATCAGCAGTTGCTGGTAATCAGGCGAATGGCGAGTTAGACCCTCAGCGCACGACCACCGCAGAACTTGGTACTAAGTGGGAACTGCTCAATAAGCAGTTAAATATCTCTGCGGCGATTTACCGTACCGAAAATGATGGTCAAACCACAACAGATGCGCTAGGCGTCGTTACCCAAGATGCAAAAACGCGTATTGATGGTGTTGAATTGGCGGCAGTTGGTCAGTTAACTAACTTTTGGCAAGTGACCGCTTCTATTGGGTTTATGGAGGCAGAGCAGCTAGATTTACGCACGCAGGCGGGGGTGTTTACCGATAGTGTACGTTGGACACCCGATATTACAGCTTCTGTGTGGACATCTTATACTTTAGATAAGTTGACGGTAGGTGCTGGTGCACGTTATGTGGGTGAGCAAAAACGTGTCATTACCCAAGGCACTGATTTAAGCACGCAAAATATGCCTGTTATTGAGGCATATATGGTTGCTGACATCATGGCAGCGTATAAAGTGAGCAAAAATACGAATCTGCGTTTGAATGTTTATAATGTGCTTGATGAAGAATACATCAACACGCTCAATAACAGTGGCGCGCGTATGACATTGGGTGCTCCGATGTCTGCCGCCATCAGTGCTGAGTTTAGTTTTTGATTTCAGTGTAAATGCATCCTCTCCCTGTGGGAGAGGTGTAGGTTAAGGGTTTAGGTATTATGTTATTACATATTCCGCAAGTGCTCAGCAAACAACACGTGGCAGAGATAAGGCAGCAGCTACAGGCTGCTCCGTGGCAAGCAGGTGCGCAGACCGCAGGTGCACAAGCGGCCAAAGTCAAACATAACTTGCAACTCTCTCAAAACCTAGCCATCGCTCAACAATTGGCACAACAAGTCAAAGAGGCCTTGTTGGCGCATCCTTTATTTGTATCGGCAGTTTTACCCAAACAATTGCTGTTGCCATTGTTTAATTGTTATCAACACGGTGGCCATTTTGGTAATCACGTTGATGGTGCTATTCAATATGAGGCCTTAACGCGGTTGCCTGTACGTACCGATGTATCGACCACGGTATTTTTATCCGAGCCTGAAGACTATGAAGGTGGTGAGTTAGTAGTTGAAGATACTTACGGGAGTCATGAGGTCAAGCTCGCCGCAGGGGATGCGATTGTCTATCCTGCCAGTAGTTTACATCGTGTCGAGCCAGTGATTGAGGGGCAGCGTTTTGCGGCGTTTTTATGGTCACAAAGTTTGGTGAAAGATAACAGCCAACGTCAACTGTTATTTGATTTAGATATGACTATCATCCGTTTACGTCAGCAACTACAAGATAGCCCAGATATTTTGGCGCTAACCAATCACTATCATAACTTATTACGGCAGTGGGCTGAGTAATGGGTGTCGCGTTTTCTCGAAATCAGTATGTTATCTTTGTGACCGTTGTATGGGTACATGCTTGCGCGCTTTATTGGGCGAGTCAACAAGAGGTGTTGCCTCCTATCCCTCAGGATATCATCGTTCCCATCCAAGCGGTGATGATTATGCCTGTTGCTTTGCCAACTAAAACCCTAGAGACGCCTAAACAACCTGCACCGCCTAAACCTGTTGCTCAGCCAACGATACAACCCATAGTTCCCAAAATGCCTGTTTTAGCACCTTCCGAAAAGGCAATTACGCTCGAAAAACCCGTTGCCGTTGAAAAAAGCGAACCTGTGATTGATAAATCCATACCCACACCACCTGTGACTGATGCGCCCGTTGTGAGTAAAGCTGAGCCACCGCCTGAGACAGAAATTACGCCACCACGCAGCGATGCGAGTAGCCTAAACAATGCCAATCCTAGCTATCCTGCGATGTCTAGACGTTTGGCTGAACAAGGCAAGGTATTACTAGATGTCTTAATTTTGGCTAACGGAACGGTAGGCGAGATTAAGCTCAAACAGAGCAGTGGTTTTAAGCGTTTAGACGATGCCGCTTTACAAGCAGTCAAACAATGGCGTTTTCAACCTGCCAAGCGTGGCAATCAGGCGATTGATTATTGGTATGTATTGCCGATTTCTTTCTCATTAAATAGCTAATTTTGAGTTTATATTATGGTCACTGAAAATCCGTATGGTGTCATGGCAATTTGGGCACAAGGCGACATAGTGATGAAAGTTGTCGCGCTCTTGTTATTGCTTATGTCTATCGTATCTTGGTATGTCATTATCAGTCGTGCATGGCAAGTCATGAAATTGCGGACAATTGTCAAAAATAGCAGTGCGTTTTGGCATACGCAAAGTTTTGACCAAGGTTTAGAGTTATTAAGACAATATAAATCGTCAGACTTTAATCCATTTATGAGTCTGGCCTTAAATGGTCAAGATGCGGTTGAACATCATGAACAAAGTAAAAATGATTTACATGGTCAAATCAGTTTGACCGAATGGTTAAAAGAAACCTTACGTGCAGACATTGAAGAAAGTGCCGAGCGTATGCAATCGGGTTTACCCATTTTAGCCTCTGTTGGCTCGACTGCTCCGTTTGTAGGCTTATTTGGCACAGTATGGGGCATTTATCATGCGTTGGTGGGGATTGGCGCTTCAGGCCAAGCCAGTATTGATAAGGTTGCAGGCCCTGTAGGGGAGGCCTTAATTATGACTGCATTTGGTTTAGCAGTCGCCATTCCTGCTGTCTTAGGCTACAACGTCTTAGTCCGTTCTAATAAGGGTATCGTCAGTAAATTACAACGTTTTGCCCGTCAATTACATGCGTACTTTTTAACTGGCTCACCACGTAAGGGAGCTGTTTAAGATGTCATTTAATATTGAAGGTGGCGATGACGAGATGATGAGTGAGATTAACATGACCCCCTTGGTAGATGTCATGTTGGTATTACTGATTATTTTCATTATTACCGTACCTGTACTCACCCATGCCGTGAAAGTCGATTTGCCACGTGCTAACAACCAGCCCAATCAAGTACAGCAGAAACCGATTAGTATTTCTATTAACGCGCAAGGGCAAGTATTTTGGAACGATACGCCAATTGAGCCAGCCGCCTTAGCGCAACAATTTAGCCAAATTGCTCAGCAACAGCCACAACCTGAAGTGCATATTCGTGGCGACCGTAAAGTGGAGTATGAGTATGTCATGCAAGTGATGGCGCAAGCACAACGTAGCGGGGTGCAAAAATTAGGGTTTATTACAGAGCCTAAATACTAGGGGCTGTAATAAGTCCTAATCATTTCGACTCCGCTCAATCGTCTCTATTCTGTCGTCTAATCCTTTGACTTTTTTAGCCCATGTTTGTCAACGGATTCCTAAATAAAACCTTATTAGCGGTTCAAATCTAGCAAGAGAATGTTCATGAAATATTGGCCAATTACTTTAAGCGTTGTCTTGATACAGCCCGTTTTTGCTGAAAGTGTTTTACCCGAAGTGAAGGTGAACTCAACCTTAGATGTTCAAGAAGAGCAGCGTATGGCGTCGGCTGCCAAAACCATTATTGACCGTAAAGAAATTGAAGCAACCGATAGCAGTACCGTCGCCGAATTACTAAATAAATTACCCATGACAGGCATGTTTATGGATGCGCCAACAGGCGCTCCGCCTAAACGTGGACAAGGCGGCAATCGTGCGCAAAACCGTAATATGCCTCAGATTTTAGTCGATGGCCAACCCTTAGGTGGCGGCAATAATATGGGGACGGTCATGCGATTGCCCGTAGAGTTAATTGAGCGAGTAGAAATTATTCGTAATAGTACCCCTGAGTTTTTAGTCACCAGTCCCGCAGGTGTGATAAACATTATTTTGCGTGATGTGCCAAAACAATTAACCCGTAATGGCAAAGTCACGTTATTCAGTGCAGACAATAACGTAGGGATACGTGCAGATAGTCAGTATGGCTTAAGCAAAGACCCTTGGGGCTATTTATTATCCCTCGCCGTTGACAGCAAACCGCAAGTGGGGGAGCGACAAACAACGATTAATGATGTCACGCAGACACAGACAGTCATTGAGCGCAGCACACAATCGGGCGACGATAATAATATTTCCTTTGCCCCGCGTGTGAACATCAAGTTAGCCAACAATCAGCAAGTGATTATCAGTCCTTTTGTGGGTTATAACCAAGATAGTCGGGAGGTGAATACCCAACGTACCCAGAGTACGATTGCGCAAGAACTCGACCAAAACGAAGGTGAGCGACTAACAGGCCGACTCATCACCGAGTGGAAGCAGCAAGTCGAACAAGGCGGCGAGCAAAGCCTGAAATTATTTTTACAAACCGAAAACGAGAAGACAGATAAGCTCACCTATCAACTGTTATCCGCAGGTGGACAGCAAACAAATCAAGAAAATACAGACCGTGAAGAGCGCGAAATTGCCATTGATGCACGTGCCAAACGCGTATTCTTGGAGACGCATTTAGTGACGGCAGGTTTAGAGTGGCGTCAAAAAGAAACGACCGAACAACAATATAAAGACCAACTGTTAGCAACTGATTCACAAGTAGAAGAAAAGCGTCTGGCCTTATGGTGGCAAGATGAGTGGCTGCTTTCAGAACAGCATAATCTAAGTTATGGGGTTCGTTGGCAGCAGATAGATAATCGTATTGACGATATACAGCAAGGCTTGATTGTGCAAAAAGAAGACACCTTTGCGCCATCCATACACTATTTATGGCAACCTAATGCCCAGTGGAATGTCCGTGCTAGCATAGCCCAACATCAGCGTCCTGCCTTTGCCCGCGAATTAAGTCCTGTGGTACGTACGACCTCGGGAGTGAATAGCTCCAGTAATCCCGACCGTGCAGGCAATCCGCTCTTAGCTAACGAAACCCAACGGAGTATTGAACTAGGGCTAGAGCATTATTTGGCTGATAAAGCAGGTAATATTTCTCTATCGATATTTGAACGTCATATCAGTGATTATGTGCAGCGTTTAACCTTATTAGAAAATGGTCGTTGGCTGGAGCGTCCTTATAATGTTGGCGATGCGCGTTTACGGGGTGTTTCGCTCGATAGTAAAGTACAACTACTCGCTTTATCATTACCCAATATGAGTTTGCGTGCTGCTTATGCATATACTCAAAATACACTCACTGACCCTGTGGCGAATTTAGGTTCGGGTGAAGGTGACCGCCAAAGTGCTAATCTGGGTGTAGAGTATAAATTGAACAATCTAACGCTAGGCGCATCGGGTAATTATATTGCGGCGATGGACAGAGAGAGCAGTGCAACGGTTTCTCAGGAGCAAGGTGAACAAAAAACACTCAATGCTTACGCTGCTTATAAAGTCAATAAACAGTTTAACGTACGTGTTGCGGTGAATAATCTATTGGCAGAAGATAGAACAGATACGCTGTATGAATATGACAATCAAGGACAATTAACACGTACAGAGCAAGATATTATGCAAACCTATGCCAATATTATTTTTAGTGCGGAAGGTCGTTGGTAAAGACCTTGGGGTTTACCCTCTATTCTTCCTTAAGTAGCAAAGCTGGCCACATCTAGGTGGCCTTTTTGCATTTGTGCACAATTTTAATGCAATAAGAACGCATAAATCACTTGTACAGTCTGCCGATGGCGTGTATTTTGCCGCATAGTTTTGACAGTGGTTTTTAGTTTTTGAGACAATATGCGCCATAATGGCTCAGTTGTAGGACGATGAGTAATCATAAACGGCCAAACTGTCGGTTTGCATCGCAGAGATGGATGGCTGTTAATAAAATCTGCATAGCGCTCAGCACTGTCCATGCCATATTAAGAAGACGGCTTAGTTTTTGCTTATTAAAGCCATCAGCTAGCATCAATCTGAGTAAATTCTATTTTCTAAACTAGGGAGCATATTAATGCGCATTATTCTCTTAGGCCCACCCGGTGCAGGTAAAGGCACTCAGGCTCAAGTGATTACTCAACAATTCCAAATTCCGCAAATTTCGACGGGTGACATGTTACGTGCCGCTGTGAAAGCAGGGACAGAATTGGGTGTAGCGGCTAAAAAAATCATGGATGCGGGTGGTTTAGTCTCTGATGATATTATTATCGGTTTAGTCAAAGAGCGTTTAACTCAACCAGATTGTGTCAATGGCTGTTTATTTGACGGCTTTCCACGTACCATTCCCCAAGCACAAGCCCTCATTAGTGCAGGCGTTGCGATTGACTACGTGGTTGAAATTGCTGTCCCTGATGCAGAAATCGTCAGCCGTTTATCGGGGCGTCGTGTGCACCCAGCGTCGGGTCGTGTGTATCATATTGCCCATAATCCACCTAAAGTCGCTGATAAAGACGATGTCACAGGTGAAGACCTCGTACAGCGTGATGATGATAAAGAAGATACCATCAAAAAACGTCTACAAGTTTATCATGAGCAAACCGAACAGTTGGTCGGTTTTTACCAGCAATTAGCCGCAAGTGGAGACCAAACCGCGCCAAAATATGCAAAAATTGAAGGCGTAGGCTCAGTAGAAGCCATCAGTGCGAAAGTGACTTCTGTACTGAAGTAAACAGGCTAAAGTGAGACAAAAAAGGTCGTTTAACGGCCTTTTTTATTTTGTCCTAGAGACAAGTCCTTATTTTTGCTTAAAAATATCAATAATTATCAAAGTAAACGTATTTTATCGCCACACAGGTGGCTCACCTGCAAAATGTCAACAGACTGTATTATCTGTGAATAAGGGGTTACTTTATGTTAGGACAAAAAACACCGATCTTAGGCGTTGTTTTGGCAAATTTAGGTACACCAGACGAACCTACCCCACAGGCTGTTCGACGTTATTTACGTCAGTTTCTCAGTGACCGTCGCGTGATTGAAATTCCCCCTTTATTGTGGCAAATCATTCTTAATCTATTTATTTTACCCTTTAGACCCAAGCGTGTTGCCAAGTTGTATGCCAGTATTTGGCAACATCAAGGCGATTCGCCTATGCGTCACATATTAAAGCAGCAGGTTAGCGCCTTAGAACAGGCTCTAGCGGGTAGTTTGCCTGCGCGTATCAGTGTCAAAGCCGCCATGAGTTATGGTAATCCCAGCATTGCGTCTGCACTCAATGCGTTGCGCCAAGAAGGGGTAGACCATATTGTCGTCTTACCTTTATTTCCACAATTTTCAGCGACCTCAAGTGCGCCTGTGTATGATGCTGTTCAGCGTTGGTCTAGTCAGCAGCGTAATTTACCCACGTTAACCATTTTGAAAGATTATTTCGCCCATCCTGCGTACATTACAGCCTTAGCGAATAGTATTCGTCGCTACCGAGAGCAACACGGCAGTGCCGAAAAATTATTGATGTCTTTTCATGGTATTCCTCAGCCCTATGCTGACAAAGGCGACCCGTATCCACGCCGCTGCCGTTGTACGGCGGCACAAGTCGCCCAAGCCTTAGGCTTGACAGAAGACCAATGGGCGATTAGCTTTCAATCACGTTTTGGCAAACAAGAATGGGTTAAACCTTATACCGATGTGTTATTGAGTGAGTGGGCAAAGCAGGGGGTACAATCCGTACAGATAGTGTCACCCGCTTTTTCTGCGGATTGTTTAGAAACACTGGAAGAGTTAGCCGAAGAAAACAAAGCGCATTTTTTGCATGAAGGCGGTAAGGAATATGCCTATATTCCTGCCTTAAACGATAATCCTGAACATGTTGCATTATTAAAAGCCTTAGTTTTACCACATTTGCAGGCATTTTGGCAGACGATGCCTTATTATCATTAGTGGCATAAACATACCCTGACTGATATCCGCACAGAGGAAGTTCAGATGAATGATGATAATAAATACTCGTTAATGAACGATATTTCTGAGTCTTGGGAAGATTTAGAAAAACTGGTCAAACAAAAAGCAGAGCAAACTCTAAACCGTTTAGACGAGGCGCGTTTACGCCTAGATGACGCGATTGCTTCGGCTAAAGCCGCAGGTCACGAATCGGCAAGGGAAGCAGTCAAAGAAGCCAAAGAAGCCTTTAAGTTAGCCAAAAGTGACTGGATGCGCGTCAAAGTCGAAACCAGTATTGCCGATTTACGAGAACAAACCGAAAAACGTTTACAAGTCTTTGCGGAGTCCTTAGAAAAACGTCGAGAACAAGAAATCGAAAAAAATGTCGAAGCCTTACGTCGGCGTTTATTACAACGTGACGAAGACCGTATTGCTGCTAAACGTGTCAAAGAAGCAGGTAAGGTTGAGGCCAGTGTCGAAAAACTCTTAAATCGTTTGGAATCCATCGAGAAAAAAACCGAAGATTCTGTGCCCGCAGCAAGTATTGCGCTACAACTGGGTTTACAGGTGAGTAAACAAGTCGGTATGGGTAAATTGGCACGTCGTGCGGCACGGCAAGCCGATGAGTTGAGTGTCGAGGTTAATAAAACGCTACGCGAAGTTTTACCCCGTCATCAAACACAAAAAAAATGGGATACCCAATTTCCAGAAGATGAAGAACTGAGCTAAAGCCTTGCAATCAGGCATCTTGGCAAGGGCGAAGGTGCGAAATAACAGCTATTTGCGTGTTAGCTCAAGCGATTGATGTTATCAAACGCATGTGCATCGTCAATATACACAATCTGATGATTCCGCTCTAGTAACCATGAATATACCGCGCGTTGACCTTTGCTAATCGCAGTTTGTGCGGATAGATAGAGGTCTTTACGCGCTAAAAAACACAAAGATTGTAAATGCTCGCCATCGTGGGCAATCACCACTTGCGTATCTGTCTGCCGTGCATTGGCCAGACGTTGTGCAATGTCATGGGGTAGAGAGGGCATATCACACGCCACAACCAATACCCAATCGTGTTGGCATTGGGCTAAGCCGCTGGCAATGCCTGCTAATGGCCCCCAAAAATCGCTTTGTTGGTCACTGACGGTACGCCCATAATAGTGATAATGCGCATGGTTACGATTGCAACTAATGACGATATCTGTGCACCTAATACGACCAATAATATGCTCAACCAGCGGTTTACCTTGCCATAGCACGAGGCCTTTATCTTGCCCCTGCATACGGGTCGCTTTGCCACCTGCTAAAATCAATAATGAAAAATTTACGGGATTCATAGCCATATTTTCTATTAAGGAAGATTGCATCATAACGACAAGATGCGTATAAAGCGCATGCTTATTCCGAATTTGTGGTCATTATGCCTATTTTAGCCCTAGAAACCGCGACAGAGGCTTGTTCTGTAGCGATTATTTTAGACAATGGCGATGTGTTGAGTCGTTATGAGTTCTCGCCGCGTCTACAAACCCAATTATTGTTGCCAATGGTCGATGAGTTGTTGGCGCAAAGTCAATTACAACCATCACAGTTAACAGCGATTGCTTATAGTCGTGGGCCTGGTTCGTTTACAGGGGTACGAATAGCGGCGGCGGCAGCACAAGGCCTAGCCTTTGGTTGGGATATGCCTGTTTTGGCGATATCCAGTTTACAAACCTTGGCACAAACAGTGCACCGTTTGACTGGCCAAACAGCCGTTGTCAGCCTATTTGATGCGCGCATGAATGAGGTGTATATGGGCGCATATCAGTCTGTGCAAGGACTCATGCAGCCTGTTATTTCAGAACACGTATGTTCTCCACACCAATTACCCGCTTTAGCCATACAAGAGTGGTATGTGGCGGGCAGCGGTGCAATATATGATGAGCTCATTCAAGCACAAATCCCGCAAGCCAAGTTTGCGATAGAGCATCATCCCCATGCGTATGATTTGGCTGTATTGGCACAACACGCATGGCGGCAAGGCTTAGCACAAGCCCCTGAATTAGCCTTACCTGTCTATTTACGTGACAGTGTGTGGCAAAAATTGCCCAATAAATCCTAAGAGAGTACTAAATGGATATTATTTTATTATTAAAAGCGGTGTTAATGGGCTTAATTGAAGGGGCAACCGAGTTTTTGCCTGTTTCTAGTACAGGTCATTTAATTGTGACGGCCTCTCTGATTAACTTTTGGACACCCGAAAAACGTCATGTGTTTGAAGTTGCAATTCAATTAGGGGCAATTTTGGCGGTTTGTTATGAGTATCGTCAGCGTCTGATTAATGTGACACAAGGCTTATTTACGGGTCAGCAACAAGCATGGACCTTTGCTAGTAATATTTTAATTGCGTTTTTACCTGCAGCGATTATTGGCCTATTTGCCCGCGATTTCATTAAAGGCTATTTATTTAATCCTGTCTCGGTAGCAACAGCTTTGGTAGTGGGTGGCTTTGTCATTTTGTATGCCGAAAATCGTCAACACAAAATTACCGTCCCAGAAGTTGACGATATGAAGCCCTTAGACGCGTTAAAATTAGGTTTGGCTCAATGTTGTGCTTTAATTCCAGGTACATCACGTTCGGGCGCAACCATTATCGGGGGCTTGTTTTTTGGATTATCACGTAAAGCAGCGGCAGAGTTTTCTTTCTTTTTGGCGATTCCTACGATGGTGGCGGCTACGGTTTACGATGTCTATAAAAGCCGTGACGAATTTATTATGGCCGACTTTCCCGTATTTGCCGTAGGGTTTATGGCAGCCTTTGTTGCTGGTTTATTAGTCGTGCGTACCTTAGTCAAATATGTCGCTAACCACGATTTCAAAATATTTGCCTATTACCGAATTGTTTTTGGCTGCTTTATTTTGGCAACGGCGTGGTTTGGTTTGATTGACTGGTCACATTAATGTTTATTTTGTATTTAGCGGACTATCAATTACAAGCCGAAGAATTAGCCTCAATACTGGGTATTGAGGCTTTTTTATTGGCTAATACCGAACGTAAAACACTTTTGGCATGGCAAAGTCATGGCCAATTAGCCATTTTGTTGGCAGGACAGGTCGCCTTACAACCACTCAGCAAACCCTTACCTCATCCTGTCATGGTCGATTGGGGCAATAAAACCCTGTTGTGGCGTTTACAACACGGCGGAGGGCGAGGGGAGTTATTAGCCAAAGCCTGTGGTATTAAAAAAGAGTATCTGCCCAAGGTTATTGATGCAACGGCAGGTTTTGGCCGAGATAGTTTATTACTGGCTTCATTAGGTTGCCAAGTGACACTCGTTGAGCGTTCGCCGTTGGTGGCGGCTATGTTACGTGATGGTTGGCAACGTGCAGCATTAGAACCCTATTTAGCCCCCATCTTGCCGCGTATGGCGTTGCATCAGGGTAACGCCACGACGTTTTTACAACACTTGTCGCCCCTAGATTATCCCGATGTGGTGTATTTAGACCCCATGTTTCCTGACCGACATAACAGTGCCAAAGTGAAACAAGATATGCAAAGTTTTCATTTGGCGGTAGGGGCAGACGATGATGCCGATACTCTATTAGTGCCCGCATTAGCCGTTGCTCGTAAAAGGGTCGTGGTTAAACGGCCGCGCCATGCCACACCTTTAGCAGGGCAAATACCTTCCTTGGTCTATGAGGGCGAGAGTAGCCGTTTTGATGTGTATGTGCTTAGTTAGCGGCTCTAATGGTGTGAGGCACAATAAAGGTGTCATTCAGTAAGCCTGTTTGAATGGTTAAATTATAGTATTGACCTTGCTTTAGAATGAAGTTTTCAGCTAATGCATCTTTATTAATGCGTGTTGTTAAAATGGCGTTTTCAAGTAGGAGTGTTTTTTGTATAGCAGCAGACAGTTGCCAATCCTGATAATTACCCTCCGTTTGCTTTAATGCTAGTCGGATATTTTGTGTCGATGATAAGGGATAATGTTCATTGTAAAGGTAAACTAAGTTAGTCAAAAGCGTTGTAAGATTTATTGCAATAAGTGGTGAAAAAATAAAAAGTAGCTTCGATGCTTTATTATTTTTAATCATTATATGGCAAACATAGCTGATAGGAATAATGAGTAAAACACCTAAGTTAAACATCAAGTCTGATGATGATTGATGGCTAGTTGTGAGTATCTGATTTTCAATAATTTCTGCAACACCATATATAATAAAAGTACAATACATGAGCATGACAAGACTAGCGGTTTCTCCTTCGCGTTGCGGACATTTTATCTGATGTTGAATATAGCGAAGTAGCATTTCTTTATCTGTTTCGGAATAATATTTCATATTGATTTCATAGATTTTTCCATGATGTGTTGATAATGTGATTTGATATTTTTTGTCTTTATACTTTAGTATGTTAATACTATGAATATCGCTAAGTTGAACGACTCTAGTCGGTATCTTACCAATAATAGGGCCAAACGTGATGTTTTTTTCAGTGATTGTTATGTTTATGATATGTGTATTAATAGTATAGAAAAATAATACAAATACTAAACTGCCAATGATAACACTAATGAAAAATTCGCTTGCATAATAGCTAATAAATAATAGTGGCGATAATACAAAAAACAATAAAGGAATAATTGATAATAAGGCACTAGATATTTTAGGCTGTATCGTTTGATGTATTGCTACTGTACTGTTGTCAGGCATTAAATAAATCCTATCATCATTGATTAGGTGTTTTCAATGACCCGATTACGTCCCTCTGTTTTGGCACGATATAAGGCATCGTCTGCTTTTTTAATCAGTACATCAACTGTTTCCGTACGGTTTGCTAAGTGTACGCAACAACCAAAACTGGCACTGATATGAAAGAGTTGACCATTGTCATTCAACATATCCACACTGGCAAGGCCATGACGACAACGCTCTAAGCGCATATGCATGTCTGAGGCCTGCGTGTTAGGCATGATAATCATAAACTCTTCGCCACCAAAACGACCAATCGCATCTTCAGTACGCAGATTTTCTTTGAGTACACGTGCCGCTTCTTGGAGTACGCGGTCACCTGTTGCATGTCCCCATGTGTCATTTATTTTTTTGAAATAATCAAGGTCTAATAAAGCGATAGCCAGCGGGGTATGTAAGCGTGTGCCTAAATGAAGCTCTTTCTCTAAGCGCTCAATAATACTGCGTCGGTTAGGAATACGTGTCAGTGCATCGGTGAGATTAATAGTACGAATTTGCTCTTCACGCTCTCGCCAACGTCCGAGTATTTGGTCGGTAGTCACCAATACAATTAACAAACTGGGTAAGTAAAACAAATAATTACTATACACCCAAAATTCTGAATAAATTTGATATTTACCTGCTGTTCCTGCTAATAACGGTGCATAAGGCAGTATGTTTAATGCGCAAGCATAAGCGAGTACAAGAATAATGGCTAAGGCACTCAACCAAATCCCTAATACCAGTTGTCTGGGGAATAAAATGAGTCCTAATAACGGTGCGCTAGTAAAAATTACACCTGTTGGTAAATAAAGTATGCCCAACACATAACCTAAAGCGAGCAAAGAGAGAGAAAAAAATTGTAAACTCAAGTGTTGAAACCAATAAGCATTGGGCTGGCAACGACGTAATAATAATGCCGTGATGAGTAGGACATGGGCAATCACAAGCACTATTTTGAGTGCCGTCACTATATAAGGTGTGAGTGCGGTATTGAGTAAGAGGGCAGTCTGTGCATCACTTAAACTACTGCTCAGCCATGCCAAGCCGCCCCATAAAATATGGATTAACAAACCCATGACTAAGGCAATTTTGGCCGCAGGACTCCACTCGCGAATACTCCCAATGCGTCGTCGCCAGCCTTCAAAATGTTGCCACCACGGTTTGCCTTCTGGTGTGGGTATACTGTGTGTACTCACGGCAGACAGACGTTTGAGTTGGCCGTGCCATTCTTCATTATTGGCGGTTACAATATCGGCAGCAAGTGGGGCATCAGCAGCAGTATGAGCCGCGAGTACAACCCGATTTCGACCGTCTGCTTTGGCCTGATATAACGCCGCGTCTGCTGCTCGAATCAACGATTCACTAGAAACCCGCGAAGCACCTTCGCTAGTGGCAATGCCAAAACTAGCACTTACAGGCACTTTATCACCTTGAGGCGTATAAATATTCAGTGCTTGTAGTGCTAAACGACAGCGTTCTGCTAATTGAAAAGCCCCTTCTCGACCTGTATTGGGTAAGAGTAAAATAAACTCTTCACCGCCAAAACGGCCAATTTCGTTACTCTGACGCATACCTAGCTTCAGTGTTTTTGCGGCTTCAACTAAGACTAAATCGCCAATAGGATGTCCCCAGTTATCATTGATTTTTTTGAAATAGTCGAGGTCAAGCATAATGACCGCAATCGGGGTATTTAACTGACGACTACGGGCAATTTCGGTATTTAATAAATCCAAAATACTACGTCGATTGTGTATGTTGGTCAGGGCATCGGTCAGACTTTGATGTAAGACATGCTCTTCGCGGCGATGCCATTGGTCTAATACCAACAAGCACAGCACGATATTGGCAATGATATGAGGCGTAGCAATAAATAATTGGCTATGTGTCCAAAGTAAGGCGCTGTTGACATCAGATGGCTCATATAACAAAGGGGCATAAGATAAATAGCCCTCTGTTGTGGCGATGTTAATCCCAAAAATAGTAAAAAATGCTGTACTGGTTGCAATCCACATCACCCGTCGTGGTAAGAGTAAAAAGCCAATCAACGGAGCACCCGTCATCACAATACCCACAACAAACGTGAGAGAACCAACTAAATAGCCGCCCCATACTTGTGATAATGCGTAAAATAAAGCGCAAAGATATAGAAAGGCTGGACTATCTATATGACGTTGATGGAGATATAAACCTAAACCCGTGAGAGCGGCTGAGCAAACGACAATAAAACCAGCGATGGGTAAAATGGCTAGAATCGCCATATCATTAAAGGTACGACCAGCCCCATCAATATGAATGCCTACCATCATCCATAACATATAATATAAATACAAAATACCAACCAGTGCCGCAGGAATACAGGCACGTTCGACATTGCTCCAGTCTTGTAAAATAGTGAGTCGACGCCAAAGGCTTTGAGTCAGGGTAAACATACAATGCGATACCCGTTAATTTATTGTTATAAAATCAAAATATGCCATCTACTGCATGGAATCACAATAAAAAAACGCTCAAATGCGGCTTGTGACCGACTAACGAAGATGGCGAGTGTACTATTTAGTGATGAGAAGGGACTGGAGGAAACCAGTCACGCGGGGCGTTTTGCTCACATTTTTTACAATCTAATAAATGGCCAAGCATAGATTGACGACCTTGGGGGGTGATTACCCAAGGCCGTTCTGTCCACGGTGGATTATGTCGCGTATGCTGGTGATGGCCACAGGCTAATTGAGCGACCCAATGTTGTTCATTATCTTGATGAAAGCCAATAATCGCTTGTTTCATGATCATTACCATACCCAAGATAGAGCAATTTTTTGCTCAGAGGACGGTAAATCGGGTGTTTCTGTTTGATATTGGCTATGCGCTATCAATAATTGCAGTTGTTCATGTACTTGCGTGTTTAGTTGTAGACGCCAATACGATGGGTCTGGTGCATTGCGATAAGGGGCACTTTGGTCGTTATAAAATAGGCCGATAGTGCTGTATTCCGCTAGCGGATGTTGCAGACCCACTCCCCAAAAATACATACTCGCTTCGGTATTGAGAGAAGCTGCTTGTGTGCTATGAATTGTGCTATAGCCGATATGCGCTTGCCAGCGCCATGCTTGTTGTTGGTATTGCCATACACTTTGTAGGCTTAAGTCCTGACTGCCTGTCCCTAAGCCTATGGCAAAGTCACCGTTATCATGTTTGTAATCGAGAGACCACAGACTATTCACTTGCTCATGATGTATCAAACGATAGCTTAAACCAACAGCGATATCGCCCATCCCTTCGCTATCAAGTTCGCTATAGACAATTTTCGTTTTGTTCAAACGAGGCAGTAGGCGCACTAAACGCCCATTACGATTAATGATGTCGCTCGACGTATAATGATGATATTCATAGGCCAGTTCGGCATAAAGTTGCCAGTCTCGCCACATTAACCAAGGTTGAAGAGCAATCTTAAGGCTTTGATGGTCTCCTTGGCTAAATTGTTGTTGATGATATTGGCTACTCCAGTCGATACCTGCCAATCCATCGTCTTGGCCATAAACCAAAGAGCTGCTTAAACCGAGAGTGAATAGCCAAATACGCATAGCATTGTTGCCTAGTGTTGTAATCGTATAGAGCGTTGCTGTAAAAACTCGCGACGTAATTGTCGACGTTCAGCAGGGCTGGCGTTTTTAAGCCGCTCGCGTATAGCCGCTTTGTCCTCGTCGGATAAGGTTTGCCAGCGTTCACGTAGTGCCGCTTTTTGCTCAGGCGCTAACTGGCTAAACCATTGCCATTTGCGTTTGATATTGGCTTGCTGCTCGGGTGGTAGCTGCTTGAACTCTTCATAACGCGCAAGCAGTTTTTGCCGTTGTTCGGGTGACAAGGCTTGCCAACGTTCAAAGCGTTGTTTGGCTTCGGCACGTGCTTCGGGACTCAGTTGTTGCCAATGCTGAATACGGTCGGCAATCATTTTTTGTCGCTCGGGTGGGATTTGCGACCATGAATCTTTAAGCTGAATCAAGAGTTGTTGACTCTCAGGTGGCAGTTGTTGCCATTCAATGCCTTGATTAGCCCAACTCTGGCTACTGAGCCACATAAGCGCAAATAAAGCGTAACGGCGTATCATGGCTTTAGCTCCTGTGTATTCGTTGAGCGTATCGTTTGTTGCACTGTTTTGGTCGGGTGTGTCTCTGGTTTTGGATTGGTTTGCTGCTGTATCAGGGCATAATCATTCGCGTCAAAGAGTTCCTTATTGTCAGCAAATTGCACTAAATACTCGACAAATTCAGGACTCAGGCTCTCAGCAGCATAATTCAGAGGGCTAATTAACAGTAAGCACCAACCATAATTAGCGGCTCTCATAGTCTTCTCCTAGCACGATGACCATCTCCATATCCTCCAAAAACTCTGGGTCGACACTAGGACTTAACATCGTGCTTGCCTGCGTGATAGGCGTTTGACTAAGTGCAGTAGACATTACTTGTGGGTTCAATAACGGCTGCAAGAGAATCACGGCTAGTCCCATTGCCAAACTGAGTCCACCAAACCACCATAAACGCGGCGAACGTCCTGTCTGAGCGAGGCGTTGTTGTCGTGTTTGACGGGCATGTCTAGCCAGTTCATGCAGTTGCTGCTCAAATTCAATAGACGTTTGTTGGCTTTGTTGGTCTAAGTTGTCTCGGATATGGGCTAACCAACGTTCATTTGTCAGTGGGTCACTCATGATGGCATTCTCTAAACAGGATTATCTTGGCTAAGGGCATGACGTAAACTCTGAATAGCTCGGCTGTAATGCGTTTTGACACTGCTTTCACTGCAAGCCATGACCTGTGCGGTGGTTTGAATATCCAAACCTTCCCAAACACGTAATAAAAAGGCTTGTTGTTGACGTAGTGGTAAACTCGCTAAGGTTTTATCAACCAATGCGATATCTTTTGCATTAGCGAGTAAGTGAGCGGGGTCATCATTAGTAGTGTTACTAATGGTATGCCATTCGTCTATGGTTTCGTCGTCGTCCGTGTTTGACCACGATAGCCACGTGAGCCATTTGCCACGTCGGGCTTGTTGCCGTTTCCAGTCCATAATTTGGCTGCGTAAAATGGTATAAAATAACGGCGTCCATTCTGGGTTAGGTCGGTCTGCATAACGGCTGATAAATGCAAGTAGGCTATCTTGTACGATGTCTTGGGCAATGTCAGCCTGTTGAGTCGCCAGTTTGGCCATCACCAGCCCGCGACGACCCATATCTTTTAACCAGTCATCAATAGGCATGGGATAGGGACGTGGTGGCATATTCGTCGTTGTGTTTGTCAAGTCAGGCACACAATACGCAAGTGTGTCTTGTGGTGCAAGTGCCAGTATCATGAGACAAGACTCCTGTAATCCTTCAGTATTATCGTAGAACTTAGGCCGTTAAAGTGTATGCGTTTGGCGTTCAATCGCGGTTACTGCTTTGGGCGATGTCGTATGCACCAATTTCAATAACATGCCTAAGTCCTTAGCTATACCCAGTACGGTGAAGCAGACCTTCGTCACCGAAATAGGGAATATCTTAATTAGCTACTCGGCCAATGGTGGAGTCACGGTATTCCATTGATGAGTGCTGGTATGTCCTGTCGTTTGTCCATTGATATGGGTGTTGTTCACGGTACTGGTAGCGGTCTGATTTTCTTTATCGACGGTGACTTGACGTTGATGACGATAGCTTTTGCCCTTAAATGTGGTGCCTGTTTTGGTTCGCGTATGTGTGCCTGTACTAGGGTCATTAACCACGGTTAAGTCTTGCGTTGCGGTTTGGCCTGCGCTATTGGTCAGTGTTGAATGTCGATTAAAGCCATTTTCGCTGGTAGTTTGTACGGTTTCACGCGTGATTTGTTCGCCATTAGCGAGTGTTCGGGTAGCACTTTCACTAAAGTTTTGGCGTTGATGTGGTTTGCCTTCACCGTGTAAACGGTGTTTTATGCCTAATTGACCCGCCTGTACATTGAGGCTTAAGCTGGCGAGTAACACGATAAGTACACTATTTTTCATGACTGTTCTCCATGATGGTGGCATGACCTGCGTTGATTGTGCAGAGCTGTTATCTCAATAAACGTCTGAGCAGTGAAAAAGTTGACAGTAATCGTTAAAATAAAGCCTAAAAATTGATTAGCGGCTTTTGGTGTTGTCATGACGGTTCATGCCTAAAACAGCAACAGCACTTAGAGTGTTACAAACGCGAAGACCTGACCTGTCAACAGCGCTTTATATGAGTATCTATGTTAAACATTGTGTTATTTAGACCAGAAATTGCAGGCAATACGGGCAATATCATCCGTTTATGTGCCAATACAGGGGCACAATTACATTTAATTAAACCGCTGGGTTTTGAGTTGGAAGATAGCAAGCTCAGACGGGCAGGGTTGGATTATCATGAATGGGCATCTGTGCAAGTGCATGATTCATGGACAGCCTGCCTAAATCATGTTCAGCCAACACGTATTTTTGCATTTAGTGCGAGAGCGACACAAAATGCGTATCAAATACACTATCAGGCCAGCGATCTGTTGTTGTTTGGTTGTGAAAGTACAGGGTTAACGCCCGAAATCAGTCAAGAATTGGGTTTGAGTGCCGAGCAATTTGTAAAGTTACCCATGAAAGCAGGGCGTAGCTTGAACTTATCGAATGCAGTAGCGGTGACAGTCTATGAGGCGTGGCGACAAATGGCCTTTAATGGGGCAGAGGGCTAAGGCAGCGTGTGCTGCCTTAGTCGGTCTTATCACAAGACTTATTGAATGGTCGCAGCACTGGCAGCGGCTTGCTCTTGTTGACGTTGTGCTTGGGCTTGAGCAAATAAAGAGTCAAAATTCACGGGAGCTAATAACAATTGTGGGAAGCTACCACGATTGACCACATCATTAACGGCTTCACGTACATACGGGAATAAAATGCTGGGACAATAAGCGCCTACGAGTTGTGCTAATTGTTCATCAGGCACGCCAGCAATCAAGAAAATACCTGCTTGTTTGACTTCGGCAACAAAGGCAGTTGCCCCTGCATTGGTTGCTGTCACAGTGACTGTCACGGCAACTTCATAGTGGGTTTCGTCTAAACGTGTAGTTTCAGTGTTTAACTGAACATTCATTTCAGGCTTCCAGTCATTAAGAAATACTTTGGAGCTAGGTACTTCAAAGGATAAATCTTTGACAAATAAACGTTCTAAGCCAAATTGTCCGCCTTGGTTCTGATTGTCGCTCATGTTTTTTTCCTAACAAAGTTTATTTTATTGGGCAAGTAAAGGGTCTAACGCGCCTTGCCGCTCTAACGCGTATAAATCATCACAACCACCAATGTGTTGCTCATTAATAAAAATTTGAGGCACAGTGCGTTGACGTGTACGCTCTATTAATTGTTGACGTAGGTTTTGGTCACGGCTGACATCTATTTCTTCGTAGTTGACCCCTTTGCGTTGAAATAAGTGCTTAGCACGTACGCAGTAAGGGCAAATGGGGGTGGTATAAATCACGATTTTAGCCATCAGCACATCTCCAACTCAATAACAAGAGAGCTTATTTTTTCACTAGGGGCAGTGACAACGCTTTCCAATTGGTAATGCCACCTTCTAATTTATAGACGTCCATTACTCCTTGGCTTTTTAATTGTTTAGCCGCAGCACCCGCTACTTGACCTAATTGGCAAACAAAAATAATGGGACGGTCTTTGGGGAAGGTCTGATTTTTGTCGCTGATTTTGGCGTAAGGGATATTTTGACTGCCTGTAATGTGTCCTTGCTTAAATTCATTGGGGTCACGTAGGTCAATAACAAGGGCTTTTTGTTTATTTACCATCTGTGTCAGCAGTTGTGCGCTGACTTTACGACCACCGCGCTGTATTTCGACAATAAAATAGGCCGTGATGAGGCCAAAAAAGGCACTGGCTAAGATATAGTGATTGACAAAAAACTCAACAAAACGTTCCATAACGCAATCTCAAAAAACAGGACGATAAGTGCCAAAAAGCGCCGCAGTATAACGTGCGTTGCGCTGACTCTCTAGCTGGTTTTACTTTCTGCCAACAAACGGTGCAGGCTTTCTAAGCGTCTAGCCATAATTTTACCTTCGGCAACCGCTGTTTTTAAGGCACAGTCGGGTTCACTTTGGTGCTGGCAGTTACGAAAGCGGCAGTTGCCCAATAAGGGCTGTAACTCTCTAAACCCGTGTTGAATTTGCTGCTCATCTAAATGCCATAAACCAAACTCACGAATACCCGGTGAATCAATAAGACAACCGCCTTGGGTCAAATGAAATAAACGTGTTGTGGTCGTGGTATGCTGACCTAGTTGTGAGTTGTCGGAAATGATATTCACTTTTTGCATGGCTTCGGGTAACAGCGCATTGATTAAAGAGCTTTTACCCACACCCGATTGTCCTACAAATACGACGTTATGATGGCCAATATAGCGCGTCAGTTCGCTTAAATCGCCAAAGCATGACACTTCAATCGAGTCATAACCCAAAATACGGTATTCGGCTAATAACTGGCGTAAAGAGTCGGCACTGTCGGTAGTGAGTAAATCGGCCTTATTAAGCACCAATAAGGGGGTAATACCCACGGTCTCACAAGCGACTAAATAACGGTCTATTAGACTGGCGGAAGGGGTGGGTAAGGGGGCAATAACAATTAATATGAGCGATATATTGGCCGCGACAGGTTTAATTTTTTGGTAGGGGTCTGGCCGTGTGAGCAGCGATTGGCGCGGTAATAATGCGCTGACAATGCCGATTTTGTTGGTTTCGTCAGCTTGCCAGACAACAAAATCGCCTGTTACTAAAGCCTCTAAATTACTACGCAGATAACAACGCCATGTCTGCCCGTGATGTTCGCCATCTATGCCTTGTACTTCCAGTTGTTTGCCGTAGTGAGCAATCACCAAGCCTTTTTCGGGCGGACTCAGGTGACTTTCATCAATGGGAGTTTGATGAATATGCGCAATACGTTTATGGTGCTGATGTTGTATACGTTTGCTCTGTTGTTGGCTTAAATGACGTTTACTCATAAATTCTCTAGTCGTGCCTTATCAAAGTCACAGCGTAAATAAGGCTGCTATGATATAGTTGTGACGCATACATTTCATCGACATTTGCGTGTTTTAGCCATAAAAATCCTCTGAAAGGGCTATCTGTACACGCGGCATCGTGCATAAACTCTCCTAGACCACTGTAGGAATTGTCTCCATGGCGATTAACAAAGAAACAAACTTAATTTGGATTGACTTAGAAATGACGGGGCTAAATCCCGATACTGACCGAATCATTGAAATTGCGACCATTATTACTGATGCAAATTTGAATATCTTGGCCGAAGGACCGATGATGGCGATTCACCAAAAAGATACTGTATTAAATGCAATGGATGAATGGAATACTCGTCAGCATGGCCAATCGGGTTTAACGGAGCGTGTACGTCGTAGCACCATTACTGAAGCCGACGCCGAAGCACAAACCATTGAATTTTTGAGTCGTTTTGTCGACCCGAAAAAATCGCCTATGTGTGGTAATTCTATTTGCCAAGACCGACGCTTTTTATACCGTACGATGCCGAAGTTAGAAGCCTTTTTCCACTATCGTAATTTAGATGTCAGCACGGTTAAAGAGTTGGCGCGTCGTTGGCGGCCAGAAATCATGTCTGGTTTTAGCAAAGAAAGCTCCCATTTGGCTTTAAATGATATTCGTGATTCTATCTCCGAACTACGTTATTACCGTGAGTATTTTTTTAGACTCAATTAAATGGAATAGCCGATGGAAAATAACTATTTAGGCTTTGCCGAGCGTGTGGCTGCAGCACTGATTGATTTATTTTTACAATCCTTGGTCTTGTTACCCATTGTGCTGACTTTTTTTCCGGATTTGCTAGAGCAAAAAACGCCCAATCAAAATTTTCAGTGGGTTGCGGCGGCAGTACAAACTGCGATGTTAGTAGGTTTTTGGCTATATAACCAAAGCACCCCTGGCAAGATGTTGTTTAAGGCAAAAATTGTTGATGCTACGACAGGGCAAGCACCGAGTACACAACAATTATTATTGCGTTATTTGGGCTATATCTTGTCGAGTATGGCACTGGGCGTAGGTTTTATTTGGGCGGCATTTGATGCACGTCATCAAGGCTGGCACGATAAATTAGGTAATACGGTAGTGATTAAAGGAAATATCAAACCTGCAACCCATAAAGATAGTATGTTGGCTTAAGTCTAGTGCAGGGGAGTGCCTATTCATCTCCCCCAACACAAGCCTGAATACTGGCCAAGTATTATTGGCCAGTTGGATGTGTAACTAAGGGCTGTTGACACTTTGATTGTGGCAGACACGCAAAACGTCAACAGAGACGCTAAGACTTACGCTTTTTCTCTTTACGTGCAAGTAGCTCCATCGCTTTGGTAATTTCCTCGTCGCTGACACTCGTAATCTGTTGAATCGTGTGTTGTGTTTCCACTTTTAATACCAAGTTAGCTTGGTCGGCCATTTGCATGAGACTATGGTCAAAATGCACAATATCTTGTTCATCGGCACGCAAGAGACCAACCTTTTTTAAGGTATCAATAAAGTTTCTAAAAATTGCTTTATCAAAAAACTCAGGCGAGTTGAATTCGTGTAATACCGATAAGCGTTGTGCCAACAACGAGCACAAATCTTCTAATTGTTTTTGACTACTTGTGCCAGAACCGCGACGTGTCAGCAAGGCAATGGTCATATAATAGCGTTCTATCGTTTCTTTGACGGCTTCACCCAAAATGGTTAATTGGACATAGTGTTCGGTATTGGGGTTAGGGCTGGCAATTTGTCCTTCTTGTTCGTGTAAAATGCCTGTTGCCAATAATATGTTGATATGCTGATTCACTAAGGGTTCGATGTCGCTTTGTTCCCAGCTTAAAAACAGTTCAGACTTTAAGTAAGGATATAAAGAGTTAATAACGGCGCTGATTTGTTCGCGTTGTAATTGGCCATTATGTTGCATCAGACACGCAACAAGTGAAGGTAAAACAAAGAGATGCAAGATGTTGTTGCGAAAATACGTTAAGAAAACAGCTTGATTGTCAGCCACACAAATCAAGTCGCCTAGGGGGTGTTTAACTCGTTGTATGGCTTTGAGTTGTACCCCATAACTGATGATATCTGCACCATTTAATTCGGTCATTTCAATTAAATGGCTATAAGGTAACTGATTCGCAATTTTTTTGTATAAATCCAATTGCTGAACCAAAACATCCTCATCAATGGCATGATTTGGCGTGGAAAGTAATACCAAACTCAATAAGGTAATCGGATTGATAACGGCGGCTTGGTTAATATGGGTATTAATTTGCCGCGCTAATTTGTCGACACTGCGGTTGAGCCACGGCAGTTTGACTTGGCTATCAATCACCGTGTCGCGCCATTGGGGGTTTTCGGCATCTAAAAGTGGCTCAAGATAAATCGGCTCACCAAAGCTCAGATGGACTTTGCCAAAGATTTTTTCGATTTTACGGGTGGTTTGCAACACTTGCCAAATGGATTCTTGCTCTTTAGATGCACCACGTAACTCACCAATATAGGTACTGCCTTCCATCAAGCGTTCATAACCAATATAGGTCGGAATAAAGACAATAGGACGGGTGTTATCGCGGATAAAACTTTTGACCGTCATTGCCAACATGCCGGCTTTAGGCGGTAATAAACGGCCTGTCCGCGAGCGTCCGCCTTCAATAAAGTATTCTATAGGGAAGCCTTTGGTCGTAATCAGGTGTAGGTATTCGGTAAAAACAGCGGCATACAATTGGTCGCCCTTAAATGAGCGCTTTAAGAAGAAGGCTCCCCCTCGACGTAAAATAGGCCCAATCACAGGAATATTGAGATTCGCGCCCGCGGCAATATGAGGTGGCATGAGGCCACGGGTAAAAATCACATAGGACAGCAATAAGTAGTCAATATGGCTACGATGGCAAGGCACATAAACCACTTCATGGTCTTGCGCGACGTCGGTCACGGTATCAAAGTGATGAACATTAATACCATCATACAAACGATTCCATAACCAGTTTAAGGTAATTTGTAAGCCACGAATCACCTGATAAGAGTAATCAGCCGCAATTTCATTGACATAGGCTCTGGCTTTTTCTTCCAGCAATTCAGGCGTCATTTGCTGTTCTTTGCTTTCTACCGCAATCGCTTCGCGTACAGCATTTGATTGTAATATGCTGTGCATTAAATTACGGCGATGTGATAAGTCAGGGCCAATAGCCATTTCCCGTTGACGCCTAAAGTGTACACGTAGCACCCGAGAAATTTTACGTAAGGCCAATGAACTACTCATGTCATGACCCATTAAGTTACGTACAGAGAGCGGTAGTCCAAACTTAACAAACGTCTGATTACCGTTGAGTGCGACCGTGACTAATTGTTTTAAGGTATTGGGGGTCGCCCATGAATCAGAGAAAATGATTTTGAATAAGGAGTCTTCTTTGTCGGGCGAGCGTCCCCAAAAAATCGTGACAGGTACTAACTGTACATCTAAGTTAGCATTGGTTTTTACTGCTTCGACTAAACGCACAAAACGCTCAGGGTATTCAAAACGATTTTTTTGTAGCGACTGTGCGCTCGTTTCTTGGGTTAAAAAAAAGTAAGATTGTTTTTCTTGCAGTAAGTGGCTATCAAGCGCATGTACAGGGCGCGGTAATTTTAGACGTTGGGCTGCTTCATCGGTGACTAATAAATTAGAAAAAGAGGGGCTTTGTAAGACATAAATCACGGGTTGCTCTGGGTTCAAACCCAAGTCGGCCGCATTATCAGGTGTAATTTGTGGCTCAACCCATGTATTTAATGCTTTACGTGAGGTTGCAGACAGAAGTCGCTCAATACCAAACCATTTTGCCATAGTGATAACTGTATAAATCTAGAGTTGTAAAAGGACATACAATAGGCTTAGCAGTTTAGTGGTTAGCCACTCATTTTTGTGCATAACACACTTAAAAATGAAGAGACATAAACGCATAAGTCCTTGAACCGCCGTTAAACTAGCAGTTTTTTCGGCAATCTAACACGAGTTTTGCTTAGATTCAGCTAAAGTTGTTGAGCAATTGTGGCAAAACATATCAGGCGGCGAAGTGTCATGCGCTTGAATGGACGACCAAGATAAAAGAGGATATAGGAAAAATAACCATGATAGGTGTTGTAAATTGTGTGGCTTATAGCCGCAAAACAGGCCAAAAGATAGCTGATATCCCATTGGCAGATGTCAGTGAAACCTTAGCCGCAGACGCTGATGCCTATGTCTGGGTCGGTTTATATCAACCCAATGCGTTGTTATTGCAAGAAGTACAGTCAGAATTTGGTTTGCACGATTTGGCAGTAGAGGATGCCTTGCGTCAACATCAACGCCCTAAAGCCGAGGCCTACGGCGACTCTGTGTTTATTGTCGTGCGCACTGCACGTTTAGAAAGTGATGATATTTGTTTTGGTGAAACACATATTTTTGCAGGCGCGCGCTATGTGATTACCGTCCGTCAAGGTGCGTCTTTGAGTTATGCGCCAGTCCGCCAGCATTGCGAACAAAATCCCAAACAAATGCGCTATGGCACGGGATACATTTTGTATGCGTTACTAGATTTTGTTGTCGATAATTACTTTCCGGTCACGGAAGATTTAGGCACACATTTGCAGGCTTTAGAGCGAGAGATTTTTGCAGATACCTTTAAGCGACAAACGATTCGACATTTATACGACCTAAAAGCCGATTTGGTACGTTTGCGTATGGCCGTTACCCCGTTGCAAGATATCTGTAATTTTTTGATGCATCATACCGATGTCGCGCTTGTTCCCCGTGGCATTTTGCCCTATTTTCGCGATATTCATGACCATTCTTTGCGCATTCACGATGCCATTGATGCACAAAGTGAAATGTTAAGAGTAGCGATGGATGTGAATTTAGCTTTAGTATCGGTAGGTCAAAACGAAATTGTAAAACGTTTGGCATCGTGGGCAGCGATTTTAGCCATTCCGACCATGATTGCCAGTTTTTACGGTATGAACTTTGACAATATGCCCGAATTGCATTGGCGCTTGGGGTATCCTTTCGCCATGCTAACGATGTTCGTCGGCTGCCTCTGGTTATATCGACGCTTAAAACGGGCGAAGTGGTTGTAAATATAAAACGGTGAATCAGCAACGCGGCTGACACGCAAAATGTCAACAGCCGCTAATATCGATGCTGAAAATGTAGGAGACTAATATGGCAAAAACAGTCCGTAAAGCGGGTGCTAAGTTGTCTATTGAAAGTCACCAGTCTAATCCTAAGAGAGTCACTATGAATCCAGTTATTGTTGAATTATTAACCTTGTTGCAACTTGAAGCCCTAGAAGTCAATTTATTTCGTGGTCAAAGTCGGAATATTGTCGGCAAAAATGTCTTTGGTGGACAAGTGCTTGGGCAAGCGTTAATGGCAGCAGGGCGTACAGTTGACCAAGGACGTTTAGCACATTCCTTACATGGCTATTTTTTGAAGGCAGGGGACACCACAGCACCTATTATTTATGAGGTTGATAGACTGCGTGATGGTAAAAGTTTTATCAATCGTCAAGTGACAGCCATTCAGCATGGTCAACCAATTTTTGTATGCTCTGCGTCTTTTGCGAGTCATGAGGAGGGGTTAGACCATCAAGCAACGATGCCAAAAGTAGAAGGGCCCGAAGGCTTAGCCAATGAGTTTGAGTTACGTCAGCAACTAGCCTCCTTATTACCCGAAAAAATTCGTAATAGTTTTGTTCGTGAACGTCCGATTGAAATTCGTCCTATCAATCCTGTTAACCCATTTGCCCCTACCAAACAAGACGCGCATCGCTTTCATTGGATGCGTGCACAAGATATCTTACCTGATGACCCGTTATTGCATCAGTGCGCCTTAGCTTTTGCCTCCGATTTTGCTTTGATGGGGACGGCCATGCTTCCGCATGCGGTGACCTTTATGCAGTCCAATTTACAAGCGGCTAGCTTAGACCATTCCATTTGGTTTCACCGTCCATTTCGTATGGATGAGTGGCTGTTGTATGAAATGGAAGCACCTAACGCCAATGCAGGTCGCGGCTTAAATTTTGGGAAAATCTATAGCCAAGATGGACGTTTAGTTGCCAGTACTGCACAAGAAGGTTTAATGCGTTTAAGAGAAGTGCCTGAAAAGTACTAAACATAGCGTGACAGGGTAGCCAGATGGGTTGAATCAGAGTATTCAACCTGTCTAATCTGAGTTCGGGATAAAAATGTTAATTTCTTAAATTTTATATAGAAATTATTTCAAGCCCCTATGACAGACGCCTTCCGCGGGACTGACGTTGGTTTCGGCCAACGTCAGCAAAACCATTTCGTGGTGCAAAACTCGCCATCTATCTATCGCGTCATAAACGCACTGTTTAAGCCTTACGTAGCTCAATGACATTATTTAAGTGGTTGGGGCGAATGTGTAAAAAGTTTTCCAATTCACTTTTGCGAGCCATCGCATCCCTATAACCCAAGTGAATCAACTCTTGACAATAGGCGGCCTCAAACAACAAATAACTGAGCACGCCTGCACCCCCACGTTTAGTAGCACCACTACCGTAGACAAAAGAACGAATACTGCGCGGTAAATCCATCGCGTGTTTCATGGCCAGTTGGTCTAAAGTTTTACTGGCAGGAGAAATCACTAGCACATCGACATGGCGTAAGCTGATATTTTTTTGGCGTATTTCTTCGGGAATATGACTAATGGTACGATTGATACGGGTCAATCGTTCAATATCGCCTTCTAAACTATCAATAAAAGAGCTGTTTAAGATATTACTGACGACCTGTGCAATGCTGGGATAACCTTCGGTTTTTTCGCGGGGAGCTTTATCGTTATCACTACTAACCCCAATGACTAAGACTTTTTCTGCACCCAAGTGTAAAGCAGGGCTAATAGGAGCAAGTTGACGCAGTGCGCCATCGCCAAAATATTCCCGATTGATATGTATAGCAGGAAAAAGTAAGGGAATAGCTGCCGAAGCCATTAAATGGTCAATGGTAATTTGTGTACGTAAACCAACCCGCCGTGCACGTTTCCAACCTTCTATGCCCGACTTGCCCTGAAAAAAACTCACCGATTCGCCACTGCTATAACCTGAGGCAGTAATACATAAAGCGTCTAAATAGCCTGCTTCGATGACATGACTCAAACGGGCTAAGGGTAATTCTTGTTTCAATAACGCGGCTAGGGGGCGATTGTCCAACAAAGAGACGGGTCTATCATTATGTAAACGTCCAAATGCCATCGTCCATAAAAACTTGGCGGCACAACTTAATACACCTGCCCAATCGGTACGATATACTTGAGAAGTGTGAAAATTCGCCCATACTTGTTCGAGTTGTATCACCGCTTCACTGAGGCAGTCGGCATGGGTGGCAACACCAGCCGCATTTAATCCGCCTGCAGAAGTACCACAAATAATCGCAAAAGGATTGGAACACGGCGTAGCAATGAGTTCACTAATGGCTTTTAAGACGCCAACTTGATAGGCCGCGCGTGCACCACCACCTGACAATATCAGGCCGATTTTTTGTGTAGGTAAGTGATACATAATACCTCACTCCGTTTGTGCTATTGACGCTGCCTGATAATGTATTAGGCTGTTATAGTGAGTCTAGCTCTTAATGAGGGTTTTGCGAGTCATAGAGAAAACCCGCCAGTCAGTCCGTTCGTCGGCCATAGACTAGAGTATAAAAACATATCAGGTATAACATATAAAAGAAAAAAGACTGCCTTTTTTAAGGGAAGTACTTGGCATAGTCCCCGAAATCAAGGTAACTTATCGGGTTTGAAATAGTCCATAATGGGCATAGTTTTTTGTATAAAAAATCAGCAAAAAATGATTAGGGCTACAATACCGACGGTATTGAGCACGGTATGTAATGAGGGAGTAATACGAATGGCAGTATTGACGGCAAGCTCGGCTGATGGCAAAGAGCTAATTATTAAAATTAAAGGCCGATTCGATTTTAGCACTCACCAAGAATTTAGAGGCGCATACGAACAAGCGCCCTTAGAGATGTCTGGTTATATTGTCGACTTAAAAGATGCAACCTATCTAGATAGCTCCGCATTAGGCATGTTGCTGTTATTGCGTGACCATGCAGGTGGAGACAGCGCTCATGTCAAAATTGTCAACTGTAATGCCGATGTCAAAAAAATCTTGACGATTTCTAATTTTGAGCAGTTATTTACCATTCAATAATAAAATAATCAGCCCCTATAGTGCTGAGACTAATAGGATATGCCCGTCTTACAACGGGCGTCATCAAGCGCGAACCCGATATTTGCTGCTCAACTACTCATCAAAATAACACTTGAGCTGTCATAAGGAGAGATGACCGTGCGCCTGTTAATAGCCGAAGACAATCCAAGTGACCGTATCATACTCGCCAATCTCATCAAACGCTTAGGCCATGAGGTCATTTTGGCCACGGATGGTCAACAAGCCGTGACGCTTTTTGCCGAGCATCGGCCAGATATTTTGCTATTAGATGTACTGATGCCTAATAAAAATGGGATTCAAGCGGCACGCGAAATCCGACAAATTGCGGGTGTTGACCTTGTTCCTATCATCTTTTTAACCTCCTTAAACGAAGCCAGTGACTTGGCGGAGTGTTTGGAGGCGGGTGGTGATGACTTCCTTACCAAGCCCTATAACCCTGTCGTTATTAAAGCCAAAATCTTGGCCTTCTCGCGTATGCGTCGTTTACATACCGAAATTCAACGTCAACGTGAACATTTGGTACAAGAGCAGTTAGCAGCTAAAAATATTTTCGATAAAATCGCTCATTATGGCGTCTTAAAGTCGCCAAATATTCGTTATCTCATCTCCCCAAAAGCGATTTTTAATGGCGATGTGGTGTTGGCTGCCCGTCATCCTAATGGAGATTTATTGGTTCTACTCGGTGATTTTACAGGACACGGCCTACCCGCAGCGATTGGTGCGTTGCCATTAGCCGAAGTCTTTCACGGTATGGTGGCTAAAGGTTTTTCTTTAGAGGATGTATTGCGTGAGGTGAATGCTAAGCTAAAAAGTATTCTGCCTGTTGGGGTGTTTTGTTGTGCAACAGCCGCGCATCTAGGCTTTAGAAATCGCAGTATCGAAGTATGGGCAGGGGGATTACCCGAAGGGGTCATCTATAATCCGCGTACTAAAACCATTAAACAAATTCATTCCAAACACTTGGCATTAGGCATTTTAGGGGCTGCGCAGTTTCGTTATGAGCCGGCCTATTTTGAAATGGATAATGATGACATCATTTATTTATGGTCAGATGGCATTATCGAAACGGTTAATCAAGACAATGAAATGTTTGGTTTTGAACGTCTATTGGATGTATTTGCTAAAACGCCACACCAAGACCAAGTATTTAACCAGATTTTAGCGGATGTTCAGGCGTTTGCTGTCAATAAAGAGCAATCAGACGACCATACACTGATTGAGGTGAAAATGCAGGATGCGCCTGAGTTAGCATTAGAGCAGGCCGTCTTAATCAAACCTAAAGTCGCACATCGTGGGTTGGCCGATTATAGCTTTAGTTGTGAATTGGGAACGGACTCCTTAAAGTTATTTGACCCTGTTCCGTTGTTTACGCACTTTATTCATCAAGTACCAGGCCTTAAACCATATATTAACACCTTAAATACCGTGTTGGCCGAATTATATTCTAATGCACTCGAACATGGTGTACTCGGTCTCGATTCCATGTTAAAAAGTAATGCACAAGGTTTTGCACAGTATTACAAACTACGTCACGAAAAATTAATTGCTTTAGAAAATGGCACAATTAAGTTTGATATAAAACATGAGCCAACGGAGTTAGGTGGGCGACTTATTTTACAAGTCACTGACAGTGGTCAAGGCTTTCAGGTTGCTACGCTAAACAAAGAGACCGACTTAACACAGCAAATTAGCCATTATCATGGTCGCGGTCTGCGGTTGATTCGTACCTTATGTCAGCGTTTAGAAATTATCCCACCGGGAAATAGTGTGATTGTAGAGTTTGATTGGAAGTGGTTATAAAACGTCATCTATCAATCATTCAAAATTTATGTCATAAAATTATGATAATCAGTCATTATGCAACGTGAGAAGTGGTTGTAAGTAAACAAAGACTGCCAGTAAAACTGGTGATTCTACAAGAGAGGGAAGAGCTATAATGATGACGATTCACGTAAATTTAGAGCAATTAGCGGAGTTAAAAGAAGTTTTAGAAGACGAATTTGCCGTCCTCATTAATACCTATTTGCAAGACGCCGTGTTACGTCAAGATATGATTAGCAGTGCAATTGCTCGTCAAGATTATGAGGCAACCCGCCTAGCCGCACATAGTCTCAAAGGCGCAAGTGCAAACTTAGGCGCACTGATGTTGGCTGAAATTTGTGAACATTTAGAACATGACTGTCGTGCAGGACGCTATCAAGACTGTGATAGCTTAAATCAGAAAATCCGTGCTGAGTTCCTATTCGTTAAGGCAGAGTTATCTAAATTGATTTAAGGTATCACAAAATATGGGTACCTTTGAGTTGTTTGGCGGCTTGCTCTAATGCCTTAACAATACGTTCCTTATCATAGTTTTTGACTTTATTGGTATCCATGTGCATGACAAAACCATCTAACTCATGTTCTACCCATGAGCTTTGGGTTTGCATATCCGCATGAAAATCAATCACCTCCCACACCTGAATCGGCTTGGCAATGCCGCGTAAAGACACTGCGCCTTTTTCTTTACACATAATTTTTTCACGAATGAGCAAATAGGTCTCGTGGGCAATCAAAATTTCATCAGGCGAGGCAACACTTTGTAGGCGTGCGGCAAGATTGGCATCGCGGCCAATAATGGTGTAACTCATGCGGGTATCTGAACCAAAATTACCGACATGACAATAGCCTGTGGTAATACCCATGCGTACATGCAGCGGACGGTCAATATTTTGACTTTGCCATTTTTGACGTAAAATTTGCATTTCACGACGCATCTCAATAGCCATCGACACACACGCTAAAGCATCTTCTTTAGTGCCTTTAGAAACAGGGTCGCCATAAAAAATCAAAATCGCATCGCCAATAAATTTATCAATTGTCCCGCCATAACGGAGGGCAATTTTAGACATATGCTCAAAATAAGTATTTAACATCTCGGTGAGCAAATCAGGCGGCATCTCATCCGAGGTTTCAGTGAAATCTTTAATATCAGAGAAAAAAATGGTCAAACGCTTACGTTGAGTTTGTAAGCGTGCATCGCGTTTACCCTTGAATATAGATTCCCACACTTGAGTCGGTAAATACTTGATGAGCTTACGTGAAAGTTGAAAAGATTCTTCTTTTTGTTCTTGAATTTGACGCTGTGCCACAATGAGCGCACGCGATTGTTCTCGGGAATGAAAAGAACTTAAACCAAAATAAAATGTGGCACCTAGCAGAGCCACAACATTGACTGCGGTAGGGACGTTCTCGTGCAAGCCGTTTTGTATGCCAAACATTAAGCCACCGACTAAAGACCCGAGTAAACAAAAAAAGCCTGTAAATATCCACAAAAATAGATTGCCAAACGATAAAGCAGAGGCGTTTAACATGGCAATTAAGACCAATGTCGGTACTAAAGCATAGTGACTGAGTGCGGTGGCAAAGCCAGTAATGAGGCCATCTAACATAATGACAATCGCAGTTGCTTGCGCGGGTACAGAAGACGTGAGGCGTCGATGTAACCACGATTGACTATAAGCTAAAAAGATGGCAATCGGAATAAAAGCGATAATTTTAGTTGTGTAAAAGCCTGTATAAACGCCTGCAGAAAAAATTGCTACCGCAACCATATAAGCTAAGAGGCGCATATTCTTTGTGCCAAGCTCTAGGAGTTGTTGTAGTTGTGGAGAGGGCGCAGCCATAAAAAATTAGCTCAAACGTGAAAATAGTCGTACAAAGAAATCATTATTTAATTAAGACGTTAACGAGAGCAGACGCCTCAGAATTAACCATAATTAGCATTCATTATTGTGTCCCTAAGATAATGAGTGCACCACAATTGGTCAAGTTATTGCGTGGTTTATTACTCAAATAGTACACATAAATGCCTAGAAAAAAATATTTTACTTGCCAAGCAAGCAAACGCTTGGTATTTATCTAAGAAATAATTTATTATACGATCGTCCAACAAGTTTTGTGTCGTATTCACATCCCTAACATGATAGAGGTACTAAAGGATGACAACAGAGGCTTATATTTATGATGCAGTGCGTACGCCGCGCGGCAAAGGTAAAAAAGATGGCTCATTACACACCATTAAACCCATTGACTTAGTCGTTGGTTTGATGGATGCCTTAGCTGAGCGTAATGGTCAAGCCGTAAAACAATTAGCGGATGACGTTGTTTTGGGTTGTGTGACGCCTGTGGGTGACCAAGGTGCTGATATTGCCAAAACGGCTGCATTAGCAGCAGGTTTAGCAGACACCGTTGCAGGTGTGCAAATTAACCGTTTCTGTGCTTCTGGCTTAGAAGCCGTGAATATGGCGGCGATGAAAGTGCGTTCAGGCTTTGAAGATTTAGTCATTGCTGGCGGCGTAGAGTCTATGTCACGTATTCCCATGGCGTCTGATGGCGGTGCATGGGCAATGGATCCAGCAACCAGTTTAACCACAGGTTTTGTGCCTCAAGGGATTGGTGCGGATTTAATTGCCACGATTGAAGGTTTTTCACGTACTGATATTGATAGCTTTGCGTTACAGTCGCAAAAGCGTGCTGCGGCTGCCCAAGCCAATGGTTATTTTGATAAATCGGTTGTGCCTGTTAAAGACATTAACGGTTTAACGGTATTAGCTAAAGACGAGTTTATTCGTGGTAATGCGACCTTAGAAGGCTTAGGTGCATTGCAACCTTCGTTTATGATGATGGGGGAAATGGGCGGTTTTAATGCGGTTGCCTTACAAAAATATCATTGGGTAGAAGCAATCAATCACGTTCATACCGCAGGTAACTCTTCGGGTATTGTCGATGGCGCGGCTTTAATGTTGATTGGTAACGAAGCAGCAGGCAAAAAATTAGGCTTAAAACCGCGTGCGCGTTTTCTGGCAACCGCTTTATCGGGTGCTGACCCAACCATTATGTTAACAGGCCCCGCACCAGCCGCTTACAAAGCCTTAGAAAAAGCAGGTTTAACGGTGGCTGATATTGATTTGTGGGAAATTAACGAAGCGTTTGCTGCTGTTGCTTTACGCTTTATGAAAGATATGGGCATTAAAGATGACATCGTTAACGTCAACGGTGGTGCGATTGCGATGGGACATCCGCTTGGTGCAACAGGTTGTATGATTTTAAGCACTTTATTGGATGAGTTAGAGCGTCGTAACTTAAAACGTGGCCTTGCTACCTTGTGTGTGGGTGGCGGTATGGGCATTGCAACCATTATTGAGCGTGTTTAAGCGTCTATAAGATTGGAGTACAACAAATGACTGATATTATTGGTATGCACTGGGCTGAAGACGCTGATGGCATTGTCACCTTAACGATGGATGACCCAACCAGCGAAGCAAATATTATGAATGACGTCTTTGAGAAGGCGTTGACACAAACGGTCGCCAAACTCAAAGAAGAAAAAGCCCGTATTAAAGGTATTATTGTCACCTCTGCGAAAAAAACCTTCTTCGCTGGTGGTGATTTAACCGCCTTAATTCAAGCGAAACCCGAACACGCACCGATTTTTGAACAAAAAGTCAGTGAATTAAAAGCCTTATTACGCGGCTTAGAAACCTTAGGCAAGCCTGTTGTTGCTGCAATGAATGGCACAGCCTTGGGTGGTGGTTTAGAGATTGCATTAAGCTGTCATCACCGTATTGCCTTAAACAATCCAAAAGCCGAATTTGGTTTACCCGAAGTGTCTTTAGGTTTATTACCGGGTGCAGGTGGTGTGATTCGTACTGTGCGTATGTTAGGTATTCAAAATGCCTTAATGAACGTCTTATTAAAAGGCGACCGCATGAAAGTGGCAAAAGCCAAAAGTGTTGGCATTATTGATGACATCGCTGAAACGCCCGAAGAAATGATGGCAAAAGCCAAAGCGTGGATTGTGGCTAATCCGAGCGCACAGCAACCTTGGGACAAACAAGGCTACAAAATTCCCGGTGGCTCACCCAGCACACCCAGCTTTGCGATGAATTTGCCAGCTTTCCCTGCTAACTTACAAAAGCAAATTAAAGGTGCAAATTATCCTGCACCAAAAGCGATTTTGTGTACCGCCATTGAAGGCGCACAAGTTGACTTTGATAATGCCTTAAAAATTGAGGGTCGTTATTTTACGAGCTTGGCTTGTGGCAAAGAGTCGAAAAACTTTATTAAAGCCTTCTTCTTTGATTTACAAAAAATCAATAAAGGTGCTAGCCGTCCTTCTAAAGAAACGTATCCTGTGTGGAAAAGCAAAAAGGTTGGCGTATTAGGCGCAGGCATGATGGGTCAGGGCATTGCTTATGTCTCTGCTATGTCTGGCATTGAAGTCGTTTTATTAGATATGTCTTTAGAAGCGGCTGAGCGTGGTAAGGGTTACACCCAAAAATTACTCGATAAGCGTGTGTCTAAAGGTCGTATGACCAAAGAAGCGGCTGCCGAAAAATTAGCCTTAATTAAAGCCACCAATGACTTTGCCGATTTAGCAGGTTGTGACTTAGTGATTGAAGCGGTATTTGAAAGCCGTGAAATTAAAGCCGATGTCACTAAGAAAGTTGAAGCGGTGTGTGATGCAGAATTAGTATTTGCTTCTAACACCTCAACATTGCCAATTACAGGTTTAGCCACCGCTTCTGTGCGTCCACAAAACTTTATTGGTTTACATTTCTTCTCACCAGTAGACAAAATGCCGTTAGTTGAAATCATCTGTGGCGAAAAAACCAATGATGAAACCTTAGCCAAAGCTTTTGATTACGTATTACAAATTAAGAAAACGCCGATTGTTGTTAATGACAGCCGTGGCTTCTTCACTTCTCGCGTGTTTGGTACTTTCTGTATGGAAGGTGTCAATATGTTGGCCGAAGGTTTTAATCCTTTGTCCATCGAACAAGCCGCGGCGCAAGCAGGTATGCCTGTAGGGCCTTTAGCGATTCTTGACGAAGTAAATATGGAGTTAACGCGTAAAGTTCGCAAACAAACCCAAATTGACTTGGCTGCTGAAGGTAAAGAAATCCCAACCGAGCCAGCCTTTGCTTTAATTGACAAAATGTGTGACGAATTCAAACGTCCAGGCAAAAAAGAAGGCATGGGGTTTTATGACTATCCTGCCGATGGCAAAAAACGTATTTGGTCTGGCTTGTCTCAGTTTGTGACTGCGGACAAAAAGCAACCGAGCACGGTTGAGTTTACTGAGCTAAAAGAGCGTTTGTTATATCGTCAATCCATTGAAGCCGCACGTTGTTATCAAGAAGGCGTGTTACGTTCGGTGGCTGATGCCAATATCGGTTCGATTTTTGGTATTGGTATGGCACCGTGGACAGGCGGCCAATTGCAATATATTAATTATATTGGTGTGGCCGAGTTTGTTAAACGTGCCGATGAGTTAGCGGCAAAATTTGGTGAGCGTTTTGCACCACCGCAATTATTGCGTGATATGGCTGCAAAAGGTGAGACTTTTCAATAATTAGTTGAAACTCGCATCAAGCCAATTAAAAGCCTACAGTGCGAATTGTAGGCTTTTTTATTGCATTAGAGTTGTATAGGGTGAGTGCAGTGGTCGGTGGGATAATTGAGCGAAGTTGAAATCAATCCTGAGTACTTAGGTTGAGCTCGCGTAATAACCGTATTTCGGCTACGCTGAGCCAAGGGGCAAGTGATACTATTGACGGTGGTCTTAGGCGTGATAGAGCAAAAAGAATGGCGCACAAGCTGGTTCGTTGTTGGCTGATTTTTAGCCTGTTTTGGTTGCTGTTTGCAGGGTGGCATCGTCACGATTTACCGTCGCATCAAGTGATACAACCACGCTTGTGGCAAGAGCCTAAGCAAGAAGAAATTGACCAAGCAGCATTTCAAAAAACGGTCGGAGGCATTCGTTATACTATTGAGCCTTTATATCGTTATGAATTATACGGTTTGGTGGTCAGTCAACACGATGCGACGTCGTGGCGCGATTATTTACATCAAGCATGGCAAGACAAATTAAATATTCGTGATTTATGTGTGTTATGGGGCGACAATGTACGCTCTGATATTTATCAGCAACTCAAGTTTTGGAGTGGACAATTTACCTGTAATTTCTCTACGCGCTCTAATGACGTGTTTAGAAACTTCAAACAGACAGGCATGTCTAATAACCATATTTTGGCAAGTGATGCACATTTGACCCAAATACTGAGTCAAATTCGTTTAGGTGACCAAGTGTATATCAAAGGGTATTTAGCCAAATACAGTCATCAGCACGGCTTTAATTTCAGCCGAGGCACAAGTACGGTACGTACGGATACGGGCAATGGTGCATGCGAAACGATTTATGTGACCGATATTAGCATCTTACAAGCTAATCCAGTAGTGTGGCCATTCGTTTTTAATGTCTCTATAGGGAGTTTTATATTAGCAATGATGATGTGGTTTAGCTTGCCGTTTCGTATTAAACAATAACCGCTATTTAATTTTACCCTAGTGCCTAGGGTTTTGATTTCTTAGTCTTTTTTTGCTTTTTTTTCGGTTGCATAAGTGCCTTAGATACCTTAGGAGGTTCTTCGGCTGCCATTGGCTCAGGTGAATATAACATAATACGGGTCATAACAACGGCGTCGGGTGCTTCTGTTGGAGAAGTAATGGGAGTTGTGCCAACGGCATTTGCCATAGGCGGAGCCTTTACTGTTGAATGGCAAGCGGAGAGAGAAAACGCACAGCAGAGGCATAAGGAGTAAAAAACATGGTGTATTGTCATGACCAAGTAAACTCCCTAGTATGGATGAAAAAATTACCCTTGTCGGTATCAGTAGATACCAGTCTATTGGCACAACCCGTCCCTCAGCATCATCAAGATTTTATGGTCGATGCTCAAGTAAAGAGTCAGTAAAAATTCAACGCCGCATGATGACCTGATACAAAACTTTGTTACTCTTATATTGAATCGTCATAGGCTCAATCATGTTAAAAAAATATAACCATTTGATTACGTTGCTCATTATGCTGTCTGCTTTGTTGCTGTCAGTCGCAGTACAGCCTTTTATTGACCCAAGTAGCTTAGTCATGGTTTATATGATTGCTGTCGTGATTACGGCATTTTTTGTCAGTTTGGGTGCGGCTATTTTTATTAGTTTATGCAGTGTCTTTGTGTTTGATTACTTAAACCTGCCACCTTATATGGAGTTTACACGTAAACCCGCAGAATATGTGTTTACCTTAGTCGGTATGTTGGTGACAGCAGCGACAATTAGTACCTTGGCCACCCGTTTAAGACAAAAATTGCATGAGTCTAAACAGCGTGAATTACGTAGCTCGTCCTTATATCAATTAGCCGCTTCATTGGCAGATAGTTTAGACAACCATCAGGTTGTACAAGTGACCTTAGAACATATTACGACGATTTTTCAAGCCAAAGCCGAACTGCTCAGTTCGGCACAGGCCTTACAAACACAAGCACAATACGGGATTTTAACCGAAAAAAATGCCGCAAAAGTTTTTCGTTCTCAGCAAGGAGAAGAAAGCCATGTGTTGATTCCGATTTATGTCGACCATCAGTTTTATGGTTTATTGACGTTTGCTAGTCAAAGCCAGCATATTGCCAGCAAGGAGCAAGTCGAGCACTTGCAAACCATTGTTTATCAAATGATTTTGACGATTGAGCGTAATAACTTGCAAGAAAAAATACATATCTCCTCATTAAAAATAGAGCAAGAGACCTTACGTAATACCATTTTAAATGCCATTTCTCATGATTTACGCACTCCCTTAGCAACCATCATTGGGGCATCTTCAAGTTTATTGCAGCAAGGTATGTCGGCAGAAGCCCGCATGTGTTTATCCCAAGCCATTTATGAAGAGTCTCTGCACATGCAAAACATGGTAGAAAATTTATTAGAAATGGCACGTTTGCAGAGTGGCGAGTATCTGATTAAAAAAGAGTGGCAGGCCTTAGAGGAGTTAGTGGCTAATGCCTTAGTGACGGTTAAAAGACGCCTAAAAACACAGCATCTGCGCGTCAGTGTGCCCGATGATTTGCCATTAATACAATGCGATAGGACATTAATAGAGCGCGTATTAGTGAATTTACTCGATAATGCCAGTAAATATTCGCCTGACTACAGTGAAATTAGTATCCATGCTTTTTTACAATCTCAACGCCTTATGGTGACAGTTAGCGACCAAGGCTGTGGAATGAGTGACGATGAGTTAAAAAAAATCTGTCAGCCTTTTTACCGTGTGAACTATCAAAAAACAGGCTTTGGTTTGGGGTTAAGTATTTGTAAAACCATCGCTCAAGCCCATCAGGGCAGTTTAGAGATTCAGTCTAAGCCACAGCAGGGCACAACCGTCATTCTCAGTTTGCCTATATCACATCATACACCCGTGATAGAAACGGATGATGAATCCATTCTATATCGATAGTAATCAAGGGATGCAATTATGAACAATGCATGGCAAATTTTATTAGTAGAAGATGACGACCATATTCGTATTACGCTACGTACCATGTTAAGTCAGCAGGGATATTTGGTGACTGCCGTTAATAATGCCGATGCGGCATTTCAGGTAGCCAGAGATTCTAAACTGGATATCGTGTTATTAGATTTGGGATTACCCGATTTAGACGGAACACAATTAATCCCCATGTTAAAGAAAGTAAATCAGGCGGCCTTGATTGTCATTTCTGCACGAGACAAAGAGGAGCAAAAGGTCAAGGCTCTCGATGCAGGCGCAGATGATTATTTAACAAAGCCTTTTGGCGTCAGTGAATTGTTGGCGCGTATGCGTTCGGTGGTACGACGGCTTTCGCCCGCTCACACTCAAGACGCTATCTATAGCTACCAGCACGAGGACTTATCGATTAATACGCAATTGTGTGAAGCCTATTTACGAGAAAAGACGGTACATATTACGCCTGTCGAATGGCGTTTATTAACGGTATTGGTTAGAGAAACGGGTAAAATTGTGACGCACAGGCAGTTATTACGTGAGGTGTGGGGGCCGCATCATGAAGAAGATGGCCATTATTTACGTATTTATATGCGTCAATTGCGTCGTAAGTTAGAGAGAGACCCCACGCAGCCGCGTTATTTATTAAACGAGCCTGGTTTGGGTTATCGTCTAGCGACAGAGTAAGGTAGTGGCAACCAATCGAAAGACTAAATACGCACTAAAAGATATCTATCATAGAAGATATCATGCTAGTGCGTAAGTGCGTGTTTAGGAGAGTGTCCACTCAAAAGGAATACCATCACGGCCACGAAACGCCAACATTAAGGTTTCACGCATAAAAGCGAGATTCTCCGCAGTATAAGGCATCGCAGGGTGTTTACCCCACACAGGTTGTGGCCATGCGGCATCATTAGCATAACGGACAACATGATGGACATGTAGTTGTGGTACTAAGTTACCAATCGTTGCAACATTCATTTTTTCGGCACGGAAGTATTTAGCGAGTTGTTCGCTGACCCATGACGATTCGCGTAATAATTGGTGTTGGTCGCGTACGGAAAGCTCATAAACTTCACGAATATTAGGTACACGAGGAACCAATACCAACCAAGGATAATGCATGTCGTTCATCAGGCGACAAGTACTTAACGGAAAGTCACCTAAGGGTAGGGTGTCTTCGGCTAAACGTGGATGCAGTGTAAACATAACTGTTCCCAATAAATTTTTATCGTCTTTAGGTGTGGCGGTAGTGAATTATCATGTGTCTTGCCATACGGAACAAGATGTATGCGTCACCGCAATAATCCATACGCTATATACTGCTAAACCTTGAATGATACTAGGTAATCACACCCAAAAATCAGCAGCTCATCAAATAGTTGGCACATCATAGCGTAACGTGTCGTTAAATAAACACTAAACGCATATGAATGGCCTAAAAAAAAACCCGCTAACAGCGGGTTTTCAGAATTTGGCGTCCCCACGGGGATTCGAACCCCGGTTACCGCCGTGAAAGGGCGATGTCCTAGGCCTCTAGACGATGGGGACCTACTGGTTCGTTCAGGATGTGGATTTGGTGGAGCTAAGCGGGATCGAACCGCTGACCTCTACAATGCCATTGTAGCGCTCTCCCAGCTGAGCTATAGCCCCGAATGCATCACATCGTGAGGCGCACATAATATTTATCCATGTCATAATTGTCAAATGCTAGATGCAAAAAAACAATGCGTTTGCTTGTTTTATAAGCGCATTTTGCTATCTTTTCAGTCATCTAGTTGTAATAGGTCATTATTTGCGCCAATCGCAGTCAGATTATCGCTGACCACCCGTTCGTGACAAAAGCGTAACAAGTAGTGACTGCCGCCTGCCTTAAATCCTGTGCCAGACAAGCCTTCACCGCCAAAGGGCTGACATCCTACCTGCGCACCAATTTGATGACGGTTAATATAAAAATTACCCACTTTGATATGTCGTTGTACATAATCTAAATGTGCGCTAATACGACTGTGCATCGCAAGGGTTAAGCCATAACCCGTTCTATTGATGTGTTGCACGACCTCGGCTAATTCGTTTTGCTTCCATGTCACGACATGCAGAATCGGGCCAAATACCTCTTGATAGGGAAGGTGTTCACGGTCAATAACAAACACCTGTGGCGCAACATAATAGCCCTTTACACAGGCAGGACTGAGTGTCGCTTTGAAGTGACGATGAGCAACAGACATTAAGTGTTGGCAATAATGTTGTAAATGTGCCTGACTCTGAGCATCAATCACTGCACTCATATCGTGGCGAAATCGACAACTATGGCCTATACGCCATGTGTTGAGTACGCCTTCTATCCCTTTTAATACGTGGTCGGCTATTTCTTTTTGTAGCCAGAGTACGCGTAGTGCCGAACAGCGTTGCCCTGCACTGTTAAACGCCGAGTTAACGGCGTCTTGAATGACTTGCTCCACCAGCGCCGAGCTATCGGCAATCATGGCGTTGATGCCACCTGTTTCTGCAATCAAGGGTAAGATGGCAGCTTGTCGATGGGCAAGTGCCTGATTAATGGCCTGTGCACTGTGCGTAGAACCTGTAAACACAACCCCTGCGAGTAAGGGATGTTGTAATAACGGTGCAGAGAGTTCTTGGCTGCTCCCAAACAGCAGTTGTAATAGGCCTTGTGGTAGGCCACTGTGCTGCCATAATTCAACACAGCGTTGAGCAATAAACGGTGTCTGATGTGCAGGCTTAGCAATCACTGCATTACCCGTGACTAAGGCAGCCGCGATTTGACCGATAAAAATAGCTAATGGAAAGTTCCACGGACTAATACAAGCAAAAATACCGCGTGGCATTAACTGTAGATAGTTCGCTTCGCCACTGATATGAGGTAGTTGATGAGTTTGTTGTAGTCGTTCGGCTTCTTGAGCATAGAAATAGCACAAATCAATCGCTTCTCGCCATTCGCCTAACGCATCTTCTAGTATTTTGCCAGCCTCCATCATCAATAAATACAGTAGCTCAGCTTGGTACTGTTGGAGTTGTTCCGCCATCATACGCAAACAATCAGCACGGCTAGTCACAGGATAGCATCGCCAGTGCTGAAAGGCTTTTTCCGCTACGACATACGCATTATCGACATCATGTGCGCTATGCGCATGCACCGTTCCCAATATACGGTGTTTATCAACAGGGCTATGTCTGGTTTCGCCCAATAAATGTCCTGTTGAGGGATATTGACCCGCAGTCCATGTTTGATGATGAAAGCGAATGAGCTGTTCTCTTAGTTCCGCTAATCCATTCATGTCTGCTGGGCTGATACCAACACTGCTTGGGCGTGGTAAAAATAAATCAGAGGGTTTAGCTAGCTTAGGGTGTGGTGCAATTTTACCTTCTGCTAAACGTGTGACGGGGTCTTTAGTTAACTGTTCACTGGTTATATGATGATTTGCTAGTTGATTGACAAAAGATTGCGAACTGCCATTTTCGAGTAATCGACGTACTAAATAAGGCAGTAAGGTATCAAATCGGCCTATGGGGGCGTATATGCGTGTTGGTCGATGACAAGCCTCCCCAAAAGCCTGATGAATGTTATCACCCATGCCAACAAGGTGTTGAACTTCGTAGTCGCGGTCAAGGTCTTGAGCCACAATGTCTAGCCAAGCTAAGGTGTGCGCATTGTGAGTCGCAAACTGTGGCCAAATATGGGTACTGTGTTTGAGTAATTGGCGTGCACAATGCAAATAGCAAATATCGGTATGCAATTTACGGGTAAATACAGGATAGTCGCTGAGGCCTAATTGTTGGCTACGTTTGATTTCATAATCCCAATAAGCGCCTTTGACTAAACGAATAGCTAAACGTTGGCCTGTTTGATGGCTCAGTTTGATTAACCAGTCAATCACCGCAGGAGCACGTTTCTGATAAGCCTGAACAGCAATGCCTAAGCCGTGATAATGCTTAAACTCAGGTCGTTGCACAATATCCGCATATAAGGCCAGACTTAGCTCTAAACGCTCACTTTCTTCTGCATCAAAGGTAATAGGAATGCCAGCCTCTGCGGCAAACTGTACGAGTTTGAGTAGTTGTGGTACTAATTGTTGTTGAAGCTCAGCCCAGTTTTTGGCTTCATAACGGGGATGCAAAGCCGATAATTTAATCGAAATACTGTCACGATGAATTAATGTATCAGTACGTTGGTGGGTGGCCAAATACTCCAAGGCGGATTGGTATTGTTGCCAATACTGTTTTGCATCGGCATCTGTTTGTGCGGCTTCGCCTAAACAATCAAACGAGTAACGAAAATCAGGTTGACGTAAGGCCAATGCTTCGGGAATGGTCTCTGCCATCACAAATTGTTTAGCAATTAAATGAATACCTGTACTTAAAGCGGGGCGAATGACGCTATCACCTAATTTTAATAAAAGCTGATGCCATGCGTCAGGAAAGTTTTCTTCTTGTATAAACCGACGCGCTAAATTCAGTGCTTTATTGGCCCATACCAAGGTCATACCCGAGTTATCTTCATCTAAAGACCAATCGGCTGTGGGCAACAAGCTATGGATTAACGCATTACGATTAACACTATCTGGAATACGTAATAAGGCTTCAGCTAAGGTTAATAAAATTCGACCCTCTTTACTGTCTAAACGGTATTGTTGCAAAAACTCGTTAAAGAGAGGGTGATGGCCATCACGTGCGTGGTTAATCAATTGATTAGCAAGGAGATTGACTCGTGCTCGTTGCGCTGTATTAAGTCCTGCATTCCCATAAATAGCTGAGACAAGCAGCGCCTCATCGGCAAGATAACTATCACGTAATGATTGAAAGTCATAAGCAAATTCGGGCAGGTCATGTAAGGGGAGCATAAGGTGTCTTCCTAACAATGAACATATACGTGTCAAATTGCTGGCCATAGCGTGGCCTATTTTTCTATTTAGTTAAGACGGAACTTTGGCTAATGCAAGCCAAAATATCGCCATCTATGTGGTTGTGGATACAGATAAGTCGTTTGTGCATTTGATATTACTAGGAAAAAAATATCAAAATTGGACGACACAGCGTAAAATAGACGGTCTTATCGCGCACCGTTTTTTAGACCATCACAAGGCTCATGCGCCTTGAGGTTAAGACCAGCGACAGAGACAGTATGACGTAATGCCAGTCAGTTAAGCCATTTTTGCTGACTTCGACTCCGCTCAGTCAACGCAAAAATGCGCCCTGAGCTTGGCCAGCCCTGAGCCAGCCGAAGGGTCGAAGAGCAGTTTTTAAGTGCCAGTTTTTCTTAACTGACCAGCATTAGACAGTATGACGGCATCATTGAACTGACATTAGCGAGTTTGCATGAATAATCTGATTGACAATGCGGCAAAAGCCTTAGTGAAGCAACATTTAGACCATTTGCATCAGCCGACAGAAGTGGCTATCACGCCTGAGCGCAAAGCAGAGTTGATTGCCAAAATTAAACGGCTATTGATAGAAAAAGATGCGGTATTAGTTGCACATTATTATACCAGTGATGACTTGCAAGCACTGGCTGAAGAAACGGGAGGCTGTGTCTCTGACTCCTTAGAAATGGCGCGTTTTGGCAATAAACAGACTGCCAAGACGCTGGTCGTGGCGGGGGTTAAGTTTATGGGGGAAACCGCTAAGATTTTGAATCCAGAAAAACGCATTTTAATGCCTACCCTAGAAGCAACCTGCTCGTTGGATTTAGGCTGTCCTGTTGATGAGTTCAGTGCTTTCTGTGATGCGCATCCTGAATACACGGTCGTGGTCTATGCCAATACCTCTGCGGCAGTGAAAGCACGTGCAGATTGGGTAGTGACCTCCAGTATCGCAGTTGATGTCGCTGAGCACTTGGCGGCTCAGGGGAAAAAAATCATCTGGGCGCCCGATAAACACTTAGGCAATTATGTACAAAAAGTCACAGGTGCAGACATGCTATTGTGGGATGGTGCTTGTATTGTTCATGAAGAATTCAAAGCACGTGGGGTTTTGGACTTAAAACAAGTGTACCCTGACGCGGGGGTGTTGGTACATCCTGAGTCACCTGAGTCGGTGGTTGCAATTGCAGATGCCGTTGGCTCAACCTCACAATTAATTAAGGCTTCTCAAACCTTGCCAAACCCACGGTTTATTGTGGCGACTGATAGGGGTATTTTTTATAAGATGAAGCATGCCAGCCCACATAAGGAATTTATCGAAGCACCAACCGCAGGTAACGGTGCAACGTGCCGCTCATGTGCCCATTGTCCGTGGATGGCGATGAATGAACTAGAAAACTTGGCACATGTCTTAGAAACAGGCAGTCAGGAAGTCTTTGTTGAGCCAAGTTTAATTCCTAAAGCATTGATTCCATTACAGCGCATGTTGGATTTTGCAAACAGTAAACGCTGAGAAAATAGGCAGTTGATTGTCTCAAATGCAAAAAAAAGTTGACGAGGCTGCCTGTTATGCATATCATGCAGCCCTCGCTTGAGACAACATCAAAAACGGTCTCTTGCAGTAAGTCGGGGCGTAGCGCAGTCTGGTAGCGCATCTGTTTTGGGAGCAGAGGGTCGTAGGTTCAAATCCTACCGTCCCGACCAACTTACATAAAGAACCTCGCGCTCGTAGCTCAGTTGGATAGAGCATCGGCCTTCTAAGCCGAGGGTCGCAGGTTCGAATCCTGCCGGGCGCGCCATGTGTCCAGTTAGATAAAAACTCCTCAATGGTGGTCGTAGCTCAGTTGGTAGAGCCCCGGATTGTGATTCCGGTTGTCGTGGGTTCGAGCCCCATCGATCACCCCAATTCCAAAATATTATCTTCTAATTTAACCACTTATCGTAAATTTTGAGATTTCTATTTACTTTTCTATACTCTTTTAGTATATAGCCGCTCCTTGACTATTCTAGGTCTGCGTAGGACTAGTGTTGATGCTAGTGTATGAGTGTATCAGACAATTCCTAAATGGGACTCTCATACAGAGATGATGTGGCACAAGCTATGACGCAGGGTGAAAACAAGTCTGCTTGTCAAATACCCAAAGCGAATAGCAATACCTAGTTTCTGATATATATAGAGGTGACTATGTCTAGTGGCAAATCAGATGACTTTGAGTTAGACGATGCGTTTGACGATGATGCAGGTGATTTTGATAACGATGATGTTAGCAAAAGTAACAATGTAAAAAATTCGTTAACGAAGCGTCGTGTGATTGATGACATCCTTGAAGAGCGTCGTTTACAGCGTAAAATCAAAGATTATGATTACGACTTAGATGATGATGAGTAGTAAAAAGCCCGTAGTGACGGGCTTTTTATTTAGAGGCTGTTACTATTTTGCGTGTAAACGACGGCCAAAAATCAGCAGACCTTAATCTACGTTGACACTATCTTGCAAACCACCCATTGTTTGCCATCGATTAACGATTAAGCAAAATAACTCAGCCGTTTTTTGGGCATCGTATAAGGCTGAATGCGCTTCGGCATTTTGAAAGTTAAGGCCTGCACTAAAACAGGCTTTCGCTAATACCGTTTGTCCAAACATCAGACCTGCCAAGCTAACGGTATCAAAGACCGAAAAAGGGTGAAATGGATTGGCATTTTTGAGATTTGTCCGTTCTACGGCAGCTTTTAAGAATTGCAAATCAAAGTTCGCGTTATGCCCAACCAGAATACATCGATTGCATTGTGCGAGACGTTGTAGCCGTTTGAGTTCGGCAAACATCTCTTTGAGCGCATTTTTTTCTTCTTGAGCACCGCGTAAAGGATTAAACGGGTCAATGCCTGTAAACTTGAGTGCTTCTGGATTTAACACAGCCCCCGCAAAGGGTTCGATATGTGCATGAAGTGCAGCTAAAGGCTTGAGTATGCCATCTTCCATCGTGAGGGGAACGGCAGCAATTTCTAATAGACCGTCTGTAGCGGCATTAAAGCCTCCCGTTTCGACATCAATAATCACGGGATAAAAGCCACGAAAACGGGCTGCAATTGGAGGTTTGCCGTCCATTAAAGTACTCGCCATCCGATAGTACCACCTGCCCGAATGGGAACAACAACACTTTGGCCAAAATCATAGTTATTAGGCACTTGCCACTCTTCTTTTACTAAGGTAATCGTGTCGTTATTTCGAGCTAAACCATAAAAGTCTGCTCCATAAAAACTGGCAAAACCTTCTAGTTTGTCTAGCGCATTCATTTGCTCGAAGGCTTCGGCATACAGTTCGATAGCCGCATGAGCCGTATAAGACCCTGCGCAGCCACAGGCAGCTTCTTTGGCATGAATCGCATGCGGCGCACTGTCTGTTCCCAAAAAGAATTTAGGGTTACCTGAGGTTGCCGCCGCTAATAAGGCCTGTTGATGTGTTTGTCGTTTTAAGATGGGCAAACAATAGTAGTGTGGACGAATACCCCCAACTAGCATGTGATTGCGATTAAACAATAAGTGATGAGCGGTAATAGTCGCGCCAATATGGGCAGCAGCACCTTGCACGAATTGTACGGCATCGGCGGTGGTAATGTGTTCAAGTACGATTTTTAAGTTAGGAAAGCGTTGTGTCAATGGCATTAAAATGGTATCGATAAAGACTTTTTCGCGGTCAAAAATATCAATGTCGGCATGTGTGACTTCCCCATGTACCAATAAGGGCATATCATGTGCGGCTAATTGTTCAAGTACGCCATATACGTTTTCTAATGAAGTGACCCCTGCATGGGAGTTAGTCGTTGCGCCTGCGGGATAGAGCTTGACCGCTTGAACTTTGCCAGAGGCTTTGGCTTTAGCAATCTCGTTGGCATCGGTTTGGTCGGTTAAATATAATACCATCAAGGGTTCAAAGAGGGATGCACTGGGGCGTGCAGCAATAATACGCTCATAGTAAGCAACAGCCTCATCCGTTGTTTTGACAGGCGGTACTAGATTGGGCATACAAATGGAACGGCCAAAATAACGTGCAACATCGGGTACGGTACTTTGTAACGCGATACCATCACGTAGGTGGATATGCCAGTCATCTGGACGAGTGATTGTTAAATGGGTAGTCATGCGGCAAAAACACTCTATAAATTAAGATAAAAATACAGGTGAAATGCTACTCGAACTAGGCTATTTTTAGAAGCAGACTTTAGAGTCTGTTGATGTTTTGCATCTAAGCCACTTGGCAGCTAAAACACGATAACAATAACACACAGTCTAGGCTCAAGCTGCGCGTACAGCACGTGCAACAAAGTCTAGCACTCAGTAAAAATTAAGAGAACTTTATGCAAGTTGGTGACAATACTGCGCCTGCAACCAGTCTGCCACATCCGATTGCGGCATTGAGTCAAGAACCTCTCGCCCAAGAGCGCACGGCAATTATTGAGTTATTAAATGATAATGGACGTTTACGCGGTGCATTGCCACATAATATGGAAAAAGACTATCGCCAGTTAGTCATCCAACGCGCAATTTCTGTCATGCAAGCTAACCGTTGGACAACCATTCTATTTTATTTGTTTATTGGTTTGATTACCTATCAACAAGTACATTATGTGGCTAATCCTGCCTATTTGCAGCAGGAGATGATGATTTGGTTAGCTATTTATTTAATGGGCGGGGGAGTATTTGCTGCAATAGGGGCTTTGGTTTATAACCCTAAACTCGACCGTTATTATTCTTACTACATGGGGACGGCTTCATTTTTAGGGTTATGTGGCATGATTGTCGCGTCGTCGGCTTTTCACAGTCCCTATATCAATCAACAAGCCAGTTATTTGGTCATTTTTATTTACATGCTGGTGTACAGTTTAGCCAGTTTGCGTTTAGTTGTGGCATCACTGATTGGCATTTTTGCCTCGTTTTTGGCATTAGCGGTCATTACCACTTTTCATTTGCCCGTGGATTTTGGTCAATATGCCCAATATACGGGCTTATCGAATGTGATTGGTTTTGTGATTGCCTTTATGATAGACCAGCGTGACCGTCGTGCTTTTCTACAAGCGAGACTCATTGATATCGAGAAACAACAACTGAATCAACTGAGTCAAGAAATGGCGCGTATTTCTCAGGAAGATGGCTTAACAGGATTAGCCAATCGTCGACATTTTAATGAAACTTTAGCGCGGGAATGGGCAATAGCCGAACGCGAACAGTATCCTGTTTCCTTGATGTTTATAGATGTTGACCATTTTAAGCCTTATAACGATACCTACGGCCATTTAGAAGGCGATAAAACCTTGAGCCGCGTTGGACGTACCTTAAAAAAAATGGCTAAACGTCCTGCCGACTTAGCGGCTCGGTATGGTGGCGAAGAATTTGTATTGTTGTTACCCAAAACCGATATTGACGGTGCTTACGTACTTGCGCAAGAGGTACAGGCGGCGATTGATGCGTTGGCGATTCCCCACAAAAGTTCAAAAGCGGGTAAATATGTTTCGGTGAGCATTGGATTATCTTGTGTGATACCAAACGACAATAACAGTATTACCACGTTGATTGACCAAGCAGATGAAGGCGTGTATGCCGCTAAAAAAGCAGGGCGCCATCGTATTCGTATTTTCCCTGTGCCTGACGTCATGCCTGTCCGTAAAGAGATAAATACAGATGGTCTAAAAGAAAACAAAGGGATTTGATTAAATAATAGACAATAGGGCGTTTGTACTGGCATGTTGCGTGAAAATCATCACCGTCTGCGTGCAATGTCGCGTAGAATATGTGCCGTTTTTAGCGGGATAACTCAGTGAATATCCACATTCGCGTGGCTACTGCCACATTGAGATTAAGAGTATTGCATGATGGCCGATATTAAAAAAGTTGTTTTAGCGTATTCAGGTGGTTTAGATACCTCCGTGATTGTCAAATGGTTACAAGAAAATTATCAGTGCGAAGTCGTTACCTTTACTGCTGATATTGGCCAAGGTGAAGAAGTAGAGCCTGCACGCGCCAAAGCACAAGCTATGGGTGTCAAAGATATTTATATCGAAGATTTACGCGAAGAATTTGTTCGTGATTTCGTCTTCCCCATGTTTCGCGCGAATGCCATTTACGAAGGCGAGTATTTATTGGGTACATCGATTGCCCGTCCATTAATTGCGAAACGTTTGGTTGAAATTGCCCAAGAGCAAGGCGCAGATGCGATTTCTCATGGCGCAACAGGTAAAGGGAATGACCAAGTACGTTTTGAATTGGGGGCTTATGCGTTAACACCTAATATTCGTGTGATTGCGCCGTGGCGTGAATGGGATTTAACTAGCCGTGAAACATTAATGAATTATGCGGCCAAACATCATATTCCCATCGACTTTAACAAAGCAGGTAAAAAATCACCTTATTCTATGGATGCAAACTTATTGCATATTTCTTATGAAGGCGGTGGTTTAGAAGACCCCTATTGGGAGCCAGAAGAAGACATTTGGCGTTGGACAGTTAGCCCAGAAAAAGCACCTGACCAACCAGAATATGTTGAATTAACCTATCGTGGTGGCGATATTGTTGCGATTAACGGCACAGAAATGACACCAGCCCAAGTATTAACGCAATTAAATGCTTTAGGTGGTAAACACGGTATTGGTCGTTTAGATTTAGTCGAAAATCGTTATGTGGGGATGAAGTCACGCGGTTGTTATGAGACACCCGGTGGCACGATTATGATGAAGGCTCACCGTGCCATTGAATCGATTACCTTAGACCGTGAAGTCGCACATCTGAAAGATGAATTAATGCCACGTTATGCCAGCTTAGTGTATAACGGTTACTGGTGGAGTCCTGAGCGTCAAATGTTGCAAACCATGATTGACGATTCTCAGCGTTATGTAAACGGTGTTGTTCGCGTTAAACTCTACAAAGGTAATGTCTATATTGCTGGCCGCAAATCGGATGACTCTATTTTTGATGCCAACATTGCGACCTTTGAAGATGACCGTGGGGCATACAACCAAAAAGATGCCGAAGGTTTTATTCGCTTAAACGGTCTACGTTTACGGATTGCCGCAGGCAAAGGCCGTAAGTTATTGTAATATCGCCTTTAACACAATTCTCTCTAGTAGAATTGCGCTTAAGGTAGATGAAGACGGTATTTGCCGAAGGGTAAATACCGTTTTTTTTGGGGGAATTTTTTGTTGTGTTTAAGCATATTTTATTAGTTGAAGACGATGAAGCCATTGCACAACCCTTAATTTATACCTTAGAGCGAGAAGGTTGGCAGGTAGTGTGGAGTCCGTTAGCATCTCACGTGATGCCTTTATTGGCGCAGCATGAGATTGACTTTATTATTTTAGATGTGGGTTTGCCTGATGGGAATGGTTTCGACGTTTGTCGGCAGATTCGCCAGCATTATAATACGCCCTTATTATTTTTGACGGCGCGTAATGAAGAAGTAGAGCGTATTATTGGTTTAGAAATTGGTGCTGATGATTATTGTGCTAAACCTTTTAGTCCGCGTGAGTTGATTTCCCGTATTCGTGTCATTTGGCGGCGAGTCGCTGAAAAAGTCATCACACCCCCGATAGTATCAAATAGCACGCCGCAGGTTTGGTTGTATCAACCCGAAAAGATGCAAATACATTACTATGGTCAAGCACTTAATTTAACCCGTTATGAATACCGTTTATTGGAAGTGTTAATTCGCCAACCTGAGCGAGTATTAAGCCGACAACAATTGATGCAAGCGGCGTGGGAATATCCAGACCACAGTTTAGAACGCACGATTGATACCCACATTAAAGCATTACGCCATAAATTAAAAATGATTCATGATGAAGACGTGATTGTCACGCATCGTGGTGTGGGTTATAGCTTGATAAAAAAATAAGATAAGGATAAACGGGTGTCTATTTTTCTGCGTATTTGGCTCGCCTTTGCCGTTGTTTTAATGTTGGGAGCGTATTTCACCATTAACTTATTACAAGAACAAATTAAGCCCAGTGTCAAACAAGCGATTGAAGATACGCTTGCCGATAATGCCAATATTATGGCAACTTTGCTAGCCAAAGACATTGCTCAAGTCAGTACTGCTGAATTTCGGCAGCAAATGCAGTCGGTTTGGCAACGTCAGCTCGCTGCACAAATTTGGCAGTATCAAAAACAACACATTACAGAACACCTGTATATTACCGATGCCCAAGGAGTGGTATTGTACGACTCGTTAGGTAAAGCGGTTGGCCAAGATTTTTCGCGTTGGAATGATGTCAGACGTACATTGTCAGGTCGTTATGGTGCAAGAACCACACGCCTCGAACCCAACAACGAGGCAAGTTCTACCATGTATGTGGCCGCACCTATCATCTATCAAGGCCGATTGGTGGGCGTATTAACCTTGTCTAAAGAAAGCCAAAGCCTACAGCCCTTTATAGAACAAGCCCAACAAGAAATGCTTCAACGTGGCTTATTGGTGGTCTTATTAGCGTTGATATTAAGTGCTTTAGTCGCATGGTGGTTAAGACAAGGTATTTATAAGGTAGCGCAATATGCACGTCAGGTTACGCGTCCCCATCAATCTTTAGAGTTTTGGGCGGCTAAAGAACTGAATAGCTTGGTCGCAGCGATTGACCAATTACGAACCGATTTAGAAGGAAAACACTATATCGAGCGCTATGTACACACACTGACCCATGAACTAAAAAGTCCGTTAACCTCCATAAAGGCGTGTGCCGAGTTATTGCAAGAAGAATTAGCAAGCAAAGATAGACAGCGTTTTAGTAGAACTATTAGTCAACAAACACAAAAACTACAACAACTGGTAGACCGCTTATTGGTATTAGCGCGTTTAGAACAGCGCGCACCTTTAGAAAGACAACACGTTGACTTATTGAGTGTCATGCAACACATTTTAGACCATCAACAAGCGCGCATCAGTACCAAAAAACTAAGCGTTACGCTCAATATTGCCAGTCATACCATGATTTATGCAGAGCAATTTTGGTTAGAGCAGGCCATCACCAATATTATTGATAATGCGTTAGATTTTAGCCCAGTACACGGCGCATTGAATATTTATACACAAGCTCAAGAAAATGGATTGATGTTAGTCATTGAAAATAAAGGCACGCCCGTTCCCGATTATGCTTTAGCACATATTTTTGACCGCTTTTATTCTTTAGCTAGACCCGATAGCCAACAAAAAAGTACAGGTTTAGGGCTGACATTGGTCAACGAAGTGATGCAACAACATCAAGGGCAAGTGAGCGTGACTAATATAGAAGAGGGGGTGAGGGTCGTATTGACATTTAGTCACCCGCCTAAAGTAGCAACACGCTAGGCTGCGCTGTTTATTTGCTCGCTTGCGCCGCTAACCATGCAGCAAACGCCTGACGCTCGGCAGCACTGGCTCGTTGCCAAATGTCTTGCAGTAATTGTAAGTTGGCTGAGCTATTCGAAGCACTGGTAGTCGGTGAGTCATTTTCACCTTGAAAGGCTTTGCCAATACTATCGACGAGGGAAGCCTCAGCATAAGACTTAATTAGTATCGCATGTTGGCTAGTACCAGAGACTTTATCAATCAGTTTGATATCGGGTTGTTTAGCAAACTCTTTGGCAGCGTCATAACGCTTAGGTGGTGTTGTAATCAGTTGATATTGACCATTGGCCTGAGCTGTGAAACGCAAAACCATCGGTTTAGATTTGACGATATCGTGGTCATCTGAACCGAGTTGAAATAGTTGATTATAACGTACACTAATCACATGCTCGCCCGCATCTAATGACAGCTTCATCGCCCGCGTGCCAAAAAAGCTACTTTGTTCTTGTCCGTCTATACTCAGTACTTGAATCATATCGGGTACATCTAGTGTTGCTTTGCTACTGACACTCAAAGGGGGGGTATCAGCACCGTACACGAAATTTGCAACCCCTAACAATTGACTTGTTAAGATTAAGATGTTTAATAATGGATTAGACATTCACTTTCCTAAAACGACGATATAAACCTAATAGGGTGACAGAAAATAATGACAACAGAGTGACAGAGCCAGAGCCAGCTACACTACCTGTGGTCTGCTCTTGTAGACGTTGCTGACTGACTATCGTTACTGTAGCATCGTTTGAAGAGCTTTTATCGATATCATAAACAATGTATGTGAAGCTATCATCAAATGGTGCTAACGTATTATTGGGATAATAGGTCAGTTTTCCACCCAAGCAGGTCAACTCTTCTGTTTTTCTGTTAGGACAAATACCTGACTTTTCGGCAACAATACGGCCATTTTTGGGCTCAGTCACAATCCGAATATATAAACCATTATTACAACGGACATCGCCATCAGTACAAAGTTTGCCATATATTCCATCATTATCGTCATTGTCATTAGCAGTAATATTTAGTGCTAGATTAGAACGACCTGCTTCGAGTAGATAAGAGTCATTCATGGCATTCGGTGTACGATTAACAATGCGGAAATTTAGCTCACCTTCAGTAGATATCTTATTTATGGTGTCCGTAAAGCGATAGACACATTTTTGTTCTTGTCCAATATCTTGCGTAACACCTTTGGTATCAATCTTCAGTAAGGGATATAAGTTTTTAGTCTCTTCGGTATCATTCCGATGCTTAAAACTACAATATTCATTACCGCTGATGATTTCAACATCATATTGACCATTACTCAACTTTCTAATGGCTCCCCGTGCATTTTCAATAGTATCCTCTGGGTTATCAGTTTCACTTGGGATGTCATTTTCAAGGACATTTAACTCTATAATGCGGTCTAAACTTTTTTCGTTAGTGAACGTAAGATTTTTGTCATAAATCGCAGTTGCAATTCGGCGCTCAACAGAACCAATATCACATTTAATATTGACCGCAAAAGACGTATTGCTATCACGTTGATCGATACGTTGAGTACACTCTGTAGGGGCTTTATCTAAAATGTATTTAGAAGTTAATTTAGGCAGATAAGTCTGTGTCATGCCGCCATAATATCCTAAAGGTGTAAATTCTTGTTCGAAAATATCGTCTGTGACATTATCAAGGTTATTGGTATTAGCTGCGCTTAAGGTTGTTTGTAGTTGTGGGCAGGTTGTTAGTACATTCTCAAATGTATTAAATGTCCCAATAAAGTTGAGTTTATTGCTACCACTACGCTCTATACATCCTAAACCATTATTAAATGCAATGGCTGTGTTACTAATACTAATCGTTGATATTTTTTGATAAGCAATAACGGGGGCAGTATTGTTTTTGACTAGGGTAGAGTGGTCGATAGTTAGCACAGTGCCAAATCCAGCATTGCTGAGGTCTAAAATGCCCCCTTCCACCTTGCCAGTATTTTGACCTACCGTACTTAAACTCATATTAACAGCTAAAGCACCACAACCATCGATAATATTTTTACTATCGATACTTCCATTATTGATAATACTAGAGCGAGTTATATTTAGATTATGTGTGGCAGCTCCTAAATCGTTCGCACAAGACATGCTTACCATAGCCCCTCGGGGGGAGATATTATTTTCTATGGTACTACTGTTCATTGATATAGAAGAAAGGTTACCTTCTAAATAAAAAACGCCGCCAGCCTCTGTTGCTTTATTTTGTTTAGCAATCGAATTATTAAATAAAACTTGTCCACCAGCGAATACAGCGCCACCTAATGAGGCTTCGCCTTTACTCAGAATTAAATTATACAAAGAAATAGCCGCACCACTTTTAGCGCTATTAAAGAGTCGGTGTCCACCATTAGTGGTAATTTCGGTTTGAGGTAAAATCCGTTTTGCTTTATCTGGGTTAATAGAGTCATAAGTCTCTTTATCTATAGGGTTTATACCTTCTACGGAAAGACTCCGTTCGATAACAAGCTCTCCCTTAGTTAATAGGTATGTACCTTTTTCTAAACTAATAATATTAGTTAAATAACGGTCACCAGCACGACAACCACCAAATGCCTTTAAGGTATTAATAGCATGTACGGCTTCTCTTAATGAACAATTAGCAGTATTTTCTCCAAACTCATCAACAACCGTAGTCACAGGAATTCTAATGGCTGCCTCGGCTTGTACAGCCAATAATAAGGGCAATAAAGCAAGATATTTTAGTGTTTTCATTATTATTGTCCTCAACGTGAACGACGCCATAGTATAGATAAACCTAGCATCATTAACGTTATGAAAGAAAATGCGCCTGTGTCTAAAGATTTAGAAGTCACAGTAGAAGATGGGTTAGAGACAACACGGACGTTGACAGTCATTGCTGTACTTTTGGTTTTTGCATCATTAAATCGAGAAATAGTATTTGTGACGTGATATTGGAAGTCTTCAAAACCATGGAAATTATCGATTAAAGCCATATAAGTCAATGTATGTTTGCCGTCTGTTTCAAAGCTGACACGTCCCTTTTTGAGAATCGTCGAGTCTGTTAAACGAACACAACCATCAACATACGGGGCATAGGTATCTTGGTAAAGTCGTGAGCAATAGGCTGCAGGCCATACCTCGGCATCACCAAGTTTTTCGGTAATATCAAAAATAGCTTTTTGACCAAAGAAAATATCTTGTCCCTGACGTGGTGTTTGTGTACTTGCACCACTATTACCATCTTGTAATTCAACTGCACCTAAGTCACATGGACTATCCAATAAAGTAGAGCGTCCTTTATCACGTTGGTCGCCACTACTGCAACCATAACCAATATAACCAAATACAGGGATATAACCTTTGTTTACAATAGGAGATTCACTAATGGTAGTATAGTCGGCTAATAAACGAGGTTTATGACTTTCTGAGAGTCCTCCATAATAATTTAATGGACATAATAAGCCAACAGATGGAGGGGTATCACATATCCCGTCATTATTACTATCTGCAATAAGAGTTTCGATGCCTGTACCAGTAATTTTTCTGTTATTATATTGGCTGCTTATGACAGAGCTATCACAGCCGGTTTGATAAATATTGTTAGAAAAATATGCTTTATTACTATCCGTACCTATACCAAAATTTATACAGTCAGTTGTATTTCCAGCAATAATTGAGTTAAACAAACTTGGAGCTGTATTATTATAGTTTATACCGCCTTTATTTAATACTACAGTTAAGTTATTAAGCGTAAGGCCAGCATAAGTTGATAAAGCAGTTCCATCATTATTGGAGAAAGTTGTATTCTGAATAATAGGAATTGTTGAGTTTTTACTGACAGTTACTGTTGCAGATGCAATACTGATAACATTCGTTGCTTTATTTTCTGTAAATAAGCTACGATGTATATCTATGTTATTTTCTTCTGAATAAATTGCCGCTCCATCAGATGCTTGATTATTTTTAAATACAGTTTGTATCGCACTAAAAGCAGATTTTTTTGTATTATAAACAGCGCCACCAAAACCAGAAACCAAGCTGTTAGTAATGACCGATTGCGTAATTACGAGCTCATCTCTATTATAAAAAAGCCCACCATTTGCTGGGCTTTTGCTTGCATCATTATTACCAAGAAAGTCAATATTCTTGAATTCTACACGTATCCGACGCTCCGCAGTTCTAGGGTCATTATCGTGATCGCTAGGAACTCCATCATCAATATTGAATAAGCGTTCGTTAACTGTACCTTTAATACTAATACGGTTTGCAGTTTTACTGAGTGGTGTAACAATATCACCTTCTAAAAGAGAAGGACTTTGAATAATAACACTATTTTTAATAGTAATCGGTTTTAGTAAAATATAAGTGCTATTTTCTAAAGATAGAGTAATAGTGTCTGTAGACGAGCTGTCGGTACTTTTACAGCCAAAGCCATCAATACCTTCATCACGATACGCTTGCATTTCTGTTTCTATCGTTGTGATTTCTTTGCGTAAACTCGTTATAAGCTCTTTGTTGATGACAATTTCTTCTTCCAATTGGAGGAGTAAGGCCTTTTCTGCGGCTGTACGTTCACTTTCAGGTTTAAGTGTAATTGTATAGATTTGGTCTTCAAAGCCTTTATTTTCGGAAAGTAGTTTATTTATTTCTGCATTATTGGCATTGATGTCATTATTGACGATAGCAAGGACAATATTTTTTTGTTGTATATAATGTATAGCTTCCCGTAATGAGCACGAACTGTTTTCTACCGCATCTTCATCCGTCACCGTGTTGACAATGACACCGTCAGCCCATGTAGTGACAGAGAGGCTAGACAATAAAATAAAGGGCAGTAGGCGGCTCTGAGAAACAGACATTGGGAGAGTCTCCAGTTGGCTTGTTATTTTTTGTTGTGTTTACACATACATAATTATGGGTGTTTAGGCGAGCGCTGTGGTTTGCTCCAGTCCCATCAACTAGAAAGATGAAGAACATAGACCTTAACAATCTGTATTGTAATACAAACTTATCAGTTATTCTTGTGTGTTGCTGTAAACAAATTAGGCATGCCACTTTACCATGATAGGGTCGCTAGTGGCTAGTGACCCATGTCATACTAGCGGGGTAGGCACTCAGTTATTTGCGGTATCTTTGTGTTTAAGATGTTCCATAATGGCTTCGAGCCGTTCGCCAAAATACTTGCCAATCGCTTTTTCCATCGCACGTGCCACTTCTGCGTCCACTGCAATATCAGCGAGTGGTCGCATTTTCCAAATCAAATCGGCTAAATGGGCAGTTTCTTCCCGAGGTGGCATATTTTCTTTGCCATAGGTATCAATAATTTGTGCAATCACTTCGACAAACATATTAGCAACGCGTTCTACATTGCCACGCACACCTTCAATAATACGTAATAATTCACCTAAAGGTAGCCCCAAAGAGACCAGTTGTATGCCTACATTTAATAAACGTGGGCTGGGTACCATAAAACGTGAGCCATCACCCGTAAATTGAATAACCCCCAAGTTAGCCGCTTTTAAGATTTCTTCTTGGGTGATTTTGGCACCAAATAGTGACAGTAGCTCCATCGCATCATGGTAGGTAGGTGTTTCATCAGACCACGGACTGGTAATTGCGGATTCTAGCCCCAAGAGTTGGCTGAGGTCTTGGCCTTGCTCCCAAGCGACGACGAGTTCGCCAATGTTTGCAATGCTATAACCACGGGCTAACAGTTGTCCTATCATACGCAAGCGTGCTAAATGCGCATTCGTGTAAATGCCATTACGTCCTCGTCTTTCGGGAGGCGGTAAGATACCACGATCTTGATAGGCCCGCACATTACGGACAGTGGTTCCTGCAACACGCGCCAGTTCATCAATAGAGTATTCGGTCGCAGAAGTGGATACATTGGTATCAGTCATGTTGATTTTATGTCTCGTGATGAGGCCTTATGAGCCGCTTTCCTAAAATTTAGGCGTATTGTAATACAAGCTATGGGCATTGTTTCAATATCTTATTTTAGTTTTAGAGGTGGATGTTCACAAACGTCCAGCTCTGGTATCAGGTCAGTCATGGTATAACAAAAGATGTATTTGAGTATAGTTGTTATTCATACGGCGAATATGCGTACAATCCTGTCACAGGCCTCAGTTATTTTTCGGTGAGTTGTTTAACAAAGTTCAGGGTGAGACGTTTGCGTTGTCGAATAGAACTTTCTTCTAAATATGTTAAGTGTTTGAGTAACAAACCAATGTAGCGTGGCCCTTTGATAAGTAAATACTTAATGATTTCGGGGTCAAGTGCCAGATTCCGTCGACCTAAAGCAGCTTGCAAAACGGCTTGACGGTCGGCATCGTTATCGCCATTGGGAATACGATAACAAGCGGCTTGTTGTAAACGTGAAATGAGGTCAGGAATCACTAAACCTAGCTGAGAAGGAGAAGCACGCGCTGCCAGTATTAGGCGAGTATCGTTTTGCTGTGCGCGATTTAACAAATGAAAAAGCGCTTCCTGCCATTCGCGTAAATCCACGATGATTTCTATGTCGTCAAGCGTGATTAAGTCGTGATGTTCGAGATATTGCAGTGCATCAGGCTGATGACTACGTGTTAATTCGCGTAAAGAGAGTAACAGCGTACTGTGCTGACGTTCGCTATAGGCTTGACAAGCCGCCGCTAATAAATGGGTTTTACCTGTATTCGGCTCACCGTAAATAAAGCAGCGTTGAATAGTGCCTGCGAACAGTTGTTCAATGGCAGAAATAATCTCTGCCCAGCTTGGCCCTGAAAAATCACTTAGTCGTGCATCTAAGCGAGGCCCTAGGTTGAGAAGTAGCTGTTTAGAACGCAAATGCTCAATCAATGTTTGTTCCTTTCCCATTGGTTTATCACAAGGCGTTTTATCTATTCTAAGGAGTTTGGCTCTTGTCGTTGATAAAACTCACTTTGGCGATAACGTTGATGGGCATGATGTAATAACACCATAATAATCGCTGCAACGGGTAATGCAAGCAACATTCCAATAAAACCAAAGAGTTGTCCACCTGCCATGACCGCAAAAATAACGCCTACAGGAGGGAGTCCAATTTTATCGCCAATCAAATAAGGCTGTAAAACCCAACCCTCCAAAATTTGACCTACGGCAAAAACAATCCAGACATTGATGAGCGGGTCAAGTTTGAGACCTGTTTGAAACATGGCAGCAATAGAGGCACTGATAATACCAACGATAAAACCAAAGTAAGGGATAATACTGGCCAACCCCGCTAATAAACCAATAATAATGCCGAGTTTGAGGCCAATTAATTGTAAGCCAATCGCATAAATGAGACCGAGCAATAACATCACAATGAGTTGACCACGTAAGAAGGCAGATAAAACCTCATTACATTCGTGACTCAGTTGGCTGATTTGAGGTTCAAGATGGCGTGGGATTAACTCTCGAATATTGTTAATCAGTTTGTCCCAATCAAGTAATAAATAAAACGTGACGACAGGGACGAGAGAAATTAGACCTAACAAACTCATGATATCTAAACTGGATTGCATGACGCGGGTCATCACATGACTAGCGGCAGTGCCAGCCTCTTGCCAATAAGAGGTCAGCCACGAGCTAATTAAATCCATATCTAGACGGTCTAAATCTATTTTGAAGGTTTTTTCTAGCCACGGAATGCCTTGACGATTAATCCAACGTAATAAAATCGGTAATCGTGTTTCTAAGTAAATAAATTGTCGCCATAACACAGGCAGTAAAAAAACTAAAACAGCAACCACACTCAATAACAAGACACTAAAGACACTGGTGACAGCGGTTGTACGTTTGAAGCCGAATTGGGTCAGACGATTGACCAGTGGATTGCACAAATAAGCGAGTAGTGCCCCCGCAAAAAAGGGCATTAAAATGGATTGTAAGGCATATAGTAACCAAACAATCACGCCTGCACTTAACCAAATAGGCCAGCGATTTAGCAACGTGTTCATGTATTTGCTCTCATAAATCTTGCCATTGATAAAGGGCAAAGCGTTGCGCTAGTTGTCGTCCCATCAGGGCATTGGTACTTAAGTTTTTAGTGCTTGCGGGTTGTAAAACGAGTTGTGGTACTAAGTTTAATTTTTCAGGAATTAAATTATTAGCACTTTTGCAAGCAAACTCTGCACGATTAGGCGTGACTTTGAGTAAACGGCTGCTGCGACACGCATTGGCAATTGCTTGCTCGGCTGCACGTAGTTGGCTATAACGGCGAATATTATCAATGCGTAGTAAAATGTCCTGTTTAAGCTCTGGCCATTGCCAAGCCATGGCTAGGTGCTCACTCCAAATATGAGGCAGATAGGGCAATGCATCTTGATTAACCGTACCACTCATGCGCTCTTTTTCGGTATAAAGTTGCCAAAAAATGAGATTATTTTTTTCTTGAATAAACACCACGGCATCGGCGTGTTGTTTGGCCAGTTGGGCTTTCAAATCACCAAAATTTATCCGACCTTGGTTAAAAAATTGTTGTGCGGCGTTGTTATTATCGTTAGGGAAGTCATAATTCAAACTCAAGCCACGGCTACCCGCTTCCTCATTCAGCGTAGCATTTTGTGTAAAAGCCTGAATTTTGTTGTCTTGTAAACTAATCAACCATAAACGTGCACCTGCCCATTCTCTAAAGTCTGATTGTTGAATCATTTGGCCTAGATTGGGTGTCTGTTGTTGCACAAGGGCTTGTTGTACGGGCGCTTGTTCAAAAATAATGGTTGTACCCGCTAAATTTAGTAAGTCTTCACTCCATTGTTGTTCATTCGCATGACTCGTGTGAACATGTAGCATACACACGACATTCAATACAAACGCCAATTTTTTATACCAAGTCATGGTTTTCATATCCTTTGTATGCGTAGCCAACATGTATAAGGTCGTTTTGGCTAATGTGGAGTGCTATTTACAAGGCCAAGAGAATACCGTGTTCTCTGTGTTCTGCCAATTTATAGACGGTAAATGAGGGGTGAGTTGGTCTAGAATTGTATGCGAATTGAGCTAAAAACAGTCAAAAATAGTTGGATAACGAATAAACTTGGAGCTGAGTTAAAAAATGTATTTAGCATCGTCGTGTAAACGGCTAAAATGCGCGCCTAATTTTAGGCCAATAAGTTGGTCTGTTATCGCTTCATTTTCTATGTGGACATCACCATGAGCAATTCTCAACCTTCCTTAAGCTATAAAGACGCAGGCGTGGATATTGACGCTGGCGATCATTTAGTTGAACGCATCAAAGGCGTGGCCAAAAAAACGACCCGTCCCGAAGTGCTGGGAGGACTAGGAGGCTTTGGCGCACTGTGTGAAATCCCTGCAGGTTATAAACAACCTGTTTTAGTCTCTGGTACAGACGGTGTCGGCACAAAATTAAAGTTGGCGCTGCAATTAAAGCGTCACGAAAGTATTGGTGTTGACTTGGTAGCGATGTGTGTCAATGACTTAGTGGTGTGTGGTGCTGAGCCATTATTCTTTTTAGATTATTATGCGACTGGCCATTTATCGGTGGATACGGCTGCAACCGTGATTACAGGGATTGGTGAAGGTTGTTTACAAGCGGGTTGTGCCTTAGTGGGTGGTGAAACGGCTGAAATGCCAGGTATGTATGAAGGCGAAGACTACGACTTAGCAGGTTTTTGTGTCGGTGTGGTCGAAAAGTCACAGATTATTGACGGCTCTAAAGTCAAAGCGGGCGATGTGTTAATTGGTGTGGCCTCCAGTGGTGTGCATTCCAATGGTTATTCCTTAGTGCGTAAAGTGATTGAAGTGGCTCAAGCGGATTTAACTCAACCATTAGACGGTAAAACCTTAGCGGATGTGGTGATGGCGCCCACCCGTATTTATGTGAAGTCTATGTTATCTCTCATCAAAGCAGTGCCTGTACATGCGATTGCCCATATTACGGGTGGCGGTTTACCAGGGAACTTGCCTCGTGTGTTACCAGAAGGGGCAGACGCAGTGATTGATGAAAGCTCTTGGCAATGGCCAGCCATTTTCCAATGGTTACAACAGCAAGGTAATGTGGAGCGTTTTGAAATGTATCGTACCTTTAACTGTGGCGTGGGCATGGTGGTGGTTGTGCCTGCTGATAAAGCTGACGAAGCCATTGCTCACTTACAGGCCAATGGCGAGCAAGCATGGCGTTTGGGTCACATTCAGCCGTCGACACATACTGAGCCTACCGTTGTTTTTGCTTAATCGCACAAGTGTCTTAGAGGGCAGGCCTTGTGCCTGCCTTTTTATTTTAATAAGCCCTCTCTCTAGCTCTATCCCACAGGGAGAGAGAGCCTTCTCGTCCTGTGAGAGAAGGTTGGGGTGAGGGTGTTTGATTAAAAGTTTGCTTACATGAAAATTGTTGTTTTAATTTCTGGCTCAGGGACTAACTTGCAAGCAATTATCGATGCCTGTCAATCAGGCTATATTGCAGGACAAGTGGTTGGTGTATTGTCTAATAAAGCCGACGCTTATGGTCTAATTCGCGCTCAACAAGCCAATATACCTACCGTGACACTCAATCATAACCAATTCGCCTCTCGACAAGCGTTTGACTGCGCCATGCAAAAAATCATTGATGCATGGCAACCTGATGTGGTGGTGCTGGCAGGCTTTATGCGTATTTTAACGCCTGCTTTTGTTCAGCACTTTGAAGGTAAATTAATTAATATTCATCCTTCATTATTGCCTTTATATAAAGGTTTGCATACCCATCAACGGGTATTGGCAACGGGTGATAAACTTCATGGTTGTTCCGTTCACTTTGTTAATGCTGAGTTAGATGGTGGGGCAGTGATTGCCCAAGCGGTGATTGCTGTGGCAGCGAATGAAGCCGAACAATCTTTAATACAAAGAGTACATAAATTAGAACATGTAATTTATCCGCTCGTGCTAAATTGGCTTAGTTATGGCCGTTTGAGTTATCAACAAGGTTTGCCTGTGTTAGATGGTCAAACCTTGTCTACACCAATGAAGTTGTTATTTGATTAACGTTCTCTCTCTCCTTGTGGGAGAGGGTTGGGGTGAGGGACAAATATGCGTTTTTTGTTGTTAATCACGAGTTTAAGTCTTGGTGTAAAAACCTTTGCCTTTGATTTGCAACCTTATACGGCAACGTATCAATTTAATCTAAATCAACAAATTACTGGCACAGCTACACGTACCTTAAGCAAACAAGAAAACAATCATTACCGTTATCAATTTAATGCCACAGCTGCTATTGCCAATGCGAATGAAGTGAGTGAGTTTATTTTTGATAAACAACAAGTTCAATCGTTGTCTTATCAAAACAGCAAACAAATTTTATTCAAAAATCGGGTAGACCAAGCCACTTTTGATTGGGATAAACAACAATTAACCACCTTACGTAAAGGCCAAAACGACACATTTCCCTTAACCGATAAAACGGTTTTAGACCCCTTAAATTTAGAAATCCAAATTCGCCAAGATTTAAGCCAGCAAACTAAGCCACAATTAAAAGAATATCTTTTGGGTGATGCCAAAGGCTTTCAGCCCTTGAAGTTTACCGTTGATGGGGTGGAAAAAATTAAAATCCCTTATGGCGAAATAGAAGCCTTAAAAGTGACGCGTATTCATCACTCGGCTGATAGACAAACTCAGTTTTGGTTAGCTAAATCCTTAGATTATTTACCTGTGAAAGTGGTGCAAATAGATGACGGCGCAATTTATACCATTGAGTTGCAAGGATTGCAGAAGTAATGAGCAAGCTATGACTTCTGTTAGGGGCTGTTGACGTTTTGAAATACAGCGTGCTTTACCTGAAAATCCAAATAAAACTACGTCAAAAGGGGCTTCGACTCCGCTCAGCCAGCGCAAAAAAGCTCACTGAGCGGAGTCGAAGGGATTGTTTAGGATTATCTGATAAATTGAATCGTTAATGGATAACGCCAAACAATCCCTTGGCCTGCTTTGGCTGCCGCAATAATCACAAATATTAAGTAAATAAGTCCCAAAATGGCTATCAAGACAAAGCCCACTAAAATAATCATTAAAAGATAACAAATAAAGGTATAAATCAAAAAGCTGAGTAAGCAATTGATGATGTTTTTGCCGTGTTCATTAAGCAAAGGATGGCTATCTTTGGTTGTTACCCACATCACGATGGGTAAAATGAAACCTGCTAGTGGGATAACCACACCTAAAAACTGTGATAAATGCATTAAAACAGCAAATGTGTTGACATCCATACCCCAAGGCTTTTGTGTAGGATTTTCTTCCATAATCAATCTCCTGTATAAACTGTATGAGTCATAACAAAAACAGCTAAGTCGCTCCATGACCTCTAGGTAAACTTTTGACTGCTTTAGAGCACGCCAAAATTAACCATGTGGCAACAACTAATTCAACAATCGCAAAGAGTTGTTTTAGGCCGCCAGCAAAACAATTCATGGTGGAAAAGCCCATATAGACCAATAGTAATAGTGTTAGTGTTAATAAGCCATAACTTTGCTTTTGCCAAACTGCCTTAAAGAAAGCTAGTAAGGGAATGATTTGTATAGATAAAATCACTAGTATGTTTGGTAGAGTGCTTGCTGTCGGGGCAGTGACAAAAGTGCCAATACATAACAGAGCTAAAAACAACACATAACTGGTACGTAAAAAACTTAACACTTATTTTCTCGCAAATTGCACTAGACGTTTACCCAATGCCAAGCACAAGGCTTGTTCGTCGGCGGTGATAGGGCGTTGTGAATCGTTGCCAGCCCAATGGCTAGCACCGTAAGGACTACCCCCCGATTGTGTATGGTGTAAAGCGGCTTCGCGATAGGGCAAACCAAGCACAACCATACCATGATGGAGCAGGGGTAACATCATCGTTAATAGCGTGCTTTCTTGACCACCATGTAAAGAACTGGTTGAGGTAAATACAGCAGCGGGTTTGTCACACAGCGCACCATTTAGCCACAGTGCAGCCGTGCCATCTAAAAAGTATTTTAAGGGGGCAGCCATATTGCCAAAACGCGTTGGGCTGCCTAAGGCGAGGCCTGCACATTGACTCAGGTCATCTAGCGTGCAATATAAATCGCCATGGTCAGGGATAGTCGCTGCGGTTGCTTCACAAACGGTAGAGATTGCGGGTACAGTACGCAAACGAGCGGTCATACCTGCCGATTCCACACCGCGAGCAATCAGTTTTGCGAGTTGGCGAGTACTGCCGTGACGGCTATAGTACAGTACTAAAATATAAGGTTCAGACACAAAAATTCCCTCAACAGCCCACATGCTAGGTGTCATGCCAAAAAAGTAGCCTCATTATAACTGAATTGGAGTGTGGATATGACATGGCAAAGCCGTTGGCAAAAAACAAAATCCTTTACCCGTTTTGTGGTGCGTCGATTTTTAGCCGACGAATGCCGACAAAATGCGGCTTCATTAACTTATACCACCTTGTTTGCTGTTGTGCCGATGATGACAGTGGTTTTTAGTATTTTAGCGGCGATTCCTTCACTCAAACACATCAGTGCCGATATCCAAAATTTGGTCTTTCGCCATTTTTTGCCCGATACAGGCGTAAAAATTCAGAATTATTTAAGTGAGTTTGCCACCCAAGCCAGCAATTTAACCATTGTTGGTGTGTTTATGCTGTTTATCACCGCCTTAATGATGTTGATGACCATCGAAAAAGCCTTTAATGAGATTTGGAAGGTCAAACAGCCGCGTCAAAGTCTGATTGGTTTTTTACGTTATTGGGCGGTGCTCAGCTTAGGCCCTTTTTTGTTGGGGGCGGCCTTTACCGTATCTTCTTATATCACCTCATTACGCATTTTGAGTGATGCCGAGCAAATTGTGGGTACGGTGTTTCCGGGTTTGCAATTAATTCCTATGTTATTTACAGGTTTAGCATTTAGTTTACTGTATATTGCTGTGCCAAATTGCCGTGTGCCTGTGAAAGCAGGCTTTAGTGCGGGTTTTTTTGCTGCGGTATTATTTGAAGTGGCCAAAAATGGCTTTACGCTATTTGTGGGACATTTTTCATCCTACCAACTGATTTATGGTGCATTTGCAGCCTTTCCACTATTTTTATTGTGGGTCTATTTGTCGTGGATGATTATCTTATTAGGGGTAGAAGTCTGTCGTGCCTTAGCCCTTTATAAAGAGGCTCATCAAAAGAATCGTCATCCGATGTTGGCCTTATTTGATGTCTTGGAGTTATTTTATCTACGACAGCTCGAAGGACGGAGTGTATCGGACATTGAGGCGATGCAGATTCTGGGTCGACACGAGGTAGAAACATGGACACAGTTTGCTGACCTCTTAATCAGTCAAAAATTTATTCAAAAAACAGAGTCTGGCAATTATGTCTTAGTGCGTAATTTAGACAAAATCAATGTGGCTGATTTTATCCAAAAATTACCGTGGCCATTACCCAAGCCACAAGATTTAGCCAATTTACATGCAGATGACCATTGGGCAAATGCTTTAGCCCCCCGTTTGTTAGCGGTACATGCGTATCAACAACAACACTTTCAACTGAGCTTAGCACAACTATTAGCACCTGATAGCCCTGAAAAAAGCACGCCCTCTGCGTGATTATTGGCTATAATCGCCGCCAACCAAACCAGCTCACGCCAGTTACAGAGGAATCAGCATGACTGTTATTAAACAAGATGATGTCATTCAAAGTGTTGCCGATGCGTTACAATACATCTCTTATTATCATCCGTTAGATTTTATTCAAGCCATTAATAACGCTTACGAAAAAGAAGAAAACCAAGCCGCTAAAGATGCCATGGCGCAAATTTTAATTAATTCGCGTATGTGTGCCGAAGGCCATCGCCCGATTTGCCAAGATACAGGCATTGTCACTGTGTTTGTTAAAGTAGGGATGAATGTGCGTTGGGACGCTACCATGTCTTTAGAAGACATGATTAATGAAGGTGTACGTCGTGCCTACTTACATCCAGATAATGTGTTACGCGCTTCTATCCTAAAAGACCCCGCAGGCAAACGCCAAAACACCAAAGACAACACGCCAGCGGTGATTCATTACGAAATTGTGGCTGGTGATAAAGTCGATATTACCGTTGCCGCTAAAGGTGGTGGTTCTGAAAATAAATCCAAAATGGCGATGTTAAATCCGTCTGACTCGATTGTCGATTGGGTATTAAAAACCGTACCAACGATGGGCGCTGGTTGGTGTCCACCGGGTATGTTAGGCATTGGTATTGGTGGTACAGCCGAAAAAGCCATGTTATTAGCCAAAGAATCGTTAATGGACCCTGTAGATATTCAAGAGTTAATCGCTCGTGGTGCACAAAACCGTGTTGAAGAGTTACGCTTAGAATTGTTTGAAAAAGTCAATGCCTTAGGTATTGGTGCACAAGGTTTGGGCGGTCTAACCACCGTGATTGATATTAAAATCAAAGATTATCCCACCCATGCTGCGAGTTTACCTGTGGCGATTATTCCTAACTGTGCCGCCACTCGTCATGTGCATTTTGAATTAGATGGTTCAGGTGCAGCCGAATTAACACCTCCCAAATTAGAAGATTGGCCACAAGTGACATGGGATGCTTCTAAAGCGCGTCGAGTTAACCTCGATAACATTAGCCATGACGAAATCAAAACATGGCAAACAGGCGAAACCTTGTTGTTATCAGGCACAATTTATACAGGCCGTGATGCTGCCCATAAACGTATGGTGGATATGATTGCCAAAGGTGAAGAATTACCTGTGGACTTAAAAGGCAAGTTTATTTATTACGTGGGCCCAGTTGACCCTGTGCGTGATGAAGTGGTAGGCCCAGCAGGCCCGACAACCGCAACGCGTATGGATAAATTTACCAATACCGTGTTAGAAGCCACAGGTTTGTACGGCATGATTGGTAAATCTGAACGTGGCGCAATCGCGATTCAAGCGATTAAAAACCATGAAGCCGTGTACTTAATGGCGGTGGGTGGTGCGGCCTATTTAGTATCTAAAGCCATTCGTCAAGCCAAAGTAGTCGGTTTTGCCGATTTAGGTATGGAAGCGATTTATGAATTTGTGGTTGAAGATATGCCTGTTTCGGTAGCGGTAGATGTCAATGGCAACTCCGTACACGACACTGCACCCAAAATTTGGCAAGCCAAAATTGGTAAAATTCCAGTCGCTTAACGTGACTTGGTCACATACGCAAACAGGCCGTTTTTATAACGGCGTGTTTGTGTGATTTTAGCCTAACTTAAGTTCGGGATAAGCCTACGGCTTTTTAGTTGAAATATGACTGTTTATAGCGTCAAAGGCACTGTTGGGACGTTGTGGTGCAACTGTTTGAGCCAAGGGTGAAGCGGGGCTTTCAAGCAACACCGTTGCTTGCCCGCTGAACGCCTGAGCCATGCAGGGCGAAGGCTGGATTGCTGCTAAGCAACGAGTTTTGCACCACGAAATGGTTTTGCTGACGTTGGCCGAAACCAAAGTCAGTCCCGCGGAAGGCGTTCGTTATAGGGGCTTGAAATAGTTTCTATATAAAACTCAAGGAATTAACATTTTTTATCCCGAACTCAGGTTAGTCTGATAAAAAGTAGCAGTCCCGCGGAAGATGGCTGTCATACGGTCGAGAGATAATGTCTGCATCATTTTTCCTCAAAACGAATCCCTGCTGCTTGCAGCCTTGATAATAAGGCAGTCCCCATACCTTCCGCAGGGGTGACAATACCATAGTGTTTGGGCAATACGTCCTTATCTAATAATAAACACAGTGCGCTTTCAGCCAACATTTTTGCTGTTTCGTCGTAACCAGGGTCACCGCCGCTCACTAAGGTTCTGAGCGTATGTTGTTCCTTATTGGCTGTTATCACCTGAGCTTGAAACTCGACAGTAAACCAGTGTTTTGCCCGCTCTTCGGCAACAGGGCCTGCACCCGATGGTCGTCTTTTACCCAGCCATTCGCGGCCTTTAGCAAATTGCGCAACAGTAAAAATACCTGCGACTGCCGCACTTGCTAAAGCTAAACGATGCAATTGTGGTACAACGGCATAGTGTGCATAACGAAATTGTTTGCCATAGTATGCGTAGCGTTTTGCGCTTTGAACAACAATGGCAGGGTCAATCGTGGGTAAGGGGGCAGCCCAACCATCTTTGAGCTTTTGTAATTTGGGTATTTCGTGCAAATAAATATCGCGGCCCTGACATGTTTGATGATGCAGTCGTCTACGCTCTTTAATAAATGCTTGCCAGTTTGGCATGGCTTCAATTGCTGAATTCCATGTGCCTCCCGAAATATCTCCGTGTCCTCGTACATAAGCCGCAATCTCAACCTGTGATTGTTCGAGTACAGCATCACCTAAGCTTTGACACAGTGTTTGCAGCGTAAAATACACACCTAAATCATGCGGGATACTATCAAAGCCACAACAGTGAACAATTTTTACGTTTTGATGTTGGGCGTCATGGTGATAGGTCTGTTGCATACGACTGACAAACTGAGGTTCACCCGTTAAATCCACATAATCACACCCTTGTGTAATGCAAGCAGCGACTAAATCTTCGCCATGAAGTGCGTAAGGGCCAACAGTGCTGATAACCACATGGGTTTGCGAGCACAACTCGCGTAGACTGGCCATATTATGGCTATCAGCGAGCAATAAGTCGGGTGCGGTGGCGTGAGGGTTGTCAGCCAAGAGTAATTCTCTCACCTGTAATAATTTGTCTGAGTTGCGACCTGCCAATGCCAAGCGAATCGGATGTGGCTGTTTTAATAAATAATCGGCGGTCAGTTGCCCTGTAAAGCCCGTCGCACCGATTAAAATGATATCGTAAGGACGTTGTTTTTTACTCATATCATACTCAGCATCAAAAAAGTTAAATAGTTCATGTTATGAGGGGCAACAGCCACTAGGCACTGTGTTGAAAAAATGCTTATTTCATTGCCTAAGATAGATGATGGATAAAAAAGGCTCACTCTCCAGAGTAAGCCTTTTTAGTGTCACGCCAAGACAGCAATAATAAATACTGTCTCTAGCGAACCTAGTCTGTGTATAAATGAGACCAGACTTGCTAAGTACGTATTATGGCAATAAATGTTTTACGCCATCACGCTCTTCTAATAACTCATTTAAGGTGAAGTCCATACGCTCACGAGAGAAGGCATCTACTTCTAATCCTTCAACGCGTGTATAAACGCCATTTTCACAGGTGACTGGCACGCCATAGATAATACCTTCTGGAATGCCATAGCTACCATCAGAAGGAATACCCATCGTGACCCACTTACCGTTAGTACCTAATACCCAATCACGGATATGGTCAATAGCCGCGTTAGCAGCAGAAGCCGCAGAAGATAAACCACGGGCTTCAATAATAGCAGCACCACGTTTGCCTACTTTGGGTAAGAAGGTATCACGGTTCCATTCTTCATCATTGATTAGGGCTTTGACTGCATCGCCGTTGACTGTGGCAAAACGGTAGTCAGCATACATGGTTGGGCTGTGGTTACCCCAAACCACCATATTCTCGATATCAGCAACAGCACGGCCAGTTTTAGCAGCGATTTGTGATAATGCACGGTTGTGGTCTAAACGTAACATCGCGGTGAAGTTGGCTGGGTTTAAATCTGGAGCAGATTTCATGGCAATATACGCATTGGTGTTTGCTGGGTTGCCAACCACTAATACTTTCACGTTACGGCTAGCTACATCGTTTAATGCTTTGCCTTGTACAGTAAAGATTTTAGCGTTTTCTTGTAATAAGTCTTTACGCTCCATGCCTGGACCGCGTGGACGTGCACCCACTAATAAAGCGATATCAGCGTCTTTGAAAGCCACATAAGGGTCATCAGTGGGGATTACGCCTGCCAATAACGGAAATGCACAATCTTCTAATTCCATGATGACACCGCGTAAAGCCTGTTGCGCTTTTTCGACGGGCACTTCTAATAATTGTAAAATGACGGGTTGGTCTTTGCCTAACATTTCACCGCTAGCAATGCGGAATAATAAGCTATAACCAATTTGACCAGCTGCGCCTGTGACGGCAACGCGAACGGGTTGTTTCATTTTAAGCTCCTGATGATGAAAGGCGGGCAAGCCCGCAAGCACACGAATAGACAAGATTTAGCTGAACTTGAAGCAGTGCTTCATGGATAACAAGGCTCGAATCTTGAAATATTAAGTCCGTATCTTGCCGTTAATTTAGGCAATTTAGACTTGCCTTGATTGCAGTCGCAATAAACGGCCATTAAAAAACGCTGCATTGTACCTAAGCTGCACACTATATGCGAATAAAACTAGAGTTTCTGCTAAAATGTTTCTGTTATTTGGAGCTGTCTATGTTAATTCGTAAATTATTTCGCTTTGAAAATGCCCACATTGTGCGTAACTGTACCAGTCAGCGTTGTAGTCGTTCTATTCACGGTCATAGTTATCAAGTAGAAATTATCTTAGAGGCACAAGCATTTGACCAAGGACAAATGGTTTATGACTTTGGATTATTAAAAGGGCATATCAAAGACTTAATTGATAGCTTTGACCATGCGATTGCTTTTTGGGACAAAGATAATGCTGAGTACATTGCCTATTGTCAGCAATTTAGTGCGCGTTGGATTAGTTTGCCTGTATCCCCGTCGGCTGAGCAGTTTTCTCGACTCATTTTTGTGTTGGTCGATGCGGTACTCAAACAAACGGTCATGCAAAATGGCGAGGCAGATGTCGCACTATATTCCGTGATAGTCCATGAAACACAAACAGGTTATGCCCAATGTTTTAGAGCAGACGTTGATAATCCACGTATGGGATTGATTCGTTTACAAGACATTATTTTTTCATCGCAAATTCAACAAGAGTGGTCTGACCCGACTTTATATGAGCAATTAAAAAATGGGCAGTTATTTATTAACCCTGTCGTCGAGCCACAAGTGCGCCTGTAAGCACCAAGCGCTTTCAGCGCTTGATGATGGCATATTACTGAGAGGGGTAATTATCCATACGATAACCTTTAACTAATAAGCGAATATCCGTCTTAGTAATACCCACCCAACCCTGCGCCGATTTCACCACTAAGGCAGCAAATTTATGTTGCATTAGCACCAAATTCAGTGCATCTGCACCAGAAAGTTCCACAATAAAACTATCTTTACATTGCGCTGTTAGTGTTTGAGTGTCTGTGTAACTTAACAAGGCGGTACTGTTATCAGCCCCCTGTGCACAAAAAAGAGACAGTTTGGCAAGCTCATCTAGCGTTTGTGCTTCTGTACTGATTTTGTTTGCAGGCAGTGTGTGTGCGGCCAAATATAAACGCTGTTCAGGTAAAAATTTATATAATGCACGGCGAGCATTGGCAATATCTTCTTGACGAATAATTGCTTGCATAGCCTGAGAGAAATTTTCATAAGTTATTGTATTTGTTTTAGAAACCATAGATATATGCTCAAATAAGTAGAACTTGAATATTGCAAATAAAGTGACTGTCGTTGTCAAGACAATGTCATTTTAGAGCCAAAAATAAACAGTCTTTGTTTAGCTCTAAAGGCTCGTGCTCATGCGTAAAATACCTAAGTAATAAACGCAGTTAATGGAAGCTACGTTATCGCTATTTACATAAAAAAGATAGTCTGAGCGGACTGTCATCATACTGTCTTTTAAGTGTCATGGTATGGTCATTGCATTAGTTTTTAATAACTCATCTTCAAAAACGTACTAATGAAGATGTTAGATTTTTAACTGGTCACAATGAGGAAAAATCATGGAATTATTAGATATGCGCGATGAAGTCGTGGTTGATGAATGGGCAGATTATGAAGATTATGACTATATTGATGATGCTGTTGAGTTATAATTTTTAGTTATAAAAAAATACTTTTTTGTGCGAACTAAAAAGTCGTTAAAACGGCTTGTATTCGCCTTCAGTGCGAGTTATCGTCAGGTAATTTCGTAGTCGGCAGTTATTGACGCAATGTTTGCTTGCCAATAAAGCAAGCTATTCATTCGAGATAAATTCTTATAGAGCTAGTCGTGTAACTAACGACCGTATCAAACTTTATCGACTAACTGTCACTTATTTACCTACCAAGCGCTAGCCAGCTGAGGGTTCGCCATGTCACAACCATTTCAACATTTATTACAACCATTAGATTTAGGTTTTGTCACTTTGCCCAACCGTGTCATCATGGGTTCGATGCACACAGGTCTTGAAGAATTTCCGCCCGAAAGACAAGCAGCTTTTTTTGCGCGCCGTGCCGCAGGTGGTGTGGGCTTAATTATTACAGGGGGTATTTCGCCTTCTGAATTAGGCGTTTTAGGGCCAGGTATGTGTGCCATGCTGACCGAAGCCGATGCTAAAAAGCATAAAGTAATTACCGATGCCGTCCATGCCGCAGGTGGTCGTATTTGTATGCAGGTATTACACGCTGGCCGTCAATCGTATCATCCCTTAAATGTGTCTCCGTCTGGTAAAAAGTCACCTATTTATCCCTTTCCACCGCAAGCCATGACCGAAGAAATGATTCTTCAAGAGTTAGAGAGTTGGGTCAATGCGGCTGCTTTAGCTCAACAAGCTGGCTATGACGGCATTGAAATCATGGGTTCAGAAGGCTATTTATTAAATCAGTTTTTAACCGTACGTGGTAATGAGCGTGACGATGACTGGGGTGGTGATTTTGAACGCCGTATGCGTTTCCCACTCGAAGTTGTTCGTCGTATTCGTGCCCGTGTTGGCACCAACTTTATTATTGTCTATCGTTTGTCGATGCTTGATTTAGTACCCGATGGTCAAACCTTTGATGAAGTGATTACCCTTGCTAAAGAATTAGAAAAAGCAGGCGTGAGTATCATTAATACAGGTATTGGTTGGCACGAAGCCAAAATTCCTACCATTGCCACCATGGTACCGCGTGGTGCGTTTGCATGGGTAACGCGTAAAGTCAAAGAGGCGGTGAGTATTCCTGTATCTGCTTCTAACCGTATCAATATGCCGTCTCATGCCGAAGATATTATTGCCCGTGGTGATGCCGATATGGTGTCAATGGCGCGTCCGATGTTGGCAGACCCTGATTGGGTAAACAAAGCAGCCGCCAATAAAGAAGAAGAAGTGAATACCTGTATTGGTTGTAACCAAGCCTGTTTAGACCATACTTTTGCTTTACGTCAGGCTTCTTGTTTGGTCAATCCGCAAGCCTGTTATGAAGACCAATTAATTTATATCAAAACCGATAAACCGAAAAATATTGCGGTGATTGGTGCAGGGCCAGCAGGTTTATCATTTGCCAGTGTTGCCGCAGAGCGTGGTCATAACGTCACTTTGTTTGACCAAGATACGCAAATTGGTGGTCAATTTAATATTGCCAAACAAGTTCCCGGTAAAGAAGAATTTAACGAAACCATTCGTTATTTTGGCGTCATGTTAAAAAAATACGGTGTTAATGTGCAACTCGGCAAACGTGTTGGTGCAAATGATGTCGCTGAGTTTGATGAAGTGGTTTTAGCCACAGGTATTGTGCCACGTCAATTGCCCTTAGAAGGCGTTAATCATCCCAAAGTAATGAATTATATTGATGTGTTAAGAGACAAAAAACCTGTCGGTAAACGTGTGGCAGTGGTTGGTGCGGGTGGTATTGGCATGGATACTTCTGAGTTTTTAGTGCATGACCCACATCATGTGCCTTCTAGTCTAGACATTGATGAATATTTACGTGAGTGGGGCATTGATAAAACCTTACAAGCACGTAGCGGTATTGAAGGTGTTGAGGCTCAAGTGAGTCCAAGCCCTCGAGAGGTGTACTTGTTGCAGCGCAAAAACAAGAAAATCACGGGGCCAGGTAAAACCACAGGTTGGGCGCATCGTGAAGCCTTACTCAAAAAAGGCGTTAATATGTTGACAGGTGTGGAATACACCAAAATTGACGATGAGGGCTTACATATCAGTGTCAATGGCCAACCTCAAGTGTTAGCCGTGGATAATGTAATTATTTGCGCAGGCCAAGAGCCACAACGTGAGTTACAAGCGGCAATTGAAGCATTGGGTAAAACAGTTCATTTAATTGGTGGGGCGGATGTTGCAGCAGAGTTAGATGCTAAACGTGCCATTCGTCAGGGCGCAGAGTTAGCCGCACAGATTTAAGAGACATTTGTTCTTTTAAATAATGAATAAAGCCGAGCTAAGAGACAACAAAGATTAGCTCGGCACACGTTTTATCTTGATTGTGGATTCTAAACCACCTAAATAAAGTCAGGACTAGCTAAAATAATGCCTGACTGACAGCCATCCCCAAAAAGACTACTTTGGTCTATACAATATTGTTATCAAGAGTCAATCAGCGTATATGTCAGCTTCATTAGCGTTAGCTTATGGGGAGGTTAAAACTTTGCATGTGGCTGTAGCTCAGTAGATATCTTCACCTTGTCACATGTCTTCTTAGTATTTAACAAATATTATCTAAAGCCTGATAACTGTCCTGCTGTTTTTAAGAGGCATAGACTATATTGTATAAAGAAAATAGGTTATCTGTTTGATTTTGTTTAATGGTAATTAAGATAAAAATTTCAATATCATAGATTAGCTAATAGTATTGATTTTATAAAAATATTAATGTGGTTGTTATGGATTATTCTTTTTTGATTCTCGCTAATAATATTAGTATGCCAGTATTTATATATAATGCTTTAGGTGAAATATTATTTGCTAATAAATTCTCAATAGAAAAATATAAAGCTAACATTGTTGGGGAGAATATTAGTAATATTGCTATTTTGAATAAAATAGATGATTTGTTTTTTGATAATAATATAGCCGATGTACTGTGGCTAGATGATTATTATAATGCAGTTATTAGAATGTTTGCTCAAGATGGGATTTTTTATTATCAATGTATATTAGATAAAAGTAAAAATAGCGTCAATTTATCTGGTAATAAGTCTGAGCAACAATATAAGTTATTATTTGGAAGTCTATTGTCAGCACAGGATTCCTATCGAGCTAATCTGGCAAGAGAGTTACATGATGACTTAGGACAATTACTGATTGCATTAAAAATATCTAGTTTTAATGTATTGATTCAAAAAGATATACAACATACTAAAAAGATGATTAACGAAATTATGCCGTTATTTGATCAGGCAATAAAGTCGTTAAGAGATATTACGAAAGGTTTGCATCCTAGATTTATTCGAGAAATAGGAATAAAAGAAAGCCTAACAAATTTAATTAACCAAATAGCTAATTTGAGTGAGATGAAAGTTGAGTTAGATATTTCATCTGAAGTGATTATTGATAATCAAGAAATAGAGTATGCCTCTTACAGAATTTGCCAAGAAGCTATTAACAATGCCATTAAATATAGCCAAGCTAAAAAGATATATATCAGTATTGAGAATACGTCTGCTTATTTTAAGCTGGTTATCAGTGATAATGGGCAGGGTTTTGATATGACTGAAAGGATTAATTCATTGGGTTTATTAAGTATGCAGGAGAGAGCAGAGCAAACAGGTGGGGTATTTAAAATAAATTCAAAAATTGGTTTGGGTACTAGAATACAAGTAGTATGGAGTATGATTAATGAATAATACAAGAATATTAATCGTTGATGATCATCAGCTCATTCGTAAAGGACTAAGAGTGCTTATCAGCTCTGAAGAACGATTTGATGTGATAGCGGAAGCAAGTAACGGTTTTGAGGCGATTGATTTTCTGAAAAAAAATCACGTGAATGTCGTACTGATGGATGTTTCTATGCCCGATATGACTGGCATAGAAACAGCTAAAAAGATTTTTGAGTTACACGACACGCCACATATACTATTATTAACGATGTACAATAATTTGGTTTATATAGAAGAAGCCTTAAAGATTGGTGTTTCTGGGTATTTATTAAAAGATGCAGCACCCACAGAATTGTTCTCCGCGATTGATACTATTATGAATGGAAAAGTATATCTTAGCCCTTCTATCTGTTCAGAAATTGCACAAGGGTTCAAAGCCAAAAACATACATGAAAAAGCCGAGAAAAATTTAACGCAAAGACAGACAGAAATCTTAAAGTTAGTGAGTTTAGGTTTATCAAGCAAAGAAATCGCAAAAAAATTAAATTTATCACTCAAGACAATTGAAACACACCGTAGCCAGATTATGAATAAACTTGATATTCATGAAGTAACGGGCTTAGTACGTTATGCGATTAAAATGAAACTGATTGATTAAACTCTCAGAGAGTGGATGCTGCAAAAAACCACTCTTCAAGGAAAGCGCTGGTCCATGCCTGACCAAAAAGATTATTCATGAGCGGTAGGCCAGGCGAATTCACAAGGTGATGTTCTTGATAGGATTTTATCTGTTGACGATGCGCGTTCAGGTCTACTGCTGAGAGAAGAGAGGCCTGAGCGGCAAACTGGGGAATCTCGTCAAGAATATCACGATGCGCCTGTGAAAGACGCTCAAATACGGCGTGGTTTTCGGGTCGAGTGAATATATCGTAACCCGAACGGCATTCTTTATACCAGTCAGGGTAGTCTGTACTGAGCTGAAATTGATATTTAGCTAATAGATTTGCCATGAATGCTTGTGCGGGTAAATGCGCGGTACCCGATAAGCAAGGTAAATCTAAAACGCCTACAATCGGTTTTTTAGCTAAACTGACAAATTCCATCGCATAAATAGGCAAATCCCATTGTGCAAACGGATAAAAAAAACAGCTGATGATTTCTATTTTGGAAGATTGAATGACGACACTACGTAATTCACCATATTCTTTTAACAGATAAGCCTGACTATGTAAGTTCAGACTTCCTTGAGCGCGCTCGATGGATTTATGCTGAAAATCTGACGGTATACTGAGCGGTGTAAAAAAAGGGTGTGTTTTAAGTTCATCTATCAAATGACTAAATAAACTGTTCATGAGATAAATTCTCTTTTAGCCAGTAGGTTGCCGAAATAGTCATCGTCGTAATTTTAGCTTGTGGTCTCATCGCGTGTATCATTTTTAATGACTCAGACATGGGCAATTGATAATAAAGTGTGAGTGCAGCAAAGCTCACCGCAGGGGATCTTCCTACCCCCTGATGACAAAAAATATAGAGGCTTTTATTTAGATATAATAGCTCAATTGCTTTATAAACAGCAGACTTAAATGCTTGTTGTTGCTCTATATTAAAGTGTTCTTTAAATAATGTTGAGTTCAGCGCTTCTAACTCTGCAAAGGATTCTATAGTTTTTGCCTTAGAGAATAAGTCAGAAAATATGAATGTATGCTCATTAAAATAGCTTAAATTATACTGAGGGTAGATTTTATCTAAGTCAATACCAGATACATTGATTAATTCTTTAAGACCTTGATAAAATAAAATTTGTAACTCTATAAATGTAGGTAGAGAGCTAATAAAAATCATGTTTTTTAATGGATTATCCTTAATCATCTCAAATACTCAATGAGGTATATTGGGTTAAAACATCTTTATAAGAAGATAATAGTGATTCAGCAGTAGGATTTTCTCTGTGAGGGCTTTCATAAAAATGTAAACCTTTCCATGATGATGACGACAGGCAACCATATTCTGCTAATTTTTCACCCAGTAAAGCTAATGACGGCGAAATGGGATCTGCTAAATCCCAATAAATGGCATAGGATTCTGCACATTGCCATGCTTCTGCTAAATGGCAGGCATCCATCATATTGACTAGTAAGACAATACGCTTGGCATCTGTTTCCTTATAATGTAGTAATTGAGTGGCGGCGCAAAGGCTACTGATATCCATTGGTTGACTAGAGGCTAAAATAATTCTCGTGGTAAGTTGTGGAAAGTATTCAGCTAAGCTATCTAAAGTCACTTTAGGATTTAATAAGGCAGAGATACCCGTACGTTGGCTGGAATTATTAATAACGAGGCTTAATGTAGATTGTCTAGAAAGTTCAATGATGATGGTATCTTCTAAGGTATTTATGCCAAGTTTTTCTAAATTCAATATCGCCCAAGCGTGTGAGTAAAAAATACATTCTATACGAGCGTAGTGATTAGACATGATAAGCCTCCTGCAATGGATGAATTTGCCATAATTGACATTCATAAGTGTCAGCAGTGATAGAGAGCGATGCAATGTAAGATAACGAAGGGCTAAATGCCATCAGATGGTGATTTTCTGGTAATATGCCGATGGAGTAAGGCGTAAAGTCTTCATTCATCAGCATAATATGCCTATCTTTGCGTAACCACGCTAAATGACCTTCTTGACTGATAATCTTACCTATACACATCGTTTCTTGATGCTCTTGACATGAATCATCGCTTAATAAATAAAAGGCGAGATTTTCAGATTTACCGAGTGCCGCACATGCAACCAAGATATTCTGGTTGCACACAGTGAGCGCTAAAATGGGACCACATAATTGCCAAGAGCGAATTTGTTCACCATCCACCGTTAGCCAAATTAGTTTTTGATTTGCTATCCCATCTGACATCAGAAAGCCACCATGAGGATGAGCCTGTAGCAAGGGCTCTAAGGTGTAGTGTTTTTTTATAAAAGTGGTATTAAGTTTGCCTGATAAATGATAAATATGCGCTTGATGATGGTCTAACCAAATCAGATGCGTTTGATTAAATGCAAAGGCGATGGCTTTTTTGCAAGAAATAAATAAGTCTTCTCGTTTGCCAGTGAGAGGGTCGTATTTGATGAAATGGTGACTATCTGGATACAAGATATAATCATTATCGACCACGACATAAGGACCATGACTTAATAAGATGGGGTTAATCGTTTGTCCATATTCATTAAAACATTGCATTGTAATGGTCAAGAGAAACAGGACAGTTATTTAGGCAGCTTGTCTTAAAAAATCACGTTCAAATATTAATGGTGATTTATAACCTAGCGTTGAAT
>NZ_QAON01000006.1 GCF_003051055.1 Agitococcus lubricus | reverse complement strand
TCGGCTTTTTCATTGACTTCGTTGCTTTCATAAACACCTCTACTTGCAGTATAAATACTACCTATCAAAGTGTCCTGTTCTATTAAACCATTACAGTACTTGAGTGGTTAAGGTAAATTGGTCATCCTTTTCGGGTAAACGTTTACCGTTCTTTTCGACAATTTTACCAATGCTAATCCGACCGATAATCGGTGGGGTGATGGCTAAGCCTTTAATCATGATGTTCTCCAATAAAAAAGAAAAAAGCCCTTGCTGTTATGCAAGGGCTGTATGCCGTGTCAGGGTAAAAAGTGAGTGGTGGAATCGGTTTGAGTTAATCGAACTTAATACTGAGTGACTGGTTAATCACTGGCTTTGGTATTTGCGACAGGCCGTTCATAGACTAAAAAGCGTCTGCTACCGACTTTGCTGCGTTGATATTGTTGACAGAGTTGTGGATGATCTTTAGCGAGTGCAGTAGTATCTAGGTAAACCGAGTCTTTAGCCTTTTTCCATGACAATGAGCCTTGAGAAAATTGGGCATAACTGGCTTCACCTAAATTCTGTTGCAGCAGTTGTTTATAAAATTCCTCCTGTTGTTGGTAAAAGCTGAGTTGCTTACGTGTGTTGATGAGCGAGTCAAATAAGCCTAAGACATGGGTATTGTTGCTAAAATCAACCGTTTGACCGTAGTCTTGTGGGAACAAGCAGCGTAAAGCAATGCCTGCGGATTCAGAGCCATCGGCACAAGGCGGTATATTGCTTTGCACGTAATGCCAAAATAACCGCTCTAATTCAATCAGTTTGGCTATCAACTCTTCATCACGTTCAATGCGATAAATCTTGAGTTGCTGACCACAAATCAACACACAGACATCAGCGGCTTGTAAACCTGTTACCGCTAATTGATGTTGTACCTGACATTCCACATACTCAGGCACACCGTCTTTCCACAACTTTGCGCCATATTCACCTGCGGTTTTACATTCCAGTAATTGAACCTCATCACTGCCAACGACCCGATAATCAATATTGGCCAACATCCATGACTTGTCACTATCGGCATGTTGCAGAATGGCATTAACCTTACGCACTTTACGGCCTGTGACTTTGGTGTAATGTTGGGCAATAATCGGTTCTAAAATTTGACCCCAATACATCTTGGAGTCTATATCAGGTATCACCGAAGAATGGTGATTCGCCTCAGAATCAATGTTATCTTCACTAAAACGCCCTGTTTTAATCATCCATAATTCCAACTGGGATTGATAGGGATTGAGACCAACAGCTGCGGCAGCATCACTACCGCCAATGCCTTGACGGCGAACAGCTAACCATTCGCTACGGCTTAAGCCTTTGGTGTTGATTAAACGAATCGCGTTGGCAGTGTGGGTGTGGGCTTTAGTGGATTGCTCACTCAGTACGGTTAAAGACAGAGAGTTGTCTGAATTAACAGGCGTAGCTGTACCAATGGCCAGCGGTTGATGTGATACAGCCGCCAATGAAGTTGATGGCGATCGTTCAGTATGTTGATATTCCATAAAAACCTCGACATAAAAAAAGCACAGCCTGTAATACAGACTGTGCTTGGGTGAATTGATAAATTTGTTGAGTAATGACGAATTGACGAATGCAGAAACGAGTTAAGCTAAAGCGATTGGCACACGTTGCCTACCTTCCGAAAAAATCGTTGCATTAGGATTAGCCGAACTGAGTAATGACCACCACCACGGCAACGCATGAGGGTTACTCAGGGGTAAATGTTGGTCGCCATAGCCATGATTATCACTGAGATGAATTTCTAAACAGTGGGGACTGCTGAGTAGTTCATGCACTAAGCTCCATTCCACATGGTTCGTCTGTACCGCCAGAATATTCAAATGCGACAAATCTAAGGCGTAATGCACCCTAGATTCCAACAGTTGTTGATATTCTTGCCATGTACTGATTAACCAATGATGTTTACCGTTTGGCGTAGGGTAATGACCTTCAACACCGACAGGCATCCCAAATAAATCCTCAATCTCTTGAGTAAACTGTAAAACCTCAGCGACTGAACAAGTACCGCGTTTACCTGCATGAGCGGTATAAACAGGCGCATCCAGCAAGTGCGATAAATGCGCCATTTGTTTAAACCACTCTTTTTCATGTGGCCAATCGGCTATATCAACGATTTTGTGCTGTCTTTCGATATGAACATTGGCATGGCAGCGAAACTCAATGTGAGCTAATTCAGCTTTTAATTGCAATGCCAATTCAGGGGTAAATTGCCCCAAATTCTGCGGACAAATTTGTAAGCGTTTTGTCGATAGATAACCGAGTAAAGGCTCTCGTGGTGTAACGTCTAAAGCCAATTGAATCGCTTGTTGATGAGTTAATCGACCATAAGCTCCTAAAGACACATGCACCTCTTGAGCACAGGACAGAGTGTCAACGGATTCAGCCTTATAAATCGTATTCATAATTGCTGCACTCCGTGTAATACTCGGTATGTTCTAAACGAAAGGTTCCCTCGGTGACGTTAATCGTCACCGTACCCGAGCCACCATCATTGTTTTCCCAACCCCCATGATGAGCATCGACCCACGTTAAGGTAAAATCACGTAAGGCGGAATCAATCGACGATTGTTGCTCCTGTAAAAAGTAACGGTATTCACCATCTTGATATTCGCCTGCTAAACAGTGATACGTGAGCTGCTGTGTTTTTAAGGTATCGGCAATATTGGCTTGAGCTAATGATTCAGGAAAAATTTCTAATTCAGAGACATCACCCGAGTCACCACCGCCTTCATAACGCACCACTAATTGAGTAATGGCTAAGGCAGCAAGGGCAGTTAACAGCGGTTGACGATTAGCACGTACCGCCTCAAAGGATTTAGGACTGTAACCCATCATGATAAAACTCCAACTTAATAACGATAATTAAGAAAAAAGGCATAAAAAAAGCCCTGTGCCAAAGGGCAACAGGGCGGATGAAATCAAGGAATTACAAAGGAAAAATGGACAGCAAATGAATAAATCATCTAAGTGAAAGAAAAGGAATTAACTTGCTAAATCAGCGTATTATTCACCGCTGGTTTGCTTGTATCGTGGTAGGGTGAATGACGCGCATATTCCATAAAAAATTGGGTATGAATTAATTCACAACGCTGCTCATCCGCGTCTAAAATGACTTTACCCTCAGCCCCTTCTTCGGTATCCCAATCGGGGTATTTAATCCCTAAACAGCTTAAAGCGAAATCACACAAGGCCACACGCATCGACACTTGTTGGACTTCACCTGCACTGTAATACTGACCTTGTGTATCACGTGCGAGGATTAAAAATTGGTAGGACAGTTGGCATTTATCAATCTGCGTTAACTGTGTTTCAGGGAAGGCCTTTAAGGCAGTGACATCGCCTGAATCAGCATAACTTTCATATTCGATAGTAATCTCACTGATACCTAATGAGGGCATAGTGTGTAATAACAAATCACGATTAGCTTGAATAATGGCAATCGCCTCTGGATTATGATACTCGGACATGGGAGTTCTCCATGAAAAAGTTGAATAAAAAACTAATAGAGCAATCGGCAACAGCTATAGACAATAGCGATAGTCATTTGATGGGACTGAATAATCGGTGTGAACCAATAAGAATTGATCGTTTAAGCTATTGATGGTCATGACACCTTCACCACCCTGATTGTTTTCCCAACCAGCATGATGAAGATCAACCCACATGATCGTAAACACACGTAATGCCTCCTCTAATGACAAGGGTTTATCGACTAAAAAGTAATGATAAGCACCATAACGGTATGTGCCACGAACAAAGCTAAACGCCAAAAGTTGATCTTGTAGTGCGGAAGGGGATTGGTCATCATGAGAAGGAATAACAATTTCCGTAATATCGCCTTCATCACTACTACCACGATAACGGACGATAACTTCATTTATCTCGACTGCTTGTAATGCGTTTAGCACACGTTGCCGATTGGTGGATAAAGCAGTCATCGCTTGTGAATTGTGAGAGAGCATGATGCCTCCAATAATCAAACGGCATAAAAAAAGCACGATGACCACCACAGTCACCGTGCTTTAAGAAACATAAAATAAGGCAGTTGAATTAAATAAAACTGGCAGACTATTTGTTTGTTGCTGACAACAATAACCCACAAATAAGTTAAGCCGACACCAACCGTAATGCCTCATCCAATGCACGTTGTTTGATAACCGCCCCTTGGCCAAACCATGCTGAATCTAAACGATGGTCAATACTGCGTGCCTTACGCTGATGGTCAACAAATTCAGTCACAGAATTTAATAAACCAAATGCCGTCCCCTTAGCAGACGATAACTCCGCCCCTAAACCTTGACCCTCAAACAAAGTCTTTGCTTTTGCCATGGTGCGTTCAAAGGATTGCATACTGGCTTGACCTTTCATTGCCGCATCACCAAAGACTTTGGCATAAAACTTATCGACTTCGGTACTTTTGACTTTACGTTCACTTAAGGTCTTTAAGCGATACATAAAATCATCCCAAGCAGCCACAGAAACACCGAGTTGTTTCTTAACGGCTTGTGCATCAAAGGTAGTATTGTGAGGAACTTTCACGGCTTGACCTTGACCATTTAAAGCCACGGCTAAGGTGTTATTACACACCACCCGAATACTGGTAAATTGCGCGGTTGTGGCTAAAGTGCCATCACAAGCGGTTGCCAACAGCAAATAGCCATTAGTGACATCATTACCGCGTAAGCTCATGGATTGACCTGTTTTAGCCAATGCCCAAATTTTACGACCGCCTTTTAACACCCCAGCCGTTTCTAACTCAAAGCCAGAGACTTCGGTTAAATCGCGATAAAATTCTAAAATTTCACGCGGTTGAACCACTTGATAACGTTGACTGACGACTGACAGGGGAGTGTTCGTATCTGAGCGATACAACACCTTATTATCGGCAAAGGTACGAATGGATGATGTTTGTTCATCACCTGTCATAAAACGGACAGGGGCTTCTAAAATAGACCAATCCATACCTGCTTGTTTAGCCCAAACCTCTAGGGGCTGTTGTTCTTCTAAATGATTACCTAAACCGTGCCATGGGGTTGTACCGACATAAGCCATCGATTCGACTAAATGTGACATGATAAATTCTCCGAAAATGAAAGATAAAAAACTATCATCAATAAAGTATAGTTAAAAGCAAATGAGACGCATTAACATATACAAATAAAGCTGAGGGAAATAACATTGAAAAGGACAGTGAAAGAAAAAGCGTGATAACGATTAAAATGAAGAAGAGGGGTAAAGTAAGTTTAATGTGAATGACGAGGCTGACTAAAGGTATAACCACAACGTAAGCACTTGTAATTATCTAAAATGTTATCGTCAACAAATTCACCGAGTTTAGAGCCCGCCGTACCGCCTGCAACTCCACCGAGAAAACCGCCTAATAACGCTCCTGCAAAACCACCGACCACTGAACCAACAGGGCCAACGATGGCACCAATAGATGCACCGACTCTTGCTCCGTTAAATGAAGCAGATGCGCCACTAGCCGCTCCTGCAACAGTACCCACAGCACTGCCAGTCTTTTTAGCCTGATTTAAGGTGTCTACTTGATAAGATAAACAATAAGGACAACGCATAGTCATGATGATGAATCCTCTATCAATGAAACAGATAAAAAAGCCATAGACCTAGACTACCGCTAAGGCAGTCTAGGCTATGGCAAGGTATTGGAAATAAAAGGAAATGAGTTTGATTCACTCAGTTAAGTAATATGTATTTGAAATTTTTTGGGATGAGAGTAAGCAACTAAGCTATTGGTGCTAAAAAAAGATTGAGTAAACGTGCACCAAACTCATCTGTAGCAGTTTTCAGATTCTTTGATTATACAAGTTCAATATAAATATCATTAACTTAATACTGGATTGATTGATGATGCGTAAAACCATTGGGTAAGATATTCAAAAGTGCTTATTAAACCAAACTATAAAATTGTCTTGTGCTTTTTTTCTGATGAATGCTAGACTCTGACCATTATGCGTTTATCCCTTTATCGTCTGACCAGTCGAATCACCTTAATAGTGATGTTATTGACCTTTTTGTCGCCAACTTTTGGGTGGCAGCTTGTAGCTGACCATGAACAACTCGCGCATTCTTCCCCAACTTCTTTCTTTGAACAAGATCATCATCACCCTGACCATGCAGATGTCATAGATTTATCTTCTATTCACGGACATGAACATGAGGATGCTCATAGCATGATTGGACATATGCTGGGTCATATGCCAATGAGTATGGTATCTCCTTTTGAGTTTTTAGTTGTTCGTAGTGGCATGATAATCCATACAGCACCGCTCATGTCAGTACGATTAAGATTGCCAGAGCAACCATTTCGCCCGCCACAAAACCTATTTATTTAAGTATTTGGTCAACCACACTCAGCTTTTAAGCTGAGCATAGCCATTATTTTTAAATAGGAGTTTCCCTATGACGGGATTCTTTTTAACAGGCGCACAAAAAGCGTCTAGTCGACATGGCTTGCCTAAAGCATTGTCGACAGTCATTGGATATATCTGTTTGCAGATTAGCCCTGTACAAGCCGAACTTATTACTGAGCAAGAAGCCATTAAACAGGCATTATCACGTCCGATGATAGCAATAGCAGAAAAATCAGATATTGAAGCAGCACAACAAACCGTGAATGAAGTGAGTTTGTGGCCTAATCCAATGGTGTCGATTGAGCGAACTCAAGTTAGTGGAGATGAGGGACGTAATACTGAGTTGACTTATCAAATCGAACAAACTTTTGATATTTCAGGTCATCGACGTTTAGAAAAAAAAGCCGCACAACAACACCTGATGTCAGTCAAAGCATTACAACAAGATCAACGTCAGGCCATTATTTTAGAAGTCCGCCAAGTTTTTTTAGAGTTGCTTTATCAACAGCAACTACAAGAAATTTATCAAAAGTGGCAAATACGTCTTAATCAAGCACAGCAAACCATACAGAAATTAGTCAAAGCAGGTGAGGTATCAGGTTATGACTCGCGACGCTTACAGCAAGAACTGTTAACGGCATCAACACAATCTGCACAAATACAAGCGGAGATTGTCTTGTTACAGCATCGTTTAGCAGGTTTGACGTTTGCTCAAACAGCTAATGAGTTGACCGTAACAGGCCATTTATTGCCATTAAGTTTACCCGATTTAAAAGAGCTACAACAAAAGCTGAATAACAGGTCTGATTTAGCCGCAATGGATGCACAAATTAATGCCTTATCGCATCAGGCTGAAGCCGCAGGTTTAAATAAAATTCCTGATATTAGCTTAGGAATAGGACAAAAAAGAATCAGCACCCCAACAGGTTCAAGTGATGGTATTAGCTTATCACTGGCTATGCCGTTACCCGTATTTAATCAAGCAAAGACACGTCAGTTGAAGTTTTTATCAGAGGCAGACAGTTTGCGTGCAAAACGAGATTTGCGTTATCAGCAGGCTAATAGCGTATTGATAGGGCAATGGCAGCAGTTAGAGCATTTAGCAAAAGCAGCCATTGCACTACGTGAAAACGCAATGGGAAATGCAGAACGATTATCTACGATTGCACAGGCAGCCTATCAGGCGGGTGAAGTAGGTGTATTGGAATTATTAGATGCGTATCGTGGTGAATTAAGCACCGTACAAAGCATTATTACCCTTGAATATCAAGCCAGTTTAGCCCGTGTCACCTTAGATAGTTTGGTGGGAGTCACACTATGAAAAACTTAAATAGATTATTGCTCATTAGCACTTTAGCCTCTGCTCTATCATTAACAGCGTGTAGCAAAAAAGAACACTCCCATGAAGACGGGGAGCATGAGCATCCATCTCATGAGGAAGGACATCAAGAACATGGTCACGGTCACGGCGGAGGGATTAGTGTGACCCATTACACGACAGAGGCAGAATTATTTGTCGAGTATCCCCCCTTAATACTTAACACAGAGTCAGCATTTGCTGCTCATTTGACATGGCTAAAAGATTTTAGTGCGGTTAATCAAGGTCAGTTGTTGGTCAGCTTAACAGGCGGTGGCCATCCAGAAGAGCGTGTTGTCGCAACAGTGAGCCAAACAGCAGGCATTTTTAGACCCGTCATGAAGCCGCAATATATCGGCAAACGGCGTTTGCAATTGATTTTAACAGACGGTACTCAACAAAGTGTCCATGATTTAGGCGAAGTTGAGGTTTATCCAGATGCTAAAACAGCGACTGAACATCAGGCGGTTGCAGAAGAAGAATCAGGATTGATTGCGTTTACCAAAGAGCAGCAATGGAAAATAGATTTTGCGACTGCACCAGCAGTCACACGTGCAATGCGAGATTCTGTTTCTGCTATCGGGGTTATTAAACCGCGTGCAGCAGGACAAGCAATAGTGACAGCCATCAGTACGGGTATTATCAAATCCGCGACAAATGATTTTCCACATTTAGGACAAAAAGTGCTTGCTGGTCAAACACTAGCGTATTTATCACCGCGTTTAGGCGGAGATGCAGATCTTGCAGCCTTATCACTGGCTATTGAACAAGCGAGTATTACCTTAGACCAAGCCAGTTATGAGCGTAAACGTTTAGAGTCTTTATTGACCCTTGAAGCAGTTGCAGAAAAAAGAGTGATAGAGGCACGACAACAAGAGCGTTTAGCACAAGCAAATTTAACCGCAGCACGTAAGCGTTTAGCCACCTATCAAGGAGGAGAAGGCGGCATTGCGTTAAAAACACCCATTTCGGGAACAGTGGTTGCTGTGAATACCACAGCAGGTGCATCAGTCGAAGCTGGGCAATCGTTGCTACAAATTGCTGATTTAGACAAAGTTTGGCTCGAAGCTAAAATTCCTGAAAGTGAGTTAAGTCGAATTCAAACATTAACAGGCGGCTTTTTTAGCTTAAATAGTCTGTCTCAAGCCATCGCTTTAGAAATAGGCAAAAATGCACGTTTAGTCGCTTATGGCGGTTTGGTCGATGCTAATACGCGTACTGTCCCAGCTATTTTAGAGTTTAGCAATCCACAGCAGCAATTACGTTTAGGCATGACTGTCAATACCCAACTTTATACAGGTGTTGCACAAAATCTTGTTGCTGTTCCAGCCAGTGCATTAAGTGATGAAAATGGCCAAAGTGTGTTATTTGTTTTGAAAGAGGGAGAGTCATTTGAACGTAGGGTAGTAAAGGCAAGTATTCGTGATGGCGATTGGGTTGGCATTAGCCAAGGGCTGATAGCAGGTGAACGTGTGGTAACACGTGGTGCTTATCAGGTTCGTTTAGCAGCCACTGCACCTGCTGCTATGGGTCATGGTCATGCACATTGAGGAATAGATGATGATTGATTTTCTCATTCGCTGGTCATTACAAAATCGGCTGTTTGTCTTTATTGTTGCCCTATTATTAATGTTTTGGGGAGGCTGGCAAACGACACGAATGCCTGTCGATGTCTTTCCTGATTTAACCGCACCCTCTGTTACGGTGGTCACAGAAGCTCATGGCTTATCACCCACAGAGGTCGAAAATTTAATTACCTTTCCCATAGAAGCGACATTAAATGGTGCGCCCAATGTGCGTCGGGTACGCTCCAATTCAACGATTGGCTTATCCGTCATTACTGTTGAATTTGCTTGGGGAGTCGATATTCGAGAGGCAAGACAAGTTGTCGCTGAAAAATTGCAATTAGCACAAGCGAGCTTACCTACCGATATTCCTACACCACAAATGGCACCTGCCGCTTCGGTGATGGGCGAAATTATGTTTATTGCCTTAACCTCACCCACGGCAACAGGGGCAGAGCTAAAAACGACTGCTGATTGGGTAGTACGGCGACGGTTATTAGCCGTTTCTGGGGTTGCAGAAGTGTTAACCATTGGTGGAGATGAAAAACAATATCAAGTAACACTCAATCCAGAGCGATTAGCAACGTATAACATTAGCGTTAATCAAGTCGTCGAAGCCTTAAAACGAAGTAATCACAATACTGCCGCAGGATTTTATCAAGAGTCTGGTCGTGAATATTTGATTCAAGGTTTGGGACGAGTGCAAACCCTAGAAGATGTCGCTAAAACGGTGGTCGTGCGTAAAAATGGTCTGGCCGTTTTGATTGGTGATTTGGGAACAGTGGAAATAGGAGTAGGCATTACCCGTGGAACAGGTGCTTATAATGCTAAATCAGCAGTAATTTTTGCCATTCAAAAACAGCCTGCGGTGAATACCTTAGCCTTAACTCAACGCCTAGATGAAGCCTTTATCAGCATTCAACAGTCCTTGCCCAAAGATATGAAAATTGAATCTCATATTTTTAGACAGGCCGATTTTATTGAGCGAGCTTTAGATAATTTGTTGTTAGCCCTACGAGACGGTGTGATTTTGGTCGTTGCTATTGTCTTTGCTTTTTTACTCTCTTGGCGAGCAACCTTTGTCACTTTAGTCGCACTGCCTTTTTCTTTAATGGTGGCTGTGCTGATTTTATATGGATTAGGGGCAACGCTAAATACCATGACATTAGGAGGGTTGGCGATTGCGCTTGGTGCATTGGTTGATGATGCGATTATTGTGGTTGAAAACATTATGCGTCGCTTACGGCAAAACGCATTAATCAGTCCAAGCCAACAGTCATCGGTTATTCATGTGGTATTTGAGGCAACGCGAGAAATACAAGGTTCGATTGTGTTTGCAACACTGATTATCATGTTGGTATTTTTACCTGTGTTTTTATTATCAGGTGTTGAAGGTCGTTTATTAGCACCCCTTGGTTTTGCTTATGTCATTGCATTAGCAGCTTCTTTATTAGTGGCCATTACACTAACGCCTGTATTAGCAGTACGCTTCTTAGCAGATAATGCCCATCTCTCGCATCGTGAACCCCAATTATTAATGCAATTACAAGCCGTTTATGTCACGGTCTTATCAGCAATCATTAATTATTGGCGAGCTATCTCCATCGTGTCTTTAACAATGTTATTGATAGCAGTGATTGCGTTAATCAATGCAGGTCGTGCTTTTTTGCCTGATTTTAATGAGGGCAGTTTAACGGTCAATGTCACAACGTTACCAGGTACGTCTTTAGAAGAATCTGACCGCATGGCAAAACGCGTTGAAGCTATTTTATTGGCACAACCCGAAGTGGTAGCAACTGCTCGTCGAACAGGTCGTGCGCCTGCCGACCCACATGCACAAGAAATTTATGCCTCCGAAATTGAAACCAGCTTAGTGATGAAAGCGCGTAGCAAAGAGGCGTTATTACAAGCCTTACGTGAAGATTTTTCATCTTTGGCAGGTATGAGTGTGGTGATAGGTCAACCAATCTCACATCGTATTGACCATATGCTTTCAGGTACTCGTGCCAATATCGCCATTAAGTTATTTGGAGCTGACCTTGTGCAACTACGTCAATTAGGTGAGCAGATCAAAACCATTGCCAGTACCACATCAGGAGCAGTCGATGTTAGCTTAGAGCAACAAGCTGATATTCCTTTTGTGATGATTAAACTTAAACGAGACATGATTGCACAATATGGGCTTTCTGTTGAAGAAGTCATGGAGGCTGTGCAAACGGCTTTTGCAGGCACAGAAGTTTCTAAGATTTTAGAAGGACAAGCCAGCTTTGATCTTTTGGTGCGTTTTGATCCGAAGGTTCGTCGCTCATTTGAAAACTTGTCATCTACGTTAATGACAACTCCTGAAGGCGCGCAAGTGCCATTATCTGCCTTAGCAGAAATTAGACGCGATGTTGGCCCGAATTTAATTAGTCGTGAAAATGTTCAGCGTAAATTAGTGGTCATGGCGAACGTGGCTGGCCGTGATTTATCTAGTGTCGTAGAAGATATTCGTCAACAAGTGACACAACAAGTTAAATTTCCTACAGGCTATTATGTTGAGTTTGGTGGCCAGTTTGAAAGTGCTAATGAAGCAACACGCACCTTATTAATCATGAGTGTGGTGGTTATGGCAGGTATATTCTTATTATTATACCTTGCCTTTCGCTCAAGCCGTGATGCTTTGGTGGTGATGTTAAATTTACCATTAGCTTTGATTGGGGGTGTCATTGGTATGTATCTTGTTGGTGGGTTATTGTCAGTTGCAACATTGATCGGATTTATTACCTTGTTTGGTATTGCAACACGTAATGGCGTGATGTTGATTTCTCATATCCGTCATTTACATCTAGAAGAAGGAGTGTCTAGTCCGCGTGAAGCTGTATTGCGAGGCGCAAAAGAGCGATTAATTCCTATTCTGATGACTGCTTTAGCGGCTGGCTTGGCATTAGTGCCGTTAGCGTTGGCCGCAGGTCAACCTGGTAGTGAAATACAAGCACCAATGGCAGTAGTTATTTTATTTGGCTTATTGTCATCAACTGCATTAAATATGTTTGTTGTGCCAGCTTTGTATTTACGTTTTGGTGAGATTGGTCAATCGCAACGAGAGGAAATCAACAATACAAAACACGCCGAGGATATATAGCTTCTAAAAATTGTTCTATCTCAAGAAACGGCTCTATACGAGCCGTTTCTTTTTAGAAAAACATTATCAAACATTTTCGTATATTTGATTTTTATTGTAGATATAACAACAAATATGTAATATTAACTACAAATAAAATTGGTGGTTATTATGAATTGGATATTGCTTGTTTTATCTTTGTCTACAGCCAGTGCAACGGCTCGTATGCGTGCATGGCGTGCCTTAAAAACGGAGGGAGCAGCCGTATTGCGTGATGGTGCTTATCTTTTGCCTGCCTCGCAACAAGCTGATATAGCATTACAGGCGATAGCAAAAGATGTTCGTGACCATGATGGTATTGCCTATGTATTACCAACAAGCGGAGATATTGAACTATTCGCAGCCTTATTTGATCGTACAGAGGAATGGCAAACCTTACTAAAAGAAATTACCTCCCTACAAACACAGTTATTAACTCAATTTAACGTAGATGTTTTAAAACAAACACGTAAATTGCGTAAGAATTTTAGCCAATTAGTCGCTATTGATTTTTTTCCTACAGAGGCACAAAACCAAGTTGCCTCAGTCTTACAAGATTTAGAACAAGCTGTTGCAAAAGCGAGTTCCCCTGATGAGCCGCAAGCACTGTCGAACACAATTGCTCCGTTATTAAGAAGTGATTTTAATCAGAAGATATGGGCAACTCGTGCGCGTCCTTGGGTTGATCGTCTAGCCAGTGCATGGCTGATTTGTCGTTTTATTGACACCAATGCGAGTTTTTTATGGTTAGCTTCCCTAAATGATTGTCCAGCCGATGCTATTGGTTTTGATTTTGATGGCGCATATTTTTCCCACGTTGGTCATAAAGTGACTTTTGAGACTTTATTGGCCAGTTTTAGTTTAGAAACCCCCGCATTACAGCGTTTAGCACAATTGGTACATTTTTTAGATGTTGGAGGGGTACAGCCTCCCGAAGCCGAAGGGATAGAAAAAGTACTCGCTGGCTTAAGAGAATCTATTCAAGACGATGATCAATTATTAACAACGGCCTGCCAGTTATTTGATGGACTATTGATTAGTTTTAACAAAGTTTAGGAATATAGTCATGATGATCACACATCAACCAACATATACCCTCTGGCAATTAATTGTTTACTTTTTACGCTTAGGAACATTTGGCTTTGGTGGGCCAGTTGCGTTAGTGGGTTATATGCACCGTGATTTAGTAGAGGAAAAAGCTTGGATTAGCGAATCGGACTATAAAGAAGGACTTGCATTATCACAGATTGCCCCAGGCCCATTAGCAGCACAATTAGCCATTTATTTGGGCTATGTTCATTATCATATTCGTGGGGCAACCTTAGTTGGCTTAGCCTTTGTCTTACCGTCATTTTTTATGGTCTTGGCATTAGGTTGGGCTTATGTAGAGTTTGGTGGTCTAACATGGATGCAATCAGTGTTTTATGGTGTTGGAGCAGCAGTCATTGGTATTATTGCCATTAGTGCGCACAAATTGACCACAAAAAGTATTGGTAACGATAAATTATTGTGGGGGATTTTTGCAGCATTGGCGGCTGTTACTATTATCACCGAGTCAGAAGCTGCTGCTTTATTTATTGCAGCAGGGGCTTTAGTGTGGTTCATTCGTTGTAAACCACGTTGGCCAACGAGTAAATTATCGGCATTGGCTGCACCTGTCCCTTTACAACAGATTGCTTTAACCACGGCAACAGATAGTAATACTTTAATTCAAATTGCTTTATTTTTTACGAAAGCAGGGGCGTTCGTTTTTGGCTCAGGCTTGGCGATTGTGCCATTTTTATATGGCGGTGTTGTTACTGAGCATCATTGGTTAACTGAGCATCAATTTGTTGATGCCGTCGCTGTTGCGATGATTACGCCAGGTCCTGTGGTGATTACAACGGCATTTATTGGCTATTTAGTCGCAGGAGTGCAAGGTGCATGTATTGCTGCATTAGCGACTTTTATTCCTTGTTATCTATTGACCATTTTGCCAGCACCATACTTTAAGAAATATGGCAAACATCCTGCACTCATCGCCTTTGTCGATGGTATTACTGCGGCTGCGATTGGTGCAATTGCAGGGTCAGTAGTGGTGTTAGCACAACGATCTATCGTAGATATTCCAACAGCATTACTTGCCATTGGAACGGGTGTTTTACTATGGAAAATAAAATCTATTAAAGAACCTATTATTGTTATTGGGGCAGCACTAATTGGATTGATTGTTTATCCATTGATGCACTAATTGAAGATCATTTTAGATGAACTCTAATATACAATTGACTCATCATATCGTGTTTTAAGTGATACTATTCGTTAGTTAAATTTGATCACTAATATGTATTGGTCTAAATAGACAAGCAATATAATTAAATGCCTGTGCCTTTTATGACAATCCAATGTTTTTGACATAGTTTAATAGTCATTACGCCAATTTTACACAGGCTTACTATATTGCTATCATCAATTTAATACTGCATTGAGTGAAGAGGTGTAAAGCCATCAGGTAAAACGTCTTCACCTTTTCTAAGATTATCAAGATAATTCGCCCAATCTTGCATCATTATTTTGCGATCATTTAGAAAGCTGGTTCGATTATAAGCACGACCATGCACATCACGCACTTGATGAGCTAATTGATGTTCAATAATTCCATCAGGAAAGCGGAGTCGCTCTGCTAAAAGTGTTCTGGCCATTGCTCTAAAACCATGACCAGACATTTCTTCTTTTTCAATACCCATACGTCTAAATGCGGATAAAATGGCATTATTACTCATCGGACGATCATCGCCACGCAAACCAGGAAATACATATAGACCATGACCTGAATAGGGCTGAATGGCTTTCAAAATTTCTACGGCTTGTTTAGATAGTGGCACAATATGGTCTTGATGTGTTTTGCTGGCTTTAAATCTCCATTCAGCCGTTTCTAAGTTAATATCTTTCCACTGAGCTTGTCTTAACTCGCCAGGTCTTACAAACACTAAGGGAGCGAGCTGTAAGGCACAACGTACAATAAATGTGCCTTCATAGCTTTCAATTTGGCGGAGCAACTCGCCAACTTGTGCTGGTTCAACGATAGAGGCCATGTGCTTTTCTTTGGGGGTTTTGAGTGCACCGCCTAAATGAATTGTAGGGTTATTTTGCGCTCTATCGGTTTGAATGGCATAACGAAAAATTTGGCTAATATCAGATTTTGCACGATGAGCAGTTTCAAGACTGCCTCTATCTTGAATACGTTTTAAGACATTTAAAATTTCAATCGGTTTAATTTCGATGATTGATTTATCGCCAATCCATGGAAAAATGTCTCTTTGTAAACGGGCTTCAATTTTTGAATAATGGCTAGAAACCCATTCAGACTTTTTAACATTCAGCCATTCAAGAGCAATTAGTTTGAAACTGTCTTTTACCTCAATGGATTCAACTAATTTACTAGCTTTGCGATTGGCGGAGGGGTCAATACCTGTCGCTACCATGCGCCTATATTCGTCACGTCTCTCTCTCGCAATTTTTAAGCTGATGTCTGGATATGTCCCTAAAGATAGCGTTTTACGCTTACCGTCAAAGCTATAATCAAAACGCCACCATTTAGCGCCAGTGATTTTGACAATCATATACAGCCCCTTTTCGTCAGACATTTTGTAGTCTTTTTCTTGAGATTTAGCTCCCTTACAACGGGTATCGGTTAATGACATTTTGTGCTCCTGTCAAAAAAGATAGTTTTAGAACTAAACAATCTATTCATTAAGTTGTGATGAGAAATATAATTTTTTTATAAAAATTAGTAAAATCAATAGTTTGTAATGGTTTTTGTGCTTTGTTGGTTCTTTTGTGGGCTTGTTAAATTTAGTTGGACAAAAAATTGAGAAATAAATAGAGTGGCTATTTACAAAAGTTAACAATTCTTTTGCAGAGTGAATAATAAGAGACTGTGAAAAAACTGACTTGAGATAAAGGTTTTTGATGTGTCGTTTGAATGAGAATAGGGGATAAGACTGAGTTAAAGTCATGGAAGTTGAAAAGCAAGCATCTAGTTTTTGTAACTCTTTGGAGTAAGACATTACGGTAACAACCTAGCGGAAAGTGCAGTTACCGTTGAGGTTACCGTAAAATTGGATTAGATGGTATTAATGGTCTTTGGATTTGATTGTGCATAAAAAAACCGCTAAGTAGCGGTTTTTATTAGGTTTTTGATGTTTTTTCTAGCTTGTTGGAATATTAAATGGTGGAGATGGCGGGAATTGAACCCGCGTCCGTCAGCACTACGCTCTTGGCTCTACATGTTTAGTCTAGTCTATTGATTTAATCGACGACGACCCGACCGACAGGGCGTAGCCAACGATTCTCTAAGTTTTAGATTTATGCCGCGAGACAAGACATAAAGCATAGCCAGTGTAGCGTTACGCCCAAATCCCCCAGCCACCGGCGCATGGGTTCATTGCTTCGCTAACTATTAAGCTGCGAGTGCGTATGTTTCGTCGTTTGCGACTATATTTTGAGATTTTTATTTACGAGAGACACCTCACTCTCGACATGCACCTCAGAGTTTCATCACCGCCGTCGAAGCCATGTCATCCCCAAAGTCTAGCCAGTATAACACAGATATTGAGGATATTTGAGAGATTTCAACTGCTTAACCGTCATTAGACTTAATTATTACGAAAAATGCGTTGTTTTTCGCGCTGCCAATCACGTTCTTTTTCGCTATGACGTTTATCGTGTAATTGCTTTCCTTTGGCTAAACCAATTTGACACTTGGCTAAGCCATTTTTCCAATAAAAAGACAAGGCCAAGCAAGTGTAGCCCTTTTGTTGCACCGCACCAATTAACCGATTCAGCTCACGTTTGTTAAGTAATAGTTTGCGCGTACGTGTCGCTTCGGGGACATAATGTGTGGATGTAGACAATAAAGGCGTGATATTCGAGCCTAGTAAAAAGGCTTCGCCATCCTTAAGTAATACATAAGAATCGACTAATGAGATACGACCAGCACGCAAGGCTTTGACTTCCCAACCTTGTAAAACAATACCTGCTTCGTAAGTATCTTCAATAAAATAATCATGTCTTGCTCGTTTATTTTGAGCAATATTATTGGCGGCGGTTGATTGTTTACTCATATAGTGTGAATACGTAGCAGAAAAAATAAAGTTGATAACGGCAATTATGCACCGTTACCTTGATGACAAGATAAGCACCAATCAATGAGGCGCTCAACATGTAACATACTGATTGTTGAGTATAACCCGATTACTGGCCTGCTATATAGTCTGTTATATCAAACGTGTAAATTCAAAGAGGCGCTTTGAAGTACGTCTGAAAAAACAATAAACGACAACAAAAAATGCACAATCACGGCCTCTATTTAATAAGATTTTCGCGTATATAGGTTTAAGAGGTAGTTGAACTTTTATTTGAACCAAGTCAAACATCCTTTTGTCTGGAGGGAGCTTGTGTTGTTTCATAAATAGGGTCAAATTTAATCATGTCTCGTGAAAACATAAATCTAACGGCTTTCTCTACAAGAAGCCTAAATACAACGGAGTTTTGTGATGAAAAGAATAGCACTTGTATCTTTTTTGGTATTAATGAATCAATCCGTATTAGCACAAAGCCAGTGCCGTGTTGGACAAGTAGTACAAATTACGGGCAATGTTGAGTTACAGCGTAAAAATGAAACCATTAAGCCCATAGAAGGCACCCAAATTTGTCGAGGCGACCTCGTCAAAACAGCAACAGGTTCTATTGCAGAATTAAAGTTACGCGATGGCAGTAAAATTACCGTTGGAAAAGACAGCCAATTAGTGATTAAAGAATATAAAATTTTTCGAAAACAGCCCAATGTTGCTCTATTTGAGTTGTTACAGGGGGCTTTTCGTAGTGTGACGGGTAGTATTACCAAACGTCCGCATCGTTATGAAGTGACTACGCGCGTTGCTACGATTGGGGTGCGTGGTACCGACTTTTGGGGAGGGTACGGCTTAAGTCCCGATGGTGCGTTAGATGTCGTCATGTTAGAGGGTACGGGGGTATATGTCAAAAACGACAAAGGCCAAGTAGAGTTAGATAAAGCAGGTTTGGGCACTACCGTATCAAGTGATACGCCAACTACACCCAAAACATGGCCAGAAGAAAAAGTCATGCGTGCTATGGCCACGATTCAGGCAAATTAAAGAGAACAGTTTTAAATGCATTAAAAAAACGGGTGTTATTAGTCATAAGATTGTACCTAAGTCACTAACTTAGGTACTATTACTCATTGCCTATGATGATGAGTAAGGTTTATGAAAACACGTGTAATTTATCCTGGCACCTTTGACCCCATTACCAATGGTCACAAAGACCTCGTTGAGCGTGCATCACGTTTATTTGATGAAGTCATAGTCGCCGTTGCTGCGGGTCATCACAAAAAGCCTCTCTTTGATTTACAAGAGCGTGTTGAGTTAGTCGAACGCGTTGTTGCTCACTTACCCAATGTGAGAGTTTGTGGCTTTAGTCAACTATTAGCAAAATTTGTTCAAGAGCAACAAGCAACGGCGGTATTGCGGGGCTTAAGAGCGGTATCTGATTTTGAATATGAATTTCAGCTAGCGAATATGAATCGCCAATTAGTCGCTGATTTTGAAACCGTATTTTTAACACCTGCCGAGCACTTATCGTTTATTTCTTCGACCTTAGTACGTGAAATTGCCCGTCTAGGTGGTGACGTTTCTAAGTTTGTTCCATCCGAGGTTGTCACCGCATTCAATCTTAAATTTGGTCATTAAGAGGGATAGCGACTGATGGCATTAATGATTACCGATGAATGTATTAATTGTGATGTTTGTGAGCCTGTCTGTCCCAATAAAGCGATTTTTCAGGGGCCAGATATTTACGAGATTGACCCTGGTTTATGTACCGAATGTGTAGGGCATTTTGATGAACCACAATGTCAAACGGTGTGTCCAGTGAGTTGTATTCCACATGACCCACGTCATGTAGAAAGTTATGAGCAATTAGTGCTGAAAGTCACTAAACTCCAGAAATAAAAAAGCCCCACCAACAAGTAGGATTGGCGGGGCGAAAAGGGGGGTTAATTCATTTAACCCTTGGCGCATTCTAGCGATAAACGCGCCAGTTTTCACCTGTTTTATCAAAAAAGATGTATTTATTGCTGAAACAATAAACGCTTATCACTAAAAATTAATTATCGGCTTTGCTAGTGGCCTGATTTTTCCATTCATCTTGAGTCGCTGTACATCCCATACAACGTGTGAATGTGGATTTAGCGGGACCAATCACCAAGGTCTTAGCCGCTTCTTCTACATTCCCCCCCAGAGCGGTAAATGGCAAGGAGGCTACAAAAGTCGCTGTACCACCTAAAGTGAGGGCGAGGAGAACAGGGCGTGCAAAAATAGCATCACCAGCCATCGCCATCGCACTAGGACGTTGATTAATTTGGTCATCTAATTCTTCGGCAAAAGAAGGCATCGCAGCGGTCATGCTAGCAACACATAAGCTAAAGGTTGCCAACGCATGGCGTGGAAACAGACTCATTGTTATCTCCTTGTTGAGAGTGTCGCGACTGTTGTTAATTTTTACCGTTTTATAACATAGTCACAAGATATTATGTAGCATTTAACTTGGTAAAAGTCGTTAACACATGCACAAATATGCAAAAGATGTACGCTCAGTGTTATTTAACAAAAGTAGCCAAATGGTTGATAGTTTTAGTAGTTATATCTTTGTCCATTCTACTGCAAATTATGTCGTTGCGAAATGTACTTATCACACGATTGTTGCCATAAGGCAGTTTAAATACCGCGCTATCGGTTAAAAAGCCTATTAACCTTTAGGGCTTAGATAGGCAGGTTGGCAAAGCAAGCAAAATACGGTGCTACGATTGTTAATACGTACGAGTGATAACGGATGTTGACAGCGTTTGCATGCCGCACCTTCTTGGCCATAGACCATCAACTCTTGTTGAAAATAACCAGGATTTCCCTCGCTGTTTACAAAGTCGCGTAGTGTGGTGCCACCACGTTCAATCGCTGCAGATAAAATACGATAAATATGTTCGTACAGGCGCTGAAAATCAGGCAAAGTCAGCATTTTTGCGGGATATAGTGGGTGTATGCCTGCATAAAACAGGGCTTCATTCGCGTAAATATTGCCTACACCAACGACGACTTGTCCATCCATGATAAAACTTTTCACGGGTTGGTTTTTACGTCTGCTGCGTTCAAATAAGTATTCTGCATTAAATTGGTCACTGAGAGGCTCAGGGCCTAGGTGTGCTAATAAAGAGTGTTGTTCAGGTGCTTCAGTGAGCCATAAAAAAACACCAAAGCGGCGCGGGTCATGGAAGCGTAAGGACAAATTGTTATTAAACTCTAGCACCACATGGTCATGTTTGCGTAAGGCTTGGTTCGGGTCACATAAACGCAAACTGCCCGACATACCCAAATGAATCAACGCAGAACCATTTGCAGTATCCAATAGCAGGTATTTACCCCGTCGACGTAAGTCAAGAATCGTTTGCCCCACAATGTCTTGTAAGGTGGTGGGAATTTCTTGTCTTAAGCGAGGTTGATAGATGCGTACAGCCATGACGGATTGGCCTATAATGGGCATTAAACCTCGTCGTGTGGTTTCGACTTCGGGCAGTTCGGGCATAATGTTTTCTTATCACATACAAAAATAGTCGCTGAAATTGTCTAGGCTCTGTAAGGATTCGTCAATATTAAGAGAGGATAACGAAGGTGTTCTCTTTGACATCATCCAGATACACGCAAAATCAGGCGCAATAAAAAAGCCCGAAGAACGGGCTTTTTTAGAACAAATATCAATAAAACTTACTTGATTTTTGCTTCTTTAAAAATAACGTGCTGACGAATTTTTGGATCAAATTTTTTGATTTCCATTTTCTCAGGCATAGTACGTTTATTTTTAGTCGTGGTATAGAAATAGCCTGTACCAGCAGAAGATACTAAGCGGATTTTGTCACGCATGATCTAATCCTCAAATTTTGTGGCCGTTAGCGCGTAAGTCTGCAACGACTTGTTCTACGCCAAGCTTATCAATAGTACGCATACCTTTAGAAGATACACGCAAACGCACAAAACGCTTTTCACTCTCTAACCAAAAACGATGGTAGTGTAGGTTAGGTTCAAAACGACGCTTCGTTTTGTTATTAGCATGCGAAATGTTGTTACCAACAATAGGACGCTTGCCTGTTATTAAGCAAACTTTAGACATAATTACTCTCCGAATGCAATCACAACCGCCGCTTTAGCAGCGGCAGATAGCAAGGGGCGCATTTATAACAAAATGCCCCTTTGACAGCAAGTAGGCTGACGCAAAACTCCGTTTTTATTTTGTCATTTTGCCACTTAAAAAGTGGTTTTTAGTAGAAAACCGTCAAAAGAGACGGTATCAAAATAAAACGTGGGATTTTAGCCGACGCAGGGGTGACTGTGTACGACTGACTTTCTTGCACCAACGCGATAAGCCTTGGTGAAGTTCTTAAATCAAAAAGGCTCAAGCTATATTCATAACTTGAGCCAGCTTTTGAAACTGAGCGTGTTATTTTAATAACACTTTTTCAATAATTTTGTGGATTGGACTCTTAAAGGGGGCAGCCAAGAAGCGCATAGACCAAAACTTGGGTTTGATGAGTACAGAGCGTGCATTAGACATGGCAATAAAACCTTCTTTGCCATGATATTTGCCCATACCAGAATGACCCACACCGCCAAATGGTAAGTCTTCTTCAGCAACGTGGGTAATCACGTCATTGACAGAATAACCACCCGATTGTGTATTGCGTAAAACAAAGTCAGCACGTTGTTCGTTATAATCAAAATAATACAATGCCAGTGGTGCGGGGCGTTGATTGATATAGTCTAAGGCTTCTTCAATATGGTCATATTCCATCATCATCAGCACAGGACCAAAAATTTCATTTTTGGCAATTTGCATACTTTGTTTGATGTTAGAAACTAACATCACAGGCATTTTGCGAGTATTAACAAAAGATTCGTTGGCGGGATTGATTTCAAAAATCTCTGCGCCTTGTTCACGTGCATCATCAAGATAGCTGTTAACGCGCTGGTATTGCTTATTATTGACAATGCTCGTGTAGTCTGGATTGTTAAGCATACTGGGATACATTTTAGCAATCGCGACACGCATTGCGCCCACAAACTCCAGCGTTTTACCTCTAGGAATAAAGACATAATCAGGTGCGACACAGGTTTGACCAGCATTCCAGCCTTTACCTAACGCAATACGTTCGGCTGCATCTTTCATAGGCACCGATTCGTGGATAATTGCAGGCGATTTACCGCCAAGCTCGAGCAGTACTGGGGTTAAGTTTTCAGCCGCCGCCGCCATGACAGTACGACCAACATTCGTCGAACCCGTAAACGTAATCTGATTAAAGGCTAAACGACTAAAGGCATCAGAAATAGCGCCACCACCTGTAATGACAGCGACTTGGTCTTCGCTAAAGGCTTCGGCCATCATTTTTTTAACGATTTGACCCGTTTTAGGCGTAAAGCTGGACATTTTAATCATGGCACGGTTACCCGCAGCCAAAGCGCAAATTAATGGGCTGATTGCAAGCAATAATGGGTAATTCCATGGGGTAATAATACCCACGACACCCAGAGGCTGATATTGCACCCAACCTTTAGCAGGTAAATGCGTTGGATTAATATGACGTTTGTCAGCTTGCATCCAAGTACGTAAATTTTTACTGTAATACTTAATATTTTCTAGACTGGTTAGAATTTCAGCGAACTTCGTTTCATGAATAGAACGATGGCCAAAATCTTCGGAAATCGCTTGTGCAATTTGGTCTTGGTATTTAATAAGTGCATTTTTTAAGTTATCGAGTAAGGCTAAGCGTTCACTGGCTGTTGTCGATGGACGTAAACGAAAAGCAGTTTTTTGCGTATCAAAAATACGCTGCATATCGGCAACTTCAGGATGGTCTATATGAAGAGAAGAAACGCTGGCAGTCATATTAAGCCTCTATTTACCATGTCAGCGCGGAGATGGGAGTCCGCTATTGATTAGCACTTTCGTACTAACTTAAAAATTATTGTAGTTTTAGAGTATTTGCTCTAATCTGTCAAATTAAAAATACATATTTCTGCTGAACGGTAGCATCATTCGTGTATTGCGCTTGGTCGTGGTTATGACGTGTTGTGATGGATATGTAGTAGGCTTCATGAAATTGGCCGTGTAAAGACCTAACTATTGTTGAGGTAGAACGGAGAATAAGAGAGGCACAATTTTTTAACATAAAACAAATGACCTTGATTTTGTTTGTATTTTGATACTTTTTTCGATGGATGTTTGCAAGATACTCTAAACTGAGCCACAGAAGTCGAACATGTATAACCACAAATCCAGCGAGGATGGCGTGCCTTGAAAACCAAAGACCGTATTTTATTAAAAAGTTTGGCGTTATTTAACCAAGATGGTGAACGTAGTATTACAACCAACCATATAGCCTCTGCATTAAATATGAGCCCTGGTAATTTGTACTATCATTTTCGTAGTAAAGAAGAAATTATCTATGAAATTTTTTTGATGTATGAACGCAGTATGCTTAATGCGTTGACGGTGCCTAGCGATAGAGTGATTACCTATACGGATAAAATGGGCTACTTTGAGGCCATTTTTAATCAATTATGGGAGTATCGTTTTTTACATCGCGATTTAGGACATCTCTTAGAGGAAAGTCCACGTTTACGAGCATCTTATAGACAGTTCGCAGGAAAGGTGATGGCACAAGCCTATTTAGTTTATAATGCCTTACGCAAAGCTGAGTTTATAAAAGCCTCAGAACAAGACGTACAAGCGATGATTGTCAACATCTGGATTATCACGACAAGTTGGGCGTCCTTTGTCGTGAGCAGTGGCTTTTTTGGTGAAGAAGTGGTGTTAAGTCAACGCCTATTAAGACGGGGTATTTATCAAATCATCTGCCTAGAAGCGCCGTACTTACAAGGCGAAGCATTAGAAAAACTGCCCGATTTATTAAAACAATACGGTGACGATAGTGCAAAAACTGTGTAGACATCTTCACAGTTAGCAGTGCTTACACGTTTAAGCGATTGAAGTTTTTTGAGTTATCCAGTATAAGTTTGGGATGGTGCGTCCTTACGTCTTTTTTGAGTGCTATCGGTTTTTTGTTTAGCAGGATGTAGCGCAATAGCAACAACAAATGAGGGTTTATAACAATGCACAACTGGGAGCATTACAGCCGTTTACCCGCTTATTTATTAACGGCAGCACTAATCGCATCTTGCGGTGGTGGAGGTAAAGACGAATTAGTCGGGCAGTCAAATAGTGCAATTACTGCGGTGACTGATTTGACTTCTTTAGGCGTGGGCGAAACGAAGACATTTAGTATTTCTATTGATAATGCCACAGGAACTTCTGTACAAGTTATTTCAAACGGCAACGTGAATATTGTACCTGCCGACTCGACGACTCGACCGATTGTTGGTGGTAAAGCAGACATTATTGTCAAAGGTTCAGATATTGAAGGGTCTGGTATTTTAGAAATTCGTTATACGGATGCTCAGGGTAATATTGCGATTAAAACGATACCCTACAGTGTGCAAGACTTAGTAGGCACAGCATCTCCTTATACGACAAGTATTCAATTAAGTGCGGCTCAAATCAATCCAACAGGGGGGAATACAGCAACGCGTGCGGTATTCACTATCTTAAAAACGGATGGTTCTGTAGCAACTGACCAAAATGGCAAGCTCTATCTTCAATTAAGTTCATCTCCTGGTTTTGGTGATTTCAAAGCAGTTTTACCTGCCTATCCTATTGGTGTTGAAACCGATGGGCGTAAATATGTGACTGTTGTTAATGGTAAAGCAGAGGTGGATATTTCTGCCGTAGGACAACAGCCGATACAAGGTAACTTATTAATTGCTAACCCGTTTACCGATAACAAAGGTCGTATCACCAAAGTTGCTTCCCAATCATTTAATATTGTCAATGGTTACACTGTGACGATGGAAGACCCTGCCCGCACAGAAATTTTGTCGGGTGGTGACAGTATCACGCTTAGTGCCTTTGTATCAGACCCTGCAGGTGCGGGTGTTGCAAATCAAAAAGTCACCTTCGAAATTGTACGCACCACGGTGGACGCAAAGGGGACGATTCGTAAAGATGGCGAATTAAAAGTAGGGGCTAATAGTGCGTCAACGGTATTAACCGATACTAATGGCCGTGCAAATATTAACTTGGAATTAGACAGTGCGGACGACCGTAGTAACCGTCCAATCGTGGTGTTAGCACGTATTGGTAGTTCAAGTAATGAACAAAAAGAAGCCTTTACTAAAGTAGATGTAGTGGGCACTACGTTGGCAATCAATACGTCAACCGTAAACGTTAAAAATGGCCAAGATAATTTGGTCGTAACAGCCACCCTACGTGATGCGAAAAGTATTTCTATTGATGGCCAACCGATTCGCTTTGATGTAGGCAGTGGTTTGCAAACTAAAGCATCAACAGGCGAATATGTTGACGGTGGTCAAACAGTTAATACGGTGAGTGGTTTAGCTTCCACAAATGTTAAAATTAAAGATGTTAACAATACATCGGTTATTGCTGTTGCTTCGAACCTTTGTCCATCAACGGGTACTGTAAAAGACACAGGCATCTCGGATTCAGCGGTAAAAGAAGCAGTAAGAGCTATTTTATTGGATTCAACACAAACGAAGCCTTTCTGTAACAGCGTCCAATCCCCATCTTTAGGCTTTATTGTATCGACATTAAACTTTGATATTCGTGCCTATGATGGTAAATGTGGTGCCGAAGCAGCAACCCCTTTAGCTGATGCAGCATTGTTAGACATCAATAAGAGTTACTGCTTCAAGGTAGATTACTCCGAAGTACTACCAGTTGTTCAAACAGCCACCTTATCTAGAAAAATTAATTTAGCAACGACCTTAGGCACATTAGGTGCCGCGAATCAAACCATTACTGACGATGTATTGGATGATAAATTTGCAGGAACGGTGAAGTTTGACTATACCCCAACCTATCCTGGTGTAGCGGTATTGAGAGGTGATACACGTAGCTCTGACAATAAGTCGATTACGGTGACCATTCAAAAAGAATTCATCGCCACCTTACCTGCTAAAATTGCGGTGCAGTCAGATAAAACAAGTTTAGCAGTCGGTGGCCAAACCGAGATTATTGCTAAGGTTTTGGACGCTAAAGATAATCCTGTCAAGGGTGAAGAAGTAGAGTTCTCTCAACTCTCCGACCCATCGGGTGGTAGATTACCAGCTCCCGTTGCAGAAACGGATGCCAATGGTATTGCTAGAGTGCCGTACATTGCAGGGGCATTAACCACAGGTAAAGATACGATTAAAATCCAAGGTAAGTCGCGTACGTCTGGCAAAACAGCCTCAGTTGATTTAACCGTGGGTGGTAAGTCTGTGTTCTTATCGATTGGTACAGGTAATACGATTGCCGATTTGAACTCCACAACCTATGCTTTACCACATCAAATTACCATTACCGATGCCGATGGTCAGCCGATTCGTAATCAGCAAGTGACATTGTCGGTTATCCCCTTTAAATACTATAAAGGTATGTATGTCATTCCAGTAGATGGTGACACCACAGCCGACACTTGGGTACCTTCTATTTCGGCACGTTGTAATAACGAAGATATCAACCTCAATGGTCGTTTAGATGAGTTAGAAAACAACACCAATAGCGACAGTGTTATTTATGTCAATGGTCCACAAGGGGCATTGTTGCCATATTACACGACACCGACTACACAATCTGAGTTATCCAATAACGCTAATACAGTGCAAGCGGTTCGTCTCAAAGATTATGGTTCTAATACACCTATTTATGACATCTTAGATAATGGCGATGGTTTATTGTGGCCTGGTAATCCAGTCACTTTATCCGATGCCATTGTGACTACGGATGCAAATGGTATTGCAACGTATAATGTTGTATACGCCAAGAGCTTTGCAAGTTGGATACAGGTGCGTTTAATTGCTACAACGCGTGTTGAAGGGACAGAATCCAGAGTGGAGCGTGTCTTTGACTTGGTTGCTTCCAAAAATGACCTGAAAAAAGATGGCACTCCGCCGGGTGGTGTTGAAAGTAACTTTGGTACGGCTAGTAGCTGTACTAACCCTAACTAAACTTAAGAAGCTCGGTCAAAAGCCGAGCTTCTTACGGCGCCATAATCTGAGTCAATAAAAAAGCCGCATTAAGCGGCTTTTTTATTGATGAGCGATTTAGTTTAATGGAATCCGAATACCTGCGCTAATCGCACTAAAATCACTGGCATACATAGTGTAGTCCACGTTGATACGGAAATCTTTGTATACATTGATATCTAAGCCTACACCTGCCGCACCTGAGTGTTCAAAACCGCTGGTTTTTGCGAAGCTACCAATCGTACTATTGGTTTCAATGCTTTTATCAATATAGGCGGCACCTAACAGAGCATATACACTGCCTGCTTTAGCAAAGCTCAGTTGTGGACGTACAAAGACGGCATAGGCACTTCCAACTTCTACCGTATAATCGACACCACTTTTAGTGACCGTATCGTCGTTTAGACCGCTCATAAGATGTGCTTCAACACCGACATAGGGATTGACTTCTGTGCCTAAGCGAAGACGAACCGCAGAGGTATCGGCCTCAATGTTATTATTAAACTCCAAAGTCCCCATTTGATAATCAATACCAATAAAAGGCTTTTCGGCGGCTAAGACGAGAGGGCTGCTAAGAGCGGCAATTAATGCAACAGTGAGGCGTTTCATTGTTGTTCCTGCGTGTTGTAAGGTGATAGTTCCAATAGTATGCGATGATTTGCAAAATAAGTGCGCTTGTCAAGGCTCAAGCGCGTGAAAAATGGATTAAAGCTGCGATATGATGCAAAGCTCACGCAAATAGTGTTTTAAAGTATTCCTCGTTGGTAAATTTTGAGCAGATAAAGATGACAAACTCCGTAAATACGACCGCACGATTATTGATTACTTGTCCAGATAAATCAGGGATTGTCAGTGCAGTATCCACTTTTTTATACAATCACGGCGCCAACATTACCGCCTTAGACCAATATTCTACGGCGCCTGAAGGGGGGACTTATTTTATGCGTCTGGAGTTTCAAACGCCGCATCTTGATTTGTCTAGACAAGTGTTTGCCCAAACCTTTGGCGAGGCAGTGGCGAAACGCTACAACATGAGCTGGCAATTAAGTTATGCCGCTGACCGTAAAAAAGTGGCGATTTTAGTCTCTAAATATGACCATGCGTTATTAGAGTTATTATGGCGTTGGTCTCGCGGTGGTTTGGCGTGTGACGTCAGTATGGTCATTAGTAACCATCCTGACCTTAAAGAAGCAGTAGAAGGCTTTAACGTACCTTTTCATCTGATAAAGGTGACCAAAGAAAATAAACAAGAAGCAGAGGCAGAAATTCAGAGCTTGTTGCAAGGTAACGACTTAGTAGTATTAGCCCGTTATATGCAAGTATTAAGTGCCGATTTTGTACAACACTGGCCAAATAAAATTATCAATATTCACCATTCTTTTTTACCTGCATTTGTGGGTGCAAATCCTTATCAACAGGCACATGATAAAGGCGTAAAGTTAATTGGCGCGACCGCGCACTATGTGACTGCCGACCTAGACCAAGGCCCGATTATTGAACAAGCGGTAGAGCGTGTATCGCACGGTGATAATGTCGAGACCTTACGTGAATTAGGGGAGGATGTAGAGCGTAATGTCTTGGCGCGTGCGGTACGTTGGCATTTAGAAGACCGCGTGATTGTATATGGCAACAAAACCATTGTGTTTGCTTAAATCATGACACCACAACTTCCTATACGGCTTGCCGTTCTACTGTCTTTGTATGTTGCCCAAGGTTTGCCTACGGGGATTTTTACCCAAGCCTTACCCGCCATTTTACGCAGTTATAATGTGTCTTTGACTATCATTGGTTTTACCAGTTTGTTGGCAATTCCATGGGCATTAAAGTTTTTGTGGGCGCCGTATGTTGATAAATATTACTCAGCCCACTTAGGCCGTTCTCGGTCTTGGATTCTGCCATTACAAGCCATTAGTATGGCTTTATTACTAGTTATTTCGATGTTTGACCCGTATTTATTGAAAACATCAACGGGTATTTATCAATTTTTTGTCTTGATGTTTTTATTGAACTTATTTGCAGCAACACAAGATATTGCCAGTGATGCGCTGGCGGTACGCTCCTTAAATTATGAAGAACGTGGTTTAGGCAATAGTTTACAAGTGGTGGGCTACCGACTGGGTTTGATTATTGGTGGCGGATTTTTGCTCTATTTGGTGGGGGTATGGGATTGGCAATTGGCGTTTATTTTAATGGCAATGTTATTAGCCATCATGACGCTGCCCATTTTATTTTATCGGGAGCCCGTCGTCGAAGTATCACCATTGGAAGCACAGCGTCCTTATGCAGAGGTATTTAAGAGTTTCATCAGCCATCCTGCATTCAAGGCATGGGTGTGGGTTCTTATTACCTACAAAGTGGGCGATGGCTTGGGGTCGGCAATGGTCAAACCGATGATGATTGATATGGGGTTACAATTGCAACAAATCGGCCTCTATGTCAGTGTTTTAGGCTCTATGGCTACCTTGCTCGGGGCGTTGATGGCAGGATGGCTGATTCAACGTATAGGGCGTTATAAAGCCTTAATCAGTTTTGGTTTATTACAATCCATAGGCATAGGCAGTTATGCACTTTTGTCGTGGCAATGGCAACAGACAGGTGAGATTGAGCCGTGGCTCGTCTATGGCGTCAATGCCGCCGACCATTGGGTCAGTGGTATGGCAACAGTCGCGCTATTAACAGCCGTGATGGACCAATGTCGCCGAGACCATGCGGGGGCAGATTTTACCCTGCAAGTTAGTATTTTGGCGATTTTTGGCGGTTCAGCAGGTCTGATTGCGGGGGTAGTGACGGATGCTATTGGTTACACTGCCTATTACCTGCTCGCTGCTTTTATTGCGTTGTGTTTATTATGGCCTGTCGTGCAATGGGGGCGCTGGTTAAAGCGTTAAAACGATGCAAGAAACGATTCAACATCAATTAGATGCCCGTGGCTTAAATTGCCCTGAACCTGTGATGATGCTACATAAGGTGGTGAGACAGATGCAAGCGGGTGAGTTATTAGCAGTATATGCTACTGACCCTTCTACGCAGCGTGATATTCCTAAGTTTTGTCAGTTTTTACGTCATCATTTAGTGAGTCAAACGCAAACAGCAGAAGGTGAATATTATTATGTGATTCAAAAAGGCGCATCTTAACCCTAATGCCAGTCAGTTAAGAAAAATTGGTACTTAAAAACCGCCCTTCGACCCTTCGGCTGGCTCAGGGCTGGCCAAGCTCAGGGCGCATTTTTGCATTCCCTGAGCGGAGTCGAAGTCGGCAAAAATGGCTTAACTGACAGGCATTACATCTTAACCCGCTCAAGTACAGTGCGGCATACATCTAACGTCACCGCACTGTTACCTTGCAGTCCGATATAAAGAATACCGATTGTGAAGGCTACTTAGCCCAAGCATTCACGATACCTATCTGTGTGTATCAGCCGACCAGCGTTGTGCTAAGCGTTTTAAGCTGGTATGCAATCGCCAATTCAATAGTACACAGGCAACGGCTAAACCCACCACCAAACCAAACCAAAAGCCGTATGCTTCTAAAGCACGTTGCTGCCATAAGGGAAACATACCCAAGCTATACCCCAGCGGTAATGCGACTAACCAGTAGGCAATTAAGGTCATTATCATCGGGCTTCTGGTATCTTGAATACCGCGTAAACAACCCGCAGCGCCTACCTGTAAGGCATCGAATATTTGATAAGCGGCTGCAAACAGGAGTAGTTGTGCAGCCAACTGTTGTACTTGAGGGTGGGAGCTATACAACGGAGTAATGGTATGACTAAAAAGGATAATACATAGCGCAGATACACAAGCGATACTGGTCGTCGTGATAAGTCCTGTGCGTCGCGTTAATGCGATACCTGCTAGGTCGTGTCTACCATAAGCTATGCCTGTGCGAATGGTCATACTAATCGCTAAGCTCAACGGAATCATAAATAATAAGGAGGTGACCGAAAGGCTGATTTGATGGGCAGCAACGACTAATTCTCCAAAAGGGCTGACTAACACCGCAATACAGGAAAATAAACTGACTTCAAAAAAAATAGCCGCGCCAATCGGAAAGCCTAATTGTGTAATACGCCAAATTAAGCCGACATGAGGGCGAATATCGGAGGCTAATAAACGAACCTTGGCAAAGGCTTGTGCACGTAGTACATATATAAATAGAACAAGCATCATCGTCGTCATGACTAATGCGGTTGCCCAGCCACAACCCGCTCCGCCCATTTTAGGTAAGCCCCATAGGCCATAAATAAAGACATAATTAGCAGGAATATTGAGCAAAATACCCAACAAACTAATCACCATAATCGGTTGGGTATGACCTAAGGCTTCACTATAAAAACGAAGCACACAAAAAATAGCGACACTTGGCATACCATAAGATACGCCCTGTAAATACAGTTCGGTGGGCGCTTGTAGGTGTGCAGGGACATCAAGTAGCGGAAAAATAACACTGATTTTTTGCATCAGTAGCATAGCTAGCAGGCCAATAAAGCCTCCAAGCCATAAAGCCTGATGGGTAATATGAGGAATATCATGGTAACGACCTGCACCGTGTGCGGCCGCAACTAAGGAAGTTGTGGCCATGACAATGCCAGAAATCAATAAAAATAGGGGTAACCAAACACTCGAGCCAATGGCAACCGCCGCTAAATCGAGTGCAGAAACTTGACCAGCCATCACGGTATCAATGAAACCATAACCAGCTTGTGCCAGTTGCGTAACGAGAATCGGGGCGGTTAACTGTAAAAGTGCTTTTAGTTCTTGTTGCCAAGGACTCATTGAAATATCTCGGTGAGGTGGTAGGGGGTTACGGTGATGATTGATAAAACCAATCATTTTTAAGACTTAAAACCATATCTTCTAAACATTGCGGTAGATTTAATTGTGTTTGCTGTTGATAACTTAAGGCTCTTTTCCAGACTTTATCAAAGGCTTCTAATTGAGGCTTTTTGAAGGCAAAGACAATTTCGTTACCACTTTGGCATTTCACGGTTAATACTTTGTTATCAAAACAACGCTCAAGCCTTGCCAAATTACGTCTAAAATACGGGTCTTTGCGCCATAAATTGACCACTAATATGCCATTTTCTTTTAAGGCTTGATAACAATGATGGTAAAAAGTTTCACTAGCGACAGCGTCAGGTAAACCTTGACCTGTATAGGCATCTAATAAAATGATTTCATAACACGATACTTTATCTTGGACGTAGACAGCCCCATCGGCTTCGATCACCTTAAAACGTGCCGTATTGGCAGGAATCTTAAATTTATGCCGATAAGCAATCACTTCAGCACTAATTTCGACGGTTGTCACCCGTGTGTTGGGGTAGTGTTTATAACAAAATTTCGATAACGAGCCACCGCCTAAACCAATCAGTAGTAGATGTTCAGGTGTTTGCGAGAGTAAGGGCATAAAACCCATCATCACCTGTGTATATTCAAAGGCGAGGGCATAAGGGTCTTGTTTTCGCATCACACTTTGTAGCGAGTCGTGATTAAATTGTAGACTAACACTATGCTCTGTTTCAAATGCATAGAGCACATCATCAGGTGGGCTGGATTTCTGTTTGGCCATTATTGTCGCGGGGTTGTCTTAATTAAAAAGTCAGTTTACCAAAGTGTGGCCTAAACTGACAGTAACTATGGCACGATAGTACATTAACTATTAGATAAAGTTGGACGATACTCTATACATCAAAGAACCGAACAGAGTCTCTTGTCAAATGCCACGATGATAGCTTGGGGCGAAGGATTCTGTTCTTATGATGATAAACACACTAGCTGTGTATTGTAAGAGGATTCGTGTATGTCAGCCGTAAAAACAATTAGCGCTGTAGGGACTGCCAATATTCCTGTACGTCACATGGATTTTAACTTCGACGATGATATTCCTAAATATTGGTTTGATAACAACCCCATGTTGACGATGTTATTGACAGGGTTGTCGGGTGTGTTTCCTGAAGGAGAGCGCATGTTTATGCGCGCGGTGCGTCATTATCAAGACCAAATTACTGACCCGCAATTACTGCAAGAAGTACGTGCGTTTATTGGTCAAGAAGCACATCATGGTAAAGAACATCAGGCTTTTAATGAATTTATGATGCGTAAAGGCGTGCCTGTTGATGATATTGATAAGATGGTGAAACAAGGCATTGCCTTTGAGGAAAAACATCTGTCTAAAGCACGTATGCTCGCAAAAACCTGCGCCTTAGAGCACTTTACCGCCATGTTTGCAGAAGTGATTTTAGCGCATCCAGAGTTTTTAGATGGAATAGATGACCGCTTAAAACCCTTATGGTTATGGCATGCGATTGAAGAAAGTGAACATAAAGCAGTCGCCTATGATGTTTATCAACAAACGGTAGGCGATTATTGGATACGCGTCAGCGAAATGGCGTTTACGACGGTGTTATTCAGCTTTTTTACGGGGCTACACACGGTCAAATTACTACAAGCCGAAGGACAACAACGTAATCTAAAAGCGATTGCGCAGGGCTTAAGTAAGCTGATTGGCCGTAAAGGCTTTTTTAGAGGTATGTTGCCGCATTATTTGGCTTATTACAAACCCAGTTTTCATCCTAATCAACGTGATAGCCATGCATTACGTGCGCGTGCTTTGGCGTTGCTAGACCAATACGTAGCCAAAAAAGTAAACCTAGCAGCATAAGCTGAGTGGAGTCGTTTATTCGTAGAGTGAACAAAGACCGCCTTTAGACTGACATTACTAAAAAATGTCAGTCTACTATCTTTCGCCTAGCAGTAGTTTTATTGAACTCCCTTATATTGTTTGTCATCTGATTTGATGAGCATCCCTCGTTAAGTAATGCCAGTCAGTTAAGAAAAATTGGCACTTAAAAACTGCCCTTCGACTGGCTCAGAGCTGGCCAAGCTCAGGGCGCATTTTTGCGTTGACTGAGCGGAGTCGAAGTCGGCAAAAATGGCTTAACTGACAGACATTACCCTCGTTAAGGGCTAAGTTTTCAGAGAGTGCACACAACGTATAGGGGCTGTTGATGTTTTGATTGGGGTTGCGAAAGAAGCTATTTTTTACAAGATACGCAGCGTGAATCGCGTGATTGGGTGATTCCAAATAAGTGATGAATAACAAAATAGCCTCAAAAAATCGTTCTTTCCCTGTGGGTTGTGTTAAAAAATGTCTCATACAGTGTGACAAAATTGGCCAATAGAACCACTATTCGCTGCGTTTTGTGCCTTGTCTGAGGTAATTTTTTCAGCAACGCGACTCACACGCAAAACGTCAATAGACCCTATTGTCTGAAGTTGTCTGTTTGTTGCTATCTAAATAGGCCAAGACGATGGTATTATCTAGTTAAATGCGTACGCTCGTACACAATTAACACTTATTCATATATAACAATAAACTTACGAGGAAGATGCCATGACTGCATCTGCGTTTCCATCGTCAACCATTCATATACCGATTGCGATTATTGGTACAGGCTTTGCGGGTATAGGCATGGCTATTCGTTTACAGCAAGAAGGATTCAGCGAGTTTCTATTGTTGGAGCAAGCCGATACCTTTGGCGGAACGTGGCGTGACAATGTCTATCCTGGTGCAGAGTGTGATGTACCTTCGCATTTGTATTCCTTTTCGTTTGAGCCAAACCCAAACTGGTCAAAAGCCTTTGCCCCCCAAGGAGAAATTCAGCGTTACTTGTTGCATTGCGCCCATAAACATAAATTATCCGATAAAACCTTGTTTCAGGCACAGGTGATTGCCGCCAGTTTTGATGATAAGGCAGGCGAATGGCAAGTGGACTTGGCTGATGGACGTGTGGTCAAAACGCGTTTATTGATTGCGGGTAACGGCGGCCTCAGCCAGCCTATCCTAAAATTGCAGGATTAGCCGATTTTAAGGGCAATGTCATGCATACCGCGCGTTGGCAAGCCAGTTTTCAAGCACAAGATAAACGTATTGCTGTGATTGGTACAGGCGCAAGTGCGATTCAAGTGATTCCAGAGTTAGCGAAACAAGCAACACGGCTTACGGTCTTTCAACGCACCCCCGCATGGGTCATGCCAAAACTTGATGCACACTTTAGTAAAACGCAGCAAGCATGGTTATCCGAAGTGCCCTTATTGCGTAAGGCTTTGCGCTACGGCATTTATTGGGGAGCAGAAACTCTATCCTTAGCATTAATTTGGAATACGCCCCTTGCGAAAACGATTCAGGCGTTGGGCGAACACCATCTGATGCACTCGGTCAAAGACCCTGAATTACGAGAAAAATTACGCCCCAATTATAAAGTGGGCTGTAAACGAATGTTGATTTCAAATGCGTATTATCCCGCTATGCAGCAAGATAACGTGCGCTTGGTGAATGTGGGTATTAAACGAATCGTTGCTAATGGCATCATTGACCAAGATGAGCAGTTACATGAGTTGGATACCATTGTGTTAGCAACGGGCTTTCAGGTGGGGGTAGCAGGTTTAGCCATTCCGATTGCGGGTTTGGGAGGCCGACAATTAAATCACGATTGGCAAAAGGGTAGCGAGGCTTACAAAGGTATTAACGTACATGGCTATCCTAATTTGTGTTTAATGATGGGGCCTAACACGGCTGCAGGTCATACGTCGGTGATTGTCTATATTGAAGGGCAAATTAACTATATTTTGCAGTATGCCAAAAATTTATTTGATTATTCCTATCGGTATTTGAATGTACATAAACAAACACAAGATAATTTTAATGACATGATTCAGTCGCGTATGAAATATACCATTTGGACAACGGGATGTCGGAGTTGGTATTTAACGGCTGACGGTAAAAACTCAACCTTATGGCCAGGCTTCTCGTGGGAATATCGTTTACGTACGGCGTTTTTCTCTGCGGGTGATTATGACTGTGTAGGGGCAAAACACATGAAAAATATGCTCCAGCGTAGAAAAGTGATTGCCTAAAAGTAAAATAGTGACGGGATGGTCTATTTTTCCGTAACTTGTCACAAATTGACCATAGCATATTGATATGAAATAGTATTTTGTATATGTATCAGGGATGACTCAGTACATCTAAATACACGGGATTTTGTGTCAACTCTCTATAAATAATTCAAGAATCAAGGACTTGAGTATGCTGTCGTCAGTTATTTGGTCAGGCGCACGTCATCAGCGTTTTGTAGCCTTTATTGTTGTTGCATTTGTCTTTTTATTATTTGTTAAGTTGGGTTTATTAGTGCCTGTTTATACAGGCTTGTTGGCTTTTGGTTTGGTCACCCATTTTTCTGAAACGATTGTCGATGAACGTATACGCAGCATTCGCTCTAAATGGATAGCCACAACCTTAGTCACGGTATTAGTGGTGGTCGTGTTGGTCGGCGCGGGTGCGGGTATTCACATGTTATTAAAAACAACCACCGATGTGCATGACCTGATGTTGCGTATGAGTGATATCTTAAATTCGGCACGTTCGTGGCTCCCTGAAAGTATTAGACAGTCCATCCCGCAACAAAATGACTTGCTCACCAAAATTAGCGAGTGGTTACGTACACATGCGGCTGATATTGGTACGTTTGGTTTAGGTGCGCTTAAAGGCATTGGTTTGGCATTATTGGGGGTTTTATTAGGCGCACTGATTGCGGTCAGTGAGACCACGCATCATCAACTGCATGGCCCTGTCAGTACCCGTTTATTGCAACAATTAGCCTCCCTAAAAGACGCTTTTTGGCGTGTCGCCATTGCACAAGTCAAAATATCGGCACTCAATACCACGCTCACCGCAACCTATTTAGCCATTGTCCTGCCTTTATTTGGCGTACAATTACCTTTAATTAAAACATTAATTGCCGTCACTTTTATTGCGGGGTTATTGCCCGTCGTCGGTAATTTAATTTCTAATACCGTGATTACCGTGATTAGTTTGAGCCATTCTTTTGGGGTGGCGGTGGCTGCATTAGGTTTTTTAATTGTGGTGCATAAATTAGAATATTTTATCAATGCACGTATTGTAGGGACTCAAATCAATGCCAAAGCATGGGAAATTTTATTATCTATGCTCATTATGGAGCGCTGTTTTGGTTTGATAGGGGTCGTTGCTGCTCCCGTATTTTATGCATGGCTCAAGCAAGAATGGCAACGTTGGGATCAGGTGCAACACGAAAAAACACACTTAAACCAAACATAAGGCTAGTGTCGGTGTACGCAATAGTGTAATTTCAGCGCCTCTAAGAAAGTATTGATAGTCATAGCAAGGTGATTTAAGCGTATATCGTGTCTGCGCGCATAAATCGGATAAATCAGTGTCTCAATCTCTGTGCTTATTGTGCATGCCTATCAATAATGGGTATTTTTAATCAAAATGGTATTTCGCATGAAACGTCAAGTCGTCTTGGGTAGTGCATTACTGCTCTTAGTCAGTGCCATCACTGCCTGTAATAAAGAAGAAAAAACCGTCAAATTAGACAATGATGATGCTAAAGCTGCGTATAGTATAGGCTATATGACCGCTCAGTCGATGGAAAAACAAGTCCCTAACTTTAATGTCGACAGTTACGTGGCGGGCTTTAAGGATGCGTATGCCAAAAAAGCAGGTCAAATTAACGAAGAAGAAATGAAAAAAGCCTTAACCGCGTTTGAAGCGAAAGTGCGTAAAGAGGCCACAGAACGCCAAGAGAAAGCCGCCGCAGAAGCTGTCACTAAAGGCGCGACGTATTTAGCAGAAAATGCGAAAAAAGCTGGCGTAAAGACAACCGCTTCGGGTTTACAGTATGAAGTGATTAAAGAAGGCACAGGTGCTAAACCTGTGGCTACGGATACTGTTAAAGTCCATTACGAAGGTAAATTAGTAGATGGCACGGTCTTTGACAGTTCTATCAAACGTGGTGAGCCTGTCTCTTTCCCCTTAAATCAAGTGATTGCAGGTTGGACGGAAGGCTTACAATTAATGACCGTTGGCTCTAAATACCGTTTTGTGATTCCAGCAAACTTGGCTTATGGTGAGCAGGGCGGTGGCCAGATTCCACCCAACTCCGTGTTAACGTTTGAAGTCGAATTATTAGAAATTACGAAAGCTCAGTAAGTGACATTCGACAGATGCCCGCTGTGTGACAGCGGGTGTCTTTGCTTAGAGCAGACGCTCTATGTCTTCAATAGCGACGTGGTCGCTAATATCCTTGCCGTAGTAAGCCAAACGTATGGTGCCCTGTTCATCAATGACAAAATCGGCAGGAATCATATTCATCTCACCTTCTACTTTGCCTGGTAAATGTCCAGATTTGAGTGCTTGGGCGAATGTACCTAATTGTAAGGCACCTTTCACAAAACCTGCCCATGACCCCTCTACACCATAGCGTTGATAGAGTGTACGTTCAGGGTCAGGCAAGATGCGAATGACACTTGGTTCGCTACCTGCATATTCTAAAATACTGTCTTTGGGAGACTGGAAAATAGCGACTGTCTCTAAGCCACGTGCTTGCCATTGACTTTGTTTTTGCGTTAAAGCATGAAAACGTAAATTACAAAAAGGACACGACGCATAGCGGTAGAAAGATAATAAAATCTTCTTGCCACGCAAGCTGCGACTATCCAGTGTGACATCATAGAGGTCGTTGTGAACAAATTGAGGGGCGAGTTGACCTGTTGTTAGACGCATAATGTATTCCCATAAGGTAAATAAATGATTCCTTCACACACAAGGTGCCTATATCATCCTCTTGATTAGAGTACTAGCGTACCAAGTTGTTACACATTTAAATGATTGAATGGAGAAATTGTGTGATTACCGAACAACAATTAGCACGTATTGAGCAATTGATTCAACCTATTACCCAAATTGCGTCGTGGTTACTCACGAAAATTGGCAAATTATTAGTCATAGCGCTCAGTGCTTTAGCGGTAGTCTGGTGGCTGATTGTTCATGAATGGGCATGGAGTTTTTGGTACTTAATCCCGATAGCGTTGAGTTTATTGCCTGTCGTCATATTAGCCATTTGGTATTTGATGTTACTGGATTTAGTTGAGTTGCCCGAGGTCTTAGACGAGTTCAAACAAGGTTTCGTTAAACCGACAGAACCTAAATTAGCACTCGAAAAAACACCTGTCATCGAGCGTCCACGGGAGCAAACCAAAAAGCTACCTACACTCCTCAAAGAGTTATGGAGTTTAGTCCAAGGGATAGATGCTATTCGTACCGTATTGACACATACCTTATTTATTGCAAACCCAATCAGTTTATTATTATTGCTGTGTGCTATTGGATTGACATGTGTTTACGGTATAGGCGCAGTGTTGACCTTAATCGTACTCGCACTATGACGAATGTGACGCCCTTTAGTCGGCTAATGGCCATAAGCCTACGGGCGCATACAAACTGCCTTGTGCGCTTAACCGCGAGCGTACCAAGGCCAGTGTCGACGCTCGCCATGTCAATGCAGGCCATAAAGGTAAAGCGGCCTCATAATGTTGCAGATGTCTGGCAAGTGTAATATGCGCTTTGAATTTTTTGCGCTCAACCTTAAAACCTTCCATCGCTAGACCGTGTTGCAGTTGGTTTACCAGTTGAACTAAAGAACTTGGTTCGTGGTCAGGTCGTAAGCAAGCCAGTTGTGCATCGCGCCAGCATTCAATACGGTCAAAACGAAAGTCAATCGGTCGGTCTACCGCGCGCTGGGCAATCTCGTGTAAACGACGGATGCGTGTTCCTTCGACGTCACCTAAAAACTGTAGTGTCAAATGCAAATTTTGTGTGGGACTGGCTTTGCCTACTAAGCGTTGGACAAAAGGCTCTGTGGTGAATGCCCATTGTTGCTGAGTGGAGTTATCTGGCCAAAGTGCAAAAAATAGACGCATAATCAATGCCAAAGCCTATGACCAAGCAGAAGGATTAGTCATTATAGGCGCTTTGGTATAAGACGGAAATAGCCAGTCAATGCACACGCTCACATGTTTTTATCTGATGCTGTACATCTGATGGCCGCGTATCATTAAAATGGATACGTTTGTGGCCTATACATGCGTAAGACATAGGTAATGTGCTAAGTTGGTATATCAAGGTTCACCGTAGTGAACCAGCACGTAACCACAATCAAAACATCAACAGACCCTAAGCAAATAGCGAGATAAACATGTCTAACGAACTAGAAATAATTGATTTGATATTGGGAGAAGGGAAAGCGGCGGTTAAAGGGGCATTAATTACCACGCAATATACAGGATGGTTAGCAGATGGTACAAAATTTGATTCCTCCTATGACCGTGGTCAACCTTTTCAATGTGTGATTGGTACACGTCGTGTCATTCAAGGCTGGGATATAGGGTTAATGGGTATGAAAGTAGGCGGTAAGCGGCGATTACATGTTCCTGCCCATTTAGCGTATGGCGAGCGTCAAGTTGGTGCAATCATTAAACCCAATTCCAATTTAGTGTTTGAAATCGAATTATTAGAAGTGCTCACTCGAGATGAGTAGATAACAGCACTCTAAATGGCTAGAGAAATTTTCTGGCCATATATCAATAAACTAGCGATGTTTCTTCAAGTAAAAAACTGGATTATGTACGATTATCTCGTAGATTTTTCATCTAAATCAGGAGGTATTTTCTATGCCATAACAGCTAAAGACCTGAAATAGACAGGTCTTTGATATGGTATAAGTTTTGCTCATCAATTGTGCAAAGCGTTCTCTGGTGTCAAATCACCAAAGAGGAGATAGACTGGAGCACACATGGCGCTTATAAAACCAACAAACAACGCCGAATCAATGTACCGCAGTGTATTACTGGCGGCTGCCTTTTTTTTATTGCTTGATTTGACGGTTTTGGTGCTGAATTTTAGTTTGGCCAGCCAACTCGCAAGTAGTGCGCAACAAATTAATTTGGTTGGCCGTCAGCGCATGTTGTGTCAGCGTATTGCCAAAGATTTACTCAATTTACAATTAAATCCTACCCCATTAGCGATGGAACAATTATGGCCAAGTCTGCAAGACAGCCAACAATTATTTGATAGCACACTCAATGCCCTAATGGTGGGGGGGGGAGTGACGAATGGTGACGGCAAACGTGTGACCTTAGCGCCGATTCAAGGGGCACAAGCCCAGCAGTTATTAAAACAAACTCAGCATTTATGGCAACCCTTGGCGAGTACGCTCACTCTAGCCGCACAACACAAAGATAATCCTGTATTACTGGCGCAAGCCTTTCGTTTGAGTCAGCAGCATAATTTAAGTTTATTACTTTTGATGAATGAGCTGACCTCTCAGGTCGAAACAGCGAGTTATCAACGAGTAAAATTCATTCGCATGTTACAAACGGGCGCAATTATTTTAGCGATTTTAAATTTTGCTTTTATTTTAAGGTATTTGTTATTAAGAACAAAAGGTTATGCAGAGAGGTTAGAGCAAAGTCTATCAGAGTTAGCGGATAAAAATAAGCAACTCGAACTTGCCAAACAGGCCGCAGAGGGAGCTAACACCGCCAGAGCGCAATTTATGGCCAATATCAGTCATGAGATTCGTACTCCACTTAATGGCATGATAGGCACTTTGGAACTATTAGGGCAACAAGTACAGCCCCTAAAGGAGCGTGAACTAGTCGCAGTTGCCCATCAGTCTGCACACTCTTTATTGGCTTTATTAAACGATGTCTTGGATTTTTCAAAAATTGATGCAGGCCGTTTGCATTTGGAGAAAATACCCTTCGATATGCCCGCGATGCTCACCGAAACGATAGCAGTGCTTGCACCGATTGCCAAAGCGAAGAACGTAAAATTAGATTTTCAGATGGATAGCCGTTTACCCAAAAAGGTGATTGGCGACCCGCTACGCATAAAACAAATCCTCTTAAATTTAGTCAGTAATGGCATTAAATTTAGTGCGGGTCATTCTCAAGAGCAAGCAACAGTGACGTTGCGCGTAGTGGTTGATGTACTCAATGTGAATGATGTGAGTGTATTATTCGTGGTGGCTGACAACGGCATTGGTATTGAACCTGAGGCATTAGGCCGTATTTTCCAGCCATTCAGACAGGCAGAAAATTCGATTACACGTCGTTATGGTGGGACAGGTTTAGGGCTAGCGATTTGCCAAGAGTTGGTCGCCTTGATGGGAGGATGTTTGCAGGTAAAAAGCGTTGTCAATCAAGGCAGTGAGTTTAGCTGTTTATTAAAGTTAGCTTATATTTCGTCTGTGGAGTTAGTCTCGACCAATCCCCTTGCATCACGACAAGCGCCAAACCTTAGCCCAACGCAAGCAACAGATAAATTGATTTTAGTGGCCGAAGATAACCCAATTAACCGTAAACTCATTCAGCAACAATTGGCATGGCTAGGTTATCGCTGTATTTTGGCGGAAAACGGCGTACAGGCATTGACATTATTGGCAGAGTATCGTCCCGCATTATTACTCACAGATTGCCACATGCCCGAAATGGATGGTTATACCCTTGCAACTCAAATACGCCATCACGAACAGCAATATGCACAACAACCATTACCCATTATTGCTTTTACCGCCAGTGCGTTGCCTAGTGAGGCCGAAAAATGTCTGAGTCTAGGCATGAATGACTTATTACTCAAGCCTGTGGAGTTAGCAGGTCTACAGGCGATGTTGCGTAAATGGCTACCTGATTAAAGAGGCGTACTATCTGGAGCACGTGCCATACATTGCTTAAAACGCCCATTTACCCGATTTGCAAACCATTCTGTGGTGAGCTTTCGTGTGATTTTAGGACTAGATAGCTTGATTTGTGGCATCACTTGTTGCGCTAAAACACGACCTGTCTGCTGTTGTGCCAGCTCAAATACCCGTTTATACAGCATCGTTTGGCTAAAACCTTCGGTTTTTTCGAGTTTCAAATCACGCTCAATCTGACTACGTGACAGTCCCAAACGCTTACTGAGTGCCAAAAGAGTCTGTAGTGTCTCACTCATGGCATCGGTTTTATACATTAAAAGGTCACCATCTAAGGTGATTTTTTCGGCACTGAGTTTTGCCAGTGCTGCTTGAAACGCCGCATTACGGCTACTGTAACGGCCTGCATTAAAGTCAGCAAAACGATAGGCCATGACAGGATAGTTAACACGGTATTGTAATAGGTTAGCAATGCCAAAATATAAGCCGCCACGGCGACTAAAGACTTCACTGCGAATACTGCCTTTATAACGATAAGGATAAGGCCATACCCGAATATGGCCTTCTGCAAATTCAATGCTCACTTGCATTGGCCCACCTGTACGAATAGGGTTTTTAATACCTAATGGCAAACCTAATTGTTTGGCTTCGCTGGCCATGTCTTCAAATAAGTCATTCATTTGTTTTTCGGTGCGTAAATGGTCGATACGGTATTTATAGCTTTTGCCGTTGGGGGATGTTTTTAAGAACGCTGTTTTAATGGCGAGCATAGGAATATGATAGTTATCCGCTTTTTTCTCAATTTCTTTCCACACAATGTTATCTAAATTCGGAACAATGGGGTCACTTTGCCAGCTCGATTCTTGCTCTATAATGGCAATGGCAGCACAAAAATAGCTGGCCTCTAAAGGAATTTTAAGATGACTAAAGGCGGTAAATATATCATCACGCCAGCCTTGTCGGTCTTTAATATCAGACGGTAATAATTGGAATAGCAGGGTTTTGGCTTGCCCTTCATCTACCCGTTTAGGGGCTTCTGTAACAGTCGGTGGGCTAATAATCACAGGTGGCGTGACAGTCGGTGGGGGTTCACTGATAACGTTATCTGGCGTAGCCGCAGTGCTCACTGAGCTAACATGTTCAATGACAGTCGTTGGTGTCGGCGGGCTGGACAACTGAGGGGCGGGCTGTGGTACGTGGACAGTCGTCGCACAGCCAGACAAAAAACTAAGCATTAACGCAGCCAGTCCCCTGTTTGATGGTGTCACCGTATTTACCTCATTGCGGTCAGAAAGGGGGCTATTTTGAGCCGAATCCCAAAGCGGCTCAAGTAAAAGTGGATACTTAAGCCATTCATTATCGACAAATACATAGGGGCTGAACGTCGTACGTACTAGCGTTAAGCAAAAAAGAGCGCGCAGTATGATTATGTGGCTACGGGCTTTAGGGGAGCAACGGCTTCACCTGCTTCCGTTAAAAAGTGTTCGAGATAACAGGGCGTATCTGAGGGCAAAGGCATCCATGTGAGTTTATGCTGAGTAAATAAGTGACAGCTAATTGTAAACCAATTAGGGTCATCAAATGCACCGCCAGATATTAAAATGACTTTAGGCACGCGTGAAATGCGTGAGGCAATTTTAGTTCCACAGCGAGGACAAAATTGACTCTGAATAGTACGGCCATGTATTGGAGAGATATAATCATAATGACTTAACTCGCCGCTAATTTGTACTTGTGTCGGCTTAAAAAAGACCGCAATTTGCATGCTGCTGCCCGATGCGCGTTTACAATACTGACAATGACACACATAAGCTGCCACTGGTTCACCCAGCGTCTCAAAGCGCACAGCACCACATAAACACGCCCCTGTATGATATTGTGAAGTCATTATTGTTACCTGTTATCGGCTGTTTGATTTGCTGGAACATAGTACACGATTTTGATAGTCTGTTTTGTTATGTCATCAAGAATCATCGGAGAAAACACGTGGTTATGCCTCAGAAAAAAATCGTCTTGCTGGTGATGAGTCTGCTGTTATGTGTCGGTGCGGGGAGTGTAGCTTATGTGCCTGATAAAACAGTGGCTGCGCTTAGCCCACGCTGGGCGGCTTCTCCTTCGCAATTTATTACTATCGAAGGTATGCAGGTACATTTGCGTGATGAAGGTGTGCGTGATGACCCTCAACCTATCGTCTTGTTGCATGGCACGTCAGCCAGTTTACATACATGGGAGGGATGGGTTTCTCACTTAAAAACACAACGGCGAGTGATTAGTTTTGACTTGCCCGCCTTTGGCTTAACAGGCCCTTTTCCTGATAACGACTATCGTATTGAGCACTATACACAGTTTGTCCAACAAGTGACCACGCATTTAGGTATCAAGGAATATGTTTTAGCGGGTAACTCATTGGGAGGGCACATTGCATGGCACGTTGCTTTAGCATCACCGCAACAGGTGAAAAAATTGATTTTAGTCGATGCCGCAGGTTATCCATTTACCCCAAAATCTATCCCAATAGGCTTTAGAATTGCGCAAATCCCCGTATTGAATAAAGTCATGGAGTATACCTTACCGCGTCATATGGTAGATGCCAGTGTCCGTAATGTGTATGCCGACCCCAACAAAGTTAGTACAGATTTGGTTGACCGTTATTACGATTTGACCCTGCGTGAAGGCAATAGACGCGCATTAGTGGAACGGTTTAAGCAAGTCAGTGCCGATAATAGCGATGCTATTAAAACCATCAGTCAACCTACCTTAATCCTTTGGGGGAAACAGGACCAATTGATTCCTGTAGAGTTAGCAAATAAATTTCATCAAGATATACAAGGTAGTCAGTTGTTGGTGTTAGACGGTTTAGGCCATGTGCCACACGAAGAAGACCCTCAACAAACTGTAAAAGCGGTCATCGACTTTTTAGCCTTATAAAACAGCCAAATAGTGACAAATATCATGTGATGATTGTCACTATCAAACCGCCATGTCTCCGATTACAGTGGACTTATGTTGGATTGATGTCTAATGCAATTCAATCCTGTAACGTCTTAATGGGGGACAATAATATGTACAACAAAATCAAATATGCCTTAGCAGGTGCCGCACTCATGGTATCTAGTGTGGCCGTCGCAGCACCAGCCACCTTTGAACCACCTAAAGGCTCGATTATTGCGCGTGCTAAAGCCTTCTTAGATAAGCCTGCGACATGGGACAAAATTCCTAAAAATGTCACCTTATGTATGTTTGCACCGGGCGGCATACAGGGTAAAACCTTTCAATATGTGCGTAATAATATTTCGGAACTCACCAAATATTCGAATTTAGCAAAAGATATTGGTATCGACTTTAATGTCGCCATGATTTCCCCAACCAGCATGCGTATCGACATCGCCTCACACAAACTCAAACGTAAAGCCAGTACAGAAGTTAAATTTAATATTTATAATGATGAGCGAGTGGCGTCTGAAGACTTTAAGGTAGGTCAGTGTGATGGCATTGCCATGAGCAACTTGCGCGCACGTCAATATAATTCTTTTGTTGGCAGTTTAGATGCGATTGGTGCGATTTTATCTTATAAGCAACTCAACGAAGTGATTGGAATTTTGGCTAAACCCGAAATGAACAAATACATGGTCAGTCAAAACTTTGAGATTGTCGGTATTATCCCAATGGGTGCTGCTTATATTATGGTCAATGACCGTAAAATTAATACCATTTCTAAGGCCGCAGGCAAAAAAGTTGCGGTGTTTGACTTTGATAAATCACAAGCCAAAATGGTACAAAATATAGGCGCACAACCTGTATCGGTTGACTTTTCGAATGTCGGTGGCAAGTTCAATAATGGCCAAGTAGAAATTATGGCTGCTCCTGCGTTGGCTTTTGAGCCCTTAGAGTTGTATCGCGGTATGACCGATGCTCAAGGTAATGCCCGTGGAGCCATTATCAAATTCCCGTTATTACAAGTGACGGGTGTCTTGATGATGCATCAAAACAGATTTCCTGATGGTTTAGGCTCGTTAATTCGGGAGTTTGTGTCAACGCAATTAGCACCTGCCTATCAATTTGTTTTAGAAACAGAAAACGAAATTCCCGTCAAATATTGGATGGATGTGCCCGAAGCCGATAAACCAGGTTACGTCGCGATGATGCGCACCGCGCGGATTCAAATGACCAAAGAAGGTCATTACGATAAACAAATGATGCGGTTGTTAAAAAATGTGCGTTGTAAACTTGAGCCGAGTAATTATGAATGTGCTTTGAATGATGAATAAATAACGACGACCCAAGGATGGGTAAACGCTCTATGTTTGTAACAGTTGCCACGCCCGATGATATTTCTGAACCCGCATTAAATCTGCATCGCTTAAGGTACTTAAACGTAATACGTTGATATTGTCTTCTATGTCCGCGATTTTCACTTGTGTGGCCAGCCGATTAGTTTTTACTCGTCTTATAAAAGCAAAATAATCCTCGTCTTGCTGTTTAGTCAAACAACAGACTGCATCCACAATGTCCTTCGGTAAGCCTGCGGCTAATAAGTCTTGAGCATTAATATCAGAATCTTCAATGACGTCATGTAACAAGGCAACGGCCATCGCTTCATCGCTATGCATTTTGGCCATCACCCGTAAAGGGTGTTTGATATATTCCACGCCTGCTTTATCTACTTTATTGGCATAAGCATGCAGTGCAATTTGAAGTGCAGTACTAATTAACATGATATCGACTCTGAAGACTTGATGGAGGTACGCGATAAGGCGTGATGCGTTTAGCAACGTGACAAAGTGTAGAATATCGATAATGATAGTAGATAAAAATTATGGTAATTTGCATTGAGGAAGGAAAGCCAAACACTCAAATAAAGGAAAATAAATGACCAACCAAATCCAATTCACAGACGGTACTGCCTACGAGCGTTATATGGGCGTATGGAGTCAACTGGCAGGTAATGCCTTTTTAGATTGGTTAGCCCCAAAGCCTAATCAACAATGGCTTGATGTGGGTTGTGGCAATGGCGCATTTACCCAAATGATAGTTGACCGTTGCGCCCCTAACAGCATAGACGGTATAGACCCTGCCGAAGCACAACTTGCTTATGCCCGTAGCGTACCCAAACTAAGCAACGCCACCTTTCAACAAGGCGATGCCATGAACTTACCCTATCAAAACAACAACTTTGATATTGCCGTTATGCCATTAGTCCTCTTTTTTGTGCCCAACCCAGCACAAGGCGTGGCAGAAATGGTGAGAGTGGTTAAGTCGGGTGGCACAGTCACCGCCTATGGTTGGGATTTAATGGGTGGCGGTTTTCCTTATGAGGTGTTACGCCAAGAGCTAAAAATCCGCAACATTAGCGCACCTTTACCGCCAAGCCCTGATGCCAGTAGCCAAGAAAGTTTGTATCAACTATGGACACAAGCAGGCTTACAACACATTGAACAAAAAGAAATTATTGTCGAGCGTACCTTTAGCAGCTTTGACGAATATTGGTCAATTGTCATGGTTGCCCCCAGTTTAGGCGCAACATTAGCGGCAATGCCTACGGATGATTTATTGACTTTTAAGGAAGCAGTTCGCAAGCGTTTACATATTAATGATAATGGCGAAGTCGTTTGTAAGGGGAGGGCAAATGCCATCAAAGGTTTTTTTTGGGATAGATAGGTCAGCCTAAAGCAGCCTATCTACCAAGATTTTAACGAGCCAAATAACGTTGAATGCCATCTTCAGCAACCCAGTTAAACCACAAATAATTATCTGTGCCTAATTGTAGCCATGCAAAATTGCGCATTCTGAGGTATTCATTGGCATTTGCAACAGGCACTGGCACAATGTGTATTTGCAATCGATCTTCATGGATACTCAGTGGTTGGGTACTACTAATCGCTCGTAATCCTAACCAGAAAGGCAGCGAAGGTGCAGTGTATTGGAGTGCCGACGAAATCAACTGATAGACAGTGCGTTTGCCTTTTACTTGTCCAAATCCGCCAACATGCACATCGCCTGAAAGAATCACGACTTTTTCGATTTGTGCATTAATCGCATCCAGACTATAAAATAAGCGATCACGTTCAGCTTCATGATGGCTTGCATTCCAATGGTCTCTTAGATCATCTAGGTTGCCATTTTTAGGATTATTGGCCTCTAAAAGCAAAACCTTTTCTAGACTATGTTCAAAGCGCTGATAGACGGGTGGGACTCCGACCATCACATACATCAGTTTTGCTTCTGGACTTGGTTGGAATGCTTGAATCGCACGCTGCCATTGTTCTTTGGACATGATTTGCCGCAGGGTACGTTGGCTGCGATTATCTAGGGCAACAATATCAATATTATTCAGATTCACTCGCCAAGAAAAATCTTGTTCTCTGTTTGGTGGTTGAGAATTCAACAAAGTGCGATTATGTTGACCTAGGCGTAATTGAAAGCAACAAAAGGCTTTACTAGCAGCAGTAAAAATTAATTGGCCAATCTCCGAGTCGCACCAACCCTCTTCATAAGAGCCCCATCCGTCAAAAATATCATGGTCGTCCCACATCATTAATGAAGGAATACATGCGAGTACACGTCTAACGGCAGTATTCCCCCATGCACGCTGATAAATATCAATATAGGCTTTATCTAAGGCGGGTGCTAATTGAGGCTTAGGTTTGAGGGTAGGCTCTTTGTTTAGCCATGTTTGTAATGCGAATAAAGGGTCAGTATCTTTTAGGTATGGATTAAATAAACTGTCGGCATATACTTGATCCCCTCCCATTAGTAACAAAGAGAAAGGTGTCGTATCACTGTATAAAGCGGTGATTTGATGTTGATAAAGTTTATTCCAAATGGGGGTACTGGTGTCTTTACTCTTTGGTTCAAAACCATTACATGAACCATAGGCAATTTTCGGATTTTCTTGCTTAGCCGGCACATAAAAGCAAAAGCTATTGCCACCCATGTTGGCATATAGTGAAGGCGTAATGTCTAAATTATCAATATGGAGTACATAGTCAATGACTTCGCCTTGTGTCCCTATCGGTTGTTTTACAGAGAGTTCAAAACGATAGAATGTACCGCTTATGGTTTTTTCTTTAGCTCGCAACAGAGGCTCAGGTGGTTGACCTTGTGAACGCCATTTAGCGGTAAGTTTGATGGATAACGGTTCTGTTTTGACTAATACACACACTGTGTAGTGTAATGTACCTGAATTATCACTGCCTTCATAACCCAAAATAGGGCCAATAAGTAAGTCATCAGATTTAAAGTGCATGGTATAGATCCTTCTGCATACATGTGTAAATAAAAGTCTTACAACAGCCTAATGTCATAGTTGAGGTGTAATCATCTAAAAATGGCATTGATGTGAAGAAATAGATAGACATAAATAGCATAGCAAAGGCTGCGAAGATGTGTGAGTCTTAATCTATGTTTGTGGCTAACAATGACAGAGGATGACTAGCCCATCGAGCGTAAGATGGCTAAAGGCACAAAACCCATTATCCCCAAAAGGTGGGTTTACTATGTCAACCCACCCTACAATTTAGCGGCTAACCACTCCCTCATATCTTCATTATTTACACGCTCATAAATATCTTCAACTTGCAGCGTCAAACCTACCGACTCAAGCACAATCTCATCACCTAAAAAATAGCGCATGGGCTGCCAACCCTCACTACGCCGCGCGACTTCAATCCGCACAATATCTTGCTCAACCAAAATATACTCAAGCAACGTAGGAATTTGCAAATACAACAGCCGTTTAGTGGTTTCATCCATTTTTCGAGTTGATTTAGATAACACTTCGATAATTAAAGTCGGTGTTTCGGTAAAATAACCGTCCACATCCGAACAGTCCACCAAGACATCAGGATAAAAAAAGTTACGGCCAATTTTAACCTTCATATCCGACATATAAGGTTGGCAAGGTTTGCCTTTGAGATGAACATTTAGCGCAGTATGGAAGTTACCTGCAAGTCGATTATGATTGGCATGAGCTCCCGACATTGCATAAACATCACCATCCATATATTCATGTTTTATATCGGAATTTTTTTCGCCTTCCAGATAATCTTGTTCGCTAACAAAATTTACTTTTTTGGCAATAGGCATTGTACACCTCTACAGCTAATTCATGCGCAAGATAAATTGAGCATTATCATGGAGTGTTTGATATTGCTCTAAAGGGGTCATACACTGCAAGCCTTTTGGGATACGACTTACTCAGGCTCATACCCCAAATTCGGGCTTAACCATTTTTCGGCCATACGCAAATCCCAACCTTTACGCGCAGCATAACTTTCTACTTGGTCTTTATCCAATTTACCGACATTAAAATAGGTACTTTGTGGTAAAGAATAATAAAAACCACTCACCGACGCGGCAGGCCACATAGCAAAGTGTTCGGTTAAACTCATGCCCGCATTGACTTCAGCATCTAATAACTTAAATAACGTAGCTTTTTCGGTATGTTCTGGACAGGCAGGATAACCAGGTGCAGGACGAATACCGACATATTTTTCTTTAATTAACTCTTCATTGCTGAGGCTTTCATCGGCTTGATAACCCCAATATTGCTTACGCACTCGCTCATGTAAATATTCCGCAAAGGCTTCGGCTAAACGGTCAGCAAGGGCTTGTACCATAATGGCATTATAGTCATCACCCGCATCTCGGTAGGCTCTTGCTTGTTCTTCAGCACCTAAACCAGCAGTCACAGCAAATGCACCAATATAATCAGGTGTTTGGCTCGCTTTAGGCGCAATAAAATCGGCTAAAGAATAATTGGGTTTGCCACTGACTTTGTCACTTTGTTGACGTAAATGATGCAAGGTGTGAATCACTGTTTGGCGTGATTCATCAGCATACACTTCAATATCATCATCATTGACCTGTGCGGCAGGCCAAAAACCAATCACACCATTGGCGGTTAATAGTTTTTCACCAATTAATTTATCTAACAAGGCTTGGGCATCGTTGTATAAACGCGTTGCTTCAACACCGACTACGTCATCTTTTAAAATCGCTGGGAATTTGCCCGCTAAACTCCATGTAATAAAAAACGGTGTCCAGTCAATATAAGGACGAACATCGGCTAAAGGCACATCTTTTAACACAGTCACACCTAATTTTTGGGGTTTGGGTGGTGTGTAGTTAGCCCAATCGTGTTGATATTTTTCGGCAATAGATTGTGCGTAACTGAGTTTGGCAGCTTTAGGTTGACGGTTGGCATGGCGCTCACGCACTTCAGCATATTCAGCACGACGTTCAGCGACAAAAACTGGTTTCATTTCTGGCGAGAGTAGGGAAGTCGCCACACCCACAGCGCGTGACGCATCGGTGACATAAATCACGCCATCATTATGATATTGCGGGTCAATTTTTACTGCAGTATGGGCTTTCGAGGTGGTTGCACCACCGATCATCAGTGGAATGTTAAAGCCTTGACGCTGCATTTCACGCGCAACATACACCATCTCGTCTAAGCTAGGAGTAATCAAACCCGACAAGCCAATAATATCGACTTTTTCTTTAATGGCGACATCAAGGATTTTTTCGCAAGGCACCATCACCCCTAAATCAACAATGTCATAACCATTACACCCCAAGACCACACCAACAATATTTTTGCCAATATCGTGAACATCGCCTTTAACCGTGGCCATTAAGATTTTACCTTTGGATTGGCCAACGACTTTTTCGGCTTCAATGTAGGGGTTGAGCCATGCCACCGCTTGTTTCATCACCCGTGCCGATTTCACCACTTGTGGCAAAAACATTTTACCTGCGCCAAACAAATCACCCACCACATTCATGCCAGCCATTAAAGGCCCTTCAATCACGTCTAAGGGGCGTTTGCTTTGTAAACGAGCTTCTTCGGTGTCTTCGTTAATAAACGTGGTAATACCTTTTACCAGTGCATATTCCAAGCGTTTTTCAACCGATTGATTGCGCCACTCAAGGGTTTCAGGGGCAGCATTGTCGTTGGTTTTGCCATGTTCACGGTATTTATCAGCAATGGCTAACAGTTTTTCGGTGGCTTCATTACCGCTTTCACCTTGATTACGGTTAAGAATCACGTCTTCAACGGCATCTTTTAACTCAGCAGGAATATCGTCATAAATCGCGAGTTGTCCCGCGTTAACAATACCCATGGTCATGCCTTGCTTAATACAGTGATATAAAAACACCGCATGAATCGCTTCGCGGACTGGCTCGTTACCACGGAAAGAGAACGATACGTTAGAAACACCACCCGAAATCATTGCATGGGGTAGGTTTTGTTTAATCCAACCAGTCGCTTCAATAAAGTCCACCGCATAGTTGTTGTGTTCTTCAATACCTGTGGCAACGGCAAAAATGTTCGGGTCAAAAATAATATCTTCTGCTGGAAAGCCAACTTCATCAACCAAGACACGATAAGAACGCTCGCAAATTTCACGTTTACGTGCAGCGGTATCTGCCTGACCAACTTCATCAAAGGCCATGACAATAATGGCTGCACCATAACGGCGGCACAATTTGGCTTTTTGCACAAACTCTTCGTGGCCTTCTTTCAACGAAATGGAGTTAACAATCGGTTTGCCTTGTACGCACTTTAAACCTGCCTCAATGATTTCCCACTTTGACGAGTCAATCATAATCGGCACACGCGAAATATCAGGCTCAGAGGCAATCAAATTCAAAAACGTAACCATTGCCGCTTGTGAATCCAACATGCCTTCGTCCATGTTGATGTCGATAATTTGCGCGCCACTTTCCACTTGTTGTCGTGCCACATCTAAGGCTTCGGCATAGTTTTGTTCACGAATTAAACGCGCAAACTTTTTTGAGCCTGTCACGTTGGTACGTTCACCGACGTTAACAAATAACGAGTCTTTGGTGATGTTATAGGCTTCTAAACCTGATAAACGACAAGCGGGTTCAATCTCTGGAATAACGCGAGGGGCAAGGTCTTTAACCGCATTATAAATAGCCGAAATATGGTCGGGTGTAGTACCACAACACCCCCCAACAATGTTGACTAAACCACTTTGGGCAAACTCACCAACCATTGCCGCAGTTTCAGCAGGGGTTTCGTCATATTCACCAAAGGCATTAGGCAAGCCCGCATTAGGGTGCGCAGAAACGAAAATATCGGCTTTTTCGCTTAATTCTTTAATGTAAGGGCGCATTGCATCTGCACCCAACGCACAGTTAAAACCAATACTTAATAAATCCCCATGACGCACGGAGTTCCAAAAAGCTTCAGCCGTTTGACCAGATAAAGTACGGCCAGACGCATCGGTAATCGTGCCAGAAATCATCACAGGTAAAATAGTGCCTGTGTCATCAAAATATTTTTGTACGGCAAACAAGGCCGCTTTACAGTTTAGGGTGTCAAAAACGGTTTCAATTAACAAAATATCTGCGCCACCATCGACTAAGCCTTTAGTTGCTTCAACATAGTTTTCGACTAACTCATCAAAGGTGACATTACGATAAGCAGGATTATTGACATCAGGCGAAATAGAGCAGGTACGTGACGTTGGGCCAAGTACACCCGCTACAAAACGTGGTTTTTCGGGCGTTTTTGCACTCCACGCTAAGGCGACTTGTTTGGCCAAACGTGCCGCTTCCACATTTAACTCATAAACCAACGCTTCCATATGGTAGTCAGCTTGTGAAACTTGAGTAGAGTTAAACGAGTTGGTTTCTAAAATGTCTGCACCTGCCGCACAATAAGCATCATGAATTTCGGCAATGACATTCGGCTTGGTTAAGACTAATAAATCGTTATTACCTTTGACATCATGTGGCCAATCGGCAAAACGGGTGCCACGATAATCCGCTTCTTGCAATTTATAACGCTGAATCATTGTTCCCATCGCACCATCAATAATCAAAATGCGTTGTTGTAAAGCGTTTTTTAATAAGTCAGAACGAGAAGCTGTCATGGTGTATATCTATCAGTCTGTAAAGCAAGGGCGGGCATTTTAGCAAAAATGTCATCATTAGGTATAAAACAATTATTAAACCTGAGCTAATTACTAGGTTATTAAAAATCAGGTATAATCGGGCAAAATTTTCTGTCAAAGAGAACCTTATGAGCAATCTAAACATTACCATTACCGAATCCGCCCAAGCCTATTTACGCGAGTTATTAGCGAAGCAAAATAGTGAAGGTATTGGGGTGCGTATTTTTGTTGAGCATGCAGGCACTCCCAAAGCGGAGTGCTGTATGGCTTATTGCACCCAAGGCGAAGAGCAAATTGATGATATTCGTTTGCCAATGGAGGGGTTTTCGGCGTTTATTGAATTCAAAAGCTCGCCTTATTTAGAAGATGCCGTGATTGACTACAACAAAGACCGTTTTGGTGGTCAATTAACCTTTAAAGCACCCAAATCTAAAGTACCTTTATTGGGTGAAAATAGTTCACTCGAAGAGCGTATTAACCATGTGTTGTTTAGCGAAATCAATCCTAGCTTAGCCGCACACAATGGTAATGTTAGCTTATTAGAAGTGTATGAAGACACCGAGCATGGTTTAACCGCTGTATTAAAATTTGGTGGTGGTTGTCAGGGGTGTTCAGCCGTTGATATGACCTTAAAACAAGGTGTAGAAACGACCTTAAAAGCGAATATTCCAGAATTGCAACGTGTGACTGATAGTACCGACCACAGTCAACGTGATAACGCTTATTTTAAATAAGCTGTTGGGGCAACCCTTGTGGTTGCCCTTCATTTGTCGTCATTTCCTTCTTGCAACAATTTTTTGCCTGTTAAAATTTCCGAAATACCTACGCCAAATGAAATTAGCGCCATTCCCCACATACCCACTAAATCAAATAGAGCAGCACCACGAGTCCCATTGGGCTCACCTAAATCAATCCCACTTTCCTGTGCATCTAAACCTATATAAATCAGGGCAGGAGCCATTAAGACTAAAAAGATACCTAAAATCATTCTAAAAATAGCCATCTGTTTTGCTCTATGCAGGATAATTTCATCTCTAATCTTAGCAATGAAACATAAAAAAAAGCCATCATATAATGGCTTCTTTGGGTACTCAATCATGAGTCGCTTAACTTATTGCCTACTAGGTACAACCACGGTAGCAGGCGGTGGTGTCACGGGTGCAGCTTTGGCTTTAACAGGGTTTATAATAAAATTTGTCCCTAACAGCATTAATGTTACGCCTAACACGCGGCGAATCGCTCTATCTGGAAGATGAGAACTTAAGAGCGTCCCTACAATAATTGCAGGAATAGACCCCATTAATAACAACATGAGTAAATGGGTATCAACATTACCTGCTTTTAAGTGACCCAAACCAGCCACTAAGGTTAACAATACCGCATGCGCCACATCCGAGCCAATAATCCGAATCATCGGTAAATTAGGAAACAAAATCACTAAGGCCATAATGCCAAAAGCGCCCGCACCAACTGACGATAAAGTGACAAAAAAACCTAAAACCACGCCCATAAAAACCACCCATGCCTTGTGCTTAATAATGACGTTTGCGTCAATATTCGGGTGTGTCGGTACGCCTGCTGAGTCATGTTTTATACGATTGAAAAAACCCTCAATTTTACTTCTAAAAACAATCGATACCCCTGTTAATATCAACATGCCACCTAAAATAATGGTGAGTGCTTTTTTATATTCTTTAGCGCCTCCCATAAAATGTTCGAGTGCCCATGTTGTTGCAAGCGACGCGGGAATTGAGCCTACAGCCAGCCAAAATACAATCGGCCAAACAATATTTAGTTTTTTGGCATGTACTAGAGAACCACAAAATTTAGAAATAGCGGCATACAATAAATCTGTACCAATCGCAATATGCGGTTCTACTTTCAAAAAACTGATTAAAATGGGCGTCATCAATGAGCCACCACCCACCCCAGTCACCCCAACACAAAAGCCAACGACTAAGCCAGCTAAAATGAAATAAAAATCTGTCAACATGCTAAAGCAATCATTGTTCAAAAAAAGAGGGCTACTTTAGCTGTTTTTTTATGTTTTTATATAAAGATTTTGTTATATGATTATAACTAATAGTTATAATTATTGAGATAAAAACACGGGAGTAACAATAATGAAGTTGCAACAACTGCGTTATATTTGTGAGGTAGCTGCTAATAATCTAAATGTTTCCACCGCTGCCCAAAATTTATACACCTCTCAGCCTGGAGTCAGTAAACAAATCCGATTATTTGAAGATGAGTTAGGGATAGAAATTTTTACCCGTAATGGTAAACATTTAACACAAATCACTAACGCAGGGCACGAAATTTTGCAGATTGCACGTGAAGTGCTTAGACAAGTTGAGAATATTAAGCAGGTAGGCGAAGAATACAGTAATCCGCGTTTGGGCAAATTATCTATTGCGACTACGCATACACAAGCACGTTATAGACTCCCACCCGTGATTGAAAAATTTAGACAGTTCTATCCCGATGTCAGTCTGCATTTGCAACAAGGCACGCCACAACAAATCGCACAGATGGCCTCTACTGGCGTTGTTGATTTTGCCATTGCCACCGAAGCCATGGAGCATTTTACTAACTTGATTCTGCTCCCTTGCTATAAATGGAACCGTTCTGTGGTTGTCCCTAAAAATCACCCACTAACACGTATTAAAACGTTGAGCCTAGAAAATATCGCCGATTACCCAATTGTTACCTATGTCTTTGGTTTTACTGGACGTTCACAATTAGACCAAGCCTTTGCTCAACAAGGATTAAGCCCTAAAGTCGTATTTACAGCGACCGATGCAGATGTCATTAAAACCTATGTTAAATTAGGTTTAGGGATTGGGATTGTGGCACATATGGCCTACGAGCCTGCAATAGACAATGATTTAGTCGCCTTAGATGTGAGTCATTTATTTCCATCAAGCACGACCAAAATTGCCTTTAGACGAGGCATGTGGTTGAGAAGTTTTATGTTTGATTTTATGCAAACCTTTGCGCCGCATTTAACTCGTGCCCGTGTAGAGAGTGCTATTTTGGCGGATACGGCTGACGAGGTAGAACAAATTTTTGCCGATGTGAATTTGCCAGTGTTGTAATGTTCAGTATCCTTGTTGCAATACGGATTCAACCTTAAAAAAGCATCAGGAGGCCAGTAAAAATATTGCAGGCCAGCGTGTTAAACGGTAGAGTTCGCGCCTAGTTTAGCCCCCATTTTTCTATGTTGTTTGGAGTCTGTGATGGAAATCGTATGTTTAGATTTAGAAGGCGTATTAGTGCCCGAGATTTGGATTAACTTTGCCAAAAAAACAGGTATTAAAGCCTTAGAAGCGACCACACGCGATATTCCAGACTATGATGTATTGATGAAGCAACGCCTTGCTATTTTACAAGAACACAAATTAGGCTTGCCTGATATTCAAGCGGTCATTGCCGAGATGGGGCCTTTAGAAGGCGCTTATGACTTTGTCGCTTGGATTCGTGAGCATTTTCAGTTAATTATTTTATCTGATACGTTTTATGAGTTTGCCGACCCGTTAATGAAACAATTAAATCGCCCAACGATTTTTTGTCATAAATTAGTGACCGACGACAAAGGCATGATTGTCGATTACAAGCTACGTCAGCCTGACCAAAAACGTGCAGCCGTGAAGGCCTTACATGGTTTGAATTACCGTGTTATTGCTGCTGGCGATTCATATAATGACACTAATATGTTGGCAGAAGCCGATAAAGGTATTTTGTTTGATGCGCCAGACAATGTCATTCGTGAATTTCCACAATTCCCCGTCACCAAAACTTATGCCGAATTAAAAGCCCAGATTATCAGTGGCTCTTTACGTAATATTCCTGCCTAAAAGCGTGTATTAAGGACAAGCCTAGTGCTTGTCCTTAACCCAAAACGTATCTTCTAAGCACCGTAATATCGCGCCAATTTTATTAAAGCACTCTTGGTATTCAGACTCACACACCGAGTCAGCGACAATGCCACCGCCAGCCCACGCATATATCGTATGATTTACCCTTAATAAAGTCCGAATAGCAATATTCCACCGCCCGCGACCCCCAGTGCTTAAATAGCCTATCGAACCGCAATAAATGCTACGCTGACAATTTTCTAATTCCTGAATAATCTCCATTGCTCGTTTTTTGGGTGCACCCGTAATCGACCCACCGGGAAAAGCATCAAACAATAACGTTAAAGGGTGTGTATCTTCCGCTAATTGACAACGAATCGTACTAATTAAATGGTGTACTTGTGGAAAAGACTCCACCTTAAATAAGGTAGGCACTTGTACCGAACCAATGCGCGCATGTTTTGCTAAATCATTACGCAACAAATCGACAATCATTAAGTTTTCGGCTTTATCCTTAGGGTGCGTGGCTAAATCGTGACGTTGCGCCTCGTCAAGTTCGGGCGTGTCATGGCGTGGCCGTGTTCCCTTAATGGGGCGAGTCAATACCGTACCATCAGCCTGAAACGCCAAAAACAACTCAGGCGATACACTCAATATTTCCCCATAAGGGCTATGACTGTAACAAGCAAAGGGCGCTTGGCTCAGTTTTAACAGCGCATCAAACGCAGAAATAGCCACCCCTTGACACGATGCCTTAAAGCCTTGTGCCAAATTTACCTGATAACAATCACCACTGCGTAAATAACCTTCTACCTTGTCAAATGCGTGTTCATATTGTGCTCGGCTCATTAACGGCACAAAAGCACTGTCGAGTCTAAAGTCGGTATGGGCAGAAGGCGGGGGTGTCGAAAGTATCGCTAACACGGTTTGGCCTATCCTTGCCTCAGCACTATACAGTGTGGGTTGATTGTGATGATTAGGCCGTATAAACGTATCGTAAAACCCAAAACATAATACAGGAAACGAAACCAACTCCTGATGTGCCGCTGGTTGTTGTTGGTAGTCATACCCTAGCCAACCCATCAATCCGCCACTAAACCCCTCAGTACAGGTGGGGGTTATGGTGGGAAGTACCTCTTGCGAAGATAAACGAATGACATGGCTAGCCAGCTCAGTATCCAGTTTTACTTTGCGATAACTCAAGTCAGCCTGACGTAGCCATTGATAACAGCCATCGTCATGCTCAACAACCAACCATTTAGGCAGCACAGCCAAACACCAAGCGTCTGCATCTTTTAACCACATAGGCCACCAAGCGGCTTGTTGCAGCAGAGGACTAAACGCTAAAAAGGGCAGGTGAGTAGAGACATGTGCTGGCAGAGAAAAAGCAAACAAAGAAATAACCTGTAGTAAACAATCAATCTAAGTCCCTGCATTATGACACGAAAACACAAAAAGAAAATTGCTCTCTATTCATACATGCCATGAACAAACCAACGGTCTGTCCTTAGCGTGAATTTAGACACTACCCTAATAAGCACGATGTTGAAGACTGAAGCAAGCTAAAAAACAAACCACCAAGCTAAAACGTAAAAATGTCCCTTAGCCTGAGTGCAGATATGATATATTTGCATAAAATTAAAATGTTAGATAAAAATAAAAAAGACAAATGTCCTGCTTTCAAAAGTATCAAAAACTCAGCTATACTGAATAAAGAGCAACGTTACAAAAGTCCTAAAAATAGCAGCTTGCCACTTACCTAACGTACACACGCTAAAACGTGCCGTTTGTCGGACAGTTCACAATTTTTTAGAGAAAATCACTTGCTCAGGCAGTTGAACAGTGGTAACTTTTGTCTGCCGAATAGCACGTTACCCAATATAAAAAAACGGTAACAAAAACTATAAATAAACCCGAGGAGAAAATCCCATGAAAGCTTTGAAAAAGCTCGCCCTTGTTTCTGCTGTTTCTATGATTTCTGCTGGCGCATTTGCAATGGAAGCGATGGACGATGAGTCTATGGCTGCTGCAACTGGTCAAGACGGTATCACCATTTTAATCTCTCCAGGCACTATTACGACTGCTGCTGCAACTGGTACTTACGGTGTATCTGCTGGTCAAGTATCTGCGCTTGATGCTGGTGGTATCGCTGGTACATTAAAAGGTTTAACCATTAGCCAAATCGTTGTTCATGACGATGACGGTATCGCCACTCGTGGCGATTCTGGTGCCTTAGTTATTGGTGATGGTACAGCCGCTGACTCTACTGCTGTTTTAGCTGACGACACATCCGCTATCCAAGTTCTTATCGACATGGTCGGTAACGCCAACGGTGATGCCACTGCCGATGACCCAATGTTAAACGTCGCTATCACAACACCAGATTTGTTAATCAAAACTGGCGACATCTATGTGGCTAACTCTAACGCAGTGGCTGACGAAGTTGCAGTAGGTCGTGATACTAACAGTGACGGCGATGCAACAGATGCAGAAGTCAACGGTTCTACTCACAATAACCGCGTTCGTATCTTAAATGGCTTAGAAATCAAAATGGGTGGCAGCACAACAACCATCCAATTGGGTAACGAAGCTCAAGGTGCAATGATTGTTGCTAACTCCACATTAGTCGGTGGTTTAACAATCAATAACTTCGAACTGTTTGATGCAAACAGTGGTGGTTCTATCCAAGCTAGCAGCTTGTCTATGACTAACGCAGGTGGTGCTAACTTAACTGTCAATGCCCGTGTTGATGCATTTGGTGCTGCTGCCCCATTGGGTGAAGGTTTGTATGTAACTATCTCCCAATTTGGTGATGCAGTTAACGGTGCTGACTTAGCCTTAAATAACGTAGCAATTGGTGCTACTGGTACAACCAACATTATCGGTGATGTTCAAATCCTTGGTTTGAACGTTTCTGGTACAACCATGGTTATCCGTGGTCACTAATTTTAAGAGAGACGCTGTTCTCGCTTAAAGCAATTACGGCAGCTTAGGCTGCCGTAATTATTTATGCCTTACTGGGTGCATAAATCCTATCAAATCTAATAAAAAACAAAAAATTACAGCGCAAAGCAAATAAATACCTTAAAATAGACCCTAACAATACCCATAACAATAAATCGTGTTGACTTAGGTGGCTTACCACAATGAAAACAATAATAACTCCTAGCATGTTAATCGTGTCTCTGTTGTTATCGGCCTCGGGTCACGCTTTAGAGTTGCTGGAAGAAGCAGACCTTGCTCAAACTGTCGCCCAAGATGGTTTGGATATTTCTTTTATATTGCCTACCAATGGTTGGACTATTAATACCATGCAGTTGACAGACCAGTCGGGTATTCCAGCCACCATTAAACCAGGTTACGAGTTTAATGCGGGGAATATATTGTTTAAGGATATTGCAGTCAGGGGTTGTGTACAAAACTCGATTGGTGGTGATTGTACCAGTGCTGGTACACACGGTTTTCGCTTGATACTCGATTCGGTGGGTAATATTGGCGATGGCTCGCCTATGTTAAATATCCAAACCACCCTGTCGGGTGCTACTCAAAAAGTCCGTGTTTATATGGATAAAATTGCGATTAGAAATAGCTTGGGCTTAAACGAAGCAACATTGATAGATTTTAATAACCGTGATACCACAGTGGCCAGCGCCTATCTCAATAGGGATTATATCGATTTTTTGCCAACAACCTCGACCTTGTTTACCTTGCAGTTGGGGGGTGAGTTGTCGGGACGTATGATTAGTTTTGGTGCAACCAGTTTTAATACCATTAACTTGGGTGAAATTCGTTTGGTTGATAAAGTAGATACAGGTTTTGGTGGTAATGGTCGTAACTTACGTTTTGGTTTAACATTGACAGACGTCAATTTAAGTAACGCAGGCTTGGATATGACGCCTGAAGGGCTTGCGTTTTCAACGCCTAGTTTAACAGGACTAGATATTACCATGAGTAATATCACGACAAATACGTCTGGAGTGACAATGGGAAGTATAGGGGTGAGAGACCTTAACTTATCTCAGCACTCGCTGATTCTTACAGGAAAATAATCATCACCCGCGATGCGTAATGGTATTGTTTGGTATGAAAAATAGCCTTTAAGGCAATAACCTGTAACAAATTACAGAAAAACGCGTGAAAACTATGGTAAAAAATAGTATTTTGCGTGTAATAAAAATCATTAACTGGTTATTAAAACCTAAAATTAGAAAAACGCTTATGTTTCTAACGACTATTGGTTCTGCAATCATCTTTATGTTTGCGAATGATGCTTTTGAAGTGGCAGATAAAAAGCCTGCTTCAATCTATTATAGTCATGCGACTGACGTACGCGTCAATTCCTATGCTGTCATGGATGAGCCTGTAGAAACGGTTGCGCCTTTATCTGAACAACAATTCCGAAATATCTCTCGCCAAGCCTATGACTATAGCTGCGGTTCTGCCGCTTTAACTACGCTGTTGAATGGTTACTTAGGTCGCCAATTTACCGAAAAACAAATTATGGATGGTTTGTTAAAGTTCGGAGAATACGAAAAAATTGTTCAGCGTCGTGGTTTTTCCATGTTGGATATGAAACGTTTGGTCACTGCGCTAGGGCATCCCAGTGGAGGTTATAAGGGCAGTATTAATGATTTGAAAAAACTTGACCACCCAGCCATTATTCCAATCCATTATGCTAATTTCAAACATTTTGTGATTGTCAGAAAATATAAGGAAGGGCGTTTTTTTATTGCTGACCCTGCGCTTGGAAATATCAGTTTTCCTGAAGCAAGACTTGAGGAAATTTGGGATGGTAACGTCATGTTTGTTGTCTTCCCTAATGGTTTTAAGCCGCAGCCAACTTTAGAATTAACCGAAGCTGATATGCGGTTTATTGATGATAAAACTATCAATTATTTGGCTTTTATGGAAGTCAGTGAAAATCACAGACAAATGGAATTAAATGCCGACCGTGCGGGCACTTTACAGCGTGTATTTAATGCAGACGAAAAAGCAAGTCAAGCTGAAAGTATAATTGATGTTCCACTTCGGTCATATTATCGACGTAAATAGTCGTTGTTTTTATCGACAAGATTAAATAAGGAATCATAACAATGAGAAATTGGGGTCAAACTCCGTATGTTTTGGTAGCACTCAATTGCTTGTGTTTTTCTATCGCTCATGCCGATGAAACAACCCAGCCTGCAAATACAGCGGCATCTACTGATACCACAGCAGCGGCTACGCCAGCACCGACACCTGCACCTAGCAGTGCAGATGTTGCACGAGATGCACTAAAACAAAAATCGACAGATGCTTCTTCGGACAAGAATTTAGAGCAAGTTTTCAAGGCAGCAGAAAAAAGTTATTCATTATCTAAACGTGGTAAATTTGCCATGAACTATGATGTGAACTATAGCTTTTATCGTGACTCCCGTTTAGATATTGCAATATCTGATGATACCTCTACAATCACTCGTTTGCGTATTCAAGAAGATGCGCAGCATTCTTTTACTAATAATATCGATGTCTCTTATGGCTTGCTTGATAATTTGACTCTAACAGGCTCTTTACCCTTAGTTTATAAAATGGATACCCTTGCAGGTAAAGAAACAACAGGATTAGGGGATATTTCTGTGGGTTTGCGCTGGCAGCCTGTGCCCTTAAAAAGAGGACTGCCAACAACAACATTGTTCTCGTCGCTGTCCTTGGCAACGGGCGATAGTCCCTATGAAATCAACTCGGTGACTGATTTGTCGACAGGTAAGGGGTATTATGGTCTGTCAGCGGGTCTGAGTATGAGTAAAGTCACAGACCCAATTGTTTTATTTGGTTCAGCTAGTTTTTCGATAGGTAATAAACTCAGTGACTTAAACCAGTCACGTGGTACCCGTAATTTGACTAGTATGGACCCTGGTACGAGTTTGGGGGCATCACTAGGGTTTGCTTATTCCCTCAACTATGACGTTTCCATGAGTGCCTCTTATCAGCATAGTATTTCTACAAATAGCCGTTTTACATTTGATACGGGTACCGAAATAGAGGTTGTAGAGCCAGCAACTCAAGTATCAGGTTCGTTAAGTTTTTCTTTGTCCTTGCGTACCAGTCCTAAACGTATTGTTAATGTGAGCTTAGGCTATGGTTTGACAGAGGACTCTCCAGACATCAATTTAGGCTTCTCAATGCCTCTAGAGTTTTTAGGTTTAGCGACAGAATAATCGCATTTAAGGCGTATCGTTTATGACTATTATTCCAAACAAGCCTAATAAACTAACGCGATTAGCGATTGCAATGTTGGCGATGTATGGCTCAGGCGCACAGGCTATGTTGGCTCAAAACATGTCTGTAGATTTGCGCTCCTTATCTTTAGGAAATGCAGTGACAGCCGACCCGCCAGGTATCAATGCCATTCACTTCAATCCAGCGGGTTTAACTAAAATTCAAGGCTTGCAATTAGATATTCAGTTAATGATGGCCGATTTCTCTATTGAAGCGGAATTATCTGCGCCTGCAAACTATCGAGTATTTGGTTATTCTGATGACCCGCTTGTCTGTGAGGATGACCCATTAGATACTCAAGCTTTATGCTCTCAATTCAAAACGGCAAGTTCTGGTGTAGAAGGGGTAGCTTTATATCTTCCAGTCTTGGACAAAATGGTTAAACTACCACCAGGTCCTATTGCAGCGCCAACCGCAGGGATCGCCTATAAACCACCTGGTTCTAAATATACCTACGCCACTGCATTTTATGCGCCCATGATTGCGGGCTATTACCGTAAAGACGAAGACCCTGGCGTATATATGGGTAAAATGGTTGCTTTAGAACGGATTACTTATTTATCTCCTTCAGTAGCATATCAAGTTAATGATGAGCTGTCTGTGGGTTTGTCCGTAGGGATGTCATATCAAGCAGTTGCCTTAAATACCGACTTTCGTGCTCCCAATGAATTAATTGGTGTATTTCGTATGTTTGACGAAGATGTTTGTGGTCCTTTTAAGGAGAGTGCAAACATTGTGACTGACTTGCTGTTGCTAGGACTTTGTAATGCCGAAGAAAGCCTAGGCCCCTTCAAAAAAATGGCAAACTTAGATGTTTCGTTACAGCAAACGCTGTCACCGACCTATAACCTTGGTATTTTATGGGAGCCAAACGACCGTTTTGCATGGGGAGCTGTTTACCAAAGCGGTAGTAATATGCGTCTGAAGGGTAAGTATAAAATCCAGTACGAAAAAGGTGCGCGTTCTTTAATTAACCAAGGGCTACAAAGTTCGATTACAGGTCAAATCTTAGGTGCTATTTTAGGTCTACCCAGTTATATGCCAGCCAAAGAAGAGGGCTTGCTATCAATGGATATTGAGTTTCCAGCTCACTTCCAAACAGGCATTAAGTATAAATTATTACCGCAGTTACAAATTAATTTTGACGTAGGTTGGACAGATTTTGGGGTATGGAACGCGTTTAATTTTGAATTTGACCGCGATGTGCAAGTGCTCAGGATTGCAAAAATATTAGTACCTGGAACCACAAATCGCTCATTGAGTTTCCCTCTTGAGTTTAATACACGTTGGAACTGGGGTGTAGGCTTAGAATATTCACATACAAGTCGTTTAAAATTTCGTTTGGGTTATGAGCCGCGTGATAGTGCTGTTCCTGATAACAAGCGTAACATTCTAGCACCCATTAACACGGCTAAAATGTATGGTGCAGGGATTGGCTACCGATTTGACCGTGATACTGATATTGACCTGACACTGATGCACTTGCGTAGTCGTGATACTGTGCCCGCAAATACCAGTAGTTTATTAAACCAAACAGGGATAACCAATTTGGTATATAACCCTTATGCGGGTTTGGATGCTAAAACGAGTGCGACGGTCAATATTATGGGTTTAGTCTATCGCACACGTTGGTAAGATATGCGCTTCATTTTGATTCTGTTATTTTTGCCAGTTACCATTCAGGCAGAGGACCGTTTTTACCCAACAGTAGATGCGCAGGGACGCGTACAAATTATCAAAAATAACCAGTCTTCTACAAGTAAAAAATTAGAGGATTCTCCATCCGATGCAGCTAAGTCTGGTGTAAACTCAGAAAACACGTCCCTAACCAATTCATCTAAGCCTGTATTAGAGCTTGATAACGAAATCTACATTGAAAGTGAAGTTCTGGAGAAACGACAATTTGCTCCGGAAGGCAAAAAGCGATTTTATTATTTGCCTGATGGAAGTGTTGGTTCGCGAGTGATTGAAAGTGATAATGGTGTGACATCTATTGTTGCACCACCAGTGATAAGTACGCCTCTGAAAGAAACTTTCCGTGCACCTACGTATCAGATTGTGGATAAACAAATAATACAGTCTTGGTATCAGTTACCCAGCGAATGCTTTGATTTAACATATCTTAATCAACGGCAGAAACCATTTTTAGAAAAAAACAGTATTTGGATTAAACCACCTCTAGTAGGTGAGCATATTTCAACACCAGAAAAAGTACTATTAGTTTCTGAACAACTGTCTAAAATGACAATAGACACACGTTTTGCTTCGTTCGCTACAACTCATAAGCGTCCAAAGTTTTATGTGCCTTTTATTATGTTTGCCGACAAGCAGGGATGTGTGTTGTCTGGTGTATGGAATTATTGGAGTCAAGCCAGTCCAGCAACAAACAGTCAATATGCAAGTGTTGATGGCTTAGTCCAGCTCCCAGAAAATACCACTTATGTTTTATTTTATCGCCCTGTCAATGAGCTAAAAACAACGCTACCCGTGATGTACAAAACAGGGGCATTTACGATGGATGTTTATTCCAAGAGGTTACCATGAAAAGTTCTGCTCGTTTATTGCTCTTGCCAGCTTTAGTTGCTTTGCTAACTCAATTAGGCGGGTGCGGCGAAGGAAGTAATAGCTTAAAAGATCCAACACAAACATCAACTGACGCCTTAACGACCTGTATTGCTGATACGACTAATCGGTGCTCAACAGGCCAGTTTATTGATGAACCTGTCGCTGGATTAAATTATGACTGCGATACAGTCAAGGACGTGACAGATGCCGAAGGTTTCTTTTACTGCCCTGATAATTCATTTGTTAGCTTTTATATAAAAGCTAAAAATGGTGAGCGCCGTATTGATTTAGGTAAATACCGTTTAGCACCGATAGGTTTGCTTAGTGGTAGTAAATTAAATGTGGTACAAAAAATTACCCCCCGTGATTTGTTTGGCTATACCAGTGATACCTTGACCACAGAGACATCTACAGGTACGCAAACCATCAATGTACTACGTTTACTACAGACCTTGGATACAGATGGCTATTCAGAAAATAATAGAGTATTAAATCGCATTGTTTTAACGGAAGCCGTTAAAGAAAAACTCAGTGCATTGAAAGCTGACATCTCTGTTACTCAGTTTGCACAAACTGAAACCTTAGAGGAGTCACTAGCACCGTATTTAACAGCATTAAATAAAACCTTACCTGCAAATAACATTGCCATTAGTCGTTTTGAAAAATCGTTTGAAGTTCTACAAGCAGGCTTTTATGAAGTGATTCCTTTTGCGATAGCTCAAACTTTTACCACAGGAGAGAAGGCTTATACAGGTATGTTAGGTTTGCCCCCATCGAGTACCTCAAATGAAAAGCTCTTAGAAAGCATGGTTTTTTTACTCGACCGCGAAGGTAAAAGTATTGGTATTGCCGCCGAGTGGAAGGGGAATGCCGCAGATTCAGACTTATCCAATGGCTCAGAACTGAACGATGTACCTAGTCAATTTGTGCAAAGTTTTATCATCGACCAAGAACCTAAATTTTTAAGTCCAATCAGTCAAAATTTAGGTTTTGAGTTTGATGGTAAAGTTAAAGCAAATTTTAAGTTTGTTGACAATCAAAGTGGCGGTTTTGTGCATATTACACAAGGTGTAATGTCAAAAAGTAATATGTCTGGCAGTGTACCTTTTTTTCGTAATGTTTATGGTTTGGCTGTATCAGAGCCTGTAGATGATAATGTTCTGGGAAAATGGGAAAGACGTGACCAAAACGGTAATATGACTTTTAGTGGTACGGTGAATATGAACCGTACTCGCGATGTATCCACCTATCTGAACGAAGACATTTGGCGAACAGTAGATAATATAGAAGTTGGTGAAAAGCCCACATTCCCATTACATTTAAAACTACGTCTCAAAGATGGTAATAGCTGTCAGGGTGAAAGTGATGGTTGTTTGGTTGGTGATATGGGGATTAGTATTTTAGCGAATGGTAACATTATCAGCGATAGAGATAATAATTGTAACACGACCTTAGATGCTGACTTAAAAGACCAATTAGGAACACAGGAATATCGTATTGGGACAGTCTCAGCAACTCTAGCCCTAAATAATCGTTATTATATCAGCCCAATTATTTTGGTTGGGGATTGGGTAAAAAACTTGCCGACAGATGATGTTTGGCAGAACTTCTATGGTGTGCAAATAGGCGTTATCAGTTTTGTGGGTGGTCGTAAGGTGCGTATTGATGTCACAAGTACAGCCAATACTAAAGCGGTACTGATTGGTGATAATGAGTCTGAGAATTCTGTAGACGTTGCCCGTTGGTTTAGTTATGTCAAAACCTTACAGTTTATTCATAAAAAAGCAGACGAGCCTAGAACGATACAGGTAGGCTCTACTCAGGGCAAAGTAACGGCAATTAGTACACAGAGCTGTTATAACCCACAACCTAAATCATAATTAGACATAATTATAAAAAAGCCGACCCATGAGTCGGCTTTTTTATGGTGCTTATATACAGACTGTGCTTGTTTGGGGGTAAACCCAAACAAGTAGGTGTCAGTTAAGCCTTCTAGGCGAGACGACGTCTATACAACGGCATATCTTGGTCAACACTGGCTTGATAACTTTCGGTAAAGTCATGAAGTCCTGCCAGAGCAACATCTATATTTTTATCGGCACGTACAGCAAAGCTATTAAAGCCACAGCGTTTTAAGTAAAACAAATTATCCTTAAACACGTCACCTGTGGCGCGTAATTCACCTGTAAAGCCGTAGCGTTGGCGCAATAACACTGCATAAGAATAACCCCGACCGTCTGCAAAAGCAGGGAAGTCTAAAGCTATCATGGCAAAATGTGCCAAGTCGTCACGGATTTGTTCTGGATGTTGGTCAGGTTTCAAAACGATCGCCTTAGCATAAGGATGTGCGCTAATTAACTCGCGGTGCGCTTGCCAGAGTGCCAGTGTCACCACAATCGCTTGTGCGGGCAGTTCGTTAATCTCGCTTAACCAGACAAAGGAGTCGGCAATAATCACGCCGTCTTTAATAATATTAGGCATAGACGCGCTCCTTAAATTTTTCAATACCAATACGGCGATAAGTCTCTAAGAAACGCTCGTTGTCATGGCGATGGTCGAGATACACATTTAATACTTCTTCAATCACATGCGCCATGTCTTCGGCATAAAAAGAAGGGCCTAAAATGTCACCTAAGCTAGCGTCATGGCCAGCATTACCACCTAAAGACACTTGATAGTATTCTTCACCTTTTTTGTCTACGCCTAAAATACCAATATGGCCAACGTGATGATGCCCACAGGCGTTCATGCAGCCCGAAATATTGATATCTAAGGCACCAATATCATAGACTTCATCGAGGTCACTGAAGCGACGTTGAATCTGTTCGGCAATGGGAATGGACTTGGCATTCGCCAATGAACAAAAATCACCGCCAGGACAGCAAATAATATTGGTTAAGAAACCAATATTGGCGGTAGCAAAACCTAGCGCACTTAAACGCTGCCAGAGTGCAAAAAGCTGGTCTTGACGTACATCGGCTAAGACGATGTTTTGTTCGTGTGTGGTACGTACTTCGCCAAAACTATACTGGTCTGCAAGGTCGGCCACCGCAAAAAGTTGCTCGGTGGTAATATCACCCGGTGCAACGCCTGTGCGTTTCAGCGACAAAGTTACAATCCGATAACCCGCCTTTTTATGAGCATGGGTGTTATGGTTAAACCAAAGCGCAAAGGCTTTATCATCGGTCAAGGCTTGGCTGAGTTCGGCTGGATTATCGCTTAAATCCTGATAAGCAGGCTCGGTAAAAAAGCTGGCTAAACGGGTAAATTCGGCCTCAGGTACTAAAAGATTTTCGGTTTTGGTGTGTGCAAATTCAGCCTCTACTTTTTCCGCAAACACTTGAGGTGTCAGTGCTTTTACCAAAATTTTGATGCGTGCTTTGTATTTATTATCACGACGACCATATAAGTTATAGACGCGCAAAATCGCTTCTAAATAAGCAATCAATTCATTTTGAGGCAAAAACTCACGAATCACAACGCCAATAATCGGGGTACGGCCTAAGCCACCGCCGACTAAAATTTTATAGCCAATGTCGCCTGCATCGTTTTTCACGATATAAACACCAATGTCATGCACAGCAGTTGCGGCACGGTCTATATCGGGATGAGCATTAACGGCAATTTTGAATTTACGTGGTAAAAAGGCAAATTCAGGGTGAAAGGTTGACCATTGGCGAATTAATTCGCAAGTGGGGCGAGGGTCAATCACTTCGCCAGCAACCACCCCTGCAAATTGGTCAGTCGTGGTATTGCGGATACAGTTACCACTGGTTTGAATGGCGTGCATTTGTACTTTAGCTAAATCGGCTAAAATATCAGGAACTTGTGCCAAGGGTGGCCAGTTATACTGAATGTTTTGACGGGTACTGATGTGCGCATAGCCACGGTCATACTGGCGAGCAATCGTAGCGAGGGTGCGTACTTGCTGGCTAGATAACATGCCATACGGAATAGCAACGCGTAGCATCGGAGCATAGCGTTGAATATATAAGCCATTTTGTAAGCGGAATGGGCGAAATTCATCTTCGCTCAGTTCGCCTGCTAAATAGCGCTGGGTTTGATCACGGTACTGCGCTACGCGTTGATCGACGATTTTTTGATCGTATGCGTCGTATTGATACATAAGCCTTGCACTTTGTTATAACAGAAAATATAGGGGCTGTGGATTTTAAAACACGCCGTTATTCTAAAGACTTTGTTTTTGTCTCTGTAAATAACGGCGTATTTAGCTCAAAAATGAGTTGTGACGGCCAAATGGCTACAGATAAACTCTTACTGCTAAGGATACCAAGACTTGCTATATAACTAAAATGCTTTTTCTCTATATGAATCTTAGGTTTTAGTGATAAAGACATCGGCTATAGTTTTAACGATTTGCGCGACATACGTTGTAATATTGATTGGGCACACATAATGATGAATTTAGTCAAAACACATAAAAAGCCCTTGTTTGGCATAGGCACTGCCGTAGCATTTTATACGGTATTAGGGTTTACCGTCTTACCAACGCTCATCAAACAGGCAGCGCAAGATTATGTGTCCAAAGAGTTAGGTTTAGTGTTAGCGATTCAAACAATTGAAGTGAATCCGCTTAAGCTGGCGATTAAACTCAATGGACTCGCTATTTATGACACGCAAAATAAACCGTTAATAGCGGCTAACAGTATTTATCTAAACCAAAGTTTATTACTCTCTCTATGGCAACGTCGTATTTATGTTGAAGAGCTGGATATTATTAAACCCGTGGTAAATGCTCACATTAACGCTCAAGGGAAATTAAATTTATTACAACTGATACCTGCTGATGACAACCCCAAAACTGAGCCTCTGCCGTGGCAATTGGCGGTGTTTAATTTACATCAAGCACACGTGGATATTAAAGACGATAGCCGTTCTAAGCCCTTTGTTGCAACCCTAGAAGATATTAACCTCGACCTCTATAATTTAAGCTCGCTCAAAGGGGATAAAGGCAGTTATCAATTACAAGCAGAAACTAGCCTAGGTGAAAAGTTGAAGTGGCAAGGTGTGATAGGCCTAAGTCCATTGATGTCTTCTGGGCAAGTCAGCATGCAGCATATTCAAGCTAAAACCGTCAATAATTTGTTAGATGAGATGCCATTTGTCTTACAGAAAGGCGAGTTAGGTATAGATTTCTCTTATCAGTTAGAAGAAAAAAATGAGCAACCCTTGCTTCGTGTGTCTAATGCCAATGTAGAGATAAAAGCGGGGTATCTGACAGATAGCAAACGTCCTTTTGCACTTGCCTTTGATGCGTTTAGGATTGAAAACTTGGCAAGTGATTGGCCACATCTCAATAGCCGTTTTGCGCGTTTATCGGTGACGGATTTTAACGTGCAAGATACTTCAAACCAAACACAACCTTTGGCCTATGAACAACTTGTATTGACCGATGGACAGTGGCAGCCTGAACAAGATAATGCCAGTTTGGCAACGATTAGTCTCAATAAGCTGTTGATTGGTCAAGATAAACCCTTATTAGCTTTACCACAACTTTATATTCAACGTCTAAAAATTAACCCCAAAAAACAATATATTGACACGGGTGCAATTGTTATCGAGGGAGGAGAGATAGCATGTGAGCGTCGGCAAGATGGCACGCTCAATTGGCAGCGTTTTGTCACAGACTTAGAAAAACGTATAGCATCTACATCTACATCTACATCTACATCTACATCTACATCTACATCCCAGCCAAGCCCTACATGGCGTTATGCGTTAGGGGAATTGTCTCTCAATAAACTATTACTCAATATTAAAGACGATACGCAACAGCCTGCCATTGCTAACCAAGTCCATATACATCAGGTAGTCATTAAGCCCGAATTAGACTTAGCTAGACCCCATGAATGGGAAGGTAGTTTAACCCTAAAGTCTGGGGGAGATATTCGTTTGTCAGGACTCTTTCAGGAGAGTCCACTCAAGGTTCAAACCGAACTGGAGATTAAACAACTGGCCTTAGTCCCCTTTGCTCCGTATGTTCAGGATATGGCACGCTTAAAGTTGGAGAGTGGTCAATTAAGTGTGAAAGGGCAATTGTCTGTGCAGCAAGACAAGAGTTTACAGGCAAGTTTTAAGGGCAGTGTGGGGTTAAATCAGTTTGCTGCTAATGATATGAAACTCAACCAGCGTTTTTTGGCATGGCGAGGTCTGAATATCGCAGGTTTAGATTGGCAATTAAGCCCCCAACGTTTGGCGATTAAACGTATTGATGTTGAGCAGCCCTTTACCCGTTTGATTATTGCGCCTGATAAAACCATCAATTTGCAGCAAGTCATTGCCGATACACCCGATACAACTCAAAAATCCTCAACCGCCGCGCCCTTAGCGATGACGATTGCCCAAGTGAATGTCCGTAATGGGGCGATGTTATTTGCGGATTTATCTTTAACGCCTCAATTTGCCACAGGTATTCAACAATTAACGGGAGATATTCGCGATATATCAACCCAAGCCAGTAGCCATGCCCGTGTTAATTTACAAGGGCGCGTTGACCAATATGGTAAAGCGTTTATTAAAGGCGCGTTAAATCCCTTTAATCCCGATGAAAATACAGCAATGTTGGTTTCTTTCCAAAATGTAGAGCTAACCACTTTAACGCCGTATTCAGCTAAATTTGCAGGTTATCGTATTGATAAAGGCAAATTGTCTTTAGATTTGAATTATAAAATTCACGAGCGGCAGTTAAATGCCACCAATAAGATTGTCTTAAATCAATTGACCTTAGGTGAAAAGGTAGATAGTCCTGATGCGGTGAGTCTACCGCTACGCTTAGCGATTGCCTTGCTTAAAGACAGTGACGGTGTGATTGATTTAGATATTCCTATTACAGGCAGTTTAGATGACCCCAAATTTAGGGTTGGTCCTATTGTTTGGCAAGCCATTGTTAATGTATTAACCAAAGTGGCAACAGCACCTTTTCGTTTTATCGCCAATTTGGTTGGTGGCGGAGAGGATATGGATAGTCTAGCCTTTGCCGCCAATAGCAGTCAGTTAACCACAGAGAGTCAACAAAAAATTCAACAAATTGGCCAAGCCTTGCTAAAACGACCCCAGTTAAGTGTGGAAGTTCGCGGGACATTTGACCCGCTACTGGATAGTCAAGCCATACAACAAAGTAAGTTTCAACAGATATTGACGACGAAACTACAGAATAATCCAAATAAACAAATGGTATTAGAAAATTGGTATAAAGAACTCTATGGTGTGGAGGCATTGACGCAACAAAAAGTCTTAAATCTTAAACCCAATACGAGCCAAGAGCTAAGTTTAGCGATGGAAAGCTATTTATTGGCATTATCCACACAAATTAAACAGCATTATGCGGTCAGCGAAGGCGATTTACGCCAATTGGCTTTAGATAGAGCGCGAAGTATTAGAGCCAGTTTAATCGAAAAACACCAAATTCCCGAACAACAAGTTTTTGTGTTAGAACCTGAAAGTAGTGCCGCTATCTCAGAATATGTGATTACTAAAGTTAATGTCAGTGCCCATTAAGTATGGGGACTACTTGGTCTGTTTCCTTGCCTCGTAGGGCAATAAAAGGTCTGATTGTTTGACAATTTATTCTATGCAGCGCTCGTAGCCCATGTTAGCATGCGTGCAGAACAAAAAACGGATATGGGTTTTATCAACGGGTGTGCTATGACCTTTAAAGCGGCAGAAAGTCTAGCGGAGCAAATTGCTCGTCATGTTGGCAGGCAAATTGTGACAGGCGATTTGGTAGAAGGAGAGCGTATTCAAGAGCTTAGAATCGCCAAAGAGCTTAATGTCAGTCGAGGTTCTGTCCGCGAAGCCTTGCTGATTTTAGAGCGTCGCCACTTAATCAATATTTATCCGCGTCGTGGTGCGGTGGTCGCCGAAATGTCGGCACAACAAATCAAAAGTCTATTTGAAGTCATTACCCTGTTATTAACCTTGATTGCCCGCCGTGCTGCGGATAATTGGCGGCAAAGTGATGTAGAAAGTTTTACTTCTTTAGTGGAACACATGCAGGCATTAGCGCGTGAAGGGGATATTGAGGGCTTTTATGAAGGCTCATTTTCTTTTTTTAGAATGGCTTACCGTTTTGCCATGAATCCCTATATTGAAGAAATGCTCGAAGATTTACAGCCAGCGTTGCAACGAAGTTATTATTTAGCTTTACATACCAATAAGCGTGAATTACAAGAAGCGCATGGGTTTTTTAAGGGAATTTTGGAAGCTATTTTAATGCGTAAAGGAGAACAGGCTGCCTTGTTGGTTGATGATTTTTGTCGTCATTTGCGTAATTTGGTTCTCGACTCTTTAGCGCGAATGAAACAAATTGAATTAGCGTGGGCGCAACGCTCTCGTCGTTAATAGTGAAGGGATATCAATTAAATATCCTTTCTGTGGTGATAAAGGCATTTTGTTTAAGCGCAAAGCGTGAAATAAAATGCCTACGACAAAACAAATGTATAAAAAAGCTGCATTTTGTCGGTTTTTATTAATATTTTGTTGCAATTTGCCGCTAGTCTGTCTATTTTTTCCGATAGAATTTCAAAAAAATCCTAATGGACTTTGGTGTTTGTATATATAGGAATTTTTGCCAAAATTAGAACTTGTTTTTGCTATCAATCACTTAGCGTATCTCAATGCCGCTATTATTTGTATAAGCATAATATCTATTTTTTGCAAATATAATTCCCAAAAAAATATGACAAACTAGGCTAAGGACTCATCTCTTAAAATCTCCATACACTAGACGATTATGCGCCTTAAAAGTATTAAGCTGGCGGGCTTTAAGTCATTTGTGGATGCGACAACGGTGCCTTTTCCACAGAATCTCTCTGCGATTGTGGGGCCAAATGGTTGTGGTAAGTCCAATATTATTGACGCCGTTCGTTGGGTAATGGGGGAGTCGTCTGCCCGCTATTTGCGTGGTGAGTCGATGGCTGATGTCATTTTTAATGGCTCAAGTGGTCGCAAACCCGTTGGACAAGCCAGTATTGAGCTGATTTTTGATAATACCGATGGTACTTTGGGCGGAGAATATGCCAAATACCAAGAAATCGGTGTACGTCGCCAAGTAAATCGGGATGGGAAATCCGATTATTTTCTAAATGGTAGCCGATGCCGTCGTAAAGATATTACCGATATTTTTTTAGGGACAGGTTTAGGCCCGCGCTCATACGCTATTATTGAGCAGGGGATGATTTCGCGTTTAATCGAAGCCAGACCTGAAGAGTTACGCGTTTATATTGAAGAAGCAGCGGGTATTTCGCGTTATAAAGAACGCCGTAAAGAAACAGAAACGCGACTTAACAATACCCGAGATAATCTTGCCCGATTAAATGATATTCGTGATGAGTTAGCCCGTCAGTTAGCCCATTTACAAAAACAAGCCGATGCCGCCGAAAAGTATCGGGCGTTAAAAAACGAAGAACGCCAAACCAAAATCCAGTTATATGGCTGGCGCTGGCAATCGTTGCAGCAAGAGCTTGCCCATTATCAACAACAAATTCAGCTTAAAGCCAGCCAACTGGCAGAATCCTTAAATGCGCAACAGCATTTTGAGTCAGCTATTGCTCAAGCTCGTCATCAAGAAGATAACGCGCATCAGGCAGTGCACGCCGCCCAGAACCGTGTATTTGGTATTAAAAATAGTATTAGTCAAACGGAACAGCAGTTACAGCACCATGAACAGCGTCGTCAGCAGTTGAAACAGCAGGCAGCCTCTTTAAGTGCACGGCAGCAACAAGCCTTAGCCGAGGCAGAACAAGATGAATACGAGTTAGCTGAGTTGGCTCAGCAGTTAATTCAGCTATTGCCGCAGCAGGACGAGTTAGCAGCGCGCTTAGACGAACAACTGTGGCGTGTTGAACAAGCTGAACAGCAATTACTGACGCAACAACAAGACTATGAGGCCAAGCAACAGTCGGCAGCGCAAACCACGACACAGGTGCAGTTGTGGCAAAATAAAGTACAAACCTTAGAGCAAGGTCTGTTGCGTGCTAAAGACCGTCAACACCGCTTACAGCAAGAAATGGGGCAGTTTGCAACCGATGATTTGCTGGAAGAGGTGGCAATTCAGCAAACTCTATTAGCAGAATTGGATAGTTGTTTGCATCAAGAACAGGTGCAGCAAGAACAAATTAGCGAGCAACTTACCGCGACGGCCAATCAATTACAGCATTTACACCAACACTTACATGATTTGCAAAGTCAGCAGCAACAAGCGCAGGGCGAACAATCGGCTTTGTTGGCGCTACAACAAGCCGCCTTAGGCCGTGATAATCATCAACAAGCACAGTGGTTAGAACAGCAACAGTTGGCTCAACAACCGCGTTTAGCGGAAGTGCTGCAAGTGAAAACGGGTTTTGAGCCATGGGTAGAAAAAGTATTAGGCGAGGCAATTAGTGCTATTTTGGTTGATGACTTAGCACACATTGATTTAACCGCGTGCCCTGCAGTTATGCTCTTAGAGCGGCAATCGATACCTGCCGATTATCCCCCAGATGCCTTATTAGCCTATGTTGATAGTCATATAGGGAATGAGTTATTAACCCATGTTCGTTATATAGGTACGGTACAACAGGCCTTAGCTGCACGTAGTCAATTAGCTGTGGGTCAGTCTTTTATTTGTGCCGATGGTTATTGGGTAGGGCGTCATTGGTTAAAAGTACTGAATGCAGCACAACAAGACAGTGTTTTGGCACGGCAACAACGCTTAACGCAGTTACAACAGAGTTTGACGCAAATTGCAAATGAGATTGTGGTCTGTCAGCAACAGCAACAACACCTTGTGCAACAGCAACAACAATGGGAGCAGCAACGTTTACAGTTGCAGCGTCAATTGTCACAGCATCTACAAGAACGCGGTGTCCAACAGGCGAAGTTAGGCAAACTGCAAGCACAGTTGACACAGACACAACTACAGGCTCAGCGTATTGCCCGTGAGTTAGATGAATTAGCCCAACAAACAACAATTGATACAGAGTTACTGGCAGAGGCTCGTTTGCAACTAGAAGACTATTTAGAGTCACTGCAACACTATCAAACAGCCTATGAACACTTGCAAACTGAGCGCGAACAAAGTCGATTGTCACTTGTCCAATTACGACAAACACAACAACAATTGAGTCAGCAAAGCCATCAGTTGGCGTTAACGGTACAAGGTTTGCATACCCGACAAGCAGCGTTGGCACAGAGTCAACAACGTCAACAACACTACTTGGCTAGTTTGGCAACACAACAGCAAGATTTGGCAAGTTCTCTCTTGGCCTTGACTGAGCCGAATGCCGAATTAACCCTGTTGTTAGAAGACTATCTGGCCGAAAAATTGGTTGCTGAAGAGGCACTACAAGCATCACAGGTACAGTTACAAGCCTTGGCGAGCGAATATCGTCACTTAGAGCAGCAACGGGCGCAACTGAATGCCAGTATTGAGCCGTTGCGTCAGGGCTTAGAACAAGACCGTTTAACGTGGCAGGGCGTTTCTGCTCGTCAAGAGCATCTCGTCGAGCAGTTACAAGCGTTAAATACGACGCCAGAAATGATAGATGGCTTCACTCAGGCATTGAATGAAGCGGATTTACAACAGCGTTTAGACAGTGTGGCCACCAAAATTGGCCGATTGGGTGCGATTAACTTGGCGGCTATTGAAGAATATCAACAGCAGGCAGAGCGTAAAATCTATTTAGATAATCAAGCGCAAGATTTAGAAGAAGCACTGACGAAATTAGAAACGGCGATTAAACATATTGATAAAGAAACACGTACCTTATTTATGGATACGTTTAATCAAGTAAATGATGGCCTACAGCATTTATTTCCAAAAGTGTTTGGTGGCGGTATGGCCGCTTTACATTTAGTGGGAGAGGATACTTTAACGAGCGGAGTGAGTATTACCGCACGGCCACCTGGTAAAAAAAATGCGACAATCCATTTATTATCTGGTGGTGAGAAGGCGCTCACAGCATTAGCGCTAGTTTTTGCTATTTTCCAACTTAATCCTGCACCATTTTGTTTATTAGACGAAGTGGATGCACCATTAGATGATGCGAATGTCAGTCGCTTTTGTCGCTTAGTAGAAGAAATGGCACAACAGGTACAATTTATTTATATCACGCATAATAAAATTGCGATGTCGATGGCAAAACAATTGATGGGTGTCACCATGCACGAACCCGGTGTCTCGCGCTTGGTGTCAGTCGATGTAGAACAAGCAGCGGCCTTAGCCGCTGCATAAGCAGAACTTAGCTAATGACATAGTTTGAGTTCATATACTTAACTAAATTGAGAGTGATGATTATGGAAACAATGATTTGGGGTGCAGTTGCGGTTGCCCTCATCGTATTGGCAAAAGTACTACGCGATATGTATCAAGCCAAACAACAAGATAGTAGCGAACTGGCAGCAGATGACTATGCAAGCGTAAACGGTATGCCTGTAGTACCACGTGCACAACGTCGTCATTTGCCACAAGTGGCTGTAGAACCTAGTTTTAGTGCTAACGATGCTTCCGAGCATTTTGCGGCTAACGAAGAAATGGAGACTGTGCGTTTTACTGCGCAAGCCATCGAAGAGCCTGTTACCACAAGCAATGTCGTCAACATTAGCGCCAGCAAAGAAGACAAAGTGGATATCGTTGCCGATGAAACAATCAGCGTCGATGATGATTTCGTTGATACGCTTGCCATGTCTGCTTCACAAAGCAAAGTCGTTGAAGCACAAGATTATATTATTGTCTATGTGACATCGGGGCGTGTACCGTTTGATGGCGAGCGTTTATTAAAGTCGGTCTCTAATTATGGCTTGCGTTTTGGTGAAATGGGCATGTTTCATCGCCATGAGCATCCAAATGGTCACGGCCAAGTCTTGTTTAGTATGGCACGTGTTGATGAAGTCGGTGCTTTCGATTTAGAAGCCATGGGTGCTGAATTCATCACTGCAGTGACCTTATTTATGGCCTTGCCTAATCAACAACCTTACTTAGCCTATGATATGATGATTGACACGGCAAAGCGTTTAGCACACGAATTCTGTGGTCAAGTGTTAGACCAAAATCAAAATCCATTAAATCGTCAGTTAATTGAGCATTATCGCGAGCAAGTTGTGGAGTTTACCCGTCACAAACTCATGAGCAAAGCGGTCTAACATCACGATTTCTGTTTCATCATTCTCCCGCTCAACGGGCTTATGCCATAAGGTTTAAGCCCGCTCATCATCTAAAGTCGTCTTATCTTGTCGTTTTATCCCGTCCTGTGCTGTTCAAGCATCTCAAGGCTTTATATTATGGCACGATTTTGTAAAATACGACCCTATTGTCAGGTGGTTAATATGTCAATTCATGCGCATATAACCCTATTAGCAGACGTTTATTATTTTTGTGACTGTTGAAGTGAGGCGTCTTTCGCAGCCATCATCAGCCCTTATTGTGCAGAGTGTTTAATAATGACCATAACAGCAGAATTAATGACACAAATACGAGAAATCACACAGCAGTTACGTCATCATAATCACTGTTATTATGTGTTAGATAATCCTGAAATCAGCGATGCAGAATATGACCAATTATATCAAACCTTAAAAAAAATAGAGCAGCAGTATCCTGAGTTAATATCCGCAGATTCACCCACCCAGCGTGTGGGTGGCGAAGCAATCAGTGTCTTTTCTCCCGTTAACCATCGGATTCCGATGTTGTCTTTGGGGAATGTTTTTAATCAAGCCGAGTTAACAGATTTTGACCGTAAATTAAAAGACCGTTTGGAGGATAATCACGAACTGGAATATTGTGCTGAATTAAAATTAGACGGTTTAGCGGTGAGTTTAATTTATGAATATGGCCAATTTAAGTATGGTGCTACTCGTGGTGACGGTGTGACAGGTGAGGATATTAGTCATAATTTGCGTACCATTCGTAATTTGCCATTAAGTCTGAATACCCATCAACCACCTGCCTTTTTAGAGGTAAGGGGCGAAGTGCTCATGCCTAAAGCGGGGTTTGACAAATTAAATGCAGAAGCCTTGGCTACAGGTGAAAAAGTCTTTGCTAATCCACGTAACGCGGCTGCGGGTAGTGTCCGTCAATTAGACCCGCAAATTGCCGCTAAACGGCCACTGGCTTTTTATGCTTATGCGGTTGCACATATCGAAGGACAAACCCTAGCTACTCAACAATATGAGGTACTGCAATGGTTAGCACGCCTCGGATTTACCGTGAGTGATGAGATTCGGGTCGGTCAAGGTGTTGGCTTCGCACAACAGTTTTTTGACATGATTCAACAGCGACGCCCACAACTTGCGTATGAAATAGACGGTGTTGTCATTAAGGTCAATGAAATTGCGAAACAACAACGACTGGGTGTGGTCAGTCGTGAGCCACGTTGGGCAGTGGCTTATAAATTTCCTGCAGAGTTGGCAAGTACGATTTTGGAGGCAGTTGATTTTCAAGTGGGGCGTACAGGCGCATTAACCCCTGTGGCTCGCGTCAAGCCTGTATTTGTGGGTGGGGTGACGATTAGTAATATCACCTTACACAATATGGACGAAGTACGACGTTTAGACTTGGCGATTGGCGACACGGTACAAGTATGTCGTGCAGGCGATGTGATTCCTAAAGTCACACAGCGTTTACAGAGGGCAGAGCATCGTCAGTTAATTGCCTTACCTACGCACTGTCCTATTTGTCAGTCTGCCATTATTCAAGATGAAAAAGGTGTGATTGCCCGTTGTTCGGGTGATTTTTATTGTGAAGCACAAGTCCAACGGCGTTTAGCACATTTTGTCTCGCGCAAGGCCATGAATATTGAAGGACTTGGTGAGCGTTGGTTAGAGCAATTTTTAGAATTAGGTCTGATTAACCATGTGGCGGACATTTATTCTCTTAGCAAAGACAAACTACTCAATACTGTCATCGAAGGCATGGGAGAGCGCTTAGCTGATAAGCTATTAACGGCGATTGAGCAAAGTAAACAGACTACCTTACCCCGCTTTATTTATGCCTTAGGGATTCGTGGCGTAGGTGAGAGTACTGCATTGGCCTTAGCACAGCATTTTGGCGACTTAGATGCTATTCAGCAAGCTACGCTTGATAGCCTAATGGCCGTACCCGATATAGGTGAAGTCTCTGCACAATGGATTGTCGCGTATTTTGCCGAATCGATACATCAAGATAGGATTGCTCAAATGCGACTTGCGGGCGTGACTTGGCCAAGAATGGAGCAACGCGCAGAACAACCGCTCGAAGGCCAAACATGGGTCTTAACAGGCACCTTAAGTACGATGGGGCGTGACCAAGCCAAAGCGAAGTTACAGCAGCTCGGCGCGAAAGTCAGTGGCAGTGTCTCGAAAAAGACGAGTGTTGTGGTGGCTGGTGCAGAGGCAGGTTCAAAATTGGCAGATGCTCAGAAATTAGGCGTCGTTGTTTGGAATGAGCAACAGTTAGTCGAATTATTAGCGACACATGAGTTATCCTAAATGTGGTTGCACTACGTTATATAAATAGTTGACAGTACGATGGTAGCAAGATGCGGTATTTAATAATTGTGTTATCTTTTTAGAAAAGAGCAGGTCAAGGAATAATGAAAACACTATTGAGTCTGACGATGCTGACGCTTGCTTGTACACAAGCACAGGCGGCCGATATTTATACCTGTGAACGTAACGGTAAAAAAGAGTTTAGTCAGCAACCTTGTGGCGAAAACGCGACTATCATTAAAGACAAACACGGTGATGCCTCATTCAAAATTACGATACCCATGTCTGCCAACGATATTCTCAAGTTATGTCAGTTGGTGCTAAAAGCCAAAGACAAAGAAGTTGCCGCTAATAAACCCATGCCTCGTTATTATAATAATGGGTATTACGATAGCTATGACCGCTATTCCGATACGCGCAGAAAGCGTAATTCAGCACAAAATTATATTTTGTCGCGTATCAGTAATTTAGAGCAAATCGCGGCTCAGTCACCTGCTATTTACGATATGTTAAAAAATTTAGCCTATGACACGAGTTATCAGGGATATGATGAAACGCCCGTTTACCAAGCAGAGCGTGCTGCGGCCTTGACACGCTGCCAAGAGCGAGTGAGTTATCGTGTCAACCGTGATGAGAATTAAAGGCGCTTTGTGTGATACCAATACCCCCAATATAAGGCAGAAAGTACACCAGTGGTGGCAATTGGAATATATAAACTGTGGTAATGCCAGCGCATAAAACTGGCTGCGCCTACCAGCCCACCACACATAAATCCTGCAATCAATAACAAATACAGCCAAAATCGGCGAGCTTCGACAGGAATACCGCGTAGGCGTTGTCCTAAGTAACTACCCAAGTCTGTCACTGTGCCTGTGATATGTGTGGTACGAATCATCGCACCGCTATACGTGCTGACCATCGCATTTTGTAGTCCACAGGCTGCGGATGCCCAAAAATCTCCCCCATGCGAGCCTGCTATTAAGCATTGCAGTGCTATCCACAACATCAGGCTTTCTAGCATTAACGCGATACCGTAACGCTTGCCTAAACGGAGCGTCGCATTTTGAATAATTACGCCTGCCAGCATTGCTCCTAAAAAGAAGCTGAATAACACTCCTAAAAGATGCAGCGTAATATCCCATTCACCTTGTACCACTTTAAGGCTTAATAAGGAGGCACTGCCCGTTAAATGCGAAACGGACTGATGATGAAAGCCCAATAAACCAACGACATTAATAATGCCAGCTACAAACGCTAGTACAAAAGCGCCAATTTCAATCCACGCGGGCAATTTTTTGGTCATGATGACGCTGCCGTTTGATGTGTTTAACCCAAAAACGATGCGCGAATAAAGCCTGTAAGACGCGTCTAGCGACAGGCAGTGGCTCGTTATTGAGTTGGGCAGCAATGATTTCTGCTGCTAAGGGGGCATAACAAAATCCTTTAGAACCATGCCCCAGCGATACGTATAAGCCTGTATGATACTTTGGCGCTTGAAGGATTTTTTTGCCATCTTTTAAGCCCGCAAAGCGATGCATAAAATCGTCATAGTCAGCCAGTGCCCCGACTAAGGGTAAATAGTCGTTGGTTTGCGCTCTTAATGCTGCTCGCCCTTGCCATATCGTCATAGGGGGTAAAGCGTGTGCAGTCTTAGGTAATACCTTGGCTAACAGCGCATAGTTATGTTGATGGTCGTCCTGAGTGACCTCAGTGTTAGCATTGTTAGGCCAAAAAGACGCACCAATACAATGTTGTTGTTTAACCGCAGGTGTGAGGTAGCCGCCATAACATAAGACTGTCTTGAGCGCGGACAGTGCGGGTGTCGTTGGAGAGAAAGTGGCAATTTGGCCACGAACAGGCGTTAGTGTTAAGCCTGAACACACAGACAGCTGTTCAGCGGCTAAGGCGTTTGCCACAATCACAACGGGACTCGTGGCTCGACAATGCGCTTGCTCATCATAAATTTGCCAATCTTCTCCCTCACGTTTAAGCTCAGTCACCTTACAGTGCCAGATAGTACGAATATTGGGATGATTCAGCCATGCCTGACTTAAGGCATGGGGATTGAGATAGCCCGCCTGCGGGAAATATAAACAATCTGTATCCATATCCAGCCCTGCGATGTGGCTGGCTTGTTGGGCATTGACAGCCTGTACCAAGCTCGCTGGCCAAGGGTGCTGTTTCAGTTTTTCGCCTTCGCGTTGTTGATTGCCCGCTAATAACCAAAGTAAGCCCGTTTGTTGCCATGCGTCTGTGGCTAAATGTGGGGTTTGTTGTAAACGGTTAAGTAGCCATAAATAGGCTTGTTGTTGAAAATGCCATGTAGAGAGTGCGGGTGGTGCAAGTTTGGGATAGATAATGGCCGCAGGATTGCCTGAAGCGGCTGTGTGCGCGCCCGCCGCTTGGTCAATAATCGTCACTTGCCAGCCACGAATCGCCAACGCGTAAGCACAACTCACGCCTGCAATTCCAGCACCAATAATCGCCACGTGTTTACGGTGTTGGTGGGGTATCGAGGGCAGACTTTGCCAAGAGTCCTGTGCGGGTTGACTAGGGCTGACATAACAGGCACGTATCATTTCGCGTTTACGGCCAAAACCTTTCTGTTTGTAAACGGCAAAACCTAAGGCTTCTAAATGGCGTCTGACTGCACCTGCTGCACTAAACGTGGCTAAGGTAGCCTGCGCTTTGCTGAGGCGTGCCACGTGTGTCAATAAGGATAATTGCCATAACTCAGGATTGCGGTCGGGCGCAAAGCCATCTAAAAACCATGCATCGACTTGTGCTTCGGCTTCGGGTAATAGTTCATTGGCATCGCCCAAAATGAGAGTCAGACTGATACGTGCCTCATCAAATACCAATCTGTGCCAGCCAGCAGTGAGTGGCGGATATTGTGCGAGTAGCGTTTGGGCATAGGCGGCTAACTCTGGCCACAACGCTAAAGCGCGGCTTAAATCCTCGTGTGTTAGAGGGTGTTTTTCGACTGAAATAATATGGAGCCATGCCGTTTTAGGGGCAGTTTTTTCCCATAAGCGCCAAGCAGCTAAGATATTTAAACCTGTTCCAAAGCCAGTTTCGGCAATGGTAAAATTATCCCCTGCGCTTAAGCTGGCAAAACGCTCAGCCAATTGATTGCCTTCTAAAAAGACATACTCCGTTTCAGCTAAACCATTATCGAGCGAAAAATAAATATCATTAAAGCGTTGTGAAAATGGCAAGCCATTACGCCAACAAATGTCTGCAGGTTCTATCACCATAAGAAAGTGCTACCATTTATCATGACGGCGTTTATTACTTGCCAGCAACCAGCCCAATAACACACCCACAATGACGGCAAGTGCGCCGTTACGCATGCCTTCGGCACTGCGGTCATGTTTCAGTAATTCAACCTGTTGAGCCAACTTTTCGTTATATAGTTGCAGGCTTTGATTTTGTGTTAATAACTCACGATTGAGGTTATCAAGGCGTTCGGCATTGGCAATGAGGACTTGTTGTTGTCGTTGTTCGGCACTTTGCTCCGCATTAAGGGGGGCGGATACTGGAGTTGAGGGGGATGGGGGCGTGCCATTTGCAGCAATCGCTGGATTCGTCGATTTTTCGGCACTATAACCCGATGAGCAGACTAAACACAGTACGAGCACGACCCATTGTTTCATGGCAATACTTTCTTAAAAGGCTTGACGGTCACGGTTTGATACACGTCAGCGACGATATAAGGGTCGGCTGCTGCCCATGTATTTGCTGCTGCTAAACTGGCAAATTCAGCAATAATTAAGCTGCCTGTAAAGCCCGCGTCAGCAGGGTTTTCACTATCAATAGCAGGATGTGGGCCAGCAACTAATAAACGACCTTCGGCCTGTAGTTGTTGTAAACGTGCAAGATGTGCGGGGCGTGCCGCTAAACGCTGTGCGAGTGAGTTGGGTTTATCTTCGGCAATAATGGCGTACCACATAATCATTATCTCTTTAAGTCAATATAAAAATCAAAAAACTGTGCTCTTTTTGCGAGGAGGTAATGTACTTAGGTCGACACTGCGTCAGCAAAAATTATTTGTTCACCATATCGTCTGTTTTCACATAACGCGATAACACGATAAATTGTGCAACAATAAAAATAAAGGTCATCGCAAGACTACCAAATACCTTAAAATCTACCCAATATTTTTCAAAGTAAAATGCGACATAGGCATTACTCGCGCCCGCCACAATAAAAAAGAAAATCCATGCCCAATTTAATTTACGCCAGATACTCGCAGGCATCTCAAAGGCTTTACCCATCATGCGTTGAATCAATGGCTCTTTACCAATATATAAACTGGCTAAAAATGCGAGTGCGAAAATCCAATTAATGACAGGCGCTTTCCATTTTAAGTAGGTATCGTCGTGTAAGAGTAGGGTAATCCCACCAAACAAAATAGTTGCCACTAAGGTAAGTTTTTGACCATTCTCTAAATGTTTGTCTTTTAACCACAAGCCGCCATACACCAAAATGGAGCTAGCAATCAGTACACCTGTTGCAGGAAAAATACCTAAGGTTTTGAAGGTCGCAAAAAAGGCAAACAGGGGAATAAAATCGAGCAGTTGCTTCATAAGAACATTACTTGTGTATACTGGAGGCGGTGTCTAATAGTATCTTTCTTTCGTTGGTCTGTCATGCCTGTCATAGATTTACATAGTCATAGTTTGTACTCCGATGGTACAGAAAGCCCCTCCGATTTAGTCGCACAAGCAGCGGCTGCAGGTGTCGAAATGCTTGCCTTAACTGACCATGATTCGGTGGCAGGCTTAGCCGAAGCACAAGCGGCGGCTAAACAACAGGGTATTTGCCTTGTGAATGGGGTGGAGTTATCGGCCATTTGGCAACAACAACTGGTACATATTATTGGTTTGAATATCAATCCCCAACATCCCACACTCGTTGCAGGCTTGGCTCAACAAGCGCAAGCACGCGCTAAACGCGCGCGATTAATTGCCGATAAACTTCAATTATTGGGTTTGGGAGAGAGTTGGCCGAGTGTATTAGCGATGGCAGACGGTGACGCCAATAGAATTGGCCGTGCCCATTTTGCTCAGTATTTGCTCGCACAAGGGCATGTGAATCAGCTACAAAAAGCCTTTGATAAATATTTAGCTACGGGTAAACCTGCGGCAGTACCTATGCCGTGGATAGATTTATCGACGGCGGTACAATGGATAAGAGAAGCGGGAGGCGTGCCCGTATTAGCACATCCCGCACGTTATGGATTGTCCCAAACCAAGTTAAGGGCATTATTGGCTGATTTTGTCGCAGTAGGTGGTCAAGCAATGGAGGTCAGTACAGCCAATGAAAAAACCAATATTATTCAAAATTTGGCTGCTTTAGCACAGCGATTCAATTTGCATGCCTCGCAAGGCAGTGATTTTCATGGCAACACGATGACATGGTTACGACTAGGCCGTTTTAGTGAGTTACCTGAGCAATGCCGACCTGTTTGGCATTTGTTTAATACTGATATCAGCCCTGTACATTAAAAGTCGCGTTTTAATTTTATCCGCAAAGCAAATAGCTTAAAAAATTAGGCTACAATAAAACGATTCATACGAGATTTTACTATTATGAGCCAGTATTTTCATATTCACCCCGATAATCCCCAGCCGCGACTGATAAAACAAGCGGTACAAATGATTAAAAATGGGGCAGTTATTGCCTACCCAACCGACTCTGCCTATGCCTTAGGTTGTCATTTAGGTGATAAAGCGGCTTTAGAACGTATTATCCGTATTCGGCAATTAGATGATAAACATCATTTTACATTGTTATGTCGAGATTTATCCGAAATTGCCACGTATGCCAAAGTAGATAATCCAACCTATCGCTTATTAAAAGCACATACACCAGGCGCCTATACCTTTATTTTGACAGCCAGTAGCGAAGTGCCACGTCGCCTGATGCATCCGAAGCGCAAAACGATTGGTCTGCGTGTGCCAGACCACGCCATCTGTCAGGCCTTATTAACAGAGTTAAATGAGCCCTTATTAACGGCGACGTTACAATTACCAGCAGACTCAGAGCCATTATATGACCCCGAAGATATTGTCGAAAAGTTGGGTAAGCAGTTGGATTTAGTCATCAATGGTGGATTTGGTACGTTAATACCAACAACCGTCGTTGATTTAAGCCAAGAGAGTGGTGCAGAAATATTAAGAGTTGGTGCAGGTGATATTAGTCCATTTAGTTAATAAAAATAGGCAATAGCACAATAAATAGCGTAACAACAGTGTTCATAAATAGACACTTGTATATTGATAGAAAATATATAAAAAAGAAGTTTAGTGTGAAATCTTCAACAAATACTCGATAATTATGACGAAATATTGAAAATTATAGTTGCTATCACGAATTTAGCCGATTAACATCAAACTGCTAAGGTAACCTTACTGGGATTTGGTTCGCCTTTGTACCTTTCGAGGTGTTACCCTCCATGTTTATGATAGTTTTTGTTTTTTTGGGCAGACCGTCAGGTCTGCCTTTTTCTTTTCTTGCCATGCAGATACGGCGGTAATCCAGCAATAATAGTGCATCACTTGTGGCCTAATTGCTTAGGAATACAACAAAAAGCCAAAAAGCCGTAACATTTTGTCGTCTGGCCTCGTTATAATCATCCCCATTGGTAAATCTGCTTCAGGAGTAGTTTGGTGAGTGCAGTCGCTTCTTCGCAACGGGTATTGTCGGGTATGCGACCGACAGGTCAATTACATTTAGGGCATTATCACGGGGTGTTAAAAAATTGGGCAAACTTGCAGTATGAGCATGATTGCTATTTTTTTGTTGCAGATTGGCATGCCTTAACCACAACCTATGATGACCCGCGTATCATTCGCCAAAGTGTATTTACGATGGTGGTGGATTGGTTGGCTGCGGGTGTTAACCCCAAAACAGCGACGATTTTTGTGCAGTCGCAGATGCCTCAGCATGCAGAACTGCATTTATTATTATCCATGATGACGCCTCTGCCTTGGTTAGAACGGGTGCCAACCTATAAAGACCAACAAGAAAAACTTAAAGAGAAAGACCTAGCGACCTATGGCTTTTTGGGCTATCCCTTATTACAAAGCGCTGATATTTTATTATATCGTGCAGGCTTAGTCCCTGTCGGGGCTGACCAAGTTGCGCATATCGAATTAACACGAGAGGTGGCGCGTCGATTTAATCATCTTTTTGGTAAAGAAGTGGGTTTTGAAGAATTAGTGGCCGCCGCTATCCAAAAAATGGGTAAAAAAGCGAGCAAAGTGTATATAGATTTACGTAAAAAATACCAAGAATCAGGTGATGTAGAGGCCTTAGCGACGGCACAAGCACTGGTACAAACACAACAAAATATCACGATTGGTGACAAAGAGCGTTTATTAGGCTCTTTGGAGGGCGGAGGTAAAATTATATTACCCGAGCCTCAACCGTTATTAACGCCCGCTTCAAAAATGCCAGGTTTAGATGGGCAAAAAATGTCCAAATCCTATGGTAATACCATTGCCTTGCGTGAAGCCCCCGAAGACGTAGAACAGAAAATTCGTCGTATGCCCACAGACCCTGCGCGTATCCGTCGTACCGATGCGGGTAATCCTGATGTCTGTCCTGTTTGGCAGTTACATGAAATTTACTCCGAACAAAGCACGCAACAATGGGTACAGCAAGGTTGTCGTTCGGCAGGTATTGGTTGTTTGGAATGTAAAAAGCCCGTCATTGAAGCAATTAATGCCGAATTAGAGCCCATGCGTCAACGTGCGCGTGAATATGAAGAACAACCCGAATTGATTTATAGTTTGTTGGCGGAAGGGGCAGAAAAAGCGCGCGACATCGCCGAAGATACCTTAAAAGACGTACGCCAAGCGATGGGCTTAAATTATCGTGGCCTCTAAACTTTGCATAGAAGACAATCATGTCTGAATTAGCATCGCCCGCAGACACTTCTCCAATAGTTGCCGTTAATGACCCGTTTTATGCACGGGTCTACGGCGAAAGCTATACCAAATTACCCGACGATTTGTATATTCCGCCTGATGCTTTAGCCGTCATTTTAGAGGCCTTTGAAGGGCCATTAGATTTACTGTTATATCTCATTCGTAAACAAAATATTGATATATTGGATATTCCTGTTGCCGAAATTACCCGCCAGTACATTAGTTATATTGAGTTAATGCAGGCGCTAAATATTGATTTGGCTGCGGAGTATTTACTGATGGCCGCCTTGCTGGCAGAGATTAAATCACGTTTATTATTACCTAAACCTAGCCAAGCGGAAGATGACGAAGAGGACCCGCGTGCAGAGCTGATTCGGCGTTTACAAGAATATGAGCGTTTCAAAAAGGCAGCTGAAGACTTAAACGAGTTGCCGCAAGAAGGCCGAGATATTTATAGCGCGCATGCCGAACCGCCTATTCGTTATTTGTTGCCAACCGAACCGTTTGTTGGTGATTTTTCTCTGTTGTTAGATGCCATGCATGACGTCTTAAAACGGGCAGAGTTGCAACAAAGTCATGTCATTGCCAGTGAGGGCTTGAGTTTGGAGCAACGGCTCAAAGACATCTTAAGCCAAGTTAAATCGGGTGAGAGTATTGTTTTTCATCGGTTATTTCCTGCCCACGAAGGCCGTTTGGGGGTGGTGGTCACGTTTATGGCAATTTTAGAGTTGCTTAAACAAAAAATGATTGAAATTGTCCAAGATGCTGTATTTTCTGCCATTTATGTGCGTCAACGCCTATTGGAAGGTGAGGCATGACCTTACAAACGGCGTTGATTAAACAAATTATCGAAGGGGCCATTTTTGCACATTCCACCCCCTTATCGTTAGATGATTTGGCAGTGTTGTTTGTGGAGGAGGAGCGACCAACACGTAGCCAACTGTCTGCACTGATTAAAGAAATTCAACAAGACTACCATCAACGCCCATTGGAGTTAGTCGAAATAGCTTCAGGTTATCGTTTTCAGGTACGCGCCCAATTCAGCCCGTGGATTAGTAAACTGTGGCAAGATAAGCCGCCGCGTTTGTCGCGCGCGATGTTAGAAACTTTAGCGATTATTGCGTATAGACAGCCTGTGACGCGTGCAGAAATTGAAGCCATTCGTGGGGTGGTGGTGAGTACGCAAATTATCAAAGCCTTATTTGACCGCGATTGGATTGCCGTGGTTGGGCATCGTGATGTGCCTGGTCGCCCCGCATTACTGGCGACAACACGAGAGTTTTTAGATGCCTTTAGCCTAAAAAGCCTTGCTGATTTACCACCTTTAGCCCAAGTACGTGACTTAGGGTTGATTGAGCAAGAGCTAGCCTTACGCGCTCAGTCTACACCTGCACAAGTGCAAGAGTAATCATTTGTGCCTGTAAACACACGTTAATGCGAGTCAGTCAGTATAAAGAGTATATTCTAGGCAGACTAAATAGGTGAAACCTGACTAAAGACGATGCGAAAAGAAATTAGTATGTTAGAATCTGTTTTGGCACAAAAATACCCGTAGGATAACAACAACATCGGATTGCCTGTATCAGGTTAAACATCCACTACGGTCAGAGGTAAATAGGCAGAGACGTAGCGTTTATCATCGCTACGCATCATGCTTAACTGTTGGTTAATAGTAACGATACTGTGGGTATACGGCAGCATAAAGGCGATAGATATCCACAGTCATGAAATGAGTAGTCGGAAACCATGAGCGAAAAATTGCAAAAAGTCCTAGCCCGTGTTGGCTTAGGGTCTCGTCGTCATATGGAAGAGGCGATTGCGCAAGGACGTGTCAGTGTAAACGGTAAAATAGCCGAAATTGGACAACGTATCGAAGCCACAGACGAGTTGCGTGTCGATGGTCGCCGAGTGTCATTTACCTTAGAAGAAGAAACACGTCGCCGTGTACTCATTTATTACAAACCAGAAAGCGAAATTTGCTCCCGCCAAGACCCAGAAGGTCGTCCAACCGTATTTGATAACTTGCCACCACTCAAAGGCGAGCGTTGGGTGATGGTCGGTCGTTTGGATATCAACAGTAGCGGTTTGTTATTGTTTACGAATGACGGCGAGTTAGCCAATCGTTTGATGCACCCATCTAATGAAGTAGAACGTGAGTATGCCGTACGGGTCATGGGCGAGGTGAGTGCAGGCGCTCGTCAAGCATTGTTAGAAGGCGTCATGTTAGACGACGGACCCGCTAAATTTGAGTCCTTTGCTGAAGTTGGTGGTGAAGGGTTTAATCGTTGGTATCAGGTAGTCGTTAAAGAAGGGCGTAACCGCGAAGTACGTCGTTTATTTGAATCGCAAGGCCTCAAAGTGAGCCGTTTACTGCGTATTCGTTATGGTATTGTTTCGTTGCCACGTCACTTACGTATGGGACGTTGGTTAGAATTAGATAAAGATGAAATTGACGGTTTAGCCGCCTTGGTTAAACTCAAACCACGTGTCGGTACGGGATTATATGGCCTAGCAAAACGCCGTGCCGAAAAAATGCAAGAGAATCCATTGCCTGCACGTCGGGGTGGCTTTTTGCGTCAACAAAAACGTGATGTGCCCGAAAAGCGTGGCAAAGCGGAATATTAAATTGATGTGCTAGTCACTGCGTAGACTATTAAAGTCAGCAGTGACAAGACGAAACGAGGCAGCATGGCTGCCTTTTTTTATTGCTCTCATATTTGTTGTGGAGTGTGATTTTGTCTCAAAACATCGTCATGCAAGGTTTAGAAATAGAACTCATCCGTAAAGCGATTAAACATATTCATTTACGTGTTTACCCGCCTGATGGCAGGATTAGATTGAGTGCGCCTTTACATATTGACGTGTCTACGTTAGAAAAGTTAGTTAGTACACGTTATGACTGGATTTTAGCACAGCAACAGATATGTCGAAGCCAATCAGTGCAACAAACACCTATGTATCAAACGGGGGATATCCAGTATTTTCAAGGGCAACCCTATACCCTGAATGTCATAACAGATAGCACTCAGGCAAAGGTTGAGCCACGTGCAGGCTATTTAGATATTTATGCTCCCGTAAGCAGTTCACCTGCACAGCGTGCCACAATGATTGACAAATGGTATCGGCAGCAGCTTCGTTTACAGATTCCGCCATTAATTGCGTATTGGCAACCCATTATGGGTGTCACAGTCAACACATGGGGCATTAAAAAGATGCACACGCGTTGGGGCAGTTGCAATATTCAAGCACAGCGTATTTGGTTGGCGTTAGCTTTAGCGCAAAAGTCGCCGTCCTGTTTAGAGTATGTGGTGGTGCATGAAATGGTGCATGTATTAGAGCGATACCATAATCAACGTTTTTACAATTTGATGAGCCAATTTTTACCCGATTGGCAACAGCGTCGTCGGGTATTAAATCACGGCTAACTTACCACCAATATTTGCCCCAATTTTGTGGGTTTGCCCAGAATTTAGCATTAAGCCAATCAGGGACTTCTTTATAGGTGTGAATATCAAAGCCCCAAACTTGCCAACCTGTCGGCTCGGCAATACGCTTAAAGCCAAAACCGAGCATTTTAGCAGTTGACCAGTAATTGTTGTGTTGAGGAGTCACTACCAACACACGCTCTGCTAGTACATCGCGTAGGCGACTGATACACAGCTCGAGTATCTGTTTATCCTGTTGTTCCTCTATCAACATCAATGCAGCGGCATAACGCTCAGTAAATGGGCGTTGTAGCAAATTCTCCGCATTGATAGATTGTAAGCGTGTTGTGCCAAGGTCTACACTAGCCAACGGACAATCCAAGACATAACCCGTGATTAACCAATCCTTATCGGAGCATTCGTTTTTTAGTTGTTGCAATAATGGGGTGATATCGGGCCACATACAGGTTTAACTCGTGATGATTTATCAAGGTATTTTACAAAAAATGCGTACACAGGCGACAACGCCTATACATTATGAACTAGCCTTAGGCGGAATGACATTGCCTGTCAACGATTATCTCGGTAAGACATTATATTTACAGTATACAGGTCGAATTTTTTGTCTACATTGTGGGCAAAAAACGACTAAATCGTTTAATCAGGGCTATTGTTTCAAATGTTTTAGAAGTAGTGCATCGGCGGATATGTGCATTATGAAGCCAGAAACTTGTCATTATCATTTAGGGACTTGTCGTGAGCCAGAGTGGGGACAAAACCATTGTTTTAAGCCACATATTGTTTATTTGGCTAATTCTTCGGGGGTTAAGGTCGGGATTACCCGTCGTACACAAGTACCAACACGTTGGCTTGACCAAGGTGCAGCACAAGCCTTAGCCATATTTGAAGTGGCAAGTCGGCGCGTGGCAGGGTTGTTAGAAGTCATGTTTGCCCAACATGTCGCCGATAAAACCCATTGGCAGCGTTTATTAAAAGCAGATGCCGAAGTGCAAGATTTAGTACAGATTCGTGATGAACTGTTAGCACAATGTGCAGATGAATTATCACAATTAGAACAACAGTTTCCAGAGCAATTTGCCTTATTAACGCCCGATGTGCAGTCCTTTTTATTTCCTGTGATGCAATATCCCAGTAAAGTAAAAGCATTTAATTTAGATACACAAGCCGAAATAACGGGGCAATTGATGGGTATTAAAGGTCAATATTTAATCTTTGATACGGGAGTCATCAATATTCGTAAATTTGGTGGTTATGAAGTCATCATTCGTCAAGAATCTGTATGAGATACACACATGAGCAATCCCAAAACCGTTTACTTAAAAGATTATCAAGCCCCGTTATTTAGCATTGAGCAAGTTAATTTACAGGTCGATATTTTTAACGATTATACTTTAGTCACATCAACCCTAAATTTAACCCCTCAACAGGCAAATCAAGCGTTGGTGTTACATGGTGTTGACTTAGAATTACAAACCTTACATTTGGATAATCAATTATTATCAACTGATGATTATCAACTACAAGGTGAAGAATTAGTCATTCATAACGTGCCTAATCAGCCGTTTAGCCTACAAAGTGTGGTAAAAATTTATCCTGCTAAAAATTTGGCCTTAGAAGGTTTGTATCTCTCTAAAGGCATGTACTGCACTCAATGTGAGCCAGAAGGCTTTAGAAAAATTAGCTATTATTTAGACCGTCCAGATGTTTTATCGTCCTTTACTACCACCATTACCGCCGATAAAAACCAATATCCCACTTTATTAGCTAACGGTAATTTGATTGCCCAAGGTGATGCAGGTGAGGGTAGACATTTTGCCACTTGGCAAGACCCTTTCAAAAAGCCGAGTTATTTATTTGCCATGGTGGCAGGTGATTTAGCCTGTTTAGAAGATAGTTTTACCACCATGACTGGCCGCGAGGTTGCCCTAAAAATTTATGTAGAACCGCACGATTTGCGCCAATGTCACCATGCAATGGAATCACTCAAAGCGTCAATGCGTTGGGATGAGCAAGTCTATGGTCGAGAATATGATTTAGATATTTTTATGATTGTTGCCGTTAGCCACTTTAATATGGGGGCAATGGAAAACAAAGGTTTAAATATCTTTAATACTTCGTGTGTCTTAGCACATCCCGAAACTACCACTGATTTAGGTTTTCAGCGTGTTGAGTCTGTGGTTGCCCATGAATATTTTCATAATTGGAGCGGTAATCGGGTCACTTGTCGAGATTGGTTTCAACTCAGTCTAAAAGAAGGTTTTACCGTTTTTAGAGACCAACAATTTTCTGCCGACCAACTCTCTGCCAGTGTTCAACGGATTGAAGATGTCGCGGTTTTGAGAAATGTGCAATTTGCTGAAGATGCCAGTCCTTTAGCCCATCCTGTCCGCCCCGAATCATTTATTGAAATCAATAATTTTTACACCGCGACGGTGTATGAGAAAGGCGCGGAAATCGTCAGAATGCTACATACTGTCTTAGGCGTAGACGCCTTTAGAAAAGGCACAGATTTATATTTTAGCCGCCACGATGGCCAAGCAGTCACAGTTGAGGACTTTGTCCAAGCCTTAGCAGATGCCAATCAACAAGATTTAAGCGCGTTTATGCAATGGTACAGACAGCCCTGTACGCCTGTATTGAGCGTCAATACGGATTATAATGCGCAAGCAAAAAGCTATACCTTAAGCATTAGCCAACAAACACCTGCCAAAGAAGGTTATCCGAATCCTGAGTATTTACCGATTCCCATTAAGTTAGCCTTGTTTGACCAACACACAGGCCAAGCGATTGCTTTACGTTTGCAAGGTGAGACACAGGCCGTAGGTAAAGAGCGCGTGTTAATTGCGGACAAATCGCAACAAACATGGACTTTTGTTGATGTTGAACAAGCCGTTGTGCCTTCGTTATTACGCGATTTTTCTGCACCTGTGGTCTTGGATTATCAAAGTTCTAATGCGGAATTATTGTTCTTAATGCAGCATGACAATAATGGTTTTAATCGTTGGTTGGCCGCACAAAGTCTGTATGAGCGTTTATTGTTGGCGATGATTGCTAATATTGACCAACAACAAGAACCGTTAACAGGTTTAGCCATGGATGAGTTGTTAACAGGCTTAGCTGCTTTTTTACCCACTTTAGCACAACAAGATGCGGCTTTAGCGGCAAAAATTCTCAGTTTACCGACCGAAAATTATTTAGCAGAAAAGGTGGCGGTGATTAACCCAAGCCATATCGCCCAAGCCCGAGAAGCCTTACAACAAGCGATTGCCAATGCTTTAGCTGATTTTTTCCGTACGCAATATATGGCCTTCACGCAAACTAGCTATATTTACAACAGCGCGGCGATTGCTCAGCGTTCATGGCGCGACCAATGTTTGAGTTATTTATTGCAATCTACGGCCAGCACAGAGGCACAAGCCTTAGCTGCACAGCAATATCAACAAGCCGATAATATGAGTGCGCGCATGAGTGCTTTGCGTGGTTTGGTCTATAGTCAAGCAGCACAAGCAAGCAGCGCATTAGCCGATTTTTATCAGCGTTTTGTTGATGAAGCTTTAGTGGTCGATAGTTGGTTTGCCGTACAAGCCACTAATGCTAAAGCCAGTTTGAGTGATATTGAACAATTATGCGCCCATTCGGCCTTTACCTTGACTAATCCTAATCGTTTACGTTCGGTCGTCGCTCAGTTTGCTAATGCTAATCCTGTGCTATTTCATCAAGCCGATGGCGCAGGTTATCAATTTGTCGCTAACAAAATTGCGGAGTTAGATAAAATTAACCCACAAATTGCCTCTCGTTTGTTGGGCGCGTTTAGTAAGTGGCGGCGTTTAGAGAATCGACGTAAACAGCAAGCTGAGCGTGTATTAACTCAATTAGCACAACAGGTTTTATCGAATGATACCTTTGAAACCTTAAATCGCTTATTAAGAGCTTAGTGGTTCGTGGTGAGGGCTTCAACGGAGCTTGAAGCCTGTCGATATTCTGTATCGGCGATTAGCGCACGTTTATTCAGTTTGGTTGCAGAATGCCGTTGACTAAGTGCGTATCATGGCAGAATATTAACCGTTACATTGTTACTTGCTAAAGGCAATTGAACTTAATCAAATCAAAGCCTTAATTTTCTACCTTATCACGTGACAGACTTGCAAATCGTCTATAACTAAGTAGAAAAAACATTTTATAAATAGTCTAAAAAGAAACAATAATATCTCCAAAAAGCAGTACAAGGAGTCAAAAAATGTTATCGACAACAGAAGCGTGGTCACAACAAGCGCGTCAACAATGTTTAGATGTTTGTGCTGCTCGCGACAATAAACTGTTTAATCAATTTGCAGAACGTGCACTCAAAGCCTTATTAGCAGACGAGTTACGACGTTACACGCCACATGCCTTAGCCGCGTGTTTATGGGACTTTTGGTTATTCGTAGAGGATAGCCGACAAGAAATCAATATCCGTATTTTTAATCCCGAACCGACTAAAGAAGGTTGGCGTGCAGATGGCACCGTGATTGAACTGTATAGCGGAGAATTACCTTTTTTGCTCAATACGTTGCGTATTGCCTTGCAACGTGGTGGCCATGACCTCAGTGTGTTGATGGATTTAAATATCGCGTTACGTCGTGATAGATATTTTAATATGACGGCTTTGCCTTCTGCAGCAAATGCCAATAGTGAGGAGTACCGTACCTTAATTCATATTGAGTTAGGCGAGGTTTATCAAGGTGATGCGCTCAAAGCCTTGGAAACGGAAATTCATCAAGCGATGGGCATGCTAAAAAAAGTGGTTGATAGTTTTCCGCGCATGCAAACCTTACTGCGTGATGCAGGGCAAAAACTTATCGAAAAAATGCCTAAAGAAGGTGAGGCAGCAGTCATCCGTATGGAGGGGCATGCCTTTTTGCAATGGGTCATGCGTGGTCATTTTACCTTTTTGTCGGTACGTTATCGTAACGAAGCTGGCGAGGTAGAGTGTTCAGGTTTAGGCGCATGGCCAAATATACACATGGATTGGTTAGAGGATATCGAATATAGCCCCAATAATTGCCAGCTCTTGTTTGGTAAATCATTAACGCGTGCGCCTATTCATCACGACCGTTATGCCGATGTCGTGATTGTGCCCATGCCTGACGGTAAAAGTGAATATCGCTTTTTAGGCTTATACACCAGTCGAGTCAATCAGCATGACCCGATGACTATGCCTGTCTTGCGTCATAAAATTACTACGGTAGATATTTTTTCTGGCCTGAGAAAAATCAGTCACGATGGCCGTAATTTTGACCGTATGTTACGTACACACCCGCGTGACGAACTCTTATTAGCCAGTGAACAAGACTTATTAAATGCCTTCTTGCCCATGGTTAAACAAAAATATGGCAATGAATTGCGTTTTGTGTGGCGCGTAGACCCGTGGCAGCGTTTTGTTTCTATTTTTATTTATCTCCCTAAACCTTTGTACAACGAAACCTTTGTCAGCCGTACAGGTGAGTTTTTACAAGCACGCTTTAATGCCTCTGATGTGGTGATGACACCTTTTGTCTCAGAGCATCGTTGGATTCGGCTGCATAGCTTATTAGTCTTTGAAGATAAAGACCCGCCACGTATTAACATAGAAGAAACGGAATCGGTCTTAAAACGTCTTGCGCGTACGTGGGAAGATGAATTATTAACCCTATTAATGGCAAAATATCAATCTGTTTTAGCCAATCAACTGTTTAGACGTTATCAAAATGTCTTTCCAGAAGCCTACAAAGACAACTATCGGCCACAAGATGCCATCAGCGATATTGGTCTGTTAGAAACCCTGAGGCAAGACGCCCCCTTAGCGGTTGAAGTCTTACCCAGTGAAGGCCATTCGGCACGATTTAAGTTATTACAATGGCACCAACAGTTATCGTTATCCCGTGTCATGCCTATTTTAGAAAGTTTTGGGCTAAAAGTCTTACAAGAGCAAGCCTTTCCTTTGTTGCATGAAGATAGTTGCTTGTGGCTACATGATTTTAGAACGGAGTTACCCGAAGGCCTAGCCAGAGAAATTTATGCACAATCCTTAGCCTATGTGCGCGATGCGATGCAGGTGTTATGGCAAGGTGGGGTAGAAGCCGATGTGTTTAATCGTTTAGTGACCATTTTGCCATGTCGCTGGCGCGAAGCACATATTTTTCGTGTCTTATCGGCCTACTTAAAACAGACAGGATTCCCCTTATCGGCCTTAGCGCAAGCAGAAGCCATTACCCGCTATCCTACTATTGGCCGTAGTTTATTAGAGTTATTTCAAATACGCTTTGACCCCAATAAGGGCGCAGACCGTAGTGAGCGTGCGCAATCCGTCGTTAAACGTATAGAAATTGCTTTAGATAAAGTCAGTTCTGTTGCTGATGACCGTATCTTACGCCAATACCTGCAATTGATTAATGCGATTGTACGTACCAATTTTTATGTCCCTGCGGCTATCGAAGCGCAACGGATTGCTTTTAAGTTTGATACCACACAGCTACGCGATTTGCCCGAGCCTAAACCGTGGCGCGAAATTTTTGTGTACAGTCCTGATGTGATGGGCTCGCATTTACGTTTTGGCGCGGTGGCAAGAGGCGGCATTCGTTGGTCAGACCGTTCCGAAGACTTTAGAACAGAAGTTTTAGGTTTGGTTAAGTCGCAACAAGTCAAAAATGCGGTCATTGTGCCTGTGGGAGCGAAAGGTGCATTTGTGGTACGTACCATTTACGGTGACCGTCAAGAGTTGGGTTTACGAGCCTATCAAGAATTTTTAAGAGGGCTATTAGAGCTGACCGATAATCGTCATAAAGATGCGGTGATTAAACCCAAATTCGTCGTTTGCCATGACCAAGATGACCCTTATTTAGTGGTAGCAGCAGACAAAGGAACGGCTACATTTTCGGATACGGCCAATAGTCTAGCTGCAGATTATCAATTTTGGTTAGGCGATGCGTTTGCCTCAGGGGGCAGTAATGGCTATGACCATAAAAAAATGGCAATTACCGCACGAGGCGCGTTTGTTTCGTTACATGCCTTAGCCAAAGAGCGGGGCTTTAACCCACTTACAGATACGTTTACGATGGTCGGTATTGGGGATATGTCGGGCGATGTGTTTGGTAATGGCTTATTATTAACCTCAACCGTCAAATTGCTAGCTGCTTTTAATCATAGCCATATTTTTATCGACCCTAACCCAGACCCTGCAGCTAGTTTTGCCGAACGTCAGCGGCTATTTGCCTTACCCAAAAGTAACTGGTCAGATTATCATCGTTCTGTCTTGTCTGCGGGTGGCGGTATTTTTAGTCGACAAGATAAAAAAATTAAATTAAGTCCAGAGGTTAAAGCCTTATTAGGCTTGAGTGTCGATGTGTTATCGGCTGACGACATGGTGCGTCAGATTTTGCAACTCTCCGTAGATGTGCTGTGGAACGGCGGTATTGGTACCTATGTCAAAGCCAGCGAGGAACACCACCAAGATGTTGGCGATAGAGCAAATGACAGTGTGCGTATCAATGCGAATCAATTACGAGCACGTATTGTTTGCGAAGGCGGTAATTTAGGCTTAACTCAACGAGCTCGTATTGAGTATCAATTAAACGGCGGCTTATCGCATGCCGATTTTATTGATAATTCAGGTGGTGTCGATTGTTCAGACCATGAAGTCAACATCAAAATCTTTTTACAGCGTGAGCAACAAGCACGCCGTTTATCACAAAAAGATTACAGCCGTTTATTGGCAGAGTGGCAGCATGAAGTTGCGCAATCGGTACTTACAGATAACAAGGCGCAAACGCAGTTTTTAGCGATTGCCAATCATCAGGCCTTATTAAGACATCGTGAATACGGGACGCTCGCCGATTTCTTAGAGGGTCAAGCGGGCTTAGACCGTCAATTAGAAGCCTTGCCTGATGTTAAAATGTGGGAATCACGCGGTCGAACACAACAACCACTGACACGTGCAGAATTAGCTATTTTACTGGCATACAGTAAAAACTGGCTTAAGTCACAACTTGCCTTGAGTGAATTAGCTACTGACCCACATTTATTGGCAGAAGCTAAAAAACTCTTTCCCGTTGCTATTCAAAAAAATTACAGCTCCACGCTGTTAAAGCACCCCTTAGCCGTGTCATTGGCTGCCACGCGTTTAGCTGGCTCAATGACGGAACGTTTGGGCATGGGGGCACTGCCGCGTTTATTACGCCATGAGGGCAGTAATCCATTAAAGGTAGCACGCGCCTTTGTCATTGCCCGTCACTTATTAACACTAGATGAGTTGTGGCAACAATTAGATGAATGTACCGATAAAGTGTCGCACAGCATTTTATTAGCACAATATGCCGCTTTACAGCGTTATGCACGCCGCGCCTGCGGTTGGTTTTTGCCTTATGCACATCAACCCTGTCAGCAGGTGATTACGCAATTCGCCATGTTATTACCCTTACTTAATGAACTACCACAACATTTGAACCACAAACGCTTAGAGTCATGGAATCATGCTAAAAATGGCCTAGTTACGCAGGGACTTCCTGATAGTTTAGCCGCACGATTGTCGTCGCTAGACCAAATATTGCCTTTACTCGATATTTGCCGTTTAGCGCAAGAATGTCATGTGCCCATTGAAATTGCGGCGTATATGTATGAACGTGTTGAGGAAATGTTGGGCTTAACAGACGTACAGCGTGCTTTACAAGATTTATTGGTTGCTAACAGTTGGGAGGCTGCCGCCCGCGACCAATTACGAGCTGGTTTATTGCAAGATATGGCCAGCTTAACGCATGACATGCTCGGACAATGGCAACAGAATGCCGAAGATAAACATCTGTGGTTGGTAAATTGGTTAGAACGGCACAAACAACAATTGGCGGATTGGCGACAATTTCGATGTCGTTTAAGTCCGAGTGATTTAACCAGTTATGCGCCTTATGTCGTGCTAACGTCACAGTTGCATAAATTATTGCAACAATTACACCAAGAGGTGATATAGAGTGAGGTCTAAGTCTCGCTAATGTTTAGCATCAGCGAGATGACCTGATGTGTTATAAATCCATTTATAGGTTTTTATGAGGGAGTAAACCTGCCAATTGTTGACTTATTGTAAAAATAAGCAAACATTTATCCTAAAAACTTGTCAATTCCACAATCCATGCTTATCTAAGCATTGCTGGCTCAGTGTGCATACGTTTAGACTTCTATAATGAATAAATGTTCTCATGCATGATATGGGCGTGGCGTTGTTGTATGACTTAGCCACGCGCTACGCTGATATAAACTTGCAAATAATAGCATCTTAGGACTTACGCGGTTATCGCTTATGTGCTCACCAAAAAATCATGTTTAACGATTTTTAGCTCAAAAAATGCGCTAATTTCGTTGAAATGCGTAAGTCGTAATCTAGTGATGTTTGGATTGTGCGGTTCACAGGCAACATCTCAACAGATGCGACTAATTAAATGAAATAATTTACGAAACGAGGTTTGAGAGTCATGCCATTAGCGGGAAGATATTATAGTAATCCTTTAGAAATGGTGGATAAAGCTTCAAAACGTTTGCGCGAGGTCATGGATGGTCTCGATGCCTCTTTATTTATTGGCGTAGTAACCACAACGGGTTTAGTAACCTACATCAATAAAGCTGCCCTAAATAGTATGGGACTGTTATTAAAAGATGTTGTGGGTAAACCCTTAGAGTCTACCATTTGGTGGTCATATTCTGACACTGAACGACAAAAGTTACGTCTTGCCATTGAGCAGGCAGCAGAAGGTCATGCGTCGCGTTTTAGCCATATCATGTTGGATGCCTCAGGACAGTTAAGAACCTTTGATTTTTCTTTAACACCTGTATTTGAGCAAAACGGTCGTGTTGCCTATTTAGTGCCTTCCTCGCATGACATTACTGAACGTAACGCCGCCGAACAAGCCTTAAGGTTGACTCAGTTTGCCGTAGACCACGCGCCTGATGCTTTATTACAAGTGAATCATTTAGGCTTAATCACTTCAGTCAATGAGTCAGCTTGTCAATTACTGGGTCAAACACCAGCGCAATTGGTAGGGCAGTCGATTTATCATGTTGACCATCATTTAGCACCCAATGGATGGCCGCATTTATGGCAACAACTCAAACGCCAAGGTGTACAGCGTTTTGAGGCCAATTATCGACATATTCACGGTGAAGAAATCAGTGTCGAGGTCTCCGCAAATTATATTGCCTATCAGCAAGAGCAGTATGCCTTTATTTACGTCAATGATATTCGCCATCGCAAAGCGGCAGAACAAGAAAAAGCCCGTCTTAATCGCGCTTTACGCCTACTAAGTGCCTGTAATTATGCCCTGATTCATGCACAAGACGAAAAAAAGCTACTTCAGGATATTTGCCAATTAATGGTCAGTGTCGGAGGGGGCTACCGTATGGCATGGGTAGGTTATACCGAATATGATGAAGAAAAGAATATTACCCCTGTCGCTTATGCAGGCGAAGAGCGTGGCTATTTAACCTATGCCAAAGTCACGTGGGATGCCAACGATTTACGTGGTCAAGGGCCTTGTGGTCAAGCCATTCGTTCGGGTCAGGTGGTTGTTTGTGAGGATGTGAGTATTAGCCAAGCCATGTATTGGCGTAAGCAAGCCTATGAGTATGGCTTTAGAGGGATTATTTGTTTACCTCTACGTGATAAAGACCAAATATTTGGTCTACTTGGGTTATATACTGCGCACACTCTATTAAAATTGTCAGTAGATGAAATAGCCCTCTTACAAGAGTTGGCCGATAACTTAGCATTTGGTATTAAAAATATCCGCGCCCAACAAGAAAGACAACAAATGTTATCTGCCATCTTAACCATTTCAGAAAGTATCGCGTTGACAACGGGATACAAATTCATGGAGCGTCTAGCCTTAAGTATGACCCAAACATTGGGCGCAATCGCTGGTTTTATTACCCGTTTACATCAAGAGAGTGATGAGGTAGATACCATCAGTGCGGTTATTCAAGGCCAAGTTGTCGACAATATGCGGTATCAACTACAAGGAACACCCTGCGAATATTTACTCACACAAGAGTCCTTTGTGGTGACTAAAGATGCGATTAAAATTTTCCCATATGCTGAAAATCTTGCAGTAATTGGGGCGCAATCTTATGTAGGACGGCAAGTGAATAATGCCGAAGGCACTAATCTAGGCCAGTTATTTGTCTTATTTAAGGAACCTATCCACAATCCCGATTTTGTCCTATCGGTGCTGACTATGTTTGCCACACGCGCAGCCGTAGAAATGGAACGTGTGTAAATAGGCCGTGTGTGTATGAAGCCGCGTACGGAATGCACGATACGCGGCGACTAAAAATCATACGCGAATTTCTCGCCATTCACCTACGCCGAGGCCATCCACAGACCAATCACCAATTTGAACTCTTACCAAGCGTAAAGTCGGAAAGCCTACAGCAGCGGTCATACGTCTCACTTGACGATTACGCCCTTCACGAATACATAAGCTCAGCCAAGAGGTAGGAATATGGGCGCGATAACGAATAGGTGGCGTTCTTGGCCATAACGTCGGCTCATCTAAGCGTTGCGCGTCTGCGGGGGCAGTGAGGCCATCATTTAAGACCACACCGCGTCGTAATTGTTGTAATGCACTCTCAGAAATCAGGTGGTCAACTTGTGCCCAATAGGTTTTAGCTAACTTATAACGCGGCTCTGTAATACGTGCATTCAGTTTGCCATCGTCGGTTAATAATAATAAGCCTTCAGAATCATAATCCAACCGACCACAGGGATGAATAGTCGGGTCATCAAAAAAGTCGGCCAGTGTTGGTCGTTCATCCGTACGCCGAAATTGACATAACACGCCATAGGGTTTATTAAATAAAATTAAGCGACTCATAGACTTAGACTCAAATATCATCAATTTTATTTATACCGCTATTTATTATAAAAATGAATTTGGGGCATAAATTTTTGCAAATAACGATTAACATTAGACAACGTAGCAACCATGATTTCGTCTGCTTGCTTGTTTCTAGACACGTAGCTTAGCGGGTGTCGGTTGAAGATAAAAGCGATAAACAACTCAAAGATACCACTCAGGGTTGTTCATAAATTCTTTAATAGAGTGACTGGCTAATTTATTACGACGGCAGTCATTCACATATTTCTCAAACACGACAAGGGAGTACCTGTACAATGGGTTACCAAAAGATTGTGGTTCCAGCCGATGGTGACAAAATCACCGTAAATGCTGACCTCTCACTCAACGTTCCAAACTTTCCAATTATCCCATTTATTGAAGGCGATGGTATTGGTGTTGATATTACTCCTGTCATGATTAAAGTAGTCAATGCTGCAGTGAGTAAAGCGTATGGCAGTAAACGCGCCATTTCGTGGATGGAAATTTATTGTGGTGAAAAATCATCACGCTTATATCCCAATAACAACTACTTGCCCGAAGAAACCTTAGAAGCCTTGCGTGAATTTGTGGTCAGTATTAAAGGGCCGTTGTCCACGCCTGTGGGTGGGGGTATGCGCTCCTTAAATGTGGCCTTACGTCAAGAATTAGATTTATATGTATGCCAACGCCCCGTACGTTGGTTTGAAGGCGTGCCTAGCCCAGTAAGCCACCCAGAATTAACGGATATGGTCATTTTCCGTGAAAACTCTGAAGATATTTATGCGGGTATTGAATGGAAAGCCGATAGCCCAGAAGCCATTAAAGTGATTAAATTTTTGCGCGAAGAAATGGGCGTGAAAAAGATTCGTTTCCCCGAAGGTTGTGGTATTGGTATTAAACCTGTTTCTAAAGAAGGGACTCAACGCTTGGTGCGTAAAGCCATTCAGTACGCAATTGATAATAATAAAGATTCGGTGACTTTAGTTCATAAAGGCAACATCATGAAATACACCGAAGGTGCATTCCGTGATTGGGGATATGAGTTAGCGGCCGAACGTTTTGGCGCACAGTTAATTGACGGCGGCCCTTGGATGAAATTTAGAAATCCAAAAACGGGTAAAGATATTATTGTCAAAGATGTGATTGCCGATGCCTTCTTGCAACAAATCTTGATGCGTCCTGCCGAGTATTCCGTAATCGCCACATTAAACTTAAATGGTGATTATATTTCTGACGCATTAGCCGCAGAAGTCGGGGGTATTGGTATTGCACCTGGTGCCAATATTGGTGGCTCTGTTGCGATGTTTGAAGCGACACACGGCACAGCACCTAAGTATGCAGGTCAAGACAAGGTAAATCCTGGTTCGATTATTTTGTCCGCCGAAATGATGTTGCGTCATTTAGGTTGGATTGAAGCGGCTGACTTAATTGTCGAAGGTATGCAGGGTGCTATTAAGGCCAAAACCGTGACCTATGACTTTGAACGTCTGATGCCAGATGCGACGTTACTCCGTTGCTCGGAGTTTGGTGACGCAATCATATCACACATGGATTAACGCGAGACTGATAAAAAAACAGGGCATATTAAATGCCCTGTTTTTTTATGCTTAAACCTTTTCCAAAATCAACGTGGCGCCATACGGATGGCACCGTCTAAACGGATGGTTTCGCCATTCATAAAGCTGTTTTCAACAATGTGTGTTGCGAAATGTGCATACTCACTCGGATGACCTAAACGCTTAGGAAACTGTGTCATTTCAATCAGTGGCAATTTTACTGAGTCTGGAGAGGCATTCATGAGTGGCGTATTAAAAATACCAGGTGCAATGGTATTTACACGCACACCAATCGTCGCTAAGTCACGCGCTAAAGGTAATGTCATGCCCACAACGCCCCCTTTAGACGCCGAATAAGCCACTTGGCCTATTTGACCATCAAAGGCAGCAACAGATGCTGTATTAATAATAACACCACGTTCGCCATCACTGTTGTCTGGAGTATTTTTAGCCATTTCTGCTGCGGCTAGACGCGTCACATTAAATGTACCAATTAAATTGACCGTAATCACTTTAGAAAATTGCTCTAAAGGCATGGGGCCATTTTTACCTACAGTACGTACGGCAGAGCCAATACCTGCACAGTTGACAGCAATATGAATAGCACCAAATTTGGCAACGGTGTCGGCAATCGCTTGTTGCACTGAGGCTTCATCGGCAACATTGACACGGCAGAACAGTGCATTTGCCCCAAGCTCTGCGGCAACAGTAGCTCCTTGTTCAGCATTCAAATCAAAAATTGCCACTTTTGCACCTTTGGCAAGAAAGGCTTGAACAGTGGCTAAACCTAAACCTGATGCGCCACCTGTGACGATTGCTATTTTATTTTCGAGATTCATTCTTCACTCGCTCCGTTAATTTCTTTTGTAACTCTACTGGCAATTGTTGTAGCCATACCTGATCGGCTTGTTTAACACGTTGTACACCCTTAAGAATCGATAATAAAAGGGGCAGCATGAATGCTACCCCAATTACCATCAATACTGCGCCCGCATAAGGATGTGGCCAAACGGATGTTAATACGTGCACTCGGCCAAGTTGCTCTGCAATCCCCACCCCCATGATGGCTAGTCCGAGGACATCTAAAACGACTAGCCATAATGAGATAACAATTCTTGGCTCGGCTTGATTCTTTACCACGTAGTGGGTTTCCACATCAAGACTTGTTTTTCAACTTGTATATCGCGTTGTTGTTGTAAACGCTCTTCTGGGACAGGATGCTCTCCGTCTGGATACAGGTCAAATGGTTTCCAGCGTGTTTGTGTCGGTGTGGCAAATGCCCAGCCTGGTTTATCTAAACGTGTTTCACGAATCTCTTTAATAGCCATCGCTTCAGGCAGTTCAGTTAAGTATTTTTCTTTCATCAACCCCAAACTGCTGTCGGGTTGTGGACGAAAGTTTTCCTCATCGTAACGAAAGAAATAAGACTTACCACCCGTAACACGCAGTTTTGTCTTAAAAATATAAGTTAAATAGACAGGGCCAATCGGTCGGCGAGCGGCAAAATCATACTCGCCCGCAGGTAACTCCATCCAATAATAAGAGCCGTCACGAATACCATGTAAACGACGACCATTAAGAAATAAACTCGGTGAAATGACTTCTTCTTTATTCCATGCACTGGATGGTCGATAAATATAGACAATCGCGTTTCGAGCATCTGTCACAGGCACAGGTTGGAATAAACCACCTTCCGTCGGCATTAGATAAGAGCCAATACTAAAGCCGCGTGGACGATAGTTATCAATCAGGTGGTCGATATGTCCGCGTAGCTGTGTCAACTCTGGATTACTGACTGGGTGAATGATTTTTTGTGGTGTACTACATGCTGCTAAGGCAGCTAAGCTCAGTAACGACAATCCTAATCTGAAGCCGTTCATAAAATTCCCCATTATTTTTTTAAGACCCGCATCAATGGCTCGAATATTACTCGTAAATGCAGTATGAAAGAACCAACTGGTTTCAAAAATGCTAAATTTACAACGCAAAACTCTGTTTTATTTTGTTATTGTCTGCCACATAGCCTATAAGATACCCCATTTCTATCCGAGCATTTCCCTTTAATAAGGCGGGTCTTCAGAGCATAGCTATGCTTAATGACGTACTCTGATAGTCTAAATCGCTGACTAAAAGCCACAATATTGCCGCCTATTATAAATTAGGCACTCTCTCAAGTTAATAGTTGTATCTTTTTTATTGGCCTTAGCGAGTAAGGTCATGGGCATATCGTAATACACCTAAAGAATACCTGTTTCAAATTAAGTTGTATGAGCACTCAATCAGAGAAAGCGCCAACAGACCCTAAGCTCAGGATACTGTTGTATGGAGTATAAAATTCGCATCATGGCTATCTCGCCAGTCAATCAACTCATCAATCACGGTCAATAAATGCTCTAAATGCTGCCTCACAACCTCAGGTATGGTCGCTAAGGTATCCTGCTTGAGTGCCATTTTAAGATGCGTCTCTAATGCTTGTGTACTGGTACGCAAACGAGGTACACCACAATAACGTGTCGCTCCATGTAAATAATGGGTATGTGCCAGTAGTGCAGGTAGGTTATGTTCTTGATAAGATTTAATCAGTCGCTCGCGTTGGCTGTCTAAGCCTTTGAGTAACATATTCAGCATATCTTGTGCTAAATCAATTTTTCCCGCCGCGAGTTTAATACACTCTTGCTTATCTACCAGTGCCAATGTTGGGACATGTTTTTTTTGTAGGCTTATCTGAGTCTGTGTTGTATTGCTGCGTAAGAGTTTACCTGTCCAGTTTTCTATCATATAAATCAGTTGGTTTTCTTGTAAGGGTTTGGTCAGGTAGTCGTTCATGCCTTGTGCTAACATATTTTCTTTTTCATCGGCTAAGGCATGTGCTGTCAAAGCAATGATGGGCACATGTTGGCCATCTTGTTCCTGTTGTCTAATCAGTTTTGTTGCCTCTAAACCCGACATATCAGGCATTTGAATATCCATAAATATTAAATCAAAGTGCTCTTTTTTCGCCATTTCTACGGCTTGTTGGCCATTTTCGGCTGCGCTGACTTTAATGCCTAAGTCGTTGAGTAAGGTACATACTAACTTCAGATTTAAGGGATGGTCGTCTACCGCAAGGATGTGTAAGTCAGGAATAAGACGCGGGAGACTTGTGTTGGAGGGCTGCGGATTAAGTTTAGCGGTTAAAAAACCATGCGCTAATAGACTCAATAAATTACGGGGTCTAATGGGTTTAGTCAGACTATGAATTTGTAGCTGTTGTAATTCTGCCTCTTCTAAATTGTGGTCAGTAATGCCTGTAAACATAATGATAAAGCCACTAAAACGCTGGCGAATACGCTGTAAATAGGGCAGTGTTTCGGTATTTAAGAGTTTACCGTTGAGGATAACCACATCATAGCTATCCGTTAATGCCTCTATCAATTCTGGCCATTCGCTGACGACACGCATGTCGGCATGTGCGGCATATAAACTAGCTTTGAGGAGTTGTGCATTTTTTTCGTGGCTTTCTAGGGTGAGTACTTTTTTATCTTTTAAGTTAATCAGATGCGCACTGTCGTCCTGACAAAGCCCCGCCTTAAAGGTAAACCAAAACGTTGAGCCTTTTTCTTGTTGGGTCTCAAAACTAATTTCGCCTTCCATCAGTTTGACAATATTTTTAGAAATCGCTAAGCCCAAACCTGTTCCGCCAAATTGACGACTCACTGAGGGATTACCTTGTTGAAAGGCTTTAAATAAATCATTTTTAGCCGCTTCCGATAAACCAATGCCTGTATCTGTAATACTAATACGAATTAAATGATGGGTAGGGCGTGTATCCTCTAACATAACCCTGACAACGACTTCACCGCTGGGGGTAAATTTGATGGCATTACTGACTAAATTGGTGAGTACTTGTTTGAGCCGTAGGGCGTCGCCCATCACTTTTTTGGGGACATCATCATAAATAAAGGCAATTTGTTCTAGGCCTTTTTGTTCGGCTTGTGGTGATAAACTTTCCAATACATCAAAAATAACTTCTTCAAGTAACAAGGGTTGTTTATCTAAGGAAAATTTACCTGCCTCAATTTTGGAAAAATCTAACACGTCGTTAATAATAGCTAATAAGTTATTGGAAGATTTTTGAATGGTTTCTACACAGTCGCGTTGTTTACTCGCCAGTTGCATTTTTAATAAGACTTGGGTAAAGCCGTTAATACTATTGAGTGGTGTGCGTAGTTCATGGCTAATATTCGCTAAAAAGGCTGATTTGACACGATTACCTTCAATCGCTTCATTACGCGCCATCCGTAATTCAATATTTTGCACTTCCATTGTTTCTAAACTTTCATTTAAGTCGGCATTCGCCTGCTCAATCGAATGTTTTAATTCTTCATGTTCTTTTTCCATTACTTGTAAAAAGTCATTTAAGACTTCTTCAAGCAATGCCAAATCACCCACCGATTTACTATTGATACGTTTGTGTAATGATTGACTATCAATACTCTTAATTTGTTGGCTAATACGTTTGATAGGTTCTAACCAACGTCTAATCCCGCCGCTAATCAATAACATCAAAATCGTAATTAAACCAAAAGCAGTAATCGTGACGCCAATGAGGGCTTCATAACGAGCAATTGTAAAGTAGTTAGGATTTAGTTCGATTAATAACCATAATGGCTGTTGAATATGTTGATTGGTCGCTTTAATAAAAATATCGGTAGCACCCTGTTGAATGTGGTTGTAGTCACTACTTTTTTGGTTATTAGGTAATTGAATATTGGCGAGAGGGTAACTCAATTGCGGTCCTGCATGGTGAATCATTTGACCTTGATGATTCACAAGGCTAATCGAACGAAGATTGGGTTCTTCTAGGGCATGTTGTAAGAGTGTAGCCCATTGATTTTCACTGATTTGATTGAGTTCAACACTGTAACGCCCCAATAAAATAGCGCCTGTTTCGGTTTTGAGTGAGTCGATATCTTGAAAGCGAAAAGAAACCACAATGATTGAAAAAATGACCATGAATAGGGCGGTTGGAATCATGGATGCTAATAATAGACGCGAATGTAGGCTGACTGTTTTCATGTTGTCTCATTGGGGACTTGTTAACGTGACGAATTTGGTTGCGAAAGAGATTATTTTTAGAGGATGCGCGGTTTTATTATGCCTATAATCCTTGCATTTTGGCCAGTAATGCTTAAAAAAACAGCAAATAAACCAAGTCTTTTCTTGGGATAAAAAATAAAGCTCAGCATTCTAGGCAGAGTGATTTACAATCGCCGCCTAATTTGGTGAGAGGGCTGAATGATGCCAATTATGAGCTTAGCGGAGTGTGTTGGAAATACACCCTTAGTCCGTTTACAACGTTTAGGGGCACAAACAGGCAATACCCTCTTAGTGAAATTAGAAGGCAATAATCCTGCGGGCTCAGTCAAAGACCGTCCTGCCTTGAGCATGATTACTCGTGCAGAAGCGCGTGGTCAAATTAAAGTGGGTGACACGCTGATTGAAGCAACCAGTGGTAACACAGGGATTGCCTTAGCGATGGTAGCAGCAATGAAAGGCTATCAGATGATTTTGATTATGCCTGACCACATGAGCCAAGAACGTAAAGATGCAATGGCAGCTTACGGCGCAACCTTAATTGAAGTATCACAAAAATCGGGCATGGAAGGCGCTCGTGATTTAGCACTCAAAATGCAAGCCGAAGGTAAAGGGATTGTCTTAAATCAATTTGGCAATCCTGATAATCCGATTGCACATTATGAAGGCACAGGCCCAGAGATTTGGCGTGATACAGACGGTAAAGTCACGCATTTTATCAGCTCAATGGGGACAACAGGCACCATTATGGGGGTGTCGCGCTTTCTAAAAGAGCAAAATCCTGCCATTGAAATTATTGGTTTACAGCCCGCAGATGGGGCGCAAATTGCAGGAATTCGTCGTTGGCCACAAGCCTATTTGCCGACCATTTTTGATGCCACGCGTGTCGACCGTATTATTGATATTCCACAACAAGCTGCCGAACAAACCATGCGCGATTTAGCCCGTTATGAAGGCATTTGTGCAGGTGTATCTTCAGGCGGTTCAGTATGGGCAATGCTACAATTAGCCGAGCAAGTACAAAACGCAGTCATGGTCGCGATTGTCTGTGATAGAGGCGACCGTTATTTATCGACGGGCTTATTTAGTCAATAATTTATGTTGCACTTACTATCGTTTTATCGGCTAGCCCGATACGCTCATCGTCTGTTTGTTATGAATACGTGACAAATACAGGATGATAAATACAGCCATAGGCAAATAATCAGGGATATAACGTAGCTTAAGCCACAAAAAGCCAAACTGTGAATAGGGAGCGCAATCATGTACAGAGAAAAAGCCACCTTAGTTTTTGATATAGAAACCATTCCTGATATTAGCAAAGCTAAAAAATTGTATGGTTTAACCAGCCTATCCGATGCCGAAGCCTACGAGGCACTGCAAAATATGCGTCGTCAAGAAACAGGCGGTTCGGATTTTTTTAGACACCATTTACACAAAATAGTCTGTATTTCTGTGGTCTTACGCTTAGGTGACAGCGTCAGAGTGTGGTCGCTGGGTGAGGAAAATGCCAGTGAATCAGAGATGATTAAGCGCTTTTTTACCGCTATTGATAAATACGATTTATGTTTGGTGTCATGGAATGGCAGCAGTTTTGATTTGCCCGTTCTGCATTATCGCGCCATGTTACATGAGTTGACAGCGCCGATGTATTGGGAGCTGGGCGACCACTATAAAGAGTACCGTTATAATAACTATATTAATCGTTATCATATGCGTCATATCGACCTGATGGATATTTTATCCTTGTATCAGGCACGTGCTGCACAACCACTCGACCAAATGGCCAGTTTTTTGGGGTTTCCAGGCAAACTCGGCATGGACGGCAGTCAAGTCTATGGCGCATATCAAGCAGGACGTCTTGCCGATATTCGCCATTATTGTGAAACCGATGTTTTGAATACATGGTTGATTTATTTACGTTTTCAGTTGTTACGTGGCGAACTAATGAAGCCACAATATCAACAAGAAATCACCCTATTAAAACATCATTTAGCCAGTAGTCAAAAGCCCCATTTATTGCAATTTTTAGCGGTATGGCAAGAGCAAGAAGTAGAGACGAATGAATAGAAAGCAACGTGAGCGTTTGAAACAACAAGAGCCTGTCTCGTTAACGATTACAGGCCTCACTCATGATGGCCGTGGCGTGGCACATTATCAAGATAAGGTCGTTTTTGTCGAAGGTGCATTAACGGGCGAATCTGTTGATGCCAAAATTACATTAGTACGGAGTAAATACAGTGAAGCAGATACGGTCACTGTACATGAGGCCTCACCTTTACGTGTCACACCGCCGTGTCCACATTTTGGGGTTTGTGGGGGATGCTCTTTACAACATATTGAGCCGTCAGCGCAAATTCAATTAAAACAAACGGTATTATCCGAACAGTTTAAGCAGTTTGCACATCTACAGCCACAAACATGGCTGCCACCTTTAACAGCGCAGCAACACGCTGGCTATCGTCGTAAGGCGCGTTTGGGTGTACGTTTTGTTATCAAAAAAGACAGCCTATTGGTAGGCTTTAGAGAAAAAGGCTCTAATTATTTAGCAGAATTGACCCAATGTGCTGTCCTTGACCCGCGTTTAGGACAGGCCATCATGCCATTACGCGCCTTAATCAATGGCCTAACGGCTAAAGAAGATATTCCACAAGTGGAAGTCGCTGCAGGCGACGACCGTGTTGCACTCATTTTTAGGCACATGAGCCCATTAACTGACACTGACCAGCAAGCCTTAATTGATTTTTGCCAGCAGCGTGATTGGCAATGTTATTTACAGCCCCAAGGTTACGACACGGTGCATCGTGTGTATCCGCCTATCGGCGAAGACCGCTTGCACTATAGCCTGCCAGACTTTGGCCTCACAATGCGTTTTTATCCGCTCGACTTTACACAAGTCAATGCGGCGATTAATCAACAAATGGTCAAACTGGCTGTTGACTTACTAGACCCTCAGCCCCACGAGCGGATACTCGATTTATTTTGTGGCTTAGGTAACTTTACCTTGCCACTGGCTACACGCGCGCAGCAGGTGATTGGTGTCGAAGGCGATGCCGCCATGGTGGAACGCGGTTATGAAAATGCGCAATACAATCAACTGACCAATGTCAGTTTTTATGCACAAGATTTAACGGCAGACTTCTCCCATCAACCATGGGCAAAAGAGGGCTTTGATGCCTTGTTGATTGACCCACCACGTTCTGGCGCATTAGAAGTGGTCAAGTATTTACCTAATTTTGGTGCTAAACGTATTGTCTATGTGTCATGTAATCCTGCGACCTTAGCCCGCGATGCTGCCGAATTAGCCAAAGCTGGGTATACTTTAGTTAGCGCAGGGGTGATGGATATGTTTACCCATACTGCCCATGTAGAATCTATTGCATTGTTTGTGAAAGCCTAAACCACAGGCTATTAGTTGACGATAGCACGCTAATGCTATGTTGAATTGTGAGGGGGTTGATATCCGCTTATAACCCGAATATCAAGCCCCTAAGCGGAATACTGATGAGCCTCTGAGCAAATGCGTCTTAGACTGCCTGCGCTCGTGTGCAATGGAGTTATCTATGGTGAAGGTCCGCGAAGATTATCCATTACAAGCCGATGGACAAGTCGATTTGGAACGTTGGTTGAATCGTATTGCGGTACGTGTCGATTTACACTCGCCAGACGTTCTCAAAAAAGCGTGTTTGTTTGCCAAAGAAGCCGATGAAACCTATGACCGTGAACATTCGTGGAGTATGCGTACCAGCAGCTTCTTAACGGGTTTGGCAATGGCCGATATTTTGGCTGACTTAAAGTTAGACCAAGAATCCTTAGTCGCTGCCGTGTTATATCGGGCAGTCCGTGAAGAAAAGACCAGTTTAGAGATTATCAGTAAAGTCTTTGGGCAAGATATTGCGCACTTAATTGATGGTGTCCTGCGCATGGCGACCATCAGTCAAGTCATCAATCCCAATCACCATAACCAAAAATTTAGTCAGTCGCATTTACAGCTCGATAATATTCGTAAAATGTTGGTTTCGATGATTGATGATGTGCGTATTGCCCTCATCAAATTAGCAGAGCGTACCTTTGCCATTCGTGAACTCAAAGATGCCAGTGATGAACGTAAAAAGCGGGTGGCACGCGAAATTTTCGATATCTATGCACCTTTAGCCCATCGTTTAGGGATTGGTCATATTAAGTGGGAATTAGAAGATTTATCCTTTCGCTATCTAGAACCAGAAGCCTATAAACATATTGCCCGTTTATTAGATGAAAAACGGCTTCAGCGCGATGAATACATTCATAATGTCACCCAAACATTACGCGAGACTTTAGCAGCCTCAGGTATTTACGCAGAGGTCAAAGGTCGAGCAAAACATATTTATTCGATATGGCGCAAAATGCAGCGTAAAAAACTCAGTTTTCATGAGTTGTATGATATTCGTGCCGTACGTGTCTTAGTCCCCGAAATAAAAGATTGTTATGCAGCATTGGGTGTTGTCCATTCGTTGTGGAAACATATTCCCAAAGAGTTTGATGATTATGTTGCCACCCCCAAAGAAAATGGTTATCGCTCTTTGCATACGGCCGTGATTGGCCCAGAAGGTAAAGCCTTAGAAGTACAAATTCGTACCTTGGCTATGCACGAAGAAGCAGAATTAGGCGTATGCGCACATTGGGTTTATAAAGAAGGTGCGCGTGGTAATAAAGATACAGGTTACGAAAGTAAAATTGCATGGTTACGCCAAGTCCTTGAGTGGCAAGAGGACATGGGCGAAACACAAATGGATGAATTGGCTGACCAATTAACAAGAGCCATTCGTTATGAGCGCGTCTATGTCTTTACTCGAGATGGGCATGTCATTGATTTGCAAGCGGGAGCAACGCCTTTAGATTTTGCTTATAGCATTCATACGCAAATTGGCCATTCTTGTCGGGGGGCAAAGGTGAATGGCCGTATTGTCCCGTTGAGCTATAAATTACAAACCAGTGACCAAGTTGAGATTCTGACCCAAAAAGGCGCAAGCCCCAGCCGCGATTGGTTATTGCCTAGTTTAGGCTATTTGGGGACATCCAGAGCGCAGGCGAAAGTTAAGCAATGGTTTAAGTTACAAGACCGCGAAAATAATATCAGTGCAGGACGCGAAATTTTAGAAAAAGAATTGTCGCGTTTATCCCTTACCTATAAATCAATTAGTTTATCGGACTTTGCTACGCGTCTGAATGTCAAAACTGCCGACGATGTATTAGCGGGTATTGGTGCAGGCGATATTCGACCAGCGCAAGTGATTAATCTTGTGGCTGACACCTTGCCCACGGTTGAGGTTGAGCCTGCTGCCAGTGACTTTATCAGTCGTAGCCGAAAAGGCCAAAGTAGTGGGGTTGTGATTGACGGTATTGATAATATTATGACCCATATTGCGGGGTGTTGCCGTCCGATTCCCGGTGAGCCTATTGTCGGATATATCACGCATAACCGTGGTGTCAGTGTACATGCGCGTGCCTGTAGCGACTTATTACGCTTGCAAGAAGAAGAACCGCAACGTGTGATAGAAGTACACTGGCAGCAAACGGTAGATGCGGTTCAGTCGGTCAATATTGCTGTCAAAGCATGGGACAGAACGGGCTTATTGCGTGATATTAGCGGGGTATTAGCCAACGAACATGTCAATGTGACTGGCGTCAATACACAGTCAAATAAGCAAGATGGGACAGCTCAAATGCAAATTACCGTGGAGGTAAAAACCTTAGAGCAATTGGGGCGGGTGTTGGCGAAAATCGAACAACAACCCAATGTTATCAGTGCCCGCCGCTTAACGACCGTCAGTTAAGCGGGCACTTTACCACCAACGGGTTTTTGGGTAGGACGTACCAGCTCCCACAAGCCCAGTCGGTTGAGCTCTAACTCGACCATACTGCGAATGACCGCCGCATTATCGATGACTAGAGCTTCCTCTAACAAATTTTTAGCCACAGACATGGGCACAGTACGCAAGACCTTGCGAATTTTTAATAAATTACTCGCACTCATACTGAGAGAGTCAAACCCCATCGCCATCAATAAAATCGCTGTCCCAGGGTCGCCAGCCATTTCGCCACAAATACTGACCATTTTTCCCGCCGCATGGGTTTCTTTAACCACATATTGCAGTGAGCGTAAGACCGCAGGATGATAGGGGGTATATAAGTCGGCGACACGTGCATTATTGCGGTCAACGGCCAAAAGGTATTGTGTTAAGTCGTTAGAGCCAACAGAAACAAAATCGGCAATGTGTGCTAGGTCTTTGATTTGAATCAAAGCTGATGGTACTTCGACCATAATGCCTAACTTAGGTGGGTGAATAGTGACTTTTTCTTCTTCTTGTACTTCGGCAACAGCGCGATGTAGTAAATGTTGTGCTTCTTCAATTTCAAAGACTGATGACACCATCGGCAATAAAATTTGTAAGTTATTTAAGCCAATAGCAGCTTTCAGCATGGCTCTGACTTGTACCATAAAGATTTCAGGATGGTCGAGGGTAATACGTACGCCACGCCAGCCTAGCGCAGGATTGACTTCGTCGATAGGAAAATAGGGCAGGTCTTTATCGCCGCCAATATCTAGCATACGCATAGTGACAGGATAGGGAGCAAAGGCAGAGAGCTGTTGACGATAAATATTGCGCTGTTCTTCTTCGCTAGGAAAGCGGTCGCGTAGCATGAATGGAATTTCGCTACGATATAAACCCACCCCTTCGGCACCACGTTCACGGCCACGTGCCACATCAGCCATTAAACCTGTATTAACGTATAAGGTAATACGGTGGCCGTCTGGTGTTTCCGCAGGCAAATCACGGTAGGCGTCTAAACCTGCCACTAATTGCCGTTCTTCTTTGATAATATCTTTATAACGACGGCGTAGCTCGCGTGAGGGATGCACATAAACCCGCGATTGATAGGCATCCACAATCATTTCGGCATCGTCGAGACTACTGACGGGTAATTCAGCCACGCCCACGACGGTAGGAATACCCAACGCGCGTGCTACAATCGCCATGTGTGAGTTGGCTGCACCTGTCGTGGTGACAATGGCGGCAATATTTTCTAAGGGCATTTCGACTAAGGTGGCGGTAGAAATATCTTCCCCAATCAAAATACTGGTTTCGGGAAAATCACGGTTAGGCGTCGTTTGTTGTTGTAAGTGTGCCAATAAGCGACGACCTAAATCGCGTACATCGGCCATGCGTTCACGCAGATAGGGGTCATCCATCGCGGCAAAACTCTGCATGTGTTCATCAATTACCGCTCTCAACGCACCAGCCGCCCAATTACCTGCCTGAATACGCTCTACAATTTCGCCACCCAGCGCATTATCATCTAACATCCGTAAATAGACATCAAATAAGGCACGCTCTTCTGGCATGAGCGACTCGGCCATTTTTTTATCAAGGGTCTGAATTTCACCGCGAACTGCGTTCAGGGCTTGCTCAAAAGAATCTAATTCCGCATCAATATCGTCGGCTGCACGGTCTGGTACGGATTCGATATCGGCAGGGGGATAAATGACGACGGCACGACCCATCGCAATACCACTTGCACCTGCCACCCCATGAAAAATACGGGGGCTAGCAACCCCACTTTTGGGGGCATGCAGATTTTCGAGCTGGCCTAAGGCACGCGCATGGGCGACAACGCCTGAAATTTGCGCAGAAAGCGTGACTAAAAAGGCTTCTTCGGCTTCACCAAAACGGCGTTTGTCTTGTTGCTGTACAACCATTACCCCTAAAACTTTACGCCGATTCATAATTGGCACGCCAAGGAAAGAGTTGTACTTTTCTTCGCCTGTTTCGGGTAAATAATGAAAACGAGGGTGAGAGGAGGCATCTTCGAGGTTAATTAATTCTTCGCGCTGACCAACTAAGCCAACTAAACCTTCGGATATGCCTAAAGAAACCACCCCGACCGCTTCAGGATTTAAGCCTTGTGTTGCCATAAGGACATATCGGCTATTGCGTTCGTCTAGCAAATAAATAGAACAAACTTCCGTTTTGAGTGCATCTTTGACACTTTGCACGATAACATCTAATGCTGACACCAAATTGGGTGCAGCATCAACGTCTTGTACCAGTTTGCGTAAAATATCTAACATGCTCAATTCCAGAATGATTTAATCACGTTTGTTTCATTATTATTATCACGGTATTCACCGTTTAAGACCGATGCAAGCGCATAGCGATTGGCGTTTTGCCAACGCATCCGTCTTTATTCTCTCAAAGCCAAGAAAGAGTGCTCTTGGCCTTCAGCTAAGCGTGGGGCTTAGCTTTCGATAATAGGCAGACGAGGCGCTAATTCCAATAAGGCTTTTCGGTAGACCTCACGCTTAAAAGACACTACTTGGTTGAGTGGGTACCAATAACTCACCCATTCCCAATCATCAAATTCGGGTGGCTGACATTTATTCAAATAAATATGTTCTGCACTCGATTGTAAGGAGAGTAAAAACCATTTTTGTTTTTGACCAATACAAACAGGTGGCGGATTCTCGTGACGCACATAACGTCGCGGTAGACGATAACGTAACCAGCCCCGTGTTTGGGCAACAATTTTTACGTCTTCTGGCTCTAAGCCAATTTCTTCCCATAGTTCGCGTAACATGGCCTGTTCGGGAGTTTCACCCTGATTGATACCCCCTTGAGGAAATTGCCATGCGTCATGACCATGACGGCGCGCCCACAATACTTGGCCTTTACCATTCGTTAAAATAATACCCACATTGGGTCTAAACCCTTCAGCATCAATCACAATTCACTACTCAACAAATAAAACAGTCGCGGGTTTAGTGACAATCGCGGCTTTTGTAGGCAGCATCATATGAAGCCTGAAAAACGTACAAAATTCGTCTATTGCTTAAACCCAATCACTTAGTACTATTCATACCCTAGTCACTACATTGGCGGCAAGCGTTATCTGTTATCATTTAGCAATTGTAGCTCTAATAGATGAAAAAATATGAACTTAGCGATTTTTGACTTAGATAATACCTTGATTGCGGGCGACTCAGACCATGCGTGGGGTGAGTTTTTAGTCAGCAAAGGTTTGGTAGATGCAGCGCGTTATCAACACAAAAACGACCAATTTTATGCCGATTATTGTGCGGGACAATTAGATATTATTGCCTATAGTGAATTTGTGTTTGAGTTTTTAGCGCAACATGAACCCAGTTATTTACAACAATTACATCAACAGTTTATGCAAGAGGTTATTCAGCCATTGCAACTCATCAAAGCACATCAACTGATAGCGCAGCATCGACAGCAGGGCGATAGATTACTGATTATTACAGCAACCAACCGTTTTATTACCCAGCCGATTGCCCAGTCCTTGGGGATTCCTGAATTATTGGCCACGGAGCCAGAGCAAATAGCAGGGCGCTATACGGGTAAAGTGCAGGGCGTACCGTGTTATAAAGAGGGTAAAATTACCCGTTATCAGGCATGGTTAACCGAACAACATGTTCAGTTTGAACAAGTTTATTTTTACTCTGATTCGCATAACGATTTACCTTTATTACAACAAGTCGATATCCCCGTTGCGGTTAATCCAGACGCGAAGTTGTTGGCAGTTGCCCAAGCATCGGGCTGGTCGGTACTTGATTTACGAGGCTAGTCATGTATGCGTATATAGCAAATAAAGATTAGCCGTACAGACATAATAGGGAGCTGGTCTGCGGTTAAGCACCGCTCGTCGCCAAAAACATACCGTTAACCCTTGAAAGGTCTATGAATTGTTAGACTGTTTGACGATTGATTGCGAATATTCCCCCTGCGTTTGTTAATTTGTTGCTGTAGAAAACTTAAGCATAATTGCTACAAAATGTTTCGGCAGTAGTCGAGTAAGTTTCAGGCTATCTATCCTGAGTTGCTAGGGGCAATAGCCCCTGAGAACGACTGACGAAGTAAAAGGGGTGGTACATGACGTTATCGCGCGACATAGTAACAACAGAAGACGAGTTTGCCCTAGAAACCCGTTTATATGTGGTTTTGCGTCGGGCTAGTGGCCGAGTGATAGATTTAGTGTGGTTTAGACAAAATCGCGAATATGCCGATGCCATCTTGGATTATGCCGAATCTATCAGTGACCGTGATGCCAAAGAAACGGCCAAAAAGCTACGCTTTTATCGTCAGTTTTCACATTAAACATCAGTGGATTAGGTGATGAGTAAGCGGCTAGGTGTCACAATCACATCGAGTGGTATATCCCACGCCATGTTAGCTAAACTACCAACTTCTTGACAATCATGGGCAATGCCTACTTTAACTAAGGTGGTCTTTTTTTGATAGGCAAGACTACGGTCATAATACCCACCACCCATGCCAAGTCGATTCCCAGCGTTATCAAAACCGACTAACGGCATGAGTACGATATCCAAATCATCAATCATCAGCCGAGGTCTGTATTGCGGCTCTTTCATTCCATAGCGGTGTTTGGCTAAACGATGCCAACTTGTTATCCGTACAAATGCCAATCGTTGTTTGGGAAAACGTCGTAATACAGGCAAGTAATAGGATTTATGAGCTTGTTGAATGAGAGCGGTAATATCTAACTCACCATCCATTGCGTCATAGATGCCGATTTTTTGAGCCTGCTTAAAAAAAGATTGTTTTTGTAAGCGTTGTATTAGCGCGCGGCTAGCCTGTTTTTGTTGGTAAAAAGTCAACTGTCTTCGCTGATGCCGTAGCTGTTGGCGGAGTTGAGAACGGCCTAAGATATCAGGTGAGCTGTTAAAAAGAACCGTAGCCAAGGGGTAGAGTCTCTTATGAATCAATCATTAAAGCTAAGGCATCATGGCTCTTGCCTATGAGAGGATTTAGGGCAAACTTAGTGTTCTAACTGCCACTGTAAAATGACCTTAATCACATAGCCCATCATGCCGACACCCAGTGCAACAAAGAGGGCAATCATGCCTGTTTTGCCAGCTTTGGCTTCTTTGGCTAGGTCCCAAATGATAAACATTAAAAACAAAATTAATGCAGGAATGCCTAATTGCATGCCTAATTGAGTCAACATTTCATCAGTCATGATAATTTCTCTTGTATTGGTTAAGCAATCACGCAACAGCCATTATGACATTATGAGTTTAACAGGGCTTTCAAGTTTGCTAAGTGTGCACCGCCAATACGTTTTTTCTCGGCAGGCGATTTTTGACTACGGCGACCTTGCCACTCAACTTGGTCTTGCGGTAATTCTTCTAAAAAGCGACTTGGCGTAGTGCTTCTAAAATCAGCACCCGATTTACGGCGTTCGGCTAAGGTAAGGGTGAGTGTTTGTTTGGCACGGGTAATACCGACATACATTAAACGGCGTTCTTCTTCGACCGTATCCGCATCAATACTATTCCGATGTGGCAGCAAATCTTCTTCTAAACCAATCATATACACATGTGGAAACTCTAAACCTTTAGCGGCGTGTAGCGTCATCAGTTGTACACGGTCACTGTCATCCGCTTCTGCTTGTTGTTCAAGTAAATCAATTAAGACCAATTTACGAATGATGGCTTCAATATTTTTATCTTCTTCATCTTCTGCTTTGTTAAGCATATTTTGAATAGAGTTTAATAAAAAATTGATATTTTCTAGACGCACTTCCGCACCTTGAGGCGTGGGGGCAGTTTCACGAATATAGTCCTCATAGGCAATATCACTCAATAATTGCCTAATTTTGGGCACAGGGTCGGTGTTGTCTAAAATTTCACGTTGATGTTCTTCTAACCATGTACCAAATTCATGCAAGCTGACGACTGCTTTTTTTTGCCCTAAATGAGCAGCTAAACCCAACTCTGTACAGGCAGTCAGTAAAGAGACGCCTCGACTTTGTGCGTACACGCCCAATTTTTCTAGCGTAACAGGGCCAATCGCGCGTTTGGGCGTATTAATAATCCGTAAAAAGGCACTGTCATCATCGGGGTTGATAATCAGGCGTAAATAACTCATCACATCTTTAATTTCGGCACGCGAATAAAAAGACGTACCGCCTGATAATTTATAAGGCACTTGTAATTCGCGTAATTGGGTTTCGATGGCTTTCGCCTGAAAGTTCCCTCGATACAAAATGGCATAGTCCTTAAACGTCCGTCGGTTCATCAATTTCGTATTGACTAAATCATTCGCAACATACTCGGCCTCATCACGGTCTGTGGGGCAGGTGATAACACGAATCAAGTCCCCTAAACCATGTTGACTCCAGAGTTTTTTGTCAAAGACGTGAGGATTATTGGCAATGACTGCATTGGCTGCGTTTAAGATGCGTGCCATAGAGCGGTAATTTTGTTCCAGCTTAATGACCTTGAGTTGGGGGTAGTCTTTGGTGAGTTCGACCATGTTCTCAGGACGTGCACCGCGCCACGCATAAATACTTTGGTCGTCGTCGCCCACGGCCGTAAAACGGCCACGCACGCCCACTAATAATTTGACCATTAAATATTGTGCGGTGTTGGTGTCTTGGTATTCGTCAACTAATAAATAATGCACTTTGTCTTGCCATTTTTCTCTAATGGCTTGGTTTTCTTGTAGTAAACGGGTGGGTAGGGCAATTAAGTCATCAAAATCAACGGCATTATAAGCGCGTAGATGGCGTTGATACGCATCATAAATATGCGCTGCCATTAAGTCTTCTTTGGTTTGAGCGACACTGACGGCCTGTACAGGTGGAATGAGGTCATTTTTCCAATCAGAAATTTTTTTGCTAATCCACTTTAATGCCTGTTTTTGGTCAGCCTCGGGACTGTTGTCTTTATGCAATAATTCGCTTAATAAGCGTTGGCAATCGTCAGCATCTAAAATAGAAAAATTATTTTTAAGACCACAGGCATCTAATTCATAACGAATCATCGTCAAGCCTAAGGTATGAAAGGTGGAGACGGTGAGCCCTTTGGCTTCTTTGCCTTGTACCAGCCTACTGACGCGCTCTTTCATTTCTTTGGCCGCTTTATTGGTAAAAGTAACGGCAAAAATTTTATGCGCTTTAATCCCGCATTCATTGATTAAATAGGCAATTTTTCGGGTGATGACCGAGGTTTTGCCTGAACCCGCACCTGCTAAGACTAAGAGTGGGCCATCAATATATTTGACGGCTTCTTGTTGACGGGGATTAAGATTATTCATGGTAGATAGGCAATGCTGCACACAGAAGGGTTGCCTATTCTAAGAAGAAGGTGATGAGGGTGCAACCGTATAAGGGTAACCCGCAAGGTTACCCGAATAAAAATAGCGCTTAACGTTTACCAAACTTATCCATCAATTTATAACCAATCCCCAAAACCGTATCATAATGATTGGGTAATAAACGTTGAATGGCATCTAAGGCTTTGGCGTCTTTGCCAATTAATAGACGTTTTTGATTACTTTCGATGGCGCGGACAATTTGCCGTGCGGCTTCTTCGGCGGTGGTTGCGGCTAATTTATCAAAGTCAGCGGCGAGCTTTTTGGGGTCAGCCGCTTTGCCCATGATGTCGTTATGTACGCGTGCATTACGCGCAATATTGGTTTTTATCCCACCAGGATGCACACAAGTAACATGAATATTGCTGCCATTTAATTCTTGACGCAAGGCTTCGGTAAAGCCTTTAACGGCAAATTTACTGGCATTATAAGCAGATTGAGAAGGCACCCCGATAATACCAAAAATACTGGAAATATTGACGATATGGGCATCTTTTTGCTGACGCAACTGGGGCAAAAAGGCTTCACACCCATTCACTACTCCCCAAAAGTTGATATTTAATACCCATTCAAAATCTTGACGATTCATGGTTTCTACGTTTTGAGAGAGAGCAACCCCTGCATTATTAATAATGACACTGGCGTTTCCTAAGGCACGCGCCACATTGTCGGCAAAAGTTTGTACCGCTTCGCGTTTGGAGACATCCACCGTGGCACTATATACCTTAACCCCGTGTGCCGAGGCGATATCGACCGTCTTTTGTAGATTATCAGCATTTACGTCACATAAGGCTAATTGTGCACCTTGTGCCGCCAGTTGTAGTGCTAATGCCCGACCAATACCTGAACCTGCCCCTGTGACAACAACGATTTTTTGTTCAAGATTCTTCATTATGACCCTCTATTTTTACTATTTTAGTTTTTAGTGGCTGTTAACGGTGTGATTGTGGTTGTGCAGGAGATTTGTTTAGACAAACTTGAGACTGCAAATAACCTAGAGCGTTGCTGTAACAATAGTCATGCTTTGTTACATCGCACAAAAACACCCCTTATCAGTACCACCGTCCTAAAAATAGGCTGTCTGTGGCTAATGGTCAAATCATTTTATTGTCTTAGGCCTGTTAGTCATTAAAGGTAGAGAGAATACGCTAGAATGTGTAAAATATCGCGCATTCATTTTGGGGAAGTCTTATGGGACACAAAACAGCATTATACGAGCAGCATTTAGCCTTAAACGCCCGTATAGTCGATTTTGGTGGGTGGGATATGCCCGTCCAATACAGCTCGGTTTTAGCCGAGCATCATGCAGTACGGCAAGCGGTGGGCATGTTTGATGTCTCACATATGACTTTTTTGGAGCTTACGGGCACAGATGCCATTCCCTATTTGCAACGTATTTTAGCCAATGATGTCACCCGTTTGGCTGTTGCGGGTAAAGCCCTTTATTCGGCGATGCTCAATGAACAAGGGGGCATTATTGATGACCTGATTGTTTATGCTCCCACGGTACATCGACCCAATGTCTGGCGTATTATTGTCAATTGTGGCACCCATGACAAAGATTTAGCATGGATGCAACAACAAGCGCAACATTTTGCCGTTAACCTCATTGAACGTACGGATTTAGCTATGTTGGCAGTACAAGGGCCAACAGCCTACCGTGTGGTGAGTGATGTTTTAGGTGCAGAAGCTGGCGCGATTATTCAAGCCTTAAAAGTCTTTCAAGGGCGAGAATATAATGACTGGTTTATTGCGCGTACGGGATATACAGGCGAAGAAGGGTTAGAAATTTTACTGCCCAACACGCAAGCGGCCGCGCTTTGGCAACAATTATTGGCTGCGCACGTAGTGCCTTGTGGTTTGGCGGCACGCGATACCTTACGTTTAGAAGCAGGTATGAATCTCTACGGTAACGACATGACCGAAGAGACAACGCCGTTAGTCTCTAATATGGCATGGACAGTGACATGGGGACATGACTTTATTGGCAAACCTGCTTTAGTTGCCCAAAAAGAAGCGGGTGTACCGCAACAGCTCGTCGGCTTGGTATTGCTAGATAAAGGCGTATTGCGCGCACATCAGAAAGTGATTATCGATGGTGTGGGTGAAGGCGAGACAACATCGGGTACTTTTTCGCCGACTATGGATAAGTCGATTGCCTTAGCGCGTATTCCAGCAGGTCACTTTGACCACGTGTGGGTAGAGATTCGGGGTAAACGCCTAGCCGCTAAAATCGTTAAGCCTCCCTTTGTGCGTTTGGGTAAAGTGTTAGTGTAAATTTGTATTTATTCCCCCCCTAGTTTAGGGGGAGGCTAGGAGGGGGTTGGGGCAACAAACCCCTCCCTGACCTCCCTTAATAAGGGGAGGAGTATTTTTGGTTTTATAGATAGAGAGAGATGAAAGATGAGCAATACGCCAAGCGAATTAAAATATGCTTCTAGCCACGAATGGGCACGTTTAGAAGGTGATATCGTGGTTGTGGGTATTACTGACCACGCTCAAGAAGCATTAGGTGATTTGGTGTTTGTTGAGTTGCCAGAAGTTGGCGATACCGTTGCCGCAGGTGACGAAGCAGGTGTGGTTGAGTCTGTAAAAGCGGCTTCGGATATTTACGCCCCTGTTTCTGGTGAAGTGGTTGCTATTAACACCGCGTTAGAAGACACACCAGAGTTGATTAACTCTGACCCCTACGGCGAAGGCTGGATGTACAAAATCCGTGTATCTTCAGTTGAAGAGTTAGATGACTTGTTATCAAGCGACGAGTACGACGAGCAAGTTGCTGCTGAGCATTGATTGTGTAGCCCGTGTGATAACACGGGAGTCACTGCATATTTGGTGTCCTGTATGACGCGATGCTCCATACAGGCTACGATTATTGGGTGAGGAGATGACAGCCTCATCCTAACCCTGTCCCTAAAATTAGGGAGGGGAACATGTTGTTTTCCCACGTTTACCGCTTAATCTGAGCAAAATCCCATGCCATTTATTCCGCATACCGACTCTGATGTACGTGCGATGCTCGACACGATGGGTGTTGACAGCGTTAGTGCTTTGTTTGATGAGATTCCTGCCCATTTACGTTGCCAACCCTTAACCGCTATTCCTGATGGTTTAAGCGAAATGGACGCTTTGCGTATTATGCAAGAGCGTAGCCAACAAGATGCAGGTGCTTTGTGTTTTATTGGCGCAGGTGCTTATGAGCATCATATTCCTGCGGCTGTATGGGATTTAGTGGCTCGTGGCGAATTTATGACTGCTTATACACCGTATCAAGCAGAAGCCTCACAAGGCACGTTACAAGTTATTTATGAATTCCAAAGTATGATGGCACACATTACGGGTATGGATGTGTGTAACGCCTCGGTGTATGACGGTGCATCTGGTTTATCTGAAGCAGTGTTAATGGCGATTCGCGCCCATAAAAAATCCAAATCTAGACGTATTCTGATGCCAAAGACTGTATCGCCCTTATATCGTAGTGCGGTCAAAGCCATTGTTGAAATGCAAGGCATTGAATTAGTTGAATTAGATTATCAACAAGATAACGGCACAATCAATCCTGCCAGTTTAGAAGCCTTTAGTGGTCAAGATTATGCTGCCTTAGTGATTCCTTATCCTAACTTCTTTGGCGCATTAGAAGACGTTGACACCTTAACACGTTGGGCAGAGGCCAATAATATTTTGGTGATTGCTGTGGTTAACCCAATGGCATTAGCTATCTTAACACCACCCAACGAATGGGGTAATAAAGGCGCGGATATTGTTGTCGGTGAAGGTCAGCCTTTTGGTATTCCTTTATCTTCTGGCGGCCCTTATGTCGGTTTCTTGTCGTGTAAACAAGAACACGTTCGCCAAATGCCGGGGCGTATTATTGGCCGTACCGTGGATTTAGAAGGTAAAACAGGTTTTGCCTTAACTTTACAAGCGCGTGAACAACATATTCGTCGTGCCAAAGCCACGTCCAATATTTGTACTAATCAAGGCTTAGCCATGACTGCGGCGACCATTTATTTAAGTTTAATGGGTGCAGAAGGTTTAGAGCGTGTTGCCTTAGCTTCTCACCATAATATTCAAACGTTAACCCAGCAAGTTAGTCAAATTGCAGGGGTAAAGCGTGTGTTTGATAACGTGGTTTTCCATGAAGTGGTATTACAGTTAGATAAACCAGTTGCCCCTGTTTTAGCCAAAATGGCGGAATTAGGCGTGTTGGGTGGTTTGGATTTAAGTCCTTATTATCCAGAATTAGGCAATGCCTTATTGGTTTGTACCACCGAAACCAAAAATGCCGCTGATTTAGCGCGTTTTGCTCAAGCATTAACACAAGCTTTAGCTGCTTAGGAAAATGACCATGACCTTAATTTTTGAACGTTCCCAAGAAGGCCGTCGTGCGACTTCTCAAGCACCTTTAGTTCGTCAGGAAGCCACTGATATTCCTGCACAATTCCGTCGTAAAAAATCGGCTGTGTTGCCAGAAGTATCTGAGCTGCAAGTTGTCCGTCACTACACCAATTTATCGCGCAAAAACTTTAGTATTGATACTCAGTTTTATCCGCTTGGCTCTTGTACGATGAAATACAACCCACGTGGTGCGCATAAAGGTGCAATGATGTCTGGCTTTTTAGGTCGTCATCCTTTAGCACCCGTTACGCACTCTCAAGGCTTTTTGGCTTGTATGTATGACTTGCAAGAAGTCTTGAAAGAAGTGACAGGCATGAAAGGTGTGTCCTTAACACCAGCCGCAGGTGCACAAGGTGAGTTTGCAGGTGTGGCGATGATTCGTGCCTATCACCAAGCACGTAACGACCATGAGCGTAGCGAAATGTTAATTCCTGCGGCTGCACATGGTACAAACCCAGCAACCGCCGTGATGTGTGGTTATAAGGTGCGTGAAATTCCTGTGCTTGCCAATGGTGACGTGGATGTTGAAGCCTTAAAATTAGCGGTTGGCCCACAAACTGCGGGTTTGATGATGACTAACCCATCAACCTGTGGTGTGTTTGAACAACAAATCGACCAAATTGCCCAAATCGTTCACGAAGCAGGCGGTTTGTTATATTACGATGGTGCAAACTTAAACGCGATTTTAGGTAAAGTTAGACCCGGTGACATGGGTTTTGACGTATTACACATGAACCTACACAAAACCTTTGCCACACCACACGGTGGTGGTGGGCCGGGTGCAGGCCCTGTGGGTGTGGGTGAGCGTTTATTACCATTTTTACCAACACCGATTGTTGGTAAAGAAGCAGATGGCCGTTATCGTTGGTTAGACAAAAATGACTTGCCACAAAGTATTGGTCATTTATCTGCGTTTATGGGTAATGCTGGCGTATTGTTGCGTGCTTATTTTTATGCGGCTGTGTTGGGTCGTGAAGGTTTGCATCGTGTGGGTGAATACTCAACACTCAATGCCAACTACTTAATGCACAAATTAGCACAAGCTGGCTTGCAATTAGCCTATCCAGAGCGTCGTGCTTCGCATGAGTTTATTATTACCTTTGCCAAAGAAGCGAAGACCTTGGGTGTATCGGCAATGGATATTGCTAAGCGTTTGTTGGACTATGGTTTCCATGCACCAACAACATACTTCCCATTGTTAGTACCGGAGTGCTTTTTGATTGAGCCAACCGAAACCGAAGCCAAAGATGAATTAGACAACTTTGCGACGGCTTTAGTTAAAATTTTGGAAGAGGCCAAAACCGAACCAGAATTGGTCAAAGGCGCACCGCATACCATGCCTGTTCGCCGTTTAGATGACGTACGTGCCGCGCGTGAGTTAGATTTAGTCTGGCAGCCTAAAGCAGAGTAAAGCTCTCAATAGAAAAAGGCGCAATGTTGCGCCTTTTTTCTTTGCCAATGTTATTTTCGGATATTCTAATGAAAACTCTCTCCCTTAAAAAATACGAAGACCGCCGTTTACGCGAAGGTCATTTATGGATTTACTCCAACGAAATTGATACCGCAAAAACACCCCTCAAAACACTCAACGCTGGTGAACAAGTCGTGATTGAGGACTTTGCAGGTAAAAAATTAGGGATTGCCACTGTTAGCCCACAATCTTTAATTTGTGCGCGTTTAATTAGTCGTGATGTCAAACATCCTTTAGATAAATCGTTATTGGTGCATCGTATCAATCAAGCCTTAAGTTTACGCGAACGTTTTTATCCTGAACCGTATTATCGTTTAGTGTATGGCGATAGTGATGGTTTATGCGGTTTAGTGGTAGACAGATTTGGTGATTATTGTGTGGTACAAACCACCACCGCAGGCATGGAATTGGTGAAAGATGAGATTGTTCAGGCCTTAGTAAAAGTGCTTAATCCACAAGGCATTTTGTTTAAAAATGATAGCAAAGCGCGTGCTTTAGAAGGCTTGGCGAGTTATATCGAAGTGGCTTATGGCGAAGTACCCGGTTTAGTGCCTTTGGTTGAAAATGGCGTTAAATTTTTTGCGCCTGTGTATGAAGGACAAAAAACGGGTTGGTTTTATGACCATCGTGAATCACGCGCTCAATTACAACGTGTTGTTAAGGGCAAACGCGTCTTAGATGTGTTTTCTTATGCAGGCAGTTGGGGCGTACAAGCCGCCGCGTTTGGTGCGGCCGAAGTCACTTGTGTGGATGCCTCGGAATTTGCCTTAGAGATTGTGCAAAAGAATGCCCAAGCTAATGGCTTAGAAAATGTAAAAACCTTACAAGGTGATGCGTTTACGGTATTGACTCAGCTAAAACAGCAAGGCGAACAGTTTGACGTGATTGTCTTAGACCCACCTGCATTTATGCAAAAACGTAAAGACCATGCTAATGGTTTACAAGCTTATCGTCGCATTAATGAATTGGCGATGCGTTTGTTGGTTAAAGATGGGGTGTTGGTCTCTGGCTCTTGTTCAATGCACTTAAAAACCGAAGAGTTGGTCGATGTGATTCGTGGCGCAAGTCGTCATTTAGATAAAACTACACAAGTAGTGTTTATTGGTGGGCAGGGGGCAGACCATCCTGTTCATCCAGCCATTCCAGAAACATCCTACTTAAAATGTGTGATGGCAAGGGTGTTGGGGGCTTAAATAAAAAAGGGCATCGAAAGATGCCCTGTGATTACTCTTTATACTTAAATGGCATCGGCAATTTACTATTCAAATAGTCATCACTTTGTACCATACGTTGTACCCCCAACATCACTGCATAGGGTGCGTTGCGTTGTACATAGTTCGTTGCCCATGCAGGGGCTAATCCACCAGGGTCTAAATACCCTTCAGATTCTAAACGTGTTTTACCACCGCCTAATGGGGTAAATGTTACCGTCATATTCATTGCCAAAATGCGAACTAAGGTGGGTTGCTCAGGCATGAAATTAGGCACAGCGGTAATATTAAAACGTAAAAAGCCTTTTTGTGGGGTATAAGGCTCAATCACATTATGTAAAATCACATCACGGTCAGGCAGACCATAGGGCGCACTAAAGACTTGATAATAATAGAGCTCGGTTGGTGAGACTTTTTTGAGTAAACGGGATTGTCTGGCCTTAAAGTACCAGCGTGGATAGTTTTCATAATCAAAATGCAAACGTGCCACAGCTTCTAGCGGTGCGTCAACAATCATATCCACCTTAAACGAGCGTATACGTTTACCGTCTTCCCGTTTGGAATAGGTTTTGATATCACGTCGGGCATCATTTTTGACAAGTTGCCATTCATCAGGATTGGTATCACGGAGTTCGCTTAAGTCATCATTAGCAGCATAAGTGCCAGCCGATAGGCTAGACAACAGCATGACGCTAATTATTCCCCATTTTTTTAACATGATTAAACCTCAGTGGTGCGGTTGTGGTTATAACATGGTGATATGAAACACATCATTGCAGTCAAAATGACTAAAATAAAGCATAACGTAGCGGTTTATTTCCTATTTAACGTCTATTTTGCTTGAATAATGTACCTTTTGCCTATTAGGCGCGAGCTTGTATAACACAAACAGATATAAATATCATTAGTAAGTGTCTCGTTATCTATTGTTATGTCACAACAATACAGTTTAAGGCATAACAGAGAGGGTATCTTGTTCAACGATTTTTTTATTGTGATGTTGAGCCAAAGACGCTTTAATACAGTCATAGCCCCTTGAGCTCAATTTCTGTTGAGCACCAACCAGCCAAATGGTACGAGGGATTGTTGACGTGTTAGCGATGAGCCATCGGTCAGCACGAATTTAAGCAAGTTAGAGACTGAAGCCAAAAGCATACGTTATACCAAGATTCTTCATCGCTAAGATGCTTGTGATATGAGAAAAAGTGTTTTGTGCTTCCGCTTATCATCGTGCCTAGATTCAATCAACCTATCAACAGACCTTAATCTATTTTCAACGATAATACATTGTGAGCCAGCATGTTTTCTTGGTTTGAACGCCGCATTAATCCCTATCCTGAAGATGCACCAACAACCCCCAAATTAGGGTTATGGGCATTTATTTATTCTTGTACCGAAGGTTTTAGACCATGGATTATCACTCTCATGTTAGTGACGGGGCTGATTGGTGCATTTGAAGCCTTTCTATTTAGTATGATGGGAAGTGTGGTTGACTGGTTAAATCATTTCAGTCCAACCGAGTTATGGCAAGAAAAAGGTCATTATTTAACGATAATGGCTGTGATGGTCTTAGCTAGTCCTTTGTTGGTCTTACTTCAAGCCCTCGTCAAATTTCAGACCTTACAAGGCAATTTTCCAATGCGTTTGCGCTGGAATTTCCATCGTTTAATGCTCGACCATAGTTTAGGTTTTTATCAAGATGAGTTTGCAGGCCGTGTTTCGGCAAAAGTGATGCAAACAGCATTGGCCGTTCGTGATGCCATTATGGTAATTGCCAATATGGTCATGTTTATGTTGGTGTATTTTATTACGTGTGGTGTTGTCTTACAAAGTTTTGATATGTGGCTGTTACTGCCATTTGCCGTCTGGATACTCCTTTTTGGTTTGGCATTGACCTACTTTATTCCCAAGTTAGGCCGTACTGCCGAGCGTCAAGCCGATGCACGTGCGTTGATGACAGGTCGTATTACCGATGCCTATGCCAACATCAGTACCGTTAAACTATTCTCCTATAGTCAGCGTGAATCGGCTTATGTCAAACATGCAATGCAAGAGTTTATGGTCACGGTACATCAGCAAATGCGTTTGGTCTCTTTGTTTGAAACCGTCAACCAGCTAGTGAATATGATTTTAGTCGCAGGTACCGCAGGCCTCGCCTTATGGTTATGGTCTAAAGGTGATACGTCAGTCGGTGCGGTGGCGGCTTCTACAGCAATGGCTTTACGTTTGAATGGTATTTCCCATTGGATTATGTGGGAGTTAGCGATGTTATTTGAGCATATTGGCACTATTCGTGATGGGATGAGTACATTGTCAAAACCACACAGTATCAGTGATGCTCCGAATGCTAAACCCTTAACGATTCAACAAGGTGAAATTTGTTTTAAGGAGATAGAGTTTGCCTATAATCCTCACAAACGCGTATTTCATAACTTTAATCTCACCATAAAAGCGGGCGAAAAAATTGGTGTCGTGGGTCGTTCAGGTGCAGGAAAAAGTACCTTAGTCAATTTATTATTACGATTTTACGAGGTCAATCGCGGTCAAATTCTGATTGATGGACAAGATATTACCCAAATCACACAGGATTCTTTGCGCAGTCATATTGGTATGGTGACACAGGATACCTCCTTATTACATCGTTCAGTGCGAGATAATTTATTGTATGGTCGACCAGAAGCTCAAGAAGCAGACATGATAGAAGCGGTGACTAAAGCACAGGCTTTAGACTTTATTTTGTCCTTAAAAGATGCAGAAGGGCGTACGGGGTTTGAAGCGCATGTTGGGGAACGTGGCGTAAAATTATCAGGTGGACAACGTCAACGCATTGCGATTGCTCGTGTCATGTTAAAAGATGCTCCTATTCTATTATTAGATGAAGCAACCAGTGCCTTAGACTCTGAAGTCGAAGCTGCGATTCAAACCTGTTTATATCAATTAATGGCAGGGAAGACAGTCATTGCGATTGCGCATCGCTTATCAACGATTGCGGCAATGGATAGGTTAGTCGTAGTCGATGAAGGCAAAATTATTGAGCAAGGGACACATACCGAACTACTAGCCGCTAATGGTTTGTATGCCCGTTTATGGGCAAGACAAAGTGGTGGTTTTTTGGGAGAGGAATGATGCAGAGCAAAAATTATCAAGGTGAAATCACCTTAAGATGAAAAATCTAGCCATCAAATCACTATTTTAATACGCTAAATGCTTATAATCAGCCATCTTTATTGTCATTTGTTTTGGAGTGAATATGGCTGATTTTATTTTGCATCACTATTCGATGTCCCCATTTTCCGAAAAAATCCGTGTCATGCTCGGTTATGCCCAAGTAAATTGGTTGTCATGTGTGACCCGTGAAATGCCACCGCGTCCGTTATTAGCGCGTTTAGCAGGTGGTTATCGTAAAATTCCTGTGGCACAAATGGGCGCAGATATTTTTTGTGATAGCAAAATTATTGCCGCCGAAATTGCGCAATTAAGCCAAAAGCCTCTATTAGCGGTCGAAAATTTAGACGCTGAGCAACAAGCCTATATTAGCAAAGTGGATTTAGATTTATTTTTTGCCAGTTTGTTTGTATCAGGTACCATGACACTCAATATAAAAGTGTTAAAAGCCATGTCTTTATTAGATATCGGTCGTTTTTTAGTTGACCGTATTAATGTTGGTCGTAAAGCACGTGTAAAAGCGGTGAGTCCCTTAAAAGCTAAAGCCGTGATTAAGCAGCATATTGCGGATTTAGAGCAGCGTTTAAGTCAAGAGTTCTTGTTTGGTGCACAACCAACCCATGCCGATTTCTCCACCTATCATAGTTTGTGGTTTATTCACGATTTAGCCGAAGCGCCATTTTTGCAAGGCCATCCTAAATTATTAGCATGGATGGCACGTATGAAAAATTTTGGACATGGCCTCAGTCGTGATGTGAATGAAGCACATGCCTTGCTAGCCGCCAAAGCTGAACCCCGTACGATTCCAGAAACATATCGCCAAGATTTATTAATTGGACATACCGTCACCATTACCCCTGCCGATTATGGTTGCGAACCGACTATGGGTGTTTTAGTGGGTGCAAACACAGAGCGTTATATTGTGGCGCGTCAAGATACAGAGCTAGGCACCTTACACGTTCATTTTCCACGTCAAGGTTATACGCTTAAAGCGATATCTTAAGATAGACAGGGCAAGTTGTATGCAAATACATACAGTGCGTACAACGTGTTTTATACTTTGAGACATACGGTCTCGTTTACTTCATCAATCATGGAATCGTCATGACACAGAGTCAACAAATTAAAATTCCTGCAACCTATATGCGTGGTGGCACTAGTAAGGGAGTGTTTTTTCGTCTCCAAGACTTACCTGAATCCTGCCAAAAAGCGGGCGCTGCCCGTGACCGTTTATTTATGCGCGTCATTGGTAGCCCAGACCCTTATGCCAAACACATTGATGGTATGGGTGGTGCAACATCAAGCACCAGTAAATGTGTGATTTTGTCAAAAAGTAGCCAGCCAGAACACGACGTTGATTATTTATATGGCCAAGTTTCCATCGACAAAGCTTTTGTCGATTGGAGTGGAAACTGTGGCAATTTATCGACTGCTGCGGGAGCATTTGCTATTCATGCGGGTTTAGTTGATGCTGCACGTATTCCTCAAAATGGTATTTGTGTGGTCAGAATTTGGCAAGCCAACATTAACAAAACGATTATTGCCCATGTACCTGTCACGAACGGCCAAGTTCAAGAGCTAGGTGATTTTGAATTAGATGGTGTGACTTTTCCTGCTGCCGAAATCGTTTTAGAGTTTTTAGATCCAGCGGACGAAGGTGAGGGCGATGCGGGTGGCTCAATGTTCCCAACGGGAAATTTAATTGACGATTTAGATGTCCCCAATATGGGCACGTTAAAAGCGACCATGATTACCGCAGGTATTCCAACCGTCTTTGTCAATGCGGAAGACATTGGTTATACAGGTACAGAATTACAAGAAGCCATTAACAGTGATGCCAAAGCATTGGCTAAATTTGAAGCGATTCGTGTTGCGGGTGCTTTACGTATGGGTTTAATTAAACACCCAGATGAAGCATTAACCCGTCAACACACACCAAAAATTGCTTTTGTTGCACAACCCAAAGATTATATTTCATCCAGTGGTAAGCAAGTAAAAGCCAGTGATGTCGATTTGTTGGTTCGTGCCTTATCAATGGGTAAATTACATCATGCCATGATGGGCACAGCCGCTGTTGCCATTGGCACAGCCGCAGCCGTTTCAGGCACATTAGTTAACTTGGCGGCAGGGGGCGGTGAGCGTCAAGCAGTACGTTTTGGCCATCCATCAGGCACATTACGCGTCGGTGCAGAAGCTAAACAAGTGAATGGTGAATGGACAGTCACTAAAGCCATCATGAGCCGCAGTGCACGCATTATTATGGAAGGGGTAGTGCGAGTACCAGCCGATACGATGTAATGACCTAAAGACCACGGATGGAGCATTTCCATCGTGGTCTACCCTCTAAAATGATTGTTTTTTATACCATGTGCCATGAAAAAGCAGCCATTTATCGCCTATTACAAAAATACGACTGTCTGACAGGTTTATCCCTTTGGCAAAATTGCGAAAACGCGGCATAATCAGGAGATGATAAAACGATGCTTGCTCAATCCATAGTAATACCCTAAGCAAGCACTACAACAAAAATAGGGCGCGTTTATGACCACTAAGCCTAAATTTGCTATGTTACCTTTATTGTGTGCCATGGCGAGTGTCTCACATGCGGAATTAGAAGCCTTATCTGAAAATGCGCTCAGTGAAGCAACAGGTGAAGGCATTGCATTTGTTTTTGACGATATTCGTTTTGTAACAGCACCAACGAGCTATATCGAACTGGTGGGCGGAACGCCTGTAGGTACCACCGATTTGCAACGCGCCGATGTCCGTTATTATGGTATGTCATGGACACCTGGTGGGACATCTGGGACTAATTTTGATGGTTCAGCTTGTTCTGCGGGCGATGTTCGTTGTCCACTAGGCACGGGTACGTTTAGTATGGCTGCCCATGACAACCCCTTCTTACTCCGTGTATTTGACTATAATCAAATTGAGTTTGATGGTGTTAGTCGTAATCGTACAGTGTTAGAGTTTTTAGGCCCAACCAATCAACCTACATGGCGCTTTGCAATTTGGGGTGAGGCCGAGGTTGGTCGCCCAGCGAGCGGCGTTAATGATTGTGATGGTAACGGTGGTGTGACAGATGACCGTTGTTATTTACAATCCCAAATGATTATTATGGGAAAGGCGACTACCACCAAGTATGGTAATAAAGGTGCGGCCATGCGCTTTACAACGTCATCAGACCCTGCCGACCCAACCTATGCCTTAGTATATGATAGTCATCTTACAGGTGATTTTCGCCTCAGCTTTAATCAAAAAAATAATACAGATGGTATGGGAGTCGTACCTAATTTTAGTGATAATGAAGGTATGTTCTTAAAAGGAGTGCAAGCGCATGTTCCTTTAGGGCAATTGCACTATCAGTCGATGACCTTTAAGGCAACCAGTCCAACTAGCCCAATACAAAAATATAATGCTCCTTTAGGTAACGTGACTACAGAAATTACTCAAATTCCCAATAATCCTTCTGTCTACAATGATTTTTATAGTGCACCTACGGTAGGTTGTACAGGTGCTAACTGTGGTTATCAACGTACAAATCGTCCTGCACGTTATAACGAGACGCATGGTTTTATTGTATGGGGGCAGTCAGGTAACGCTAATGATACAGGTACAGTCGCAAATCGCTCCATAGACCAAACTGATGGTCTATATTATGTGGGCGTTTCTAATTTTGTCCCTTTTGCCTCGCGTCCTGATACGAGCAATATGGATGTGGCAACAACACCTACTTTATCTTATACCTTGACTCCTCGCCAAGTAGTCAACTTGGGAGATAGTCAAGTTGATGGTTTATTGGTTCACCATTTATACGTCAAGATGTTGGGAGCAAACTGATGAATAAGTATAAAAAAAGTCTGCTCTGTTTATGTCTTTCATCTATTTCAAGTGGTGTTTGGGCAGACAAAGTTCCCTTAGACGACCAAGAGTTACGTGGAACAACGGGGCAAGCTGGTGTGGCACTTGACTTAGAGATGCGCCTTAATGCAAATGCGGATGGTTCACCGTTGGCAGCTGCTCCGTACAATAGCTGTACTGGATTAAATGGCAATAATGCCTGTCGCATGGCTTGGCAAGCTAATAATAGAACTAACGAATGGTTAGTATATAAAAACTTTTATATGGTGCTAAAACTGAATAATCTGCGCTTAGATGCAACCACATTGCCCTCTACCTCTAGTGTTTATGCGGATGCCAATCGTTTTAAGGATAGTACGGGGGCATGTATTTTAGCGGGATGTACTCCAAATGGTCTGCCTGCATTAAAACTCAGTTTTGCAGGTAATGCGACGACAACAGAAGTGGACTATGAAATTTTAGCGAATGGTGTGTTGTCAATGGAAGTCTCTGCCGCGGGATATAGCGCCAGTACCAATCCTGGTTATAACGGCTTTAGAGTCGCAGATAGTAATGGTGCTTATGTCAGTGGTCAAAATTTAACAGCCAAGATAGATATTGATGGTCGTGTTTTAGTCTATGGATTCTAAGGTTTTAGTTATGCAAGCAATAAATAAATATAAAAACATAATCACAGTTCTTGCACTAAGTCTTTGTCAGCAACAGGCATATGCATGGACAGAACTCGAAAATAACGAATTAGATGCCGTTGTTGGTCAAGCCTTATTTGTGGCGGATAAAATTACAGGGCCTGCAGGTGGCTCAACATTTGATGACTTTACTTTCTATCGTGTTGGTTTAGATGTTGAGTTAGGACTCAACGCTAACGTTAATAAGTTTCAGTTAGGATGTAATGGTGTTAATGATAATCTCGTAGTGGGGTGTGATATTGATATTGACTTTTTTAGTTTTATGGGTAGAAGTGGCTCTGCTCAAGGCGCTGCAGCGACCAGTAGTTTTATTTTGACACGACCTTACTTTGAGTTTGCGATTAAAAATGATAATACCGCCAGCTTACGTGAAATTGTAGGTTATAAGATTGGTTCGCAGTTTGCTGATGGTATGATGGGTATTGGCCGTTTATATAACAACGGTGAAATGAATATAGAAGAAGATTTTGCCAATGATGGCTTATACAATGGCAATGGTGGTATTTGTAATACCAGTACTGCGGCAAACAATGCAGCAGGTCGTGCCTCTTGTCACTCAGGCATTAACTTTATTAGTGGTAACTTAGGTTTTGAAATGTCTGGTTACACACCAATTAGTGTGTTAGGTGGAGTGGGTACTGCTGATGCTTGTTTTGGCCACGTGACTGCAGGCAATGCTGATGCAATAGCAAACTGTGGGCCTGGCAATAAGTTTTTTGCCAGTGCAGTCGGCACGAGGATGAGTAACGTCTTAATTCCAAATATTCCCTTAAATGTGTATAACCGCTCTTTTGCATTGGCTTTATTAGGGATTGACCAAGCATTCGCTGATGTAAAAGAAAGTCTAAAAATGATTCATCAAATTAGTATTGATGGCAGTGTGCCTGATAGTTTTGGTATGTCATCTCAGCGTGAGCGAGTTTCTTATCCAAATTTTGCAGGTACTGCCTTTTCTACACCTGCTAATACAGGTTGGTGGTTTAATTTACCAGGATTAAGAATTTTGAATTTGCCTGCAAATGCGCCGCCAATTAATGCGATAGGTGATGTTATTGCTGCCTTGAATGAAGGGGTAAACCTCGAAAACCTTGATTTAGGTGTAGGGACAGTTGATAACTGTTTTGGTACGCTAAAATTTTGTTAGGACAAACATCATGGCTAAAAAATACAATAAACGCGTTTGTCATATATTAGCGAGTGTTTTATCTACTACTGCGATACCAGTATATGCATTGGATGCTCTGAATGACGAGTCTTTAGGTGAGGTTGCGGGTCAAGATGGTATTCAATTGATGTCTGTTGCCAGTCAAGTCACCGCAGAGCGTGCTTATTGGCAAGAAGATGGAAGAGAGTTACAACTTCGTAGCTTGAGTATTACCCCCAAATCAGTGTCTGATTTTACCTTAGCAACCATTGGCGTTGATATTGGTTCGAGTACGGCGACTGCATCGGGTACACCAGCTGTTTCAATCAATGTGGTTGTTCCCCCTATTACGCTATCTTTCGGTCAACTATGTGTCACTGCGGCCAATGCTGCCAATTGTGGCGTTAATGGTGCGAGTAATCCTAAGACAATGGGGGAGCTTGCATTACTCACGAATCAAAATAGTACCATTAGTTTTTTTAATACCAATGGTTTTTTTGATAGTACATCGAGTAATGCGCGCATACGTGTCAATATTAATGATGCGGAGTTGTATTTGGCACAAACCTTTAATGGGCGCCGCAGCTTAGCGATTTTAGATAATCTTATTATTAATAGCCGTTTTGATGGTAAATTTGCTATTGATGCAACTGAGGGGATTCGTGCACAAGGGACGCTTTCTCTCATTCGCTCAGGTTTGAATAATGGCTTCCAATTTGATATTTCTCATAATGAAGGTATACCAACAGGTTTTACCAATGTAGGTTCAAAAGGTATGTTGCGTGTGGGGATTTCAGGAACAATTAATAACTTTGATTTTAGAATGCGTCCAGATAATAGCCTCATGGGGAGTGGTTCGGGGATTAAAATCAGTACTAGCGGTATTTTGTCCAGCGGTAACTTTGCACTTGAGCTTTCAGAGGCGGGTAATGGTACAGGTGCTGATGGTATCCGTTTTTCTCAATGGGTAGATTTTTCTAACGGTGCTGCAATATCTCCTTCTAGTCCATATATTAGCTTGGGCGATATGTATCTTAATCTCTTAGGCTCGGGTGTGACAGTCCCTGCACTCACTAGTCCTGTTTCGAGCTTAGCATTTAGTCCATGGACAACGGTGGATAATGCATTATTTGTCGCAGTACGTGATTTAAACTTCCAAGCCTATGCAAAAGTGATTAGCTTTTTTGATGTGGATACTAACGTCGCACATGCTCAAAATTGGGCATTTATTAGTACTCTCCATGATTTAGATGCAAATTTAGTAATGATGGGTGGCGGTCATCCTAGTCTTGCTGCGGCACAACAACGCGGTATCGGCTTTGACATGCAATTGACGACCAAAGGCCGTAATGCGTCAGGCACTGAGGGTACCCATATTTTAGTAGCTGACCCTGCTGTTGGGACTTATTTAGGTTGGCGTAATGTCAATCTAGCTGCTGAGATTAGGCAAGGCCAATTGTATGTGGCTGATACGGTGAATGACGGTGTGAATGGTATTCGTATCAGTGCTGAAAGTTTAAAACTTTCCGCGAGTGGCCAGTTTGCCGTCGGGCAGTTGCCGGATGGCGGCTCGATTACTAGTATGCCAACAACAGGACACGGCTTTGGTTTGGCAATTGATATAGAAAGTGGCTCTGGTACACATTTAACCTTTTCACCTCCAACGTCAGGTAACTATTTAGGCTTTAGTGGCTCTTTGCGATTTGGTGATACGCCTTTAGATGGTGATACCGTAAATAGTAACTCGATTACGTTGAGTGAACCTAGTTCTACAGGTGGCAATAGTCCTCGTTTTCAATATGGTGACATTACAGGGCGTATTGATATTGTGAATGGTAAAATTGATACTGTCAGTGATGCACTAAATGATTCCATCACCTTCGAGTATACCTTAGATATATCACCTGATGCTGGTATTTATACCGCTAACGATGTTCAGGTTATTACAGGTGGAGCATCGCCTCAAACCTACCGTTTTGGTCAATTAGTTATCCCTAGTGGTCAACTTTATACTAAACTGACATTAAAGCCCCAGTAATTATTTGGCTGGCGCTACTCTTAGAGTAGCGTTAAATAAAAATAACTCGATGCGTCGCTAAAAATCTATTCCATATCGATTGAATCATCAGAATAGCGACTACACTGATTTAAATACGCTATCTCAACAGGAGTCATCAAAATGGCAGTTATTAACGGTACTAATGCAAGTGAAACCTTAAATGGTACAGCAACAGATGACACCATTAATGGTCTTGATGGAAATGATAGTCTTAACGGTGGCTTGGGTAATGATACCCTAGATGGCGGAATAGGTAACGATACCTTAAATGGCGGTGGTGGTACAGATACAGCCTCTTATAGCTCATATGTGTCGGGCACTACGGCGGGGGTTAATGTCAGCCTAGCCATCACGACTGCTCAAAATACCTATGGTTTTGGTACAGATACTTTAATTGCAATTACTAATTTGACAGGCTCAAATTATAACGATTTTCTTTACGGAAATAGCTCCAACAATGTCTTGAGTGGTTTGTTAGGTTCTGACCGAATTTATGGAGCTCTAGGCAATGATAGTTTATTTGGTGGTAGCGGAAACGATGCTTTATATGGTGAGGACGGTAATGATGCTCTAGATGGTGGAGCAAATCATGACCAGCTGTTTGGTGGAGTTGGTAATGATAGTCTAGTTGGTGGTAGCGGAAATGATGTCCTAGATGGGGGAGATGGTGTAGATACGCTTGTTGGTGGTACAGGAGGTGATATTTACTATATTGATAGTAATGATGCCGTTATTGTAGAGCTTGCTGCCGAAGGAACAGACACAGTTCATGCGAGCTTTTCAGGTTATACCTTAGCAGCGAATACAGAAAATCTTTATTTAACATTTGGGGTTGCTAATGGTAATGGTAATACTGCAAATAATGTCATTAATGGCAATAATTTAGCAAATATTATAAATGCAGGCGATGGAAATGATACTGTTTGGGGAGGAGAAGGTAATGATACTCTAAATGGTGAAAATGGTAATGATATTATTCGTTCTGGTGAAGGAAACGATAGTGCCACAGGGGGAATAGGCAATGACTTTTTATATGGTGAACAAGGCAATGATACCTTAGTCGGAGGTGACGGTAATGATACTTTTGTCGGTGGACTCGGCATTGATAGTATGGTTGGGGGATTAGGAAACGACACATATTATATTGATGATGCAGGTGATGTTGTTGATGAAACTACAGGTAACGGTAATGACTGGCTATTTTCTGAAGTGAGTTATTCGATTGCAGCCTCAATTAATGTTGAGAATATTAAACTACTAGGCACAAGTAACTTAAATGCAACAGGTAATACAGGAAATAATGTTTTAAAAGGTAATGAAGGAAATAATTCACTCGTGGGCGGTGATGGTAACGATACCTTAATGGGCGGTACAGGTATTGATACCTTAGTGGGAGGCAACGGTAATGATTATTATTATATAGATGCTTCTGACGTTGCAATTAGTGAAGCAGTGGGGGCAGGTATTGATGTTGTTTATGTTGACTTTGATTATACATTAAATGCTAATTTTGAAAAATTAGTATTACTAGAGACAGATTTAGAATTAGATGGTACAGGTATAGATGGTACAGGTAATGATATAAATAATACCATCACAGGTAATGCGGATGGCAATACCTTAATAGGTTTAGGAGGGAGTGATATTTTAGACGGTAAAGCCGGTAACGATAGCCTCGTCGGTGGTATTGGTAACGATATTTATTATATAGACAGTACCGGTGATGTGATTGTTGAGTTTACTGCTGAAGGAAATGACCAAGTAAATAGCCTGATTAGCTATACGCTAGGCAATAATTTGGAAAACTTAACATTAGTTGGCTCAAATAATGTTGATGGCACAGGGAATACCTTAAAAAATGTGATTCGTGGTAATAGTGCAAATAACACTATCATAATACAAAATACTATTGCAGATGCGGACACTGCTTATGGTGGTGCGGGTGATGATACCTATTATGTAGATAATCTAGATACGGTGACCGAATTAGTGGGTGAGGGTATAGATACTATTTATGCCAGCCAAACATTTAATTTAACCACTAATGGTGCCAATGTCGAAAATATCTATCTACAAGGAACGGGTAATATTAATGCAACAGGCAATACCTTAAATAATTTACTGAGTGGTACAACAGGGAATAACTCACTATCAGGTGGCGATGGTAATGACACCATGATTGGTAATGGCGGTGTAGATACGCTTGTTGGCGGACTCGGTGATGATATTTATTATATTGATAGTACAACAGATGTCGTTACAGAAGCAGCAGGACAAGGTACAGACATCATGTACTCCAGCATTATTGGAACCACAACAATTGCCGCTAATGTCGAAGAATTAAGACTGATTGACAGTGCAACTAATGCCAATGGCGATGCGAACGCAAATATCATTTATGGCAATACAGAGTCTAATACTATTAATGGGTTAGGTGGTGCAGATACCATGTATGGTGGTTCTGGTAATGATATTTTTGTTGTAGATAATACGGCTGATGTGGTTATAGAATATACAGATGAAGGTTTTGATACGATACAAACCTCAGTTACATATACAGCCTCTACTAATGTCGAAAATATCCTGATTACTGTTGCTACGAATGGCATTAATGCAACGGGTAATACCTCAGACAATGTGATAACAGGTGGTGGTGGTAATAACACCTTAACAGGTTTAGACGGTAACGATTATTTAGTAGATGATTTAGGAGCTGACTCTTTAGTCGGGGGGGATGGTAACGATACCTTAGATGGTGGCTCAGGTAACGATACCCTCGTAGGCGGATTAGGTGATGATTTATTTATCATTACTGCAGGCACAGATACTATTTCTGATTCGGGTGGCTTTGACACCATTCAGATTAATGCCACAGTAGATGTATCAGGACTGGGTGGTGCATTTGAACGAGTTGAATTAACAGGAACAGCAAATATTAATGCCACAGGTGGCGCAGAAGATAATCAGCTAATTGGTAATACAGGTAACAACAGTTTGGTTGGTGGTAATGGTAATAATTACCTAGAAGGCGGACAAGGTAATGATACGCTAACATCGGGTACAGGTAACGACACCTTGAGTGGGGGTGCAGGTACAGATAGTTTAGCAGGGGGTGCGGGTAACGATACTTATTATATAGATAGCACGGATACAATTAACGAAGGTGCAGGCGCAGGTACAGACACTGTACGTGCCTCCTTTAATTATACGCTTCTCACTAATTTTGAAAATTTAGTTTTGGAGACTGGTGCCGTAAATGGTGCAGGTAACACGGTTGCTAACGCGATTACAGGTAACTCTGAGGATAACTCTATTAACGGTGATGCGGGGAATGATACGTTAATTGGAGGAGATGGTAATGACACCTTAACGGGTGGTAATGATAACGATGTATTAAATGGTGATGCGGGCAATGACCGCTTAGATGCTTTAGCGGGTAATGATACTTTAAATGGTGGCATGGGTGATGATACCTTTATTATAGACAGTCTAACACTCGATATCTTGAATGAGTCTACAAATGAAGGAACAGATACGATAGATTATCGTGGGACAGCCGCAGGTACTGTAAACCTGACAACAACCTATGCAAACTTTGAAAATGTCATACTTGCTACTGGCAGTGGAGCGACTACAGTCACAGGTAATGTTCGTAATAACACTATCGTTAGTAATGATAGTACAGGCAACACCTTAGATGGTGGTGCTGGCGATGATTACTTAGACAGTAGTAATACGGTGCAGGGTACATCTGGACTTGATTTAATAACAGGTGATACCTTAATTGGTGGTGAAGGGAGTGATACTTATGTTGTTAATACTTTTGATGAATATGATGTAAATAATGATGGCATTCTTTCTGATGATGATTTCTTAGTGGGTCAGATACCGCGTATTGTCGATACTATTACAGAAACGGGTACGACTGGCTCTGACACTCTGATTATCATATGGAATGATGTTGATGACGAGGAAATCGATGGTGGTGGTTCTTATACAGGGCCTATTTTAACAGCTAATACAGGTAAAGAAACGGTTACCATAGACCTAAATACGGGTACAAATGATTTTACCCATCCAGGGACGATTTTTGTTGGTGGTGGTAATCTAGAGAATGTCATCTTTTATACAGGTCTGGGCTATGGGGATGATTCCAAAAACATTAATGGTAATGGCGCTAATAATATTTTAATTGGTGCAAGTGGCGCTAATGTCATCAATGGTAATGACGGTAGTGACACAATTGATGGTGGTGTAGGAAATGATTCATTATCTGGTGGTAATGGAAATGATGTTTTATATGATGTTTCGGGTACTGACACACTAATTGGTGGTGCGGGGAATGATATTTATTATATTGACCAAGTAGCAGATATTGTTGCTGCATCCGAAGCTAATGGAACTACTGGGGGAATAGATACCGTTAACCTACTAGTCGCTGACACTAATACAGTAACCATTGATTTAACCAGTGCATTTGGTGGGAGTAGTCGTATTGAAAACTTTACCTTATCAACTAAAGATACAGTAATTGCAACGGATTTAACAACTAGTGGAACAGCAGTCGCTATTTATGGAGGAACTTCACCGGCAGGTGAAGACGTTACTAAGGCCTTTGATGATAATACAGGAACAAAATATGTTAATAACTCAGGGGCTTCTACAGGTGTGTTAGTTGATATGGGAACTGCTCGTCTGATTACAGGTCTAGGCTTAACGACAGCCAATGATGCAATGTATAGAGATCCTACCAGTTACAGTATTTACGGTTCTAATACCAGTACATCAGCAGGTATGGTACTCATCAGCAGTGGAGCCCTTGCTCCGCCGGATGCACGTAATACAGCCTATCCCGATATCTATTTTGCTAATGAAACAGCCTATCGCTATTATCGTATTGTGTTTGAATCGATTCGTGGTGGCGGTGGTGATACCTTGGTGCAGGTCTCTGAAATTCGTTTAGCACAGAGCCCAACACTCAATATTACAGGTAATGACGCGGATAATATTATTCGTGCGAATAGTTCAGAACTACGCCCTGCTAATGATACATTATCGGGTGGCAATGGTAACGATTTATTATACGGTTATGCAGGGCAAGATAGTCTAATAGGTGGCGCTGGTAATGACTTTATCGATGCGGGAACAGGTAATGATACAGTAAATGGCGGCAATGATAACGATACTATTTATGGCGGTACAGGTAATGATAGTTTAGATGGTGGTGCGGGTAATGACAGCCTGATTGGTGGTGCTGGCAATGATATCTATAGTATAGATAATCCTAGCGATTTGGTCACTGAATTATCTGACGAAGGAACTGATAGAGTAAATTATAGTGGTACGGCAACCTACACTTTGGGCGACTATGTAGAGCAGTTGTATGTGACTGGTTCGGGCAATGGTATTGGTAATGATGAAGATAACCTCATGGTAGCAACTGGGAATGCTGCTGCAAACCAGCTGAGTGGCGGTAATGGTAATGATACCTACTATATTAATATCAGTGAGGGGGACAATGTCATAGAGGAGCTAGGCCGCGGTAATGATGATTTGTTAGTAGTGTCAGCCAATACGACAGCAACTTATACTTTATTAGACAGTCAATATATTGAACGCATTCTTGCTGACGGTAATCAAGTTATCACCATTAATGGGAATAATCAAAGTAATACGCTTTTGGGTGATTATGTAGGCAATGTCACTAACCCAACCATACAGCAAAACCTCAATGGAGGAGCAGGTGATGATGTTTATTATATTGGCCTAAATGATACCGTCACCGAGACAGCGGGTAATGGATTTGATACTGTTTGGGTCTTAGCGGGTAACTTTACCATTACTTCAGGCGTTGAGCTAGAAGTGGTTGCTGTTTCTGGTACGCATACAGGTAGTTTAACAGGCAATACATCTACTAACTATTTATATGGTAATTTTAGTACAGGTGCGAATACCTTAACAGGTAATGGTGGTAATGATTTCTATTTTGTAGGCGCAGGTGATAGCGTCGTTGGTGGTGCGGGTACAGATATTGTCTATACGTACACTAATAATTATACCATCACGAATACGACCGTAGAACAACTGATTTTTATCGAAGATGCAACTATTATTACAGGTACAGGTAATAGTTCAGCTAATTACTTACTAGGCAATAGCTTTAATAACGTCTTAAATAATGGAGGCGGCGGTAACGATACCTTAGATGGTGGCATAGGGGCTGATACTCTAAACGGTGGTACAGGTAACGATACCTTAGTAGTAGATAATCTCTCTGACTCTATTGTAGGGGGGGGAGGTACAGATGTCGTACAGTCCAGTATTACCTTCTCTATTGATACCGCTTCAGATGATGTGGAAAATCTAACCTTGACAGGTAGTGCAGATATCAACGGTACAGGTAATAGTGTCGCCAATACTGTCACGGGTAATACAGGGAATAATACCTTAGATGGCCTAGCGGGTTCAGATACGATGGTTGGTGGTTTGGGTAATGACACCTTTATTGTTGATGTTGTTGGTGACACTCTTACTGAATTGCTAGACGAGGGCATCGATACCGCAAATGTGAATATTACTACCGCTGGTACAACCTATACTTTAGCCACTAATGTCGAAAATATTATTCTGTTGGGTACTACAGCCATTAACGGTACGGGTAATGGTTTAGCTAACTTATTAGATGGTTCGCAGAACAGTGGCGCAAACATTTTACGCGGTTTAGGTGGTGATGATATTTATATTGTAGGAACAGGCGATACTGTTGATGAAACAACGGGCGGTAATTTAGGTAGTGATACTATCGTAGTTAAAACTGCTGGTGCCTATACTGTCTCTGGCACCATAGAAAACTATATATTAGACGATATTGTCGGTACAGCGAACCTATTGGGAGATGTAAGTGCCAACTACCTATTAGGTAATAACTCTGCTAATACCTTAACGGCTTTAGCTGGTAACGATACCTTAGATGGTGGGGCAGGTGTCGATACACTCATTGGTGGTTTAGGTGATGATATTTATTTTGTGGATGTTGTGGGTGAAACGCTGACAGAAGTCGCGAATGAAGGAACAGACACTGTGTATAGCGAAGCCAGCTATACACTCTTAGCTAATTTTGAGAATCTTGTCTTATTAGGCTCGTCAAACAATAATGCTACAGGCAATAGTACAGCTAATCAAATCACAGGCAATGCTGGCAATAATACGCTAGATGGTGCAGGTGGAGACGACATTTTTGAAGGTGCTAAAGGTAATGATTCAATTATCGGGGCATCGGGTAATAATACCTATCTATTTGCACGCGGTGATGGTGCAGATACTGTTACAGATACGGCTGGTTCTGATACCTTAAACTTTGGTATTGATGTCGATTTAACACAAGTATGGTTTACCCATGTTGGCAATAATTTAGAGATTAGTTTGATTGGCTCTACAGATAAAATTACGATTGTTGATTGGTATGTGTCTACGGCTAACCGTGTTGAACGTATCAGTGTACAAAGTGGTTATTATTTAGAACAGGATAATGTCGAAGCCTTAGTACAAGCGATGGCCAGTATTCCCGCTCAAGCAATTGGCGAAACGGACCTCCGCCCAGAAAACTATGATGCCTTAGAATTAACCTTCTTTAGCACATGGCAAAGCTAAAAACGTAAAATTAAGCCCTCTTCTACTACGAGATAGAGGGCTTTTTTACACACGTATCTTGAGCTTATAGTAATCTCCCGTATAATCGCCCCTTCATATTTTTAGTTTTAGATAATATGTTCAACTCAGGTCCTCAGCATATACCTGCTGTGATTGAACAAAAAATCTGAATGAGAATTAACGAGAATTTGTCAAATATAACGTCATATTCGCTTGATACGTAAGTGAGAGCGACTGATGTTCTTAGGCCACAAATTCTTCTTTGCTTTTGCCCGAGTTAGAGGATGCCATGCAAGTTTCCGTAGAAAATGTTTCTGGTTTAGAGCGTCGCTTAAAAATTTCTGTACCAGCGACCCAAGTTGAACAAGCTGTTAGCAAAAAAATTAACCAAACAGCACGTACGATTAAAATTGATGGTTTCCGTCCTGGAAAAGTACCATTAAATATCGTTAAACAGCGTTATGGTGCTAGCATTCGTGCTGAAGCCTTAGATGACATTATTCGTGACAGCTATGTTGCCGCCGTTGAGCAATCGCAATTAAAAGTAGCAGGCTATCCTAATATTGAGCCCATTAGTTTTGCTGAAGGCAAAGATGTCGAGTTTGCAGCAGTCGTAGAAGTTTACCCCGAAGTCACCGTCGCTGACTTTGCATCTTTAACAGTAGAACGTCCTAGTTCTGAAGTCACAGATGCGGACGTCACTAAAATGATTGAAAACTTACGTCGTCAACGTGCTAAGTGGGAAGATAGTAGCGAAGCAGCGGCTGAGCAAGACCGCTTAGTCATTGACTTTGAAGGTTCTGTCGCAGGCGAAACCTTTGAAGGCGGTACAGCAAAAGACTTCTCCATTACCATTGGTGCCAACCGCATGATTCCAGGTTTTGAGGAACAGTTGGTTGGTACTAAAACAGGTGATGAAACAACGATTACGGTGACTTTCCCTGCCGACTATCAAGCGGCTAACTTGGCGGGTAAAGAAGCACAATTCAAGATTGCAGTGAAAAAAGTTACTAAAGCCGTACTGCCTGAATTAGATGCTCAGTTTTTAGAAGCCTTTGGTGTCAAAGACGGTAACGTCGAACAATTCCAATCGGATGTTCGTAAGAACATGGAGCGTGAATTACGTAATGGCGTGCGTGCTAAAGTGAAAGGTGCAGTATTTGAGGCCCTTGTTGCCGCTAACCAAATTGATTTACCAAAAGCCTTAGTCGCGGACGAAATTGGTCGTCAACGTCAACAAGCGATTCAGCAATTTGGTGGTAAAGCCGCTAATATCAAAGCAGAAATGTTGCCAGATGAGCTATTTGCTGAAAACTCACGTCGTTCAGTTGCTTTAGGTTTGTTGGTTAGCGATATTATCGTTAAAAATGAACTGAAATTAGATGCTGAACGTGTACGCTCTTTTGTTGAGGAGATTGCACAGTCCTATGAGCAGCCCGCTGAAGTGGTACAATGGTACTACAGTAATAAACAGCAAATGGCACAAATTGAATCAGCTGTTTTAGAAGACCAAGTAGTTGATTTGATTTTAGCAAAAGCGCAAATTACGGATAAAGCCGTCAGCTATGAAGAGTTGTTACGTCCACAACAATAATTGCGCTGTCTACAGGTGTACGATAACAAGCCTCGAATGTAGAAGCCGCCATCTACACTGATACAAGACTCCCATTGGGAGTCTTGTTGTTTAAGGGCTGTGTGCCTGTTCACGCATATTAAATCAATTATTATTAAAGCCATACTGTCTATGTTATGGAGTATGCCCTCTGCCGTTCATCTAAAAAGACGCGCATATCCCAAAGTGTTTGTTAGTTGCGTATGGATTCTGTCAATAATCTGACTTAGGGGCAAAAAGGATTAGACAGCGTCTAGATTAGCGCAACTATTTCTGCTAAAAGAGAAATGTCCCAAAGTAGCAAAATTTTATCACCCAAGAGTTTGGTATAAAGACTGAGGGCTGAAGAGTTGCTTCATCACCACGATGAGTCGTCATTGTGCGGTCTAAGGTGATGGCGTGTATTCAGAGAGTGCCTATTAGAGATAATGAATATGATTCCAATGAATAGTGGCCTTGTGCCAATGGTAGTCGAGCAGTCTGCCCGTGGTGAACGTGCCTTTGATATTTATTCCCGTTTATTAAAAGAGCGTGTCATTTTTATGGTTGGTGAAGTGGAAGACCACATGGCTAACCTGATTGTGGCGCAGTTATTATTTTTAGAATCAGAAAATCCTGATAAAGATATCCATTTATATATCAATTCTCCAGGGGGTTCGGTGACAGCAGGGATGGCGATTTATGACACTATGCAGTTTATTAAACCCGATGTTAGCACCATTTGCGTAGGTCAAGCCTGCTCAATGGGGGCATTTTTGTTAGCGGCGGGAGCACAAGGTAAACGTTACTGTTTGCCAAATTCACGGGTTATGATTCATCAGCCGTTAGGTGGCTTTCGTGGTCAGGCTTCTGACATCGCGATTCATGCACAAGAAATTTTAAAAATTCGTTCTCGTTTGAATGAGTGTTTAGCACAGCATACGGGGCAAGAGTTAGCGCGTATTGAACGTGATACAGACCGTGATAATTTTATGGGCGCAGAAGAAGCTCGCCAATATGGCTTAATTGATGCTGTCTTAGAGAAGCGTTTATAAAACCTTGATATATACTAAAAAGAGGTATTGCTTTATCGCATATTGAGCAAAGGCAATACCCTTCGATGGATACCCATATCGTTGACTAAGTACGAATCCATCAGTCTCGTTTTTAACCATCAGACCTAAGCATGATGTTTAGGGGAAATACCATAGGAGTTTTATGGCACTTGCGTTGACAAATACCTTACCGTGTTCATGTCAAGTGTCATAAACTAAGAGGAAACGTAATGAGTGACGACCGTAAAGCCCGCAATGAAAAAATGCTATTTTGTTCATTTTGCGGTAAAAGCCAACATGAAGTCTCGAAGTTAATTGCAGGGCCCTCGGTTTATATCTGTAATGAATGCGTCGAGTTATGCAATGATATTATTCGCCAAGAGCCACAAGAAGAGGCAAGTGGCCAAAAAGTACGTGACTCCCTACCTGTCCCGCACGAAATCAAGCAAACTTTAGACGATTATGTGATTGGTCAAGAGCAAGCCAAAAAAGTATTAGCCGTTGCGGTATATAACCACTATAAGCGCTTGCGTGCAGGCATGAAAAAAACCACCAGCGGTGGTAAACAAACCGCCGATGTCGAATTAGCCAAAAGTAATATTTTATTGATTGGCCCTACAGGTTCAGGCAAGACCTTATTAGCAGAAACCTTAGCTCGTTTGTTGGACGTGCCGTTTACTATGGCCGATGCCACGACGTTAACCGAAGCGGGTTACGTGGGTGAAGATGTTGAAAACATCATTCAGAAGCTGCTACAAAAATGTGACTATGATGTTGAAAAAGCGCAACGTGGCATTGTTTATATTGATGAAATCGACAAAATATCGCGCAAGTCAGAAAATCCTTCGATTACCCGCGATGTCTCAGGTGAAGGGGTACAACAAGCCTTATTAAAACTTATTGAAGGTACAATGGCCTCTGTGCCGCCACAAGGTGGCCGTAAACACCCTCAACAAGAGTTTTTACAGGTAGATACCTCAAACATCCTCTTTATTTGTGGTGGTGCATTTGCAGGTCTGGAAAAGGTCATCTTGGGACGCTCCGAAAAAAGCGGTATTGGTTTTAATGCCAGTGTCAAAAGCAAAGAGCAAGAAAAGAGCGCAGGTGAAGTATTTAAAGAGGTAGAGCCAGAAGACCTAATCAAATTTGGTTTAATTCCTGAGTTTATTGGTCGTTTACCTGTGATTGCAACTTTAGAAGAATTGAATGAAGCGGCATTGATTCAAATTCTGACTGAACCACGAAATGCCTTAACTAAACAATATCAAAAATTGTTTGAGATGGAAGAAGTCTCTTTAGAGTTTAGAGAAGAAGCGATTAGCGCGATTGCTAAAAAAGCGATGGAGCGTAAAACAGGCGCTCGTGGACTACGTTCGATTGTAGAGGGTGCACTGTTGGGGACTATGTACGACTTGCCCTCTATGGAAGGTGTTAGCAAAGTTGTTGTTGACGAAAAAACTATCACCGACATGACAGAGCCTCTTTTGGTTTATAAGAGTGAAAGTACAGAGGCTCAAGCCGATAAGCCGAAAGACACACCAAACTTAAAGGCTTCCTAAGCTGGAGTATATGCACTCATCTTGCGCTTCAAAGCCAAGATGGGTGCACAAAATTAGCACAAAAGCACTTTTTTTCGTTAAATTTCTCCGTCTACACCTTGTAATTTCCCAATATCTCCCTAAAACAATACATATTCGTAGCAATTATTGCGCTATCGAGACAGCCAAGTGAATACCGTGCTTAATATGGTCTTTTGGGTGCTTGATAACATACGACCCAACGAAGTTAAAGCATTGCTGGCAAACTCTTTGCAATGGTTGATATACAGGACTCAGGCTTCTCGTATTGTTTGATGTGACAATGGTTGATTGACAAAAATCAAAGCAACCATACCACAGCGTATCAATAGTCAGGGATTTACTCAGTCTTTAGCTAATGACAAAAAAGTGGCTTTGTCCCTCCCGATGTGCCACAGGAGAATGTTATGTACGAGCAAATGTTGCTTGATTTACCGTTGTTGCCATTGCGTGATGTGGTTGTCTATCCGCATATGGTCATTCCTTTATTTGTGGGTAGGGATAAATCCATTCAAGCCTTAGAAACGGCAATGAATGCCAGCAAAAAGATTTTTGTTGTTGCACAAAAAGATGCGGCAGACGATGACCCAAAACGCGAAGACTTATATACGATGGGTACCGTCGCCACGATTTTACAATTATTAAAATTACCTGATGGTACAGTCAAAGTATTAGTAGAAGGCCAACATCGTGCACAAATTGATGATGTGGTTGAAACGGGTAGTTATCTACTGGCTACTGTTAAAGAATTGAGTGCTGAATCCTTGCCAAATCACGAAGCTGAGGCCTTAGCGCGCTCCCTGCTGTCTGAGTTTGAGCAATATGTCAAACAGTCCAAAAAAGTTGCCGCTGAGGTATTGACCTCTGTACAAGCCATTAAAGACCCGCAGCGCTTGAGCGACACCATTGCCGCACATCTCTCCTTAAAGCTAGAAGAAAAGCAGCAAATACTGGAGTTAGATAGCTTACTCGACCGTATTGAACATTTAATGGGGGTCATGGAGTCTGAAATTGACTTATTAAAAGTTGAGAAGCGTATTCGTGGGCGTGTTAAAAAGCAGATGGAAAAAACCCAACGCGAATATTATCTCAATGAGCAAATCAAAGCGATTCATAAAGAATTAGGTGAGTTAGGTGAAAATGGCGGTGCAGAAAATGAGTTTGCCGAGCTAGAGCAACGGGTTGATAAGGCAGGTTTACCCGCCGAAGCACGTAAAAAAGTAGATGCTGAGTTAAAAAAATTACGCATGATGCCACCGATGTCCGCAGAGGCGACGGTAGTCCGTGGTTATATTGACTGGATGCTCAATGTACCGTGGAAAAAACGCAGCCGTATTGGCATTGACTTGAAATTGGCGCGTCAAATTTTAGATGCCGACCATTATGGCCTAGAAGAAGTGAAAGAACGTATCTTAGAGTTTTTGGCAGTGCAGTCACGCGTCAAAAAACTACAAGGGCCTGTTCTGTGTTTAGTGGGGCCGCCAGGCGTAGGTAAAACCTCGTTAGGGCAATCGATTGCCAAAGCCACAAAACGTGAATTTGTACGTATGGCTTTGGGAGGCGTGCGTGATGAATCTGAGATTAGGGGGCATCGCCGTACGTATATTGGTTCGATGCCAGGTAAATTGATTCAGCGCTTGGCCAAAGTCGGCGTTAAAAATCCCTTATTCTTGTTAGATGAAATTGACAAGATGGGGGTAGATAGCCGTGGTGACCCAGCATCTGCCTTGTTAGAGGTATTAGACCCCGAACAAAATCAACACTTCAATGACCACTATCTAGATGTGGACTATGATTTGTCGGAAGTGATGTTTATTTGTACTGCGAACTCAATGGATATTCCAGCGCCTTTATTAGACCGTATGGAAGTGATTCGTTTGCCTGGTTATACCGAAGATGAGAAAGTCAATATTGCTAAACAATATTTGATTCCTAAACAAATTGGTTTAGCGGGGTTGAGTAAAAAAGAATTAACCATTGAAGAAAGTGCAGTACGCGAATTCGTGCGTCGTTATACCCGCGAAGCAGGTGTGCGTAACTTAGAGCGTGAAATTTCTAAGGTGTGCCGTAAAGTGGTTAAAGAAGCGGTATTGGGTCAAGCCGCGACGGGTACTATAGTCGTCACCGATGAAAACTTGGCAAACTACTGTGGCGTTTACAAGTTTAGTTTTGGTAAAGCGGAAGACAAGGACCAAGTCGGTCAGGTAACAGGCTTAGCATGGACATCGGTTGGTGGTGAGTTATTAACCATTGAAGCGGTAGCCACACAAGGGAAGGGGCGTTTTACCATGACAGGTAAGTTGGGTGACGTCATGCAGGAGTCGATTAAAGCCGCGATTACCGTCGTGCGTTCACGTTCTAAGATGTTAGGTATTTCGCCTGAGTTCCATGAACAACAGGACTTGCATATCCACATTCCTGAAGGAGCAACGCCCAAAGATGGCCCCAGTGCAGGGATTGGTATGTGTACGGCGATTGTCTCGGTCTTAACAGGGATTGCAGTGCGTGCCGATGTGGCAATGACAGGTGAAATTACCTTGCGTGGCCAAGTATTGCCGATTGGTGGCTTAAAAGAAAAGTTACTAGCAGCACATCGTGGTGGCATTAAAACGGTGATTATCCCCGAAGAAAATGCTCGTGACTTAAAAGAAATTCCAGACAATATCAAAGCCGATTTAAACATTAAAACGGTGAAGTGGATTGATGAGGTCTTAGCGATTGCGTTAACACATCAGCCCACCCCCTTAGTGGATGAGAATCTGGCTGCGACAACGAATGCACCCTTAACCACAGATGAAACAGATGACGAGCGTATGAGTACACATTAGTCTTTCATTTGATGCGAGTGATGTAGATTTTTGTCTGATGAGAGCCAACAACTTGTTGGCTCTCGTTTTTGGCTCATAAATTCATCTATATATGATTCAGCATTTTCCTGAAAAATCCGCTACACTTTTGTGCTTAAGGCGGACACACGTACGGCTCCTTTCTGACAGTCTAACCGTGCTCAATGGTAGGGGCTTCACAAAGCACAGTAAAGGCTGGTGAAATGTGTTAGTCCAATGCTTTATTGAATAAGCAAATCTTTACAGCCAGCGTGGCCTCATTGTTTCACTGAATCGCTAATCGGAGAGTTCGTAATAATGACGACTAATAAGTTTGAGCAAGCAACACGGTTTGCCAAAACAAGTGCTGCCTTTATGAAAAATGCTGTGCAACGTCGTGTTAATAAGCAGAATTATATTTTGGCCGATAAGACGGAAAATGACGTCATTTTTCGTGATGGTATTATGTCAGTCAAATATTACCGTCCCTTAAGCTGCGATACGCTCATTTTAGAAAGTGGCCAGTCATTGCATGTCCGTCGTCGTCGTTTTGCTATTCCCTTAGTGATGGTGCCCCCTTTAGGTGTTTTTGCTTGGATTTTTGACTTATTGGCAGATAGAAGCCTGATTCGTTATTTCTTAGCACATGGTTTTGAAGTCTATTTGATAGACTGGGGTAAACCAACCATTGAAAATGCCGATTTGTCATTAGAAAACTATGCCATTGATTGGTTTCCTAAAGCCTTGGCAGCTATTCGAGAGCATAGTGGCAGTGATGAAGTATCGCTCATGGGCTATTGTATGGGCGGTTTATTAGCCTTAATGTATTTAGCCTCTCACCCCGAAGACGATAAAGTCACCAATCTCATCACAATCGCCAGCCCAATTGATATGCATAAAGCCAACCCTTTGGGCTTAGTGAGTCAGGTATTGGCGATGCCTGCCAGTTTAATTAGACGTAAAACAACTTTCCGTTTAGATAATTTGAATGCAGATGGTTTTCATGTCGATGGTAAGACCTTGTCGTGGTTATTTAAGATGACAAATCCCTTGGGGGTTGTTTCCAGTTATATGGAGTTGATTCGTAATTTAGCCGATGATGATTATGTTGCGCGTTATATGACCATGAATGAGTGGTTTACTAATATGCCTGATTATCCTGGTGCGACTGTCCAAGATATGATGCGTAAGATGGGCTTGTATAATCGTATGGCCAAAGGTCAGTTCAAAATTGGTGAACGTTTAGCCGATTTTAAGGCTATCCATAGCAATTTATTAGCCTTTGCAGGTGATAATGACAAAATCGTCAGCATTGCAGGTGCACGTGCAATTATGAGTATTGTCAGCTCAACGGACAAAACATTTCATATTGTGCCAGGTGGTCATGCGGGGGTGTTTACAGGCAGTAAAGCCGTTCATACCACATGGTCGATTGCTAAAGATTGGTTACAACTGCGTTCTAAACCTTATCCAAGACCAGTCAAAAATCCTTAGTTTATTTTTAGTGAGAAATTCAGATGTCTTCTTCTATACGTCCTTTTGACGGTATTTGGCCAACGATTGCCGATGATAGTGTGTTTGTTGACAGCACCGCAGTCGTGATAGGGGATGTCGAGTTGGCACAAGGTTGTTCGGTGTGGCCTTGTGCTGTGATTCGCGGTGACGTCAATAGTATAAAAATTGGTGAAGGCTCTAATATTCAAGATTTTGCCATGTTGCATGTGACCCATAAGCGACCTTCTGACCCATTGGGTGCGCCTTTAGTGATTGGTAAACATGTGACGATTGCCCATCATGTCAGTTTACATGGTTGTACGATTGGTGATGAGGTTTTGGTGGGAGTAGGTAGTATTGTACTAGACCGTGTCATCATCGAACCGCAGGTATTGATTGGTGCGGGTAGTTTAGTTCCTCCTAATAAACGATTAGAGTCAGGTTATTTATATTTGGGAAATCCAGTCAAAAAAGTACGACCGTTAACCGAGGCCGAAAAAGCACACTTTAAGTATTCGGCTGAACATTATATGCGTTTAGCAGCAAAGCATAAAAGCGGTATCTAATGGCCTAGACTTTGCAGCGTTGTAAAACTGTCACCGTGTTAGACGTCACTTATTTTGTCTAATAGTCTCATTTGGCGATAGGTAGTGCGTCAATTGACTCTGATAATTTCCCCAAAAGGTATCATCCGTTATGCAGACCCCCAGCGTTTTGAAAAAAGGCGACACGGATTCCAGTGTACTAAGCTTAAAACAGCAATTAGCTTTATCTTCAGTACCACCTGCGGATATTGTGCTCAATGAAATTTTTGATGAATCCACAGAACATTGGGTCATGGCATATCAAACCTCTGTTGGCTTAGTCGTGGATGGCATTGTCGGAGATAAAACGCGCTCGGTCTTAAATCTAGGCACTAAATCAGCCGCTTTATTGGGGCATCAAGACTTAGAACGGGCGGCGGACAGTTTGAACATTCCGTTAGCGGTGATGAGAGCACTTAACGAAGTGATTAGCTTAGGGATGGGCTTTGTAGACCACGGTTTAGCCAGTATTCGGTTTGAGCGGCATATTTTTTATGCCCGTCTAAAGCGTAATGGTCATCACATCAAAAAACTATCTGTCATGTACCCTGATTTGGTGAATCCTGAAGTGGGTGACCATTTGACTGGCATGTTAGAGTGGACGCGCTTACACCGTGCAATGAGTATTGATAAACAAGCAGCCGTAGAGTCGACAGCATGGGGTGCTTTTCAGACTATGGGCTTTCATTGGAAAGCCTTAAAATATGCATCTGTAGATGAGTTTGTTAGTAAAATGAATCGTAGTGAAGCGATGCAATTAGAGGCATTTGTACGTTTTGTTAAAGCACATCCTCCCTTGCAACGCGCCTTACAGCAAATAAATTTTACCGATTTTGCCCGTTTATATTATGGCGTCGCTTATGCAAAAGGACAGTACGACTTAAAAATAGCAAAAGCATTCGTTAAATATAGTAAAAATAGAGGCTAGTATAAATGCGACATACTAGCAGTCGCTCAAGATGGTAGCGGTGCAGCACGTGATTTTTGCACGCGATACAAATTGCGTTGAGATATTGATTGGAGAGAGCCGTGCTCTCTCGGGGTATATCATCACTAACAGGAAACGTGCTTTTGTAAAATTTGCACTGCCTCATCAACATCCATCACATATAAGCCTGCGGCTTTACGTTTAGCTGTCGCTAATTGTATAGCCCCTTTGAGGCCATGCTTTTCAATAGAATAACCAAAAATATGTGCTTTTCCGTCTTTAGCACGCCAACTGCCTGTAATATAGGGATAGACATTTTCACTGCCACGAAATGAACGCCATTGTACTTGTAATCCAAGTACGCCCGACGTATTACGTATCATTGAGGTGACCATCGTTTTTTCTGAGCTACTTTTTAGCCCCATTTCATCAAGAATTTCTTTTTCGGCAATTTTGGCAAGTTTCAGCGTTTTGCGTTTACCACCATATTTTTTTATGGAAAAATAGCGTGTTCTTCCTTTGACTCGGACTTGATAGCCCATTTCATCGGTAATTTTATTGTGTATATATTGGATGGCCATTTTGCGTTGTCAGCTCCGCATTAGTGTGTGAATATAATATTCAGCTTCAATAATCCCTAATGCACTTAAAACACATATATAATCCAATTATGTGCCCTATAATTATTAACTAAAAAAAGAAAATTCTCAAATAAAATTTGATAAAATTCAATAAAAACAATATGGTATGATTTTTATGTGTTAAGAAATATATTTATTTTTATATGCTAGGAAGAGGGGTGAAATGATTAATTAGTAGTATAAAATAACTAGAAAAATAAAATTTTCTAGATTCTTGTTTTTCGTTTTTGAATCAGTTCAAATACAGTGAATATTATTGATGGTTAGGTTATAAAAATGCAAAAAACAGCAAAAAAAATGCTACAACTGACGTTAATATGCTCAGTTTTTCTGATGGGAGCACAACCCGTATTGGCTAAAAATGAGGATAATGACTTAGATGAATTAACGGTACAGTTAGGTAACGAATGGCGTATTGTGAAAGATGATAAGCGGCGCGCCATTAAGTCATATGCCAAACTCGAAAATGATAAACGCTTCCGTTCATTTAAAGTCGAAGCGGTTATGAATACGTCGATAGATGTCATTGGTCGAGTCTTATTTGACTTTGACAACTACTATAAATGGTATTGGCAAGTTAAAGATATTAAGTTATTAAAAAAGGTTAGCGAGACAGAGCATTACTTATACCTTGCACATCATGCGCCACCGACGATTCCTGACCGTGATGTGATTTTACACACCGTGATAGAACCTTATTCTAGCAATCACCCGTATGTTATTTTTAAGGTAAAAGCAGCACCTAACTATATTCCAGTTAAGCCTCCACTCATTCGTATGTTAGCTGAGGATATGTTATTAAAAATGACGCCAATTGGGCAAAATAAAGTGCGTTTAGAAGCCGAAGGTTATGTAGACCCTAATGGCAAAGAGCCTGTTTGGGCAACTAATTTTATTCAACGGAGTGCGCCGTATTCGATTATTAAGGGACTCCAATACATGACTACCTTAGAAGAATATCAAAAACCAGCAAGCAATCCAGAGTTCACTTTGCGAGTTAATTGAAGCAAATAGTGTATGTCGCTTAATGCGCATGTTGGTATTTAGTCAGCAGCAAGAACGCAGGGATGCGTTAGCATAAATAAATGATTGTTATAGGGGCTGTTGACGTTTTGCATGTGAGCTGCGTTGTTAATAAAAAATGTCGCTTTCGCAACCACAATCAACGTGTCAACAGTACCTAATGAATAGCTCTTACTTATTGGGGGTATATAAAGATGAGGTGATAAAAATCATAGGATTATTATGAGAGTAATGTTGGGTAGATATCACTGTAATGTATAAAGCGTTTGTCTAAACTGAGTTATTCAAAGGCCGCCAAAGTTGGTCTATCAATGCCTCTAAGGGACGAAAATTGGTTTTGTAAGCCATTTTAGGACTGTTTTTGACCCAATATCCCAAGTACAAAAAACTTAAATCCATTTTCTGAGCTTCGGCAATTTGCCATAGTACGGCATAAGTGCCTAGGCTACGCTTCTCGGCATCGGTATCATAAAACGTATACACTGCAGACAGGCCATTTTTTAAGACATCACACACCGCCACAGCAATCAGCTTAAAACCATCATAAAACTCATAAAGCCATGTCTCGCTCCAGTCAGCAAATAAAAAAGATACGTACTGAGCCACAGAGGGGGGAAACATATCACCGTCCGCATGGCGATAACGGATATATTTAGCGTAAAGGTCGTAGTGTGCTTGGACATAGGTCGCAGGCACTTTACGTACAGTCAGGTCTTGATTACGTTGCCAAACACGGCGTTGTTGACGATTGGCCGCAAAAGCAGCCACAGGGATACGCACAGAGACACAGGCATGACAGCTTGCACATTGCGGTTTGTAAATATAGTTACCGCTACGACGAAAACCGTACAGTGATAATTGATGGTAGGTCGCGTTGGTAATAGAAGCTTCAGGGTCAGCAAACAGCGTAATGGCTTGCTCGTCCTCTAAATAACTACAGTGATGCGGTGGTGTACTAAAAAACTTTAAGCCAGATGATGCGGTCATGGTGTTATCCACACGTCTTTTTATAGAGAGCATAACAAATGAGGATGTCGATAGCACACGTTCAATAGACAGAGCCTTCATTCATACTAAAGTAGTTTAGATGCAAAAAATTCGCCACTCTACAAAACAAGATATCAATCCCCTCTTAAGCCGTGGCATATCAACGCCATCGGGAGTTTGATTGTCAGTCATACATTCAATCTCAGGAGGCTATTTTCATAGTAAAAAGGTCTATTTTTATATTGTTTCTAGCACGACCCATAACAGTATGAACAGTGATTGTAGATAAACGCGACGAATTTGCTGATTTAGTGTTTTAGAGACGATAAACGGTTTAGATTAAACAGGGATGCGCTTGTCCTTGCCATGCTTGCCAATTGGGCGAGCTCTGTTGTTGTTCTTGTGCCAGCATCGTTAAAAAGTCATCGCGGGGAATCGTATAAGCGCCTAAGCTCAATAAGTGATTATTGGGTAGTTGGCAATCCACTAAAGGAAATTGCCACCCTGCACAGCGTCGCATTAAAAAAGCAAAGGCGACTTTAGACGCATCGGTGGCCATGCTAAACATGGATTCACCAAAAAAAAGACGACCAAGGTTCAGGCCATATAAACCACCGACTAACTGATGGTCTGCTGTCCACGTTTCAATCGAGTGTGCAATACCCATACGGTGCAGTTGGCTATAACTTTTAATGATAGCGTCATTAATCCATGTGCTATCTGCGTAGGTACGAGGCGCAGCACAAGCACGGATGACTTGCTCAAAACATTGGTCGACAGTGATATAATATTGTCCTGACTTTTGTGTTTTTTGCAGTGAGCGAGAAGCCTTAAAATGCAAAGGATTGATAACACAACGTGGATTGGGCGACCACCATAAAATGGGCGTTAAATCTTCCTCGTTGTACCAAGGGAAAATGCCACTTTTATAAGCTAATAATAAGGTGTCTACGCTTAAATCTGCCCCAAACGCAATAAGACCCTCATCGTCAGCTAAACGGGGATTGGGAAATTTTTTAGGATGAGCAGCTAGAAAAATGGGCGACACGATGGCAAAGCTCCTTGACTTAGCAGATGTATTTTGACATAGAAGTGCGGACGTGAGTATGGCCAATCAATTCATCTATAAGGAAAATCAAAAGGTAAGATACATGAGTGATACACAAGCTATTATCAATCCTTGTTTACGCTGTGGTGCGTGTTGTGCTTCCTTTCGAGTGTCATTTTATTGGCGTGAAACCAGTGAAGGTAGCACAGACGGTGTCCCTGTAGAGCTGACAGACGTGGTCAATCATACGTATAGTTGTATGAAGAGCCATCCTGATAATCGTTTACGTTGTATTGCGTTAGAGGGTGAAGTTGGACAAACGGTGTCCTGTCGAATTTATCAACAGCGTTCATCGACGTGTCGTGACTTTAATTTTTTAGATGAGCAAGGACAGATAGATATACGCTGTAATCAAGCGCGACAAAAACACGGTTTGCCACCGTTGACATTGGTGGCATTAGGCTTAGAACCAATAATGACTGCCTGAGTAAAAGTGAAACATGTCTCGTTATCGTCCACCGTCTCTGCCCAAAAGTCCATTAATTACCCCCGAAGGTTTTCACACACTGCAAACCGAACTGGATTATTTATGGCGAGTTAAACGGCCCGAAGTCACCCGTGCAGTGAGTGAAGCAGCGGCACAAGGCGACCGCTCCGAAAATGCAGAATATATCTATGGCAAAAAATTACTGCGTGAAATTGACCGACGTGTACGTTTTCTAGAAAAACGATTACCCGAATTGCGAGTTGTCGAACAAAAACCGAGTAATCAACAGCAAGTCTATTTTGGCGCGTGGGTTGAACTCGAAAATCTTGAAACCGATGAGATGTTGCAACTTCGTATTGTCGGTTGTGATGAAATTGACCCTAAACAACATTGGATTAGTATTGAGTCGCCAATGGCTAAGGCTTTGCTGAAAAAAGGCCTAGATGAGGAAGTACGTGTGGAACGTCCGATGGGAGTTGCAAACTTTTTGATAGTCTCTATTCGTTATTGAGGGCTGGCTACAACCTAAGTCTGATGAGAAATGCGCTTTGTTGGCGCATTTTTTGTTTATTTTTGCCGCATAAAAATATTTTTTGCCCTATTTTATGGCATTGAATTGCGTTATTGTCCGACTTGTAAAGTTGGTTCGATTATTGCAGAGAGCATAGCGCACTAAATTAGGACAGAGACATTGCTAAAAAGAAGCTCAAGCCTGTCCTAACCGTAGTCAACATCCGTTCCTCAAATTAACGCCAATGCGAGACCGTGTACCGTGGACTGCCTCATAATGATGCCGACGAGTAGGGCAAGACGGGCATGTTAAATCGGATACAGCTTGTTTAATTTGCTGGAAAAATGATGTCATCTTTAGCCACCCAATCAGGAATTGATGTGTCGTGTTAACGCCATCCTCAGACTTTTTTAAGCGTCTATTAGACCACTTAAATACCGCTGTTTTATTAATTGATGAACAGCTAAAAGTGAGCTATCTCAATCCGTCGGCCGAAATGTTGCTTGCGGTCAGTCGTCAACGAGCAGTGGGGTATCCTTTAGAAAATATTTTTATCGATTATTTTGGCGATGATGCCATGAAAAAAATGGCATATACCCTCAAAACGGCACACCCGTTTACCAAGCGGGAAGCTCACATGCGTGTGGGAACGACGGAGGTTGTAGTTGACTATACCGTTGCTGCCTTATTAACCCCGCACGAACCGCCATGCTTGTTGATTGAAATGCAACAAATTGACCGTTTATTACGTATTTCACGCGAAGAGTCCATTTTATCTAATCATCAGGTGACTAAACAATTAGTACGTGGTGTTGCCCATGAAATCAAAAATCCGTTAGGTGGCATACGTGGTGCCGCACAATTACTCGGACGTGCGTTGCCCGATAATCATCTCAGCGAATATACGCAAATTATTATTGAAGAAGCAGACCGTTTGCGCAATTTGGCTGACCGTATGTTAGGCCCACGTAAATTACCTGATTTACAGCCTGTGAATATTCACGAGTGTTTGGAGCGAGTACGTTCTTTAATTTTGGTTGAAGCAGAAGGCGAAGTGACGATTGTGAGGGATTATGATTTATCTTTACCTGAGCTAACAGCAGACCCTGACCAACTGATTCAGGCCTTACTCAATATTACAGGTAATGCACTACAAGCCTTAAGAGAAAATCCTAAACAAATTCGTCCTCCGACCATTACGTTAAGAACGCGGGCGCAACGCCAATTTACCATTGGTGCGGTGCGGCATCGTTTGGTAGTGAGAATAGACATCGTTGATAACGGGCCGGGTATTCCTGCGAATTTAGTCGATACCATTTTTTATCCGATGGTCACAGGCCGTGCCAGTGGTTCTGGCTTAGGATTATCTATCGCACAAGACATTATACATTTATATCATGGACTTATTGAATGTGACTCACGGGTAGGACAAACCATTTTTAGTATATTTTTGCCTTTGGAGAATGGCCATGACAACAGCCGATAAAGTATGGATTGTAGACGATGATCGCTCTATTCGTTGGGTATTAGAAAAAGCCTTAATGCAAGAAGGCTTAGATGCGACAGCATTTGAGGATGCGCAATCCTTACTTGCTAAACTACAAAAAGATAAACCCCATGCCATTATTACCGATATTCGTATGCCTGGTATTGATGGTTTAACCTTATTAGCTAAAATTCGTATGGAACATCCAGATGTGCCCGTTATTGTCATGACTGCACATTCAGACTTAGATTCAGCCGTGTCTTCCTATCAAGGCGGGGCATTTGAATATTTACCTAAACCTTTTGATGTGGATGAAGCGATTAGCCTTGCTAAACGGGCTATTGCTCACCATCACGAACAGCATCAAACCAGTACGCCTTTATTATCGGCGACCAAAGGTGTGGATATTATTGGCGAATCGCCAGCTATGCAGGAAGTATTTAGAGCCATTGGTAGACTATCCCACTCACATATTACGGTATTAATTAATGGGGAGTCGGGTACAGGTAAAGAGTTGGTCGCGCATGCCTTACATCGTCACTCCCCACGTACGAGTCGACCGTTTATTGCCTTAAATATGGCCGCTATTCCTAAAGACTTGATGGAGTCCGAATTATTTGGCCATGAAAAAGGGGCATTTACGGGCGCAACACAATTACGTCAAGGGCGTTTTGAGCAAGCAAATCATGGCTCTTTGTTCTTGGATGAAATTGGTGACATGCCATTAGACACACAAACCCGTTTATTACGCGTATTGGCTGACGGTGAGTTTTATCGAGTCGGTGGGCATATTCCCGTTAAAGTCGATGTTCGTATTATTGCTGCGACACATCAAAACTTAGAGCGTTTAGTGGCAGAGGGTAAATTTAGGGAAGATTTGTACCATCGTTTGAATGTGATTCGGATTCATATTCCACGTTTGCGTGACCGTCGTGAAGACGTGCCCATGTTAGCGCAGCATTTTTTAGCCAGAGCCGCCAAAGAGCTGAATGTTGAGCCTAAAGTATTACGTCTAGAAACCTCCACCTTTTTGCAACAATTACCGTGGCCTGGTAATGTGCGCCAGCTCGAAAATACCTGTCGCTGGTTAACCGTGATGGCTTCAGGCCGTGAGATTTTACCCTCTGATTTACCGCCCGAATTACAGCAAGTGAGTAGCCACGAAATTGTGCGTTCGGTACAAACATGGGAGCAAGGACTTGCAGAATGGGCACGTAAAGAATTAGCGAATGGCAGCAAACTCTTATTAGAACAAGCCTTACCCAACTTTGAACGGGTGATGATTACCGCTGCCTTAAATCATACAGGTGGTCGCCGCCGTGATGCGGCTGAGGTGTTGGGTTGGGGACGTAATACCTTAACTCGTAAAATCAAAGAGTTAAAAATGGAAGTAGCAGGGGATGAGGAAGAAGATTAAACCAAGCGGCTAAATACTAAATCGTATTGGCGTCTCATCGTTTGAGAGCAGGGGGGGGCAGGTTTTAACGCGGCCTGATGCCCCTTTTTCTGTTATCACCTCAACCTTTTTATCTCATTCAAAAGCATCATCATCCTAATATGGTCTATGTATGTTGTCAGAAAATTAGACAGCCTCGCTGAAAGGCGGTAACAATACGATGGATGACAAAGGAAACAAGGGGGCATGGCTAAAATCTAGTGGTAAATTAGCGATATGTTTTGCTTCTTGTGTAGACAAACCCAACATTAACAAGGCTTGTTCAGCGACATTTTCAATGACTTCTGCCTGTACTTGTCCTAAAAATAAATCCAATAATACGGCCATGACGCCGCCTGCAATCATCGAAGAAATAACGGCTTCTTGATTGACCTTAAAACGTCCCTGACTAATGCCTAATTGCATATCGTTATGAAAACCTTGTCGGGTTTGATAAACGTAGCGTGTCATGGGTAAACCACTTAAAAATAACATGCGACCAAACTCAGAATGTGGCTGCATCCAATATAAAGTTTGACGAATGGAGGCAGACATAATTTCCGCAGGGTCAGTTAAGCCATCCGTGATTTTAGTCATTGCTTGTAAAAAGCTATTGGTCAACATTTCAACCACAGCATCAGCCACTTCTTCACGAGTACGAAAATAGTTATAAATTGTGCCTAAAGCGACTTCGGCACGTTCAGTCAATTGTTGAATACCTAAAGCAGCAAATCCACCTTCTAATAATAATTCTTGTGCAGCAATCAGTAATTTTTCTCGCGTTCTATCACGTTTACGAATGGTCATGTTCTGCTCCGTTAGTCGGATTATGTCAATATTTAGTAAATTATAATTGAAATATTTTCATAAATGAAATACTTTCACTATTATAAGATTTCTTTGTGGAGTGTCAGCCATGTCTTTGTCTATTGTACGTTTTGTTGTCGGCCAACAAGCCCCTCAATGGGGATTGGTCGATAACGGTTTTATTTATCCCTTATCCTTAGCTTGTAGCACTACTAAAGCCTTATTAGCTTATAGTCATCAACAAATCGCTGAATCAGCAAGCAGTGATACGCTAGATTTTAATGCAGTGAGCTTATTATCGCCAATTACTGAAGATGGCAAAGTGTTATGTCAAGGGGCGAATTATCGCCAACACATGATAGATTCGGGCATGGACCCTGATGCTAAACGTTTTAATATGTTTTTTACCAAATCATCTGCCGCGATTCATCATCCTGTAGGACAGATTATTCGACCAGCACATGTTAAATTATTAGATTATGAAATTGAGCTGTGTTTAGTCTTGGCTAAAGATACCCACAGTACCATTAACGTCAATCGCCAAAATTTGTCGGAGTATATTGCAGGCATTTGTATTGGTAACGATATTTCGGCACGAGATATTCAAATTCCACAAATGCAGTTTCATAAAGGTAAAAGTTATCGTACTTTTTGTCCACTAGGGCCAATTTTATGTTTATTAACGCCTGATGAAATGAGCTATTTAGATAACTTAAATTTGCAACTGACGGTTAATGGTCAAGTGCGTCAGTCAGACTCCACAAAAAACTTAGTCTTTAAACCGATTGAAACGCTCAATGAATTTTCAGAAATTGCTAATTTTAGTGCAGGCGATGTGATTATGACTGGCACACCGTCAGGCTGTGCTTTAGGTTTACCGTCACCCGCTTTAGTAAGAGCAACCGCTTTATTACCCGATAATTTACGTTTTGATTTATTTAATAAAGCCCAAGCACGTCGCCCACAATACTTAAAACACGGTGATATTGTCGAATGTAAAATTAGCAGTGCCGATGGCAAGATTGATTTAGGCGTACAACGCCATCAGATTGTTTATGCTTGATTTTTAGTTTATCCCTCTCCTCAAAGGGGCGAGGGATTAATCACAAAAGTTATTCTTTATACTTAAAATCACAATTTTTGGCTTCTACTTGATAGGTTTTAAGGTCACGTCCTCTGGCTAAAGAATTGCTATAAGGCATTTGTTTTTGAAAAAAATTAATTAACCAAATCGGAATATGACCCTTGCCTGCTTCGGCATAACCAAAGGTGATTTCTTGGCTTTGTTGATTATCAATCGGCTTGATGACCGTCGTCACATCCCAAACAGGAATACGTACTACGTTGCTGACAGGCGGCAAATAATCAGGCACAGCTTTATAAGAGATGACTAATACAGGCTTTTTTTCGGAGTAGGGTTGTATAGACACGTTTAGCACCACATCACGGTCAGGCACGGCTAATGGGGCTTTAAAACGTAAATACATATAAAACTCGGTGTCTGATACACGTTGTAGTAAACGGCTTTCTTTGCTGTTCATAAACCATTTTCTAAAGTTATTGGCATCAAGTTGATGGCAGGCGGTGACATCAAAGGGCTGCTCGTAAAGGACTTCGGCCTTAAATGAGCGATAAGATTTGCCATCTTCCAGTTTAGAGTAACTTGTAATTCCATGACGATTATCTTTTTTGACTAATTGCCAATCTTTATCTTGTAAGGAAAGGTTGTTGTTTTCATCTTCAAGAGCAGCGTAACTATTTAAACTCATCAGGGTGGTAAGCAAGAGAGGGAGGGGTGTTTTTAACATCATTGATTACTCCTCACATGGTACGACTAACAATAAGGGGGGTGTGTATTTTCTTTTTAAGATTATAATTGAAATTATTTCATTTTTGATATATTTTCATAAAATAATCGCCGTCATCCGATAAGCGGTGATAAAAAAGAGGACAACAAGATGGATGGTTTGCATTACACCGCTTTTAGCGAAGCTGAGCGTTTAGCTCTGGGTTCACATTGGATAAATACCTATGCCAAATGGCACTGGCTGATAGAGCCTATGTTTTGGGGGCATGAGCATGTGAGTAAAGATAAGCCTGCGTTGTGGGTTGGTAATCATTCGATGATGGCTTTTGCTGATGCGTCTTTAATGCTCAGAGAGTTATATCAACAACATGGTATTGTCATGAGGGCATTGGCACAGCACACACATTTTAAAATTCCGATTTGGAAACAAGCCTTAACTAACAATGGTGCCGTTGATGGTACACGTGAAAATTGTCAAGCGATGATGGCCGCCAATGAACATATTTTGGTGTATCCCGGCGGTGGTGGGGAGGTGATGAAACGGAAGGGGGAACAACATCAATTACGCTGGAAAAAACGTACAGGCTTTGCACGGATGGCCATTGAAAATAATTATCCCATTCAACCCTTTGCTGCTGTGGGTGCAGATGATTGTTGGGATATTTTATATGACAATAATGAACTTAAAGAAACTTTATTAGGGCGGTTATTGACCGATTATCTAGGTGTTAAAGGTGAAGAGTTGCCACCGTTAATCAAAGGTATAGGCCCAACGTTATTGCCTAAGCCACAACGTATGTATTTTCGTTTTTTTCCTTTAGTGTATCCGCAAGCATTTCAACATTTACCGATTGACGAAGGCGCATTAGCCTTGCGTAATCATGTTGAACATATTGTCCAAGAGGGGATTAATGAGTTATTGGCGTATCGTCAAACCGACCCTTATCAATCATTGTCGGCACGATTAAGGCGAAAAATACGTGATTAAGCCAAGTCTATTTTTCGACTTGTATCTTAACTCATGTAATAAATTGATTTTATTGGCCTTGGGTGTCACAAATACGGAGGCAAAACGTATTGCCAATCTGCCAATGCCATTGCTTGAGCGCGTGCATCATTAACCATTTGTCGATAAATTGAAAAATTTTCAAAAAAATAGTTGAAATACCTTCAAAAATGAAATAATTTCACATAAATTGTTTCGTGCTTTTGGAGAATCATTATGTCAACGTTAGAACAACAAAAATTAGCGCAAATTTGTCATGTCCCTCATTGTGCGGAGCAGCCATTAATTAAGGTAACTGGTTTGGCTGCTATTCGTTTAGCGCGTCCAGATTTACATCAAGCGGTGAATTTCTTTTTAGATTTTGGTTTAGTATGTATTCATAACGATGGCAATTTAGCCTTGTTGCGTGGTACAGCGGATAAAACGGCATCAGTGATTATTGAACGTGGTGCAGCACGTTATTTAGGGTTATGCCTTGTTGCAGAAAAATATGAAGATTTAGCAACGTTATCTGCTAAGCATCAAGTTTCAATTGTTGATAACCATCCTTTGCGTGGTGGCCAATCAGTGACGTTAAAAGACCCTGATAATTTAATGGTTGAGGTGATTTATGGCGCAACAACCTTAGCGCCATTAATGAGTAGTGAACCTGTTGATATTAATCGTCCTGAACATATTACCCGTATCAATCGTACAGTACGTCTAGATTACGATCATCCACCGCGCATCTATCGTTTAGGCCATAGCGTGATGGGCGTGACTAATTTTGCTAAATCATTGACATGGTATCAACAAAACTTTGGTTTTATTGTCTCTGATTTTCAGATGATGGCCGATGACCCTGTGCCTGTGGTGGCATTCTTACGTTGTGATCGTGGTGAAACCCCAACAGATCATCATACCATTGCCATGGGATCGGCCGTAGAAATTGGTCATTTACATACCGCGTTTGAGTTAGCCGATATGGATGCAGTGGTGGCTGCTAATGTAATTTTGCATAAACGTCAACATCATCATACATGGGGCATTGGCCGACATATTTTAGGCAGTCAAATTTTTGATTATTGGCGCGACCAGTATGGCGATATGTTTGAACATTATGCCGATGGTGACTTATTTGATGCCTCTGTAGCAACGGGTTATCACTTATTTGATGGCGAAGCTTTACACCAGTGGGGGCCAGCAGTGACCGCTGATATGGCAGGCAAAATCCCATCTTTACACTTAGTGCAAACTGTTATTTCTCGTTTACGTGATACACAACATGATGATTTAAGCCTAAAACGCTTAATTAGCCTGATTCGTGCCGCAGGTTAAGGAGATGAATATGAAAAAAATATCTTCTTTACCAACGGTTGTTGAGATTGCCATTGTCGGCTTTGGCCCAGCAGGGGCAGCACTTGCCAATTTATTGGGTGCTTATGGGGTTAATACCTTAGTGATTGATAAAGCGGATGATATTTTACCCATGCCGCGTGCCATTGCCTTAGATAATGAAGCCTTGCGCATTTTGCAAATGGTGGGTTTAAAAGAAAATGCCTTTAAAAAAATTGCTATTCCACAAGTTCGCCTTAATTCGCCTTATGCTGGGGAGTTTGGTCGGGTCAATACCACAGGCAGTATTGATGGTCATCCTAAATTAGTCACTTTCTATCAGCCTGACATGGAAGCAGCCTTACGTCAAAACCTTAAACAGTATCCACATGTAAAAACGCTGACAGGCGTAGAAATGCAGGATTTTGTTGATGATGGTCAACAAGTTCATCTGCAATTAACCCAAAAAGATGGTACAGCACAGCAAGTCAGTTGTCGTTATTTAGTCGCTGCTGATGGCGCAAGTTCTACAATTCGCACTCGTTTAGGTATCGACTTTTTGGGTGAAACCTATCCGCAAGATTGGCTGATTGTTGATGCTCGTCAGGTGCGCCAACCGATCAATGACATTGAGTTTACTTGTGACCCAGAGCGTCCTGTGCCGCACATGACCGCACCTGATGGCCGTGAACGTTGGGAGTTTATGATGAAGCCTAACGAAACACGCGAACAGGTGTTACAATCCGAATTTATTCGCCAATTATTAAAACCGTGGGCGAATCCTGACGATTTACAAATAGAACGCACGGCGGTTTATCGTTTTCATGCCCGTGTCGCACAGCAATTTAGCAAGGGTAATGTGTTTTTAGTTGGAGATGCCGCCCATATTACTCCGCCATTTGTTGGGCAAGGTTTGTGTGCAGGTTTAAGAGATGTAGCTAATCTAGGCTGGAAACTGGCGTGGGTAGTTCAAGGCAAAGCGAATCGACATATTTTAGCCAGTTATGACCAAGAACGTCGTCCTCATGCCAAGTCGATGATTGATTTAGCGCGAGCTATGGGCTTGTTAATCAAACCTGTTAATCCGCTTGCAGGGATGGTATCAGCCAATGCCGTCAAAAACTTACGCCGTTTATCACCAATACGCAGTTTGATAGATGATTTAAAAATTAAACCACGTAATCGTTTTGGCAACGGCTTATTTATCAAAAATGATAAAGAGGGGCGTTTAGAGCGAGGTAATCATCTTGCCCAAGCTTGGTTGCGAGAAGATCAAGGTCAAGGGGCATGGAGTGATGATGTGTTAGGTAACAAGTTTAACTTGGTTGGTTTTGGCGTAGATCCACGTTCTTATCTATCACCTACCCAACAACATGCATGGCTCGATGCAGGTGGAAAATTTGTGCAAATCAATCCACGTGGTCGTTGTGCTTTAGACACTGAAAGTTGGGAAGATTTAACAGGCGAGTTATTACCAAAACATGCGCCTGTCGGTTGGGTGGCTGTGCTTAGACCTGACCACATTATTATGCACGATGCGCCTGCATGCCAAAGTGAGCAGTTAGTCAAGCAAAGTTTAGCGTTATTGGCTTAAGAGAACATGACTTAGGCATTTCACTGAAATTAGCGCGTTTTTTACCTCCATCAGTCCCTAATGCTGGTCAGTTAAGCATTTTTTGTTGGTTTCGACTCACTTCGGCTGCGCTCAGTGACCACTGCTCAACCAACGAAAAATGTACCCTGAGCGAAGTCGAAGGGTTATTTTTAAGGGGCAATTTTCTCTTAACTGACTGGCATTACCCTCAGTCCCCCCTTGTTAAGGGGGGATGCCGAAGGCATGGGGGGGAAATGTGAGCAAAAAAGCGATAACCGCGTAAGTCTTAAATAAGAGGAGAATAATCATGAGTGTCCGTCAATTAGCAGATATTAAAGCCTTAGAATCCGTGCCATTAGCCAACCACAATTTACCAACCAACACTTATGTAGCCTTAGAAAAAAGTGCTAAACAATGGCCAGATGCCCCAGCCTTAACTTTCTTTTTAGATGCCAATAAATTTCAAAAAAAACAAACATGGACTTATAGCCAGTTATTTGCTGATATAACTCGTGCTGCAAATGCTTTTTATCAATTAGGGGTAAGCAAAGACGATGTGATTGCCTTTGTGTTGCCGAATTTACCCGAAACCCATTTTACTATTTGGGGCGGTGAAGCGACGGGTATTGTCATGGCGATTAACCCTTTATTGGAAGGTGGGCAAATTGCCGAATTAATCCGTAGTGCGCGTGCCACAGTATTAGTGACCTTAGCACCCACACCCAATGTCGATTTATGGCCAAAGTTACGCGCTCATTTACAAGACATGCCAGATATTCGTACCGTGGTTTGGGTCAATATGGCACCCTATGTTGGTATTAAAGCGCCGATTTTGCATTATTTAGCTATGCACGAGCAGCATAGCATTCGTAATTTGCAGATTGTGAATTTGCGAAGCTTAATGAAAAAACAGCCTGCTACACATTTGCTCAGTGGACGAGTGATTCAATCCCAAGAGCCGTCTTCCTATTTTTGTACAGGTGGCACAACGGGTTTACCCAAAATTGCCGTCAGAAATCATGGCAACGAAGTCTTTGACGCATGGGCCATTACCCATTTGATGAATAAACCCGAACAGCAGCAAGCTAAAAATGTGTTTTGTGGTTTGCCATTGTTTCATGTCAATGGTCAATTAGTCACAGGTTTAATGACGTGGTTACGTGGTGACCATGTGATTTTAGGCACACCCCAAGGGTATCGAGGGGTTAATGTGGTAAAGCATTTTTGGCAAATTGTGGAACATTATCAAATTAATTTATTTTCGGGTGTGCCAACGTTGTATGCAGGCTTAATGCAACAAGATGCCAACCCCTACAATATTTCATCTTTAGAATATGCCATCTGTGGTGCTGCACCGATGCCCGTTGAGCTTTTTAGAAATTTTGAGCAAAAAACAGGGGTAAGAATTTTAGAAGGCTATGGCTTAACCGAAGGCACTTGTGTGTCCTCAATTAATCCGCCTGATGGCGAGTCCCGTATTGGCTCAATTGGTTTACGTTTACCGTGGCAAGCGATGAAAGCGATTATCTTAGATGAGCAAGGACAATATCAGCGTGATGCTCAAATAGATGAAGTAGGTGTGATTGTCATTAGTGGGCCTAATGTTTTTTCAGGTTACTTAAACCCTATTCATAATAAAGGTTTATGGATAGCCATAGACGGTCAGCAATGGTTAAACACAGGCGATTTAGGTCGACAAGATAAAGATGGCTACTTTTGGTTAACAGGTCGAAAAAAAGAATTAATTATTCGTGGTGGGCATAATATTGACCCTAAATCCATTGAAGAGCCACTACACCAACATCCTGCCGTAGCAATGGCAGCAGCAGTGGGAATGCCTGATGCCTATGCTGGCGAATTGCCTGTTGCTTATGTGGAATTAAAACCAAATAGCCAAAGCTCAGAAAAAGAGTTATTAGCATTTTTGGCAGAGCATATTCAAGAACGTGCGGCACAACCTAAATATATTCGCTTAATTGATAAAATGCCTGTTACCGCAGTGGGTAAGATTTTTAAGCCAAGTTTACAAATGCTTGAAATAGAAAGGGTGATTTTACAAGAATGTGAATCTTTAAATATCCAGTTAGAGTCATTAGCAGTGGTGCAAGATAACAAACGCGGTTTAGTTGCCAAACTCAGTTATCAAGGAAATACTGACATATTAAAAGCTAAACTAGCTCAATATACCTTTACCGTAGAGTGGCTGTGACGGCCAAATTTCAATTCTGGATATTTCTGTTTTAGACAGAGCGGAGTCGTTGGTTTAATGCGCTTTGACTCCACTCAGCACACTTAATAATAATACAGCCAACTAGCGCCAATACTGTGCCATGATTGTGTATCTTGTTGTTGATATTCAGCTTGCAAGCGTAAGGCACTATCACGCGTGAATTGCCATTGGTAGCCGAATAATTCGCTGTGTTGCCATGCATCCTCGTGGCTAATAAACAGGGTTTGGTGGCTAAGTAACCACTGACCCAACGTTTGAGATTGCCAACGACAACCCAGCTTTACACCTGCTCCCACACGCCAGCCAATATCTAGGGCATTGCCTATTTGCAGTTGCGCTTGTGTCAGGCTAAAGCATAAAGTCTGTTCGCCATAATGCTGGCTGATACCTGCGCCACCACGCACAAAACCTACGCTGTGCTGTTCTTGTTCGCTAAAAACACCTGCATCCAATGCCGCTTGTTCTAATCCTAAAGCGACATTCCATGAAATTGGGCGAATAAAAGGGTTACGACTTGCCAAAGAGTCAATATTGAGAAGAGTGGCATTCAGAAGTTTAGCTTCTTGTTGTTGATGATTATAACCGAGTCGAATACGTAAAAAGTCAATCGCAGCACCGCGACGATAACCTTCGTCATTATCGAGTAAATCTTGATAGGCAGGTCGCCATTCAAGTACGCTGAGGTTTTGTTGTTGATGTGCTTGCCATCCGACACTGACCCGTGCAGTTGCATGCCCTTGGGCGGGGTCTACCGCAGGTTGTGGTGGCGTATGGCGTTGGTCGGGGATAGTTAATTGACTACGTTTGACTAATAATTGGCGTAGTTTGCTGGGCGCTGTGTGTTGTTCTGTCTCATGCGCTAAGTATTGATAATATAAATAATCATAAGCCATTTCATAGGCTTGAGCTTGCTCACTCAGCGTTAAGCCATCTAAAGAAGTATCAACTTGTGTGACTAATAATTTCGCTTTTTGATTCACGGCATGGCTATTTTTTTGCGCATGAAAGGCTAAACTTGTGCCACTGGCAGGTCGATAAACTAATTTTCGGAGAATATTTTTTTCGAGTAGCACGCGCCGTAAGGTATCGGTAGGAATGGCATAAACAGGAAAGTCTTTGCGTAAATACGTATTGGGACGTGCGGCCTCAATTAAGGCCAATAATTGGTAAGAACAATTAGAAGACAAAAAATAATACGGAAAATTAATCTGTTTAATTTCCCATAAATGATAGAGTGCTTGTTTGACCTCGCTGGGGCTTAAATTTAATTGATATTCCCATAAGTCTCGATTTTCAAAATCATTGTATTCTTTCACTTTTTCGTAATAGGGCAAAATAGAAAAAGCCCCACCATAGCCGCCAGTCAAGCCTTTATAGGCAAACTCTAAACCATTTGAGGTATTCGTTTGCGCGGCATAGTTAATGGCATAAGCGAGTAAGCGTGTTTCTTCGGTTTGTTCGGCGGTATCCATTCTCAGCAAGGTATGACCAAACATGGAGGAGGGATTGTTGGTAAAGTCAGCCGCAAATACCAGTGTCGCTTGGTGAGCATTAATGCCCGACACCCAATTATCTAAGGCAGGACAAGCTTGTGTGGCAATCTCTGCTGCTGGAATAGCTAATTGTTGTGTTAGCCATGCCACCCGTGCAGGAAATAAACAACGAACACCTTGGTCTGGTGCGGCGGGTTGACTTAATGCGTTTAAGGTGGCTTCTAATTCTGCCTTTGGATTTAACTGACCGTCAGGACTGACAAAAAATTTAGTGTCACTCACCATACTTTGCCATTGTTGGTCTGCTCTTTGCTCATAACGTAATAAGATACGCCAATAACCATGTTCGCTTAATTGTTGTGTATTGGCGGGTTGTTGCCACGTATGTAACGCATCGGCATAAAGGGGACTGGCACAGCAAAGCGCCGTTAATAGGCTATAGAGTTTCATTAGTTGGACGAAGTCAGATTTTTAGTTTTTAGGATATAAAATAGCAAAAACCCCTCAAATGAGCTAATGCTGGTCAGTTAAGAAAAATTGGCACTTAAAAACTGCCCTTCGACTACGCTCAGGGCGCATTTTTGCGTTGACTGAGCGGAGTCGAAGTCAGCAAAAATGGCTTAACTGACTGGCATTACTCAAATGAGGGGGGTTGCTTAAAAAATGGCTTAACCTGCGTAAGCGGCTAACTGCTTATCGGCAGCCATAACTTTTTGTAAAGCAGCTAACACATCACCTGCGGTTTTGTTTTCGGGAGCAAAGATTTTACCAAAGTGAGTTTGTGTCGCTTTGAAAAAGGTTGCCTTGTCTTCTGTCTTGATGTTCATTAAGTTTGCTAAGACATCAAGCGTTTCACCTTGACCGACAGACATATCACGCGCCAAACGGTCTGAATTAGTGCCCATAAACATACTTAAACGTGCACGCGACGTAATAACGCCATTGGCTTGACAGCCTAAGGTGCCAGAGGTAATACCAAAGGTTTGATTACCAGATGTCCCGTTTGTCGTTGCAGCTAAAATTTTAGGAGCTAAACCCGATTGGCCTGCCCAGACCATTGTCCCTAAACCGCAACCGACATCTTGGTCAGCCATAGCGACGGAGGAGCTTGCTAATAAAGCGATAGCGAGTAGTTTTTTCATGTTGTTATCCTTAATCCAATATTATTGAGGAGGTTAAACGGCACTGTAAGCGGCTAATTTACTGTCTTTAGCCATCACTTGTTGTAAAGCGGCCAGTACATCGCCTGCTGTTTTATGACTATCAGCAAAAATCACACTAAAATTAGCCTGCGCTGTGTGAAAAAAGTGTGCTTTATCTTGTTCTTTCACGCCCATTAAATCGGCTAATACATTTAAGGATTCACCTTGCCCGACAGACATATCGCGTGCCAAACGGTCAGCATTAGTACCCATAAACATGCTTAAACGTGCACGCGACGTAATAACGCCATCTGTTTTACAGCCTAATGTGCCAGAGGTGATACCAAAGGTTTGGTTCCAATATGTTCCATTGGTAGTGGCGGCCAATACTTTAGGCACCACACCCGATTTGCCTTCAAATAAAATTGTGCCTAAGCCACAACCGACATCATCGTCTGCCATAGCAACAGAGGAACTGGCTAAAAGTGCGATAGCAAGTAGTTTTTTCATTGTTTTTTCCTGTTGTGTCGTGAGAAAAGTCTTCCAGTACTTGAGATTAACGTATTGTTTGCACCACGCCAAGCATCAAAAAGTCTTTTCTTGCTGTTTTATTGCCCAAATAATATGCTCTTGCACCATTTCGGTGACCATCGGTTGCTTTTGTTGCAAGGCCTCTATAATGGTTTTTGACGGCGGCGCATTGCCTAAACCAATCGCAATATTACGCATAAATGCCTGATAACCAATACGACGGAGGGGCGAACCTTCTGTGCGCTGTAAAAATTCTGCTTCTGTCCATGACCATAACGTTAATAAAGAGACGCGGTCAAGTTGATGGCGAACCTGAAAATCGACTTCTTGGCTAAGATTGGCATAACGATTCCAAGGGCAGATAAGTTGACAGTCGTCACAACCAAAAACCCGATTACCAATTAAGGAACGTAAATGTTCAGGAATGACGCCCGTATATTCTATCGTCAGGTAAGCAATGCACAAACGGGCGTCTAATTGGTACGGTGCGACAATCGCTTGCGTGGGGCAAATATCTAAACAAGCCGAACACGAGCCACAGTGTGCAGAGCTAGGTTGGTCGATAATTAGCGGTAAATTGGTAAATAACTCTCCTAAAAAGAAAAACGAGCCAGCCTGCCGATTAATAAGCATCGTATTTTTACCAATCCAACCGAGTCCAGCTTGCTCGGCAATCGCGCGCTCAAGCACAGGCGCGGAGTCCACAAAAGCGCGGTATTCTAAGTCTTGAATATGCGTTTCAATACGTTCAGCGAGCTTTTGTAAACGTTTGCGTAAGACTTTATGGTAATCACGACCCAATGCATAACGGGCAATAACCCCTTGTTGTGGATGTGAGCTAATGGTACGTGGTGCGGGTTTATCGACTAAATAGTCCATACGGACACTGATAATACGTTGCGTATAAGGTTCTAATAAGTCAGGTTGCCAACGTTTTGCCCCGTGGCTGGCCATATAGTCAAGGTCAGCATGATAGCCTTTGGCCAACCAATTTTGTAAATGTTGGCCATGTTGGCCTAAGTCAACGCCACTGATACCCACTTGCTGAAAGCCCAATTCGTGTCCCCAGCGTTTAATTTCTTGCGTGAGGCTTTGCATATCGTGAAGCAGGGGAATTTTTTGCATAATCATTGGTATAAGCTATGAATAGTTGCCTATTATAGCGTACTAGGTACTGTAAAAAATGTGTCCTTGATTAAAGCAAAGGAAGATAACGATACCATGTCAACGAGTCATCTTTTAGAACAACAGCTATTCACGAGTCAGCAAATTAGAGACACCGAACAGCGAGCTTTTGCCGATGGCTTGTTTAGCGAAGCGTTAATGCAGCAAGCAGGGCACGCTGTATTTCAGACCCTAACAAGGCGCTTCCCACAGGCGAAACGACTGATTATTTGTTGTGGTGCAGGTAACAATGGCGGAGACGGTTATGTGCTTGCCTATTTAGCGCAGCAAGCAGGCTATCAAGTGAGCGTCATTTATACTAGCCCACCTAAAACGCATGATGCTCAAACCATGTTAGGTAGGGCACAAGCCTGTGGTGTCAAAATCGAGGGTTGGCAACAACAAGCGCTCTGCGCAGATGTGATAGTAGATGCGCTATTAGGCATTGGCTTGAATGCTCCTGTGCAAGGACAACTGGCGGACTTGATAACCGCAATCAATAACAGTGCCTGTCCTGTCGTTGCAGTTGATGTGCCATCAGGTATTAATGCGGATACAGGGCAGGTGATGGGGCATGCTGTACGAGCACACATCACCGTGTGTTTTATTGGTCATAAAATAGGCTTATGGACAGGTCAAGCCTGTGACTATGTAGGGCACATCCATTTACAGAGTTTAAATATGCCAGCGTCATACTATCCCTCAGTCGCTATTAAAAAATTGACTGACACGCAGTTGTGTTTCCCTAAACGTGCCAAAGACAGTCACAAAGGGGATTTTGGTCATGTCTTAGTGATTGGTGGCGGTGAAGGTATGGGCGGCGCGGTGATGATGACCGCAGAAGCCTGTTTACGTGTAGGGGCAGGTCGAGTCACTGTGGCAACGCATCCTGAACATGTGATGCCTTTGTTAGCTCGTTGTCCTGAGTTAATGGTACGTGGTGTACAACAGCCAAAAGACTTACTACCTTTACTTACGCAGGTTACTGTGATTGTCATAGGGATGGGCTTAGGGCGTAATGCGTGGGGACAAGCCTTATGGCAAGCCGTTCAGGATTGTCCGCAGCCTTTAGTCGTTGATGCAGATGCCCTGTATTTTTTAGCACAACAACCTAAAACCAAAACCAATTGGGTACTGACACCCCATGCCGCTGAGGCAGGACGTTTATTAGCAAAGCCCTATCAACAGATTGATAATGACCGATTAAACAGTCTTCAAGCATTAATGACGCAATATCAGGGCATTGTCTTACTCAAGGGATGTGGTAGTTTAATTGGTCATCAACAAACAATTCAATTATGTCCTTATGGAAATGCGGGTATGGCTACTGCGGGTATGGGCGATACCTTAGCAGGCATCATGGCAGGGCTTATTAGTCAATTTGGTTTTAACTTAGACATCGTGGCTAAGGCTGTTTTGCTGCATGCTTTAGCAGGTGATGAGGCCGCTAAAGAAGGAGAACGTGGTGTAATAGCCACAGATTTATTCAAACATCTACGCTCTTTATTAAATAGAGCCTAAGTGTTACAACAAACGATAGCATAATATTCATTAAAAACCCGTGTTCGCCAACAATAACAATGTCAGGAGCGCAGCATGAAAGAAACCATTTTTATGATACATGGTATGTGGGGTAGTGCATGGTATTGGCAAAATTATCAACGCTATTTAGAAGCTAAAGGCTATCATTGTATCGCCACAACCCTGCGTTATCACGATGTAGACCCTACGCAAGCCCCTCATCCCGAATTAGGCAGTTTGAGCCTAGACGATTATCTCAACGATTTAGAACAAGAGATTTTGGCCTTGGGTGTAAAACCCATTATTATGGGACATTCGATGGGCGGTTTATTGGCACAATTATTGGCGAGTCGGGGCTTAGCCAAAGCCGTTGTCTTGATTACGCCTGCTTCACCTGCGGGTATTGTGGCATTGACACCTTCAGTGATAAAGAGTTTTTGGTCAATTTTGACGACATGGCGCTTTTGGCAAAAACCGATGCGCTTGAGTTTTGATGAAGCGGTTTACGCGATGTTGCATTTATTACCTGCCTCACAACAACAGCAAGTGTATGCCAACATGGTCTATGAGTCTGGCCGTGCCGCCTTTGAGATAGGCTATTGGTTATTTGATATGCAACGGGCAACACGTGTACCGACCAATAAAGTGACGTGTCCTATTTTATTGATTGCCGCCCAAGAAGACCGAATTACACCTGTTTCGGTACAACGTAAAATTGCCGATAAATATAAGGAATTAGTGACGTATCGAGAGTTCCCCAATCATGCCCACTGGATTGTGCAAGAAGAAGGATGGGAACACGTGGTGGGATATATTGAGGATTGGTTGACTAAGACCATTCAGTAAAATAAGCCACTCGTGTGTTGGTTCGCTTTATGGCAGACTAGCACCTGCGCAAATGCCAATGTAATTTGTCATATACATGTTAATGTAGTCATGTGCAAATTTGGGGAGTTGGTTGTTAAACAGCTGTTTGTGACCGACACAGGTTGGCAAATATCGTCTTACGCCATATCTCAGCTCCCTAAACGCAGGACAGCACGTTTATTGGGTCGATCACTCATAGCCGTCCACGTCCTAAATGAAAAGCCTTGTCTTTTCCTAACCACCTTTAGGATGTAAGCCGATTGCGCTTACTTTCTGAGTCTTACGTATAAACCTCAAACGGAGGATGATATGACAGTACGTCGTGTTGCTATTATTGGCGGTAACCGTATTCCTTTTGCTCGTTCTAATGGCGCTTATGTCAACGTATCAAACCAAGATATGTTAACGGCTGCCTTAAATGGTTTAGTTGAGCGTTATAATTTACAGGGTTTACGCTTAGGCGAAGTTGTAGCAGGTGCAGTATTAAAGCACAGTCGTGACTTTAACTTAACGCGCGAAGCCGTATTAAGCACTAAATTAGCACCAGAAACATCGGCTTATGACATTCAGCAAGCCTGTGGTACTGGTTTAGAAGCGGCTATTTTAGTGGCTAATAAAATTGCCTTAGGTCAGATTGAATGTGGTATTGCAGGCGGTGTCGATACTACTAGCGATGCACCGTTAGCGATTAATGATGATTTACGCAAAATCTTGTTGGAAATCAATCGTTCAAAAACCAATCAAGAGCGCCTAAAAGCGGCCTTAAAAATTCGTCCCAAACATTTAATGCCCGACCAACCCCGTAATGGCGAACCGCGTACAGGTTTGGCAATGGGTGACCACGCAGCAATTACTGCTTTAGAGTGGGGCATTACGCGTGAAGACCAAGACCAATTAGCTTACAGCAGCCACAAAAATATGGCGGCGGCTTACGAGCGTGGTTTCTTTAACGATTTAATGACACCATTCCAAGGCTTAAGCCGCGACAATAATTTGCGTAAAGATATTTCTTTAGAAAAATTAGCCAGCTTAAAAACCTGTTTTGGTAAGGGCGAGGGCGCAACCATGACTGCCGCTAACTCTACCCCATTAACAGACGGTGCTGCCGTTGTGTTATTGGCCTCTGAAGAGTGGGCAAAAGAGCGTGGTTTACCTGTATTAGCTTACTTAACCTTCTGCGAAGTCGCTGCGGTTGATTTTGTGCATAAAAAAGAAGGTTTATTAATGGCGCCTGCGTATGCTATGCCACGTATGTTAGAGCGTGCAGGCTTAAAGCTACAAGATTTTGACTTCTATGAAATCCATGAAGCCTTTGCTTCTCAAGTATTGGCGACCTTAAAAGCATGGGAAGATCCCAAGTTCTGTAAAGAGCGTTTGGGTCTGAAAAAAGCATTAGGTAGTATTGATCGTAGCAAGTTGAATATTAACGGTTCGTCTTTGGCAGCAGGTCATCCTTTTGCAGCTACAGGGGGTCGTATTGTTGCGACTTTAGCCAAAATGTTGAACGAAAAAGGCAGTGGTCGTGGTTTAATCTCGATTTGTGCCGCAGGGGGTCAAGGGGTTGTGGCAATTTTAGAAAAATAATCTTGCCTATGCTCACAAAAAAAGCCTTAAAGCATTGCTTTAAGGCTTTTTTATGTCGATTTAATCAAGCCGAGTTGCAGCATCTCAACATAAAAGTGTCTTGTTTCAGCAATCCAACCATCTTAATAATAAAAGATATCTTATTCATTAGTGGCTGCTAAAGTGAGGTGCTTATTTCAAATTGCCAAAAAGAATTATTGCCTTATTTTATATTCTTATTTGTTATAAAAAAGATTGAGTGATTCTTTACAGGTACTTAAACAAAAAGCTGTGTACTAATGCCCAAATTTGTCATTTATTGACTGAAATTGTCGTCCAAGTGCTTGCCGAAAAAGGTGCGCTCATCTATAAAAGGGTTTAATCGATAACAATAACGCAACATCATTAACACAAATGATGAATGGTGTTCCGCTTCTCATTAAGGATGAGATATGTTGCAAAAAACCTCCATGTATGCCGAGCTTATCTTATTTTGGTCAGCAGAAAACGGCATCACAAAAGCCATGCTGTATGATGATTTTGATGCGGTTGTGGCTGGTATTGCCCCCATGTCGCAATATGCCCGTAGCCATAAACGCGGTGCTTATGTGCAATTAGATGAAGCCCTCGCCATAAAAGGGGTAGCTTTATTTAATATCAGTTTTGATAAAACTGGCTATCCCGTTGATGGCTGGAATATTCCATTGAGTCATCTGGTTGAAATTGCTGCTTTAGGCCCAGATTTAGGCAAAGGCCCGATTCGTCTTGCCTGTCGCAGTCAATGTCCTGTGTCTTGGCATGCCACTAAGATGTGGGACCCTCTCATGGAAGAAGGGGATAATACCTTTATTCAAATTCAACGTTATATTCCCGATACCTGTAGTCGACTAGGGATAAAAAAATCAAAGGCTTATGCCGAAGAAGAAAAACAAAGTAGCTTTACGATTACCGAAACAGGTATTCCAATTTTGACCACAACCGCTTTAGCGGAAGGTCAATTTTTTCCAATTATGACCGACCAAACCAGTCTCTTAGAACAAAAAATACAAGACTTGAGTTTACAACTGCAAACGCTCACCACAGAGAAAAATGAAACTATCACCTTACAATCCTATGTTCATCAACAACAACTGGATATTTTACAAACACAAAACATGAAGTTGGTTGAGCAGCAAAAAGCATTAAATCAGCAATTACAAGCGCAACAAGAACGCTTAGAAGCCTTACATAATCAAATTATCAGTTTAACGGGTATTGAAGAGTCCTTACGTCAGGAACGTGATGTTAATCAGAAGCAGATTTATGAACTGCACATCGCCCTCAGTGCGGCTGGTCAAGAACAACAACATTTTGCCAGTGTCTTAGATGCCAAAGAACAAGAATATCAAGCCCGTATCAATCGCTTACAAGCAGAGCATTTATTAACTTTAGACAAACGATTAGAAGAAGAAGTCAGTCGTTATTTATTAAAAATGAAATCATTGTATGCCGAATTACATGACTATGAAGCACAAATTAAAGAGTATGAACAGCATATTGAAGCACTCGGTTTAGCGCAAGCACAGCAACAAGAAGCAGGTGCAGATAGCTTTTTACGACGTCTAGAAAGTATTGGCATGAGTTTTGTAGCATTCCATCCAGGTGTAGGCAATTTGTCTGTGCCTGTGAATGACTTGGCGGCCTATACACAAGACCCGACCGCCTATGTTGCCGAGAAATGTTTGGTCAGTGTTGGGCACTATAAAGCATGGTTAAAACATTATGAAAACCCCCGTTGTATGATGGATATAGGGGATGGTCAGTGTTGTAACTCACGCTTAATTCGTACCGACTCGCCTAGTAAATTTGTTGCAGGGCAGTCTGACCGTTGCGCCCGTCATCAACTGATGGATGCCGCCATTATGAATGTTCTCAAATTTAATTAGCCCGAGATAAACTTTTTAGTCGATGAGTCACGGTCTGTATCAACTGATAAAGTCTCAGTCCGACACATTAAAATACATGCTAAGACCACACACTCATCCATGTAGGATTTGAATACGCAAAAGCCGCATAAAAAGTTTGTCCCTAGACAGAGAATAATGAGCGATGATTACCAGCAAAACTTTAGCCTTAGACGTCTTACATAATTTTGTTCCGTTAAATGCATTATCGGCGCAACGCTTAAAAGATGTTGTTTCTGGCTGTTATGTGGAGTCATTACCGCCCGAAAGTATTATTTGTCGTTATGGTGAATGTGACGATAAAACTGTCTTTTTGCTCAGTGGTACAGTGGCATTAATAGACCATCATGGCCAGCAAACCCTATTAAATGCCATTCAACCAGCAGCAAATTATGCCTTAGTAGACAGTCGCCCCCGTCAATTTACCATTAAATCGCATACGCCTATCAATATTCTTACCGTCAACCAACAGCGCCTGCATGATGCTTTGGTATGGGAGCAAAGTTTAAGCAGTCTAGCCAAAGCATTATTCGCCAATTTGCCCCCGAGTATGGATAAAGAATGGGTGTTGCATTTATTGCAGTCGCACATTTTTTACCGTTTACCACCAATGAATATTTTAGAGTTACTGAATGCCTTGATTGAAGTGCCTGTGAAAAAGGGACAAAAAGTCATTAGCATGGGGGATAAAGCCGATTGCTGTTACTTTATTAAATCGGGGCGTGCAGAGGTAAAACAATTAGACCATAACGAAGTATTAACCGTTGCCTACTTAGGAACAGGCGGTTTTTTTGGTGAAGAAGGCCTCTTAAAAAATGCACCACGTAATGCCGATGTTGTGATGCTTGAAGATGGCTTATTAATGCGCTTAGAACAAAAAGACTTTGACCGATTATTGCGTGCGCCCAGTGTACAAAGTATGAGTTTTTCCTTAGCACAAGCCGTGGTTAACTCTCAAGAAGCGGTTTGGTTAGATATCAGATTACTTGAGGAATATCAACTCATTCACTTAAAAGGTGCTATGCACCTGAGTTTAGCCGACATACGTCTCAAAGCGCGCCAACTTCCCTTAAACAAACATTATATTGTATGCTGTGATAATGGCCAACGCAGTGCAGCCGCTGCCTTTTTATTAGGCATTCAAGGTTATAATGCGTCTGTATTAGCGGGTGGTTTGTGGTCTCTCTCTGCAACGGAGCGAGCGCAATATTTGGAAGCAGCATGAGTACAGACAATTTTAGAAATATTGGTTTAATTGGCCGACCAGACCGTGCCTCAGTCATTGATACCTTAAACTTATTAGAAGAATACCTAATACACCAAGGCTTAACTGTTATTTATGACGAACATACCGCACATTTGATGCAGCGTGAAGGCTTACAAGTGTGTTCTAGGTCGCTGTTAGGTGAAGTGTGTGATTTAGTGATTGTCGTCGGTGGCGATGGTTCATTATTACATGCAGCCCGCGCGCTGGCTCGTTATAAAACACCCGTCTTAGGTGTGAATCGTGGTCGTCTAGGGTTTTTGACTGATATCTCGCCCGATGAAGTGATTGCCAAAGTGCAAGATGTACTGCGAGGGAATTATACGACAGACCAACGATTTTTATTAAAGTTGGAGGTTAGGTCTAATGGCGAGCCCGTTGCAGAGGCCTTAGCACTCAATGATGTGGTCTTGCATGCGGGTAAATCGGTACACATGCTCGAATTTGAGTTATATATCGAAGGGCAATTTGTCTATCGCCAGCGCTCGGACGGCTTAATTGTTGCCACACCCACAGGCTCTACCGCGTATGCTTTATCTGGTGGCGGGCCAATCATGCATCCTAAGTTAGATGCGATTGTTCTTGTACCCATGCATCCTCATACCTTATCAAGTCGACCTATTGTTGTGGATGGCGACAGTGAAATTAAAATTCGTATTACCGAAACCACGCTTAAACCCTTAGTCAGTCCAGATGGTCATACAGGCATTAGTCTAAACGCAGGTGATTGGGTTTATATCACTAAGCATCCCTTTAAGTTAAAATTGATACATCCACCAGGTTACGACTTTTATGCCGCTTGTCGAACGAAACTAGGGTGGGGCAATCCGATTAAAGGTGATGATTAATGAACCATGATACTTTTGCTGCTGTATTAGCTGCACTAACCCCCGACATTGTTGCAAATCTCAAACGTGCGGTGGAGTTAGGCAAATGGCCTGATGGTCGTCGTGTGACAGACGAACAGCGTGAAACCTGTATGCAGGCTGTCTTAGTATGGGAAATGCAACATTTGCCCGAACAAGAGCGTACAGGTTACATTCATAAAGGTGAAAAAGAAGGTGAAACTTGTGACGACCATGACCATAATCAAGAACAAACGATTAAGTTTTTACACTAAATCAGGTGTCTAAACGGTCTAACGGACTAATTACGCCTTTGCCACCCTGATTCAGAACGTGCGTATAAATCATAGTCGTGCGCACGTCACTGTGTCCCAGTAGCTCTTGTACGGTTCGAATGTCGTAGCCCGCTTGTAATAAATGGGTGGCAAATGAGTGGCGAAGTGCATGTGGTGTGACATGTTTATTCAGATTGCATGCGATTGCAGCTAACTTAATCTGCCTTTGGAGTAATTTTTCGTCTATATGGTGGCGGCGCACGCGTTGTGTTCTTGGGTCTAACGATAAGCGTTGTGCTGGAAATAAGTATTGCCAACCTAACTCCCGACTAGCGTAAGGAAATTTCTTTTCTAAGGCATAAGGAAGATAGACTTCACCATAGCCCTTTTGTTTGTCCTGTTGATGAAGTTGGCTGACCGATTGAATTTGCGACTTTAGGCTTGCCTTTAATCGTGTGGGTAACATAGTGACTCTATCCTTAGAGCCTTTACCATTGCGTACCATAATCTGATTCAACTCAAAGTCAATGTCTTGTACGCGTAAACGTACACATTCCATCAAACGCATACCGGTGCCATATAATAAATGTGCCATCAGCGCAATAACACCCTCTAAACCATCTAACAAACGTTCAACTTCCTGTTTTGCTAAAACTGTAGGCAATTTCGTTTTTCGTTTGGCGCGTAAAATATCATTGAATTGTTCTGCAGGAAATCCAAGTACTTGTTTATAAAAGAAAAGCAAAGCAGCTAATGCTTGATTTTGACTAGAACCAGACATAAACCCTTGATTAGCTAGATGTACTAGAAAATTCTCTATTTCAACTTTACCCATGAGATTAGGATGTTTATGTTCATTGAACCATATAAAACGTTTGACCCATTGTACATAAGCATCTTCAGTACGGATACTGTAATGGTATGCTCTGATACGCTGGCGAAGTAAGTCTAAAACTTTAGGCTCAGGCTTGGAGTCATCTTTTGCAACACTTTTTATGGGGTTCATATCTCATAAATCCTTGTGTTTGGATGTTAGTTATATTATACATAAGTCGTTATAATCCGCTATACGTGGATTATAAGATTTGGTGTGTAAAATTAAGTTAGAATTCTTGTTTTTTGTGTTTTTGCTAGTTTTTATGGCAGAATTGCTAATCCTTATATTTAATACGGTATTTCATCAATGTATATTAAGAAAATAGAACAATTATTGAACGAAGAAAACATAAAAGGTAAAAAAGGCTTTATTAGTTTTGATTTGGCTGGAATTTCTTTTCATGTTGCGTCTAAGGATATTGTGGGTGGAGTTTTACAAGAATGGTTTGAAAACTGGATGTTATCAAAGAAAATAGTTTTTTCTAAACCGTCAAATGCACAAGATTGGCCTGATTTTTATCTTGGTGATGGCCAGCATTTAGAAATTAAAGCGTTTAACTACGATGCTAGTCCTGCTTTTGATATTGGTAATTTTGATGCTTATACTCGTTCATTGCTTGAACATCCACAGCGTTTAGATTCAGACCATTTAATTTTTGGCTATCGCTCCAGTAATAAAACAGTGGAAATAGTTGATTTTTGGGTAAAGAAAGTGTGGGAGATGACAGGAGTATCACCGACAAACTGTTTAGAGCTTCAAGTAAAACAAAATGTGCCTGTAAATATACGCCCAAAAAACTGGCGCAGTAAAACACCAAAAATTTTTAACTCTAGACGTGATTTTGTTGTTGCTCTAGCAGAAGCATTAAATAAATTTCACCCACAACGCTATCCAGCACAAAATATAAATTGGTTAGATTCCGTAGAGAAAGCATATTTTCAAGCAACAAATACCCCTTTGTAATCATCAAGCTAAAAGTGTTAATTGACACGGAATAGATTTTTTAGGCTGTATCTGTTTAGGATATTCTTGTTTATCTAGGAATATTTGTTCAATCACTCGTTGAGATATAGCAGTAACAACGGCAACTGGTACAGTGTTGCCAAATAAATCGTGTGCTAAACGTTCAGAAATATTGAGCTTAAAGTTGTCAGGAAAGCCAAAAAGTCGGCATTGCTCTATATCTGTGAGTTTGCGAATGCCGACTTTATCAGGCACAACCACTCTATCTAAATCGGTTGCTACCAATGTAGGCGTAATATCTTCAGGATCAAGAATTTTGTTAATTTCGTAGCTAAGTTTACCTGCAACTATATTGTAGCCTTTGGCTAAGTCTTCCCGATACTGACGAATTTTTTTTGTCTTGCCGTCAGTTGTGATTTCTACTACATCTTTTGGATATTCAAACTTCAAGTAATTTTTGGCAGTTAAATCATCTAACATCTCTTTAAGATGTTCGTGTTGGTAAAACGTTTGTATTTCTTTTATTGTCAATGGCATACCATCCATCCATTCTATGCCTTTAAGTTCAGCCCACTTTTTATTTCTTCGTGACAGTAATATAAGGTTTAATAGTTTTTTCTGTTCGGTCGATATTTCACCTTTCAAGCCAATATCCCAGCTATGAATATTGTCATTCCCGCCTCTTTTGTCTTTGATGGACTTTCCATAAAGCTCTGTTAATGAAAAATGCGATAGCAATAGCTTGGCTAATTTTCCTGTCATCACAGGTTTGCCTGATTCTAATATATCTTTAAGTTTTGCATTAACTAATGGAAAATCTGTGAGGCTAACAATATTTTTTTTAGTGCCAACAATAAAAATTCTTTTTCGTGTTTGAGCTAAACCAAAGTTTTTAGCATCAAGGACTTGCCAATTAACCTTGTAATCTAATTTGTGTAGTTTTTCTAAAATCACTCTTAGTGTTCTACCCATTTCATCAGATTTTATATCTTTATCGTGGTTAATTAGCCCATCTACATTTTCTAAAATAAAAACAGGGGGCTGCTTTTCTTGTAGTATCCGTTCAATTTCAAAAAACAGAGTTCCTCGAGTGTCTGAAAATCCTTGTCTTTTGCCTGCACTGCTGAATGCTTGGCAAGGAAAACCAGCAAGCATCACATCAAAATCAGGAATATCTCTAGCTTCAATTTTTGTTATATCTCCAAAAATTGAAGAATCTTTGAAGTTGTCAGCATACACTTTTATGGCGTGTTCTTTAATTTCAGACGTAAAAACGCATTCGGATTTAATGTTTAGATTTTTACAGGCATTTTCAAAGCCAAGCCGAAAACCGCCCATTCCTGCAAATAAATCAATAAATTTAATGTCTGTTTTCATGTTTAAGTTCCACTTGACCAAAAAATCAATAAGCTCTAGGCTTATGTCTGTATTTTAGCACTTTTAGTAAAGGGGTTCCAGTTATTTCTAATACAATGCCTTTGGGTGTTGTGACGTATAGCTTTATGTGGCCTCATTCTAACTTCTGCGTCAAGTGCGACAAGCACCCAGCCGCTTATGGAGTTACTTATGAATTTAGTGATTACTGAGTTTTTGTTTATTTTGTTGTGGGTGCTTGCACCTTACGCGATTAGTTAGAATTATTAAAATTAGAGATAAAAGCCTATGTTACTTAATATAGATAAACCGCTTCGTACATCGACTCTCCATAGAGAAGATTGCCCTTATATTCCGAAGCCTTATGGTACGCAATTAAAGCCGCGTGACCAGATGGGACGTGATGGAGGTTGGTTTTTAGTCCTTTCGGAGGTGGAAGCGAAGGCAGTAGCTGAGCGTGAGTTTTCACGTGGTACATTTGTTCGTTGCTCTAAATGCTAATTGTAAAGTTATTATCATATCTTGATTTGCTGTTGTGATTTTTACGAGTATTAGAGTTGTTACCATTTATATGGTTGCATCGCTAGGCTTGTTTAGTTGCGCCGAGCGGCAGGAAAGGCAGTGCTCTATCTGTTAATCACAAGTTGTGATTTGTGTAGTTAAGCAATGTTATTTGTAGTGTGAGTTCACCTTTCTAACTTCACGCTTAAGTGGGATAATGCCCCAGCCGATTACAGGGCATTTTTCGGGTTCTGTGCGTACTGTGCAGAGGTTAATTTTGCTATGGGGCGTTACCCCTTAGCGTATAGTTAGGGAGATATGTATTCGTGATTTGTCATTTTCTTTATAGTTCAGGGGGCAAATATGCAAAATAACCAAAAAAGTTGTTTTTTCCTAGCATCACTAATTTTAGCTATGCTTGCTGGGTGTCAATCCGCAGCCCACCACAGGGCAAATGTCCAAGACAGCTCTACAGATCGTATGACTGTTGGCAAGGTGCAGAAAGAAGTTCGTGTTGGGATGAGTAGTGCTGATGTGGCATCTATACTGGGGTCACCCAATATAGTATCTACGGATGAAGAGCGTCGCGAGGTTTGGATATACGATAAAATTGCCACTGACCGTGCTTACTCGTCTAGCACTGGAGGTGTTAATGCTCTTTTTCTTGGCTTCGTCGGGGAGACTGGAGCATCTTCAACAAGCCAGCGTACGCTGACAGTCATCATTAAATTTGATAGAGACGGGAAAGTTCGTGATTTCGCGTATCATACATCGAGATTTTAACAAATGAACAGATTACCAATCATTATTGGAATGCTTTTTCTTGCAGGATGTGTGGCTGTTCCACCGAATACTTTTGTGGTTACACCAGAATTATTGCAGCAGCGACACTTAGAAACCCGTCGTTATGATGGTATTAAAGAGGCTGATTTAATTACAGCAAGTGCAAATGCACTCCAAGACTTAGGTTTTAATCTTGAGAACTCAGAAACCAAGCTTGGCGTTTTAACAGCAAGCAAGCAGCGCGATGCTACTAGTGGGGGTGAGGTCGCAGCAGCAGTTTTTGTTGCTCTTCTTGGCGGAGGAGCAATGCCAATTAGCAAAGATCAGACAATTCGCGTTTCTTTTGTTGTGCGCCCCGTTAGCGATAGTAATGGTAAAGCAATACTTGATAGCCATTTTGTTCGTGTTACATTTCAGAGAGTGGTGCGGCGTACTGATAACTCTATGTATGCGGAAACACTTCGTGAGCCAGAGCTATACACGGATTTTTATGAGCGTGTATCAAAGTCAGTTTTTCTTGAGGCGCAGAAAATATGAAGAACCTATTTATTGTAATATTCTTGTTTACATCGTTTTTAACAGGCTGCGCTACAACTAATCAGCGTGTATTAGATTCTGGCAATGAGACACAGCTCCAAAAGCGCAGCTACCAATCAAGAATATTTGATACCACAGATAAAGAAAAGGTGTTGCGTGCAACGATTTCGACACTTCAAGATTTAGGCTTTGTTATTGATCGAGCAGACTTAGTGCTTGGTAGTGTTAGTGGTACAAAACTTGATGGTCATCAAATCAAAATTACGGTGTCGGTGCGTCCTAAGGGGAGTGATCGCATGTTAGTGCGAGCTAATGCGCAATTCAATATTACTCCGATTGAAGATCCAAAGCATTACCAAGACTTTTTTTCTTCACTTGAGAAATCATTGTTTCTTGTTGCTCATGCTGGCGAATAGTGGGCTATAGAATAAGGGGGTAATTTTGGAGCTAACCCCCTAACTTTCCGCTCAAGTGGGATAACGCCCCAGCCAATTACGGGGCATTTTTCGATAGTTCTGAGGTACGTCTCAGTTGTTGATTTTGCTGTCGGGACGTTACCCCTTAGCGGTGTAGTTGGACAACTATTAGCGTGTGATTTGCTGTATATTTTTTATCTTATATCTATTTGTTATTGTGGGTTTTACGCGTATATTTGAGTTGTTATAATTCATCTGGCTGCATCGCTAGGCTTCTGTAGTTGCGCCGAGCGGCAGGAAGGGTAGTGTAGTATTGGTTCATCGCTAGTTGTGATTTGTATAGTGAACTAATTTTGTTTGTAGAGTGAGTTCACTTGTCCAACTTCACGCTCAAGTGGGATAACGCCCCAGCCGCTTTCTGAGTTGTTTTTGATGGTTCTGAGGTACATCTCAGGTTTTAGTTTGCTATGGGGCGTTACCCCTTAGCGTATAGTTAGGCCTCAATTTTTACTCTTTTGAATGTAATGTGGTACAATTTTCGAGCATCCTAATTGAAATTAGCGGAGAGACTAATATGAAAAATGAGCAAGAAAATCAGAACCTTACGAAAATCCCATCTAATGTGCCAACTCACATTAACCTTGGAGCTGCTACATCTATGGATTTGTCTTGGCTCTCTGAGAATGAGCGTAAGGCTTTATTGATTGATTATGCAAAAGGCATGATTGATATCAATAAAAAAGCTCAAGATTTACATATTGATGCAGAAGCTTTGAAAAAAGTACTAAATGATTTGTCTGGAACAACTAGAGAGGTTTCTGAAAGTGGGAATGCTGTAACCATCACACATACACAAACCACAAAAGTAGGTCGAACAGAAATTATGATGGGTAATACACAACAAGCCCAAAGTGGCAAACTATCAAAAAGTCAGACAGGTGAAAAAGACTGGACACCATATTATGTATTTGCAGCAATATTTGCATTGATTGTTATTGCTGCCATGAGTAAATAATATGGCGAAAATAACTCTAAAAATAACAGATGACACCTTTCCATCAACGGCTATTGCTGAATTTAATAAAAAAATAAAGCCGTCGATAAAAGAAAGTCCTGATTTTCCATTGTTTTATGAGCAGGTAAAGATCTGTATTGATGACTATTGTTCGCGAGTTAATAGTATTTCCAGAGCTGGGACTACTATATATATTAAAAAAGAAATAACTTTTCATAATCTTGTTGTATGCATTATTTTGGAGTCTCCAAAAAGAAAAGAAACATTTGTTGATATTGTTAAGAATTTGGTGTTTAAAGGTTAATCATGTCAAAATATAACAGAGGGGGTTCAAGAAATAACTATAGGAAGTCTTATAATAATTATGGCAGTGAAAGAGCTAGGCAACATATCAGGGAAGCAGAGGCTTTAACCAAAGAGCTTGGTGGTACGGATAAAGATGTAAAAGAATACTTTTTTTCTCTTAACCCTCAAGAGTTAGAATCAATTCTAACGGAGTATGGCTATAAATACGGAGAGGATGCAAAAGAATATGCCGAGAAAACTATTACTAAATGGAGCAGTGGTCAGGTTAATATGAGCGGCATGGTTGCTGAACGATTATTTAATTTATTGCCTCCGCATATGCCTCTACCTGTGAAGTACAAATTAATAGAAAATTTGTGGACTCATGTTGGAGTATCTTCAAAAAAAGTCTTTTACGTTGGTTTAGATGCTGATGTTAATGAAGTTGAAAAAGTGGTAAAAGATTATCTTGAAAGTGTTGTAAATGTTTATCAAATACCCGCATCCATGGAAAAACGCTTCAATTGGTTATCACAAGGTGATGCTAATGTAAAACAACAGTTGTTAAACTTTTTTCAACAAAAAGAAAAGAGCTTGCTTTCAGATGTACTAACTACAAATTTACCTATATTAATTAGCCACATAGCAAATGCAAAAAACGACTTTTCTACTAATGCTTCTCAGGTGTTAAGTGTTGGCAAGCATGAAGTTTTAATAAAAATAGATAAAAACATTAATGGTGTTACGGATGTTGCGCCTGTGATAAAGTATCCAGAGAGTAATAATATTATTTGGTGGATTATAGGGTTTATTATTATTGCTATAATTTTGAGTAAGTAATGCCTAACTTGCGCGTCAAGTGTGACAAGCACCCAGCCGCTTACGGGGCAATTTTCGGGTTCAGTGATTACTGAGTTTTTGTTTATTTTGTTGTGGGTGCTTGCACCTTACGCGGGTAGTTGGACAACTATTAGCGTGTGATTTGCTGTATATTTTTTTATCTTCTATCTATTTGTTACTGTGTGTTTTACGAGTATATTTGAGTTGTTATCATTCATCTGGCTGCATCGCTAGGCTTATGTAGTTGCGCCGAGCGGCAGGAAGGTCAGTGTTGTATTGGTTCATCGCTAGTTGTGATTTGTGTAGTGAACTAATTTTGTTTGTAGAGTGAGTTCACTAGTCCAACTTCACGCTCAAGTGGGATAACGCCCCAGCCGATTACTGAGTTGTTTTTGATGGGTGGTGAATCTGTCTTATTATTTTATTTTGCTATGGGGCGTTACCCCTTAGCGTATAGTTAGGGTTTTATGGATTATTCTTGTCCTGAATGTAAAACAAATTTAAGATATAAATATATAAAATCTAGGTTCTATAAGAATCCTAAAGCATCGTTTTCTTTAGGATTTTCTTATATATGTCCTAGTTGTAAGACAGAAATTATAGAAAATGAAAATAAAAAAAGTAATACATCAAAAGCATACTTTAGTTTATTGCTACCTTTAGCTTATTCATTTGGTACTATATATGTTATGAGCTATAGTTTTAGTAGGGACGAAGCTCTTAGTTTAGTATTTGTAATATCATTATTTGTAATATTTATCACAAATAAATTATTTGTTAGTAAAGTTCCAAAAGAGTGGCAGTATTGGCGAAAAAATATTGAGTAGCTTTAATTCTAATTAGAGTAACCCTAACTCAACGCTCAAGTAGGATAGCACCCCGCGCGGATTTAGTGTATTTTTGAATGGTTCTGAGGTCAATCTCAGGTTGTAATTTGTTGAGGGGTGCTACCTCTTAGCGTTAAAGTTAGGGTTTATTTGATGGCTTTTAACAATAAATTAATATTCAATATTTCTTTATTGTTTTTACTAACAAGCTGTGGATATTTATTTCAACATCAGCAAGATTGGAGTTTTATACAGTCTGTTGGTGGAGTAAAAATATCAAATCCAGTTTATACAGATGCAGGTCTTATTTTGCCAGTTTTTTGCGATGTATCAGGACTTTATGGGTTTACTGTAAAGCCAACTGTAATGAACTCTGCTTTAGTATTTGTTAATGTGAATGCCAAAGTAAAAGAAGGTGAAATAAATATCATGATAAGCACTAAGCTTGCATCTTCTAATACGGAAAAGGATAGAACACGTTGTCAGCCTGTACATTTCAAGAGCCTTCCAATTGGGAGCTATAAAGTTTATTACAAAGATTTAAGCGGCGTGCAAAATTATATTGATGATGTAGTAGTCGGAAAATAATATGAGATATTTCTTGGTGTTAGTATGTTTTTTAGCTTGTTCAAGTTGTGATACTTTTCCTAAGTCTGCTTACAGCATTGGTAGTATGGCCATTTACGATGTTAAAGGCGAAATACCTTTTTTGTGCAATCGCCTTGAAGATATTGCTATCCAAAATAAGTTGATTAAACAACTTCCTAAACGCCAAAATACTTTATGTTACTTTTCTGAAAGCAAGTTAAATAGTATTGTTATTGGTGCTCGTTCATTAAATAAGCAATTGGTTGTTGATATTCAGGTCCTTAATAACATGAAAACGTACAGAAAATTAAAATTACAAATTGAGGAGATGTTAAAATTGAATTATCCTGAAAATTACTTAGAAGTCATTACACCCTAACTGATGCGTCAAGTGCGACAAGCACCCAGCCAATTATTGTTCACTTTTTTATGGTTCTGAGGTAATCTCAGTTTTTAATTTCGTTGTGGGTGCTTGCGCCTTACGCGGATAGTTGAACAACTATTAGCGTGTGATTTGCTGTATATTTTTTATCTTATATTTATTTGTTACTGTGTGTTTTACGAGTATATTTGAGTTGTTATCATTCATCTGGCTGCATCGCTAGGCTTATGTAGTTGCGCCGAGCGGCAGGAAGGTCAGTGTTGTATTGGTTCATCGCTAGTTGTGATTTGTATAGTGAACTAATTTTGTTTGTAGAGTGAGTTCACTTGTCCAACTTCACGCTCAAGTGGGATAACGCCCCAGCCGCTTTCTGAGTTGTTTTTGATGGTGGTGAATCTGTTTTATTATTTTATTTTGCTATGGGGCGTTACCCCTTAGCGTATAGTTAGAAAAATGTGGAGGGTTTAAATGTATTTTCAAGTTTTAATTGAGACAAGCGAAAAATCAGGGAAAAATGAGGTAATGAAGCAGTATTATGAATTAGATAAAACAAACATATCTGAAATAGAAGAACGAATTGTTTATCCTTTTCTTCGCAAGGAAGACTTTCAATTTGATGGTTATTTTCTTAAATATGGTGAAATAAAGCGAATATCTATTAAAGAGACCCAAAAATCTGCTGTTGAATTGGCACAGTATGAAAATGACCACATGGATTCTTCAATAGTTATGTATGTTTCTCCAAGTGATATTGTGAGCTATACAGAGCATACTAAAGATGTAACAACTGCTATATTTGAGAAAGCAAAGGCGGCAGTAAAGAATAGCCCTATGCCTAAAGCTGAAAAAGAGATTAGCATGGATCGCTCTAAAGTTTTTATTGTGCATGGTAGAGATGACTTAGCAAAAACTGAAGCAGCACGATTTATTGAAAAGCTTGGTCTGACAGCCGTTATTCTTCATGAGCAGGCAAGTACGGGAAAAACAATAATTGAGAAGATAGAAGAATATACTAATGTTGGTTTCGCTTTAGTATTATATACACCTTGCGATGTTGGAAGTGTTCTTGGTAATGCCGACACAAAACCTAGAGCGCGTCAAAATGTCGTATTTGAACATGGATATTTAATTGCTAAGTTAGGTCGTAAGAATGTCTGTGCTCTTGTAAAAGGTAACGTTGAAATACCAAACGATATTAGCGGTGTAGTATATGTGCCATTCGACACACACGCAGCATGGCACTTAGCTGTTGCTAAAGAATTGAGAGGTGCTGGTTATACTATTGACATGAATAAAGTGGTATAAATATTATCGTCTAATACGCATCTTAAGAATGGACGCTTTTCTAACTTGCGCGTCAAGTGTGACAAGCACCCAGCCACTTACGGGGCAATTTTCGGATTCAGTGATTACTGAGTTTTTGTTTATTCAGTTGTGGGTGCTTGCACCTTACGCGGAAAGTTAGACGTAAGACATGTGTAATAAGATTACTACTGAGCAAATACTTAAGCGTTATTCATTGGGAGAGAGAGTTTTTACTAATCTAGAACTTGATGGCCAAGTATTTGATTTTAGTAATCAATCGCTTTCAAATATAGATTTTTCGGGTTCATTTATTTGTGCAATTTTTAAAAATGCTAATCTTGTAGGTGCTAACTTTTCATCTACCAATATTAAAACATGCGATTTTACTGATGCTAATTTAGCGTATTCAAATTTTAATAACGCAGCAATAGATGGTGCAGTATTTGACGGTGCCAAACTAATAGGAGCTTGTTTTGAGGGAGCAACTGAACAAGGTTATGTTTATGCTTCTAATGATATTCCAAAAAGTTCGTGTTAAATCTACGAGCAGAAACCATGAGCCTATTTTTTATTCTTTATAGTTAGTGTATTTTTAGTGTGGGTGTATTGAAGTAAAAATTTTTTAATTGGTTTTGTCTAACTAATAATTCAACTGGACACAACCCCAGCCGATTACGGTGATATTTTTTATATTTTTGGCAAACTCTCACTTGCTTATTTTGCTGTGGGGCTGTGCCAGTTAATTTTAAGTTGGACAACTATTAGCGTGTGATTTGCTGTATATTTTTTATCTTATATCTATTTGTTGTTGTGGGTTTTACGAGTATATTTGAGTTGTTATCATTCATCGGGCTGCATCGTTAGGCTTTTATTGTTGCGCCGAGCGGCAGGAAGGGCAGTGTAGTATTGGTTCATCGCTAGTTGCGATTTGTATAGTGAACTAATTTTGTTTATAGAGTGAGTTCACTAGTCCAACTTCACGCTCAAGTGGGATAACGCCCCAGCCGATTATTGGGCATTTTTTGATAGTACTGAGGTCAATCTCAGGTTTTATTTTGCTGTGGGGCATTACCCCTTAGCATATAGTTGGACAACTATTAGCGTGTGATTTGCTGTATATTTTTTATCTTATATCTATTTGTTATTGTGGGTTTTACGCGTATATTTGAGTTGTTATAATTCATCTGGCTGCATCGCTAGGCTTCTGTAGTTGCGCCGAGCGGCAGGAAGGGTAGTGTAGTATTGGTTCATCGCTAGTTGTGATTTGTATAGTGAACTAATTTTGTTTGTAGAGTGAGTTCACTTGTCCAACTTCACGCTCAAGTGGGATAACGCCCCAGCCGCTTTCTGAGTTGTTTTTGATGGTTCTGAGGTACATCTCAGGTTTTAGTTTGCTATGGGGCGTTACCCCTTAGCGTATAGTTATACACCGCGCTCAAATCTAATAAAACCCTCCGAATTATTCAAGACCTAAAAAGCCAGTTTTATATTATTTTTATCTATTCACGGTTAATAATTAAATTAACACCAATTTAATATCTAATTTATCAGTAATTAAAATCACAAATCACAAATCACAAATCACAAATTACAAAGTTACTTTTAACTAAGTTAATAAATAACTTTTGAATAAATAATTTATGAATAAATAACTTTTGAATATGTGAATACAGGTATACAGGTTAATTTTTCCGAATCTCGGACAAGAGTCCAGCATTAAAGGTACTGGACTCTTAAGTCATTTTGACGTGAGTGTGTCATGGTGTCGGTGTCACAGGGTGTCAGTAAGTCATTTTGACTTAATAGTCCAAGCCTAAAAGTATCACCCATGATACAAAAGCGTACCATTAAAGGGGGTACGCCTTAAGATAAGCCCCTCCCACCTAATCGCACTTTCGTTCGTCCTCACGTCCGAACATTAACCGCGCTTAGGTTGTCGTGTACTTTTTACAGTATTGTGGAATGGTTGATTAGAAGGCGGAGAACGTCGGAGTAAGACAGGAAAGACAGGCCGCAAAGAAGGAGAGGCACATTTATCTGGTATTGGGTTTAATCGCGCGACTATCTATAGAAAGGTTTAGATGTCAGGGACGATGATGTATAGCCATCATAAGCAAGCCCCCTAATTTACTGCCAGCCCGTAGAGAGTTTGCGCCTTTTCGCCATTGTTGGCGCATTGCTACGCAATACGCAACGGAATGACGAAAACGCGCCCCGTTTGCTTGGCTTGCTTGCGCAATCCGCGCCGCACTAGAGGCGCATTTTCTGATTCCTAGCGAGATTGCGAGCGCGACTAAAAAGGGGATTGCATAGCGATTATTTGTTCTCGGTACGTCCACGCCCATTTTTTACCGAAGATAAGCGGCAAATCTTCATAAGAGAGGAAGCCCACAGGCTCAAACCCGCCTGAAGTAGAGGCAGCAGCAAAGCTACCCGACCAAGAAGCCGCCCATAGAGCAACCTTTTTACGCCATTCGATAGCCTTAGCACTATAAAAGGAGAAGCGGGAAGAACAGACTCTATCCCCACCGATGACGGAATAGAGCCTTGCACCTTTATCTTGAGGCTGACGATAAGCAAAGCCTTTGGAAATGTACTTGGCAACATAAGCGGCTAAGGCTTCACCTGTTTTTTTAACAGGGAGTAGCTCAGTACGACCGAAGCCGTACTTTTTAGCTGTCTTACGCCAGAACGCCCACTCAGCCCGCAAAGTAGCGCTTGCCCCGTCCTTGTAACGTCTCTCTTTAATGGCTTGAAAGTCAACACCGCGCCGAATATCTTGTTGACAAACAACGACTAAGTGAAAATGCCAACGGCCTGATTGTTGACGCTCAGAGACGCGAATGCACTGTGCATAGCGTTCACGGAGAACGCCAGTGATTAAGGAATTTAGGCGTTTAGTTGCCTCTTTATGGCACTGGACATCATCGGCAAAGGTGAGCGTTAAAAAGCCGATACGGTCTAGGCCGTACTTATCAAACAAGGCCATAACTTCGCGTTTAACCTTAAATTCGGCTTTACGAATCCATGAGGGATTCAGGGTAGGGACAGGGGAAACAGGAGGGAGATTGTCCGTTGTAGGGCATTCGTTTGAGTTGTTTACTCTAAGACAAGGAAGGGAGGCTACGCCTCCACTCAAGGCCACCTCTCCGCAAGCGGAGGCCTCTCCTTGATTGGAGGACTTGCCCCCCTGATTGTGGGTAGGGTAAACGACAGAAGGTGACGCGCCACTTGAAACGAGGTCATCTATAGATAAGGTAGACTTTTGAGAGAGTGGGCGTAATAGCTCACAATCGCTACGGGTTAAGGGCGATTGATTAAGGGCTTGTGAAAGCTGAACGGCAGAGAGGCCGCGCTTAATAGGGTAATAAGTGCTTAATGCCATTTAAGCCGCCTTGCAAACGCAAGACAGCAAAAAACAATATAAGCAAGAAAGGGCTTACAAAGCCTTAAAAATAAGGCTAAAATGCTTTTCATCAGTCTATATCTGCCGTGTAAAACAGAATTTTCAAGACTGGTCACGCCCTGAAGGTTTGCAGACCTTGCAGGGCATTTTATTGTCTAAGAAGGGAAGCAGACCCCTTCGTTCCCACTATCATTAAAAAATTATGGCAGTCTGCCTACTACAGCTCAGTCGATTTTAAGTAGGATGGGACACGCTAACTTATTTATTAGACTATAAAATCCAGTACCCAATACGGCTTTACAGTCAAGCCGCGTCGTTGTATAACTGGTTATTCAAGGCGATGCGAAGTGAGGCAGCGTTAATGACCCACATTAACCGCGCACGCCTTAATATTTAGTTAGGTTAATAAATGGACTTGAAATCAAATAGCGCAATAGAAATTATTAACGCTATTAGTGAAGCTGAATCTTGGTTTTAAGCCTATTGGGATAGCAAGAAATCTCGATCATCCTTAAGAACCTTAGAGTTCGCACCTGATATTTTTCAAAAAAATCATTTTTATACAGTTAAATATGTTATCTGTGCTCGTAAGTATAAAATTAATGAAAATAATATTGAAACTAATCAAGATATAAGTATAAGTAAAGGTAAAGTACTAATTTATGATCCTGACTCAAATATGTCTGATGGAATGTCAGAGGGTGTAACGGATGGATTTATTGATGTAAACGATTGTCCACCGTGGGATATATGGATTGGCTATATAGCTGTAAATAGAAATCGTTATGTCTTGAGTTGGATTCCAAATCAATTAATTGGACTAGTCGAAGAAGCAATATTTGTGAACTGTTCAGGTTCATTGTATTGGTTAGAAGATTGTGATGAAATTTGGGCTAATGAGTTGAGGTTACTCTTAAGCAAACATTAACCTAACTTTGCGCTCAAGTTGGATAACGCCCCAACCGATTATGGGGCATTTTTTTATGGTTCTGAGGTACGTCTCAGTTGTTTATTTTGCTGTGGGGACGTTACCCCTTAGCGCAGGTAGTTAGGTTTTATTAAATAACCCATAAATCGAATTATTTAACCCATATTGTCCTTGTATTGCTGCTTGTTGCATTGCTGCTTGGCGAGCATATCCTTGCCTTTGAGTTAAACCAACTAACTGAGCAATAGGGTCGTAATTAATACCTTTATGTCTTATCATGTTTAATGCTTGGTTTTCATCACATTCTATTGTGTATTTTTTGGAAATTTCAGCTTCATTTTTTGCGTAATGTAAGTAGCGCAAATTGTAAATTTCCTGTTTTTGTTCATCAGTTATTTTTAACAAACCATCAATAATTTCATTTTTGTTTTTTATCTGTTCTTTTAATCTGGAAATAACAAAAATAAAAGAAAAAAGACAAGCCAACAAAACACACGCTATGATTAAATTCATCGTCAATACTCCACAACCTAACTCAGCATTTAAGTCCGATGCAACCCCAAGCGGTTGCTGTGTTGTTTTCTCTGTCATATAATCACCATTGTTAATCATGTTTTGTTGTTGGGCTGCACGGCTTAATGCAGGTAGTTAGGCATAGTATTTATGAGATACTTATTAGAAAAAGAACTCTTGTCAGTCTTGTATCGCGGGAAATCAGTAGAACAATTTCTTGGATATGGCTCTACTGATAAAACTATTCGCTGGATTGAGTTACGCCCCAAGGTTGAGACTTCTGAAGTTTGGTTATTTGAAGTTGAGAATATCGGCTCAAATGATTATTTAGATGTTTATTCCTTTCCTGAAGTTGATGGCTCTAACTCACAAGCCTTAGTTACATTGCAGCCAGAGAAAGCAATTCAATATTGCTATGAGGAGCTAAATGCAATTCCTACATGCTGGGTAAATCAAGGCGTAATTCAGGATGAATATGCCAACTTGCTATCTCAAAATTGAAAATATCTAAAAAATCATTTACTTCTAGTGTAAAATATTAATTTTGGGTAGTTCGATTTTTTTGTGTCGTACCAGCCTAACTTTCGCATCAACAGCGACAAGTACCCAGTCAATTATTGTGTATTTTTTGATGGTTCTGAGGTAATCTCAGTTTTGAATTTTGTTGTTGGGTACTTGCGCGTTATGCGCCTAGTTGGACAACTATTAGCGTGTGATTTGCTGTATATTTTTTATCTTATATCTATTTGTTATTGTGGGTTTTACGAGTATATTTGAGTTGTTATCATTCATCTGGCTGCATCGCTAGGCTTATGTAGTTGCGCCGAGCGGCAGGAAGGTCAGTGTTGTATTGGTTCATCGCTAGTTGTGATTTGTATAGTGAACTAATTTTGTTTGTAGTGTGAGTTCACTAGTCCAACTTCACGCTCAAGAGGGATAACACCCCAGCCGATTACGGTGAATTTTTTGAAGGTTCTGAGGTCAGTCTCAGGTTTTAGTTTGCTGTGGGGTGTTACCCCTTAGCGTGTGTAGTTAGATGCTTCTAAGTACACAAGGAAAAGTAGATATGACAAATATTTCCGAAGCTGCTGTAAAAAATGCCATTCTTGGCTCAGCACCAGAACGTAAAGAGGAATTAGAAAAGCTTTGGCTAGAGCATATGCCACAGGTAAACCAAATCGAAGATAGGCTTGGATTTTCCCTTGAGGCAGGTTCGTTTGGTCTTATATTATTCAATCATAAGACCATGTGCAAAATATGGCTTCTTGGTTTTGCGGCGCAAAAATCTTTTAATCTTTATTATCCATATCTGTTTCTCTCACAAGCAACTGGAACTCCATTCGCACCATTAGAAATAACACAGGAAGATGCATCATCTAAATTAAAAGAAAGCATAATTAGCCTGCTTGAATCGGTTAGTTATTTAAAAAGTATTGAATCAATTGAGCAATTCTCGTGGCCACAGGCAGTCCCAAAGCCTGATTCTGGCAAACCAAAAGATATAAATGGTAGTATGGCATTTGATATATTATGTATTACTGCCGCATATTGTTTTCTTCATGAATTAAAGCATGTTCAATTCCGAAATTCGAATACTATTCTTGATTACCATCAAGAGGAATACGAATGCGATAAATATGCCAGAGACTTCCTTCTAGAAAAAATTGAAGTCTACTCAAGGACTAGTGGCTACGATTTGGCTCTTTTAAAAAGCAAAAGAGGTATGGCTATCGCACTTGCTTCGGTTATGCTTTTGGTAATTACTCCAGAAGATAATTGGAAAGGCTCGACAACTCACCCACCTGTATTGACTAGAATTCAAGAGCTTGTTGATAATATTAATGTCTCAGATAATGATTATTTTTGGCAGTATTTATCTTGCTTGCTTTTATCTGTAATAGAGCATAAAAAAATAGCTGTTACCCCTTCTGTCGTAAAGACACAGCAAGGATACTGCCAAATGTTACTTGCCGCTATAGATTCGCATCTAACTTCAGCGTCAAGTGCGACAAGCACCCAGCCGATTATTGTGTAATTTTTGAATTCAGTGATTACTGAGTTTTTGTTTATTTTTCTGTAGGGTGCTTGCGCCTTACGCGGGTAGTTAGGTTTTTATAGTAAAATGATACTTAATCTGTTGGTTTTACGTTGTAAAAATTTGGAAACATCAAAATTATTTTATGAACAATTTGGCTTGAATTTTGTTAAAGAAAAGCACGGCAAAGGAGTTGAGCACTATTCGACATATATAGAAAATTTAGTTTTTGAATTATATCCTTTATCTTCTGCTGAAGCTGTGTGTAGTTCTAGGCTAGGTTTTTGCCTGAAAAATATTGAATCAATAGTTCTAAATTTAGAAATTCATAATCAATATGAATTCAATGGTAAAGTTATTTATGTTGTTTTAGACCCTGATGGAAGAAAAATTGAAATTTCTTAATAATTTGTCGCTAGTATTCTTTTACAAATGAACAGATTTTACATCTAAGTATTTAATTAAGAAATAAACAATATAACCAATAAGTTATTGTTTTTTAGTGTTAAAACCTAACTTTCGCATCAACAGCGACAAGTACCCAGCCGATTTGGGTGTTATTTTTTATGGTTCTGAGGTAATCTCAGTTTTTAATTTTGTTGTGGGTACTTGCGCGTTATGTGATCCTAGCCAACTAAATGGACAATTATTCCCTCTAAAGCTAATTTAAGAATTATGTTTGGAGAGAAGAAATGGCAAAACGTTTTAGCCCTGAATTTA
>NZ_QAON01000005.1 GCF_003051055.1 Agitococcus lubricus | reverse complement strand
GTGCGCCAATGGTAGTGTGGCATTCGCCATGTGAGAGTAGGTCATCGCCAGACCCCAATCAAAAAAAGCCCTTCTCATGAAGGGCTTTTTTATTTTTAAAATTTTTTCTGCTCTTTTTGCTATGCATTTGCATGAAAAAATCCTGTCTAATTTGAAAATCCGTGTATCCTATTGAAAATTCTATTTTTTATGGAGGATATGATGGATATTCTCGAACTTTTGGCCGATGGGCAACTACATTCAGGTGTTGAACTTGCGCAGAAGTTAGGTGTCAGTCGTACCACGGTATCGAATTATATTAACCAGTGGATTGAACGCGGCTTAGCCATTGAAACGGTTTCGGGGAAAGGATACCGTTTGCCTTATACGATAACATGGTTAGATAAAGAAAAAATTCAACAAGGCTTATCGTTATCCAGTCAACAGCGCATTTCGCAATTTCAGTTATTTCGTATCATTGGTTCTACCAATGATGAGGCGGCTAAACGTATCGCCAGCTCACAACAATCAGGTGTTGTTTGTATTGCCGAAATGCAAGAAGCAGGCCGTGGTCGACGCGGTAGAGCGTGGTTATCACCCGTTGGTGCAAACTTTTATGGTTCTGTGGCTTGGATATATGGCCAAGGTTTTGCCGTAGTTGAAGGATTAAGTTTGGCAGTGGGTGTGGCGGTTATTGAGGCTTTAGCGGATTTAGGGGTACAAGGCTTAAGCCTAAAATGGCCAAATGATATTTTGTGGCATGGTCAAAAATTAGGTGGTGTTTTAATCGAGATGACAGGCGAAGTGGATGGTTCATGTCAAGTTGTGCTCGGTTTGGGGATTAATGTCAAATTACCTTTGCATTATCGTCAACAAATAGAGCAGCCTGTTGCCGATATATATTCTATTTTGGGGCAAGATATCAATCGCCAACAGTTGACGGCAAAATTGATTGAGGCCTTAGTCTCATTATTAGCAGAGTATGAGCAGACAGGCTTTGCACCTTGGCAGCAACGATGGCTGCAATATGATGCATTTGCCAATCAACAGGTAAAAATTTTAGGCCTTACGCCTGTCATTGAAGGCATAGCGCGTGGTATTGATGAGCGAGGCGCTTTGTTAGTACAAACAACCGACGGCCGAATCATCACCATACATGGTGGAGAAGTGTCTTTGCGTCAATCAGAGCAGTTATCATGAACCGATATTGTTATATTGATATTGGCAATTCACGCATTAAGTGGTGGTTATGCGAGCAACATTCGATTGTTAAGCGTTATGTCGCTTGGCATACCCCGACTATTGCAGAGCTTTTAGATGAGTTACCTCACGATTTTGACCATTCTGTGAGTTTTGTGGGAATTTCTTCGGTTCAGGATGATGACTATAATCAGCAACTCACACAAGAAATTTATCAACGTTGGGGTATTTATCCTGAGTTTGCAGTGACGCAGGCCGTGAGTCGGCAAATTGAGTGTGCCTATGATGAGCCAACGAAATTAGGTATTGATAGATGGTTAAATGTCTTAGCTGTTGCTAATGCTCAACCTGTCTGCGTGGTCAGTTGTGGCACTGCGTTAACCATAGATATCGTAGAAGATAATCGTCATTTGGGGGGATATATTATTCCAAGTCTCAATTTACAATTATCTGCCTTGCTGCAAGGGACAAAACGTGTAAAGCCTGAAAAGATAACCTTCAATTCTTTAGACTTGGGAACAAATACGAGTCAAGCGGTGCATCATGGTATTTTAATGGCTTGTGTAGCCGTCATCGAAAAAGTCCACCAACAGCGGCAGACAAGTCTACAAAAAACTGTTAATTTGGTCTTGACTGGAGGGGATGCTGAAAAAATTGGCCAACATTTGTCAATTGAGCATGTTATTATCCCTGAATTACTCCTTTTAGGACTACAACGATACTTTGGCCATTCATCATAAGCCGCCGATATTATAAGAGGAATGGATATGCCTTTAGTCTTTGGGCTGTTGGTTGTCTTTAATGCCGTTTTTTTAGCATGGCAGTTTTTTGAACAGCAAAATCGTTCGCAAACGCCAGTTGTCATTACCGATGAACAACAAGGTCAACGTTTGCAACTATTGACAGAACGTGCAGATTTGAAAAAAGAAGAAAGTTCAGATACACAAGAAAGTGCGACTGCTACAACTGCAAGTACACCCAAGCAAAATAGCCCTAGCTGTTTACGTGTTGGCCCCTTTGTTAATCAAAGCATGTTAAAGCATGTCAAAGCAACCTTTGAGAAAAGTGGTTTTGATGTCAAACAGATTTCTTTGCATAATCAGAGTACTAACTATTTTGTCTATATTCCACCTGTCAGTAATTTAGATAAAGCACAGATGATTTTGGCAGATTTACAAAAAGCGGGTATAAGTGCCACGATTGTCACAGAAAGCAACTTGGCAAATGCGATTGCGATAGATACTGTGCAAAGTAGTGAGGATGCCGATAAGCTAAAAAAACGCGTGATGGACTTAGGTTATCGAGCTGAAGCGAGAACATCAGTCTCCAATCAAGAAGAGCAATGGTTATTATTGTTGCAAGCGGGAGACGTTGCCCGTGCTCAAGCTGACCGTTTATTGGTCGGTAGTCCTAAAATTCGACGCGAATCTGTATCTTGTCCTTAATTTATTGGCTGTAACTATACATGAGTTCTTTGACGGATTCCGTACTCGTTTCTATTCGCAATTTGTCTTTTAGTCGAGGCGATAGAGTTATTTATGATAATGTTAGCCTAGACGTTGCACGGGGTAAAGTCACGGCTATTATGGGGCCTTCTGGCTGTGGTAAAACCACGTTGTTGCGTTTTATTGGCGGGCAGCTGTATCCCGACCAAGGACAAGTACTGGTGAATGGTCAAGATGTCCCCCAAATGAGTCGACGAGAGCTATTTAGCGCGCGTGCAAAAATGGGTATGTTATTTCAGAGTGGGGCACTATTTTCCGATTTATCGGTCTACGAAAACGTCGCTTTCCCTTTACGCGCACACACCAAACTCCCAGAGACGCTTATCCACGAATTGGTACTGATGAAATTAGAGGCGGTAGGTCTGCGTGGTGCGGTGCATTTAATGCCTGCTGAGTTATCGGGTGGTATGCAGCGCCGTGCAGCACTTGCCCGTGCCATTGCCTTAGACCCTGAATTAATCATGTATGATGAACCCTTTGCAGGGCAAGACCCGATTGTCAAAGGGGTATTAGTGACCTTAATTAGGACCTTGCGTGAAGCCTTAGGTTTAACCAGCATTATTGTTTCTCATGATGTGCCAGAAACCCTACATATTGCTGACTATATTTATATCATTGCCAATAAAACGATTATCGGTCAAGGTACGCCAGAAGAGCTACGTCATTCAGAATCACCCTTTGTACAACAGTTTTTGACGGGTAGTCCTGATGGGCCTGTCCGTTTCCATTATCCTGCCCCCAGCTTTAGTCAAGAGCTAGGAGGGGTACAATGAGTATAAACGTGATTCGTCGTTTGGGCGCAAGCACTCTGAATCGTTTAGAGTCATTAGGCGCAGCAGGTGTGTTTTTGTGGCAGACTTTGGTTGCTTGGCCGCAATTTAGAACCTCGTTTCCCTTGCTCGTTAAGCAGTTGTATGCAATTGGGGTATTATCCTTAGCGATTATTATGGTGTCTGGCTTATTCATTGGCTTGGTACTGGGCTTACAAGGATACAATATCCTCATTACCTATGGCAGTGAGCAAGCATTAGGTACACTGGTTGCCCTTACCTTAGTCCGAGAATTAGGCCCTGTAGTGACGGCATTATTATTTGCTGGCCGTGCAGGGTCTGCACTTACGGCTGAAATTGGTTTGATGAAGGCGACAGAACAATTAGCTAGTATGGAAATGATTGGTGTAGACCCATTACGTCGAGTCATTGCACCCCGTTTTTGGGCTGGATTTATTAGCATGCCTTTATTAGCCATCATTTTTTCTGCGGTTGGTATTATTGGTGGTATGTTGGTAGGGGTCGATTGGTTGGGCATATATTCAGGTTCATTCTGGGCAAATATGCAAAATTCCGTAGAGTTTTATGATGATATTGTAAACGGAATTATTAAAAGTGTGGTGTTTGGCATCGCGGTGACATGGATTGCCTTATTTCAAGGTTATGACTGTATTCCAACCTCAGAGGGCATTTCTGTAGCTACAACAAAGACGGTTGTTTATGGCTCACTGTCGGTTTTGGCGCTCGATTTTATTTTAACAGCCGTTATGTTTGGAGGTTTTTAATGCGTACTCGCTCCCTAGAACTCGCCGTTGGGGTGTTTTTAGTGGCTGGCATAGCGGCATTGTTCTTTTTAGCTATTAAAGTCAGTGGGTTAAGCACAGAGCTTAGTCAGCCAAGCTACAAAATTTATGCACATTTTCAGAATATTGGTGGGCTGACTGTACGCTCTAAAGTGACGATGTCAGGGGTGACTATCGGCCGTGTTGCGTCTATCGAATTAGACAAAAAACGACTCAATGCCAAAGTGACATTAGAAATTTATAACGACGTCAATGAAATCAGTACAGACTCTGTCGCGAGTATCTTAACTGCGGGGCTGTTAGGCGAAAAATACATTGGTATCGTCCCAGGTGCCGATGACATATTTCTAAAGAATGGTGACGAAATCGAACAGACACAATCCTCACTTGTGTTAGAAGATTTGATAGGCAAATTCCTCTTTAATAAGGCGACCGAAGACAAGTCTAAAGACAGTAGTCCTGCGCCTGCTAAAGAAGAAGCGTTCTAATCATTGAGGAATCCAGTTATGTTACAGCGTATTCAACGTGTTTTTGCCTTTTTGGCAATGGTGAGTGTGATGTTGGCAGCACAATTAACGTATGCTGCCGAAAATCCTAAAGATTTTGTCCAGCGTATCTCGACGGACTTAACCACGCGTTTAGTAAAAGACCGTGCCGCTTACAAGAAAGACCCTGACTTATTGTTGACGATTATTAAGGAAAATATTGAGCCGTATGTGGATTTTAACGGATTTGCTAAAGGGGTTATGGGACAGTTTTATCGTCAAGCGACAGACAAACAACGGGCTGATTTTACTGAAACTTTTAAGAAAAGTTTGATTCGTACCTATGCCAATGGTTTAGGTGCATACGAAAATCAAAAGTTTAACGTCAAACCGTTTACGGCGGGTGACGACCCTAAAAAAGCACAGGTTGATATGGATATTCAAACAGGCAGTGGCACAGTCATTCCTGTCAGTTATCAGTTGGTATTAGATAGTCAAGGTCAATGGAAAGTCCGTAATGTGATTTTAGATGGCATCAACTTAGGTTTAACTTTCCGTAATCAATTTGCATCGACTGTAGAGTCCAATCGTGGCAATTTAGACAAAGCAATTGCTAACTTTGTACCGTCTGCAGGAGATAGTAAAAAAGCGAACTAGGAACCACTATGTCGAATGTTGCGACATTAACTATGCAAAACACACGCCTCCATTTGGGAGGCGTTGTCCATTTTGATAATGCAGAAAAAGTGTGTCAGGATGGCTTAGAATTACTCAAAAAATCACCTAATCCACTCATTGTGGACATGCAGGCTTTAGAGAGTAGTAGCAGCGTTGTCATTGCAATTCTGTTAAGATGGATGCGTGCTGCAAACCAAGCCCAACAACGCCTGTGTATTGCCAATATGCCCGATAAACTACGTGCCATTGTGCGTGTCAGTGGTTTAACGGATGCCTTCTCTGAAGTAGATTAGGAATAATTTATGACACCTGATGTGATTAAATCATTATTACAAGCCGCTTTTCCTGATGCCGTTGAGGTCATTGTGACAGGCGAGGGAGCTAAATTCCAAGTGACTGTTGTCAGTGAGGAATTTGCCAGTTTACGACCTGTTGCCAAACAACAACGGGTCTATGCACCGTTGAATGAGCATATTGCCAGTGGTGCGATTCATGCGGTTACTATGCGTACCTTAACGCCCGAAGAGTGGCGTAAAGCGCAGTTATTTGCCTAAATTTTAATGAGTAACGCCTTATTCTGAGTCATGATGCTGTTGCCATCTCAACAGTATCTTTCCCCTTTCTATGCAACACATGCGGTTAAGAGCAATACAAAAATGGATAAGCTATTGATTAGTGGCGGCAATCGTCTTGATGGCGATGTCCGAATTTCTGGGGCAAAAAACGCAGCATTGCCATTATTTGCGGGGGCTATTTTAGCGTCCACTCCACTGACGTTAACGAATGTACCCAACTTACGCGATATCAATACCATGATACGTATTTTGGCGCATATGGGCATTAGTATAGAAAAGACGTCGGAGGATACGGTTGTCGTGAATCCTAATACCCTGACTCAGCCAGTTGCACCCTATGAATTAGTCAAAACCATGCGCGCCTCAATTTTTGTATTAGGGTCGTTGGTCACACGTTTCAAAGAGGCTTATGTATCGCTGCCTGGTGGATGCGCTATTGGTACACGTCCTGTTGACCAACACCTAAAAGCCTTGGAGGCTTTAGGCGCAACAGTCACTGTCGAAAAAGGTTATGTGCATGCCAAAGTCGACGGTCGTTTACGTGGCGGCCGCATTTTCTTTGATATGGTGACGGTGGGTGGTACCGAGAATGCGATTATGGCGGCAACCTTAGCAGAAGGGACAACCATTATTGAAAATGCAGCCCGCGAGCCAGAGGTCGTGGATTTGGCGAATATGCTGATTAAGATGGGGGCGAAAATCGAAGGTGCGGGTACTGACCGTATTATTGTTCAGGGTGTCGACGAATTGACAGGCTGCGACTATGCCGTCTGTCCAGACCGTATTGAAACAGGCTCGTATTTAGCAGCAGCCGTAATGACAGGCGGCCGTATTCGCGCCACGCATACCGACCCTGCTTTACTAGATGCCGTGTTGTTAAAGTTCTTAGAGATGGGAGCATCAGTGACGACAGGTACGGATTGGATTGAAGTGGACATGCAAGGCAAACGCCCACGTGCCGTCAATTTCCGTACGGCGCCACATCCTGCTTTTCCAACCGATATGCAAGCACAGTTTATGGCGATTAATGCTATTGCAGAAGGGACAGGCACAATTAATGAAACGATTTTTGAAAATCGATTTATGCATGTTCCAGAGTTGAATCGTATGGGGGCAAATATTGAAGTTGATGGCCATACAGCAGTTGTACGTGGTGTTGCAACCTTAGAGGGCGCTCCTGTCATGGCGACTGACTTACGTGCCTCTATGTCCTTGGTCTTAGCCGCTTTAGCCGCAGAAGGGGATACCTTAATTGACCGTATTTATCATATTGACCGTGGTTATGAGCGTGTCGAGGAAAAATTATCGCAATTAGGTGCTAATATACGCCGAGTGAAATGACCCTCTTTAGCTTTCTCCCAAACTGAGAATAAGCACTTCTTCGCCGATTGGGAGAGGAATGGGGTGAGTGTAAACCAAGAGAATGATGTGAATGTCGCAGTTGATTATTGCTTTATCTAAAGGACGCATCTTAAAAGATACCTTGCCCTTGTTAAAGGAAGCGGGGATTGAGTTATTGGAAGACCCCGAAAAAAGTCGTAAATTGATTTTTCCGACGACGCACCCGCAAGTGCAAATTATCATTATCCGTGCTACGGATGTGCCGACGTATGTTGAAAACGGCGCAGCCGATGTGGGCGTGGCAGGAAAAGATGTCTTAATGGAGCACGGGGCGAATGGTGTATACGAGCCCTTAGATTTAGACATTGCCAAATGTAAACTGATGGTCGCAGGTAAAGTAGATGCACCGCCAGTGCGTGGGCGGCTAAAAATTGCGACTAAGTTTGTCAATTTGACTAAGCATTATTATGCCGAAAAAGGTGAACAAGTCGAAGTCATTAAACTCTATGGTTCGATGGAGTTAGCACCGCTGATGGGCTTAGCCGACCGTATTGTGGATGTCGTAGATACTGGAAAAACTCTCAAAGAAAATGGTCTAGCACCTTTAGAGTTGATTGCCTATATTTCGTCGCGTCTGATTGTTAACAAAGCCAGTTATAAGCGTAAAGCAGACTTAATCCAGCCCTTATTGCAACAGTTAGAAGCCACGGTCAATGCCAAAAAGCATGCAGTATCAGCTTGAGTGATGGGCACTGAACACAGCGTGTCTTGTTCAGTGCCCATGTACGATATTTCAGCGTATCTTAGAGATATGATGTTTAATACTTCCTATACACAGTGTAATTATGATGACGATACGTCGTATGAATAGCCAGTCGGCTAACTTTGAGCAAGAACTCAATCAGTTATTGGCATGGGAATCGGTAAACGACCACAACTTACAGCAAACGGTTTTAGATATCATTGCCCGTGTGCGTCAAGCAGGCGATAGTGCGGTACTCGATTATACGCAACGCTTTGACCAAGTCTCTGCCTCACATGTGACAAATTTAATGATTCAACCTGCACAGCTAGCGGCAGCATATCATCAATTAACCGAAGACAAGCGCAGTGCATTAGCAACGGCTGCGGAGCGTATTCGTCATTATCATAGCAAACAAAAGCAAGAATCTTGGCAATATCGAGAAGTCGATGGTACGGTCTTAGGTCAACAAATTACGCCTTTAGACCGTGTAGGGATTTATGTGCCAGGTGGTAAAGCCAGCTATCCCTCCTCTGTACTCATGAATGCTATCCCCGCTAAAGTGGCAGGTGTACCTGAAGTCATTATGTGTGTACCAACGCCACGTGGTGAAGTTAATAACTTGGTATTGGCAGCGGCACATCTGGCTGGTGTAGATAAAGTCTTTACCATTGGCGGCGCGCAAGCGGTCGCTGCCTTAGCTTATGGCACACAAACCATTCCTAAAGTCGATAAAATCGTCGGGCCAGGTAATAGTTATGTGGCAACAGCTAAGCGTCTGGTCTTTGGTCAGGTCGGTATCGATATGATTGCAGGCCCATCGGAGATTTTGATTTATTGTGATGGGAAAACACATCCTGATTGGATTGCAATGGACTTGTTTTCGCAAGCGGAACATGATGAAGAAGCGCAAGCTATTTTAATCAGCGAGGATGCTGCCTATTTAGATGCGGTACAGCAATCCCTTGATAAGTTATTGCCTACGCTAGAGCGTGCGGTAATTGCACGGGCTTCTTTAGCAGGGCGTGGAGCTTTGATTCATGTACAAAATGAAGTAGAGGCCATTGCGCTCATCAATCGGATTGCACCCGAACATTTGGAGTTATCGGTCGAAAATCCAGAAGCATTATTGCCACATATTCGTCATGCGGGCGCAATTTTTATGGGGCGTTATACGCCAGAAGCCTTGGGCGACTATTGTGCAGGGCCTAATCATGTCTTACCCACATCGGGGACGGCGCGTTTCTCTTCGCCTTTAGGTGTATATGACTTTCAAAAACGCTCAAGCATTATTTATTGTTCGGCACAGGGGGCAAGCCATTTAGCAGAGGTGGCTTCCGTATTGGCGCGTGGTGAAAGTTTAACAGCGCATGCACGTTCAGCCGAGTATCGTATGATTGCTGAGGAATAAACCGATGGACTTAGCTGATAAATTTATTCAATTTGCCGAGTCAGGAAATCAACAACGTCTAAGCAGTAAAGATGGCCGTTTGTTGCAAGGGTGGATTATGGAAATCACCGACGATGCCTTACTTATCAGTTTGGGTGAAGGGGAGCGCGGGCAAGATATTTGGCTGTCATTTAATGACATAGACCCACTCAGTTTGGCCTATTGGCATAGTCAGAGCCAGCAGTGGCAGACATTCCGTTTATAATCGTTGTCATCTGCTTTGACACTAACATTTTTTGCCTGACATCATTAAGGTACGAGTACCGTAGCTTGTAGGCCGTGTAGTGCTGTAGCCTGTATGCAGCGTAGCGAAATACAGGATAAATAAATTTGACAATATGACATGATATTTTTTGTCATAAATCCCGTGTTGTGTTGCCCCTCGCACGGGCTACCTGATTGTGTAAAAAACTTTGAGTACCATGATGAGCCAAAATTATTGGAGTCCCTTAGTTAAGACCTTAGTACCGTATACTCCCGGTGAGCAACCAAAAGTTGCTAACTTAATTAAGTTAAATACTAACGAAAATCCCTATCCGCCTTCACCCTTAGCACTACAAGCGATGCAACAAGCGGTAGGTGAGGGCTTGCGTTTGTATCCTGACCCCGATGCGTCTGGCTTAAAACAAGCGATTGCCGATTATTATGGCGTAGAGCGTCAACAAGTCTTTGTGGGTAATGGTTCGGATGAAGTATTGGCTCATGCCTTTATGGCGTTTTTTAAGCAAAATGAGCCGATTTTATTTCCCGATATTTCCTATAGCTTTTATAAAGTGTATGCAGGTTTGTATGAAGTAGGGTACAAAACCGTCCCACTCAATGAACAATTTCAAATAGCAGTAGAAGACTATCAACAACCAAACGGCGGTATTATTTTTCCCAATCCCAATGCGCCTACAGGTTGTTTATTGCCTTTGGCGGCGATTGAGCAAATCTTACAAGCGAATCCTAATCGTGTGGTGATTGTCGATGAGGCATATATCGATTTTGGTGGCCAAACAGCAATTCGCTTAGTTCATCAGTATCCACAATTATTAGTAGTACAAACCTTATCCAAGTCGCGTTCTTTAGCAGGCTTACGTATTGGATTGGCGGTCGGCCAAGCGCATTTGATTGACGCCCTAGAGCGTGTAAAAAATAGCTTTAATTCGTATCCTATGGATAAAGTGGCGATTGCAGGTGGTGTGGCGGCATTTGAAGATACAGTCTATTTTCAGCAAACTTGCCAAGCGATTATTAATAATCGCACATGGTTAACCACACAATTAGAGCAACTGGGCTTTGACGTTTTGCCCTCTGCGGCAAACTTTGTCTTTGCTCGCCATCCGCAACAAGATGCTGCACAATTAGCGCTTAAATTGCGCGAGCAAGCGATTATTGTTCGCCATTTTAAGCTACCAAGGATTGAACAGTTTCTCAGAATTACCGTGGGTAAAGCGGAAGACAATCAATCCTTAGTCACGGCATTGCAAGCAATCTGTTAGCAAGCACTGCGCGGTTTGCAAAACAAAAACCCACGATACATCAATGGGTATCGTGGGTTTATTTAGCCAGTACAGGACACACGCGTACTTAGCTAATGGCTATTATTCTTGTCCTTCATCCTGTTGACTTTCTTCGGTTTTAGGACGTTTACCCACCGTCACACTTAAATCGACTTCTTGATTGCCGCGTTTGACAACCACATCGATGGTGGTATTGGGCTTAATTTTGGCGATGGTATTCATGAGCTGATTGGCTGAACTCATTTTTTGTTTGTTGATACTGAGAATAACATCATTTGGCCGCATGCCACCTTCAGACGCTGGCCCTCCCCGTACCACACCGCCAATGGCGACCCCGTCACTACTTTTGTTATTCAGTGAGCCATCTTCATTAAAACCGCTATTATCTTGTTTGATTTCAACGCCTAACCAACCGCGAATGACTTGCCCATGACTAATAATCTCCATCATCACCGATTGTGCAAGCTGAGAGGGAATGGCAAAACCAATGCCCATAGACCCTCCCGAACGTGAGTAAATGGCGGTATTGATGCCGACTAAATTCCCCGCGACATCCACCAAGGCACCCCCCGAATTACCAGGATTAATGGCGGCATCAGTTTGAATAAAGTCTTCGAAGGTATTGATGCCTAAACCATTACGCCCCAAAGCCGAAATAATGCCTTGAGTCACCGTTTGTCCTACACCAAAGGGATTACCAATCGCTAAGACCACATCACCCACTTCATTAGTCGAGGTCTTAAAGGGAATAGTGGGTAAGTCTTTTAAGTCAATTTTAATGACAGCCAAATCACTGTCGGGGTCTGTGCCAATCAATTTGGCCTTAGCTTTGCGTCCGTCTTGTAGTGCAACCACAATTTCATTGGCCTTACCAACGACATGGTTGTTAGTTAAAATATAACCATCTTTAGAGACAATCACCCCCGAGCCTAAGCCAGACCGAGGTTCGGATTCTTCTCTGTTCATGCCGTGAAACTCAAAAAAACGCCTAAACATCGGGTCGTTCATTAAGGGATGTGTACTGTGTTTGACAATTTCGGTGGTGAAAATATTAACAACCGCAGGCGCAGTGGCCTTAACGGTAGGTGCATAGGAGCTGACACCGCTAGCTCCTCCTTGAATCGTGACAGGACGCTCTTGTGTCAGTTGCACCGCAGGGGACTTAGCGTCATCGCTCTGCTCTTTAGGTTGGCAAGCGGAAAGGGCAATGAGACTAGACAACAACACTAAACGCAGATAAGGGGTAGACATAATCGTATCCTATACCAAGCTAGATTAAATAAACGAGCCACTTAAGGCGCTACGAAGGAACAGAAGAAACGTGCTCCATCTTTTCATCAAAAGAGCAAACGGACTAAACGTCTGTTAATGTGAGATGCGCTATAATTGGAGACATTTTAGAATAGCTCAAGAGAAAAAAATGGCTTCCTTAACAGAGATTATGCAATTGTTACAAAGCACTCTAAAACCCCAGCTTTTTAATGATTATTGTCCAAACGGTTTACAGGTAGAGGGAAGACCACATATTAAACGCTTAGTCACAGGGGTTACCGCTTGCCAAGCCTTGATTGATAAAGCCATTGAGCTGCACGCAGATGCCATTTTAGTACATCACGGTTTTTTTTGGAAAAATGAAAACCCTTGTGTAGTAGGCATGAAAAAGAATCGTCTACAAACCTTGTTAAAGCACGATATATCCGTGTTGGCTTATCATTTGCCCTTGGATGCGCATGCTGAGTTAGGAAATAACGCGCAGTTAGCCCAAAAATTAGGTTTGAATATGGCGGAAGCGTTATATCCCGATAATCCTAAACAAGTGGGTAATATTGCGGTATTAGCACAAGCTATCACAGTGGATGCGTTAATTGGCCGTTGTCAACAAATATTAGGCCAAACGCCGTTACATATTGCAGGACAGGCGACAGCGTTGCGGCGAATCGGCTTTTGTACAGGCGCGGCACAAGGATTTATTGAACAAGCGGCGTTAATGGGCTGTGATGCCTATATCAGTGGTGAAATTTCCGAACCAACAGTACACATTGCACGTGAAATGGGGATTCATTATCTGGCCGCAGGACACCACGCGACTGAGCGTTATGGCGTACAGGCCTTGGGCGACTTTTTGGCGGCTAAATTGGGTATAGAGCATATTTTTGTGGATATCGAAAATCCTGTTTGAATCATAATTGGTTATAAAATGAACGACTAATCAAACCAATATTGATTTGGTCTAGATGGATGGGCAGAAATTCCCATTAAATACATCATATTATTATCAAGGTCTTGTGTGTAAAGCTTTTTAGCGAGATCAACTCCTTTATTTTTTTGCTTATCATGCCAAATTATGATGGGTACTAAGTAGCCTGCTTTAGTATCTGGGCTATGCCCAGCATAATTTAGGTTATGTCCAACCTCATTGCCATGATCTGATACAAAAATAAAAGAGCTGAACTGATTATTATTTGATTGAGATTGTAATAGTGTTAATGTTTTATCAATTAAGTAGTCTTGATATAAAATTGCATTATCATAATGATGCCTTTGATGCTGAATCCATGAGTTTATATTTTTACTCTCTAATAAAAACTCTATTTTGTCATTTGTATCATGATTAAATACATTAAAATTACTAGGATAACGTTTCTCATAATTAGGATGAGCACCTATAAAGTGAAGTATAATCAACTTCTTAGGATAAGAATCATTTAAAGCTTTTTCGTAATCTACTAATAAAGACTCGTCAAGTGATTGACTGCTTCGACCTGAACGATTATTTTTATAAATGGCTGTATTGGCATAGTTGCCAAATAGAGAAGATATATAAATATCATTTTGATTACTTAGCCAATATATTTTAAAACCACTATTCTTTGCGTATGCTAATAGGCTTTTTGAAGAGTAATCAAAAGCATTCAAATTAGATGTATCTGTTAGTTTGGTTTTTAGTGATGGAATAGTTGATGCAGCAGCAGAATAAGCATTACAGTAGACTTTTAATGTACTGAGTCGTTTTTTTAAATTAGGTGTGGTATTCCTATTATAACCACAAATACCTAAATTGAGACTGGTCACACTATCGGTAATAACTAGAACATGTGTTTGTTTTTTGCGATTGTTCTGAATAACTAAGTTCTGTTTGGCTGTTTTATCCCACAATTCATGAACTTCTTGATGTCGTTCAATTCGACTGGCGAACTCTTTAACTTTTTGCTGATATTCGTACCAATAAATAATAGGATGGAGATTTCGAGAGGGTTCAATCGAGTAGGCTAATAATATTAATAAATAACAAAAATACTTTAAGCTATAGCCTATTTTGCTATTAATGATTTCGTTTAATGATTTAAAGTTTGTTTTGCTAAATAAAATAAAGAAGTAAGCTGTTAAAAATAAGATTAATATTAAAGTGTATATAAATATATAATATATATGAGTAGTGAGAAATTCAAAAGTTTCGTTTTTGTTAGTGTTTGCTATTGCTTCTATAATAAAATAAGAGTCAGTATCGCTATTTAATAAAAACCAAGTTGATGAGCGTAATAGACTATCTGAAATAAAAAAGATAGTCCATAATACTATGAAATATTTTAATGCTTTTTTTGAGGTTTTTAGATAGAAATATATCAAGAATATACTAGGTAAACATAATCCAAATAATCTAATACCATCTGATATATTGCCTGCTATTATTAATAATCCTCCACAAATAATAGATGGTATAAAAAATATAAAAAAGTAGAAGATATAGTTTTTAAACATGTAACTCAATACTCAAGTACTTTAAACATGGATATATATACTATTGATGATGTTGACATAATAGTACAGAGCATTTTTTTGAATTTGCGCCTGTAAATCTTAACAACGATACAAATAGCCAGTCACTTCTTCTCTATCGTGGTAAAGCTGCTTAAAGGCTAAACGGTAATCAACGTTTTTGGCAGATAAAATACCATCCATTAACGCTTGGCAATGTAATAATTCTTCAAAACGTTTTTTCATCGGCAGTTTCAAGTTAAAAATCGCTTTTTGGGCATCCCCATCGGCAATCCAACTGGCAATGGTTTGGGCAACACGGGCAGGGCTTTCAATCATATCGCACACCAACCAAGTGACAGGTCGTTCAGGTCGATACTTAAAGCCGTCGACTTTTAAGTGTTCTACTTGACCGGACTGCATTAAGGCTTTATCCATTGTTCCATTATCAATAGCAGTGACTTGTAATCCACGGTCTACTAATTGCCATGTCCAACCACCGGGTGCTGCGCCTAAATCAACGCCCGTCATGCCTTCGCGTAACCAATTTTGTTGTGTGTCTGAATCTAAATAGTAATGAAAGGCTTCTTCAAGTTTTAAGGTAGAGCGACTGGGGGCATCTTTAGGAAAACGTAAACGTGGTATACCCATTGGCCACGGTGAACTATTATTCATTTGACTATAGGCAATATAGACGGTGGTAGAGTCTAAAAAAAACAAATGCAGGCGTTGTTCGGCTTTTTTGCGTAATAAAGTTCGTTTTTTTAACACGGAGGTAAACGCAGGTGCAAAGGACTTAAAAAAGCCCGCTAAACTTTTGCCCTCATTGGTATCTGCGCCTTCAAATACCACATCGTGATAAAACATACCATCACAGGCAGCAATTAACGCACTAATACGGTCTTCGGCATTCAGTGTTAGTGGTTCGCTGTGTTTCAGAAATAATAATTGCCGAGCAAAGACTAAATCGCGCCATTGTGGCGCTTGTTTGCCTGTTGTCGGTAAATCTTGACCGCAAAATAAGACAAAAGCACTGTCTGTTTTGCTTTTTACATAGCCTTGCCAATCATATTGGCTGGCAACATGTTGTAACTCGGCTGTCGCTTCTTTTTCAAAACCTGCACGACAATAGATTAAATACGCGTTAGTCATTCTGGCCTTAGCTCATCTTGAGAGTTGTTGAAAATATGGATTGTTTTAAGCAATCAGCGATTAGCACTTAAGTTATCACTAAAAACGCGTATAATTACTGCCTTTTTATTGCTCTGCAAGTTTTAGAGGAATTTTTATGTCATTAGTAAAACCACATGGTAGCGATGTTCTCCTACCTTTGTTATTAGAAGGCGAAGCATTAGCTGCCGAGCAAACTCGCGCACAAGGCTTAAAAAAGGTCTTAATTAGCTCTCGTGAAAGCGGTGACTTAATTATGCTCGGTATTGGTGGTTTTACCCCATTGACTGGCTTTATGGGTAAAGACGATTGGCAAAGTGTTTGTACCAACATGACGTTAAGCAACGGTTTGTTTTGGCCAATTCCTATTACCTTGTCTACAAGCGTAGATGTGGCTGATACGATTGCATTGGGTGAGGATGTTGCGCTTGTTGATAGTGAAACTGGCGAAATCATGGGCACAATGACGGTCAGCGAAAAATACAGCATTGACAAGAATTTAGAGTGCCAAGAGGTTTTCCGTACCACAGACGCTGCTCACCCTGGTGTTAAAATGGTGATGGAGCAAGGAGACGTCAACTTAGGTGGTGCGGTTAAAGTGTTATCGCAAGGTGAGTTCCCGACTAAGTATGCCGATACGTATATGACGCCTGCACAAACACGCGCTTTGTTTGAAGAAAAAGGTTGGAAAACCATTGCCGCTTTCCAAACCCGTAACCCGATGCACCGTTCACACGAATACTTAGCCAAAATTGCGGTTGAGATTTGTGATGGCGTGATGATTCACTCGTTATTAGGCGCACTCAAACCGGGCGACATTCCTGCCGATGTTCGTCAAGAAGCGATTGGTGTGTTGATTGATAATTACTTCAAAAAAGACACCGTCGTTCAATCGGGTTATCCTTTAGATATGCGTTATGCAGGCCCACGAGAAGCCTTATTACACGCCTTATTCCGTCAAAATTATGGCTGCTCACACTTAATTGTTGGTCGTGACCATGCTGGCGTGGGTGATTATTATGGCCCATTTGACGCGCAATACATTTTTGATGAATTGCCCAAAGATGCCTTAATTACTCAGCCCTTAAAAATTGACTGGACTTTCTGGTGTAATGCGTGTGGTGGGATGGCCTCTACCAAAACTTGCCCACATGAAGAGCACAACCACGTTAAAGTATCGGGTACTAAGTTGCGTAAAGCCTTATCGGAAGACGAAGAAGTGCCAGAAAACTTTAGCCGTCCTGAAGTATTAGAAGTATTGCGTAAGTATTATGCAGGTATTGCTAAAGAAGACCGTGCCAAAGTAGAGTTAAAAGGTCATTCCGCTAAATAAGCGGTGACTGACGAAAAGAGGCGGAAATTTCCGCCTTTTTTTATCCCTAATTGCAATGAGTCCGCTTATTTGAAACCATACTCTTCATCTAAGGTGCCTTTGTCATGTGGGCTTTTAGTGGCATAGTCACGTGGTGGTTCAATGGTGGCCAAGAATTTATCATCTTCCGCACTGACGGGCTGAGGATACGCATCTTTAGGCGACTCAAGACTTAGGAAGGCAGTGGCAGGATTGCTCGCAGTATGCCGTTTATTGTCAGCACAAAGTTCATGTGCGCCTTTTTGTAAATGCTCATGCACTTCGCGGTAAGCATTGGTTAAGTTATTAACCAACTGTGCAGAGTGTGAGAAGTGGGCGGTCACTGTCTCTTGGTAATGTTCGTATTTTGCTTGTAAGGTTTTTAAGTGGTCTTCTAGCTCACGGACACGACTATCGTTATTGCGATAAAACGGTAAAAAATAGCCGATGGCTAGACCAGCCGCAAAAACTAGGACATACAACAACCAACCCATAAAATTCCCCCTTTGCTAGTGCTTGCTCAGCTAGACTTTCGAGACACATTAGCACGATTCAGCGTGGCTGTCTGTGGTCAAAGTCCTCACAACGCCATACGTTGCATGTCGAGTGACGATAGCTAACATGCGACGTTGTCTGTACTTGTCCTATGTGCGATGTCTTTGCAGTCTTATAAACTGTTTGATAAGGGTTGTATTGTCTATCAAACCTCAAGCAAGCGCTGAAAATAACGTATTAAATCTTGGCGTTTAGACAACTAGTCTATAACATTTAACGTCCAATTGATTGTTAATCATCACTATGACTGCAACAAGCTATGTACAAGGCCGCGCTGGCCGCATTGAAACACGTCTCACAGTACCATCAACTCCACGTACGGGGCAAGTCGCAGTCATTTGCCATCCGCATCCCTTATATGGCGGTACGATGACCAATAAAGTGGTGACAACCGTGGCTAAGGCATTGTTAGACCACGGTATCACGACGGTTATTTTTAACTTTAGGGGAGTCGGGGACAGTGAGGGACAGCATGATTATGGGCGGGGTGAAGTCGATGATGCCTTAGCTGTGACTGCATGGGCGATAGAGCAAACGCAAGCCAAGACATTGATATTGGCTGGTTTTTCTTTTGGTTCATTTATTGCCGCGATGGCAAGTCAACAACTACCAAGTTCTATAGAATTACAGCAGCTTTGGTTATTAGCGCCACCTGTCCATCATTATCAATTTCCCAATCTCAATGCAGAGTCGCAAAAAATACGCGTGATTCAAGGTGAAGCGGATGAAGTCGTGCCTGTCGCCGATGTATTGGCATGGTCAGCGGCACATCAACTGACCACGATTCGTCTCCCTGCGTGTAGTCATTTTTTTCATGGCCATTTAGTGGCGTTACGCCAAATTATTAGCCAGCATACCCCGTAGCGGCCTGTTCTAAAATCGTCAATTGCGTTTTATATGACATGGCTTTTTAACCTTTATGTGGATTTGTATTGAGTATGAGTACTGCGGACACGATACCTTTAAGCCCTTTAGCCCGTTATCAACAAGACTTGGCCAGTGGCACATTTCAGCCTGATGCGGCGCAATTAGCGGCAGTCAACGAGCTTCAACGAATTTATGACGTATTGACGCAGCGTTATCAAGCATCACAAACGCGTAAAGGTTTAGGACGTAGAAAATTAGCTAAAGAAATGCAACAGCCCGTTCATGGTCTATATTTATGGGGGGGCGTGGGGCGTGGTAAAACCTATTTAATGGATTTATTTTGTGAGGCGCTACCGTTTAGACGTAAATTGCGTATGCACTTTCACCGTTTTATGCAACGGGTACACAAAGAGTTAAATGAGTTAAAAGGTGAGAAAAATCCCTTAGAAAAAGTCGCTGACCGTATTCAAGCCGATGCCGTGGTGATTTGTTTTGATGAGTTTTTTGTCACCGATATTACCGATGCCATGTTATTAAAAGGGTTGTTTGAGCAATTGTTTGCTCGTGGTGTGACCCTTGTTGCGACCAGTAACATCATTCCTGATAGGCTTTATGAAAATGGCTTACAACGGGAACGTTTTTTGCCTGCTATTGAGTTAGTTAAAACCTATTGTCAGGTATTAAATGTAGACTCAGGTATTGATTACCGTTTGCGTGTGTTAACGCATGTGGAGTTATATCATCATCCACTAGACGAAGCAGCAGCACGTGTGATGCAGCAAAGTTTTACCGAGTTAGCGCAAGGTACGACTACTCACTTAGATGACGTCATCATCAATGAGCGCATCGTGAATGTGCGCGCCCGTACGGAGGATGTATTGTGGTGCGATTTTGCCGAGTTGTGTGAAAAGCCGCGTAGTGCCTCAGATTATATTGAAATTGCCAAAGAGTATCACACGGTATTACTGAGTAACGTCCCGATAATGGGGGAAAAAAACGATGATGCAACACGGCGTTTTATCAATTTGATTGATGAGTTATATGACCGTCAGGTGAAATTAATCATCACGGCAGAAGCCAGTATTGAACAGATATATAGTCAGGGTAAATTGAATTTTGAAATCAAGCGTACGCGCAGTCGTTTACAAGAAATGCAGTCGCAGGAATATTTAGAGCTACCGCATTTGCCATAGTGCCTGTTGATGTTTAGTTTTTCCTTCGACGCCGCTCAGTAAACCCTTTGTGGTTGAGCTAAGTCGAAGCCCAGTGAGGTATTGATGATGTCCTACGAACAGCAACAACTTCAAACCATATACCGTTGGCAACAACAAAAACCAACGGTAGCGGCAAATTTACTGGGTTTTGCGGTCACGCCTGCTGCAAAATTAGTCGGCAGTATTATTCCTGATTCGGCCTTACAGGCGGCTTTAGAAATGGCCTGTAGTGCGGGCGAAAAATTGGCTAATCCAGACGCGATTTTGAAGCAAGCACATATCGACCATATTGGCCAGTTGTTTCATGTTGACCTACGGGTGTGTGACCAATTAGCCAACACGACACACGATTATGCCATTGCGATGGCTGCCGCTGAAGGCGGTGTGACAGGTGCGACAGGCCTCGTGGGAGTAGCACTAGATATTCCTACCCTCACCACCTTAGCATTGCGCACCATTTATCAAACCGCTTTATGTTATGGTTTTGAATTGAAAGGTGAAGAAGGACGGGCAGTGGCTTTACGCGTCTTTAGTTTGGCGAGTGCCAATTCCTTCAAAGAAAAAGAAGCAGCTCTCGTCAGTTTGGTGGCAATTAAACAAATGTTACATCAGCAAACATGGGCACAAATTCAGCAGGCAGCATTTAGCTCAATGGGCAAAGAGGCTTTAGTCATTGCCTTAAAAGATTTAGCAGGACAACTTGGGATTAACCTGACCAAGCGAAAAGCCTTAAATATTGTCCCAATTGTGGGGGCAGCAATTGGCGCGGCTATCAATGCCAGCTTTCTAAAAGATGTGGGCTGGGCAGCTCGTCATACTTTCCAAGAAATGTGGTTGCTACAACATGGCCATCAGCCGTTGGCAATTAGCTATCAGCCATCGTAAAAGTAGACTTTTTCGCCAATAAAACACAGTTTTATGTTGTCAAATGACTGTAGCTTGAGTAATATCCGCGTTCTATTTTTACCGCTCGCATTTTGTCAGTAATTTGCTGGTTTTTTGTTCATTAGACTAAATTCAGTATTTTTAACTGTAGATAGCAGACTAGCTAACACAAACTGCGAGTATTTACGTTGTAGGGCTTACGCGGCTAATCCCACTGGCTCCCTTGTTATGCCTAAGTCCTGTCCATTATTTGAACTTTAAAAGGCGTTGTAGCAATGAAAACGTTCAGTGCGAAGCCGGAAACGGTTAAGCGTGACTGGTATGTCGTTGACGCTTCTGGCAAGACTCTCGGTCGTTTAGCTTCCGAAATCGCCAGCCGTCTGCGTGGCAAACATAAACCAGAATATACTCCTCATGTTGATACAGGGGATTACATCATCGTCGTGAATGCAGGTGGCTTGGTAGTTACTGGCAACAAAGGCGAGCAAAAAATGTATTGGCGTCACACCGAGTTCCCAGGTGGTATCAAAGGCGTAACTTTCAACAAGTTAATCGCTAAAAAGCCCGAACTCGTGTTAGAAAATGCAGTGAAAGGCATGTTACCTAAAGGTCCTTTGGGTTATGCCATGTTCAGCAAATTAAAAGTGTATGGTGGTGCTGAGCATCCACATGCTGCCCAACAACCTTTAGCTTTAGACATCTAATGGGTGACCTATGACAGCAACAACAAACTACGGCACAGGCCGTCGTAAAACTGCTACTGCCCGTGTGTTCTTAAAAGCAGGTACAGGCAACATTACTGTAAACGGTCGTAGCTTAGATATCTATTTTGCGCGTGAAACTGCACGTATGATTGTACGTCAGCCTTTAGAGTTAATCGAAGGTGCTGATAAGTTTGATATCAATGTCACTGTCGCTGGCGGTGGTATGGGTGGTCAAGCGGGTGCCATTCGTCACGGTATTACACGTGCATTAGTCGAATACGACGAGACCTTAAAGGCCTCCTTGCGTCAAGCTGGCTTTGTTACGCGTGACTCTCGTGAAGTTGAGCGTAAAAAATTGGGTTTACGCAAAGCTCGCAAACGTCCACAATACTCCAAGCGTTAATCCGCTCCGCGATATTGTTTACAATCCCCGGCTTGTCTGGGGATTGTTATTTTTAAGTCTTATAAAATTGTTATAAACTCAAAAGCACACCAAATCCCCTTCTTCTTTGTGGTTTTTTCTTGTAACAATACGTTAAATTCTTTAGACTTGCGGGGTTTTTTGGTGGGCTTTGTAGTGATGAGCTACACGGCCTATTTGTGCTTGCTTGTGGGAGTACGTGAATGAGTACTGACGGCGTAAATCAAAGTCGCCGACGGATACTACTAGGTGCAACGGCTGCGATGGGTGCAGTGGGTGCAGGCTTTGTAGTTACTCCGTTTGTGAAGTCGTGGAATCCAAGTGCCAAAGCAAAAGCTGCGGGTGCACCGGTAACGGCTGACTTAAGTAAATTAGAGCCAGGCCAGCAAATGGTGGTGGAGTGGCGTGGTAAGCCAGTGTGGGTGGTACGTCGTACCCCAGAAGCCTTGGCTGATTTGAAGAAAGTCGCAGGGGATTTACGCGACCCAGAGTCCAATGAATCTGTGCAACCAGATTTTGCGAAAAACGAATATCGTTCAATTAAACCTGAGTATGCCATCTTGGTGGGTATTTGTACCCATTTAGGCTGCTCGCCAACCTATCGTCCTGAGGTTGCACCAGCAGATTTAGGCCAAAACTGGCGTGGTGGTTTCTTCTGCCCCTGTCATGGTTCTACCTATGATATGGCGGGTCGTGTGTATAAGGGTGTTCCTGCACCAATCAACTTAGAAGTCCCACCCTATAAATACCTGAGTGACGGTGTTGTCCTCATTGGGGAGGCATAATGAGTAAGTTATTCTCTAATTTGATGTCATGGGTTGATGCGCGTTTTCCTGCGACTGAGACTTATGAATATCATATGTCCAAATACTATGCGCCAAAGAACTTCAACTTCTGGTATTTCTTTGGTGTGTTATCAATGGTGGTTTTAGTCAACCAGCTATTGACGGGTTTTTGGTTAACCATGATGTACAGCCCAACCGCTGAAGGTGCATTCGACTCTATCGAATATATCATGCGTGACGTGGAGTATGGCTGGTTAATTCGTTATATGCATTCCACGGGTGCGTCCGCCTTCTTTGTGGTTGTTTATTTACACATGTTCCGTGGTTTGCTCTATGGTTCATATCAAAAGCCACGTGAATTAGTCTGGTTAATTGGTATGGCCATTTATTTGTGTTTAATGGCCGAAGGTTTCTTTGGTTATTTATTGCCGTGGGGCAATATGTCCTACTGGGGCGCACAAGTAATTCTTAATTTAGCGGGCGCAATTCCTGTCGTCGGTGATGCTTTAGTGACATGGGTGCGTGGTGATTACTTGCTATCTGGTGCAACCTTAAACCGTTTCTTTGCGATTCACGTTGCGGTTATCCCATTGATTCTCGTTGGTTTGGTGTTTATGCATTTAGTGGCCTTGCATCATGTTGGCTCTAATAACCCAGATGGCGTTGATATCAAAAAGTTAAAAGATGAAAATGGCATTCCCTTAGACGGTGTTGCTTTCCATCCTTACTACACCGTACACGATTTGGTCGGTATCGTTGTGTTCTTATTTATTTTCTCTTTAGTGATTTTCTTCTTCCCAGATGGTGGTGGATACTTCTTAGAGAAACCAAACTATGACCCAGCAAATCCCTTAAAAACGCCTGAACATATTGCACCTGTTTGGTATTACACCCCATTTTATGCCATCTTGCGTGCTGTACCGTCTAAATTAGGTGGTGTGATTGCGATGGGGGCAGCGATTGCCATTCTCTTTGTCTTGCCGTGGTTAGATAAGAGCCCTGTCAAATCCATGCGTTATAAAGGTTGGATGAGCAAAGTTTGGTTGGGTATTTTTGTGGTGAGCTTTATTAGCTTGGGTTATTTAGGTGTAGTACCTGCAACGCCTGTTAGCACATTGATGTCACAAATATTCACCATCTTATATTTCTTGTTCTTCTTGTTGATGCCAATTTATACATCTATCGAGACGTGCAAGATGCCACCTAAACGCGTGACAGGGGGTAATCACTAATGAAAAAGTTCTTTTTATTATTCGCCCTGTTATTAAGCCCTGCCTTCGCTTTAGCGGGTGGTGGTGGTGCTTGTGGCACTTTAGCGAAGTGTGATAAAGCACCTGTCGATTTGCACAACAAAGAGTCTTTACAAAACGGTGCTAAAATTTTTATTAGCTATTGTTTAGGCTGTCATAGTGCCAAATATTTGCGTTATGAGCGTATGGCGACCGATTTAGAAATCGACCCTAAATTAGTTCAAGAGTATATGATGTTTACCACTGATAAAATCGGTGATGGCATGGATACGAAGGTCAACAAAAAAGACCAAGCGAAATGGTTTGGTAATGCGCCACCTGACTTGAGCTTAGAGACGCGTTTGCGTAGTCCAGATTGGGTTTATACTTATTTGCTTAATTTCTATCCTGACGACAAACGTCCTTGGGGTGTCAATAATCGCGTCTTCAAAGACGTGGCGATGCCTCATGTGTTAGACAGTTTAGAGTTAGAGTTAGGGCCAGATGATTATAAAGTGGCTGTTGGTGACTTAGTTAACTTTATGACCTATATGGCCGAGCCAATCCGTACTGAGCGCGAGCGTTTAGGCTGGTGGGTCTTAGCCTTCTTAGCAATTTTATTTGTTCCTGTGTATCTCTTGAATAAAGAGTTCTGGAAAGATGTCAAATAAATTGACTAACGCTGAAAAAGGGTGACTCAATGTCACCCTTTTTTTTAGGGAATGGTTGGGCTAATACCTAAACTTGCCTAGGGGCTGTTGACGTTTTGCGTGTTCGCAACCACAATCCAAAACGCAACAGCCTCTAAACAATTTGAGAAAAACTCCGCCAAGCGCAGGGCTTTAGTTTAGAATAAGCCAATTGCGTGTGTGGGTTGTTGACCATATCGGCGTGTCACCTTAGCGGCTGTTGCTACGTCGCACCTACTATCAATGTGATTTCAGACCCTAAATTATCGTTTTTCAAATAAATCGTAAAAAGAATGGAGTAGAGTATGGGCTTGACGGCTAAACGTGCGGGGATTACCTTTTATTCTGACCCCAGTGACCATTATAGTCATCGTATCCGTATTGTACTGGCAGAAAAAGAAGCGGTTGTGGAATTGATTTCGGTCAATCCCCATCATAAACCCGAAGACTTGGCTCATCTCAATCCCTACAATAGTTTACCAACCTTAGTGGATAGAGACTTATGTTTGTATGAGTCTAAGGTCATGATGGAATATTTAGATGAGCGTTTTCCGCATCCGCCGTTATTACCTGCGTATCCCGCCGCACGCGCTTTAACCCGTCAGTTAGCGTATCGAATAGAGCGTGATTGGTGTAGCTTGGTGGACATTATTTTACATGACAGTAATGATGAGCGCGTGCTGCAAGCGCGTAAGACCCTACGTGACAGTTTAATTAGCGTAGCGCCTGTGTTTGCCGAAAAGCCATATTTTATGAACGATGAATTTTCGATTGCAGATGCCATGCTCGCGCCAATTCTGTGGCGTTTAGCCTATATGCATATTGATTTACCCGAAAAACCCTGTAAGCCCTTATTGCGTTATATGGAGCGGCTGTTTAGTCGTGAATCCTTTGTCACGAGTTTGACGGCTGTAGAACGCAATATGCGTCACTGATTGTTTGATGTGCCCATGTCACATTGTGTATATATTTGAGGATAGATTATGACTCCCAGCCGCCCTTATTTAGTGAGAGCGATGTATGAATGGCTTGTTGATAACAATGCCACCCCATATTTATTGTTGGATGCGACTCATCCTCAAGTGCGTGTGCCTATACAGCACATTAAAGATGGCAAAATTGTACTCAATATTGCACCGCATGCGGTCAAAGATTTTTTTGTCCGTAATGAGGACATTAGTTTTTCGGCACGTTTTGGCGGTGTCCCTATGGCAATTTATGCTCCGATGGTGGCGGTATTAGCGGTATATGCCCGTGAAAATGGTCAGGGTATGTTTTTTGATAGCCATGAAGAGTTTGAGGAAGTGACAGAAAGTACAACGACAACAGCCACACCAACGGTCACCTTAGAGTCTATCTCCAGTGACACGTCACCTATGAGCGATGTAGAGGCAGAGCGTCCTAAATCGACGGGGCGCCCCAGTTTGACCATCGTCAAATAGGGTTAACAGCCCCTAAGCCACATGGTTGATTTCGATGAAATCAACCGCTTTGTTAATCCAAATAGTCCACCATCTTGATAATTTTCTTAATATCTTGAACGTTTTTAATCAAACCTATAGCCTGTTCTGCTTGCGCACGTGTCAGCTTCCCCATCAAATACACCGTGCCTTCCTCAACTAATACTTTGCATTGGCTACTCGGAAAGTCTTTGGCAAAAGTGAGGCTGGTGCTAATTTGGGCACTGATAATGCTGTCTTTCGCGCGGCCTAAGTAGGGGTTGATTTGTGGACTGATACTAAGCTCATTATGGATTTGTTTGACTTCGCCAATGGCACGCACCGTGTCTTCGGCGACTTGTTTTTGTTTGGCATTAAGAACTTGCCCCGCAATTAAGACATTGCTATGAAAACTCATAAAGACGACATGGGCATTTTTGAATTGTGGGTCGGCCTTGTATAAGTTAATGGCTGCCGTTTTTTCGATGCTGATGTCTTCTATCCGTTGACTCAAGGTGCGTTGGCCTTCTGTTGCGCCGACGGGTTGAGAGCCAGACGCTGCAGCCAGCATTTGTGCACAGCCTGTTAAATTAACAATCAAAACCGTTATAACTAACTGTTTTAACATAGTATGCGTACTCATTTAGGTTAAATAATCCCATTAATCAGCAACTAAAGGCATGGGGAATCCAATCCAATGTTTCCCCGTCTGCGTCTGCTTGTATGGCGATGACATCAAATCGTACTGCAAAGGATTGAAATTGAACATGATGATGTAAAAAGTGTTGGGCAGCAATCAGCACTTTTTTTTGTTTCGTTAAGCTCACGGATTCGAGTGCTGAACCATAGGCTCGGCTTGAACGATAACGGACTTCTATACACGCTAATATGTGTCCTTGCGACATCACCAAGTCGATTTCACCGCCTGTACAATGATAGTTTGTGCACACCAGTTGCCAGCCTTGGCTGCGTAAATAATCACAGGCGAGTTGTTCAGCGCGTTGTCCCAGTTGTTGTCGACTGAGCTTTGGCTTTACCATTAATAACCTCCGCACAGAGTGGGGTACGTGCGACTTGTCCGTCTTTTAAGACCAGTATACCTGTTCGCCCTTGTAATGCGGATTTAGGCGCAGAGCTCAGTAATTGACTTACCACCCAAGCATCCGCACCAAATGCCGCTAAACGGTCATAACTGCTATTTTCGGGGCTAAATTCATCTCTCAAACTTTGATTACTTGGCCAACGCTCAGGTTGAATCACCCACGGCGTACCACAAAAAAATAAGCCATTCAGGTCTTGACGCTCGAGTAAGGATTTTTCGGCATCATAGGCTTGTGACGAACTATAAATCGGTAAGGGATTGCGTTGATAAAAATTGAGCAAGGGTAAAACATAGGCAGCCAGTTGGGGACTGGCCAAATAAAAGGCCTCCGTTTTTTGTTGTTGGCTTTCGGCGATAAGTTGTTTAATACTCTGCGTTAAACCATCTTGTTCGGTTTGATTCAGTACATACGTTGGGAGTAATGTCCCGCCTTGCGCTTGCCATGCTTGTTCAAAACCTTGACGTAACCGCTCACTGTTACTGTCGTTAGCGGCTAAGATTCTGATTTTTTTAATATGCTGACTTTGCATAAGGTTGATTAACGGCGCAAACTCCTCTTCAGGTGCGAGAGCAAACTGCCAAATATACGCTCCATTGGCCTGCGTGACGCGGTTGAGTGCCAGTGTAGGGACTAAGGGTGGATTAGAGAGCGTTTGTGCCACATGCTCTTTTAACAAGGGGCCAATAATCAGTTTGGTGTCGGTATTACGCAGTTTTTCGAGCAGTGGGGTAATGTCGTTATAAGCGGAGGTATCATAAAAAACGAGATTATCACTGGTTTTTTGTTGGCTAAGCGATTGATAATAGGCGGCTAATAACCCACTGCGTATGCTTTCTGCTGCTTTAGCCGTTGCGCCCGATAATGGCAATAATACGCTAATTTCTCCTGCAACACAGAGGCTACTCTGTAGAGCTAGACTAAGGCCCAATGCGCGAATCCAAGACATAATCGAGTTCCTAATGATGACAGGCATACTGTATGTGGTTGCTACCCCAATCGGCAACCTAGATGATATAACGAAACGAGCCACACACGTATTAGCACAGGTGGCGGTGATTGCTGCCGAGGATACACGACATTCCAGCCGACTTTTACAGTTTTTAGGTATCAATACGCCACTTGTCTCGGTACATGACCATAATGAGGCCAATCAAGTACAACGTTTGATACAGCAGTTATTAGCGGGTGAGCACATCGCCTTAATTTCAGATGCGGGCACACCACTGATTAGTGACCCTGGTTATCGTTTGGTCGCGGCAGCCCATCACGCTCATATTCAAGTCGTGCCTGTGGTGGGAGCGTGTGCAGCGATTGCTGCCTTATCGGCAGCAGGTTTACCCAGTGACCGTTTTAGTTTTGAAGGATTTTTGGCAGCTAAAGCCAGTCAACGGCAAACACAATTAAAAGCCTTAGCCAATGAAAGCCGAACCTTGATTTTTTATGAAGCACCACATCGTATTTTGGAGTGTGTGCAAGATATGGCAGCAATTTTTGGGGCAGATAGGCGTGTGGTGTTGGCCAGAGAATTAACCAAAACCTTTGAAACCATTAAACAAAGCACATTAGCTGAATTATGCGTATTTGTGGCGTCGGATACCAATCAGCAACGGGGAGAAATTGTCTTAGTCGTTGAAGGCGCACCCGAAGATTCCACCTTGATGGCACAAAAAGAATTAGATGCCTTACTGTTAAAGTTATTAAAGTATTTACCGATTAAAGCCTGTGCGCAATTAGCGGCAGAGTTAACAGGCCATAAAAAGAACGCTTTGTATGATAGAGCCTTAGTCTTACAGACAAAAGCCGAATAATATGTAAAAAGCGTGGAAATCACTTGTCTATCCGATAAAGCCTGTTATCCTTGCGCGCCTGAGAGTCGGCCAGACGGTCGCCGCCTGCAAAGGGGGAGGAAAGTCTGGGCTTCGTAGGGCAAAGTGCTAGGTAACGCCTAGGCAGCGTGAGCTGACGGCAAGTGCAACAGAGAGCTGAACCGCCGATGTTTGGTGTGCAAACACCAAGCAGGTAAGGGTGAAAAGGTGCGGTAAGAGCGCACCGCGCAACTGGCAACAGGAGCGGCAGGGTAAACCCCACTTGAAGCAAGACCAAATAGGCATCCTTTGGCGTGGCCCGCGCTGGATGCGGGTAGGTTGCTTGAGCGTATAGGTGACTATACGCCTAGAGGAATGACCGTCCTCGACAGAACCCAGCTTATCGGCTGACTCTCATTTTTTTCTTTACCTACTTGACGTCTACTCAAGTGCTCCCTATAGTTTTCGGTTTAGGCTGTATCGTTTTATCCTATCTTTATCAACGATTTAAGTGCTAAAAATAAACTGTATGGCAATAGCCTAATCCCCATTATCCCCTCTATCCATGTCTTAATTTTTATGAATAGTCCTTTTGTGCATCAATCTGTGTTATTGCATGAAACAATCGATGCCATTCTTGGGACAGAAAATGGTATTTATGTTGATGCAACCTTTGGTCGTGGAGGCCATAGCCGAGCGTTATTAGCCCGTTTAGGCGCAGAAGCCACGGTGATTGCCTTTGACAAAGACCCAGCCGCGATTGCGGTAGGTCAGCAGCTGATGCAAGAAGATAGCCGTTTTCAGATTATTCATGCCAGTTTTGCAGAATTAGTATCGCGCTTGGAAGCGATGCAGTTAGTTGGCCTGATTGATGGTGTGATGGCCGATTTAGGGGTGTCTTCACCACAGTTAGACGATGCAAGCCGTGGTTTTAGTTTTATGAACGATGGCCCGCTCGATATGCGTATGGATACAACACGTGGTATCAGTGCCGCAGAATGGCTACTGCAAGTCAGTGAGACTCAATTGGCCGATGTTTTGTTCCAATACGGGGAAGAGCGTTATAGTCGTCGTATTGCCAAAGCGATTAAGCATGCCTTAACTCAGCAAACGATTCACAGTACCAAACAATTGGCGGAGATTGTAGCGGCTGCTCATCCTGCATGGGAGCGGCATAAGCATCCTGCCACTCGCAGTTTTCAAGCGATTCGTATTGCCATTAATCAAGAGCTTGACGATATTCAAGGCTTTTTGCCACAGAGTTTGTTAGCCTTAAAGCCACTGGGTAAATTAGCCGTGATTAGCTTTCACTCTTTAGAAGACCGTTTAGTGAAACAGTTTCTGCAAAAACAAGCGAAAGGCGATGATTTGCCACGTGGACTACCTGTCCGCGCCTCTGAGCTGAAAAAACACGTGAAAATATTAGCAAAAGTGGCGGCAAGCCCCGAAGAAGTGAAAGAAAATCCGCGTGCGCGTAGTGCCCATCTGCGGGTTGCTCAAAAATTAGCGGTGTATGAATCATGATGTGGTCGTGGTTAAAAAAAAGTTTTCATCCCAGTTTTGATGCGATAGTTGCCATCATTTTAGTGATTGCCGTGATAGGCTCTGCGATAGCCGTTGCGTTTAGTGTGCATCATACGCGAGAAGCCTTACAGGAGTTACAAGAGCTAAGAGAGCAACGTAAGGCCTTAGACGTAGAATGGGGACAATTGCTATTAGAACAACATTCATGGGGGGCTTATGGCAATGTTGACCAAATTGCGAAAAGCCAATTACAAATGCAGCCTGCAAATTTACATGATATTGTGATGGTTCAACCATGAAATGGCGTTTACCTAAGTTGCCCACTCTGCAAAAAGATAACCAAGATTTTTCGGGGCGTCACTTATTACTACAAGTCATTTTGGTATTGATTTTTGCCACGATGGCAGCACGTGCAACGTATTTGCATATTATTGATAAGGATTTTTTACGTCGCCAAGGTGACGCACGTATGGTACGTGTGGAAACAATCAATGCCCACCGTGGCATGATTATGGACCGAAATGGTACGCCCTTGGCCGTCAGTACGCCCGTCACCTCATTATGGATTAACCCCAAAGAAATCTATGAGTTGGCGCATCCAGACCCCCAAGAAAAACACCCCAAAAAACCTGTCATTTTAGACGTGAATGCGTTGGCTTCGGCAATTGGTTTAGACCCTGTTGACCTTGCAAATCGTATTTATAAAAATCCCAAAAAAGAATTTTTATACTTAAAACGGCACATGGCACCTGATGTAGCGCAAGTGGTATTAGAGCGGGATTTTCCTGCAGTTTATGGTATTACCGAATACCGTCGTTATTATCCTGAAGGAGAGTCTACCGCGCATGTGATTGGTTTTACCGATTTAGATGACCACGGTAAAGAAGGTATTGAATTACAGTACGACAAAGTATTGCGTGGTGAGTCAGGTCAGCAGCAAGTGATTCGTGACCGTAAAGGCCATAAAGTCAAAGATATTGCCCAGTTAAAGCCCGCCAAAGCAGGGCAAGATATTTTTTTGAGTTTTGATGCGCGTATTCAATATGTTGCAAATCGTGCACTGGCGGAAGCGGTTGCTAAAAGTGAAGCCAAAGCAGGTTATTTAATTGCCCTAGATGTACAAACAGGCGAAGTGTTGGCGATGGTGAATCAGCCCAGCTATAACCCCAATAACCGTCAGGGCGTTACCTTAAAGCAGTTACGTAATAGCGCGGTGATTGACATGTTTGAGCCTGGCTCAACCATGAAGGTGATGACAGTTGCCTTAGCTTTAGAAAGTGGCAAATATACGCCCGAAAGTAAATTCAATACCAATCCAGGCTCGATGCGCGTGTTAAATCATACCGTACGTGACCACCATAATTATGGTGTCATTGATTTGGGTACTATTATCACTAAGTCGAGTAACGTCGGTACGACACAGATTGTCTTATCTTTACCCCCAGAAGCCTTGCCTACCTTCTTCCAGCGTTTTGGGTTTGGCCAAGTGACGGGCAGTGGTTTTCCGGGTGAATCTAGAGGCCGTATCCAAGCACGTAGTGAATGGAAGCCTGTGCAGTTATCTACGATGTCGTATGGTAATGGGGTAGCGGTAACGGTTTTACAATTGATTCGAGCCTATGCCACGATTGCCAACCATGGCGTTCAATTACCCATTAGTTTTACGAAAATTACCCATCCCCCCCAAGGCACACGTTTAATTAGCCAACAAATTGCCGACCAACTCTTTCCGATGATGGAGTCAGTGGTATCAAGTGACGGTACGGCGATTAAAGCAGCCGTACCAGGCTATCGGGTTGGCGGTAAGACAGGTACAGCGCGTAAACCCAAAGAAAACGGTCGCGGTTATGAGCCAGGTAAATATAAAGCTCTGTTTGTTGGCTTTGCGCCCATGAGTCAGCCCAGAATTGCGATGGCAGTCGTCATTGATGAGCCTAGTACGCGTAATGAAGGTTACTATGGCGGCGCGGTCTCCGCTCCTGTATTCTCAACCGTGATGGGTGAGGCCTTACGTTTAATGAACGTTCCGTTAGACAAGCCTTTAGAAGCGCCTGTCCCCATGAAAGCAATTAAAACAACAACACCTCCAGCCGCACTGGATGTTCCTGCGCCAATGGATGATGGAGAGACTTAATGCCCGCCTTAGCTGCATTATGGCCAAATACGCCACCTGTTTATCAGCAGATTTTGGTTTCTGGCTTAACTGCCAACAGTCAGGCCGTGCAAGCGGGCGATGTTTTTATTGCCTTACGGGGACTCAAGCATGATGCACGGCAGTATATTCCCCAAGCCATTGCACAAGGAGCAGTCGCGGTCTTAGCCCACAGTGAAGAAACCGATTATGCGATTGCACAAGTACCCGTGATTTGTATTGCCGATTTGCCTCAATATTTAGGGCAAATTGCGGCGCGCTTTTACCAGTCGCCTAGTCAAGACCTAAGTGTATTAGCCGTCACAGGCACGAATGGTAAAACCAGTTGTGCCCAATTATTTGCCCATGCGTGTGATTTTCTCGCACTAAAATCGGCCGTCTTAGGTACATTAGGGAATGGGGTCATCGGAGCAATTCAGCCATCCACACACACCACCTTAGATGCCTTACAGCTACAAAAAAAACTGGCTGACTTCAAAGCAGCAGGCGTACAAGTGGTTGCCTTAGAAGCCAGTTCGCACGGTTTAGAACAAGGTCGCTTAAATGCAACCTGTATACAAACAGCGATTTTTACCAATTTAACGCGCGACCATTTGGATTATCATGGGACGATGGAAGCCTATCAGCAAGCCAAAGCCTTGTTATTTCGGTGGCCAACCTTACAGACCGCCATTTTTAATGCCGATGACCCTGCGAGTCAGGTATTTATGGTGGGATTAGCACCGAATGTCCGTTGTTGGACATATAGTCAACATGCCCAACGTGATGCTGATTTTGTTGCGTTATCCGTTCAACCTTCGTTACAAGGCTTGTGCTTAACGATTAAAACTCCGATGGGACAGGTTGAATTACAAACACGTCTATTGGGGCGTTTTAATGTCAGTAATATCTTGGCGGTATTAGCAGGCTTGTTAAGTTTTTCGATACCCTTAACACAAGCCGTTGACGCCCTTAGCCATGTACAACCTGTGCGTGGACGTATGCAATGTTTAACCAATGCAGATATCACCGTTGTCGTAGACTATGCACATACGCCCGACGCTTTGGAAAAAGTGTTATCCACATTACGTGAGCATACACATCAGCATCTGTGGTGTGTGTTTGGCTGTGGTGGAGACCGAGACCGTGGCAAACGGCCCATTATGGGTGAAATTGCCAGTCGTTTAGCGGATAAAGTGATTATTACCGCCGATAATCCGCGTAGTGAAGCGGTAGATGCCATTATTGCCGATATTGTGACGGGTATTAATCAACCGCATCAGATGGTGATTATCGCTGACCGTGAGCAAGCGATTCGTTATGCCCTGAGCCATGCACAGGCGGGGGATTTGGTCTTAGTGGCAGGTAAAGGTCACGAAGATTATCAAGAAATACAAGGGGTGCGTTATCCCTTTGATGATGCGCAGATAGTAGAGCAACTATTAAAAATATCTGCCGTTTAGCCTTCAGGTGTCAGCTTTTTTATCGATGAGAACGTTATGAAATTAAGTGTCATTGCCCAAAAAACACAAGGACAGCTCATTGGTCACGACTTGGATGTCTACCAGTTTTCTACCGATACACGTGCTATTCAAGCAAACGATGTATTTATTGCGCTCAGTGGGGCAAAGTTTGATGCCAACGACTTTGTTGAGCAAGCCGTGGCGGCAGGGGCTGTTGCGGCAATTGTCACACGTCATCAACCTGCATTGGCGATTCCGCAAATTGTGGTCACCAATAGCCATCAAGCCTTAGGTCAATTAGCACAAGCATGGCGTGAGCAATTTGATTTAGTGCGTGTTGCGATTACGGGAAGCAGTGGCAAAACAACGACTAAAGAGTTGACTGCAAGTATCTTTAGACAAGCAGGCACAACCTTAGCCACCTTGGGCAATAAAAATAATGATATTGGCGTGCCATTAACCTTATTACGCCTACAGGCTGAACATCAATATGGCGTATTTGAGTTAGGAGCGAATCATCAAGGTGAAATTGCCTACACGTCAGGGCTGGTTCAACCGCATGCGGCACTGATTAACAATATTGGCACGGCACATTTAGAAGGGTTTGGTGGTCGAGCAGGGATTGCTAAAGCCAAAGGTGAGATTTTTTCGGGCTTAGTGGAAGGTGGAACGGCTGTTATCAATGCCGATGATGAGTATGCCGATTACCATCGCCAATTATGTGCAGGCCGTAAAATAATCAATTTTTCTGTTAATAAACAGGCAGATGTCTTTGCAACTGACATTAAACGTGGCGCAGGTGGGGCATATCAATTTAATTTGCATATTGCCCAACAATCTATCCCCATTCAACTACAACTTATCGGGCAACATAATGTCGCTAATGCGTTGGCGGCTGCCTGTTTGGCGTGGGCCTGTGGTTTATCGTTAGTCCATATCCAACAGGGCTTAAATCAGGCACAGGGTGCGGCAGGCCGTATGGTGTTACATCGTTGCCAGCCATTTACCCTGATTGATGACACTTACAATGCAAATCCCAACTCTGTGAAAGCCGCAATAGATGAGTTGGCGTTATGTGTTGGGCGTAAAATCGTGGTCTTGGGGGCGATGGGAGAATTGGGGGCAGATGCAGCTGCTCTTCATCAAGAGGTGGGGGCGTATGCGCGTGCCAAACAGATTGATGCTTTGTATGCTGTTGGTGCTTATGCTCATGAGCTTGCCACAGGATTTGGGGATAACGCACAGGTATTTATCGAGCATGCGCCGCTCATTGACGCATTGAAGTCAGAATTGGCGCAGGCGGTCACAGTTTTAGTCAAAGGCTCACGTAGCGCACGTATGGAATCTGTAGTGCAAGCCTTTGTGGCTGTTTAGAACCTAACCGTGCTCAAGATAAGCACGCCTCTTTAGGGTGGCGATATCCCTGTTTAAGTAAAGATTGTCAAAAGGAGCAACGTCTATGTTGCTGTGGTTAGCAGATTTTTTAGCCCAATATTATAAAGGCTTTCATGTTTTTAATTATTTAACGCTAAGAGCCATGTTAAGTATTTTAACGGCTTTAGGGATTGCCTTGTGGTTTGGCCCGTGGATGATTGAATATTTACGCAAACTAAAGTTTGGTCAAGCGGTACGTACCGACGGCCCACAAACACATTTAGTTAAATCAGGCACACCTACGATGGGTGGGGCATTGATTTTAGTGGCAATTGCTATCAGCACCTTGCTGTGGGCAAATTTGAGTAATCCCTATATTTGGATTGTATTAGGCGTCATGACGGTGTTTGGTGCAGTGGGTTGGGTTGACGACTACCGTAAAGTAGTCGAGAAAAACTCACGCGGCCTACCCGCTAAATGGAAATATTTTTGGCAGTCGGTGGGCGGTATTGCTGCCGCAGGTGCTTTATATTACTTGGCTAAAACCCCCGTTGAAACAACCTTAATTTTTCCCTTTTTCAAAGACCTCGTCTTACCTTTGGGTATTTTTTATATTTTGCTGACCTATTTAGTGATTGTTGGCAGTAGTAACGCGGTGAATTTAACCGACGGCTTAGATGGCTTAGCGATTATGCCAACTGTGATGGTGGCAGGCGCATTGGCGATTTTTGCGTATTTATCAGGCAATATCAAATTTGCCCAATACTTACACATTCCTTATGTTGCGGGCTCGGGTGAGTTAATTGTCATTTGTGGTTCTATTATTGGCGCAGGTTTGGGTTTTTTATGGTTTAACGCCTATCCTGCACAAGTGTTTATGGGGGATGTGGGGGCATTGGCCTTAGGTGCAGTCCTAGGGGTAATTGCCGTGATTGTGCGCCAAGAAATTGTCTTATTTATCATGGGCGGGGTGTTTGTGATGGAAACCGTCTCTGTGATGTTACAAGTCAGTTCATATAAATTAACAGGTAAACGTATCTTCCGTATGGCACCCATTCATCATCATTATGAATTAAAAGGCTGGCCAGAAACCAAAGTCGTCGTTCGCTTTTGGATTATCAGCTTTATGCTGGTATTACTGGGTTTGACAACGCTTAAAATTCGTTAACTCACGGTTCTAATCATAGAGGCAATTATGGCGGGTTTAATCCAGCGTGCAGGACTCAAAGTAGTGGTTGGTTTAGGTAAAACGGGACTTTCTTGTGTCCGTTACTTAAAACAAATGGGTTACACAGTAGCCGTGAATGACACACGTGAAAATCCACCTAATTTAGCCGAGTTACGTACCGAATATCCCGATGTTGTCGTTAGTTTAGGGCACTTAGACGCAGAGTTATTGCTCAGTGCCCAAGAGATTGTGTGTAGTCCAGGTATATCAATTAATGAACCTGCACTCGCTGCTGCCAGACAACACGGGATTCAAGTGATTGGGGATATAGAGTTATTTTGCCGAGCCACAACAACCCCCATTGTCGCGATTACAGGGTCTAATGCCAAAAGTACGGTCACTACCTTAGTGGGATTGATGGCAGAAGCCGCAGGTATTGTTGTCGGTGTAGGCGGGAATTTAGGGACGCCTGTTTTAGAATTACTCGCACAACCTGCCGATTTATATGTGCTTGAGCTATCCAGTTTTCAGCTAGAGACAACATTTAGTTTGCAAGCCGCTGCCGCCACCATTCTGAATATTAGCGAAGACCACATGGACCGTTATGCCAATATGCAGGAGTATCATGCGGCCAAACAACGTATCTATCGTAACTGTCACTATTATGTCACCAACCGCCAAGATTTACTGACAGTGCCGTTATTGCCAGAACATATCCCCAATACCAGTTTTGGCCTGAATCCACCCGATTTGCATCAATACGGCGTCATTAAAGAGCAAGGTGTGAGTTATTTAGCCAAAGGTGCGCAAAAATTGATGCCAACGCAAGAAATGGGCATTTTTGGTGAGCACAATGTCGCGAATGCCTTAGCCGCCTTAGCACTGGGTGAGGCCGTCAATATCCCCATGACCGCGATGTTGACGACCTTGCGTCATTTTACGGGACTACCGCATCGTTGTCAGTTAGTGACCAAACAACAGCAGGTTGCATGGTATAACGACTCCAAAGGGACGAATGTCGGTGCTACCTTAGCCGCTATTAATGGCTTAGGTGCGAGTATTAGTGGCCAAGTGATTTTGATTGCAGGGGGAGTGGGTAAAGGACAAGATTTTCGACCCTTGTCGCCTGCCTTAGTGCAATATAGTAAAGCTGTGGTTTTAATTGGTGAAGATGCCCAAAAAATTGACGCTGCACTCAGTCCGCAACTCGTCAAATACTATGCCTCGACCTTAGTTGACGCCGTACAACAAGCCCATCAGTTGGCTTGCGCAGGTGATGCGGTTCTATTATCGCCTGCTTGTGCCAGTTTTGATATGTTCAAACATTATGAAGACCGTGGCCATCAGTTTGTGGCAGCGGTTAATGCCCTGTATTCCTTGTAGTGATAAATGGTATGAAGTTAGCACTTAAGAGGCCTTCTTTAACACAGATTCCTCGTCACTGGTTAGTTCCTAACTGGCAGCAGGAGTTTACAGTCCGCCGATTATTGATGTTGGCAGCCGCGATTTTGGCGTCGATAGGCGTTATTATGGTCGCTTCTGCGTCAATGGGTATTGCCTCGGCAGATTTTAATAATCCCTTTTATTTTTTTATTCGGCATTTAATTTACGTCCTGATGGGCGTGACCGCGGCCACCGTTGCGGCGCAAATTCCAATGCATTTTTGGCAGCGTTGGAGTTGGTATATTTTAATTATTTCGTTTGTGTTGTTGATTTTAGTGTTGATACCAGGCATTGGCCGTCGCATTAACGGCAGTGCACGCTGGCTAGGTGCTGCTGGCATTACCATACAACCCTCTGAAATTGGCAAATTTGCTGTCGTCTTATTTATGTCGGGTTATCTCGTCCGTCGTCAAGAAGCCGTACGTACCACCTATTTTACGGGCTTACTACGTGCAGGCATTATTATTGGGTTGACGATTGCCTTGTTTATGGCTGAACCTGACTTTGGTGCCAGTTTGGTTTTGATGAGTGCCATCTTAGGCATGTTGTTTTTAGGCGGCGCTCCCTTAGCACAATTTGGGTTGTTGTTTGCGGGTGTAGTTGGTGGTGCGATTGCGCTGGCTTTTTCGGCGGATTATCGGGTCAAACGCTTAATGTCCTTTTGGGAACCTTGGGATGATGCCTATGGTACAGATTATCAATTATCCCAAAGTTTGATTGCCTTTGGTCGTGGGGATTGGTTTGGTGTTGGGTTGGGTCATAGTGTACAAAAGTTGTTCTATTTGCCCGAGGCACATACTGACTTCGTGTTTGCCATTTATGCCGAAGAGTTTGGGCTTGTTGGTGTATTTGTATTGCTAATCGCTTTTTTTATGTTGGTTCAAGCAGGTGTGCGTATTGGTCGAAACGCAGCTGCAGTTGGTAAATTACAAGAGTCTTATTTGGCCTATGGCATGATTTTTTTAATGCTGATGCAAGCCATTATCAATATCTCGGTGTGTACAGGGTTGTTTCCAACCAAAGGGTTAACCTTACCTTTTATTAGTTATGGTGGTAGTAGTTTGGTGGTTGTGTTTACCATGTTAGGTATTTTATTACGAATAGATGCAGAAACGACAATAGCAAAACAAGGAGGCACACCATGACGGTTAAGTCTGTGGTTGTCATGGCGGGTGGTACAGGGGGGCACGTTTTTCCTGCACTTGCGGTAGCACAACATTTAGCACAGCAAGGTATTGCAATTCATTGGTTGGGTACCGCAAACGGTATTGAGGCAGATATTGTACCTAAGAACGGTTTCCCAATTAGCTATTTAGATGTCAAAGGTGTCAGAGGGCAGGGGATAGCGCGGCTATTGCTAGCCCCCTTCAAAATTTTGGCGGCTATATTGGCTGCCATGCGTGTCTTAAAAGCGGTGAAGGCAGATTGTGTCATTGGTTTAGGGGGTTATGTGACGGGGCCTGGTGGTGTTGCCGCCCGTTTGTTAGCAAAGCCGTTGATTATCCATGAGCAAAATGCCATTGCGGGGTTTACTAATAAGCAGTTATCGCATTTGGCAACCACGGTGCTACAAGCCTTTCCTCAAGCCTTTGCCGCAAGTCCTAAAGTCAAAACCACAGGCAACCCTGTGCGTCCTGTCATTGCCCAATTAGCGTCACCTGAACAGCGTTATGCTGAGCGAGAGGGAGCGTTAAATATCTTAATTTTAGGCGGTAGCCAAGGAGCGGTGGCTCTTAATGACTTAGTTCCACAAGCCTTAGCGTTATTGACTAAAGACTATGCCTTAACTATTCGCCATCAATCGGGTAAAAATCGTGCCGAAGCGACGTTGGCACGTTATCAGGGCTTGGCTGTTACCGCAGATGTACAGCCCTTTATTGCCGATATGGCGGAGGCTTATGCGTGGGCAGACTTAGTCATTTGTCGCTCGGGCGCTTTAACGGTCAGTGAAATTGCTGCCGCAGGTGTGGCTTCTGTTTTAGTCCCATACCCTTTTGCTGTCGATGACCATCAAACAGCCAATGGCCGTTATTTGAGTGATGCGGGGGCCGCATTGTTGTGCCCACAACAAAGTTTGACCCCAGAGAGTTTAGCCGACCGTCTGAAACCCCTATTGTCGCGGGCAACATTACTGCAAATGGCAGTGATTGCTCGTAAACTTGCACAACCAGAAGCAACGGCAACGGTTGCTAATTATTGTCTTCGTGCTGAGTAATTTTATGATAAATCAAAGCTCCCGTACGCGACTCATCGAAATTCCTGAGATGCGCCGTATCCGTCGTATTCATTTTATCGGTATTGGTGGCGCGGGCATGTGTGGTATTGCCGAAGTGCTACTTAATCAAGGCTATCGGATTGCAGGTTCAGATGCCAAAGCCAGTAAAACGACGGCTCGTCTTCAAGATTTAGGGGCAGATATTTTTATTGGCCATGCCGCAGAAAATATTCAAGGTTCGGATGTTGTGGTTGTATCAACGGCCATTGACAGCACGAATCCTGAAGTGGTTGCAGCGCGTGAGCAACGTCTGCCTATCGTCCGTCGTGCAGAAATGCTTGGCGAGTTAATGCGCTATCGTCACGGCATTGCGATTGCGGGCACACACGGTAAAACGACGACGACGAGTCTGGTCACCTCGATTTTAGCCGAAGGCGGCTTTGACCCGACCTTTGTGATTGGTGGTTTGTTAAATAGTGCAGGTACAAACGCCAAATTGGGCGGTAGCCGTTATTTGGTAGCGGAAGCGGATGAAAGTGATGCTTCTTTTTTACATTTGCAACCTATGGCTGCCGTTGTTACCAATATTGATGCTGACCATATGGATACCTATGGCGGGTCTTTTGAAAAGCTAAAAGATACCTTTATCGAATTCTTACATAATTTACCCTTTTATGGCTTGGCGGTGGTTTGTGGCGATGACCCCGTCATTCGGGAGTTGCTACCTCGTATTGCACGGCCAACAGTGACCTACGGTTTTGCAGAAGCTAATGATGTGCGTGCAGTGGATATTTGCCAAGACGGTATGCAAACACGATTTACGGTTTTGCGTCCTCACCATCCACCGTTGGCCGTTAGCCTTAATTTGCCAGGTTTACACAATGTCTTAAATGCCTTAGCCGCGATTGCTATCGCAAGCGATGAAGGCGTAGATGAGCAAGCCATTCAAACGGCTCTAGCCAACTTTCAAGGCGTGGGTCGACGTTTTCAACAATACGGTGAGTTTGCGACCACACAAGGTCAGACCGTACGTTTAGTGGATGATTATGGTCATCATCCCAGAGAAGTAGAAGCGACATTAAAAGCAGCAAGACAAAGTTTTCCTGACCGTCGTTTGGTCTTGATGTTTCAACCGCACCGTTATACCCGTACCCGTGATTGCTTTGAAGATTTTGTACAGGTTTTATCACAGGTGGATGTTTTATTATTGTTAGATGTTTATTCGGCAGGCGAAAAACCGATTGCAGGCGCAGATGGTCGTACCTTGGCGCGTAGTATCCGAGCACGCGGTTTAGTTGAACCGATTTTTATTGAAAAAATAGAGGAATTACCTACCTTATTACCGTCCGTGTTACAAGCGAATGACGTATTGTTAACCCAAGGTGCGGGCACTGTGGGGGCAATTGCCTTAGAATTAGCCCAACACGGTTTATATTTAAGCAAAATATAACGTCCATGATAGGAGGTTGGCACTGTTTGTGCTGTTTCTCCTAGTCAAAGGTGTGTCGTTTTAAGCTAAATCATCAGGGCTATTGGTCTTGGGTGGGTGAAGTAAATGATGGGTTAACCGTGATGCATGTTCCGTTATCATCAAGCTCAAAATGGATGTTTTTGCTACGGTGTTGTGTGATTGAAACAAGCAATCATGTAGCTTAGGCGACTTATCCCTTCCAAAACACACCTTGGTTCACCAATAGCCAACTATCCAATAGACTTTACTTTCTTTGAGTAAGAACATGAGTAGTGCAGTACAACAATTTGGTCGTGTCGCTGTGTTATTAGGCGGAACATCGGCAGAACGTGAAATTTCTTTGATTAGTGGTCAGGCGGTATTGTCAGCTTTACAAGCCGCGGGTGTTGATGCCCATGCTTTTGACCCCGCACAACAAGCCATTGCCGATATCCTGCAATTTGACCGTGCTTTTATCGTCTTACATGGACGTGGTGGTGAAGACGGCACCATGCAAGGTGCTTTAGAGCTACTGCATATTCCCTATACAGGCAGTGGCGTACTTGCGTCAGCCTTGGGGATGGACAAAGCACGCACCAAACAATTGTGGTTAGGCTGTGGACTCCCAACACCTGCCTATGCCCAATTACGTGCTGATACCGATTTTGCGCAGGTGGTTGCTCAATTAGGTTTGCCTTTAATGGTGAAGCCTGCTCACGAAGGCTCTAGTATCGGTATGCGTAAAGTAGAAAAAGCCGAAGACTTACAACCCGCGTATGCCTTTGCTGCACAATATGACAGCGAAATTATTGCAGAGTCATGGGTAACGGGTCGTGAATATACGGTGGTTATTTTGGCAGGTAAAGCCTTGCCTGTTATTCGTTTACAACCGCATCAAAGTCATGGTTTTTATGATTTTGACGCAAAATATAAAGCCAACGATACGCAATATTTGTGTCCTTGTGGCTTGAGCCCTGATGATGAGGCGACATTACAAGCCATCGCGCTCGAAGCATTTGAAAAGGTGGGGGCACAAGGATGGGGACGTATTGACGCCATGCAAGATGAGCAAGGTAACTTCTGGTTATTAGAGGTGAATACGGTACCTGGTATGACTGACCACTCCTTAGTTCCGATGGCCGCACGAGCCGCAGGGATCAGTTTTCAAGACTTAGTGCTCAGTATTTTGTCGCAAACCGTGAAATAAACTCGAATCCAACCCGAATACAGTAGTATCATTGTAGACTTTGCCAAGTATTTGTTGAAACACGCAAGGGATAAATATCTGCGTTAAGAATGACGACCTTTGCCTGTGCTAAGGTCACCTAATGTGCGTTGATTCGGGTGGGTATTGAGACCCTAATTTTTTAGTCGTGAGATTTTTGGTTATGCCGTCACATGCGTCAAGCAATCAAGCCCCGCTCGTGCTGACTGGCACGCAACGCCATTTGCGTACTGTTTGGCGTGTGCTGAGCTTTTTGTGGTTGCTCGCTGCGTTTGCCTTATTAGGTTGGGGATTAATGGGTTTGGTGCATGAATTGCAACGTAAAGCCCCCTTAGCGCTGGTTCAAGTAGAAGGTGACATCAGTGTGGCCGACCGAGAAGAACTATCTGCGCGGCTAAAACCCGTCGTACAAGGCAGTTATTTTAGTACAGACTTAGTGGCGATTCGAGATGCCGTTTTGGCCTCACCGTGGGTAGAAAGCATGTCTGTACAACGTCGTTGGCCTGATGGTATTCGTGTCATCGTGGTAGAAAAGAAGGCGGTTGCGCGTTGGGGAAGTAAAGGGTATTTGAGTGCAAAAGGTGAAGTGTTTCAACCTAAAGTGAGCCAACAAAACACCGATTTACCGTTATTATTTGGCCCCGTGGGCAAAACAGCGTATGTGATGGACCAATATCGTAGCTTTAATGAGCGTTTTCGTGAGTTAAAATTGCGCGTGGTGGAATTGCACTTAACCGAGCGTAGAACATGGTTTATTCGTTTTGATAATGGCATTCAAGTGGTACTAGACCAAAACTTTATCAATGAAAAACTGCAACGATTTACCAAACTCTATCAGCGTGAATTAACCCCTTATGCTGACCGTATTGCCACCATAGATTTACGTTATCGTAATGGACTCGCAGTAGCATGGAAAGAAGGCCTTGCGGTGCCTGTAACGCATAACCAATTACAGCGTTTGCCTGCAATGTAATGGTAGCAGGGTGAATCTAACGCGTATTGTGAACAGTATTTAGGTGATTTTTTAGACATTAACAGACTTGATGTTCTAATCAATCACGACACAAAAATTGTAATCATTACCTGTTGGTAATGTTGACTGAGCCTAAAATCACATGGGTGATGGTATGGTAGATGCCGATAACTTGATTGTTGCTTTAGACGTTGGTACGTCTAAAATTATTGTTTTAATTGCACAAATTACTGCTGACAAAGATTTGGAAGTAGTAGGTGTGGGCAAAAGTCCGTGTACAGGCTTAAAGCGCGGTATGGTGGTGGATATTGATGAAACCACCCGTGCGATTCAAACGGCGATTAAAGAAGCCGAAAATATGGCCAATTGTAGTGTACACTCTGCTTTTGTGGGCATAGCGGGCAATCATATCCATAGTCGTAATTTACAAGGTGTGGTGCATATTCGTAGTGGCGAAGTCACAGAAATAGATATGGATGCTGTCTTGGATAATGCGAAAACAGGTGCTATCTTACCCGAACAAAAAGTATTACATCTGGTGTCACAAGAGTTTAGTGTTGATGGCCAATATGATATTCGTAATCCGATGGGTATGTCGGGCGTACGACTAGAAGGACATTATCATCTCGTCACCTGTGGTTTGAGTGCACTGCAAAATTTAGAAAAATGTGTACACGGCGCATGTATCAATATTGATGATATTATTTTAGAACCCTATGCGGCCGCTAATGCGGTACTCACTGAAGACGAAAAAACCTTGGGGGTCTGCTTAATTGATATTGGTGCAGGGACAACAGACCTTGCAGTGTATACACACGGGGCATTGCGATATACAGAAATTGTGGCCGTCGGTGGCGACCATGTGACCAATGATATTGCCCATGTCTTGCGTACCCCGTTACAAGAAGCAGAACAATTAAAAATAAAACAAGCCTGTGCACAGTCTATTTCAGTCAAGCGCGAAGAATATATCAATGTGCCTAGCACAGGTGACCGTGCGCACCGTAAACTAGAGCGCCATGTCTTAGCGTCTATTGTTGAAGCGCGTTATGTGGAATTGTTCGAATATATTCGTGACCAGTTACAACACACAGGATTAGCCGAATATTTAAGTGCAGGGATTGTGTTGACAGGTGGTGCTGCGCGTATTGAAGGCGCAGCAGCGTTGGCAGAATCGATTTTTGGTATGCAAGTACGCATTGGTGTACCTAATTTACGCCCCGAAGGCAATGGACAAATTGTCAGAAATCCTGTTTACGCCACCAGTGTGGGTTTATTGATGGCGGGTAGAGACAAAGTACTTGAGTTACGAGCCACGCAGCCACCGCGTCGTAAAACATTGGTTGCGGCAGATGGTATCGTGCAACGTTTACGTGCTTGGTTAGAAGAACATTTCTAACAGAAGCCAACACAGATTTAAGCCTATGAATTGGTTGTAATTACTAAATTAGTCCCAATTCATAGACAAATTTACAGAGTAGGGCTTATACCTTGCAAAAATATGCACATTCTCTGAGCTTATCAGCGATAATGTATAAGTCCTGAGGCCTTAACTGATATACCGTGTAAAGATTAGGTATTAGTTAACAGTAGCAGTATGATTATTCTTTGGCAGGAGAAATCACATGGGTATTTTCAAAATCGCAGATGATCAACAAAGTCATCAAAAATTACAGGGTCCTGTCATCAAGGTCTTTGGTGTCGGTGGTGGCGGTAGTAATGCTGTAGAGCACATGGTGCAAAGCCATTTATATGGGGTAGATTTCATCTGTGCAAACACAGATATGCAAGCATTGACCAAAATGAGTTCCCCCAATGCCGTACAATTAGGTGCTGAATTAACCCGCGGTTTGGGAGCGGGCACGAATCCAGAAGTAGGGCGTCAAGCAGCTTTAGAAACCCGTGAGCAAATTATTGAATCCTTAAAAGGCGCTGATATGGCCTTTATTACCGCAGGTATGGGGGGTGGTACAGGAACAGGTGCAGCCCCTGTGATTGCCGAAGTGGCGCGTGAAATGGGAATCCTGACCGTAGGCGTTGTGACTCGTCCATTCCCGTTTGAGCGTCGCGACCATTTGGCAGACCAAGGTATTGAAGAATTATCTCAACATGTCGATTCCTTAATTACCATTCCAAATGCCAAACTCTTAAAAGTATATGGTAATAAAATCTCCCTCATTGAAGCCTTCAAAAAAGCAAATAACGTCTTGTTTGAAGCAGTGCGTGGTATTTCTGACATGATTACCCGTCCTGGTATGATTAACCTTGACTTTGCTGACGTACGTAATGCGATGCGTGACCGTGGCTTGGCGATGATGGGAACAGGCATTGCCTCTGGAACAGACCGTGCACGTGAAGCCACCTTAAAAGCAATTAACAGTCCACTGTTAGATGATATTAAATTAGAAGGTGCAACGGGTTTGTTAGTCTCTATTGCGGGTAATGAAGACCTCGGCTTAGAAGAATATACCACCGTGGGCGAAATTGTAGAGCCTTTGGCGGCACAAGGCATTGCCATTAAAATTGGCATGATTGTTGACCCCGATATTGGCGACGATATTCGTGTTACCGTGGTCGCAACGGGTTTAACCAAAGCACAAGCTGCGACGGCAGGGGTACAAGCGACAGCAACCGCGGCGGCTCGCCCACGTGCACCTTTAGGGGGAATGCCTGCTGCACCAAGTCGTGGTTATGAAGATTTTGACACGCCATCTGTTTTGAAAAAGCAGCAAGCTGCGCCTGCACCTGCACAAAAACCCGCAGAGTCTAAGTCGGACTTATTAAATATCCCGTCCTTTTTGCGTCGCCAACAAAGCGAATAAGCACTAAACCACTGGCCTTCAAGCCATATTCTGGCTTGAAGGTCGGTTCAAAGTGTTACTAAATATTACAAGAGTCTAGCGCTCACTCACATTTCTCCGAAAAATCTTACCCATTCGCCATACTCGCAAACTAACTCTCCGTTTTGCACAACACAACAGGTGCAAAAAATCGTACATGGCCTTGTTATAACGTTTCTCGCAGGTAGAGCAAATACCAATACGCTCTTATCAAACTGCCCGATTGACGGGCACATGTGTTTATAGCGAGGAAATGATCATGAAAACTTCAACTAAATATGCCGTTGTTGCAGTTTTAGGTATAGGGACAGCAGGCCTGAGTGTTGCTGAAGAGCGTCCATATTTAGGCATACAGTACGGACAACTTCAGACTGAAGATATTCAGATGCCCAATCAACAAACGCTGAAGCTCAATCATCTTGGATTGGTTGTAGGGGCAAATATATTGCCAGCCATCGGATTAGAAGCGCAATACTCCACCAGTTTAGAAGATTATGATTTGGGATTAGGTTCAACCTTAGCCACAGAGACTTTAGCAGCTTATGCCAAACTACAAACACCAACACCTGTGTATGTGAATAGTCGTATAGGTGTCGCTAGAGTCAATTATGAACAAACGGGATTGTTTACTCAGAGCAAGACACATACCAGTGGTATTGCCTATGGCTTAGGTGCAGGTCTTAAATTAGTAGATACCGCGAGTATAGAAATAGGCTATACCCGTTTACCTGATACAGAAGTGCAGGGACAGGCCACACACAAAAATGAGTTGGTGACAATGGGTATAAATTTTCATTTCTAAGGTGAGGGGGCTGATGATATGTGATGTAGCCCCCTATATAGATTAAGCTACTTAATCAATCACGACGAATTATTAGACAAAACTTGCACAAATGTGAAAAAGTGTTACTATGCCCGTCTAAGTTTGAAACATTTTGTCACAATGCTGCGCCAACGAACCCTCAAAAATACGATTCGTGCCTCTGGTATTGGTTTACACAGTGGCCAAAAGGTCTATCTCACGCTAAAACCCAGCGCGATCGATAGCGGTATTGTTTTTCGTCGTACAGACCTGCCTACGCCCGTCGATATTCCTGCAAATGCCTTACTCGTTAATGAAACGACCATGTCCTCTAACCTCATTAAAGACGGGGTAAAAGTGGGCACAGTCGAACATTTAATGTCTGCATTGGCAGGTTTAGGGATTGATAATGCAATTATCGAGGTCAGCTCGCCAGAAATCCCGATTATGGATGGTAGTGCAGGTCCGTTTGTATTTTTGTTGCAAGCCGCAGGTATTATTGAACAAAATGCCCCTAAAAAATTAGTGCGTATTAAAAAGCCCATTGAAGTTAGAGCTGGCGATAAAATTGCTGCGTTTATTCCTTATGACGGCTTTCGTGTCGCGTTTACCATTGATTTTGACCATCCTGCCTTTTTAGACGACCATAAAAGTGCCGTTGTTGATTTTTCGACAACTGCTTATGTGAGAGAGGTCAGTCGGGCGCGTACTTTTGGTTTTATGCGTGATATTGAATATCTGCGCTCCCTCAACTTAGCCAAAGGCGGTAGTTTAGAAAATGCCATTGTCTTAAATGACGAGGGCGTGATGAATGCCGATGGTTTGCGTTATGAAGATGAGTTTGTACGCCATAAAATGTTAGATGCTATTGGCGATTTATACATCTTAGGCTATGGCATTATCGGTGAGTTTCAAGGTTACAAATCGGGTCATGCACTCAATAATCAGTTGTTACGTGCTATGCTAGAACAGCCTGATACATGGGAAATTGTGACATTTGATGACGAAGAATTAGCCCCTATTTCTTATGTAAAGGCACATCCCCCCATAGATATCCATTAAATCAAGCACTTAGCGAGTTTTTCTGAGTTTGTTGGCTATTCGTCAGTCTGTCGGCTTGTTAGACGATTATCTTGCCAAACTACGTAAGGCTTCGCTAAGCTCTGCATCCTCAATATGACTCGCTGTTTCTAAAAGTAATGAACGCGTTTGTGGCGAGAGAGGTGTCACCGCCTCAGACTGCGCACGATTCACGTCAATAGACGCAGCTAACAAAATTTGAATACGAAGTATGCCGCTAAATACTGTATGTTGGCGCAACTTTTGCAAGTAATGATTGTGAAGATAACGTAACTGCCCACTCAGGGCGTTATTGGTCGTTTGTAGGGTTAAAATGCCATCTTTATAGGAGGCAACCCGACAATGGTCTTTGATAGCCGTTAACTGCTCAGCAACGATGGCGTTGAGTTTGGCTAAATAGAGTGCTTGTTGTTGTAATTGCAGAAGCAGGGGTGAACCTTTGAGGTCACGACTGCGCTGAAGAGAAATTGCCATAACAAGCCCCTAGGCGGAATAAGTAATCAGTTCGTCATATAGACGTAAATTACGTATTCTGCGCCTTGTTGACAAGCGTTTGTATCCTTATTTGTGATACTTACCCATGTCAGCCAACTAGCAAAATCTGGATTTGCTTGTCAGCCTGCCTATTGTGTACTCACGATGGCGAGTGTGTTCTGTGATAACAGGCATGTGTGGCCGACAAGTGAGAGTGTGTTTGTTTATAGTGATTGTTTTTATCACCGTTAACGAATCAGACACGACAACTGTCAGTCGATTCGGTATAAACCAACACGCTTTCTCTAAAATCCACGTATGGGAGAGAAAGCATGAAAGTATCAGCATGGCGACGTTATGCGGTTAAACCCTTGATGTTACGTCTGACACCCACCACGATTGCCACGTTTGTTGGCTCGGTGAGTTTGTTAGCGGTAGCAGGGGGGGCAATTGGGTATGCGGTCGGTGCTAAAACTACGGTACAAAAAAATACCGCCGCACCTATTGTGGTTAATAGCAATATCGATACAGCAGAAGCTCAACAGCTTAGAGCCATGCAAGCGCGTGTTGCAGAAATGCAAGCACAGTTATTACGTTTAGATGCACTGAGTCAGCATGTGGCCGAAAGTGCACATATTTCTGTACAAGAGTTTTCTTCCGCACCCGCTAAAGATTCTAAGGGTGGACCCTTGACCCAAGATTTAAGCGTCTTAGGTGAGCATAATATCGACTTACGTTTGCAAGAGTTATCGCAGCGTTTGGCACAAAAAGAAACGCAATTACAAGCATTAGACAGCGTGTTATTTAATAAGCGTTTGCAAAATAATCAATCCTATTTGGCTAATTTGCCTGTTCGTAATGCGGCAATCACCTCAACCTTTGGTTATCGTACAGACCCTTTTACAGGACGTGCCGCGTTTCATGGGGGTATTGATTTCTCAGGGGCACAAGGCGCTGATATTTATAGTGTTGCATCAGGCGTGGTGAGTTTTGCTGGTGTTAAAGCAGGTTATGGTAATGTCGTCGAAGTGAATCACGGGAATGGTTACACCACACGTTATGCCCATGCTCAAAGTATTGTCGCCAAAGCAGGGGACTTAGTGGCTAAAGACCAACTGATTGCCTATATGGGGTCTACAGGCCGCTCGACAGGCACTCATTTACACTATGAAGTGTTACTCAATGGCAAACAAATTGACCCTGCCAGTTATGTGGCGGTTGCGTTAAAAAAATAGTTTATCCGTGGGGGCTTAGGCTTAAAAGCCTGAGTGTGCTCTGCCTGTAAATGTGTAAAAGGAGAGGCTAGAGCTTCTCCTTTTTTCATCTAAAATGGTGGTTCTGCCTTTATTGATAGACAGAATTCAAGGTAGAATGTGGCCGTTTTTGGTTGGCCAAATGGATAACAGACCCATCAACTGAAGTCCGAACGTAGATTGTAGCCCTCTAATTGTGTATACCATGTACTATTTTAGATAAAATCGCCACATCTCGCTTGTCTTCTGCTTTTACTGTCCCCATCTTTGGTCAATTGGTATCATCTGAAGATTGACAGAATAACGCTTATTGGGTCATGCAGTCGCACTATGAGAGCTGAGTGTGTACACATAAGCCGTTAATCCAAAATAGTCTCTTTCGTAACCACAATCACAACGTCAACAGACCCCAGAGCCAATGCGGTTGAAGTCGAAATCATGTAATAAAGAGTGGCTTTTATGTTAGCACGCCTCATTAGCGGAATTTTTGGAACAAAAAACGAACGCGAATTAAAACGGATGCAAAAGATTGTTGAAACAATCAATGCCTTAGAACCCAGTATTCAAAGCCTTGATGATGCTGCATTACAGGCAAAAACAGAAGAATTCCGCAATCGCTATACTAAAGGCGAAACGCTAGACCAATTATTGCCCGAAGCCTTTGCCGTCTGTCGTGAAGCCGCTAAACGTGTGATGGGTATGCGTCACTACGATGTACAGCTAATTGGTGGTATGACCCTGCACGAAGGCCGTATTGCAGAAATGCGTACAGGTGAAGGTAAAACTCTCATGGCGACCTTAGCCTCTTACTTAAATGCGCTCAGTGGTCATGGTGTACATGTGGTGACAGTGAACGATTATTTGGCGCGTCGTGATGCTGAGTTAAATCGTCCGCTCTTTGAGTTTTTGGGCATGAAGGTGGGTATTATTCGTTCTATGCAGCCTGCCCAAGAAAAACATGAAGCCTATATTGCAGACATCACTTACGGTACCAATAACGAGTTTGGCTTTGATTATCTGCGCGATAACATGGCCTTTCGCTTAGAGGATAAACATCAGCGCGGCTTGATTTTTGCCATCATCGACGAAGTTGACTCGATTTTGATTGATGAAGCGCGTACGCCACTCATTATTTCGGGTGCAATGGAAGGCTCTTCTCGTTTGTATGAGCAGGTGAATGTTATTCCGCCGCAGTTAGTTGCTCAAAAAGAAGAGGGTAAGCCAGACGGTGGCCATTACTGGGTAGATGAAAAACAACGTCAAATTGAACTCACAGAAGTGGGTTATGACTATGTAGAACAATTATTAGCCCAATTAGGCTTATTGGCTGAAGGCGAAAGTTTATACGCGCCCAGCAAACTCGGTTTGTTGCATCATGTTTTAGCAGCCTTAAAAGCACACGTACTCTTCCAACGTGATGTGCATTATATTGTCCAAGATAATGAAATTATCATTGTTGATGAACATACAGGCCGTACAATGGCGGGCCGTCGTTGGTCTGAAGGGTTGCATCAAGCCATCGAAGCCAAAGAGCACGTTGATATTCAAAACGAAAATCAAACCTTAGCGACAACGACTTTCCAAAACTACTTCCGTCTTTATCAAAAATTGTCGGGTATGACGGGTACTGCCGATACGGAAGCACCTGAGTTTTTACAAATTTATGGTTTAGATGTGGTCGTTATTCCTACTCATAAGCCAATGGTACGTAAAGACCTTGAAGACCTGATTTATCTCAGTAAAGATGAAAAGTTCGAAGCAATTATTCGTGATATTAAAGAGTGCATGGAAAAAGGTGCGCCCGTACTTGTGGGGACGGCGACCATTGAAACCAGTGAATATTTATCCCGTTTATTGCACAAAGAAAAAATTCCGCATCAAGTCTTAAATGCCAAATTCCACGCCCAAGAAGCCGATATTATTGCCCAAGCAGGTCGCCCACGTACGGTGACGATTGCAACCAATATGGCGGGTCGTGGTACAGATATTGTGTTGGGGGGGAACTGGAAAGCGCAATTAGCACAAATTCAAAATCCAACGCCCGCACAAATTGATGCCCTAAAAGCACAGTGGGAACAAGATAACGCCGCCGTGTTAGCATCGGGTGGCTTGCATATTATTGGTACAGAACGTCACGAATCACGCCGTATTGACAATCAGTTGCGCGGTCGTGCAGGTCGTCAAGGCGACCCTGGTTTAAGTCGCTTTTATTTGTCTTTAGAAGACGATTTAATGCGTATTTTTGCCAGCGACCGTGTACGGAATATGATGCGGTCTTTAGGTATGCAAAAAGGCGAAGCGATTGAGCACCGTTGGGTCACTCGTTCGATTGAAGGGGCGCAACGTAAAGTAGAGGCGCGTAACTTTGATATGCGTAAAAACCTCTTAAAATACGATGATGTCGCCAACGAACAACGCCGTGCCATTTATGGTCAACGTGATGATGTCTTGGCAGCGAGTAGCTTGGCCGATAGCTTTGAAAATATGTACGATGATGTGATTGCCACTGTTGTCACTGAGTTTATACCGCCACAAAGCATTGAAGACCAATGGGACATTGCAAGTTTAGAAAAAGGGTTGCAGGCCGACTTTGGTATCGAGTTACCGATTCAGCAATGGTTAGATGAAGATAACCGCTTAGACGAAACTGGCTTACGTAAGCGTATTGCCGAATCTGCGCGTGCTGCCTATCGTCAGCAACGCAGTAAAATGGGTGACGATGTTGCCAATATGATTGAAAAACAAATCATGTTGCAGATTTTAGACCGTCATTGGAAGGAACATTTAGCGGCAATGGATTACCTGCGTCAAGGCATTCACTTACGAGGTTATGCGCAAAAGAATCCTGAGCAAGAATACAAACGTGAAGCGTTCCAACTGTTCCAACAATTATTAGGTGCGGTCAAACTCGAAGTCGTACAAACTTATGCCCGTATTCATGTGCCCAGTGCCGACGAAGTTGCTGCAATGGAAGCACAACAAGCCGCCGAAGCGGCCGCTATGCAAATGCAGTTTGAACATGCACAAGTTGATGGTTTGCCTGATGCCGAAGGTAACATTTCGGTGACGGTTGAAGAACCTACCACGAGCCATGCGAATCCTTTTGCGGGGCAACACATTGGTCGTAATGATCCCTGTCCTTGTGGCTCAGGCAAAAAATATAAACATTGTCATGGTCAACTTGCGTAATACGCTTGTAGTACTGAAAAAAAGGGCTATCAGTAGCCCTTTTTTACTAAACGGGTAATAGCTGCGCTCACGGTTATTGCTCATTCATATTGTCCTTCTGATAAAAAAGGAAACAATAATGGCTGTTGGTGATTTATCTATGCCTATTATGCATCCTGTTAAGGGTGTACGTATTGGAATCGCGGAAGCATATATTCGATATAAAAATCGTAAAGATTTAGTGGTCTTTGAATTGGCAGCGTCTGCCAACACCGCCGCAGTATTTACCACCAATGCCTTTTGTGCTGCGCCTGTACAAGTAGCCAAAGCCAATTTAGCTCAAGCCAATAGCCGTTATTTAATTATTAATACGGGTAATGCGAATGCAGGGACAGGCACCACAGGCATGACCAATGCGTTGCGTAGCTGTGCTGCCTTAGCAGAATTGGCGCATATTCAAGCAGAAGCGGTATTGCCTTTTTCGACTGGCGTGATTGGTGAACAATTACCGATTGCTAAATTAGAAGCAGGATTACCCGCCGCCTTAGCCGCATTACAAGAGGATAATTGGTCGGCAGCAGCAACAGGCATTATGACCACCGACACCTTACCTAAAGGGGCAAGTGAACAATTTACGGTTGACGGTGTGACGTATACCATCACGGGTATTTCTAAAGGCGCAGGCATGATTCGCCCGAATATGGCGACGATGTTAGGTTTTGTGGCAACCGATGTGGCGGTAGAGCGCGGCTTGTTGCAAAGTCTATTAGCCGAAGTAACCGAGCAATCTTTCAACCGTATTACCATTGATGGCGATACCTCTACCAATGATGCGTGTGTGTTAGTAGCGACAGGTGCCGCAGGGAATCCCCTGATGACTGAGCGTAACGGTGCGTTATATGAGGCCTTTTTTGCTGCCTTACAACGTAGCTTTTTGCGTTTGGCACAATTAATTGTGAGAGATGGTGAAGGCGCAACCAAGTTTATGACGGTCAAAGTGGAAGGTGGTGCAAATACGCAGGAGTGCTGTGATGTCGCTTATGCCGTAGCACATTCGCCACTGATTAAAACCGCGTTTTTTGCTTCTGACCCTAACTGGGGACGTATTTTAGCGGCGATTGGTCGTAGCGGTGTGCCGAACTTAGATGTCAGTAAAATCAATGTCTATTTGGACGATGTCTGTATTTGTGAAAATGGTGGTGCAGCCGTCAGTTATCGTGAAGAATTGGGCGCAGCCGTGATGAAACAACCCGAAATTACCATTCGTATTGTCTTAAATCGTGGCGAGGCTAACGATACCGTATGGACATGTGATTTTTCCTATGATTATGTGAAAATCAATGCCGATTATCGGTCTTAAGAAAAGGGCTGGTAGGGGGAAGCAATGTTCCCTCTACCAAGATGCAGGGCTGCATGGTCTGTGTAGTAATGACATACTGACAGGACATAGGCGTTTATTTTTACTCGTATTTTAGACATTTTTGATGCCTTTATACTGGTAAAACATATTCAGTGTCATAAAGCGCCTAAGCCCTGAATCCGTTCAACTTAGGCCATATCAAATCGGTCTAAATTCATCACTTTAGTCCATGCCGCGACAAAATCTTTGACAAACTTAGTTTGATTATCTTGTTGGGCATACACCTCCGCAATGGCGCGTAATTGCGAATTTGAACCAAAAATCAAATCCACACGTGAGCCTAAATACTTAACCTGACCAGTTTTGCGGTCGCGTCCTTCAAACACATCGGCTTGTTCGGATGTGGGTCGCCAAACCGTAGCCATATCCAACAAATTGACAAAAAAGTCATTGGTTAATAGACCTTGCCGCGCACTAAACACACCCATTGCCGAGCCATTATAATTTGCCCCCAAAACACGCAAACCACCAATCAATACCGTCATTTCGGGCGCACTCAGGGTTAATAATTGCGCTTTATCAATCAATAATTCCTCAACACCGACACTAAAGGTTTTGGCTTGATAATTTCTAAAACCATCGGCTTGGGGTTCTAATACGGCAAAAGACTCAACATCGGTTTGTGCTTGGCTGGCATCGGTGCGGCCTGCATTAAACGGCACTGTCACGGTATGACCTGCGGCCTTTGCGGCGTGTTCGATGGCGGCATTACCACCCAATACAATCAAATCTGCCAACGAGACTTTTTTACCCGTCGTTTGTACCTGATTAAATTGCTGCTGAATAGCTTCATAAACGGCTAATACTTTAGCGAGTTGTGCAGGCTGATTCACTGCCCAATCTTTTTGTGGCGCTAAACGAATACGCGCACCATTAGCACCACCCCGTTTATCTGAACCACGGAAAGTTGATGCGGATGCCCAAGCGGTAGACACTAATTCGGACACTGTTAAACCTGAAGCTAAAATCATGGCTTTTAAGTTAGCAATGTCTTGTTCATCAATCAGTGCATGATCAACGGCAGGAATCGGGTCTTGCCAAATCAAGTCTTCGGCAGGCACTTCACTACCCAAATACAAGGCTTTTGGCCCCATATCACGATGGGTTAACTTAAACCATGCACGCGCAAAGGCATCGGCAAAGGCTTGTGGGTCTTGCAAAAAACGCCGCGAAATTTTTTCATAAGCAGGGTCAAAACGTAAGGATAAATCGGCTGTGGTCATCATCGGTGGATGTTTTTTGCTCGGGTCATGGGCATCGGGAATCAAATGTTCAGGCTTACAATCTTTGGCCACCCATTGATGTGCGCCTGCGGGACTTTTGGTCAATTCCCACTCATAGCCAAACAACATCTCAAAATAGCCGTTATCCCATGTGGTTGGATTGGGTTTCCACGCGCCTTCAATACCACTGGTTGTTGTGTGTACGCCCTTGCCTGTACCCAATTTATTTATCCAACCCAAACCCTGTTCTTCAATCGCTGCCCCTTCGGGTTCTGCACCGACTAATTTCGGGTCGCCTGCACCATGCGCTTTACCAAAGGTGTGACCACCTGCTACCAATGCCACTGTTTCTTCATCATTCATCGCCATACGGGCAAACGTCTCGCGCACATCTCGGCCAGAGGCGACAGGGTCTGGATTACCATTTGGCCCTTCGGGGTTGACATAAATTAAGCCCATTTGTACCGCAGCTAAAGGATTATCTAATTCGCGTTCGCCTGTGTAGCGTTTATCACCTAACCACGTGTCTTCATTACCCCAATAAATATCTTCTTCGGGTTGCCAAATATCCACACGGCCACCGCCAAAACCAAAGGTCTTAAAGCCCATCGATTCTAAGGCGACATTACCTGCCAAAATCATTAAATCTGCCCAAGAAATGCTGTTGCCATATTTTTGTTTAATCGGCCACAATAAACGGCGAGCTTTGTCTAAATTGCCATTGTCAGGCCAACTATTCACAGGCGCAAAACGTTGATTGCCTGTACCGCCACCACCACGACCATCAGCGGTGCGATACGTGCCGGCGCTGTGCCACGCCATACGAATAAACAAACCACCATAATGTCCCCAATCGGCTGGCCACCAGTCTTGGGAGTCGGTCATCAGGTTTGTAAGGTCTTGTTTTAGAGCAGAGTAGTCAATTTTTTTGAAGGCGTCGGCATAATTAAAGTCTGCGTCCATTGGGTTAGAGGCAGGACTGTGTTGATGTAAAATGTTAAGGTTTAATTGTTTTGGCCACCAGTCACGGTTAGAACGTGCGCCAGCCGTTGTAGTTTGATTGTGCATGGTGGCAAACGGACATTTAGATGGAGTAGACATCATCGCTTCCCTCGGTTGATTTATGTTTGGGTTGGTATAAACAAGGGTAGACAAGGGAGATGATTTGCGCCAATGATATAATTCTATGATTTCAATAGTTTTTAACTATGCACATCCCGAAGCAGACGCAATCACTCGCTCATCTTTATTTAGTAAGTATGTTGAAGAGAGCCACCGTTGACATGGACATTTTCACCGACATAAAACTTGGGGTCGTAAGCAAAACTAAATTGACGCGAACCGCCGTTATCCATTTGTACGGTGATATGATAGCCATCAATACGTCGCCCTTGCTGTTCTAACTGATTACCTGCCATTGCACCACCCAGCGCCCCAATAGCCGTCATAGCGCGTTTGCCGTCACCTTTGCCAAATTGATGACCCATGACACCACCAATAATCGCGCCACTCATTGCCCCTAAACCACTAGGCTGAGTTTCTGACACCGAATGGCGAATGGCCACGATAGTGCCACAATTATCACAGATTTTGCTTTCCATTTTTTTAGGTGTGGTTGCCACGTCATTGGTGTTTTTGATACTTGTTGTTTTGGGTTTAGTTAAGACATATTCAGGTTCTTGGCTAGCAGTTTTATATACGTTGCTGTGTTTATGACTAGCGGCTGTTTTGTCTACCTTGGGGGGGTGTGGTGCGATAACAGGGGGCGTCTGTACACTTGGCGTAGCCTGTTTTTCTGTGTGTGTGCTTTGAGCAGTCGTTAACGCAAGCACTGGCGTGGGCGAGGAGACGGGGGGTGTCAGCACTGTTGGTGTTGCAGGTTGAGAAGGCGTTGCAGTCAGATGCGGTGCGAGGGCAGAAGACGTTTGAGGCAATAAGCCTGTCATATAAGCAATACCCACACCGCTAAATAAAATAACACTAATAGAAGCCGTTGCCACTAAAGGGTGTAGGCTGGGTGTTGGAGACGAGTGATTCATGGTTGTGGTTTCCAAAATTTTTCAAATAATTATGATTAAAGATAGCTTAAAAAATCAGCATATTTCGTTATGAAACGGTAAAAAACGTATCAGTTTGTCAACATATTGAGAGGCGATGAGCTAAACGCTGAGTAAAAAATTCGATAAACTCGTCGTTTTAGATACGGATAAGATAATGTTAAACGTGGTTGCAGCCGTGATTCATAATCCACAAGGCCAATTATTGATTGCCCAGCGTCCGCTACATAAACATCAAGGGGGGTTGTGGGAGTTTGCAGGGGGGAAGGTGGATGCTGATGAAACACCCGAACAGGCATTAGTCAGAGAGTTACAGGAAGAATTAGGTATTCAAGCAACGGAATATCGACGCTTATTGACAGTAGAGCATCATTATCCCGATAAATCGGTACGTTTACAGGTATTTAGAGTGACTCGTTTTACGGGCGAAGCACACGGTGCTGAAGGGCAGCCTGTGTTATGGATAACGCCTGCACAATTCGCTGACTATGCCTTCCCTGCGGCTAATGGTCCTATTATTAAAGCCGCTTTATTACCCGAAAAATACCACATCACGCCAGAACCACATGAGGTTGGCGGTGACCTAGTTGCTTGGTTAACACCGCGTATCACGCAGGGAATGTTTGTGTGTTTACGTGCCAAAACCTTAGCTAAAGCAGATTATTTGACGTTGGCACAACAGGTCGCTGTGATATGTCAACAACGGCAGGCTGCATTGATATTGCATTATCATGTCGATTTATTGGTAGACGTGCCGTTGGCGGCAGGCTTGCATCTCACCGCACAGCAACTGCATAGTGTACAGAGTCGCCAAGACTTAGGTTTAGCCGCACAGCATTATCTGTGGGTGTCGGCACACAATATCACAGAACTGAATCAGGCTTGGTGTTTAGGGGCAGATGCAGCGACTTTGTCGCCAATCAAAAACACAGTTTCTCATCCCGAACAAACGGGATTAGGGTGGCCATATTTTGTGGCGTGTGTGCAGCAAGCAAAACTGCCTGTTTATGCTTTGGGTGGTATGTTGATGCAGGATACACACCTTGCCCAACATTATGGGGGGCAAGGCATTGCGGGGATACGTGGTTTATTTAGCTAATAGTTTATCGACGGCTGCAATTAAGGATGCTTCAGTCACAGGTTTGGTGAGGTATTCACTGGCACCCTGACGTAAGCCCCATAAACGGTCAGTGGCCTGATTTTTGGTGCTAACCATAATAATGGGGATATGAGCAGTTTCTGGGTCTTTGGAAATCTTGCGTGTTGCCTGAAAACCATTGGTTTCGGGCATTACGACATCCATCAGAATGAGGTCGGGTTTGCTTTTTTTGGCCGTTGCAACGCCAATTTCACCAGTGTTTGCAAATGAACAAATATGTCCATATTTATGCAACATCTGACTAAGACCAGCTTGTTCTGTGGGGGAATCATCAATAATCAAAATATGCGCCATACATGCCTCTAGGCTTGTTTTTGTTCCAAAAGTGTCTGTCGATGACAGGCTGAATTTATGTTCTAACTATATAAGAATCGTAGCAAATATCTAGACCTACTGGGCATTTATTTCTAATGCCTTGATAGTGCTGAGTATAACGCGATTCATGACCAAAAAATTGCTTAGTTGCGTCAATCCTCGCTAATGCTGAATACCCTGTAAACTTTGCGCTAAAGACAAGGCATGATGGTCGGATAAACTGGCAATAAAGTCGAGCATTTGCATCAGTCCTAAATATAAATTATCTGTACTATCAATAATTTGGCCACCCAATAACTGTTGTAATCGTTGCTGCTTAAACGTCAGGGCTTGTTGTTTATAACTACAGGCTGTCATCTCGGCAAACGCATTGAGTAAGGTATGTAAACTGGCATAAGCTGCTAGTTCGAGCTGTGCTTTTTGCGGGTGATTAAAAATACGCTCTCGTGCCAATGCTTTGGCGGCGTCAATACCCTCAGATAAGGTAGCAGAGCAGTGATTTAATAAGCTACCCGTTAATTGACCAGTTAATAACGCCTCTTGTTGTTGGGCAAAGGCTTCACTGACCGCATTTACTAATTTTTCAATGGCTTTACCGCGTAAAGCCGCAATTTTTTGTGGGGCGGGTACAGTCTGACGTAACTCGGGTGGTGGCGGTAAATCATCTAATAATTGTAGAAATAAGGGTTCAATTTCTTCATATCTGAGCATACCCAACGCCAAGCCATCTTCTAAATCAATCAAGGTATAACAAATATCATCAGCCGCCTCCAGTAAATAGGCGAGGGGATGGCGACACCAACGAAAATCGCCTTGTTGCACTAAACCCAGTTGTTCGGCAATCGTGGCTAAAAGGTGTTTTTCGGTATGATAACAACCAAATTTGGCACGTTTATGGCTGGCCACCCCACCCGACAAAGGCTGCGATAACCACGGATATTTTAAGTACGCGCCCAGCGTGGCATAGGTCAGTCGCATACCGCCTTCATTGGGGTGATATTCTAATTGGCTTAAAATACGTAAGCCTTGCGCGTTGCCTTCAAACTGACATAAATCGGCTGCTTGTGCAGGGGCTAAAAGGGCAATTAAATGTGCTTGTGCAGGTTGTAAAAACCAATCTCGAATGGCGTATTCGCCCGCATGGCCAAAAGGAGGATTGCCAATATCATGGGCTAAACATGCGGCTTGAATAATCGCCCCAACATCGGCAGGTGATACCCAATGTGGAAGTTGGTCAATAATTTTATCCGCCGCTAACATCCCTAAGCTACGCCCCACACAAGAAACTTCTAAACTGTGAGTCAGGCGGGTATGAACGGCATCGTGTTGGGCGAGTGGGTGAACCTGAGTTTTACGATTGAGCCGTCTAAATCCACCCGAAAATACAATACGGTCATAGTCTTTATGAAAAGGGCTACGTGCGGTTTCATCGTGTGCTTTGCGACTGCCTAAACGTGCAGGATTCAGGAGTTTAGGCCATGACATCATCATAAGAAAACATCCTAGTTTAGGGGGAGAAGTCAGTATTGAAATAAATGATGACAATAGCAAGACAATTTAGCTTAACAAAGACGGAATATGTCGCTGGATTGCGTGGTTAATGGTAAACATCCTAAATGATGTATTTTTATAGTAGTGAGCATCATGCAGATAGCGTTTGAGCCTTATCAAAAAGCAGGAGGCGGATATGGCTCAAATAGCCATCTTATGCTATGTTTTATTGAGTGTTTTATGTACGAAGAATAACTGAGTGGAATATAAGATATGGCTTTTATTACAGGTACAAACGGGAATGATAATCTGATTAGTCTAGCAAGTGATGACCAAATTGATGGTCTAGCGGGTGATGACATCTTATCCTATAACTATGCAACCGATGGGGCAGACCTGATTAATTTAGGTTCGGGCATGGATAAAGTGCTATTCACAGGTGCTTCCAATTATATATTACGTATGACATTCTCCAGTGCCGACGTTGGTAATAACAATAGCAACAATGTCGCTGATAGTTTGGCTGTTAGTTTACAAATGGAAAATAATATTGGCCAATTAACGGGACATATGACACGCAGTGATGATGAAGGTATTCAGTGGGTTACGGCTGATAATACCCCTTTTTTATTTAAAGTATCTGATGATTATTTTGGCTCACAAGTGCTTGCTGCCGTTTCCACGATAGTCAGTTTGGGAACAGAGCAAAATGATACGCTTAATTCAGTGACTATACGTAATGTGAGTTTAAATAATGCCTATCTAAATGGTGGTGCAGGCAATGACTATTTAATAGCAGGTGCAGAGACCGATTATTTGGTTGGTGGTTCGGGTAATGATACCTTAGATGGAGGACAAGGTGGTGATTGGATGCTCGGTGGTACTGGCAATGATGTTTATTATGTAGACCGAGTCACTGATATTACACGAGAGTTTTTGAATGAAGGTGTTGACACTATTTATAGTACCATAACGCTTAACCTGAGTGATTATAGTGATAATATTGAAATATTGAGACTGCAAGGTAATGCCAACCTAAATGCAACAGGTAATGACCTTGCCAATACATTAGTAGGTAATGCGGGAGACAATATTCTTGATGGTGGTATAGGTACTGATAAAATGGCGGGAGGTCTTGGTCATGATACCTATTATGTGAACACTCTAGGTGATAGCATTATTGAGCGTTATAATGCAGGTTTTGATAAAGTCTATAGTAGTATTGATTATAGCCTTGCCGCTAATATCGAGTATTTACAGTTAACAGATTTAGCTATTCGTGCTAAAGGAAATAGCTTAGATAATGTATTAATTGGAAATAATGAGAATAATATTCTCAATGGTCTTGTAGGTGCGGATACTATGCAAGGTGGTCAAGGTAATGACATCTATTATGTTGATAATAATACAGATATAGTCTTAGAGGACTATAACAGTGGTTCAGACTTAGTTATTCTATCAGTCTTTAATAGCTTTTATTCAATGTCCGCTAACGTCGAAACGCTCCGTAGCGATGGCACTGGAAGTACTTATGTATTAGCTAATGATTTGAACAACAAGATTACTGGCAATATCGGTGATAATTATATATTTGGTGATATAGGTAACGATACTTTACTCGGTGGTGCAGGCAGTGACTGGTTGGATGGTGGTGCGGGAAATGATGTGTTGTATGGAGGAATAGGTGCAGATGCCTACTTCTTTGCACGCGGAGGAAGCCGCGATGTTATCTGGGAAAATGATATCGCGGAGAATGTTGATACACTGAATTTTGAGCCTGGTTTTGCAGGAGCTATAGACGCCGACCAGTTATGGTTTAGTCAGGTAGGTCAGGACTTAAAAGTGAGTGTCATTGGGACAAATGATAGTGTCATCATCAAAAACTGGTATGTCAGTACCCATCATCAAGTTGAGCAATTCCAAGCGAGTGATGGTCGTATGTTAACGAATCTAAATGTGCAAAATTTGGTCAATGCAATGGCAGGTATGACACCTCCTCCATTGGGACAAACCGAGTTTAATGCGGCAGAACACGCACAATATGATGCTGTTATCGCGGCAAATTGGTCAGTAGTATAATTCTATTGCTAAAGCGCCGTTGTTTAATACGTCGCTTTAGCACCATCTCTTATTTGCCTAAGGCAGAGTGCGTTGTTGTCTAACGCCCCATGACTTTTTGGATACCATTTACACTGGCTAATACAACCGCCCCTGCGATGATGCCAACAATAGCATCCAAAAGCGTTGGAATGAGTACACTCAACAACGCACCTGCAGGCAGATGACTCACACTGTGAGCAAGGTGCTCAATGGCCTCATGTGCGGGGCTAAAACCATGCGTCAAAATACCGCCACCGACCATAAACATGGCGGCTGTCCCTAACACGGATAGGGCTTTCATTAGGTAAGGTGCGGTCGTTAATAATAGACGTCCAAACTGTTGGCGGGTATGGCTAGCTTGTTGGCTTAAATAGAGACCTGCATCATCTAACTTGACAATACCAGCGACTAAACCATACACCCCAATGGTCATAATCAGTGCAATACTGGTTAATACGGTGACCTGTTGCATAAAAGGAGCGGCCGCGACTGTTCCTAAGGTAATCGCAATAATTTCAGCCGATAAAATAAAATCGGTTCTGACGGCACCTTTAATTTTTTCTTGTTCAAAACTCACCATATCCGTTTGTGGGTCATTGATTGCATGGACTAATGCTTGATGATGTCGTTCGTCTTCTTCATGTTTATGTAAAAGTTTATGCGCGAGTTTTTCAAACCCTTCAAAACATAAAAATGCGCCGCCAATCATTAATAGAGGAACAACTGCCCACGGTGCAAATGCACTAATCAGCAGCGCAGCAGGCACTAAAATGGCTTTATTGATGAGCGAGCCTTTGGCTACCGCCCATACAACAGGTAATTCACGGTCGGCTTGTACGCCCGTCACTTGTTGGGCATTGAGTGCTAAATCATCACCGAGTACCCCAGCCGTTTTTTTGGCGGCGACTTTAGTCATGACCGCCACATCATCTAAAATAGTGGCAATATCATCTATCAGTGCCAATAAGCTACTTGCCATGCTAATCCATTCCTATTTGTATTGCGTGTGAGAGGCTGCTTGTGCAGATTAACGCTATTTTTTCATATCGTTTGTGATTTTTACAGCAATTTATCAGGCAGGTTATATACGCGATTAAGTAACTCTTAAGCTCGGGTTTGTATCCTGTAGCTACAATAAGGGTGTTTAATGGCTATCAGCCAGCACAAACAGTATGTAATGAGCAGAAGGGGCAAGCGATGTCTATACAAAATACCCATGATACATGGGGACAGTTGGCTAAACTATTTCATTGGTTAAGTGTGGTGATGTTGCTTGCTGTTTGGGGCATGGTGGCATGGCATGAAGCCAGTCCTAAAGACAGCGAGGCGTATATACAATCGATTATGCTACATAAAGCCTTAGGTGTATCTTTGGGGACGTTAATGTTGGCACGTTTAACATGGCGATTGATTAATGTCACGCCGCGGCCTCTGGCTGCGCCTGCATGGCAACAAATGGTTGCCTCTTATGTACATGGAGGGTTGTATTTAGCGTTATTGGCAATGCCTGTGACGGGTATGGTGATGTCTCAGTTGGCAGGTAAACCGATTAGTTTGTTTGGTTTTTTTGAGCTGCCCCAGTGGCTGACTGTGAATAAAGAGTTGGCGGGAGATATTAAAGAGTTGCATGAAGACGTGTTTTGGCCATTGTTAGTGTTGTTAACCATGGCACATATTGGGGCTGCCATTTACCATCAAAAAATAGTCAAAGATGGTTTAATTCAACGGATGCTGTGATTACAGGTTGATTTGTCCTCTACGCAAGGTAGAGGGCAAATAGCCGTTAGCTTAGGCTAATTCGGCATACAAATCGTAATCATCGGCATCAACAATAGTCACCGTCGCAAAAGCTCCAATTTTTAAATCAGCTGCGCCTTCGCCTTCAATATACACATTGCCATCAATTTCGGGCGCATCTGCTGCTGAACGAGCAATAGCAACCCCTTCTTCTTCGTCAATGTCATCAATTAACACTTGAATGGTTTTGCCAATTTTTAATTGCAAACGTTGAGCAGAAATTTCTTGTTGAACTTCCATAAAACGTTGCCAGCGTGCTTCTTTAACGTCTTCTGGAATGGGGTCTGGCAATTCATTAGCCGCTGCACCGTCAACAGGTGAATACTTAAAGCAGCCCACACGGTCGAGTTGTGCTTCGCGTAACCAGTTTAATAACTCTTCAAACTCTTCTTCGGTTTCACTAGGGAAACCCACAATAAAGGTAGAACGTAATACTAAGTCTGGGCAAATTTCGCGCCATTGTTTAATGCGTTCGAGAGTGTTTTCGCTGTGAGCAGGACGTTTCATTAATTTAAGAATACGTGGGCTGGCGTGTTGGAAGGGAATATCCAAATAGGGCAAAATTTTGCCTTCAGCCATTAACGGAATGACGTTATCAACGTGCGGATATGGATAAACATAATGCAAACGTACCCAAGCACCCAAGGTAGACATGGCTTCACACAATTCTTGCATACGTGTTTTTAACGGTTGGCCATTCCAAAAGTCGAGTTTGTATTTTAAGTCCACACCATAAGCCGAGGTATCTTGTGAAATCACTAATAATTCTTTTACGCCTGATTTAACTAAATTTTGGGCTTCGGCCATGACTGAACCAATCGGGCGAGATACTAAATCACCACGCATGGACGGAATAATACAGAAGGTACAACGATGGTTGCAGCCTTCAGAAATTTTGACATACGCATAATGCTTAGGGGTGAGTTTGATGCCTTGTGCAGGCACTAAATCAATAAACGGATGATGGTCTTTTTTGGGTGGTAAATAGTGATGCACACTGTCCATCACTTCTTCATAGGCGTGTGGGCCAGTCACTTTTAACACGCTGGGATGCACGTCACGAATTTGGCCTTCTTTGATGCCTAAACAGCCTGTAACAATCACTTTACCGTTTTCGGCTAAGGCTTCACCAATCGCATCTAAGGACTCTTGTACCGCGGACTCAATAAAGCCACAGGTATTGACGACAACTAAATCCGCGCCGTTATAATCGGGCGAAATTTGATAACCTTCGGCACGTAATTGCGTCAAAATGCGCTCAGAATCGACCAAGTTTTTAGGGCAACCTAAAGACACAAAACCTACTTTGGGTTGTTGAACAGACATGAGCGCACTCCAAAAGAATTTTTCATAAAAGCAGCAAAAACGGGGTATATTGTACCTGTTATTGTGCTTAAACGTGAATGAAAAAAGGCAACAGGTGGCGTATCTTTAAGGAGTAATAAGATGCCGACGATTATTTTTTTGCTATTTTTAGCGGTGATGGGGTTTTATGCGGTAGCGGTGTATAACAGTCTGATTACCCTGCGTAATCACTTTAAAAATGCCTTTGCACAAATTGATGTACAGTTACAACGTCGTTATGAGTTGATTCCAAATTTAGTAGAGGCAGTAAAAGCCTACTTAAGCCACGAAAAAGAGACCTTAACGCAGGTCATTAACGCCAGAAATCAAGCGGCAAGTGCCGAGCAGTTGGTTGCAAAACAAGTGGATAATACGGCTGCAATGACACAATTGGCACAGGCAGAAGGTGTGTTGAGCGCTGCTTTGGGCAAGTTAATGGTATTGTCCGAGTCCTATCCCGATATTAAAGCCAACAGCACCATTCAACACTTAATGGAAGAGTTAAAAAGCACCGAAAATAGAGTCAGTTTTGCCCGCCAAGCCTTTAATGATGCCGTGATGGTGTATAACATTGAGCGTGAAAAATTTCCGAACAATATCGTGGCCAATTTCACCCAATTTCAACAGGCTCAAATGCTAGAAATTCCTAATATAGCCGCCAAAGAGCCCATTAAAATTAGTTTTAATTAAGAGTTCACTGTAGTGGATTTTTTTAGCCGTCAATCGGCTGCCAAACGTGCGAGTGCACACTTAGTTATTTATTTTATAGTAGCCGTTGCAATTATTTTTTTGGGGGTGAATGCTGTATTGTATATCGCCGCAGTCCTTAGCACCTACGATACAGGTCAAGGTACAGTATTATGGCATGCTTGGTCTGAACAAGCGCTATTAGGGGCTTTACTGTTAGTTGTGGGCGGGAGTGCGGTAGAGTGGTTTTTATTGCGCGAAGGAGGGCAAGCGATTGCGACGTTATTAGGTGCGAAGTCGCTGGATTTTGCCACGGCAAGCCCTCTTGAGCAGCAGTTTATCAATGTCTGTGAAGAAATGGCCATCGCCTCAGGTGTGCCCATGCCGCGTCTATATGTGTTGCCTGCACAACATACGATTAACGCGTTTGTGGCTGGCTATAGCGCACAAAACAGTGTGTTGGTGCTGACTCAAGGTGCATTAACACAGTTATCTCGAGAGGAATTACAAGCTGTCGTAGGCCATGAATATAGCCATATCTTGAATGACGATATGCGCTTAAATACGTATATGGTGTCATTGCTAGCGGGTTTGTCCGCCGTCGGTCAGATGGGGGAGTTTCTGATGTGTCCACCCACCACCTCGCACCGCCAGCAAAGAACGTATACGCCATTTTGGCCACTGGGCTGGGGCTTATGGTTAGTGGGTTATGTGGGTTTGCTACTTGGTCGTTTAATTAAAGCCGCTATTTCGCGAGAGCGTGAAAATTTAGCGGATGCCAGTAGTGTACAGTTTACCCGCCAGCCCGACGCATTGGCAGGGGCTTTGTATAAAATTGGTCAGTTTGGCTCTTACTTACACACTTGGCATGCCGAACAAGTGAGCCATATGTGTTTTGCTAATAGTGTCAAGATAAGTCAGTGGCTAGCGAGCCATCCGCCGTTAGAGCAGCGTATTAACACGATTGCACCGAGTTTTTTAACCCGAATGAAATATCAAACGCGGCAAACTCAGACCATGCAAGAGGCTGCTTGTGTGCCAAGCTCACAATCTTCCACCCACAGTCATCACCTGAGTTTTGCGCCAACCACCTCATATAGCCCCCTGCCTCAATCGGTAGACCAGAGAACAATAAACACTCAAGATAAGGTGGTCTTTCATTTTGATGTGCCTTTAAGCCAAGCGGTAGGGGACTTACAGTGGGCAGATTTGCTATCGGCTCAGTATTTATATCGTAATTTACCTATAGACATCTCCCGAGCTTTACAAACGACAACAGGGGCAAAAATGGTGTTATTTGCTTTATTGGCTCAGGAGCAACAATGTTCGGTATCTGTGCTAGAGGATTTTTTTAAGCAGCAAATAGGAATGGCTTTCTCTGTTCGGCGTTTACAAATGCAGCTAACGCGTAGCGACCATCGTCTCGCGTTGCCTATCGTTGAGTTGGCGATACCTCGCTTATATCAATTGCCCGTTCAGGAGCAACAACAGTTTTTGGTTGAGTTACGTTCATTTGCATGGCTCAATCAGCGATTATCTGTCTTTGAATTTGCATTAATAAAATTAATTGAACAGGCCATTCATCCTCCGAAGGTCATTTTTAGGCAGCAAGCCCTCAGTCATTTCTCACCGCAGTGCGCTCAACTTGTTGTCGTCTTATTGCAGCATGGCGCTCATCCAAGCACAGCATATGAGCAGTATTATCAGCAATTACTCGCCCCCTTATTCTTAGACGTGCCACCTATGCCAACACAGTGCACCTTACAAACCTTAGATAAAGTGTTTCTGCAATTTTGCTATCTCAATGCAGAAGCCAAAAAACAGTTGATAAATCTTGCTGCACAAACGATTCAAACCGACGGTGTATTACACCGTTCAGAATATGAGTTAGTGAGAGTATTGGCGGCAGTATTAGGATGCCCTATGCCATTGCTACAAGGCGGTATAAAAAATTAAACAGATGACAACGTCAAGGCTTAGCAATACGGTGCATCTACCAAACATCAATAGACACTAGGGTGACTACTAACCTATAAGTCACGGGAAATGTATCGATAGACAGCGTGCCAAGAACGCGCCGTATGCTACGGCTGTTTGGCTATATCCATGGATTGTTGAGCAGACGATTGGATATAGCTAATAATCATCTGTTGTAAGCCGTCTATCATTTGTTCTTCGCTGATGAGTTTGTGCCGATTATTCATGTAACGAATCATAGTAAATAAGGTACTGTTAATGATAATAAACGACTTTACGTGTAAATCGGTCAGCGGGTAGTCTTGGGCATGTTGCAAAAAAAAGATACGGCCAAACTCTGTGCCTGCATCGTAAATTAAATCAATGGCCTCTTGTACGGGCAAACTCAGCCAATTTTTGACAATCTCAAAACAGACTTTATCTTCCCTGAACAGTTGAAAACCATGCCGTAATGCGCGGTTGAGAATATCGTCTAAACTCGCATGTGGATTGGCGGTGACAATCTGTTGTAGGTCATGAATCATTTGTTCGGTGTTATGTTCAATTAAGGCTGCAATTAACTCCTGTTTATTTCTAAAGTATTGATATAACGAGCCAATACTGACGTCTGCTAATTCGGCTACTTTTGCCGTCGTCAATCCCTCAATGCCATAGCGTGTTACCGCCTCGTATGTCGCATTAACGATATTAGCCACCATCGCCTGAGAGCGTTGCTGGACGGGCTTTTTTTTCATAATAATTCCCTAAATGCGAATTGAATGCGAGTACATATTCGTATTATTAACAGGGTGTCGTCAACCCTCATTCTGTTGTGCGAGATAAATATTATGACCACGCCTGCTTTTATGACTCAAACGCCGCAACGAGCCAAACAATTATGGTTAGAAACGCATAGTCCTCGACCTTCTTGGCGAGCAAAACTCATTCATCGTTATGTGGATTGGATATTACCAGACGCACGTCGCCAGCAATTAATTGCAGGTTTGTGGCAGGGCGATAAGGTCATGGACGATTTTGTCTCGTGGATGTTTGCCCAAGATAATATTCGTCATATTAAACAACAATTTGAGCGCGCGCTGGTGGAAGGGATTCATCAGATAAAAGAGTGTCCAGCCCCCTTAGCCTCCTTATTTGCTGCGATTGAGCCACCTAAGTGGTTGGATGAAGACTTAGTGAGGCAAGGTGCGCTGGCGATGCAGCGTATGGGCACTCCCGCTAATATCGTGTTAAGGGATTTAGCGTTGATGGGGGGGTACAAAATGTCGGGTTTTAATCAAACTTTAGTCTTAACAGGGGCATTAACCAAAGGAGCGGATAAACGTACTTCCGAAACAGGACAGTGGTGGTCGGACTGTACACAAGAGAATGGTATGTCTCGTTTTGAAGTAGGGTTTAAGAGCACCATACAGGTACGTTTTATTCATGCGGTTGTCCGTCGTCATTTACAAACTAATGAAAAATGGGATAGCCAAACATGGGGGTTGCCTATTTGCCAAGTGGATATGGCCGCCACGTATTTAGGGTTTTGTGTGGTATTTTTATGGGGGCTGAGGGGCTTGGGGGTGATGATTAGCCCACAAGAATCTAAAAGCATTATGCATTTTTGGCGTTATACGTGCTGGCTGATGGGGGTTGATGAGCAATGGTTGGTGAATACAGAAAAAGAAGGTGCTTTGTTGCTATTTCAATGTTTATTGACACAAGCGCCGCCAGATTGGACAACGCACGAGCTGGCAGGAGCACTCGCAAAAGAGCCATTACAACGGGGAATACCTTCGCGCTTTCAATGGCGGCAGCGTTTAGCGTATAGCAAACATTTGAGTGTCACCCGTTATTTTTTGGGTAAACGTGGTATGCAAGACTTAGGGTTACCAACCACTATTTTGCCGTGGTATCCGCCTTTAGTGTTTGGGGTGAATTTGAGTAAGTCGGTGTTGTATCATTTGTTGCCTATGTATCAACAACGTTTTATACAACAGGGTAGAGCAGAGCAGGTGAGTAATTTGCAGGAGTTGGGAATGAGGTTGGGGTAATATATTGGTGTTATGGTTTAGCAAGTAGCCTGTATGTCGCGTAGCGAAATACAGGGTTAATTTTTTAAGAAGTAATCAGTGGCGTAGCGTGGGTTGACGAAGGAAACCCACAATTTATTAACCAAATCAATGCGATGGGTTTCGTGCCTCAACCCACATTACCATGCTTATATGTATCCCATGTTATATTGCACTTTACATGGGATACAAACCACACATTACTTTGCCAACAATCTAACCAAAATGCCTTCATACATCTTAGCCAAGGCATCCAAATCAGCGACATTCACACACTCATTAATTTTATGAATCGTGGCGTTAATCGGCCCTAACTCCAACACTTGTGCGCCTGTTGGGGCAATAAAACGACCATCGGATGTGCCACCACTGGTGGATAACTCGCTATCAATGCCTGCTACTTCTTTAATTGCTTCAACACTGGCCGCAACCAATTCACCCTTAGCCGTTAAAAACGGATGACCACTCAAACTCCATGCTAAGTCATATTTTAAGCCGTGTTTGGCTAAAATGGCCTCAGTACGCGCCTTGAGTTGTTCGGCAGTCACTTCGGTAGAAAAGCGGAAATTAAACACCACGTCAATATCGGCAGGAATGACATTGTTTGCACCTGTTCCTGCATGAATATTGGAAATTTGAAAACTGGTCGCAGGAAAAAACGCATTGCCATTGTCCCAGACTTCAGCCGCTAATTCGGCTAAGGCAGGGGCGGCTTTATGAATCGGATTATCGGCTAACTGGGGGTAAGCGACATGACCTTGAATGCCAATCACTTTAAGAATGCCATTTAATGAACCACGACGACCATTTTTAATCACATCACCCAAAGTTTTGCTGCTCGAAGGTTCACCCACCAAACACCATGTGATTTTTTCTTGGCGTGCTTCTAAATGTTCAACCACTTTTACTGTGCCATCTTTGGCTACACCTTCTTCATCACTGGTAATCAAAAAGGCAATAGACCCTTGATGATTAGGATGTTGGGCAACAAAATTTTCGCAAGCAACCACCATCGCGGCCAACGAACCTTTCATATCGGCTGCACCACGACCATATAACACACCATCACGAATTTCGGGTTGAAAAGGGTCGTTGTGCCAAGCAGTTAATGTGCCTGTGGGGACAACATCGGTATGGCCAGCAAAGGCAAAGACAGGCGCAGAGTTGCCCCGACGCGCCCAAAAATTATCCACCTCACCAAAGCGTAAACGCTCGATGTGAAAGCCAATTTTTTCTAAACGCTTTATCATTAATTCTTGGCAATTGGCATCAACAGGCGTGACGGAAGGGCAACGAATCAGGTCTAAAGTTAAATCTAAAGTAGCAGACATAATATTTCCAGTTAGCAGAGCAATGCCAGTCAGTTAAGCATTTTTTGTTGGTTTCGACTCCGCTCAACCAACGAAAAATGCACCCTGAGCGTAGTCGAAGGGTTACTTTTAAGGGGCAATTTTCCCTTAACTGACGGTCATTAATTAGCAGAGAGCTTGTATCTTGTGACTTACGCGCTTGTTTCGACTTCGCTCAACTCAAGCATTTCGGTGAAATGCGTAAGTCATAATTCATTTTAACGTAATTTCCACTTTTTGTAGTTCAACAAATTGCCCATCTTGGCAAGAACCTTGCTAGAATCGCTGATTGATAATGGGTATCCATCAGTCAGTCTATCCACTTGCATCCGATGATATTGTTGATGCACAGGTGATGACTCTATCTGTCCCTATTGGTTTATGAAGGAGCAAAACAAGGTGAAAAAAATTATCCCGTTGACTGTATTAGCCGCCGCAGTTGCCTTGAGTGCGTGCAGCAAAAAGCCCGAAGAGCAAACCAGTCAGGCCACGGCGTCGTCGGGTGCGGTCGTGGTAAAAATTGGCCATGCTTCACCCTTAACAGGCCCTCAAGCACATTTGGGTAAAGATAACGAAAATGGCGTGCGGATGGCGATTGAAGAATTAAATGCCAAAGGCCTCACGATTGGCGGGCAAAAAGTTCAGTTTGAATTAGAGTCCGAAGACGACCAAGCCGACCCGCGTATTGCCACTACTGTAGCGCAAAAATTTGTCGATGATAAAGTCAGTGGCATTATTGGCCACTTAAACTCAGGCACCACCATTCCTTCTTCACGCATTTATAATGATGCAGGTTTAGTGCAAATTTCGCCTTCGGCAACCAATCCCAAATATACCCAACAAGGTTACAAAGGCGCATTCCGCGTGATGGCCAATGATGTACAACAGGGTAAAGTCTTAGGCGAATTTGCGGTTAAAGACATGGGGGCTAAAAAAATCGCCATCATTGATGACCGTACTGCCTATGGCCAAGGTTTAGCCGATGAATTTGAAAAAGCGGCTAAAGCGGCTGGCGGTAATATCGTTATGCACGAATTTACCAACGACAAAGCCTCTGACTTTACTGCGATTTTAACCAAAATTAAGGGAGTCGCCCCTGATTTAGTGTTTTATGGTGGCATGGATGGTCAAGGCGCACCCATGGTCAAACAAATGCAAACCTTGGGCTTAAAAGCCCAATTTTTGGGGGGTGATGGTATTCATACCGCAGAATTTATGAAGTTAGCGGGTGCTGCTGCTGAGGGCGTGACCGCTTCTTTACCCGGTGTCCCGTTAGAGCAAATGCCACATGGTGCAGACTTTAAACAAAAGTTTGAAGGCAAATACGGCAAAATCCAGTTATACGCACCCTATTGTTATGATGCGATGATGGTGATGGCCGAAGCGATGCAACGTGCTAACTCCACTGAACCAGCCAAATATTTACCCGAAATCGCCAAAACCAATTATAGCGGTGTCACTGCCAATATTAAGTTTGATAGCAAAGGCGATTTACAAGGGGGAGCAATCACCGTCTATCGTGTGGTTAAAGGCGATTGGCAAGTCCTAAAAACGGTGACGGGACAATAGCTTCGACTGCGCTCAGCTACCTTGACTTGGTTCAGCTACCTTCTGACTCCGCACCCTGAGCGGAGTCGAAAAGGGCGTTCCCTGAGCGGAGTCGAAGGGTAACGAATTTAGATTTATAACAAAGAGAAAAACCATGAAACAACTATTTGATACTTTTCGCGCACATAGCTTAGAACTGTTACCTAACTTAAAAGAGCGTTATGGCTTGTTATTACGTCGTGATTTAGTCAGTGCCAAATTACTCGCCAAAGATGGGCAATTACTGTTGGAATACACGGTCACCGATAAAGACCATTACTCTTTTGATAACAAGGTCATCACCAACAGTTTGACCTTAACGGCAGACATCGACGAAGGCTTGAATGTACAACAGTCTATTTTTGATAATGCCCGTTATTTGGTCGAAGAATTATCGCCTGTTAAATTAGCTAAAATGGCAAACTTATTTGATGAAAGTGCTGCTGCGGTGATTATTAATTATCAACGCGGTTAGTCAGTAAAGAGAGAGTGATAGATTGGACATTTTAGCCCAACAGTTAATTAATGGCCTGATTTTAGGCAGTATTTATGCGTTAATCGCGCTTGGTTATACCATGGTCTACGGTATTTTAGGCTTGATTAACTTTGCGCATGGCGAAATTGTCATGATTGGCGCAATGGTATGTATTACCTGTCTCAATTTATTACTTGGTCATGCAGGTGACAGTTCCCCGTTATTATTAGTGTTTGCCAGCGTATTAATGGCCATTCCTGTGTGTGCCGCTTTAGGCTACAGCATTGAGCGAGTGGCGTATCGGCCATTACGCAAAGCTCCTCGTTTAGCACCATTAATTACCGCAATTGGCGTATCTATCGTGTTGCAAAATATGGCGATGATTATTTGGGGTAGACAATATGTGCCGTTCCCTGCCATTTTTGAAAATGCGCCACATCAAGTGTTTGGTGCATCCATTACCTCATTACAAATTAGCATTATTGTGTTAGCGACAGTCATGATGGGCGCATTATGGTTATTGGTGCAAAAAACTAAATTGGGTCGTGCAATGCGTGCCACTGCTCAAAGTCCACAAGTCGCTTCGTTGATGGGCGTTAATGTCAACCAAGTGATTGCCATGACCTTTATTTTAGGTTCTTGCTTAGGTGCGGTGGCGGGTATTATGGTTGCTGCAAACTACGGACAAGCCCATGCCTATATGGGCTTTTTATTGGGTCTAAAAGCCTTCTGTGCCGCGGTATTAGGGGGTATTGGTAATATTGCAGGGGCAGTGATTGGCGGTATTTTGTTGGGCATTATTGAAAGTGTGGGTGCAGGTTATTTAGGTGATTTAACCAATAACTTTTTAGGCAGCCAATACCAAGATATTTTTGCCTTTTTGGTATTGATTTTAGTCTTAGTGTTTAGGCCATCAGGTTTGATGGGCGAAAAAATGGCGGAGCGACCCTAATGAAGAAGGTTTGGTTAGGTTATGGCTTGCTCGCATTAGGTTTAGTGTTTGCGCCGTTTTTGGTTGGCTCTTTTGGTGCATCGTGGGTACGGCTGTTAGATTTTTGCCTGTTATACATTATGTTGGCCTTGGGGCTAAATATTGTCGTCGGTTATGCAGGTTTATTAGATTTAGGTTATATCGCCTTTTATGCGGTGGGTGCGTATGTGATGGCGATTTTAGCGTCTCCGCATTTAGAGTTACATTATTCGGCATGGATGTTATTGCCGTTAGGCGCGTTTTTGGCCTGTATTGCAGGGGTATTATTAGGTGCGCCTACCTTACGTCTCAAAGGCGATTATTTAGCCATTGTCACTCTAGGTTTTGGTGAAATTGTCCGTTTATTTATGAATAACCTCGACCGTCCTGTCAATATTACCAATGGGCCTCAAGGCATTAATATGGTCGATAATGTCAAAATCGGTGGTTATGATTTTGGTCAAGGCTTTGATATTGCAGGGCACTCGTTTGGTTCGGCCTATAGCTATTATTATTTATTTTTAGTGTTAGCGTTATTAACCATTTTTATTTGTATTCGTTTAGAAGATTCGCGTATTGGTCGGGCATGGATGGCGATTCGTGAAGATGAGTTAGCCGCTAAAGCGATGGGCATTAACACGCGCAATATCAAACTCTTAGCCTTTGCTATGGGGGCAAGTTTTGGGGGTGTTGCAGGGGGCTTATTTGCCAGCTTTCAGGGGTTTATTAGCCCCGAAAGTTTTAGCTTAATGGAATCAGTCATGGTGCTGTGTATGGTGGTATTGGGCGGTATGGGACATATTGGTGGCGTGATTTTAGGTGCAATTTTATTAACCTTAACCCCCGAAGTGTTGCGAGAAGTCATCAACCCACTACAGCGTGAACTGTTTGGCCGAATGATTGTTGACCCCGAAAATTTACGCATGTTGTTGTTTGGTTTGGCGTTAATTATTGTCATGTTAGTCAAGCCCGCAGGGTTATGGCCATCACCCAGAAGACAAGAGGAGCTAAAACATGGCTAATCGAGTCACTAAAACGGCATTTATCAGTGAGGCTGAGTATTTGGCAGGTGAAAAAATTGCCGAAACTAAACATGAATATATAGATGGTGAAATCTTTGCCATGGCTGGTGCAAGTGCCAGCCATAACCGTATATCGTTAAATGTGGCACGTAAATTTGGTAATCATTTAGAAGCTAAACCATGCCAACCTTATATGTCTGACATGAAGGTAAAAGTCGGTACAAAGTATTTCTACCCTGATGTGTTGGTTGATTGTTCAGGTTTGGCGGATGATAGTCATGTCACAGAAAAGCCGACACTTATTGTCGAAGTGTTATCTAAAAGCACACGGCGCATGGATGAAACCACTAAACGTATTGCTTATACCCAAATCGACAGCCTATTAGAGTATGTGCTGATTGAGCAAGATTTTGTCGATATAGAAATTATCCGTCGTCGTACAGGTTGGCAGTCCGAGCATTTTTATTTAGGTGATAGTCTGACTTTTGAGTCTATTGCTTTGACTTTGACTGTCGAAGATATTTATGCTCGGGTGAATAATCCTGAATTAGTTGAGTGGCGGCAGTTACAAGCCGAAGCAAGCTCTGAATCGAAGTTAATAAATCCATGACTGCATTACTTCAACTCTCCCATATCGAAAAACGTTTTGGGGGTATTCACGCCCTCAAAGACGTGTCATTAGCCATTCCCCAATCGTGTATTTATGGTTTAATTGGCCCAAATGGCGCAGGCAAAACCACCTTGTTTAATGTGATTACTGGCTTGTATGAAGCCGACAGTGGTGAACGCATTTTTTTAGATAAACCGTTACCGTTAAGCCTAAAGCCACATGAAATCTTGCAGAGAGGCATTGCCCGTACTTTTCAAAATATTCGTCTTTTTCAAGATATGACCGTGTTAGAAAATGTCATGGTGGCACGCCATAGCAAAAGTAAAGCAGGAGTGTTGGGGGCGATTTTACGCACAGCCAAAGTAAAAGCCGAAGAAAAAGCCATTAAAGATAAAAGTATGGCATTACTGGCTTATGTGGGTTTAGAACAAGCGGCTGAACGTATTGCTAAAACTTTATCCTATGGCGACCAACGTCGTTTAGAAATTGCGCGTGCCTTGGCAACTGAGCCGAAGCTACTGACTTTAGACGAGCCAGCCGCAGGTATGAACCCAACAGAAACGGCAGACTTGGCCAAATTAATTCAGCGTATTTATGATGATGGCACGAATGTGTTGTTAATTGAGCATGATGTGAAATTGGTTATGGGGTTGTGTCATCGGGTGGCGGTGTTGGATTTCGGTCAATTGATTGCCGAAGGTATGCCTGCTGATGTGCAAAAAGACCCCAAAGTCATTGCTGCCTATTTGGGAGGTAGTGTATGAGCTTATTAACCGTCAAAAACTTACAAATTGCTTATGGTGGCATTCAAGCGGTTAAAGGCATTAGTTTTGAGATTAAACAAGGCGAGTTGGTGAGCTTAATTGGTGCTAACGGTGCAGGCAAAACCTCAACCCTCAATTGTTTGGGTGGATTGCTAAAGCCTGCATCAGGGGAGATTAGTTATCAAGGACAAAACTTATTAACCATTCCTACGCATGACCGAGTTAAACATGGTTTAGCCTTAGTGCCCGAAGGACGAGGCATCTTTTCTAAACTAACTGTTGCCGAAAACTTACGCATGGGCGCGTATCATCGGCAATTAGCTAAAGATGAACTAGAACAAGCCTATCAACGCTTTCCTCGTCTACATGAACGTAAAGAGCAATTAGCAGGCACGTTATCAGGTGGCGAACAACAAATGTTGGCCATTGTGCGCGCTTTACTGAGCAAACCCAAATTATTGTTACTCGATGAACCCTCAATGGGCTTAGCCCCGATTATGGTCGAAAAGATTTTTTCTACCATTAGCGAAGTCACCAAAGAGGGCGTGGCGGTGCTGCTCGTTGAACAAAATGCCAAAGCCGCTTTAGCCTTGGCACAGCGTGCTTATGTGATGGAAAGTGGCAAAATTACCTTAGAAGGGGATGCTAAAGAGTTGGCTGCGGATTCGCGTGTACGCGCTGCATATTTGGGAGAGTAATCATGGAAATGAGCGTGACAACGCCAGCCATCTTATTTCCTGCTATTTCTTTGCTCATGTTGGCATATACCAATCGTTTTTTGGCGCTGGCCAGTTTAATTCGTAGCTTACACGCTCACCACGAACAAAAGAAACATGACCCCCGTTACCGAGGGCAACTCGCCAATTTACGTAAACGCTTACGTTTAATTCGGCGTATGCAAACCTTTGGTGGTATTAGTTTTTTCTTTTGTGTGGTGTCTATGTTGTGCTTATTTTTTGGCAACGAGCAAGCAGGGCGTTGGGTTTTTGCAGGTAGTTTAGTCTGTTTAATGGTGTCTTTAGCGATGTCGGTCGTCGAAATTCGTATTTCCTTAGATGCCTTAGAAATTGAGTTGTCCGATTTAGATTTTGACAAAGAGGATTAACCATCACCTTTGACTGCATCGAACCGATGTATATCTGTACGCTGTTTCGTTTGCAAGACAGCGCACAAATAAAAAAGCCCCTAAAACTCTTTAATAATCATATAAATGCTCAATATGGACACCCGTTTGTTTTAATTGTTTAAGACTTTCATGTAAGTGTCCAATTTCGAGTGTGAGTGCAATACGTTTTTCTTGTTGATTGGTAGCAATGGGTAAAGAAAAATTCGCTTTGCTATAGGCAATCTCTTGCTGCCAGTCTTTATGGACTAAACCCGTCATAAAAATATACTGATTGCCAGCAATTTCGATAAATTGGCCGTTGGCTTCGGTAATGGCGAAAACGGCCTCTCTAAACGCTAAATAACGAGGCAAACTAATCAACAAAGAACCATCTGTATAGTTTTCTATCAATTGAATATCGCTATGTTGTTGAAAAAACTCTGCATTAAGGTTTTTGACACGTGCTAATACATGGTCGTCAGCGACACCATAAATGAGTCGAGTTGCACCCGTAATAAACGTTGCATACAGAGCCTTCTCAAGATATTCAGTACTTAAAATCACGCGACGTTCTAATTTGCGTAAGGGATTTTTGCCAATAAGCGGGGTATCAAACCATAAGCGTTTAAGTTGTTTGCTAAAAGAGTATTCGTACCACGGACGTACTTCAATAAAATCAACATAATCGTTGGCAACTTGCGCAGCGAGCTTGTCTTCATCGCTAAGACTTTGAGTGCTTAACACCTCACTAAGTCGCCCGATAGAGTTTTCATAAATCCCTTTAAGGGTATTTTCGACGGTATAGCTGACACCTAAAACCGACACCATTAAGTGATAGCCACCATTAAAATCATAGCGTTCGCCCATGGTTTGATTCACGTGATAATAATATTGCCAAAATTGACCAATAGATTGAAAGTAAGGAAAGTTAGTCGCACTGTGCTGATTGAGATACTGCCCATATTCATCAGGGTTATAGACTAAAAACCATTCGGGTAATGTTAAGTAAGTTTGTCCTTCGTCACGTTGATAGTTGGCTTTAGCATCGAGTTGCTGATGAATGTTGAGTTCAGCTTGTTGGTTTGAGGGCTGTTTATGAAATAAAATTAAGGTGTTTTTGCTTGGGTCATGGTCTTGGACGAGTCGACGAACATCGGCCTTAAAACCTTGCTGTTCGACTAAGCTAACCAGTTGTTGCGCAGAGCAAAAAAAGCGTGGCTCTTGGCTGACATAATCCCAGTCTTTATCCAGTCCCGAATAAAACGCATCGTGAATTAATGAGACAAATTCATGAAAATCATTGGAGTCGACATCATGGTCGCGAATAATTAGCTTGCCATGAGGACGTAGCACCCGCCAAACCGAGGCTAAAAAAGGGTCGAGCTTTTCTCTAGGAATATGATGTAAGCCAATATAAATAGTGACAAGGTCTAAACTTTCATCGGCAATCTGGTTGCGTGGAATCGGGTCATATTGGTTTATATCTAAAAATTTGCCTATTTTTCGTAATTGGCCGCGCTCAGCAATTTCATTAGGTGAATAGGATGGATATTCATCATTCATCAAAAAAATCGGTTTATTCAGTTTGAAATGATGTTTGATGCCTGCCACATAACGACCCGTAGAGCCAATTTCTAAATAACCGTTGATGGTGTGTTGCTCACCTAAAAGCTGCTTGGTTTGTTCACTAAGCACCGCTTTTTGTTTGGCTAAGGCAGGGAGTGCATAGCTGAGCGACCAAGTCGTTGGTGTCACGTTGGGAAGCCCTTTTTGAATCCCCTGATAAATGGCTTTGTCTGAGTGATGTTGTGCCGTTTGCTCTAGAATAAGTTGAAAGAAATCCGCAGTAGGGTATAAACCATAAACATTTTGCAAAAATAAAAACAAATTATCTTGATGTTGTGTCGATGCGAGAACGGTTTTAAAGCGCGAATGTTCAGCTAATCTATTGGTTTGTGTGTCTGACTTAGCAGCAGGTAAGCCATATTTATCCCATAATTTATTGGTGAATTTATGACTTGGGTCGACTTTTTGTTTGATAGCAAAAAAGTTATCAGCCTGTGGGTAGGCGCGTTGAAATTGGCTCATAGTCGCATGTGTTTGATAGGGTAAATAATAAGAGCCACCTTCACTCAGTGCCGCTTCAATCAGCTCTCGAGTCCATATACCCACAGCTGTTTTCTCGGCTGCATTTGTCTCTTGTTGATAATACAAAACTAAGGCAAAAACATCGGTTTTTGACCAAGATAACAATGATTCATTATCTTGATGTGCAAAACGTATAGACACATTCAACACATTCACCTGATGACGATTCAAAATCTCGGCCATCACTGGCACAAAATGATTGAGTTTATGGGTGGGTACAAAATACTCTTGTAAAACATAAGTGTGCTTAGTACGTGATTTAGGTTCTAACTCGTGAATATCATAACTGGCTTCATAGTTACGCCATGTGACACGTTGACCTTGATAGAGCACAGGGTCAATCACATATTCGCGGATTTTTTTACCTACATTGCCTTTAGCAACTAAAGATAAGGCACTGTGTTCGGCGGGATACCGTTGATGACGTGGCACTAAACGCTGTTTAATGGTCAAGGCTTTATCGGTTTGTTGGTAAGAAATGGCACGCACTTGTTGATACGTGGGAGGATATAAATCGGCATTATGAAAAATAATTTCGGATTGGTTTTTAATATGCTCATCAAAAAAATGAGCATAATCTGCAAAAGCCATTTTTTGTTCAAGACGCTCAACTTTGACATTATCATCTAATTGCAACGTTGCTTCCACAATGACACCAATCCCCCCATAACCTCCAATGGCCGCTGTAAATAATTCAGGATTTTCCGTACGACTCGCCGTGACTAGTTCACCATTAGCCAATACCAGTTTAATAGCTTTGACCGATTTAATAATGGCGCCATGATGAATATAACGACCATGTACATTGACACTTAACGAGCCACCCACCGTAAAATTAGCATAGCTTTGCATAATTTGTAGCGATAAGTTATGTGGGTCAATCACGTCCTGAATATCACGCCATGTGATGCCAGCCTGAACGGTAATTTCTTTTTCACTGGGGACAAAACGAAGCACTTGCTTAAAAGTGTGCATATCAAGCACAAGTGCATTTTCGCTAGCAGTTTGTCCTCCCATACTATTGCGGCCGCCTGCAATGGCGATTTTTCCTTGATGATTTTTGACTAAGGCTTGAATTTGACTCGTAGAAGTCGCTTCAACGATTTGTTCTACTGTAATTGGATTCAGTTGACTAATATCATTGACTGTCGCGGCATCGCTTTGGTCAATCGTTATCAGACTACTGATTAAGAAGATTAAGCTATAGAGGCGTTGTTTGTTTTGGCTAAACCTTATCATTGTTATCACTCCATCAATCGTAGATGGCTTTTAGCGATAATCGTGCCAATAAAAAGTACTTATAAATCAAAGGTTTTTATTTTTATTATTTGAAACAGGGTCATATTTTGCAGTTATTACATACATAATATGCTGGTTGAGGAGGATAGATATGAACTGCCAACAATATGCCATTATCATGGCAAACTATAATCAATGGATGAATCAGCGTTTATATCAATTAGTGGCTACTTTAACGGATGCGCAGCGTAAACAAGACTGCGGGGCATTTTTTGGCTCTATTCATCACACCTTAAATCATTTGTTGTTAGCCGACCAAGCATGGCTACAACGTTTTCAGGGGCAGCCTGTCACCATGAAATCACCACGAGACATTGTCCATGATGACTTTGTGTTGTTGCAGCAAACGCGTGAGCAACTGGATGAGCAGATTGTGAGGTGGGCGCAAGCACTGCCCGCATGCTATGAAGATGAGCCGTTAGGTTTTTATAGCGTGACGTATCAAAAGCAAATGGTCATGCCCTTATTTGCGGCAGTGATGCAGTTTTTTAATCATCAAACCCATCATCGTGGTCAAATTACCACCTTACTATCCCAACGCAATATAGATATCGGCGTGACCGATTTACCCATGATGCCGTATTTTATGGGGACATAAGCCATCCCTCATAGATGGCTGTGACGGATGGGCTAATCCTATGCCAACGGCTTAAATTTTGTTAGCATCAAAAATTGACCATTTTTTACCCCATGTTGGCAAATTAGGCATCATTATAATGAACCATCTGAGCTTAGAACCCTTTTTTCAAGGTCATCCTGATTGGCGTATGCGTGCAGGCAAGTTGCACCGTGAATATTGTTTTAAGGACTTTAATCACGCTTTTGCCTTTATGACACAAGTGGCTATGTTATCAGAGCGTATGAATCATCACCCTGATTGGTCAAATAGTTATAATCGTGTCATCATCGATTTGATAACCCATGATGCGCAAAGCGTCACAGGTAAAGACATCAGCCTTGCTGTGGCCATAGAACAGTTATGGCAGCATAAATTATAATTTCAGCTACTATAAAAAGAGTTTTTTGCTCTTGAGAGACGCCAAATGACAACCCTATTAAAATTAAGTCCAGAATCCGACCCACAAATTATTCATGCCGCGTTTACGGCACAGCAAGAAACGGCGATTCGTTGGCGTGAGTCTACCGCAGATGAGCGTATTGGCAGACTAAAACGACTGAAAGAAGCGGTCTTAGCCCATCGAGAAGATTTTTATCGCGCATTTGCAAAAGATTACCGCAAACCTGCGGCTGAGGTGGAAGTGACCGAATTAATGCCTGTGTTAGATGAGATTCGTCATGCTTTGGGTAAGCTCAAACAGTGGATGAAACCCCAAAAAGTGCAACCGACGAGTTTAATGTTAACCACCAGCGCATGGATTCAATATCAACCACGTGGCCGTGTGTTAATTATTGCGCCGTGGAACTATCCGCTTAACTTGTGTTTTGGTCCCTTAGTATCCGCGTTAGCAGCAGGCAATACCGCCATTATTAAACCCTCGGAAATGATGCCCTCGGTATCGGCTTTAATGGCAAAAATTATTGCTGAGGTTTTTTCTATTCATGAAGTTGCCTTGTTTGAGGGCGGATTGGCGACTTCAGAAACCTTATTGGCCTTGCCCTTTGACCATATCTTTTTTACAGGTTCACCTGCGATTGGTAAGGTGGTGATGACGGCGGCAGCAAAACATCTCACCAGCGTCACCTTAGAGTTAGGCGGTAAGTCGCCTACTATTGTTGACCAAACGGCTAATTTGCGTGTGGCGGCAGAAACCCTAATGTGGGGTAAGTTTTTGAATGGCGGGCAAACCTGTGTTGCGCCTGACCATATTTATGTGCATTACACGGTGAAAGCGGCTTTTATTGATGAATGTCGCCAAGTCCTACAACAGCGTTATGGCACAACGCCCAGTGAACAAAAACACAGCCCCGATTTAACCCGTATTGTCAATACGCGACATACCCAGCGCATTGCCAATTTGGTGTCAGACGCAACGGCACGCGGCGCGACAGTGATGATGGGGGGCGACACGGATATTGAGCAATGTTATGTGGCGCCCACCTTATTAACCGATGTACCCGCCGATGCACACATTATGTCCGAAGAGATTTTTGGCCCCGTATTGCCATTGATTGCTTATGACGATATTCAAACGGTGATAGATGATATTAACCGTCAACCTAAACCGCTAGCACTGTACATTTGGAGTCAGCATCAAGCCACGATTGATAAAGTACTGACGAGCACCAGTTCGGGTGGCGCATGTATCAATCACTGTTTAATGCAGTTTGTGCATGGTAATTTGCCATTTGGTGGGGTCAATAACTCAGGCATTGGTAATTCACACGGTTATTTTGGTTTTAAGGCGTTTTCGCATGAGCGAGCGATTGTCAAAGCCTCTAAATTAATGTTGGTTGGATTATTCTTTCCGCCGTATGATGATAAACGCCGTAAAATTATCCGTATGATTGTCGATTCGATGAAGTTGCCGATGTTATAAATAGCAAGATTTTGCTGACTGACGGCGTTGGTTCTTTACGAATGCCGTTTAGCCATGAGCGCTGAATAAGCCGTTTTCAGTGCTGTATCAACTCTCTGTTTGATAGGGAGTAATTTCTTGTTGAGACTGTAACCATTGGCTAAAAAAACCAATAAATAAGCGCACCTTAGCCGATAAATGTTTGCGGTGTGGATATACCGCATATATCGTGCTAACGGGTGTGTGATAGTTTGGTAAAATACGTACTAATCTACCCGTATTGAGGTAAGGCGTGATAATAAAACAGGGGGCACAACAAATACCCATGTCTTGCGCCGCTAATTCCACCAAAAAACTACTGTTATCACTGCCAATTAAGCCATCGACTGTCATATCGTATTGCTGCTGTTGTGCATCCAAAAAAGTCCATACCTTTTGGTGTGATAAATGATGTTGGTAAATCAGACAGTTATGTTGTGCCAAATCACTGGGATGCACGAGCCGTGGCTGTTTAGCCAAATAACGGGGCGAGGCAGCATATAATAATTGGGTATAACCCATTGCCTTAGCCACGACATGTTGTTGACCTACCGAGCCAATACGCAAAGCCAAATCAAAACCTTCTTCGACCAAATCAACCATATGTCCCGAGAGCGAGACATGAAATTGTAATTGCGGGAATTGTGCCTGACAGGCGCGAATAGCAGGTGCAAGATAACTTAAACCAAAACCGAGCGATGTCGTGATTCTGAGTGTGCCTTGTGCCGACTGTGACTGTTCACTCACAGACGATTCTAAGGCGTCCAACTCTAGCAGCCATTGTACGCAGCGCTCATAATAGGCATGGCCACTTTCGGTTAAGCTAATACGTCGTGTCGTCCGATTCAATAGTCTGACATTCAGATGACTTTCTAATTGCGCCACCCAGCGTGAAACAGCGGATGTTGATTGGGCAAGTTTGTCGGCAGCATTGGCAAAACTGCCAGCTTCAACAACAGTGCAAAACACGCGCATGGCTTCTAATTTATCCATGATTATCCCAAAAAGTGGCATTTATTATCCAATAATAGCTTGTTTATCCCACAAATATAAATAGTTAAGCTATGTATACCGAGTTTGTTGACCGTTATAGGAGTCAGTTATGAAATTATATTATGCCGCAGGGGCATGTTCTTTAGCGCCCCATATTGTTGCCCAAGAAGCGGGTATTGTTTTGAGCTTAGAACGAGTGGATTTAGCCAGTCATAAAACAGAAAGTGGGGTAGATTTTTATCAGCTTAACGCCAAGGGGAGTGTCCCTTTTTTAGTGTTGACGAATGGTGAGTCTTTAAGTGAAGGGTCAGTCATTTGCCAATATTTAGCGGATAGTGTGGCCAATACGCAACTATTGCCTCCTGTTGGTTCTATGGCGCGTTATCGGGTACAAGAGTGGCAAAATTATATTAGCTCAGAGTTACATAAGTCTTTTTCACCACTATTTAACCCCAAAGCATCCGCAGAGACTAAAGCACTGTTTGCACAGCAGTTAAAAGCTAAATTGACATGGGTGTCTGCACAGTTAGCAAACCGTCCCTATTTAACAGGTGAACACTTTACGATTGCCGATGCCTATCTGTTTGTGGTGGCTAATTGGAGTCAGTTTGTCGCTTTAGATGTGAGTGATTTAGCACCATTACATGCCTTTTTACAGCGTGTCGCCAGTCGTCCTGCGGTACAGGCTGCACTCAAAGCAGAAGGCTTAATCAAATAAGGAACATATCATGCCATACGTCAATATTAAAATTACCCGTGAGGGAGCCACCGCCGAACAAAAGGCAGCACTGATAGCAGGTGTCACTGAGTTACTGGTGACGGTGTTAAATAAGAATCCTGCAACCACCTTTGTGGTGATAGATGAAGTGGATTTGGATAATTGGGGGATTGCAGGTCAATCAGTGACACAGTTACGACAGCAACAGTCAAGTTAAGTTAACGGGGTGGTGTGCACCACCCTATTTTTGGGGTAGGAATTGCTCATGTCGATTATAAAAGACCTGTCTATCTCGGCAGTGGTAGCAGGTTTTGTCACAGTATTGGTTGGCTTTACCAGCTCAGGTGTCATTGTTTTTCAAGCGGCACAAGCACTGGGCGCAAATGCAGCACAAACAAGTTCTTGGTTATGGGCGCTTGGTGTCGGCATGGCCTTAACCAGTATCGTGCTTTCCCTCTATTATCGCATCCCGATTGTCACCGCATGGTCTACCGCAGGCGCGGTGATGTTGATTGATAGTGCACAACGTCTTAGTCTTGCCGAAGCCATCGGTTGTTTTATGGTGTCGGGCGCATTAATTGCTATGACGGGCTTTTCGGGGGTATTTAGCCGTGTGATGAATAAAATTCCTCTGGCATTAGCGTCTGCGATGTTAGCGGGTATTTTATTGCGATTTAGCCTTAATGCTTTTGCCGCCATCCAAACAAATACGTTTTTAGTGTTAGCCATGTTGGCGGCTTATCTCTGTTGTCGTCAATGGCAAGCGCGTTATGGCGTATTGGCTGCTTTAGTCGTGGGTATTTGTGTGGCGCAAAGCCAACAAACCTTACATTGGCAGACTGTCTCATTGACGTTGACTCAGCCTGTTGCGGTGATGCCTGTCTTTTCGTGGTCAGCCATCTTGGGGGTTGCGATTCCTTTATTTATTGTCACGATGGCATCGCAAAATATGGCTGGGGTTGCAGCAATGCGTAGTTTTGGTTTTCATCCGCCATTAGCATCCATTATTGGTTGGACAGGTATTGCAACCATGATGTTTGCGCCATTTGGTGCATTTGCCATCAGTTTAGCGGCAATTACCGCAGCCATTTGTTTGAGTGGCGAGGCGCATGAACAAAAGCACAAACGCTATGTTGCAGCAATATGTGCGGGCTTGTTTTATTTACTGATGGCGATTTTTGCCGACACAATAACTTATGTATTTAGTACTTTACCCAAGGACTTGGTCGTGGCATTAGCGGGTATTGCCTTATTGTCGACGATAGGCAATAGTCTAGCCGCTGCCTTAGTGCAAGAAACGCAACGGGAGGCAGCACTAATGACATTTTTGGTGACAGCGTCGGGCTTGAGTTTATGGGGTATCAGTGCGGCATTTTGGGGTATTTGCGCAGGGGTACTGGTCTTGGCTATACAAAAGCTAACAGTAGGCCGATGAGTATCCATAATCGGCATAATAGCCATAGCAAGAATAGACGCCGTCTGTTAGTGTCAGAGAATGATTATTACCTATCTATCCCCTATAACATGTGAATTTTAGGAGTCCTTATGCCTTTAGTGACTATCGCAATCTTAAAAGGTAAAAGTGCCGAATATAAAAAAGCAGTTGCCGATGCGGTGAATGCAGCTGTCATTGAAACCATGAATTTTCCTGACGACGACCGTTATCAATTAATTAACGAATACGAACCCGACTGTTTACAATTACAAACCCGCACAGGTGACCGTATTATTATGTCATTAGTTATGCGTGCGGGACGCTCAAATAAGGCCAAACAGGCTTTTTATGCCAAAGTTGTCTGCAATTTACAGCAAGCCGTGGGTATAGACCCTACGAATGTCATGATTACGATTACCGAAAACCACGACATAGACTGGTCATTTCGGGACGGTGTTGCTCAATTTGTTGTTTAGGAAACCTTATGATTACTGTCCACCATCTCAATAACTCCCGTTCACAGCGCGTATTATGGTTACTGGAAGAGTTGGAAATTCCGTACACTCTGAAGCGTTATGAACGTGACCCCAACACCATGCTAGCTCCTGCAAGCCTCAAGGCCATTCATCCTTTGGGTAAGTCCCCTGTGATTACAGACGGTGAACTGACGATTGCTGAGTCAGGCGCAATTATGGAGTATTTAGTCGAAACCTATGGTGCTGGCCGTTTAATACCCAACGCAGGTAGCCCAGCCCGTTTGCGTTATCGGTATTGGTTACATTATGCCGAAGGCTCGGCAATGACGCCCTTATTATTAAAGCTGGTGTTTAATCGTGTTAAAACAAGCCCTATGCCCTTTGTGGTTAAACCCGTTGCTAAAGGTATTGCCAACAAAGTGTTATCTAGCTTTGTCGACCCACAAATTAAGTTGCATTTAGATTACATGGAAAGTGAACTGAATAAATACCCGTGGTTTGCAGGTGAACAGTTTACCGCTGCCGATATTCAAATGAGTTTTCCTCTGGAGGCTGCCAGTGCAAGAGGGGGGCTAGATAAAAAATACCCTAAGCTCAGTGCTTTTTTAGCTAACATCCACGCCCGTCCTGCTTATCAGCGTGCTTTAGAGCAGGGCGGGGACTATAGTTTGTTATCTTAAGTTGACCGACAGTTCAGACTGACTTTGGTGTTGACTAAAGTCAGTCTAATCGCCAACAAACGGTTGGCTCTGTTTGTCGTGTTAAGACCTAGCTTTGCAGACGATTATCCCGTAAATAAGAGCGCATACTTTGCAGCATTTGGTAGGGCTGTTGCTCTACAAATAAATTAGCAAAACTTGCTGGAATAGCACCCCCTAAGTCCGCATAACCTGAGGTGGTTATCTCCACATAACCCTGCGTATTAGGCTTTAAGAGCCAACTGCCTTGATAACGTGCGACACGTACCATATTGTCTTGAATAGGTGCACGCTGGTCTTGTGTGGCTTCATTAAATAATAAAATAGAGCCATCGGCTAAATAGCTTAATTGTGATTTAATCACGACATCGCGGTCAGTTAATGGAAAAGGTAGGTCTAGTTCCATACGGTAAATGGCAATACCCGCCGCATTGGTAGGGCTTAATACGTCTATGCGACGTACATAAGGTGCCCATTTGGGGGCTTCATTAGGGTTTAAGAGCAGTGCCGATACATTGGTGATAGAGCTATATATTGACGTTGCCGCTTTATAGCTAAAAACGGGGTTATTTTTGACTTTGTACGTCCAGACTTTTATCCCTTGTTTATCAATAGCGAGCTTAGTCATGGGGAGGTGAGCATCTGCCTGCGCAAGTGCATGGCTAAAAAAACTCGCACAACATAAAAACAGCAGACGTGGCATCATTTTGGAGACGATAGGCTTCATCATGCACCTGAATTACAACAAGAGAAAACGATAGTCTGATATATGAGCCCAAAAAGGTCTGTCGCCAATATGACAATTGAAGAAATGTTTTGTATGACTAAAGTAAAACCATTATAGTTAAAGACTTTTGGTTTAGGTATTTGAGTGTTTTTTAACAGAGGGGATGTACGAGATGTTTTGCGTAGATGGTGGGTTGGGCGGGATTCGAACCCACGACCAATTGGTTAAAAGCCAATCATATAAAGCAACAATAACATAATGATTATATGATGTTTTTATTGTTTTTCATTGTCTGATAAACTCATATTTTAACCTTGTTTTTTTCCTTAAAAATCAATGCTTATAAAAGTTAATATCAGACAGTTTTTTAGTGTTTTTTTACTTTTTGCAAAGGCATAACTTTAACGATTTTTCTTCTATAAACACGGTTTGTTATTGCTGAGTTGGTGTGATCAAGCAGTGTTTGTGCTTCTTCTAATGTCTCAATATCACTGCCAGTTTTTGCTCTTAAATCATGCTCAGTAAAACGTTCAGCGATAACACCAAGACTTAATGCTTTAGTCATTGCACGTTGCCAAATTGAATCAAAACCGCTTGTAGTACCGTCTTCTTTTATGTAAGCCTCACCATCCTTGGTACAAAACAAATAATCAGTACCTATGCGCCTGCGTAGTTCTTTTGCAGCATTAACAGCATCAACCAACTCGGTTGTCCACATAATCACTTTGCGCTTTGCTCCACGTCCAGTAGTTTTAATGCGTTGATAATGTATGCCATCATTTTTTAAATCAGATAATTTAAGGCTCAATAAATCTGATTTTGATAATCCAGTCAGTATTTTTAAATCAATATAAACTTGTAAAAACTGACTAATACATTGTTTGAAAGCATTTAATTCATCATCTTCAACATATCTATCCCGAATATTTGGAGTATTTTTTATGATTAGTCCGCGAGTTGGATGTGCCTCATTACGCAAACAACCCCATTCTATGGCTTTACTAAAAGCATGACTCAGAATTTCAATATCACGATTGGCACCAATGACAGCTTTTTTGCTTCTTATGTCTCTGTATTCAAAGCAGTGATGGCTTTCTACTTCTGTAATATTCATTTCATCAAAAAATGCACGTAAAAACTTTAGACTATTTAAGTTACTACGTTGTGTGGCTGGCTTTTTAGTCGTAATGACATCACGCGCATAACGGTCGAATAGTTCGCGCATGGTTATAGGTTTGGTTTTTAATAATTCTGAGTCTTGGTGAAGTTTACTTAAGCTGGCATACATTTCACTAATAGTAGTCCCTAACCTTGTCCATTTTTTCCCTATTCTTGCTGCTTCTTCATCTCTAGCATGATAATAATAAGCACCATGTTTAAAATAAACACGCTCAGGCAAATGTCTGTCGATTGTGCGCTTACGTCCCATTTATTAGTGCCTCAAGTGCCTTGCGGTTAGGTTTGTTTGATACTGTTTTTTTATCTTGGGCAATGCCAAGTCTTTGCTGCATATATTGACGCAAAATCTTTGGTTTGCCTTGACTGCTTATTTCAAATGTCCAACCATGTTGTGATAACCATTGAATTTGTTCTTTTGGTCTAGAGTAATCTGTAAGCTCTTGGACTTCTTCAAAAGTTAAAAAAGTGCTATTCATATTCGCTACTCAAAAATATCTAATTGATATTCTGTTGGCTGATATTGCTGTTTTAGTTCGTTTTGTAGTTTTGGTTGCTTAATCGCTTCACTACCAAACTTTTTAACAGCTTTATCTTTCCAAAGATTCCACATTCTTGAATAATTCATGTTTTTGACAGGGAACGGCCAATAATCGTTTATTAGTTGGTATGGCTGAGTACCTTTAATCTTTACTTCAGCAGCAATTAAGCCCATGTATAAATCACAAATTTCGCTAGGTGAAACATTTGACAGCACAACATATCTTTGGCATTTGGCACACAAGCAGCAATTGCCAAATCTTTCATGATGGCCATATTCAAATTTACGGTGATGACAGCGAAGGCAGATCATTTTGTAAATCTCTTTTGGCGTAACACAAATTTAAGGGCTTGTGTTTCGCTTTGAATTTGATATGGATAATTAACACCTAATTTTTTGAGTTGATTTTCAGCATACTCAACTGCTAAAACTTTAATTGCATATGTATGTTCAGCCCAATCTTCTTGATGGTCGATATGAACAATTACACAATAGCTCCAAATTTTTGCAGCTTTTTTTAAATCGCGTTCGGTAATTGCTGACATAATTACAAACTCGCTTGACCACCAACAACAGCCAACTTAGGCGGCAAAATTTGCCCATGTTTGTTAATGGTTGGTTGTGATGTTTTAACTAATTGAAAGGCATGATTGCAGCTAGGGCATTGATAATGAAATTTAGGCAATGGCAAACCCATGGTGCTAAAACAAAATGCGTCAAAATCACTGGTTTTGCCACACATCGCGCATTGAATACCGACGTTCATTGGGCTTGCTCCTGCTGCTTAATTTTGTCATCTAAACAAATTTGTTTGGCTTCTGTTGCTGATAACTTATACCAATTTGCCACATAACAAAGTTCGCTGACTTTGATTTCCGCTGCATACAAAACCTGATTGCCCCTATCTAATTTTTTAATTCGATAATTCGAGCAATCACTTTGTATTAAGTTATCATTTATTTTTCGCCAGTGAATTTGCATTTTCTAATTAATCCATATTCGGCTTTAATTAAATTTAACTCTGTTTTCAAATGCTCTTTTTCAGTTTCTAATTTATTTTTTTGAGAAAATAATTCAGAATTTTCTAAAAGCAAAATATGATTGTGTGTAGATAAATCTTTATTTCTAATATGCTGATAAATAATAAAAATAAAGACTAATGCAACAGATAAAATTTCCATGATTAACTCCTTTAAAATGGTAATAGCGACATTCCATTAAATCCTAATGCCCATGATTCAGCCTCAGCGGTTCCCGATGGATATGGGTTATTTGGGTCTAAATCAAAGGCACGTTCGCCTTCTTCAAAGAAGTCAGTAGTAGTAGGGCGTTCTAAGATTTTCCACCACCGTAGGCCAGTCATAAGTTTGGTGTCATCACCATAGTTTTTGTACCAACATTCGATGTGTTCTGGCTTGGTATGCGGCAATTTTTCAATGTAATTGAAGATGCAAGCCGTACCATTCGCATTGATGCCAATGTATAAAACATCATTATTCAACGTGTTAACTGGTAAGGCTTCTAAAATGTTGGTATAGCCAGAATTTTTATGTTCTTGCTTAGCAACTAAATCAGCAGCAATCGTATTAACAATGTTTTCAATATTGGTAACGGCATTATCAATATCTTGATTGATAGGCTTAACATTCTCTGTGTTAATCGCTTCGAGTTCGTCTCTTAACTCGTCAAGCAAGTTTAAAAAGCTGTCATTAGTGATAGGTGGATTTAATGCTTTCGTCATGGCTCTTCTCTCGTTGTTGTGGGTAAAACCAAAAAGAGTATTGACTTGATTAATCAATACTGTTTTTAACTTTAAAACGGTAATAATCGGGCGTATTTGTAGCCACTATCCCATAGTTGATAGGCTTTTGAATCAACTGGGTGAGGGTTTTCGCTTTGGCTTTTTTTGTCAAAATACGCATCACAGCCGTCTTGGTAGTGACGGTTAAAATAGTTTTCGCGGTTAGAAATATCTAAATTTGCATAAACACTGGCATTTCTAAGCAATTGTTGAATAAGTTCGCGTTCGCTATTGGTGATTACGTTTAACGCGCTAAGAGCTTTAATAAAGCCGATTACTTTTGAGCATTTGTTAGATAAGCAATGCTGGGTTGCTGCATGACGTACCTCTAAAAGTACTTTGCAAAGTTCTGTGTACCAGAGTGGGGCTTGTGACATTTTTTGCGTCCATTGTTTGTTTTTAACTCAAATAATAAAAACATATGTTATTGAAAATGTCAATAACATATGTTTTTATATTGCTTGTGATAGAAACAAACTGGAGGCAAAAATGTTTATAAAATTTCAGCGTGAAGCACGGTATCAGCCTAGAGGCGTGACAAGTCAACGTTTAGCAGCAACTAAGCGTAAATTTAAAAAAGAGCAAGAACGGTTGCCTTTGTTTGCTCTTGAGATAGAAGAACAGCAGCCAGAAATTGAGAGTTATATCTTGTCTAAAGATGAACAAATCATTAAACATGAAATTGAGCGTAGAAAATTGATAGCAGATCGTTGGCGACTGGCTAGAAAAATTGTTAGATGTATGCCTATTGATGTTAGAAATCAGGTTATAGAGAGGTGGCATGGGAATAGATACATGCCAAAAACGTCATTTTATTTTATAGATATGCTATATACGCATTTTAGAGAGTATTATGAAGTCATAGAAAAAGCCGCTTAGTGCGGCTTTGTTTTGTTTATGCGGTTCGTAGTATCAATCAATAAAAGCACCAATAACAACACCAATAATTTCTATATCATCAGTAATCAAAATGCTTTCATAAGTTGGGTTGAGTGGTTTTAAGTATTTACGTCCAGCATCTTCAACATAACGCTTAAATGTATAAGCCTGTTGATTTTTTAATAAAGCAACAACTCTACAGCCATTGGTGATAGTTCTTTCTGGGTCAACATAAATTAAAGAACCATGTGGGTATGATTTGTCGTTAGGGTAGGGGCTAGTCATACTGTCCCCTTCTACTTTTAATACAAATGTCATTTTACTATGTGCAACAGGACATGGAATCCAGCGTTCTGCATCGCCTTCAGTAAAACTTCCTTGATTATTTAGCCATGCACCAGCCGACACCCATGTTAATAAAGGTACGTCTTTTCTTTTTTCTAATAATTCTTTATCTATTAGCTTAACATTATAAGTCGCACTATTTTCTTTAATTGATGGATAGCCTGTTTTTAACCATTCTGTTGAAACGTCTAAAGCAATAGATAACTCATGCAAAAATTTACTACTTTCACTGTCTCTTTTTTCGAGCAAGTGTATAGCTGTTTGTGACATTCCTGTTTTTTCAGCTAACTGACCTTGTGATAAACCTTTTTGTTCTCTTGCCTGTTTTACTCTATGTCCTAGCGCCATGATTACCTCAATTAGTAGGCTGCTTTGCAGCCTATAACAAATGTTATCAAAATACAAACAACATAAGTTATTGACCTTTTTAATAACATATGTTTTTATATGCTTGTTAATAACAGGTGTTTTGCCATGACTAATTTAGAATCGTTACAAAAAGCTATTGATATTGCAGGTGGTCAACACGCTTTAGCAAAAATCTGCCAAACCAGTCAGCCTAGAATTTGGAACTGGATGAACCGTGATAAAAAAGTTCCTGCTGAATTTGTTTTGACTATTGAAAAGGCTACTGGTGTTTCTCGCCATGAATTAAGAAGCGATTTGTATCCTTTGGAAAATAATAATCAAGTCGCTTAACCATAACCAAAAAATTACTAAAACGACTAAAAACTGTAGGGAAGTAGGGCAATGTCTCTAGCAATTAATTTATCTGACGTACCTAAATTACTACTTCATATCAACAATGAAGACCGTGATACATGGTTCAAAGTTGGTAATGCTTTAAAAACTGAATTTGGTGAACAAGCATTTAGCTATTGGGATGATTGGAGTAGTACGTCTAAATCATACGTCAAAAGAGATGCTAAATCAGTTTGGGACTCGTTAAGTATTGGCAAAAATACAATGGGTACAATTATTTATTTGGCTCAACAAACTGGATGGAAGCCTGAAAAACAAGATTTAACACCAGAGCAAAAACGCAAAATCAAAGAAGAACAAGAAGCACGTAGAGCAGCTCGTGAAGCTGAAATTGAAGCAGATCAAGCTAAAAAAGAAATTATGCAAAAAGTTGTTGCTAAAGGCTGCCAAAAGGTTTGGGAAAATTACGGTATTGAATTTGGACATTCGGGTTATTTAAAGCACAAACAGATAACAGCATTAGGTATACGCTACTTTCATCAAACAGTTTTACTTTGGATTGATGACCTAGAAGAAAAGGTAGGTGTAATTAGTGGTGCAAAAGTTTTTGAGTTCTTCAAAAAATTACCTAAACCTAAACCAGAAAATCTTCATTTTTTAATGTTTAAAAAAGGCTCTATTGCTGTCCCGTTACGTGATACCGAAGGCAAGATATGGTCATTGCAATATATTAGCTCAACTGGGGTTAAATTGTTCCCGAAGTTTGGGCGAAAAGTTGGATTATTTCATGTCATTGGTTATTTAAAAGATGCAAAAGTAATTGCTCAAGCCGAAGGTTATGCCACTGCTGCATCAATACATATGGCGACAGAATGGCCTGTCGTTGTTTCTTTTGATTGTGGCAACATGGTTAATGTTGCGCCATTTATTAGACAGCAAGCACCTGACGCTAAAATTTTAATGTGTGGCGATAATGATGACAATGGAGCAGGCCAAGCTAAAGCATTAGAAGCCGCTATGTTAATTGGTGCAGATGTCGTCATTCCTGATTTTGGAACAATTAATAAATGACTACTCCAAAACCACCTAATGACTTTAATGACTTACACGTTTTAGGCGGATTGCCATTGGTGAGAGAGCAGCTAATGGCCGCTCTTAAACATTATCAATCAAAATCCCCCACGCCCCCTAATCCTGCGGAGCAAGAGCCAAAAAGTGAAGGTTTGCAGCAAGAAAAGCCTGATAATAATCAACTATTTTCTATCGAAATGATGCTGCAAAGATTTGCATTAGTTATTGGCGAAACAAAGGTTTGGGATAGTTGGCTTAAAATGGCCATGAAAAAACAAGCCTTTAAGGACTTAGTAGGTAAGGGCTTAGCTAATCAATGGCTGGAACACGATAATAAAAAGACGATTAGTATAGAAAACGTTAAATCTGCTCAAGCAGAAGCCTCTGCGTCTAGTGTAGGGGTTGCAGGGGTAGAAGAGATGCTAAGACGTTACGTGCTTATTTATGGCACTAAAGATGTCTGGGACAAACAAACACGCGCAAGATTGCCTGCTGAAACACTTAAACTGGCTTGGCCAAATGAATATGATTTATGGCTTAAAAATCCAACTAAGCGAAAAATGGTCATGCCAGATCAGATTGTTTTTGATCCGACAATGCAAGTTGGTGATGAGTGCATTAATACGTTTGACGGTTTTCCTTTAACACCTAATGATAATTCTGAATGTTTTAATAAATCGTATGGCATTCAACGTCTATTACGTTTTATGTGTGAAAGTGATGATGTCTACCAATGGATATTACGGTGGCTTGCATTGCCATTACAAAAACCCGGTACCAAACTCGCTACAGCAATTATGTTTCATGGCGAAATTCAAGGTGCAGGTAAATCATTATTCTTTAGCGACATCCATCGTATGTTGTACGGTAAGTACAGTGCTACGTTAAATCAACACCAATTAGAATCACAGTACTCTGATTGGAAATCAAATAACTTATATTCAGTGTTTGAAGAGATTTTTAGTAGCTCTGGTAAATATCAAAATATGGGTTTAGTTAAAGGCCAAATTACTAACAAGACTCAACGTATAGAGAAAAAATTTGTTAGTGGCTGGGAAGAGGCTAATTACAGCAATGCCGTATTTTTGAGTAACGAGATGCAGCCTTTGCCTATTGAGCCTAATGACCGCCGCTTTTTGATTTGCTGGCCAAAGCAACAAATTCCTGCCGATATATTGGCTCATGCCTTAGATAATCTTAATGCTAGTGATAATGACGGCATAAGAGCATGGTATGCGTTTTTATTGCAGTTACGCATGACTTGGACTGATAGCAAGGGTGATGAACAAGTATTTCATGCTCATAGCTATCCACCCATGACCGAGGCAAAACAAAGACTTATTGAATATGGTTTGCCAGCATGGGAGGTATTTTATCGTGATTGGAAAGCAGGGCGTTTGCCTTATCCATATGTATCCTGTCGTAGTCAAGATTTATATGATGCGTACCGCCGCTACTGCAATAGATCAGGTGAAAAGTCATTAACAATGACTAAGTTTAATACCTTAATCAGTGTTAGAGAAAAAAAAGCACTGGGTTGGTATATGCAGGGACAAGTAAGAAAGCAATCAACTATCTTTTTTATTGGTGAGAATCCTAAAGATACCACCGAAATTAAGTGGTTAACTGACAGTATTGATGAGTTTCAACGCGCTCTTAATTCCAACAATGGTTAAGGGTGTTAAAGGTTTGGTTAAGGGTTTAAACCAAACCCTTAACCATGTGTAAGCATTGAGGCTCAAGGGATACAAAGGTTTTAGTTAAGGGGTTAAGGGTTTACACGCGCACGCGCACGTATAAAAAAATAAAAATTACCAAAGAATAAAAAATGGTAAATAAAAATTTTTTCTTACACGCGAGGAAATAACCCTTAATACCCTTAACCATTTAACCAAGCCTACAGCCTCAAGGGGTTTGATGGTTAAGGGTTTAAAATAACCCTTAACCATACCCTTAACCAAGATTGTTTAGAGGGTTAAATCATGAGTTTGGAGTTATTAAACAAATTAAACTTGCGTACCATGAGTTTGGAAATGCGTGGTACAGGTAAAGCAGCTTTGAGCTGGGAAGATGTTAGTGCGGCGTTGGCAGGGCTTCCTAAAGTAGCTTATGATTTCGCCTTGGCAATTTACCAAGCCGACAACATAAGCGCACGTGCGTTAAAGACTTGGCTAACAGACTGGATCACTAATTACCTAGTTATCCATAACATCCACTCAAAAGCAGCTAACTTAGCTGAGTCATTGGCATTTATCACAATTTATCAATACATCATTAAATCGCGTACTTGTAAGCAATGCCACGGACTCGGTGTTATCTCTGTTAAATGTAAGTTGGTTGATTGTGAGTTGTGCAATGGCCGTGGCTACCACGGTGCATCAACAGACGATAAATTGATGCTGGGTAAACTAGATATATCTCGTCAATGTTATGAGCGCAAATACAAACAAATCGAACTCTTGGCAACAAGTGAGCTGCTTAACCTAGACAACATCGTTTTAGATCATGTTATTAGTCATTTATTTGGTCAAAATAATTTTGATGAATGTGCTTGACAGCAAGGTGCATAAAAGAGTACCTTTTTTCTATCGTGTAAAAAACCGACTTGAGCAATCCAGTCGGTTTTTTTATGCCCAAAATTTAGTTTAGCCCCCCGAACAAGGATGTTCACTCTAATTTTAAATGTTGAAGATTTTAAAATGGCCAATACTGTTATTGCTTACGACGAGGTTCGTTTTGATGTGCGTAATAAAGAAATAACCGAATGTTATGTCTTTATTAATAATATGAGTAATGATGGTTTGATTGGTGTTCATGGTTGGCATTTTAAAGCATTCCCTGCCAGCATGAGTATTATGGATATTATGAAAGAGTGGGCGGCTGGTGATGATCCGTTAATGTGGCCACAAAAATCACCAAAATCAGAATAAGTAAATAATTTAAAAACACAATATATTGTATTGTTGTGGCCACGCTGCGACACAAGATATTGTGTTTTGTTGTTTTTGAGGTAAGTATCATGACTGTAGAAATTAAAAATTGTCCGATTCTTTTACCTCTTAACAAACTTCAAGCGCGTGCCAAGCTGACACAGTTTATTGCAGTGCATTGTTCAGCTACTAAAGCCACTCAAGATATTGGTGTTGTCGAAATTGATCAAATGCACAAACAACGTGGTTTTGCCTGTGTTGGTTATCACTATGTCATTAGACGTAATGGAACAATTGAGCGTGGTCGTCCAGTCAATACGGTGGGCGCGCATGTTGAAGGCTATAACAGTGTATCAATTGGTATCTGTATGGTTGGTGGCTTAAACGCTAAAGGCAAAGGCGAAAACAATTTTACGCAATCTCAGTTTGCATCTTTACGTGATTTAGTAGCAGAACTTAAAAAAACATATCAAGTTGCAAAGGTGCAGGGGCATCGTGACTTTAGCAAAGACCTTAACTTTGATGGCAAGATAACTAGCAATGAATGGATGAAAGAATGCCCATGTTTTGATGTTGCAGAGTTCTTAGCAGCCAAATGAAAACAATAATTTTATTAATGTTGTGTGCTGCATTAAGTGCCTGTGCCACAACACCACAACTTACAGTTAAATGTACGGTGGGCGTAAATCATGAACAATAATAATCAGGGGTTTGTAATGTCATCAACAATTAGCACTGCAACATTGACAGCACAGTCAAATGGAGTAGCTACATTGGGTAGTGCAATCGTGATGACTAGCTCTATTGTGATTATATTGCTTTTGCTTTTTGTTGGTATTTTAGCTGCACTGGTGATGATGTCATTAACTCCACCGCGTACTCGTTTAGAGTTTGCAGGGATGTTAAGCATGGCTGTTGCTAGTAGTTGTTTTGGTGGGCCACTGGTTATTGAATACTATGAGCTAGTCAATTTATCTATGACAGCTCAACTAGGTATTTGTTTTATGGTAGCAGCTCCAGCATGGTTAGTTGCTCGCATTATTGCTAATCAGTTAAGCAAGTATCGTGATGCTAAGTCACCTGTTGACTCAATTGGTCGTGATATTAAAAAAATTAAGAAGTGGTTTTGAGTGCCAACGGCTGCTAAAAAACCTTGTTATAAAGCAGGGTGTCCTGAGTTCGCAACACTTAATGGTTATTGCGACAAACATCAAACAGTCAAACGAGATACCGATAAACAGCGCGGTAGTGCCAATGAACGAGGCTATGGCCATAAATGGCGTAAAGAACGTCTAGCCTACTTGGAGCAAAATCCTTTATGCGTCAAGTGCAAAGAGAATGGTCGTATTGAAGCTGCTAAGGTTGTTGACCATATCATCCCACATAAAGGCGATGACAAGCTATTTTGGCGTAGAAGCAACTGGCAAGCTCTATGTGTAACTTGTCACAACCGCAAAACAGCTAGTGAAGATGGCGGTTATTGGATGCCAACAACCACAAAAAATAAATAAGGGTAGGGGGTAAAAAGTAAAAGCACTTTAGCCCCTAGAGACCGCGCCTTACTCATTTTCATACGTGGTCAAAATTAAAAGGGGGGGTATATCCTCCTTAAATTGTTATAGGTACAAAAAAATGTCAGCAGGTCGTCCTAGAAAGCCTACACAACAAAAAGTGTTGGAGGGTGGGCGCGTTCGTGATGACAGAGATACACACGGCCCCGAAGTACCCTTAAATCTGCCTAGCCCTCCTGTTTGGCTATGCAAATCAGGTAAAAAGCACTGGGAAACTTTAGGCACTCAATTGGTGGCATTGGGTTTATTGTCGGCAATTGATGGCGATATTTTTGCGCTTCATTGTGACAATGTAGCAAAGTATGGTGAGCTACAAGAAAAGTTAGGTGATTTGGCAAAATGGGTGCAAAACACACCCAATGGCTTTGAGATGCAATCAGCATGGATGCAAATTCGTAGTCGTTTACAAGAGCAAATTATTAAGACTGGTCGAGAGTTTGGTTTAACACCTTCGGCGCGTTCTGGTATGCGCGTTGAAAAAAGACAAATGACTTTGTTTGGTGAAAAAGTCGAAAACGAATTTGAAGAGCTGAAGGTTCACTAATGAATCAAAAAGACTTTTCAGCTATTTGTCATCAATATGCACTTGATGTGAATAGTGAAAAAATATCTGCTTGTTTATATGTTAAGCAGGCCGTTAAACGATACCTGAATGACTTAGAAAAAACAGATTGGCAGTGGCATTTTGATAAAAACAAAGTTGACCATGTATGCCGATTTATTGAGTTATTGCCTCATACTCAAGGCAAGTGGGCAACTGCTCGCCAGCGCATAGTTCTTGAGCCGTTTCAGGTTTTTATTGTTGCTAATATCTTCGGCTGGGTTGATGGTAGTGGTCGCCGCCGTTATCGGTATGGTTATGTTGAGATGCCGCGCAAAAATGGCAAGTCAACACTGTTAGCCGCCGTTGGTTTGTACTGTGCATTTATTGAAGGTGAGCAAGGGGCGCAAGTTTACAGTGCTGCAACAACACGAGATCAGGCACGTATTGTGTGGGAAGAAGCACAACGTATGGTTAATAGGTTGCCAAAGCTACAATCTGCTTTTGATGTTAAAGCAGGGCAACATTCTATTTTTAGCACTAATACAGCTAGCTCTTTTAAAGCATTATCGCGTGACCAAGGCGGTAATCAAGACGGTTTAAATGTTCACTGTGCATTGGTTGATGAGCTTCACGCGCATAAGTCTAGTGAGATGCTAGACGTTTTAGAGTCTGCTACTGGAGCGCGTGAACAGCCTGTTGTGATTATGATTACTACAGCAGGCTTTGACTTGCATGGCGTGTGTTATCGTGAACGTCAGACAGTGATTGATATATTGGCGGATAAGGTAGGCCATGACCGTTACTTTGGAATCATCTATACGATTGATGACGGTGATGATTGGACTAGCCCCGACACATGGCGCAAGGCTAATCCTAATTATGGCGTGTCAGTGAGTGAAGACGCATTAGCAGCCGCGTGTGAAAAAGCAAAATTACAGCCTACGGCTCAAACAAACTTTTTAACTAAGCATTTATGCGTCTGGGTGAATGCGCGGTCGTCATGGATGGATATGCAGCTATGGGCTGCTTGTGCCGATAAGCACTTATCACCAGAACAATTTGCTGGGTGTCCTTTATTTATTGGTTTAGACCTTGCTAGTAAGAGTGATTTGGCTGGAAAAGTGCGCGTTTTCATGCGTCCACAAGGCGAAGAACAGCATTTTTATGTCTTTAGTGATCAATATATCAACGAAGAAACAGCCGAATTACCTACAAATAAACAATATTTGGCATGGGCTAGACAAGGATATTTGACATTAACCGATGGAAATGTCACTGACTTTGCCCAAATTGAGCAAGATATTTTAGAAGATTTTACCAATTTTGAGCTAAAAGAAGTCGGTTTTGACCCATTTAATGCGGTTTATATTGCTCAAAGATTACAGGCGGCAGGTATTCAGGTCGTTGAAATACCACAACAGACACGTTTTTTAAGTGAGCCTATGAAGTGGATAGAGGTTTTAGTTCGTTCTGGTCGATTGCATCATAATGGTGATCCTGTTTTGTCGTGGGCTGTCTCTAATGTGACTGTTAAACCTGATGCCAATGACAATATATTTCCACGTAAAGACGCTCCTGAAAACAAAATAGACCCTGCTGTTGCGTTAATTAACGCAATGGCTAGAGCAATTCATTTTGACGAAGTAGGCAGCCTAGACACTAGCAGTGATGCGGCTATGGATGACTATTTACGCGATTTTGTGAGAGTAAGCAGACGATGACAGTTTGGACTTCAATTGCTTCATGGTTTGGCCTTGCTCCAGCCGAGCCAAAGCGTGGCCGACAGTATGCTAGTTCTGGTGGAGCCACGGCAAAGCCAGTCACTTTTGATACTGCAATGACGGTTAGCGCGGTGTTTGCTTGTATTCGTTTGTTAGCTGAAACCGTTTCTAGTTTGCCACTCAATATGTACAAACTGGATGCCGAAGGTAATCGAACGCTTGAAACAAAACATGAGTTAATCAAGTTACTCAAGCATCGTCCTAATCGCCGTCAAACACGCATTGAGTTTTTTGAACAGTTAATGCTCAACCTTGTATCAAGTGGCAATGCCTATGTATTGCTTGGGTATGTCGGTAAGCGTTTGGTTAGTTTGCAAGTCATTAACAGTGGCAGCATTGAGCCTGAGTTGTTGGCAAATGGTGATTTAGTTTATCACTGGACACAATCTGATGGCACACGCAAAAGACTTACCGAAGCCGAAGTGTGGCACGTCCGTCTATTTGGTAGTGGCTTAGTGGGTTTATCGCCGTTGTCTCATGCCAAAAAAGCAATTGGTGTAGCGTTAGCTGGTGATGAAAAGATTACTCACTTAATGTCGAACGGTGCTAAACCAACGGGGACATTATTGGCTACAAATTGGCCAACAAAAGAACAGCGTGATGCTTTGCGTACTGAGATGAACGGGCTAATTAACGGTGACCAAACAGAGTTAGCAGTTTTAGGTGGTGGCATGAAGTTTGAGGCCATGAGTTTAACACCTGAAGATTTAGAGTTATTGGCAACTAGACGTTTTAGCCTAGAAGAAATATGCCGTGCGTTTGGCGTGCCAAGTGTTTTAGTTAATGATTTATCTGCTTCGACTGTTTGGGGTAGTGGTATTGATTCAATTATTAGCGGTTTTTATAAGTTTGTTTTGCGAACTTACTTAGAAAAATTAGAAATATCAATGGTTGTCAATTTATTGCCGCGTACCGAGTGGGAATCTTACGAATTAGAGTTTGATGCTGATGCTATTTTACGCGCTAATTTAAAAGATCGTGTTGAGGCAACCTCTAAACAAGTGCTATCTGGTTATATGACTCCGAATGAGGCGCGAAAAAGCGAAGGTCGTCAACCTAAACCAAACGGTGATCAATTACTTGTACCAAGCAATATGACTACTATCGACAAAATACTTGCAGTCGTGCCAGCACGTAGCAAAGGGGATATAAATGAATAATTTGCAAGTTCGTCAACGTAAACAAGCTCCAAATGTGCAACATCGCCGTGCTGCACCACAAACCATTGCTTTACGTTTTACGCCTCCAGCTCAAGATGGCCAGCCATATAAGTTTGAAGGCTATGCAGTGACATGGGCAAATATTAATAGCCACGGCGAACGCTTTGAAAAAGGCGCATTTGCTGACTTGATTGCCAGTGGTAAACGAGTGCATATGTACTATAACCATGCGTATATGGACTGGTTAACTGGCAACAGTGCTAAACGGATTGGTAAATGGGTTGAATTGGTTGAAGATGATACAGGTTTGTTAGTCAAAGGTGAGCTAACCCCAAATATGTCTCAATCAAACGATGTGGCTGCTATGTTGGCACATGGTACGGTTGATGGTTTGTCAATCGCGTTTTATGAGCCTAATCCAATTGACGTTTACCAAGACAACACTGGTGCAAGAGTCATTAAACGTGTTGATTTGTACGAGATCAGCGTAGTTGATGAACCAAGTGACCAAACCGCACGTATTGCGCCAACAACTGAGGCAATTGATGCTGTTCGTAGTGCGGATGATGCCAATAATTTATTAGTTAGCATGGGATTGTCTAAGGATGATGCCAATTTATTATTAGCGCGTTTATATGATGTTTTACACGTTCCTAATCGCGTTAATCAGCTTCAATCGGTATTAGATGTACTGGATTTTTAATACCAACTTTAACAGTGGCCGCTAAATGCGGCTTTTTTTATGCCTTTTTTGAGAGAAAAACCATGAGTAATGCTCAAAACAAACACATTATTGCCGCTATTGGTTCTGCTTTAGCTGTAGAAGAAAAGCACGTTTTTGGTGTTCGCAAAGTTCACCGCCGTGAAACACCTGATGACTTAACCAACATTGCCAAAAAACTAAATGAGCGCATGAAAACGCTTGATGATATGGTCAAAAAATATCAAGACGTTTTGGGTGATGGTAAGTTACCTGACGAAATTCGTTCAAAAATGGAAGCTGATGCTAAGGTGGTTTCTGAATTAGCCGCACGTTTTAGCGAAATTGAGCAAAAACTCGTTGACCAAGTACAACAACGTCAAGCAGACCCTAATACTGTTGGCTCTGTTCTTGCGCGTAACACTGAATTGCGTAAACAAATTGATGCAATTAAAGCTCGTAAAGGTCGTGTAAATATTGAAGGTATTGAAGCGCGTAATATTGTCTCTATTAGTGGTATTGGTACCAATGCTTCATTGGCAACAATGGATTTACAACGTACTCAAGAGCAAAAATTAGCTTTACTTGATTTGATCACATGGATGCCTGTCACTACTGATTTAGTGCCTTTGTTGCGTGAATCTGCTTATGACATTATGGCTGATGAAGTTGATGAAGGTGATGATAAGCCTGAATCTGACTTAGAGTTTGGTGTGGTTAATATTACTATTAGTGTTGTTGCACACTGGATCCGTATTACTAAGCAGCTCTTAGATGATATGCCTGCTTTAGCATCTTACATTGAAGGTCGTTTAGCCTATGGCGTACGCTTAAAATTAGAAGCTAAAGTTATTAACGGCAATACAACGAGTTTTGATGGTTTAATGAAAGCTGGTAATAGCTTAACTGCAACACCTGAAGCATTAGCAATCGATACAATCAACTCAGCAAAATATCAAGTTTGGGATAGTGGTGTCACCCCCGAAGCAGTTTTATTAAACCCTGTTGACTGGGGCAAAATTGAACGCGAAAAAACAGACGATGGTCATTATATTTATGGTTCACCCGGTGCGATTGTTCAGCCTGTGTTGTGGGGGTTGCCTGTTATTTTATCTGCTGCTCAAACCGAAGGTAAGTTTTGGTTAGGTAATCTAACGCTGGGTGTCACTGGTTATGTTCGTCAAGAAGTAATGGTAGAGGCATCAACAGAAGATGGCGACAACTTCCGTAAAAACTTAGTTACTTTACGTGCCGAAATGCGTGCAGGTTTTGGTGTAGCCATTCCTGATGCAATGGTGACTGGTGACTTAGTAGCTCCTCCAGCTCCTTAATTTAGTTTGTTAAATGAAGCCCCTTAATCGGGGCTTTTTTATTGAGGTTTTTTTAATGAGTATTTCTTTAGCAGAAGCCAAACAACACCTGCGGTTACAAGAAGATAGCGGTGAAGAAGATGCTTATATTGAAATGCTGATTAAAACAGCTTTACGCGCTGTTAAAGATTACATTGATCGTCCTTTTACTGATGATGTTTGCAAAGATGATGAAGACGAAACAAAACTTGCACCACCTTTGCGTTACGCCGCTTTATTGATACTTGGCGACTTGTACGAAAACCGAGAAGCACAACAAACCATGACACTTAATATCAATATAACGTGTCAAAACTTGATGAATCCTTATCGTAAGTGGGGCGTGTAACGTGCAAGCAGGTAAGTTAAGACACCGCGTTACCTTTCAACGCCTCACAAAATCGCGTGGTTTATCTGGTGGTGAAAAACAAGAATGGGTTGACGTGTGTAGGGTTTGGGCGCGTGTTAGTTCGTTATCTGGTAAATACTTATTTGCAGCTCAACAAAATCATAGCGAAGTCACAGGCACAATAGATTTACGCTATCGAAAAGACATTAATGCCGAGTTACGCGCTATGTATGAAGGAAAAATCTACACTATTCATGCAGTTATTGACCCTGAGTTACGCCACAAAGAGCTAAAACTTATGGTTAGCGAAGGTGTTATTGAGTAAAAAACTATGAGCCAAACAGTCACAGTCACAGGCTTAAAAGAGCTTGAGCAAACCATAAGCCAGTTAAACGGTAAGGTTGCTAAGAAGGCTGTCGAAATTGCGGTTAAAAGTGGTACTAAAGTCGTCTTAGAAGAAGCAAAAGTACGTGCGCCACTGGGTATTGTTCCCCATAAATTTAAAGAAAAAGGCGCGGTTATTACGGTTAAACCCGGTAACTTGCGTAAATCTTTAAAACAGCGTGTTTACCGTGGCCAACGTGCAAGCATGGGTAACATTCAGTCAATCATTCCCCTCGATGGCCGTGCATTTTATGGCAAGTTTCAAGAATGGGGATGGAAAACAAAAAGCGGACGCTACATTGCTCCACAACGGTTTTTAGCACCAGCTTGGCAAGCCAAAAAAGAAGAAGCACTGGATCAACTAGGCAAACGCTTAGGCGAAGAAGTCGAAAAAGCTGCAAGAGAGTCCGCCAATGCGCGTTAGTGAAGCCATTTATAAAAATCTTACACCGCTTTTAGGTGATCGTGGTGTTTGGCCAAATGCCGCGCCACAAGATGTTGAATATCCGATGGCTATTTATGTTATTGCTGATCGACAATTACTAAATACTGTAGATTGTGGCTATTTAGAACACGCTAAATGTCGGGTTCAAATGTATGTTTTTGCTAAAGAATTTGAAGAAGTTGAAACATTAAGAGATAAAGTTATCAAAATAATGACTGAGCAAACAGATTTACCAAGCTGTTTAGCAATCAGTGACCAATATCAATTTGAAGATCAAACACAATCACATTTAATTGTGATTGAATTTTCTATGTGGGAGTGTAATTAAATGGCCAATAAAAATGTTTTGCACGCGCAAGGCACACGTTTTCAGCGTAATAGTGGGGTAGAGTGGCAAGATATTAGCCAAATCAAAGATATTACGCCACCTGCCAAAACTCGTACCGAAATTGAAACAACTACTATTGACCAATATGATGGTAGTGAACCTGACCCTCATAAAACCTATGTGGGTGGTTTGATTGATGGTGGTAGTGTTTCTTTAGATACTATTTTTAATCCTGATGCTTTGGATAATCAGCGTCTTTTAGAAGCTGATATTGAAGCAGCTAACCCTGTTGAATATCGTATTGTTTATCGTGATGGTGGAATGTGGACTTTCTTTGGTGTACTTAAAGAAATGACCCCGACACATGGTATGGATGACATTCACCGCCAAACTTTAGGCATTAAAGTTAGCGGTAAACCTGTTCGTACCTTTCCTGTTTAATGAGTGGTTATAACATGAATCTTAAAGCTGCTATTTTTGCAACAATTGGTGCGGCCATTGCCGAAGCTGTTGCTGTGCCTGAGTTTGGTATGGGTTTAGAGTTAAAAGTCAGTGTGATGACCGTTGCCGAACGTGCCAACTTTGATGAAGCCTATCGTTTGATTAAAGAAAGTGAACGCGCTATTAACTTTCGTCCGTTGTTATTAGTGTTTACCGTTAAAGACGAAAATGGCCAAGCTGTATTTAGTGTTGACGATGTTGAACAAATTAAGCAGCTTAATAGTTTAGCCGTGGTGCGTTTATCGGATGTGGCTTTGCGCTTAAATAAAATGCTTAAAGATGATGTTGAGGCTCACGAAAAAAACTCTTAGAGCGTCCTGACCGCCAGTTTTTGTTTTTACTTGCGTTAAGGTTAGGACGCACCGTTGCAGAGTTAGAGCATACGCTTAGTTATAACGAGTTAATTGAATGGCGTATGTACTTTGAAGAAACGCACTTTGGCGAGTTAAGAGCTGATAGACGTAATGCTGAGTTATTAGCAATGACATTTAATGTCAATCGTTCGCCAAAACAAACCGCTAAAACGTCTGATGATTTTATGGCTTATAAGGTTAGACGGCGTGAGCTGAGTGATGATGATTTGGAAGGTAAGATTGATGCGGTGTTTGGTGGTTTGGAGTAAGCGGCCTAAGCCGCTTAAAGGGAATCCATTTCTCTATCTGTGCATGGTAAAGGCCAAGGAATTTGTCCATTTCGTTGAAGTTCTCTTTTTTCAGGGGTGCATAGTGATGGTTCTGTTATAGTTTCCTCGACTTGTCCTTGTGGTTGAGGAGCTATAGATGGTGTTTCGATTGTATTTGTATAAAAGAGATTATAAATCTCATATGGTAAATCAGTATTTTTAACTATCTCTAGTTTTGCAATAACTTCTTGTTGAGTAAGACTATAAATCCAAAGCTGATAAATTTCCATGTGTAATTTATAAGTTTCGGTGATGGTTAAATAGGGTTCATCAAGTCTTGGCTCATGTATTGTTTTAGGATTAGAGTAAAAAGGTTCTGTTAAATGACCAATAGCAAAAAAACGCCATTTTTGCTGTTTCGCCTCATTAGACTCTACATTGAATGTTAAAGCTGAGTATGGGCAGTGGCTATATGTAAATAAAGAACATTTATTTTCTATGACAGCTTCTCTAATAAATTCAGTAGAGTAAGTAAAAGGAATATTCATTCGGGTAACTGCTTTTTGAGTTTTACCTGTTTTTATCTGTTTTAAGACGTTAATTGTTTGTGGTGGATAAATACTCATTAATATTTTGTCAGCATCATAAGCAGTGATTAGTGAATCTTTATTTATCTCAATAGCCATTAGGTTATTAGGTGCTAGAGAACCTACAAAAGGTGTTTTTTGCCATTTATTAAGACGGTTTTTAAAATCTTGCGTTGTTTCGTATTCATCTTTAACAGGGGCATTCATAGCCGCTTCTGTAACTTTTGGATAATAATTTCCTAAGAAGTTATTATCAATTTTGGTTGTTTTAGGGTCAAAAGCTAGTTTGCTATATTTATCTTCAAATGCTTGTTTTTGTTTTTGAGTGGGTTTTGCATAAATAGTGGATGAAAAAATTAACGCAAAAATAAGTAAACTGATTGTTTTCATTATGAGCGTCCTTAGATGTTGTGATAGTGAAATATCTCACTATTGATATTAAATTGTAAATAGGGCATAGTACACCTACCGCGCCACATTGCGCGGTCAGGATTGGTCTCCTGAATTTAGAAGGCGCATATACCGCGTTAAGCGGTTTTTTATTGCGTTTTTTCTGTACGTCCGCGTTATGATGGACTGTATAGGGCAGCCGAAAGGCTGGCCAGTGCCTTCTAGCTGGTAGACCAACCCTGTACAGTCCGTCACCACTGATTTGGTCTTCTTGGTGACGGTTTTAAGTCCGTTATAGAAGGTATTAAATCATGGCTACTCAAGCTATCTCTGAACAACCTAATTTAGTCAATGTTTTTGAAGGCGTTATTGGCTCGGTGCGTCAACTGGTGGTGAATGCGCGTGACTTGCATAGTTTTTTGCAAGTGGGCAAAGTGTTTGCCGCTTGGATTCAAGAACGCATTGGAAAATATGAATTTGTTGAAAATGAAGACTTCACGGTAACGGTTTCCAAAACTGGAATCCGTTCAAATGTTATACAGAAAGATTATTTACTTGCTCTTGATATGGCCAAAGAATTATCAATGGTCGAAAATAACGACAAAGGCCGCGAAGCTCGCCGTTATTTTATTGCAATGGAAAAAAAGGCATTAGCGGCTATGATTGAGCCTGTTGTTGAATACATTACTCATCAACAATATGAAGAACTGGCCAAAATAGTGTCTAGTATTGGTGGTATGTTTCACTATCGTTTAAAAGCATCTTGGTGGTTGTGGGCAGAATTAAAGAGTTTAACAGGGGCAACAACTTCCCGAAAAATACCTAAACAGTGTTTTGAGGTTGCTCAACAAAAACTTCAAGAACTTCACTCAAAATGTGTAGAGTACAAACAAATGATGCACGAAACCGAAACCGCATTTTTTAGACAAAATGTCAATTTAGTTCCTGTCGAGATGCAGGCTTTGTTAGACCAGTTAAAGTAAAAAACAAATTGAGATTTATTCTTAAGAATTAATTTCAATCAGATTTTGATGAAATTTGAAGCATTTCTATTGACTGTTATTAGTCATTGTCTTAAATTGTAGTCACGGGATGGCTGCTTTTTACGCGGCCTTTCTTATGCGCATTTTTTATCAAACAAAGAAAAATGCGATTTTTTAGTGATAAAAGGATAGCGGAGTCCCCTCATGATAACACAACCGAAGGTACATACCTTCCCCAATTTGGTTGAGGCGGCAAGAGAGAAAAATTTTGGTAAAGCCGTCACCATTGAAATTCCAGCCCAACCCTTTGGTGCGCCCAACGCACAAGGCGATTTTGAGGTATGGACAGATGCAGAAATTGAAGCGGATGCACGTGATTTTGCACGCCGCCTGAAAGCTGCATTTATGTAATCTGACACGAATTTTATAAAAGGCTCCACAGAGAGCCTTTTTTTATTGCGAGGATTTGATGATTTATCAACAGACAGAAGAGCAGGACAAGTCGGCGATATTGCGCCGAATTGCGTTTGTTTGCGATGAGCTTGGTGTTGGGCAAGTCGATATTAGTAGTAAAGATCTGGAATATGTATGCTACAAAATGAGAACAGGTTTTCCATGCAAATATGGCTTGGAAAAAGCCAGTGTTTTCAAGAAGGTAGCCTATTTTGTAGCGTTGTTCATTCAGCATAAACCCATTAAGTCAGAATTATTAGCCGTCGAAGTGGGGACTGAATTGGCCAAAGTGAATATCAATGCCTTAATCGCCTTTGATATTGCTATCCGTGTATTGAGTCGTGCCAAAATCAATCGCAGTGATGGCAAGGTTTTTACGGGTATTCGTCGTATTTCGCTGTCAAATCATTCTTACATGGATATTCTTGATACATTAAGCAGCCCTAATGAAGCTCAGATAACGGCTCCAACGCACTTCAAGCTATTGGCTGTGTTTTTTGAGCAATTAGTTTACAAAGATAATCCCGATATTCAGTATCCAGACGATCATAAGCCTGCAGTTTATGAGGTTCGATCTATCGTGCATTCGCCTAGTGCGGGCGACGATTTGGCAGGTACTTAATAAAATTTAAAAACACAGACCCGCTTAATGCGGGTTTTTTTATGGGTGATTTATGGCAGGCGTTCAAATTGGTGCATTGCACGTTAGCTTGAGTGCGGATAGTGCTGCTTTTGACCAAAATATGCAGCAAGCACAAGAGACTGCTGATGAAGCCATGTCAAGCATTGGTGACAATGCCAAAAAGTTAGCAGGGGTTTTGGCTGGCTTATTTGTTGTTGACGAAATAAAAACACGCATTAAAGAGCAAATTGATTATGCGGATGGCTTAGCTGATATTGCAGCCCGTGCAAACTCAACAGCCGAAGCACTTAGCGCAATGGAATACGCTTTGCATTTTAACGATGCTACTTTAGAAGACTACACAGGTGGCTTGCAAAAATTAGCATTAAACATGGATGCAGCCGCACAAGGAAGCAAAGCACAAGCAGAATTATTTGACACGCTTGGAATTAAATTACGCGAACAAGATGGCCAAATGCGTAATGCAGCAGATGTCATGCTTGATATTAGTGATGTGTTGGCAGGCATGAATGATGGCGCAACAAAAACAGCATTAGCAATGGATTTGTTGGGTAAAAGTGCGGGCCCTGCATTATTGCCACACCTTAGCCAAGGCAGTGAAGCAATCAAAGAACTTACAGCCGAAGCCGAAAAATTTAACCTTGTTGTCAGTACAGACGCATCGAATGCGGCAGGCCAAATAAATGACTCTTTAGATAAGTTAAGTTTTGCGGCGACTGGCACATGGCGAGTAATGGCCACGCAATTATCACCAGTATTAGGTGCAATTAGTGAAAATATGCTCAAAGGCGCACAAGATACAAAAATTATGGAAAGTGCAGCATGGGCCATATCAACAGCAATAAAAGTGATGTACACAGGATTTAAAGCCAGTGTAATTGAACTTGAATATTTTGGTGATGTGATTGGGAAAATATCAGCAATGGCTGCTATGGCAGCTCAAGGTGATTTTGCTAAAGCCAAAGAAATTTGGAACGATAATACAGGAAATATTAAAGCAACAAATAAATTGTTAGCATTAGGCAATATTTGGCAAGACACAGCTAAAAAAGCAAGTATATCAGCCGAAGAGCAAGCAGCAGCAGCCGAAAAAGCGGCTAATACACTCAAAATTGAGCAACAATTAGCAGCTTTAAGAGCCGCGCAAGGCGGTCAAAAAGGCGAAAAAAGCAAAGATAATTTTCAGTATGGCGGATTACAACTGGCTCAAGACGAATATCAAGGCATAGTTAATGCCGAAAACTTATCTATTTTTGATTTTAACGCACAAGAAGAAGTAGCAGCCGCTCAGTTTGGCGACATGATTGACAGTATGCTAGTTGAATTAGATGCCGCACAAGTTATTGCTGATGCTCAATGGCAAGAGTTTATAGATAGTGAGATGGTCGCAATGGATGCGGCTAATGTTTACAAACTCAATGCTCAAAATGATTTTGTTGCCGCCTTTATACAAGGTGACTTAGACCGTGTCAATGCGGTAGTCACTAACGGCGATAAAGAACTAGAAGCCCGAAAAGCCCAAATGCAAGCCACTGTAGGATTTTTTAACCAAGGCTTGGCGCAAATGGCACAAGGCCAAGGTAAAGCGGCAAAAGCTGCACAAGCTATTCAAAAAGCACAAGCACTCTATGAAATTGGTGTAAATACTTATCGTGCTGCTATGGGTGCATACTCAGCTTTAGCACCAATACCATTTGTAGGGCCAGCGTTAGGCGTTGCGGCGGCGGCGGCTGCAATTGCTTTTGGTGGTTCGATGGCTCAAGGTGTGTTAAGTGGTGGGGGAAGCCCTAGTGTAGCAGGTGGTGCGCCTCCTGCATTACCTGCATCATCATCGCCAACTAGCCAAGCCGAACAACGAGCCGAGCAACCTACACTAACTACTTATGTTCGTATTCCTGAAGATGCCATCTTAACAGGCCGAAAAATGCTTGATTTTATTGATGAAGCAATGGGCGATGGTAAGCAATTAAACAATTTACGGTTTATACCAGCATGACGACAACAGCAAACAAAGCAATCATTTGTTATGACAATTTGCTTGCGTCATCAAAGTTATTAAGTATTGCTGCAACTAGCCAACAAGCAGGCTATAGCGTGCAAAATTGCTATGACTGGCAAACCACAAGCTACTGGTCGCCTACACCAAGCGTAGGTTATCACTATTTTACCGCCACATTTACAAGCCCTGTTACTGCTGACTATTTGGCAATATACAAGCATAACTTAGGCGATGTAGGCGGTACTTTTTATTTAGAGTACAGCTTAGATAGTGGCAGCACATGGCAGTTAGCGACTACAACCATCACCAGTGCTATTAACAACGAATTAAAAATTAACTTGTTTAATGCGGTAACAGCTACGCATTGGCGCGTGGTGTTTAACTTGTACACTGCAACGCCTTTTTACATTGGCGTGGTGATGTTTGGCCGCAAATTGCCCTTATACCGTGGCATGGTGGGTGGCTTTGTTGTGCCACGACACGGACGCAAAAACGAAATAATCAATCAAACTACTGAGGGTGGGCAGTTTGTAGGGCGCATCAAAGTATCAAAAGGCGCACGCTCAAACATAACTTTTAAAACAGTACCTCAAATGTGGGTGCGTGATTACTGGGAAGCGTTTGTGCTTCATGCTGAAATGTTGCCGTTTTTGTTTAGCTGGAATCACGAATTTTACCCACAAGATGCCTGTTTTTGCGTAACCGATGGCGAAATACCATCACTGGCTATTAATGAAAACCGTTTTCACGATATTAGCTTGCCTGTTATGTGTTTATTAAGTGGTATTACATAATGTCATATATTAGTGAGTCTAAAAAATACGGACGCATACCCACCGTATTTGTTGAATTAGACATGGACTTTTGCGCCAATACTTATGGCATAGCTCCTTGTACTGCCAGTATTGGCGTAACTGGTACAAGTAAATGCTATAACACGTATGCAACGTGCCAAGACAAAGCCAACTTTAACAAAATAACCAAGACTTACCGATTTTGTGAGCAAAACGCGGATTTACCTGTGGGGTTATCGGCTATACCGCTTCTAAAATCAGTCAGTTTTGCAAGCCAAGAAATAACGCCCAACAAAGGTTTAGGCGTACGTGGTAGTGTGTCTATTAGCTTTATTGATGCGCCGTGGCCAGACACCGAAATAGACCCTTATTTTAGCGAACGGACTAACCAAGGCACATTTTGGGGCAAGTTTAAAGCACGTAATCCGTTTTATGAAAACCGTGTTTTACGTGTCAGACGTGGTTATTTAATCAAAAATGGTTTTGATTGGGCTAACTTTGTTAATAGCGTTTATGTTATTGAGCAATTACAAGGTATAGCCAAAGACGACAGCGTTAAAATTGTCGCTAAAGATATTCTAAAACTGGCAGATGATAAAAAAGCCTTGTTTCCAAAGCCGTCAAACGGTCGTTTAAGTGCCAATATTGACGCAATTCAAACCAGTTTTACTATTACCCCTAGTGGAGTAGGTAGCCAGTATAAAACCAGTGGTAAATTAGCGATTAGCGGCGAGATGATGAGCTACACGCGCTCAGGTGATACATTTACTGTGGTTCGTGGTGTAAGTAATACTAAAGCAGAAGATCATAAAGCAGATGATACCGTTCAAGAAGTGGGTATTTTTGTTACTCAAAAAATCCAAGACGTTATTTATGAGCTTTTAACCACGTATAGCGGAATAAGTACCAGTTACATTGACAAGCCAGCGTGGGACGCTGAGGCAACTGCTTATTTAGCAGGTGTTTGGAGTGCCGATATACCCGAACCAACTGGCATAAATACGCTTATTGGTGAATTAACTGAACAAGGTACGTGTCGCGTTTGGTGGGACGAATTAGATCAACAGATACGATTTAGAGCCATTAAACCATTGCCTAATACATTGCCTGTTTTAAGTGATGAAAGTCATTTTTTAACAAAAAGTATTGATGTAAAAACAGATACAAACCAACGTATTAGTACAGTTTTAATTTATTTAGCACAAAAAAAGCCGACAGAAAAGTTAGACGACTTAAAAAACTATGAATTGCGTGTTGCTACGCCTAATTTAGAAGCGATTAGCGACTTTGAATATGGCTCAAATATCGTTAAAAAAATTTTTAGTCGTTGGTTTAATAAAAATAGTTTGGGTAGAGCTAATGCTTTAGCGGATGCGTTGTTAAAAACGTATCGAGACCCACCACAAATTATTGAGTTTAATTTAACGCCTGCCTTGCAGCTAAAAGTGGGTGACTTGTTTTATGCTCAAACACGCAAAATTCAAAGTGTGACTGGTGAGTTGGCAAGTGTACCGATGGAAGTTATTTTTGCACAGCCAACTGATAGGGATGATATTAAATATAAAGCGCAACAAGTTAGTACAGCGATACCAATCGGCAATCAAAAACCTGTTCCATTTTCTATTGATGAAGTAGCTGGAGTTAATTTATACGATAGATTTGTCAGTATTTGGGGTATTCCAGAAGCTGGTGACATTATTACATTTACCGTTTTTGAAAATGTGCTAATAACCAGTGCAACGGTTAATGATTATGCAATAGTTGTTGATGATAGATGGCCTGCTGGTGTTACGCTTTTGCTAGTTAATAATGGAGTAATTGCAGGTCGTGGTGGCAAAGGTGCGGATGCGTGTTGGTATTATCAATCCTCAAATAGCCCACCTAAACCTGATGAAATTGATTTCGTTTTTGGTAGTAATGGTGAAAATGGTGGTAATGCTATTTTAGCTAATTACGCAATAACTATAGATAATAACGGGACTATTTCAGCTGGTGGTGGTGGTGGTGGTGCAGGTATTGCAATGCTTTTAGGTGATGACATTACATCTGAGTATTCAGGTGGTGGTGGTGGTGGTGCGCCAATTGGATTTGGTGGCAACCGAGGCTACATACATCAATTTGTAGATGGTATTGAGTATTATTTTACAGATAATGATTTTGAAACAGCAGGTAAAACAGCAAGCAAAACACAAGGGGGCAATCCAGGTATAAAGTTTTGTAAATCAACTCCTTCACCATTTGGCTATACAGCAAATGGAGGTAAAGGGGGGGATTTGGCACAAAATGGAGAAGATGGAGGCAGTCCATCATACCCCTCATCATTTACACCAGGGGCTGGTGGTATTGCTGGTGATGCAATACACGGCAATAGTTTTATTACTTGGCAAAATGTGGGCAGTATTTTAGGTACTGTAACGTAATTAACAATATCAACAATAGGCTGCTTGTGCAGCCTTTTTTATTTGGAGCATAAAAATGCCAGCACGTAAACGTGATTTTATTATTGAAAAAGGTGCAGATTTTCAACGTCAATTATTTTTAAAAGCAGGGCCAGACGCAGATATTCGTGATTTTACTGCACGTATGCAAGTTCGTAGTGCAGTATCAAGCGAAGTCGTTGTTTTGGATTTAACAACTGAAAATGGCGGCATTACTTGTGATTATGGTGTTATTACTATTAACGTAACGGCTGCTATTACCACTGCATTAGACACGTCTGGCTTAAATAGCAAAGGCAAGGTCACAGAACCAGGGCCAATCGGCGAATTACCTTATGAGTCTGAAGGTAAAATTGCTCTTTATGACTTAGAGCTAATTTCACCTTCTGGAATCGTGACTCGTTATTTAGAAGGTCGTGTAGCTATCGTTGATAACGTGACACGCTAATAATAATTAAGCCTCATTGCTTGAGGCTTTTGAGGATTTAATTATGGGTGAAGTAGTAACTGTAGGCATTCCTGGGGTGTTTGGTTTAACAGGGGAAAAAACAGCGTACAAAGATGAAGGTATTTTGCTTGGAGAAGCTCAGGTAATTAATTTTGTGGGTGCTGCTGTTCAAGTAAGTTTAAGTGGAGGTGTTTTAACAGTTGAGGTTCAAAATGGTACTGACTCAATTGATGTGATTGATAGCTTAGAGTCAACTCGCACTGATGCTGCATTGAGCGCAAATCAAGGCCGTATTCTGGATGAAAAGATTTTGCAGAATGCAGAAGACGCCGCCAGTTATACAGACCAGAAATATTCAGAAGCCGCACAATACACTGATATGGCGGTACAAACGCTAACAGATGACATTGCTACGGCTGCTCAGACTGCTGAAGATAATGCTAAAGCCTATGCTGATGCTGTCGTTGTCTCGGTATTCAAGTTTCAGGGTAGTTATGACCCCCAAAGTGGCACAGGTAATTACCCCGAAGCAATAGATACCTTGGATGGTAATCCTGTTAAAGCAGGCTATGCTTGGGTTATTCGAGGTTTAACAAACGGCCAATACACTTTGGCCTTAACGGGTGATGTCGTCAATAATGGCGATATGCTGTTTGCTCGTGTAGATAACCCATCACCAACGTCGGCCTTAGATTGGTCTGTACAAGAAGGTAACTTAGGCTTCACGCCTGAGAACACCAACAACAAAGTTAATACTTTGGTGTCACCAAACACAGACGATTATCCGACTACAGAATCACTCGCTGAAGAAGCTGTCTTAGGCTCAATTGTTCAAAGTCTAAGTATAGCTTATAAAGCTCAAGCTCGGGCTAATCTAGGGTTAGGGGCTGTTGCGACTGCAAGTGACACCGATCATATTGATGAAGGTGCTGATAATCGTTTTTTTACACTTGCTCGCGAAAATGCGCTTAAAACGATTGATGGACAAAATGATGGCAACAACGTCACTGGTCTACGCTCTCGAACTGTAGGCGGGCAAAATATCACAATTTCGGGTGCAGACAGCATTAACATCGGTGGTTCAGGCAACGACATTACAGGGAATAATGTTATTTTAGAAAACTGTATAGGTTGTGTAGTGAGCGGCTCTAACGTACATATTAAAAATGCACGTAACTTAACTATTACATTCAGTGACACCGTTATTGAGGGTAGTTTAAGTGTTTTAGGGCATTATCGCGTTCGGACTAACCTACGTGGTTCTAACACTGCCTCAAATACTTTTCAGATAACACAAGATGGTAATAACGCAACAACAGCAAATATGGTGCCATTAGCATTAACGACTTCTGTTGATAAAGACTCGTTAGCTATTCATCGTTTAGCTTTTCAAGTATATCAAACACCTGACAATTCTGGGCAACCCAATCGGCGTGATTGGATGATGTCGGGGGAGCGTGTATTCAAGACTCGTAAAGTAAGAAATGGGGATACAGTGGCGGTTATTGGGACTTCGACAATCGGTAGTGATTATGTTAGTACTACCTATGGGGTAGCAGCATCAGGAACTACAGGTGCTCTAACACCCCTCGTATTAACTGTTACTCCGCCATTAGGATTTAATTCTAATCAAACTAATTATGTTGTTGCGACTTTGGAGTCTGAGTATTTTATAAGCTCTTAAAGAGTTTTATCAGACACTAAAAAAAATATCAGACAATCATAAAAAAGCACAAAAAACAAAAAAGCCTGTAATTATTGATATTACAGGCTTTTTTATATTTAAGATGGTGGGTTGGGCGGGATTCGAACCCACGACCAATTGGTTAAAAGCCAACTGCTCTACCGACTGAGCTACCAACCCATCTTTGCGTTTCAGCGTTAGCATCGCTGAGGCCGCGTATATTAAATGTTTTTGAAAACTATGCAATAGTTTTTACCAAAAAAAATCATTCAAAAGACTATAAAATAAACAAAATCAGTATCTTTGCTTATTTGCTAAACAAAAAGGGCTGGAGAACCAGCCCTTTTAAAACAAAGCAGCGATTAGAAACGATACGTGCCTTTATGAATGTTTTCCCAAATTTCGGGGGTGATGGCTTGGTAACTGTTAGTACCAGGCAACCAGACAAACAAAGGCTCGCCATGTGTGGCATTAATATCAAAACTATCTTTTTTCAGATTGTTTTTTTGATATTTGAATGTGCCTGTCGTTTCCATTTTTTGCTGTAAGCGCAAAAAGACGGGAATGGCATACGCGGGCATTTCTTTGCGTAAATGTTCTAATAAGCCACTATAGTCAATGGTCATGCCTTCGTGCGGGGTAATCGCAGCCATCCCCGCGCGGCCATTGGTATTGGGAATTTCTACCCCATAAACCACCGCTTCTGCCAAGGCAGGATAACTGCACATGAGATTTTCCACTTCGGTGGTGGACACATTTTCGCCTTTCCAGCGGAAAGTATCACCTAAACGGTCAACAAATTGCGCATGACGGAAGCCAATGTCACGCACGAGGTCGCCCGTATTAAAGTAGCGGTCACCTTTTTCGAATACATCTTTTAAGATACATGATTCATTTTTGGCAGGGTCGGTATAACCATCAAACGGTGTACGTTCGGTAATTTTGCCAATCAAGAGACCTGCTTCACCTTTGGCTGCTTTAACCATAAAGCCATTGGCATCGCGTACAGGCTTATCGTTTTCTTTGTCATATTTAACAATCGCATAGGGTAAAGGACAAAAACCCACCGTATTATCAAAGTTAAAAATGTTGTTAAAACCAATATTCCCTTCAGAAGAGCCATAGAGCTCGTATACTTCTTCTACACCAAAACGCTGTTTGAATGGTGTCCAAATATTGGCACGCATACCATTCCCCACCATTTTACGTACACGGTGTGCTTTGTCTTCGGGTTTGGCAGGGACTTCCATCAAATAACGGCATAATTCGCCCACGTAACCAATCGCGGAAGCATTGTATTTACGAATATCATCCCAAAATTCACGCGCAGAAAACTTACGACGCATCGCTACCCCTGCACCGCCGTATAAAATTGCGCCATAACAAACGGCCATTGCGGTAGCATGGTAAAAGGGTAGGGTGACATACATGATGTCACTGTGATTTAAGTCCATGACTGAGCCAAAAATCCCGTAGGCTTTCATCCAACGACCATGACTGAAAATGGCCGCTTTAGGCATGCCTGTGGTGCCAGAGGTGTAAATATAAAATAGGCCATCGCTATAATATACTTGACTCGTGGTAGGTGGGTTATAGCTGGGAGAGTTTTGGATTTCAAGCGCCAAATTTCTAAAATTTGCAGGCGCAGCACCTGCGTCTTTTAAGGTATCTGTGTCAGCAAACCAATAGGTTTTATCTGCACCTACGACTAAGTCGGCACGAACATCATTAAATGCATTGACTAATTCATCACCGACAATAGCCATTTTCGGTTTAACGAGGTTAAAACTGTGCGTTAACACTTTACCGGTCTGTGAGGTATTTAATAATGCACAAGTGACGCCAATTTTGGCTAAACCACCCACGGCGGCCAATAATTCGGGGCGATTTTCTATAAAAATCGCAACGACGTCCCCTTTTTTCAGTCCTTGCGCTAGGAAATAATGGGCAATACGGTTAACCCATTGATTAAACTGCAAATAATTTAACTGAGTATCTTTGTATAGTAGTGCACTGCCATAAGGATTGGCTTTGGTTGCTTTTTCTAGAGCCCAACCTAAGCCGCCTACTTTGGTCGGATTAGTACTTGAGCCAAGGGCTAATCCATAAGCCATTTTAGGGAGTTTTTTTAGAACTGCTGGTGCTTTGCGTAAGACATCAATCGGTTTAATAATATCTTGTGTACTCATGGGAAAACAAATCCTCTGGCGTGCGGCGCAACCGAAAAACGGGGCGAATGAAGTCGGGACGTTTGGATATATCGCAGGACATTAGGTTTACTCTAGACGGTGTTATATGCGTCTCTAGAGTACCCTGCCATTAGCGATAGTCGTGATAGTCCTAAAATGCTAGATTGACCGTATTAACATTCAGTATTTGTATACTTAACCGATAGCCGAGTGAATGATACTCTGAAAACTGTGACGAACAATTAGAAGAGATATTTATCGGCAATCGCGCTAAGACTCTAATTGGGATTAACGTACCAAATTCTAAGTATTAACACGGTGATTTATTACCATTGATGGCGTAGAGCTAACGACATGAGGTCTGAGACACATGCTGCAATCTGACATTAAAGATGTCGGTTGTGAGTTGTTCGTCTGATGAGTCGAGTAAACAACTGCATACAGCGTGTGTTTGCTGTTTTGCGGGTAACATAACCGTGTTATGACACAAAACGCAGTACTTAGCATTAGCCTGCCATCATAGGCCGCGCCTAACTTAACCGCAACTTGGATTGCATGCAAGACTTGACGTAATTTATAAGGCATATTTAGCAAAAATAGCCCAAAAATGCCTAAAATCACTGCTAATATGGCCTAAAATAACAAATAAAAGGATAGTAATTAAAAGCTGCTGCCTGTTTTGAGATAAGTCGAATCATCGGGCAACAGCACTAGAGAAGCATGTATTTAGTCTAAAAAGAAATCACGTTGAATTTGGTCTTTGGTTGCAGGATTGCAGGCATAGTGGTCAAAGTCAGTCACGCCATAAGCACGCAATACTCCTTCATCTAAATAATGTTGGCCTGTTTCGCGGTGGCTAATAATGGCAAAGGCGGCATCAGCCATAATGTCAGGTTTACGGCAAATATCGACGGCTTCATCATTGGCAATATTGTTAGTGACGGCGGCTGTGGCAATATAGGTTTCTGGCCACAAAGTGTTGACACAAATGCCATAGTCTTTAAATTCTTGTGCCATGCCAATCGATAATAACGTCATGCCATATTTGGATAAGGTATAAGGTGCAAACACCGTTAACCATTTTGGATTGAGGTTAATAGGTGGCGATAAACTCAAAATATGGCCGTTACTGGATTTTTTTAGATAGGGCAAAGCCGCTTGGCTACAAACAAACACTGCACGATGATTGATGGATTGAATTAAATCGTATTTTTTTAACGGTGTGTTTTCAACATTGCTTAGGGCAATTGCGCCTGCATTGTTAATTAAAATATCAATGCCACCAAAATGCTCGGCCGCTTGTTGCATGGCTTTTTGTACCGCGACTTCATCACGAACATCTAACAAAATAGCCAAAGCTTTGCCACCTGCGGCAATCACTTCATCAGCCACACTATGAATGCTACCACCCAGTTTTGGATGTGGCTCGTTTGATTTGGCCGCAATTACCACATTAGCACCTTCACGAGCACAACGTAAGGCAATGGCGCGACCAATACCACGGCTAGCACCCGTAATAAAGACGGTTTGATTTTTTAAAGACATAGGATTCTCCAAGTTTGGTTTGGTTTCGACTTCGCTCAACCATCACTTTGCGCAACCACCGCGATTACACTCAGCTATCACGGCTTCATTAGGCGATTAAAGAGTGCGCTCTGAGCTGAGTCGAAAAAGGCGCACCCTGAGCGGAGTCGAAGGGCAATTTAATTAGACACCATTCGGTTCAATCACCAACAACAATTGACGTTTTTTCACCTGTTGTTTTTCGTGGACTAAAATTTCTTTCACTACCCCCGCACAAGGTGCTTTGAGTGGATGTTCAATTTTCATCGCTTCGAGTAACAATAAAGTTTGACCTGCGGTGACTGTGTCGCCCACCTTGGCTAAACTGTTAACCAATAAGCCATCCATGGGTGCCGCAATTTTATTTTGACTTGCCGCATCAGCCGTTTGTGGTGGGCTGTGGGTGTCATCACGAGCAATTAATTGCCCTTGCCCTACATCTAAATAAACGCTGTTATTGGCTAAGGCATAGTTGAGTTGGCGACGATGACCATTGATCACATAACGCAATAAACCATCGGTATTTTGATAAATATCAATCGCAAACTGTTGCTCATTCACTTGCAATAACCAAGGCTGTTGGCTATGCAGTGGGGCAGTGACTTGCACAGGTTGTTTTTGTTCACCAATGGTTAATAACAAAAATTTAGCAGGCAAAGTTGCCGTTTGTAGACGTTGATTAGGCGTGCTATTGAGTGCCAACACTAAACCAGCTAAGGCAAAATCTAAAGCTTGAGGTTGATAAGGGCGTAGGGTGGTTAAATCCGCTTCATGTTGGGTTAAAAAGCCCGTATGGGTGTCGCCAGCAATAAAAGCAGGATGACGTAATAATTGGGCTAAATAGGCTTTGTTGTTACTTAAACCCAATAACACGCTGTCTTCAACTGCTTTAGCCAATACGCGTGCTGCTTCTTGGCGTGTTGATCCCCATGCAATGACTTTGGCAATCATTGGGTCATAAAAGGGACTGACTTCACCACCTGTTTGCACACCATCATCAATCCTTACTTGTGCACCTGTTGCCGCTTGCCAGCGTAAGATTTTGCCTGTTTGTGGCAAGTAGTTAAATTGTGGGTCTTCAGCATACAAACGCACTTCAATAGCATGGCCATTGAGTAGAATTTGTTCTTGGCGAAGCGGTAAAGGTTCACCAGCAGCAACACGTAATTGCCAAGCGACTAAATCTTGGCCTGTAATCAATTCGGTGACAGGATGTTCAACCTGTAAGCGGGTATTCATTTCTAAGAAATAAAACTCGCCTTGATTATCTAATAAAAACTCAACCGTGCCTGCACCCACATAATTCACCGCTTTGGCAGCAGCAACAGCAGCTTCGCCCATCGCTTGACGTAATTCTGGTGTCATGACAGGACAAGGGGCTTCTTCAACCACTTTTTGGTGGCGGCGTTGAATCGAACAATCACGTTCACCCAAATACACACAGTTGCCGTGTTGGTCGGCAAACACTTGTATTTCAACGTGGCGTGGGTTGATAACGGCTTTTTCTAAAATTAACTCACCACTACCAAAAGCATTTTGTGCCTCAGAGCGAGCGGTACGAATCGAGGCCAATAATTCGCTGGCTTGGGTAACACAGCGCATCCCACGACCACCACCCCCTGCGGAGGCTTTAATCATCACGGGTAAGCCAATTTTTTCGGCTTGTGCGGCTAAAAATTGCTCATCTTGATTGTCGCCTTCATAACCTGGTACACAAGGCACGCCTGCTTTGAGCATCATGATTTTGGCTTGACGTTTGCTGCCCATCGCATAAATAGCATTAGCAGGTGGGCCAATAAAGGTAATTTGGTTATTGGCGCAAGCGGCAGCAAAGTCTTCATTTTCAGACAAAAAACCATAACCAGGGTGAATCGCATCTGCCCCTGTTGTTTTGGCGGCCGCAATAATTTTGTCTATAGATAAATAAGATGCAGAGACGTTCGATTCACCAATATGAATTGCTTCATCAGCTAATTGGGTGTGAGGGGCGTTGCAATCGGCATCCGAGTAAACGGCAACAGTGTGATAGCCGAGTTGTTTGGCGGTTCTAATCACGCGGCAAGCAATTTCGCCACGGTTAGCAATTAATACTTTGGTAAAAGACATAATGTTTTCTCTCTATTGCGCCCAGCTAGCAGCACGTTTTTGCACAAAAGCCATGCCACCTTCCAACCCTTCGGCACTTTGAATGGCACAAGCAAAGGCTTCTGCGGCATCGTCTAATACTTGGTTTAAAGGCTGTTCGCCAACTTGGTGTAATAAGGCTTTGGTCACTTGTGTGGCATTGGGTGCACACTGACGTAAATCATTAATAGTGCGAGCAAGGGCGGTTTCTAAGCTGTCATTATCGGCATAGACTTCATGCACCAAACCAATCGCTTGGGCTTGTTGACCATTGATACGCATGCCCAATAACGCCAAACGTCGTGCCTGGGTTAGCCCCAAACGTTGAACAATAAACGGTGCAATTTGAGCAGGAATAATGCCTAAGCGTGTTTCTGGCATACCAAACTGTGCATCGGCTTTGGCTAAGGCAACATCACTAACACAGGTCAAACCAAAACCACCACCTAAGACTGCACCTTCAATGACCGTGATGACTAAGAATGGCGCGCTATTGACTTGTGTCAATAAATGACCAAAGGTGCGATTAAAGTTTTGATAAGCATGAGGATTTTCAACAGCTTGTTGACGAATGGTCATCATGTCACGAATATCACCACCCGCACAAAAATGGCCACCTGCACCGCGTAAAACCACAGCACGAATATGATTTTCTGCACCCCATGTAAACAGGGCTTGTAACTCTTGCACCATTTGCAAACTCATGGAGTTACGGCTTTCTGGGCGATTCAGGGTGATATGTAAAATCCCTTTATCTTCAGTGACTAATAAAGTTTGGCTTGTGGGTAGAGACATCATTTATTCCTGTAGCCCGTGTATTAACACGGGAGCATATTGTTGTTAACTCCTGTATTACGCAATGCTTCATACAGGCTACCAAATTTGGACTACTCCCCTTAATTTAGGGGGAGGCTGGGAGGGGGTAGACCCCACCCTAACCCTCCTCTTAATAAGGGGAGGAAAGATAGTTACTTCTTCTTTTTGCTAGGTAAGGTATTGGTTAATTTACAAATGATGCCAAGCATAATTTCGTCAGCTCCACCACCAATAGACACCAAACGACCGTCACGGTAAGCACGAGCAATGGGGTTTTCCCACATGAAGCCTTGACCGCCCCAATACTGTAAGCAGCTATCAGTGACTTCGCGCATTAAACGGCCTGCTTTTAATTTAGCCATAGATGCTAAGAGGGTCACATCTTGACCACTAATGTGTTGTTCACAAGCCTGATAGGTGAGTGCACGTAAACATTCCACTTCGGTGCGTAATTCAGCTAAACGGAAGTGAATGGATTGATTATCAATTAAAGGTTGACCGAACGTGGTGCGCTCACGGCAGTAGGCAATGGTTTTGTCGATACAGCTTTCCAAACCACCCACCGCATTGGCCGCACCATATAAACGTTCTTCTTGGAACTGCATCATTTGCATCATAAAGCCCATTCCTTCCGCACCAATCACATAACGTTGTGGCACACGCACGTTGTCTAAGAAAATTTGAGCGGTATCGGAAGAACGCATGCCTAATTTATTGAGCTTTTTGGAGAACGACACGCCAGCAGCTTTAGTGGGTACGACAATTAAGGACTTGTTAACGTGAGGTTTATCATCACTGGTATTGGCTAACAAACACAAAAAGTCTGCTTGTGTGGAGTTGGTAATCCACATTTTTGTACCATTGATGATGTAATCATCACCATCTTTGAGTGCGGTGGTTTTAATGGCTGCCACATCAGAGCCAGCATGAGGTTCAGACACAGCAATCGAGGCAACATATTCGCCTGCAATAGCAGGAGTTAAAAACTCATCACGTAATTCTTTAGAACCAAAACGGGCAAGGGCAGGTGTGGCCATATCCGTTTGTACCCCAATTGCCATCGGTACACCACCACAGTTAATTTTGCCTAATTCTTCGGTAACGACCATGTTGTAAGAGTAGTCTAAACCCATACCGCCGTTTTCTTCGGGCTTACACACACCCAATAAACCTAATTCGCCCATTTTTCTAAATAATTCATGGGCAGGGAAAATGCCTGCTTCTTCCCATTCATCGACAAAAGGATTGATTTGACTGTCAACAAATTGTTTGGTGGTGCGGCGTAAAGCATCATGTTCTGGGGTAAATTTCATCTTGCTATCCTCATTAGTAGCCCGTGTGAAGTACAACGTAACACGGGAGTATCTCTTTGTTTTCCTGTATTACGCTACGCTGCATACAGGCTACACTCTTCTTCTTTTCAGGAGGAGAGTTCATGTGGTGGTTAGAATCTTGCCACGCCATAAGTATTGGTGCTTAACTGGCGTTGTTCTGCTTCTTTAATGGTTTGTAATAAGAAAACGAGAAGTTTGCGGGTGTCTCGTGGGTCAATCACCCCGTCATCAAACAGTTTTGCGGTATTAAACAAAGCGGTTGATTGCGACTCTAATTTGGCAGCAGTACTCATTTCTAAGAAATTAAGCACATTTTCGTCAGGGGTAATGCCCATTTTTTGTTGTTTGGCTTCAGTGACAATTCTTAATACTTTGCCTGCTTGTGCGCCACCCATCACGGCTGTTTTCGAGTTTGGCCATGCAAAAATAAAATGAGGGTCTAAACCACGGCCACACATGGCATAGTTACCTGCACCATAGGAGCCTCCAATCACAATCGATAGCTTTGGTACACGGGTATTGGCCACGGCTTGAATCATTTTTGAGCCATGCTTAATCACGCCATTTTGTTCGGACTCTGTACCCACCATAAAGCCTGTTGTATTGTGTAAAAACAATAATGGGCGATTGGTTTGGTCACAAAGCTGAATAAATTGGCTGGCTTTGGCAGCGCCTTGGGGAGTGATTGGGCCGTTATTGCCAATGATGCCAATAGTGACGTTACCGATATTGGCCCAACCACAAATCGTTTGATTATCAAATTCGGTTTTAAAGTCTAAAAAGTTAGAGTCATCGACTAAACAGGCAATAACCTGACGTACATCATAAGGCTTGCGTAAATCACAAGGAATAATGCCTAAAATGTCATCAATCGGATAACGTGGCTCTGGTGCATCATGATTCAGTTGTGCTTTGTCCCAACCTAACATCGAGACAATATCACGCGCTTGCCGAATGCCATCAGCATCGTTTTCGGCTAAATATTCCGCCGTTCCTGCAACTTGAGCGTGCATTGCAGCACCGCCCAAATCTTCTTCTGTCGCCACTTCACCTGTTGCTGCTTTTAATAGCGGAGGGCCTGCCAAAAACATTTCGGTTTTGCCACGCACCACCACCATATAATCGGATAAACCGGGTTGATAAGCACCGCCTGCGGTGGCATTACCATGGACAACGGTAATTTGCGGAATACCCATTGCTGATAAACGGGCTTGGTTAGCAAAAGAACGCGCACCTTCAACAAAAATATCGGCAGCATGATTGAGGTTTGCACCGCCACTTTCGGCCAACGTGACCATTGGCAATTTATTTTGACGGGCAATTTGTTGCAAACGTAGGCTTTTACGCAAACCACTGGGCGAAATCGTGCCGCCTTTGATGGCAGAATTACTTGCACCCACCAAACAACGCACACCATTAATCACACCAATGCCCGCAATCATATTACCGCCAGCTTCGGTACCATCTTTATCATCATCGAGCATATAGCCTGCTAAACCACACAACTCAACAAATGGCGAACCTGCATCTAATAGGTGTTGTACACGTTCATGAGGCAACATTTTGCCACGCTTAGTAAATTTGGGCTTTTCTTGTAAAGAGCGTTCTAACACTTTTTGTTTAATCGCTGCCACTTCGTCAATTTGTTTGAGCATGGCTTGGCAATTGGCTTGATAATCAGCACTGTTGCGGTCAATGTCTAATTCGATAATAGGCATAATCGGTTATGCTCCTTTAGTTGCCCTCACCCTAACCCTCACACGGAGAGAGAACTTAGAGATGATTCTCCCTCTCCTTGAGGAGAGGGTAGGGGTGAGGTGAAGATTTATTGCTTCTTTAATACATCAGGAATAAATGCCCGATGGAAACCGTTATAAGGCTCAGAGTTTTCGTGGTCAGCCAAAGGATAAATGGGTGTACCTAAGGACGCTGCACCATCAATACGCACGGTAATTCCAGAGACAAAAGCGGCTGCTTCGGACAATAAAAAGCAGGTGACACTAGACACTTCTGACTCTGTACCCATACGTTTTAACGGCACTTTGCTGGCCAATGTAGGAATCACAAACTTGGCAAAATCACCTTTATAAGAGTCCATACCAGAAGACATAATCCAACCGGGTGCAATAGCATTAACACGCACACCACTGACGGCCCATTCAATCGCAGCAGTTTTAGTCAAATTATCAACCCCTGCACGCGCTGCGCCCGAATGACCCATACCGGGCATACCACCCCACATATCGGCACACATATTAACAATGCTGCCACCGTGTTGTGCCATCCATTGGTTATACACTTCACGCATCATTAAAAACGTACCATGTAAATTGTTTTTAACGACTGCATCAAAACCATTGGTGGAAATACTGGCTAAGGCCGATGGAAATTGACCGCCTGCGTTATTGACTAAGCCATCAATACGACCAAACTCTTTGAGTACCGTCGCAACGACTTCTTTAACTTGTTCTTCTTGGCGAATATCACACACCATTGACCGCACTAAACCGCCATCTTGAATAATTTCATCTTCAACTTGGGCGAGTTTTTCGGCTTTACGACCAGTAATAACAACTTGTGCACCTAAAGCGGCTAATTCATGGGCAGTACAACGACCAATTCCCGAACCACCACCCGTGACAATAATGACTTTATCGGCAAACGCATCTTCACGAAAAATTGATTGATAGGGCATAAAAAACCTTACATTGTGTAGCCCGTGTGCTAACACGGGAGTAATTGCATATTGGATAACCTGTATTTCGCTATGCTACATACAGGCTACAATTTTTAGGCTTCGACTTCGCTCAGCCAACGAAGAGCGTTCCCTGAGCGGAGTCGAAGGGAAAATCATGTCTAGTTAAAGAATTTCCACAGGAATTTTGACAGGCATAGCCAACAGTTGTTGGGCATGAGCTTTGCCTTGTGGGTCTAAACGTGGACTGGCAATGCCGCCGCCGCCCAAGGCATAGGTCAGCATAAAATTCAGGGCATTTAAGCTAGGTAACTCATAACGAATTACTTCACTGCGGGTTTCTAACCAATGTTGACAATAAGCGGCAACTGCTTCTTCGGTTAAGCTGGCACGAATCCACGGTAAATATTCTGGCTTACGGGCAATTACACCAATATTTGACGAGTCACCTTTGTCACCACTACGTGCCCACGCCAATTGTACTAAAGGCACACTATGCGTGACTTGGCTGTTATCAGCCACTTCGCCACTGGCCAAGCGTTCCGCAGGCACAAAACCGCCTTCGGTGGGTACAGCAACCGCAATACGCTCATTAGCAATATCTAAACTAACAGGCACAGAAGTTTTTGGAACTAGGCAAGAAAATAATCTAATCACTGGAGAGGGTTTGGGACGACCACCCATAATACCAGCTAAACCAGGTGCCATACCTGTTGAGGCTTGGGCAATTTCACTGGCCAAAAACAATAAACCTTCTTGAACAGGATAACGAGCGACCATACGCACAGTAATTTCACGGCATTGTTTGGCTTCTGGCCGAGCATTTGCACCATATGCCTGTTCACTGCCAACAATTTCAATATGTGTAGAGCTAAGCGGTGGTGCGCCACGTTTAGCTAAGACTTTATTCACTTTGCTAAAAATGGATTCAGCAACCCGTTGACCTTTGGCCACTGCATCAATACCAATCATGGCAAAGCTGACAATTAAACGGTAGCCATCCATATAAGTGGCTGAAACTTTATAGCTATCACTCGGAGCGCGGCCTTTTGCGCCACTGACTTTGACTAAGTTGTCGCCTACTTGCTCAACCTGAACTTGAGTGAAGTCACACACCACATCAGGTAAAAAATAGGCTTGTGGATCGCCAATTTCATAAATTAACTGTTCACGAATGGTGGCGGTGTTAATTAAGCCGCCTGTTTTTTCGGGTTTGCTAATAACAAATGCACCATCGGCATAACACTCCGCCACAGGAAAGCCCATATTGTCGTAGTGAGGGACATCTTGCCAATCGGTAAAATTACCACCTGTACATTGTGCGCCACACTCAATAATATGACCTGCCAAAGAGCCTTGTGCGAGTTTGTCGTAATCATCAACCGACCAATTAAACTCATGCAACAATGGGCCTAATACCACGGCTGAATCAACCACTCGGCCAGTAATGACAATGTCTGCACCCTGTGCTAAGGCATCACGAATCGGAATCGCGCCCAAATAGGCATTCATGCTTAACAACATCGGTGGCATCTCTTCGCCACTAAACATTTCTTTGGTATTTAAATCACGATAGGCTTGTTGTTGATTAACTAAATCATCACCCAAGACCACGGCTACTTTGAGATTTAAGCCTGCGTCTTTAATTAACTTTTCTAAAGCATCACGACAGGCGAGAGGATTAACACCGCCTGCATTACTAATTACTTTAATATTTTTTTCGGCAATTTCGGGTAGCAAACGTGACATCACATGAGCGACAAAATCGGTGGCATAACCTGCATCAGGTTTTTTTAATTTGGCACCCGCCATAATCGACATGGTAATTTCAGCCAAATAATCAAATACCAAATAATCAATTTGAGTTTGACGCACTAATTGAAAAGCAGCGGTATTGGTATCGCCCCAAAAGCCAGAAGCACAACCAATCCGAATCGAATTTTTACTTGCCATAACATTTCCCGTATGCGTTGCATGTTTTTTTCAATGTGCGTAACATACCAAGCAAGTGCTTGCTTGTGCAAGAGGCAAATTCACGGCATACTCAATTTAAGTTAAAATCAAACCCCACTAAATTTTTGGGTAGGCTTGCTTACCCTTTTGACGCCTAAGGTAAAACTACCATGTTGGTCAAAGTACCCCAGCAATTAAAGTCGCTTGATAAAGTTCCTAGTTTTGGTTGTTTAGATGATTCACCACGGGGGCGCGTATTACGTGCAGCCGCACATTTATTTCGTGTTAAAGGTTATGAAGGTACAACGGTGCGCGAAATTGCTGCGATGGTAGGTATTCAGTCGGGCAGTTTATTTCATCACTTTAAAAGTAAAGAAGAAATTTTGTTTACCGTGATGAAAGAGGTCATTGAATATACATCTACCAAACAAAATGATGCCATTGCTCAGGTTGAGACTTACAGAGATAAATTAAAAGCACTCATTATTAGCGAGTTATATGCCATTAATGGTGTGACTTGTGATGCAATGACAGTATTGGTTTTTGAATGGAGTAGCCTATCTAGGCAGCACCAGCACGATTTATTAGCCTTACGAAATGCGTATGAAAACACATGGGTTACGGTGCTACAACAGCTCAAAATAGAGTCAGGTTATGTCGAGTCGCCACAGGTATGGCGTAAGTTATTAGTCGGCTCTATTGCGTGGACAGTCACATGGTTTAGAAAAGACGGCTCGATGACCTTAGAGACTTTAGCAGAGCGGGTCTTGTTGATGGCCTTAGGGCGGGGGAATTGTTAATCCTCGCTATACTTGCTTTATTTTCGCTATTTACACGTGTTACCATCTTATCAGAGATATTATATTGATTGTATCGGTACGATAATTGCGTATCAATGCGATGAATTCTGCGTTTAAAGATGGTACTTGATATGGATTTATTACAAATTGTGCAGCCTGTGATTTTGTGTGGTGGAGCAGGCTCACGGTTATGGCCACTGTCTAGAGAAATGTTTCCTAAACAATTATTAAGTCTCACCAACCAACACTCTCTTCTGCAAAATACGATTTTACGTATCCGTGGCATCAAGTCTGCCGAACCAATTTTAGTATCCAACGAACAACACCGTTTTATTGTCGCGGAGCAACTAAGAGCCATCAATGTTAAACATGATGGTATTTTATTAGAGCCTGTAGGCCGTAATACCGCGCCAGCAATAGCTGTTGCTGCGTTGCATGCTATTCGTCATGGTCAAGACCCTATATTGATTGTGTTACCTGCTGACCATACGATTGAACATATCCCTCAATTTGAAGAAGCTATTCTAAAAGCGGTTAATTTGGCGTCCGAAGGTGCGTTAGTGACCTTTGGTATTGTACCTAAACATCCTGAAACAGGTTATGGTTATATCCGTCAAGGCCAAGCAATGAGTGCAGGCTTTAAGGTATCTGCATTTGTCGAGAAACCGAATTTAGAGCTAGCCAAACAATACCTTGAGTCTGGCGAATATCTCTGGAACTCTGGCATGTTTGTCTTTAGGGCTAGTCAGTTTTTAGCAGAATTAGCAACTTTTGAGCCGCATATGTTGACCGCATGTCAACAAGCAGTGGCGGAAGCTAGTCAAGATTTAGATTTTATTCGTTTGAATAAAGAAGCATTTGCCGCGAGTCCCGATAACTCTATTGACTATGCAGTGATGGAACGTACAACGAAAGCGGCAGTTGTGTCTTTAGATGCAGCATGGAATGACATCGGCTCATTTGCTGCTCTTTGGCAAGATGCAGCACAAGATACACAAGGCAATGCAGTCAAAGGAGATGTACTGCTAGAAGATAGTAAAAACTGTTATGTTCATGCGACACAGCGTTTGGTCACGGTAGTTGGTGCAGAAGATTTAATCGTTGTTGAAACCGCAGATGCCGTGCTTGTTGCGCCAAGACATGCCGTGCAAGATGTTAAAAAAATAGTCTCACGGTTAAAACAAACGAAACGAGCGGAAGCAACCGCGCATCGCCGTGTTTATCGGCCGTGGGGTTATTATGAAGGCATAGACCAAGGCCAACGCTATCAAGTCAAGCGCATCGGTGTGAACCCAGAAGCCAGCTTATCATTGCAGATGCATCATCATCGGGCAGAGCACTGGATTGTCGTCAATGGCACAGCCGAAGTGACTTGTGAAGATAAAGTCTATTTAGTGACTGAAAATCAATCGACCTATATTCCTTTAGGACATAAACACCGTCTACGTAATGTAGGTAAAATAATGCTAGAGATGATCGAGGTTCAGTCTGGTAGTTATTTGGGCGAAGACGATATTGTTCGATTTGAAGATGTGTATGGTAGAACCTAACACGTAGTTTCCTCCCTTTCATATAATGATGTTGGATTTAGTATTGATTATTAAATCCTAATCAGCTTGAGCTGAGTCACATAGGACTCAATCATCGCGTGTGGTAGCCTGTAATGTCTGATAACTTGGAAGTAAATCCTCTGAATCACAAGCCTGTTTTGATGCTAGTCCAGCCTATTATTGCTGCTTATCGCGTACCTGAATTTGAGGAAATGGCTAAAGATTGGTTAATTGATGTTTATGCAGATATCCCTGATGCAAAACAGGGGTTTGGGTCTTTAGCGTTAGACAAAGAAAAGTTTAGAAGTATCACGGCGACACCTACATACTCTCTGCTAAACGGTAAGTTGAACTATCAAAGTGGCTTATTAAAGGGACTATTACACAAAAAGCCCGATGCAATTTTTATTACAGCTAACATCCGTTCAATATCCTACTGGTTAATATTGATAGCTGCTTTTTTATATAGAATTCCTTTATATTCTCATGGACAAGGATTATATAGAAAAACTTCTCTAAATTTTTTTTTGAGGGCTATGTATTCATTGATTGTTGGTTTGTCTACCGCCTACATTTGCTATAGTGAGTTATCTAGGCAATCCATGATTAAGCATAGAGTTGCTTTTTCTTATAAAATTAAAGTTGCTGAAAATTCATTACGGAACTTTTATCCTATTCTACCAACTAATAAAAACCATGAAGAAATGGGGGTCATGTTTATTGGGCGATTAAGGCATGGTTCAAATATTCAACTGCTGATTGAAGTTTTGGATGAGTTAAGAGGTGAGTACCCAAATCTATCATTACATGTTTTAGGAAATGGTACGGAATATAAAAAATTAGAAGATAAGCAGCAACATAATGATTGGATTAAATTATATGGTAGTGTTTATGACCAACAAAAAATAGCAGAAATATCTAAACACTGTTTTGTTGGTTGTTATCCAGGAGATGCTGGGCTAAGTGTAGTACATTATATGTCTATGAGTTTAGTGCCCATTGTTCATGACTCTTTGCATTTTCATATGGGGCCAGAGCCTTCTTATGTTATCAATAAACAGAATGGTATATGTTTTCAGCGTAATAATGCCAAAGAAACTTTATCTATCGCATTGAAATATCTCTTAAGTAATCGTTCTGAAGTACGCCGATTGAGCGAGGCTGCGTTTAATAGTTATATCCGTTTAACAGAGCCGCCATTAGGCATGCGATTTTCAAATATTCTTAAACAACAGCATTCAGCTTTAGCTAGAGAACAGACATAATGATTTTTTTTGTAGGTCCATTACCACCGCCTGTAGGTGGTTTTTCAGTAATTACTGAGAAAATGTATCACATTATTACTCAAAAAACAGATGTGAGACTCTTTAATCGTTCTCGGACTATAAAAAGCCGTAATCGTTTTATTTATGCGCTGATATCTTTTATTAACCTACTCAGAGCTTTAGCTGAGTTTTTTTTAGGTTACTTTAAGACTAAACCATCTGCTTTATATTTAGCATTATCAGGCGGTAATGGTCAATTGGTTGATTTATGTTTCATCGTTCTCTGTAAGTTATTTAAGATACCTGTTTTTATTCATCATCATAGTTTTGCTTATTTAGATAAACCCTCCAAATTAACGAATTTTTTGTTTTATATGGCAAATGCAGAACATATTGTTTTATGTGAGGCTATGAAGGATAAAATGATTGCAGGGTATAATATTGACTCAGCTAAAATACATGTGATATCCAATGCCGTTTTCTTAGATGTACCTTCACCAGTTAGTAAAAGAAATAATAATAAAAAGAAAGTTACATTAGGATATATTTCAAATATTACGGAAGATAAAGGGATTTTTGAGTATTTTGCTGCTGTTAAAGCCGCGCAAATGGCAGGCTTTGATTGCGATGGAATCATTGCTGGCCCGTTACATCCGTCAATACAGTCACGCTTTCAAACAGAGTTAGCACAAGCTAAAGATATTCATTATGTAGGTTCAGTATATGGCATAGATAAACAAGCATTTTATCAGAAAATTGATATTCTGCTGTTTCCAACCAAATACGTTAATGAGGCAGAGCCTGTGATTATTCATGAGGCAATGTCTGAAGGCGTCCCAACGGTTTCTGTCGTCAGAGGATGTATTGCATCAATAATTATGAATAATACGGGCTGCGTTGCTCAACAAATTGAGGATTATTCGCAAACCGTTATACAGTATTTGGGTGAACATACTGAGAATACTATTTTTAAACGTGCTGAAGTTGAGCGTGCTTGTATTCAGCATTTTGTCAGGCTTCATGAGCAGAGTACAGCGACATTATCACATGTGATTCATGAGATGTTGGCATAGTATCATGATAATGATTTACTAAATGAGGACTTGAAGTTGGTAAGTAAAAAATATAGTTTTGGCCGATTCTTTATGGCGATAGCTTTATGGTGTTATGGTATATTAACATCACAAGATATAGTTCCTATATTTCTAACTTTGCCAACTTTTTTATTGGTTTTATACAAACTAACAACCATTAATGGGAATAAATTTAATGCTGATGATATGATATGGTTATGCTGTTTATTATTCTTTGTCGTTGCACCCTGTCAACAGATTGTGAATTACCAGTTTCCAAAATCAACAAATGTCGGTGTTTATTATGAGGTGTCTGACTTTTTAGTTGCTGAACTTATCGTTTTTTTATCCTGTTTGAGCTTTATATTAGCATCCTCTAAAAAAAATCAAAATGAAGTAAGCTCTTTTGAAGATACTCTCCATATTAAAAGTGTACAGTTATTTCAATTGTTTGGAATTGCACTATTTTGTTTTATAATATATGTCATCATTTATGGCCCATCAAATTTATTTGCCTCACGTTTTGATAAAGATTTGTCAGATTCTAATTTCCTCAGTGTACCTTTCTTGGCAATGCTCACTGTAGCAACTACTATCTTTGCCATAACAGTCAATAAAAAAAGTAGCATATTTGTCATGGCCGCATTTCTACTATTAACTATGTTGTTATTTGTGGCTGTAAATCCGACTAATATGTCAAGATTTTTTAATGTTGCAACGTGGGCTCCAGTTATCTTTGGTTTTTTTAGTTCTGGTTTGTCTTTTATATATATATATTTATTTATTATGATGGGTATATTTATTATTATGCCTTTTATTAGTATTACAACCCGTTTTGGTTTGGCAGGCTTACAAAATATAGATGATAAATCACGTGATTTATTTATACTTAAGGATATGGATGTATTTAATACCTTGGTACATGGTGTTAAGTATATGTCAAATAAAGATTATTTATGGGGAGATAATACTTTAGCAGTCATATTCTTCTTTGTACCTAGATCTATTTGGAGTGATAAGCCAATTTTAGGTGGATTACTTGTTGGCGATGAACTGAAGTATTATTATGAGGCTGGAACAGCAAACTTGTCGTATTTTTTTGGCGGCGATTTATATATGGATTTTGGCCTTATCGGTGTGATTTTTGGCTTTTGGATTATTGGTAAAATATATAAAAAGTCACAATTATCATCCTCTATTATCTACAATAAGGCTAATTTGATTTCACTTATGGTAATTGGCTCTGTACCTATTCTTATACGGGGGCCGTTGGGTGCTGTAGAAGGTTATTTTATTTGTTTGTTATTAGCAATTTATACTTATTCATCATTGTATAAATTAAAGCTCAAGCAATACTAACAAATAAGGTTATATTTTGCGTGGAACTAAAGAGGTTAGTTTATGTCTATTTCTATATTGGTATTAACCAAAAATGAAGAAAAAGACCTGCCAGGATGTCTAGAGTCTGTTAAATGGTCTGATGATATTCACGTTTATGATTCATTGAGTACAGACAAAACAGAGGAAATAGCGTTGAGTTATGGCGCAACAGTGACAAAACGACCATTTGATAATTGGGCTGCGCATCAAAACTGGGGTTTAGCAAACATTGCCTTTAAGTATGACTGGGTGTTTTATATTGATGCTGATGAGCGTATGACACCAGAGTTGGTTGCTGAGGTACAAGCTATTGTTAAAAATCCAGCTGATAATATTGCCTTTCGTATACAACGCCGTGATTTTTTTATGAATACATGGCTCAAGCATGTACAAACATCCCCCTTTTATATGCGTTTATTCCGTCCAGAAAAAATGCGTTATGAGCGCTTAGTTAATCCTATTTCGATCGCCGATGGTAATGTTGGCCAATTAACGTCTTATTTAGACCATTTCCCCTTTAGTAAAGGGGTTACACACTGGATTGACCGCCATAATTCCTATAGTACCTTTGAAGCTAAACAAATTTGTGATAATGCAGCTAACAAAGCACCGTTTAGTGTCGCAAAGGCATTTACGGCATCCGACTTTCATGAACGACGTTTTCATCAAAAAGAGTTGTTTTACCGCTTACCTATGCGGCCGTTAATTAAATTCCTTCTGTTGTATATTGCAAAGCGTGGCTTCTTAGACGGACGTGCTGGTTTTACGTATGCCTGTTTACAGGCAATTTATGAATATTTTATTGTCTTAAAAACTCGTGAAACTAAGGCAAGTAGGAACTAGACGATGAAGTTTTTACTATACGGTATCAACTATAAACCCGAATTAACAGGTATTGGCAAATATTCAGGTGAAATGGCCGAGTGGTTAGCAGCGCAGGGAGATGATGTGCGTGTTGTCACCGCGCCGCCGTATTATCCAGCATGGCGTATTGAAAAAAACTATCGTAATTGGTATCAGACAAGCCAAGATAATGGCGTCACAGTACATCGTTGTCCTTTATATGTTCCCTCGGAACCTACAACGATAACGCGTTTATTACACTTAATTAGTTTTGCCTTGAGCTCATTTTTGGTTTTATTACGTCTATTATTATGGCGTCCTCATGTTGTATTTGTTGTGGAACCAACCTTATTTTGCTTGCCGCTTGCATGGCTATATGCACGCTTAGTCGGTGCTAAACTGATTCTGCATATTCAAGATTATGAAATTGATGCCATGTTTGGTTTAGGCATGATGACGACAGGGCGTATCGGTAGAATTGCAAAGGCGATAGAAAGCTGGTTAATGCGTCGCTGTGATATTGTCTCTACTATTTCCAATAGTATGATTAAAATTGCAGAAGCCAAAGGTGTTAACCCGCAAAAAACATTATATTTTCCTAACTGGGTAGATACAGAGTTTATTTCACCCAAAGCGGATAAATATCATTTTCGACATTTATGGGGTATAGCCGCACACCAAAAAGTGGTGCTATATTCGGGTAATATGGGCAAAAAACAAGGCTTAGAAATTGTTATTGATGCGGCAGAACAGTTACGACATCGTACAGATATCACTTTTTTACTCGTTGGACAGGGGGCAGCAAAAGCAGAATTAGAGGCCTTAGTTCAACAGAAAAACTTATCCAATGTGAGCTTTGCACCGTTACAACCTTATGAGGATTTGCCTAAATTATTAGCAATGCCTGATGTGCATTTAATTGTACAAAAGAAGGGGGCAGCCGATGTGGTCTTACCCTCTAAAATGACGGGGATTCTTTCAGTAGGAGGATATAGTTTAATTACTGCGGAGCCTCATACAGAATTAGGATTAATTATAGAAAAACACTCTGGTATTGCTCAGCGTGTAGAGCCTGAAGACTTGTCTGCGTTTATTGAAGGATTGATGAGGGTACTAGAAAAGGATACACATCAGACTAATCATATTGCTCGCGATTATGCCGAACAATATCTAAATAAAAAGGCAGTACTCATGCGCTTTAGAGATAGTATCTTAGTTGTCTAAGGGGTCAACAAAAATAGCGTCCATATTTTTTCTTGCATTTTGACTACCAATAATGCTGACCCCATTATTTTGGTATAGTTGATTATTACGAATCACTATACCATAAACCAGATTAAGCTCATCAGTAGAACGAGGCCGCGCTTCAACCGTAATGTTAGATGTATGTAAATCTGTTCGAGTTGGGTTGAATTTACGTGTATTAGCAGAGCCATATAGAGCGTTGTGCGCGACTAGGGTGTACCATGCGGATTGATAGCCGCCATACCATAAACCAAGAAGATTGATACCGCCTGTACGAATGGACGTATTTCCATAAACAACGTGGTTCAATCCTGTGCCATAAAGTTGAATACCAATTGCTGCATCACTAATTGTATTGTTTACGATGATATAGTTTTCTTGTAGAGGGCAAATAATAATTTTAGAGCTATTATCTAAAGCGACGTCCAGTTTTCTATCTAAATGAACTAAATTCTCACTCATACTAATCACTTTTGCATATTGACCAACGCCTTTTCCGTCGACAACAAAAAGTACAGCCCCTTCATATGGGGTGAGGCGTAGTCCTTTGCTGCGTAAATTAGTGGCAAGTAATAGTTGATTCTCTTTGTGTGATTGAACATGACCAAAATAGCTCGCGCCTCCGCCATCTGAGGTGAAGGCTTCACGGTCCCAGCCATTAAACATGCCCAAGGTATTATTTGCAAAATATAAATTACGAGAGCTTACCTTATTTCCTAGTGTATTTATTCCACCTCCTGATGCCATTAAGTCTGCACCAGTAATGGTATTATTACGAAAAATGATTTCACTACATCCCGAAAAAGAATACCATCCTCTTCGTCCATTATAAAACTTATTGTTTTGTATATTAATGCCATGTGAGTCTATAAAAGCGAATGAGCGACCTGTTCCATAAATATCATTATTTTTAAGTGTAATATTGTTTGCTTGTAATCTAATGGTATCTAATTTATTACTAAAGCGTTTGAGGATTTGATCATATATTTTAGTTAACATTTCACTGGTGGGATGCCCTCTATAAGCTGACATACGTATCACGATATCTTCAATGTGTACATTGTTTATAACACGGTCAGATGGGCTATTAATGCCAAAAGCCGCATCATCATGATACATAGAAAAACCTTGAAGTCGGGTATTATCTTCTAAATTAATGAGTGCAATAGATTCTTGTTTGTCGATTTTTGACCAGATTAAATGCGTTGCTAAATTGCCATCACCTAGTATTTGAGTGTTTTTAGGAATAAATAAACTATTACTGAGTCTATAATGACCTGCTGGCAAATATAACGTTCCACCGCCATGTGTCGCTAAATCTGCCAATGCAGTTTTAAATGCAATTGTATGATCTATACTGTCTTCACTTTGATGAAAGTCCTTAATATTTAAGACGCGCTGCTGAAAATCAGTTGGTTGATTAACAATAAAAACTTCAAGCGGCGGTATGGTGGGCTGAGTGACTTTTTGACCAAATTTGAGTTGATATGAACCCACAGGTATTTGCTTGGGGAGGTTAAAAACGGCATGCCAAGGATCAGACTCTTTTAATGATAAAGAGTAGGATTTCCCTGTTTTATTGATAAGAAATGCATCTTGTAGGTTGAGTGTATCGACATTTTTTCCTGATAGTTGTAACCAACCTTGTCCTGTACTGGTTTTGACTCCCATATCGCCTTGTAGCCAGTCTATTTTTGGCGCATTTAGCCAAACACGCTCGAAGGTCTTTAAGTCGGGTTGGTAAAGTCTTAATGCATGGCTATGATAGGATATGGTTGCGGGCAAACGCACGCTTAATTGCTGATTATTTTGTTGGATAATTTCAATATCTTTTAGGCCTGTCTCACTTTCTAATTTTACTTTTGCAATAGAGCCAAAATCATCCCCAACAATCAGTGCGCTTTCATTGGCTAGGGTATAGTCACTGACCCACCATATGAGTGGCGCACCTATTGCATGACTCATATATAATAGGTAGGAACAAACGATAAATGATAAGTTTTTCATAAATATCATAGGGGCTGTTGACGTTTTGATTGTGGTTGCGAAAGAGACTATTTTTTAGAGGATACGAGGCGTGAAGCGCGTAGTTTGGTTATTCCAAATAAGCGATGAGCAACGAAGTAGCCTCAAAAAATAGCCCTTTCCCTTTGGGTTGCGTTAAAAATTGACTCATTCTGCGTGACAAAACTTACCAATAGAATAACTATTCGCTGCGTTTTTTGCCTTGCCTGAGTCAATTTTTATCAGCAACGCGGCTCACACGCAAAACGTCAACAGACCCTAATGTTTGCTCCTTTTTTATGTGATGTTATGGCTTTTTGAGCTCGCGTGTCTTTAGTGGTTTACAGGGATGTCCCGTACAAATCATCCATGAAGGTAAATCTTTAACGACAACTGAGCGTGCACCGACAACCGTCCCTTCACCGATAGTCACACCAGGATGTATAAAACATTCTGCGGCAATCCAAGCATGGTTATGAATGACGATAGGAGAGGTAATGAGAGGGCGTAGTAGCGTGTCAATAGCATGTGAGCCTGTACACAAAAAACTACGTTGACTCACCGCAACCTTAGAGCCAATAATAATTTTATTCATTGTATAACAGTCGACATTATCGCCCAAAGCTGAGTAGTCGCCCATTTCTAAATTCCATGGTGCCCAAACAAAACAAGAGGGCGAAATTTTAGACCCTTTGCCAATCTTAGCCCCAAACAGACGTAATAGTGTTCTGCGCCAAGCATGAAACGCCCAGCGAGGTGTTGGTCTGAATGCAATGAGCCAAACAATGTTCCAAATGGCACGTTTGATTTTTACACTTTTAGGAATAGTATCTACGTACTTATATTGGTCAAAGTCACTCATTTTGCCAGCGCCTTTGCAAGTTCTTCGGCTAAAAATGTATCGCCAGCCGCTTTCATTTTTTGACGACACTCATCCACATAAGCCCAGTTAATCGGAGCTTCTAGACGAGCTACTATATTATCAAGCGCATCACCTTCTACAAAACGGTCGCTTAAACCAAGCTGCGCAAGTAAGTTTTTGGCGCGCTCATTTAGACCTTTTTTTGCGCCTGGTAAACCAATCACCAAAAAAGGACGTTTGAAGAGGATAGCAAATACAGTGCCATGAAATGAGTTTGTCATCACGCATTTGGCATTTGCAATCAGTTTCAGCCAATCTGCTGGGCCAGGATAAACTGTCTCTCCGATTTCTTGCCAGCGACGATGTACGTTATAGGGTGATAATATGTTTATATTATAATGTTGTGCTGTTTGCTCACAGGCCTCACGAATACCTTGACCAGTTCTTAGGGCATAACAAAAAATATGACCTTCCCGTTGCTCATTGGAAATAGTCAACAATTCTTGATAACTATCATGTAAAAAAGTTGGGTCAGGCACTAAAGTAGCCGAACGATTGGAAAGTTGTTTTACAATATCAATACCGCTTTTCTCACGTACCGAGATACTCGATAAGCCGTGAAATAAGGTCGTTGCTTGCTGATGAAAAGCAGCGGGTAAAATATCACGACCAAAACTGGGGGCATATGAAATTCGATGTGCAACTTGTTTGCCCGGAAAGTTGAGAAAATAAGCTGGATCTAGACCTTTCTGTTCAGAGGGGTTCCAAATTTGGTCACTGCCACAAACAACCAGTCTATATTTATCACCTAAATCATTTAACTCATGTAAATGCTCTAGTCTTTTACCTTCAACTCCAAGCATCTCTGTCCGAAAGCTCTGAAAACGTTTGGCTTGTTCTTTGTTGCCTAAAAGGATGCTTTTAGTGTGGGAAAGTTTGAGATATAGAATTTTTAGATTCATGCGCCAGTATTTGGGATTAAACGGCTGAATAAAATCGCCACCTTCTTCTACATATCTCGGATGATAGTTGACAAAGTGCGCATCGAGGCCACGGTCAATAAACCATTTACGCAGTGCGTATGCTTGGAGTACAGCACCAAAATTATCACTAAAATGATAGGTAAATAAGCCAATACGGTTAGGCTGCATTGATAAAATCCCTAAAAATTTACACATCAGACGGCTCGCTCTTAGGAGCTAAAGCACAAAATAACACAATCACTCAGCGCAGCAGAGTCTAAAGCATAATCTGTGGCTTGTGAAAGCGAAATGATGACAAATAATATAGTGGCTTTGTTGTATGATATGAATACCTACAATTAAGCGTTTGAAGGTTTTATAGGCCTTATGATAGAGTGCAGGCTGAAGCCTTTGCGTAAGTATATCGCTAAATATTGTCGTCATTTGTTAGTACTTTGGCTAAATTTTCAGGAGAAAAGGTTTGAAAAAAGCGTTAATTACAGGAATCACAGGTCAAGATGGTTCTTATTTAGCTGAGTTTTTGTTGGAAAAAGGCTACGAAGTACATGGTATCAAGCGCCGTGCTTCTTTATTTAATACGGCACGTATTGACCACATTTATGAAGATCCGCATGAGCCTAATCCCAAGTTAAAATTACACTATGGCGATTTATCCGATACCTCGAATTTAGTTCGTATTCTGAGTGAAGTTCAGCCAGATGAAGTGTATAACTTAGGAGCACAATCGCATGTCGCGGTTTCCTTTGAAGCGCCTGAATATACAGCCGATGTTGATGCCATTGGTACATTACGTTTGTTAGAGGCAATTCGTTTTTTAGGCTTAGAGAAAAAAACGAAATTCTATCAAGCATCAACTTCTGAGCTGTATGGTCTGGTTCAAGAAATTCCACAAAAAGAGACGACGCCGTTTTATCCAAGAAGTCCCTATGCGGTGGCTAAGTTATATGCCTATTGGATTACGGTAAACTATCGTGAGGCCTATGGTATTTACGCATGCAACGGTATTTTATTTAATCATGAGTCGCCACGTCGTGGCGAAACCTTCGTCACGCGTAAAATTACTCGGGGCTTGTCTAACATTGCTCAGGGCTTAGAATCGTGTTTGTATATGGGTAATATGGATTCCTTGCGCGATTGGGGGCATGCAAAAGATTATGTCCGTATGCAATGGATGATGTTGCAGCAAGAGCAGCCTGAAGATTTTGTTATTGCAACAGGTATTCAAGTCTCTGTGCGTGAGTTTATTCGCCGTAGTGCTTTACAATTAGGTGTAACCTTAAGTTTTGAAGGTGAAGGCGTCAATGAACAAGCGATTATCACGGCGATTGAGGGAAATAAAGCCCCTGCACTCAAGGTCGGTGACGTGATTGTAAAAGTCGATCCGCGCTATTTCCGTCCTGCCGAGGTCGAAACTTTGTTGGGCGACCCAACAAAAGCCAAGGAAAAACTCGGGTGGACACCTGAAATTACCTTAGATGAAATGATTGAAGAAATGGTTGCTTATGACTTAGATAAGGCTAAACAACATGCCTTACTAAAAAATGCAGGTTTTTCTGTCTCGGTCAGTCACGAATAAGTTCTCATCTTTACGCACATGGATGGAGTGACTCGCTCTACCCATGTGACTTCGGAGTTATCGTATGAAAGTCTACGTTGCTGGGCATCGAGGAATGGTTGGCTCTGCAATTGTTCGTCAGTTAAGCCAACAAAAAAATATACAAATCCTGACACGCACACATAAAGAATTAGATTTGACGCAGCAACAAGCCGTTGCGGAGTTTATGGCAACCGAAAAGCCTGATGTTGTGATTCTGGCAGCAGCAAAAGTAGGTGGCATTCATGCTAATAATACCTATCCTGCGGAGTTTATCTACGAAAATTTAATGATGGAATGTAATGTCATCCATCAGGCTTTTGCTGCAGGTGTCAAACGGCTACTATTTTTAGGAAGCTCTTGTATCTATCCTAAGTTTGCCCCCCAGCCAATGACAGAAGCTGCCTTACTGACGGGGGTATTGGAAGCAACTAACGAACCCTATGCCGTCGCTAAAATTGCGGGTATTAAGTTGTGTGAGTCATATAATCGACAATATGGCGTAGATTATCGCTCGGTCATGCCCACTAATCTCTATGGCCCTAATGATAATTTTCATCCAGATAATAGCCATGTTGTACCTGCTTTAATTAGACGCTTCCATGAAGCGAAGTTAGCACAAGCTCCTGAAGTCGTCATTTGGGGGACAGGAACTCCCATGCGTGAGTTTTTGCATGTCGATGATATGGCAAGTGCGTCATTATTTGTGCTCAATCTAGATGTTGCAACCTACCAAGCTAATACACAACCTATGTTGTCACATATTAATGTTGGCACGGGTACGGACATTACGATTCGAGACTTGGCATTAACCATTGCTAAAGTGACTGAATACCAAGGTAATATTATCTTTGATAGTACTAAACCTGATGGTACTCCCCGTAAGTTGATGGATGTCTCACGGCTAGCTAATATGGGATGGACAGCGACGATAGCTTTAGAGCAAGGCTTACGAGATGCCTATCGTTGGTTTATTGAACATGTGTCTCAAGGAGAAGCACGTTTATGAGTCAATTATTAGCGAAGGATGCTTTTTTGACTGTGGTGCGTGATACTCCTTTGGTGTCTATAGACTTGGTCGTCAAAGATGCCGAAGGTAAAATTCTATTAGGCTATCGTAAAAATTCCCCTGCAAAAGGATATTGGTTTGTTCCTGGTGGACGTATTTGTAAAAATGAAACCTTAGACCAAGCCTTTGCACGTATCACTCTGACAGAGTTAGGTATTGCCTTAAAACGAGAAACAGCGATACTCCTTGGTTTGTATGACCATATCTATACGGACAACTTTGCTAACGTCGAAGGTATAGGTACGCATTATGTGGTCATGGCGTACGCTGTCGAGTTGTCAACAGCCGCGCTGTCTTTGCCTAAAGAGCAGCACTCTGACTATACATGGATGTCAGCCACAGAGTTGACTCAGCATGCTTATGTACACCCTAATACACAAGCCTATGTGTAAACCAATAAAGAGTAAGTGTTTATGAAAATTGCGATTGCTGGGACAGGTTATGTAGGGTTATCTAATGCGATGTTGCTAGCGCAAAAAAATGAAGTAGTAGCTATTGACATTATGCCTAAAAAAGTAGAAATGTTGAATAGTCAGCAGTCTCCCATTGTAGATACAGAAATACAGCATTTTTTAAGTCAAAAAGAAATTAATTTTCGCGCTACCTTGGACAAAATGGAGGCATATAAAGATGCCCGTTTTGTGATTATTGCTACGCCGACCGATTATGACCCTGAGACCAATTACTTTAATACGCATTCTGTAGAAAGTGTGATTCAGGACGTCATGAGTATCAACCCAGATGCCGTGATGGTTATTAAATCTACAGTTCCCGTAGGATACACCGCACGCATTAAGCAAACCTTATCGTGTCAGAATGTCATTTTTTCCCCTGAGTTTTTAAGAGAAGGTAAGGCTTTATACGATAACTTATACCCATCACGGATTATCGTTGGCGAGCAATCTGAGCGAGCAAAAGAATTCGCTAATTTATTAGCAGAAGGGGCACTTAAAAAAGATATCCCCATCTTATTCACGAATTCTACAGAGGCAGAGGCTGTTAAATTATTTTCGAATACTTACTTGGCGATGAGAGTAGCTTATTTTAATGAACTAGATTCTTATGCGGAGACACACGGATTAAACACACGCCAAATTATTGAAGGAGTAGGTTTAGACCCACGGATTGGGGCACACTATAATAATCCATCGTTTGGTTATGGCGGCTATTGCTTGCCTAAAGATACTAAACAGCTATTGGCTAATTTTAGCCAAGTACCGAGCAATATTATTCGTGCTATTGTAGATGCGAATAGCACCCGTAAAGATTTTGTTGCGGATGCAATCATTAAAAAACAGCCTAAAGTAGTAGGAATCTATCGGCTAGTGATGAAATCGGGCTCAGACAATTTTCGGGCTTCGGCAATTCAAGGCGTGATGAAGCGCATAAAAGCGAAAGGGATAAAAGTGATTGTTTATGAACCCGTCTTAGAACAGGACACTTTCTTTAATTCTGACATTGTGCGTGATTTAGCGTTATTCAAACAAATGGCGGATGTGATTGTAGCTAATCGGTTGGCGGATGAGATAGTTGACGTAAAAGATAAAGTGTATACACGAGATTTGTTTGGTAGCGATTAACTATCATAAGAAAGTGCGGATTATGGCCGCACTTTCTTATCAGTGATTTTAGTAGGCATTCTTATTGATAAAGCCCTTAAATACCGTTAAAAACACAATCTTAATATCTAACCACACAGTCCAATTACGAATATAAGCTAAGTCATATTCTACACGCTTTTCCATTTTATCTAAGGTATCGGTTTCGCCGCGCCAGCCATTAATTTGTGCCCAGCCTGTAATTCCTGGTTTAACTTTATGGCGTAACATGTAGCCTTTAATGAGTTTACGGTATTCTTCATTGTGAGCAACGGCATGCGGGCGAGGGCCAACAATAGACATTTGTCCTTGCAAGACATTGATAAATTGAGGTAGTTCGTCTAGTGAAGTACGACGCAGAAATGCACCAAGTGGTGTAATTCGACTATCGCCTTTGGTTGCTTGTTTCACGACATTGCCGTTGTCCATCGTGGTCATGGACCTGAATTTCCAAACTTCAATCGGTTTGCCATCTAAACCATAACGAATTTGTTTAAAAACAATAGGGCCTTTGGATGTCATTTTGACTGCAACAGCAATGACTAGCATGGGTAAAGCAATAATCGATAAAATGCCTAAACCTGCAAAGATATCAAAGCCTCGTTTAACGACGCTGTCTGCAAAGCTGAAGGGTGTATCATAAATACTGATTGCAGGTAAGCCATCAATACTGGTTTGACGAGAGTTCATTAAATCAAAGACAAAAACATCAGGAACTAAAAAAACATTGGTTGTACTATCGGCTAAACCATCGATGAGTTGCTTGATACTGGCTTGTTCAGACATCGGCAAGGTAATGTAAATACGGTCAAATTTATTATACCGAGCATCTTCTAAAACATCAGCAATCCGACCATGCACAGTGATACCATCAATTGTGGTGCTGTCGGCATGGTCATCATAAAAGGCAACTGGGTCAATACCCATCCAACGGTTATTATGAAAGCGTTGTACTAAACTACGTCCTAAGGCATTACAGCCAACAATAGCTGCTTTGCGCGTGTTAATACCGTGTTGTCGAATGGCGGTTAGAACAACACGTGTTGTCAGACGCCAAGCTGTTAATAATAGGGCACTTAGGATGACCCAAAATAGTAAAAACTCTCTATCAGCTAAAAAATGAAGACGATTACTAAGGTTCGAAGTCATGGCGACTAGAGCAAAGGTGCCTGCTAATGCTAACAACGTTTGCAGCATTTGCTCACGAACCTTAATGCTACGTTGAGACCCATAGATACCAATTAGGGCAGCTGCTAATTGATAATAAACAATAGAAAACAGTAATAATAAAGTTGCTGATTGTCCCCAGCTTTTATCAAGTTGGGTCAGCGTGAGTGAAAGGGCAAGCCCAAGAAAAAAGATATCCGCGAGGCGATTCATAAAGTCCAATAACTTGTGATGAGGACTGAGAATGCTGGGCGTTGCTTGCATTATACCTACTCCATGAAAATGCAGAAAAACCGCGACAACCGATGTAAATTTAATACAAAAAGCTGCATTTTGTTCAAGATGCGTCACTGATTTTAACTAAGGTATGGGAGTCGAGCAATTGCAGTTGGTCGACTTTATGAGTTTATTAAATGCTATTTGTTACATTTTGTAGGTATGTAGAACAGAAAGTGAAGTCTATCACAATATATTGCCTCAGATGACTAATTCTACTCTAAGTCCATCTTTAGACATGCTATTAAATAACAGACTGTTTTGAGTTACTAAAACATTCTCCTACCTTTTCTGTACCACAAGTTTATCGGTGTATGGTAGTCTTAGCCGAATTTTAATGACCAAGATAGTCCGTCTTATGTATCTTGTTCATGGTTATCAATATCCCCTCTATTGAAGCTGAAAAGGAGAGTTTTTGTGCGAGCTTCTATTCAATCTGTCGTTTTACCTGTGGCAGGCTTAGGTACCCGGTTTTTACCAGCAACCAAGGCTATTCCTAAAGAAATGTTACCCGTGTTAGATAAGCCTTTGATTCAATTGGCAGTGGAAGAAGCGCATAAAGCAGGTATTAAACAAGTCGTATTGGTGACAAGCGCCAGTAAACGTGCCATTGAAGATCATTTTGATGTGAATTTCGAGTTGGAGGCAACGCTCGAGCAACGTGGCAAATTAGCCATGTTAGACGCGGTTAAAACTACCTTGCCAAATGGTATGACCTTGGCTGTTGTCCGTCAGCCTAAAGCCTTAGGTTTGGGACATGCAGTATTATGTGCACAGCCAATTGTTGGTAATCAACCCTTTGCCGTGATGTTACCCGATGACTTTATCGATGATACGCAAGGGGGGTGTTTGGCTGATATGGTTGCATTATACAACCAAGAACAAGCCTATTCTTTAGCAGTAGAAGAAGTTCCTCGTGATAAAACCGATAAATACGGAGTGGTATCTTTGAATGAGGAAGGGCGGATTGTGGCCATGGTCGAAAAACCAAAACCAGAGGTTGCTCCTAGTACTTTAGCTGTCGTTGGGCGTTATGTATTACCGGGTGCCATTTTTGAAGCACTGACAGAAGTTAAACCCGGTGCAGGTGGTGAAATTCAATTAACGGACGGCATTGCGAGTTTATTAGCTAGCGAGCATTTTAGACCACATCGCTTTAAAGGTGTGCGTTATGACTGTGGTAGCAAATTGGGCTATTTGCAGGCCAATGTTGCTTTAGGATTGCGAGATACAGAAGTGGGACAAAGTTTTGCAGCATGGTTAAAAACGCAATAGGTTACTGAAGATGATAGATAAAATTCCACGTTCGGAGTTGACTGAATGGTGCTATTTGCAAGGTAAAGCAAAAGCCATGCAACATACGCATTTACGTGATTTGGCACATGACCACGAGCGCAATCAGGCTTTAACTTTTCGTTCGGGGCCTATGTTGCTGGATATTTCTAAGCAAAAATTAGATGTACCGATTCTAAAAGGCTTAGTAAAGCTGGCTGAAACGGTTGGTTTACCTTCGGCAATTAACGCGCTAGTGAAAGGCGAGGCTGTCAATAATACCGAGGGAAGACCCGCATTACACTCCGCATTACGCTTACCTAAAGACCAAACTTTAATGGTTGATGGTATTGATGTTGTCCCTGATGTACACGATAGTCTAGAAAAAATGCGCAGTATTGTTAGCCGTATTCACTCTCGACAATGGCGAGGATTTTCTGGCCGTGCTATTACGGATGTGGTCAATATTGGCGTGGGTGGCTCAGACTTAGGTCCGTTTATGGCGTGTCAGGCGCTTAATGAGTTTGTTCCTGAAGAAGCCACACGTTTGCATATTCATTTCGTCAGCTCTATCGATGGCACGCAGGTTGCTGATTTGTTAGGTACTTTACGGCCAGAAACGACTTTATTCATCATCTCATCTAAATCTTTCACCACGATTGACACCTTATCTAACGCCCATACGGCGCTACAATGGATGTTAAAAGCGATGGGTGATAAAGAGTTGGTCGTTGCTCATCACTTTATTGGTGTCTCAACCAAGCCCGAAAAAATGTCTGCATGGGGCATTCCAGAAGCGAACCAAATTTTATTTTGGGAGTGGGTTGGTGGGCGTTTTTCATTGTGGTCAGGTATTGGTTTGCCTGTTGCCCTCAAAGTAGGCATGGCTAACTTTGAGCAGATGTTAGCAGGCGCACACTTTATGGATAAAGAGTTTAGTGACAAACCGATTGCCCAAAACTTGCCTGCCTTATTGGGGTTGGTGGGCGTATGGAATGCCACATTTTTAGATATTCGCGCACACTCCGTCTTACCGTATGATGGTCGATTGAAATATTTCCCTTCTTATTTGTCACAATTGGAAATGGAAAGTAATGGCAAATCTGTGGATAAACAAGGGTTACCTGTAGAGCACTCCACTTGCCCTGTGTTATGGGGGGAAGTAGGGCCTAATGCGCAACATGCGTTTTATCAGTTGTTGCATCAAGGTACGCAACCTGTATCTTGTGACTTTATTGCACCTATTAAGCGTTATACGGGGCTTAGCCATAATAGTGAAGCCTATAAGTCTTTACAAACCCAACATCAACTCGCTTTAGCCAATTGTTTGGCGCAATCACGGGTCTTAATGTTGGGCGATGCGAGTACAGATAGTGACGCTAATACGCCAAATTTTAAGCGTTATCGTGGTAATCAGCCCTCGACAACTATTTTACTTGATGAATTAACCCCTTATACCTTAGGTGCTTTAGTTGCTTTATATGAGCATAAAGTCTTTGTCATGTCTGTGCTTTGGGATATCAATCCCTTTGACCAGTGGGGCGTGGAGTTAGGTAAAAAAATTGCTGATAAAATGTCACAAGCCTTAGCAGGTCAGCATAATCCCAGTTTTGACGCCTCAACACTCAATCTCTTAAAAATTATTGCTGATGTGACACAAGGAGTGGCCTAATGAAAATTTGTGTACATGGCGATACTTTATTAGCATGGGTTTCGGCAGCTAAACTCGCCGAGACTGGCAACAATGTCGTTATGCGCGTGGATAAGGCAAATTATACCTTTGAACCCGCCCGCGAACCTGGATTATTACCACTGTTAGAGCAACAGCAGCAAGCAGGGCGCTTACAAATTACAGCGTTGACTGAGGACTTGCCTCGCCATATCAATATCCATTTAATTGCTTTAGATGTCGTTTTAGAAGAAATTGAACGACTCACGGCAGCTATTCTCAGTAACTCCGATGCTAAGACAGATATTTTGTTTTTGGTCTTATCTACTTTGCCCGTTGGCAGTTTGGACTATTTACAAGATATAGCGAATCAAAAAGCAACGCATTTGGACTTACGCCAGCGCGTACATGTGGTTGGATTGCCCGTATTTGGTCGCGAAGGGACTGCATTGACTGATTTTGCTAAACCATCAATGTTACTTGTGAGTGGTGATGACAGTGGTATGGCCGTACGTCAGACCTTAGAGTTAATGCGGCCGTTTGTCCGTCAAGCAACACATGTGATGGTTGTTCCACACACCACCGCCGAGTTAATCAAACTCGGAATTAACGCGATGTTGGCCACACGGATTAGTTTTATCAATGAAATGGCTGCCTTAGCAGAAAAACTCGGTGTCGATATAGAATTGGTGCGTGAAGGGCTAGCGGCAGATCCCCGTATTGGTGGCGATTATCTGCAACCTGGTTGTGGTTTTGGAGGCCCCAGCTTTTCAGATGACTTACTCAGTTATGCTAAAACCATGAAAGAAGAGTTAGACACATCAGGTTTAATTGATGCGGTATTAGCCATCAATGAGTCACAACGGGAAATCTTATTCCGTAAAATTTGGCGGTTCTTTCATGGTCGCCTACAAGGCTTAAATATTGCTATTTGGGGAGCGGCATTTAAGGCAGGCACCGCCAGTTTAGAAAACTCAGTGGTTCACCCCTTGCTTGAAGCGTTATGGGCGCAAGACTGTAAAACAACGGTTTATGACCCTATGGCGGGAGTGTCCTTACATGAAATGTATGGCCAACAACCGTTATTAACCATTGCAGAGAGTGCGGCTAGTGCCGTAAAACATGCAGATGCTTTAGTCATTGTGACGGCTTGGGATGAGTTTTGGAACCCTGATTTTGAATTGTTAAAACAGAATCTAAAACAAGCCGTGGTCTTTGATGGACGTAATATTTACGAACCCGATTTTATGTTAGAGCAAGGATTTAGATATTTTGCCATTGGACGTGGCGAAGCCATTTAAGCAATAAATTAGGATTATAGACATGAGTCAACAGAAACTGCCTGCATTTAAAGCCTATGACATTCGTGGTCGTATGCCAGACCAATTAAATGAGTTTATGGTCTACTGTATTGGCCGCGCGTATGCGCGCGTATTGCAGCCAATTGCACCCATAGCGATTGGCCAAGATGCTCGATTGTCCAGTAAACCGATGAGTCAAGCACTGATTGCGGGCTTAAATGCTGAGGGCGTACAAACCGTCGATATTGGCTTTTGTGGCACCGAAATGATTTATTATGCGGCTGGCCAAGTCGGGATGGGCGGTGGCATTATGGTGACGGCAAGCCACAATCCTGCGGATTATAACGGCTTAAAAATGGTGAAAGCCGAAGCCAAACCCATTAGTAGTGACAGTGGTTTAGGCGCAATTGAACAAGAAACCATTCGTTTAATGGCAGACGTTTCTGAGCCTAGCCAATATGTTCCTGTTATGCATTTACACCGTGAGCAAGATGTATTAGCAGGTTATGTCGCCAAATTATTATCTTTAATTGATGTTAGCAAGGTTAAACCGTTGCATGTCTTAGTCAATGCGGGTAATGGTTGTGCAGGCCCATTTTTTGATGCCTTAGCAGCACATTTACCCTTACAGGTGACGCGTTTACATCATCAACCTGATGGTCACTTCCCTCATGGCGTACCCAATCCGATGTTAGCCGAGCAACAATTAGTGACGGCAAATGCCGTGGTTCAGGCAAAGGCAGATTTTGGTATCGCATGGGATGGCGATTTTGACCGTTGTTTCTTCTTTGACGAAAATGGTCGTTTTATTGAAGGTTACTATTTGGTTGGGTTGTTGGCAGAGCAATTATTGAAGAAGTCACCCAATGCGGCCATTATTCATGACCCACGCCTTGAATGGAACACCATTGAAAAAGTTCAGCAGCATGGTGGCCGTGCAGTGGTTAGTAAGTGTGGCCACTCCTTTATTAAAGATAAAATGCGTGAAGTCGATGCGGTATATGGCGGAGAAATGTCAGCACATCACTATTTCCGTGATTTCTTCTATTGCGACAGTGGCATGATTCCTTGGCTGTTATTAGTAGAGTTGTTATCACAAGATGGTCGCTCATTATCGCAAGTGGTTGACCAGTGTATGTTGGATTTCCCTTGTAGTGGCGAAATTAACTTTACCATTAATAATGCCAAGGAAGCGATTGCTCGTGTTCAGCAGCATTATGCAGTGCAACCACACCAATTAAGTACCTTAGATGGTATTTCCTTGGATTTCGGCAATTGGCGTTTTAATTTGCGTAGCTCTAATACCGAGCCTGTTGTGCGATTAAATGTAGAAACCAAAAGCGATGTGACTTTGTTAAATGAGAAGGTTGCAGAGCTAAAGACTTTATTAGTGGCGTAGCTTCGACTACGCTCAGCTACCATTCGACTATGCTCAGTGAGCTAAAAGCCCCCAGAGCATAGTCGAAGGGGCTATAGTGTGAATTTTATTTCAAGAACGGTTTAATAATATCATAGGCATAAATTTGCGCATCAATCACCGTCATAAAGGTGTAAGCCCCAATAAACTTACGGCTAATAAACATCAACTCTTTAGGTGGTACACTAAAATGGCGTGTTGCCGCAGATTTTGTGGCTTTGCCTAATACACGACCATGCAAGTTGCTTTTTGCCCAAATATATTTGCCTTCGGCATTGATAGTGTCTTTGGGGGCATCACTTAAGTCTGTAAAAGGCTCAACCGCCAAGAAGCAAACATCGGTAATGCTATTTTTGACTTCAACAGGCATGTTATCAAAAAAGCCAAACCCCTTCATGGCACTCAGCATGACATCACGCTGCCGTAAAACAGAGGCTTTAGTCAGTGTTCGTGCTAAGCTCAAGAGGTCATCTGGAAAATCACGGACAGCGCCAAAGTCCAATAAAATAATTTTGTCTGGTGTGGTCGTACCATCACCTAAACGAACCAGATAATTACCAAAATTGGGGTCGGTTTGCATTTCTCCCCATTCAAATACCTCACGACAACAAATTTCTAAAGAGGCAGCAGCCAACCGATTACGACGCTCTTGTGTTAACGTCATAATAGCATTGCTATTAATGGGTACACCGTGTTCGTAAGACATCGCTAAGATGCGAGGTGTTGAGTATTCGGGATAGACTTTGGGGACAATATAACGTTCATCGCCGCGCAGATGTTCTCTAAATAAGCGAGTAGTTTCCATCTCTTGAGGGTAGTTGACTTCACGGTGCATCATCATCCGCACTTCTTCGAGCCATTCCTCAAATTCGCGTGTTTGTGGCACAACACGCGCAATACGCATCATTTGTGCGACAAGGCTAAGGTCGGAATCAATCGCATCGGCAACACCAGGGTATTGAATTTTTAAGACAATTTCCAAGCCGTCACTTTTACGTCGTGCACGGTGCACTTGGGCTAATGAGGCTGCTCCTAAGGGTTCGTGGTCAATCACCAGCTCGTTAAAGCGTTTTTCCCCTAACTCTTGTTTGATGTGGGTTTCAATCGTTGTCCATTCTAATGCGATAGTTTTGTCATTGAGTTGATGAAAGGCACGAGTGACTTCTTCGGGTAAAAAATGCTCGCCATATAGCGCCATCATTTGACCAATCTTAACGATACTGCCTTTCAGCTTACCCATTTCACTCACAAGGTACTCGGCTTGTTCGGCTAGGCTTTTTTTGCGTTTTTGCTCCCGCGTGGCTTCATCACTAAATAAGGTGCTGGCACTTGCAGTTGCAAAACGTGTTCCCGCAACAATACTGGCTTTGGCCAAAGACCATCGACGTTCAAATCCACCTGTTTTTAGGTGCTGTAACTTTTCACTCATGAGCTAAGTTCCACTAAAAATAAGACTGACGCACATAATGTTTGTAGTAAGCGGTAGAATGGAGACGTGATAATGACGTTTGAACATCGGTCGCACAATAATACACAGCCTCTAACTAACTCAACTAAAGGGTAAAAATTATGTGCCTCAGCCCTGAATGCAGGCGCGTATTGCTGAGAGAGAACTCATCAGACACTCAACCGTGAGGAGTGTGCGCCAGTCGGCATATTGTAACGCAGTTTTGCAAGTTTGCGCACCGATTGTCCGACAGGATAACGGCTATTGTCGTAAAAGTCTTGACGATTGACGCAAACTAGCAGTTATGTTTGTGAGTGAACAGTGACAAATGACAGGTAGTTTGGCCTTATTGCGTTCAGATTATTAACTATAATCATCCACATAATTGCCATAATAGAGAAGAAAAGATGTCCAATTTTCATCCATTGACCTTTATTCCCCCGCAACTTAAATATTTACAAGCCCAACTTTGGTTGCAAAAAGCATGGTTTGACCCCGTCTTTGTGGGTTTAGACAATCTAGATAGCACAAAACCTGCACTCTACGTCGGTAATCATACCTTGTATGGCACCTTAGATGGCCCTTTGATGGTGCTTGGACTATTGCAGCATAAAGGTATTTTTTTACGTTCTTTAGGCGATTATATTCATTTTAGAATTCCGCTTTGGCGTGATGTGTTATGGCAAAATGGTTGTGTTGCAGGCACTCCAGAGAATTGTCGATTGTTGATGGAAGCAAAAGAGCATATTTTAGTGTATCCAGGTGGTGGCCGAGAGGTCATGAAAAATAAAGGCGAACAATATCAATTGGTGTGGAAGGAGCGAACCGGCTTTGCCAGAATGGCGATGGAGCAAGGCTATGATATTATTCCTTTTGCGGCTGTCGGGGCAGATGATGCCTTTGATATCCACTATGATGCGCAAGATTTTCAGCAGTCAGCGTTGGGGCGTTGGTTAACAAAAACGGGCTTGAGCGCTAAGTATTTCCGTCATGGAGATAATTTCATGCCGATTACCACAGGCGTAGGGCTGTTGCCGCGCCCAGAAAAATTTTACTTTGCTTTTGGCGAGCGCATTAATACACAGCATTGGCAGGTACAAGCAGACAACAAGGCGGCACAATGGCAAGTGCGCACCCAAGTCGAAGACGCTATTTATGGCATGATGGCCGATTTGTTTAAGCGTCGTGAACAAGATTATGCGACTTGGCCATTATGGCGTAGAAAATTAACCAAACGATAGGCGCTGATGGAGACCATCTGTCTGCGCTCGATGAGGAATAACGATGATTGAAACATTAGATAGCCAAACCAAGACCGAACTAGAAGCGGCGGCCTTTCGTCAATTAGTGGCGCACTTACAAACACATACCGATGTACAAAATATCGACTTAATGAATTTAGCAGGGTTTTGCCGTAATTGTTTAGCCAAATGGCTCAAGGCAGCCGCAGAGGAACGTGGCTTGAGCACAGATTATGACCAAGCACGGCATTATATTTATGGTATGCCTTACGATGAGTGGAAAATCAAATATCAAAAATAAACACGGATACTTGTCTTGATATTCGCCGCCAGTTACGACAAAACTGAGGAGAAAAACTGACATTTTCTACAAAACACAGTAGAATACGCGCCACTTTTTACGACCTGTATAGATAACCTAGACGGGTCACACTGATTTTGTCTTGTGTATGGTTTATCAACAGACCAAGATACAATCAATAGTCATACTTACCCCCGTTGATATGAGGACACGCTTGTGACTGTAGTTAGCATTCAAGCCTTGCAAGAAGACCATTTTGCTCGTTGGAAAAATCGCGAAGCGATTGCTGAAAATTTGATTCCTATCATTGGTAAATTATACCGTGAACAAAACGTGATTGTTCAGGTGTTTAGCCGTAGCTTAGTGAATCGCTCAGTCATTCAAATGCTCAAAGTACATCGTCGTGTACGTATGATTGCAGGTGAGTTATCTGTTGTCGATACCGAACCGTTTATCCAAGCCTTAGCACAAATGAGTGATATTCAGTCTTGCAAAATTGATTTAGGCAAAATTGCGATTGACTACAAAAATAGCGATAAGAGCCTCAGTGTTGCTGACTTTTTGCGTGCGCAATTACACAGTGTTATCGGCTTTAGTCCTGCCAATACACAGCCTACAGACGTGGTCTTATACGGTTTTGGTCGTATTGGTCGTATGTTGGCACGTTTAATTATTGAACAAGCAGGAAATGGCCAAGGGTTACGTTTACGTGCGATTGTGGTGCGTAAAACTCAAGAAGGTGATTTAGCCAAACGTGCGTCTTTGTTACGTCGTGACTCTATTCACGGTTCTTTTGAGGGAACGATTGCGGTTGATGAAGAAAACGAAGCCATTATTGCCAATGGTAACTTCATTAAAGTCATTTATGCCAGTAAGCCAGAAGAGGTTGATTACACTCAATATGGCATTAACAATGCTATTTTGATTGATAACACAGGTAAATTAAAGGACGAAGAAGGCTTAGGCCGTCATTTAACTTGCGCTGGCGTGGCACGTGTGATTTTAACTGCACCTGCCAAAGGCAGCATCAAAAATGTGGTGTATGGCGTTAACAGTAAAGATATTTTAGACAGTGACAAAATTATCTCTGCGGCGTCGTGTACCACAAACGCTATTACACCGATGCTCAAAGTATTGAATGATAAGTTTCATGTTGTTTCAGGTCACGTAGAAACGGTTCACTCTTTCACGAATGACCAAAACTTAATTGATAACTACCATAAAGCTGACCGTCGTGGTCGTTCTGCCGTATTAAATATGGTTATCACCGAAACAGGTGCAGCAAAAGCGGTGGCTAAAGCCTTACCAGAGTTACAAGGTAAATTAACAGGTAATTCTGTGCGTGTGCCGACACCCAACGTATCTTTAGCGATTTTGAACCTAACCTTAGAAAACGCGATTACCCGTGACGAACTAAACGAATACGTGCGTCAAATTGCCTTACATTCTAATTTACAAGGTCAAATTGAATACACCAGCTCAACAGAGGTTGTCTCATCTGACTTTATTGGTTCGCGTTCAGCAGGTATTTTTGATGCTCAAGCGACCATTGTTAACGGCAACCATGCGTGTGTTTATGTCTGGTACGATAACGAAATGGGTTATAGCTGTCAGGTACAACGTATTGCCGAACAAATGGCAGGCATTAAATATGTGACTGTGCCAGCAGAGCAATTAACGGCTTAAGCTAGATTGCTGTAGACCAAGAAAAAAGCCAGCATGATGTCTGGCTTTTTTTGTATCTGTGGATTAGTGCTAAAAGGGTTTTACTATCGCATCTGAAACATACGCATTACATGATGAGTGGCGGTATTGCGGTTCTTGGTTGAGGCAAATCAAAGCCAATAACAGAGAGCCTAGGCAATTGTTCAACCCCCTCTGTGATAATCACCATTTTTTTGCGTAGAATTACTCTATAATCAGGCGATTAACGTGCTAAGCTCTACAACATCCTGTGATACCAGCAAAAAAATTGTACGACTAAGCAATTCATGGTGATGTACTAGGGGCTGTTGGCCAGTTTTGTAAGGTAGAGTGAGTTAATTTTTAACGCAACCCACAGGGAAAGAACTATTTTTTGAGGCTACGTTGTTGCTCATCGCTTATTTGGAGTAACCAAACTACGCGATTCACGCCGCGTATTCTCTAAAAAATAGCTTCTTTCGCAACCACAATCAAAATGTCAACAGACCCTACACCTGCGTCCAGCGTCGGTGTGTCGAGATAAAACGATAATATTAGGACAACTTATTTAACCTTGCTCAGTGTAAAACTGTCTTTATTTGTACGATTGTGAACGGGGTTATTTGTCCCTTATCGTTGCTTGCACCAGCATTTTCTTAAGTTTCGAGAGTGGAATGATGGTTAAAATAAAACGAGGTTTGGAGGTGCCCATTACAGGTGCACCCACACAACAAATCAGTCATGTGTCATCAATACGGTCAGTAGCAATATTGGGCTCAGACTATCACGGTATGATGCCCACGATGAAAGTCGTGGAAGGTGAGCGAGTCATCAAAGGACAGCCGCTATTTGCCGACAAAAAAAATCCCTTGGTTATTTATACTGCGCCAGTGACAGGCCGTGTGCGTGCTATTAATCGTGGCGCTAAACGTGTGTTTCAATCCTTAGTGATTGACATTGAGGCTAACAGTCCCGATGCTGTTTCCTTTAAGGCTTACAACCGTGAGCAACTCCAGCATTTGAATCGAGAGGGCGTCATTGAGCAATTAGTCGCCTCTGGTTTATGGACTGCTTTACGTACCCGACCTTTTAGCAAAGTCCCTAACCCCGATAGCCAAGCCAGTGCCATTTTTGTGAATGCCATGGATACTAACCCCTTGGCAGCCGACCCCGCCGTAGTGATTCAACAAGAGCAGCACGCCTTTGAAGATGGTTTGGCATTAGTATCTAAACTGGCGGATAAACTCTATGTCAGTAAAGCAGCGAATGCGACTTTCTCTACAGGCAAATTTAATGCCCATGAGTTTAGTGGTGTACATCCAGCAGGTTTAGTAGGCACACATATTCACTTTTTGCATCCTGCCTCTGCCAGTCGCACCGTATGGCATTTGAATTATCAAGACGTGATTGCAATAGGTAAGTTATTTGCGACAGGTCAATTAGACAGTAGTCGTGTGATTGCTTTAGCAGGCCCTTCTGTACGTCAACCTCGATTAGTCCGTACATTATTAGGAGCATCGTTATTAGACCTCACCACAGGTGAATTATTTGGCAATAATAGCCGAATTATTTCGGGGTCTGTGTTATCGGGACGGCGTGCCCAAGATACCGATATTTACTTGGGACGTTATCATTTACAGGTCTCCGTGCTTGAAGAAGGTACAGAACGTGAGATGCTGCACTACATCAAACTGGGGTCACACCGCTTTTCTGCCTTGGGTGTGTATTTGGGGCATTGGTTGGGTAAAAAATTCAATATGACCACCAGCACCAATGGGAGTCCACGGGCGATGGTACCTGTAGGCGCATATGAGCAAATTATGCCCTTAGATATTTTACCCACGCAGTTATTACGTTATTTGCTGGTCAGTGATACAGACATGGCGCAAGCCTTAGGCTGTTTAGAGTTGGACGAAGAAGATTTGGCACTATGTACCTTTGTTTGTCCGGGAAAATATGAATATGGTCCCATCCTCCGTGATGTCTTAGACCGCATTGAGAAAGAGGGCTAAACGATTATGAAATGGATGCGAAACAAATTAGATGCAATGGCTCCCCATTTTGAAAAGGGGGGGCGTTATCAAAAATGGTATCCGCTTTATGAAGCGATAGACACCTTTTTATATAGTCCTCCTTCGGTGACACATACCAGCTCACATGTGCGTGATTCCGTAGACTTAAAGCGCATTATGATTTTGGTATGGATGGCGACCTTTCCCGCTATGTTTTTTGGTATGTGGAATGTCGGTAATCAAGCCTTGGGAACATTAGCCTATGCCATGCAACAAAATGCGGCTGTCACCCCTGAATTAGCGATTGATGGCTGGCGTTATTTTGTCATTAGTTTATTGGCTGGCTTTGATGCCAACTCGTGGTGGGACTGCCTCATTTATGGCGCAACGTGGTTTGTCCCCATTTATGCCGTCACCTTTATTGTCGGTGGTTTTTGGGAAGTCTTATTTGCCATTAAACGAGGACACGAAGTTAACGAAGGCTTTTTTGTCACCTCGGTACTGTTTGCCCTTGTTTGTCCTCCCAGTGTGCCATTATGGCAAGTCGCATTAGGGATTAGTTTTGGTGTCGTCATTGGCAAAGAAGTGTTTGGTGGTACAGGTAAAAACTTCATTAATCCTGCACTAGCTGGGCGCGCCTTTTTGTTTTTTGCCTATCCTGCTTATATGTCGGGTGACACCGTTTGGACGGCGATTAATCCTGAAGTGTGGAAATTGGGCGTAGACGGCTTTTCGGGTGCAACGGCCTTAGGTCAAGCCAAATTAGCTGCTTATACAGGCGTGCAACATATGACGGCAACAGGCTTACAGCCGCTGTCATGGTGGGACGCATTTTTAGGTTTTGAAGCGGGTTGTATTGGTGAAACCTCAACGGCTGCCATCTTATTAGGCGCGATTGTTTTATTAGTCACACGCGTAGCATCTTGGCGCATTATGGCAGGGGTGATGATTGGCATGGCAAGTATGTCATTTATCTTTAATCAAGTCGGCTCAGATACTAATCCCATGTTTGCTGTGCCGTGGCATTGGCATTTAGTGTTGGGTGGCTTTGCCTTTGGTATGGTGTTTATGGCGACTGACCCTGTTTCGGCAGCGATGACCAATACAGGGCGTTTGGTGTTTGGTATGGTCATTGGTGTGATGGTGGTGTTGATTCGTGTCGTCAATCCTGCCTATCCCGAAGGCATGATGTTAGCCATTCTCTTTGCGAATTTATGTGCGCCATTGATTGACTACTTTGTTATGCAAGCCAATATCAAACGGAGGGCATTACGCAATGTCTAAAGAATCTACAGGAAAAACCCTAGTTGTTGCGGGCGTACTCTCTGTGGTTTGCTCTATTGCCTTAGCAGCCGCAGTGACTCTGTTAAAACCAATTCAAGACGAAAATAAAGCCCTCGAAAAGCAGCGTCGCATTTTAGCTGCTGCCCAAGTTTTGCCAGAAGGTGAGGGTGATAAGGCGCGTGTCGCCCAAGAGTTCAGTAAGTTCCAACGTTATCTCGTCAATTTAGAGACAGGTGCATTTCGGCAGGTGGATTTGACCGACCCTTATGACCAACGGAAAGCGCTCAAAAGTACAACTAGCTCTATTGCATTGACACCAGAGCAAGACATTGCAGCTCTGCGTCGCCGTGCTAATGAAGCGGACATTTATGTGGTGCGCGACGCCGCAGGTAAAGTCGAAAAAATGGTACTGCCCATTTCGGGTTATGGATTATGGTCAACCTTATATGGTTATTTAGTCCTAAAAAGTGATGGCAATACCATCATTGGTGTGACCTTTGTTGAACATGCCGAAACGCCGGGTTTGGGTGGCGAAGTCGATAATCCTAAGTGGAAAGCCTTATGGGTAAACAAGCAAGTTTACACTGCCGATGGTCAAGCCCATTTCAGAGTTATTAAAGGAAATGTTGACCCAGCTAAACCTGATGCTATTCATCAGGTAGACGGTTTATCGGGCGCAACGTTAACCAGTAATGGCGTGACCAATCTCGTCCAATTTTGGATGGGTGACATGGGCTATAAAAAATTCTTGAGCAAAGTACGCGAAGGGGGTATTTAACATGGCCGAACAACATAGTACCAAAGAGATACTCTTAGGGCCAATTTTGAATACCAATCCTGTGATTTTTCAGGTACTTGGTATTTGCTCCGCATTGGCGGTGACCAGTAGCATGAAAAATGCGTTAGCCATGTCGATAGGCTTGACCCTAGTCACGGCTTTTTCTAATTTTTTTATCAGTATTATCCGTAACATTATTCCCAACTCCATTCGTATTATTGTGCAAATGGTGATTGTGGCAACCCTTGTGATTATTGTTGACCAGTTATTGCAAGCCTTTGTACCTGAAATTGCCAAACAAATGTCGGTATTTGTGGGGCTGATTATCACCAACTGTATTGTGATGGGACGTTTAGAAGCCTTTGCCATGAAAAATCCACCTGTCATTAGTTTTGTCGATGGTTTTGGTAATGGCTTGGGATATTCAGCGTTATTAATGTTACTGGCCTTTTTCCGTGAGTTGTTTGGGTCGGGCACTATTTTTGGGGTAACTATCCTACAAACTGTGAATAATGGCGGATGGTATGTTCCTAATGGTTTGTTGCTGTTGCCACCTTCGGCTTTCTTCTTAATTGGTTTAGTCATTTGGGCGTTACGCTCATGGAAAACCGACCAGCAAGAAAGTACCGAGTTCAAAATAGCCCCACAAAGTAAAGCGCAAGCGCATCATTGAGGAGCCAGTAGATGGAACATTATTTAAGTTTATTTACTAAAGCGGTGTTTATTGAAAACATGGCTTTATCGTTCTTTTTGGGGATGTGTACTTTTTTAGCGATTTCCAAAAAAATCCAAACGGCGATTTCTTTGGGCATTGCTGTCGTTTTTGTTCAAACCTTGACCGTACCTGCCAATAATTTGTTGTGGCAATATCTGCTAAAAGAAGGCGCATTAGAGTGGACAGGTATGTCTGGCGCATCGGCCATAGACTTATCTTTTTTAAGTTTAATGAGTTACATCTGTACGGTTGCCGCGCTTGTACAAGTGATTGAAATGGCCTGTGATAAATATTTGCCATCGCTCTACAATGCGTTGGGCATTTATTTGCCGCTGATTACCGTGAACTGTGCAGTGTTAGGTGGTGCATTATTTATGCAGCAACGTGACTATAACTTTAGCGAAAGTGTGGTGTATGGCTTAGGTTCTGGTGGCGGTTGGGCGTTAGCGATTGTATTAATTGCCGCTGTGCGCGAAAAATTAAAATACAGTGATGTCCCCGCAGGGTTACAAGGTTTAGGCATCACCTTTATTTCGGCTGGCTTGATGGCGTTAGGCTTCATGTCCTTTTCTGGCATTAAGTTATAAGGAGCAGTCTTGTGTCTGAACAGCTCATTATTATTTTAAGTATGGTGATGTTTACAGGAACGGTATTAGTTCTGGTGGCCTTCATCTTAGCAGCGCGCTCAAAATTAGTGTCTGCAGGGACAGTCAGTATTGATATCAATGATGACCCCGAAAAACGCATCGAAGTAGCATCTGGTGGCAAATTATTACAAACACTGGCCGAAGAAAAGCTATTTCTGTCCTCAGCCTGTGGTGGTGGCGGTACGTGTGGCCAATGTAAAGTCAAAGTAAAAGCAGGGGGGGGAGATATTCTTCCCACCGAAGAGCCGCACTTTACCAAACGTGAAATTCGCGAAGGTTGGCGTTTAGGCTGTCAGTTGGCCGTCAAGCAAGACCTTAAAATTGAATTAGATGAAGAGTTTTTTGGCGTTAAGCGCTGGGAATGTGAAGTTATTTCTAACGATAATGTCGCCACGTTTATTAAAGAATTGGTATTAAAATTACCTGAGGGTGAAGATGTACATTTCCGTGCAGGCGGTTATATGCAGCTCGAAGCCCCTGCCTACGAAAATACCTATAGGGACTTTGATATTCAACCTGAATACCGTGAAGATTGGGAAAAGTTTAAGTTGTTTGATGTCAAGTCAAAAACAACTGAACAAACCATTCGTGCCTATTCGATGGCTAATTATCCAGAAGAAAAAGGCTTGTTAAAGTTCAATATTCGTATTGCTACACCGCCTTTACGTCAGTTACATGATGTGCCTGCAGGTAAAATGTCGTCTTGGGTATTTAACTTAAAGAAAGGCGACAAAGTGACTGTATTTGGGCCATTTGGTGAGTTTTTTGCCCGTGAAACCAAAGCTGAGATGGTCTTTATTGGTGGTGGTGCAGGGATGGCACCGATGCGTTCACATATTTTTGACCAATTAAAACGCATCAAAACTGACCGTAAAATCAGTTTTTGGTATGGTGCACGTTCATTACGCGAAACGTTTTATGCTGATGAATACGACCAATTAGCCAAAGATAACCCGAATTTTGAATGGCATTTAGCCTTATCCGAACCACAACCCGAAGATAATTGGACAGGTTATACAGGTTTTATTCATAACGTATTGTTTGAAAATTACCTCAAAAATCACCAAGCTCCCGAAGATTGTGAGTTTTATATGTGTGGCCCACCAATGATGAACGCAGCGGTGATTAAAATGTTATTAGACTTGGGTGTTGACCGCGAAAATATCATGTTAGACGATTTTGGTGGTTAAACTGAGTTTCTCAAAATAAAGGCGCAGAAATGCGCCTTTATTTTTGACAACAAATTTAGTCTTGAGTTTCGCAAAACATCCTTTGATACTGCTGCCCAAGTTATAGGGTATTAGATGGCTTATGCGTAGTTTGTTGATTGCTTTATTAAGTTTGAGTGTAGTGAGCTGTTCGACCGCTCCCAAAGAACCTGTCAGCTTTTCAGGGGTGGCTTATTATAGTATGCCGTGGGCAGCCAAAATTGATACTTTGCCCTCACAAGTCAATGCACAACAATTACAACAAGAGCTGCAAGTGAGTTTAGATAAGGCTAATAAGGTCTTGTCTACGTATCAAAACGATACTGAATTGATGAAGTTCAACCGTAGCCCTATTGGGCAATGGCAACAACTGAGCCCGATGTTATTGAATAGTATTCAAACTTCTTTAACCGTCAGTGCCGCAACCCAAGGGGTTTATGACGTGACTGTTGGCGCATTGGTTGATTTATGGGGATTCGGTAAACAAGCGGTACCCACACATACCCCAAGCCAAGCAGAAATCAATCAGGCTCGACAAAAAGTAGGTTGGCAATCGGTATTATTAAATCTACAAACTCATCAAGCGCAACGCCAAAAAGAGGTGTTTTTGAATTTATCCTCCTTGGGTGAAGGGGTGGGTGTTGATGAGTTAGAAAAGGTCTTGGCTAAGTATCAGGTTAACAGCTATATGCTCTCGGTAGCGGGGACATTAAAAACACAGGGCTTAAAACCTAATGGTCAAACATGGCAAATTGCTGTCGAAAAGCCGGATGGCAGTGGTTTACCCGAGCGTATATTGGCTTTAGGACAACAACAGACGGTAGTTTCGACCTCAGGGTCGTATCGTAATTATCATGAAATAGACGGTGTGCGTTATTCGCATACCATTGACCCCCGTACGGCTAAACCCATTCAGCACAAAACTGTATCAACGACGGTTGTATTTAATCATCAAAAGGCTGCTTATGCAGATGCATGGGCAACGGCATTAAATGCCTTAGGTGCAGAAGAAGGCCTGCCTCTGGCTGAGCAACTGCACATCGCAGTCTATTTTTTAGTAAAAACTGAAACGGGCTTTAAGGAAGTCTATAGCACCGCCTTTAAGCCTTATATCGGAGTAGCGCCTAAATGAGCTTATTTTTTGTCTGTTTAATTGCCATTGTTGCCATGATGTTATTGATGGCCGTCGGTGTCTTGATGGGGAAAGAGCCATTAAAAGGCACATGTGGCGGCTTAAATAGAGTGATGGGCGACAGAGACTGTCCTGTGTGCGGTGGTGATACGCAAAAATGTGAAACCAATAAATCTACCAACCAGACAGCAGCAAACCCCGTAATTAAAGATGCAATGCAGCATAAGGACTAACATCATGGCGTGGATTTATTTGCTCATTGCAGGGGTATTAGAAGTGCAATGGGCAGTGACGATGAAGTACACCGAAGGCTTTACCAAATTATGGCCATCCGTTTTTTGTGTCTTGGGTATGGCAGCATCGGTTTATTTTTTAGCCTTAGCCCAAAAAACCTTACCCTTAGGTACAAGTTATGCTATTTGGACAGGTATTGGTGCAGTAGGTGCCGCCATTTGCGGTATGATTTTGTTTAATGAACCACGCGATATTGCCCGTATTTTGTGTATTTTAGTGATTGTGGCAGGGATTTTAGGCCTAAAGTTTACCAGTGGGCATTAACCGTGACCTAAATTTCGCAGCACTACATATTATGTGTTGGACTTAGGATTGAGCTTCGCTACGCTTCAAACGTCCCGCCGCAGATTCTCGGCCATGCGTAGCGGGTTGCAATATGCCTACTTTACCCAAACCAAAAGGCGGCATATTGACATACACATTTTCGTAGTTGCCAGCAGATACTTTATAAGTTTCGTGCCAAATGCCCACCGTACCGTCGGTACCAATTGTTTTGTTAAACAGACGCCACGCAGGTAAATGTTCTGCTTCTTTATTTTTGGCATAGGCCAATAATTGTTCGATGGAGCGCCAGTATTGTACGACCAGAATATTTCGTGCAAACCACATGTCTGCATGGAGCAAACCAAGTTCGGGTTGGCGACGTAGTTCCTCTAACATACGTGGCATCGCGCGCGCAACAGGTAACCATTTATGAATTAACAGGGGGTTATTAATCCGCATGCCAATCAGAAAAACAACAAAATCCCCTTCTAGCGTTGTACTTAGACGTTCTTGTTTAATCATCAAACACGCTCTACTGCATCATGTGATATAGATTTCCTGCCGAGAGATTGGGCATCTATCGTAGGGATACTCTCAATATATCTGAAAGTTAAGCGTGTAGGTATCGTTTTGTACACGTTGATTTAAGGACGGAGTGTACATAGTACCGTCATCTTTCTGAGAGGTGTTGGCTCCATCACTTCTTCATACACGGTGTTTGATTGGTAGGCTGGCATACTTTTATCTATAGCACCTGCAATAGATGTGACGGTTGGGATAGCGATACGTGTATAAACATCTTGGCTAAATAACTTTCGCTCTATCTCTGTAATAGAGACGCGGCTACTGGGTACTGAATATGCCTTGGCGCAAACAGACGTGATGCTTTTAACAAGCCTTTCCCACGAGGTTAATTGTTCTATCGTATAGGCAATTTATATTTTATCTGGACTGCTTGATAATATTTGATAACCAATGACCCTATTATAAGGGCGAATAGTGGTATGACATCCTGTGAACAGACTGCTTAACATAATAAGAATGAAGGTTTTTTGCATGACTAAACTCCATGTATCCCTCTGTGACTGTCCACTTTTGAGTTAATCAAGATGAGAAACTTTTTGTAAAAGAGAGTGAACCCTTATGTCTGCTTCAGCAGCAACTTATTGACTCAGGGGGTAGGGTATAAATGTTTTAAGGCCATACTCGGATAATCGGTAATTAAACTATCCAATCCCATTGCTGCTAAATCTTGCATCCGTTGGGTATCATTAACTGTCCATGTCGAAACCACTAAGCCTTGTTGATGGGCACTGTCAATCAATATGTTGGTTAATAAACTATGATGTGGGGCAATTAGAGAACATTCTAACTGTTTAGCTAAGCCTATCATATCACCGACAAAATGGCGCTCGACCAGTAAACCCCGTGGAATATGTGGGTGATGCGCTTGCATCATGCGTAAATAGTCTACATTAAAAGAAGTAGTGACTGCTCGTTTGCCAAAAGGTTGCCACAGTTCAGGAAGTTGCTGAACAACAGCTTGGCAATCCGCTAGGGTTTTGGCTTTGACTTCCAGTTGTAAATGTTCAAAATCGGCTAAAACTGCCAATACTTGACGCAGGGTTGGCACCCCCTCACGGATTGGCCAATCAGGAAATAAATGGCGAGTCGCGTCTACATTGAAGAGAGCATCACTGTCAACGTCTTTAATGCTGCCATGATGATTTGTCGTGCGCTCAAGTATGTCGTCGTGAATCACAATCAATTGGCCATCACCTGCGACTTGAATATCAAATTCAACCCGCGAGATACCTAAATCGCGTAAGTAATAAAAGCCGCTCAGTGTATTTTCGGGGGCTTCGCCACGTGCACCGCGATGACCAATAATATCCATGTTATTTCGTTTGTACTTCTACGCTAATCGTGGCTTCGTTAGGGGCGGTACTGGGGGCGGGTGTAGGTGAACTTGGTACGCTAATAGGAGTGTCTTGTACCATTTTTACGCTTTGTACGACATGCTTATACTCAAAGACAACAGTATAGCTGGGATATACCCAACGTGTGATGGGTGGTTTGCCCACTGCGCTCAGTTTTTTGCTCGGTGTGCCAAACTGTTTTTCTACTTTAGCCATGCTCATGCCTTGGGGTGGCATGTCAGCAGCTTGGGCAATATTAAACGAAATTAAAGTTACAGGGATTAAAAGCCAGTTTTTCATGTCGCGCCTCGGCGAATATGTTATATTTTCAGCCATATTAGAGAGTTAGCGGCGTTTATTCAAGGACTGCATAACTCAATTCAACGGCCAAGACAAAAGCCATTTTTTTAAGTTGTTTTTTAGCGTTTTACATTCATGTCTGCAACTCCTGTCACGAAAGTTTCTAAGTCTTCTTATCATGGTCGTAAGCCTGCTCGTCAAAGTAGTGAGCAACGGCGATTGGCGATATTACAAGCCGCATTACGGGTCATGGTGCGTGATGGTGTACGTGGGGTACGTCACCGTGCTGTCGCATTAGAAGCGGATGTCCCGTTATCAGCAACTACTTACTATTTTAAGGATATTCATGACTTATTGGCAGATGCTTTAACGCTTTATGCAAAAGATGTCATGGAAAACTTCGTCAATCCGTTTTGGCTAAAAGTACACGAGTGGTTGCTCGTCAATTTTCCATTATATTCGGGTACAAATTTACAGCAAGTGTTGCCGCAAGTGATTGACTATATTGTGGATGTGGCGATAGATGATTTAATAGATAGGCTTAAAAATCATCGTGATAAGCTGATGATTGAACAAGCCTTTTGGTATGCCGTGTTACAAGATGAGCGTTTGCACGGTTTAGCCTTAGATTATAGTAATAGCGTTTTGCGAGATGTCACCAAAATGTTAGAACTGATTGGGGTTGATAAACCAGCCGAATCTGGGCGTTTGATTTTAATGACGATTCGCCATTTAGAAATAGATGGCTTTTTGCGTCCAGTAGGTAATTATGACCGTCAAGCCATGAAGCAATTGCTAATGCATCAAGTGCGAGCAATTTGCCGATTGTATGAATAAACAGACGATGAAGGTGCTGTGGGTCTACTAAAAACATCATCATAGTGTCACTCTATTTTTAGGATATTAGAACGAATGACTCCTCTTTCCTTGCCGATGGAATTAACGGCAGAGCAGCAAGAAGCACTCGCGCGGATACAACTCCATGATTCATGGAAAACGGTACTTGCACCTGCTTTTTTACAGCCGTATATGAGTAATTTGCGTCAATTTTTAGCCGAGCAAAAAAAATTAGGTAAAACCATTTATCCCCCCGCAGGCGAATATTTTAATGCCTTAAATACCACGCCCTTGTCACAAGTCAAAGTCGTGATTTTAGGGCAAGACCCTTATCATGGCGTGGGTCAAGCCCATGGTTTGTGTTTTTCTGTGCGTCGTGGGGTGGCAGTACCACCGTCTTTGCAAAATATTTATCGTGAGTTGTTTAATGATGTGGGCGCGCAGCCTGTTCGTCATGGCGACTTAAGCTCATGGGCGACACAAGGGGTGTTATTACTTAACAGTGTACTGACTGTAGAAGCTGGCCAACCTGCCTCACATCAAGGTCGTGGTTGGGAGTTATTTACGGATGAAATTATTAAAGTATTAAATGAGCAATGTGAAAATTTAGTCTTCTTGCTTTGGGGAAGTTATGCCCAAAAGAAGGGGCAGCACATTGATACCCATAAGCATTTAGTGCTAAAAGCGACCCATCCATCGCCAATGGCTGCCAATCGTGGTGGTTTTTTTGGTTGCAAACATTTTTCTCAGACCAATGCGTATTTAGCAGAACATGGTTTAGAGCCAATTAATTGGGCATTACCTGTATGAGTTCTTTAGCACCTGTTTTATTTAGTGAATTAACCTCCACCAAGGGTAAAAAAATTGCCATTGCGCAACTAAATAGTGAAAAAACCTTAAACTCATTAAATTTACCTATGATTGAGTTGTTGTATCCACAACTGCAACAATGGGCAAAAGATGACAATGTGGTGGCGGTCGTTTTACAGGGGGCAGGTGAAAAAGCCTTTTGTGCAGGTGGTGATGTTAAAAAGATTTGTGTCGCAGTGCGTGAACATGGCATTGATGATAAAACGGCAGTTGATTTTTTTAGTGCCGAATATCGTTTAGATTACTTGATTCATCAATTCCCAAAACCGTTTATTGTTTGGGCGACAGGTTTTGTTATGGGTGGTGGCATCGGCTTGTTGGCAGGGGCATCACACCGTATTGTTACTGAAACATCCCGTTTGGCGATGCCCGAAATAACCATTGGTTTGTATCCTGATGTCGGTGGCTCGTGGTTTTTGGCACGTTTAGGCCAAGTGGGTTTGTTTTTGGGTATGACAGGCGCGCAAATTAACGCGTCGGATGCCCTACAAACTGGGTTTGCTAGCCATGCCTTGCCAAGCTCGGCACGTCAACAAGTGCTTGAACAATTAGCCTTGATTGAGTGGGCGAAAGATAGACAACAACATCCACAACAAATCAGTCAACTCTTAGACCAATTGGCTCTTAAAGAACTGCCTCAAGGTCAATTAGCTTTAGCGCAAGCGGATATTGAGCAACGCACCCAAACTAATAATTTGCTGGAGCTGTATCAACAGCTTATTCAGCCGAGTAACAATGCTTGGCTTGATAAAGCAGCAAACACCTTAAAGCGTGGTTCACCAACCAGTGCTGCGTTAATTTATCGTCAGTGGCAGCAGGGCAGCACACAAAGTTTAGCCGATTGTTTTCGACAAGAGTTAACTTTATCGGTGCAATGTGCGCGTCATCCAGATTTTATTGAAGGTGTACGTGCCTTATTGGTGGATAAAGACCAACATCCACAATGGCAACCTGCAACCATTGAGCAAGTGACCGAAGCATGGTTAGATGGCCATTATCAAAGTTTGTGGCCTGAACATCCTTTGGCAGATTTGTAGAATGCCCTTCGACCCTTCGACTGTCAGGGCTGGCCAAGCTCAGGGAGCAGTGTTAGTTGAGCGGAGTCGAAACTAGCAATTGATACGTCAACTCCGCTTGTTGGTCTGTTGTTACATGATTGATAGAGAATAAAAATGTCTTTTTATGCAGATTATATTTTTCCTGTGGTCTTAGATGTGGCAACCAAACCCTTAAAACCACAACGTCAGCAAACCATTGCCTTAGCTAAGGGGCGAGTTTTAGAAATTGGCATTGGTACAGGTGCAAATTTACCGTTTTATGGCAGTGATGCGAGCGAAATTATTGGCATTGAACCTGAGTTGCCCATGCTAAAAAAAGCCGAGCTGATGGTCAAAAAAGCACCTTCACAAGCAGTGGTTAAGTTGGCAGTGGGTGATGCTCATCAGTTAGATTTCGCTGATAACAGTTTTGATACGGTGATTATGTGTTTGGTGTTATGCACCATTCCTAATCCTTTATTAGCTTTGCAAGAAGCCTATCGAGTCTTAAAACCCAATGGCCAGTTATTGTTTTTGGAACACGTGCGTGCACCAAAACCTTGGTTAGCACGTTGCCAAGATGCCATTAATCCTGCATGGAAACATGTAGCGTGTGGTTGTCAGTTAAATCGGGATACAGAAGCCACCATTAAACAAGCAGGTTTTAGCTTTGAGAAAATTGAGCGTTTTCAGCATCCTAAATTAGTCTCGGTGGGTGGCTGTATTATTCAAGGTGTGGCGATTAAGTCTTGAAGTGTACCTAAATTATCCCTTCGACTACGCTCAGGGAGCTTCTAAACGCTGGTTGAGTCAAATCGTGGTGGCTAAGCGGAGTCGAAGCCTATCTTGAAATGACAATATACTATTACGAGAAATAAAATGAATCTAGAAAAAGTCGTATTTGCCTTTTTTATTGTGCTTGCTGCCACGCTCAACTTCGGTTTTTTTATTGGCGATATCAGTAATCCCGATTTACATCATATTGGGGAGTTTGTCGCTGCATTAGTGGTCAATTTGATTGCAACATCGCTCAAGTTTGGCGACCGTTCGCACATGGGGGCTACCCAATTAGCGACCAGTTTAGTGGCCGTATTACAACTAGTCGCTGCTGCCATTTTTTGGGGATATCAGACACAAGTGGTGGGGCAAATGACGCCCAGCGCGATGGCCAGTATCGTATCATTGGCAGGGGGCGCGATGTTGGCTAACTTTGTATCGCTGATTTTGTTGATTGCTGAAACTGTGATGTTTCGTCGCTAATGAACACGGCATTTTTTATTGCGCTACGCCGCCTGCGTTTCCCGATTATTGCGCTGATTATGACCTATACCATCAGTGTCACGGGCTTAGTATTGATTGAAGGAACAGATGGGCAGGGGAATCCTGTGCCAATGAGTTGGTTTCATGCTTTTTATTTTATGAGTTATACCGCGACAACCATCGGTTTTGGTGAAATTCCTTATGCCTTCAATAATTTACAACGGATGTGGGTAACGTTTTGTATTTATTTGTCGGTAGTAAATTGGGCTTGGTTATTGGCAGCTATTATGTCTTTGGCGCAAGATAGAACGTTTTTGGAAGCCATGAAGCGAGGGAGTTTTAGCCGCAGTGTCAAACGGATTCGTGAGCCATTTTGGTTGATGTGTGGTTATGGGCAAACGGGCGCAATGTTGTGTGACCGTTTGGGGCACGCTGGCCAGCGTGTGGTGGTCTTAGAAAAACGCGAACAAGAAATGTTTGAGTTGGAGTTACATGACCACGGATTGAGTATTCCTGCTTTATTAGCGGATGCCAGAGATGCTGAAGTCCTCATGGCAGCAGGCTTATCCCATCCTGAATTAGCAGGAGTATTGGCCTTAACCTCTGATGACGCGACAAATTTAGGGATTGCGGCGGCCACACGGGTGTTAAATCCGTATGTCCCTGTGTATTGTCGTTCAGAAACACCCAGTATTGCCGAAAGTGCGCTTGCCTTTGGCACAGATATGTTAATTAACCCTTTTAAGGTTTTTACCGACGAGCTGCGTTTATTATTATTAAATCCACAAGCTCACCAATTATTTACCCATCTCACACCGACACATAGCACGAGTCGGTTGACCACGCGCGATTGTCCAGAAGGGCAATGGATTATTTGTGGTTATGGTCGTTTTGGCAAATTAGTGGTCGATGCGTTGAGCGAAACAGGCCGCCCTTGCACGCCCATTGACCCGACATTGCTCAATCTGTCGCCTAAGGATATCGAGGGTATTTGGCAAGATGAATTAGATGAGTTACGCGATGCCCATTTGCCTTATGCCGCAGGTATCGTGGTGGCGACTGGCGATGATACCCGTAATTTGGCACTAGTCGCTTTAGCTCGGCAGGTAAACCCTGATATTTATGTGATTCTTCGGCAAAACGATGACCATAGTGCCTTGCTGTTTCAAGCCCTAAAGCCAGACATGCTCATGGTGCCCAGTGTGATGGTGGCGCGCCAATGTTTGGCGGCGATGACGTCCAACCTATTGCCTGTTTTTTATGACCATATCCCGCAAATTCCCGCTCTAGATATTCAACGTTTGTTACACGCCTTGCCCGACGACAATACCCGTATTTGGGAAGTTTGTATCAATTTTGACGAAGCCCCTGCCATTTTTTCTTGGTTGTGCCAAAAGCGTCAAATTCGCTTTTTAGATTTGGTGCGTGATAACCGCGACCGTGACCAACGCTTACCTGTTTATATCGTGGCCATCATGCGTGGTGGACGCTTTATACCCGCACCTGTCGAAGAGGACATCATGATTCTGCCTAATGACCGCTTACTGTTAGCGGGGGCGCCCAGCATGCAATACCGTTTTGAAATTAGCCTGCGGGACGAACAAGTCTTATCCTATGTGATTGATAATATTGACCGCCCTGATGGCTTAATGTGGCGTTGGTTAGCACAAAAAATGAAATCCTGATGGTGCTCAGTTCAATCTTTCATGGCGACCACATAAGGCAAATCAAGCACATCCAAGGATTTTTTCTCTTCACCCAAAAACAGATGGCTGACTTTGTCGTGACGAGCAATCGCTAAAAGCTCTACCGTATCTGGACTCGCTTGTGCCGCAAGCACAACATGTCCCTGACTCTGACCTTCTCTATCATACAAGGGGGTATTGAGCGCAGGTAAGTGCGCTGTTTGTACGCTAAAGCGGTGTGCCCATTGTTTGAGTTTGCCCCTAAAATATAAACGAGCAATAATTTCTTGGCCTGTATAACAGCCTTTGTTGTAGCTAATCGCGTCTAAATTCAGATAGTTCAGTTCTTGCGGCTGATAAAGCTCACTCGTTTGTGCCAAGACAGGGGTTTCTCCTGCCCGAATTTGTGCCAGCCGCCAGTCATTGAGTGTTGCAACCGTCGCGGCTACGTTCAGTTGAGACCATAAACTTTCTGCTGCATCAGCGGTGACTAAAATCAGCCAACGATGTTCACCGTGTAGTCGGGTAATACTCCATTCGGCTGTGCTATAGGTGTGTCGAGTGTCGGTCGGGCAATCACCACAGATAGCATGTAAATGCTCATAGGCCGCTGTTCCCATTACGCCAAAAGCGACTAAGGGGGCTTCAGTCAGTTGGGCTTTAGAAAAAACCATATATTTTTTTAAGGTGTTTTGCGCTGTGGTCGATAGTTCGCGGTCAACCAACAACTGAATATGTTGTGCTGGCCATTCGACAGCGTTAAAACTGAACACCAAACGCCCCTTTAAGTTAGCATAGCCCCCTAAGCACGCATGTTGCGGGGTTAATGTCTGGATATCGGTTGTGGTTTGCCCTTGCAAAAATTTATGCGCATCAACGCCATGAATCGTAAAAATATGCTCATTATCGAGCCGAATAATTTGTAATGCGGACATAGGATTTATCTCGGTAAGACACAGCATCATGCAACACAGAGGACAGCGTCAGTGTGGCGATGGTTTTTGACAAAGTGGATATAGAGTCATGATATAATAGATAAATAAAATCAGCGAGATAAAAAATGCGTGAATTGACCGATGCTGAACGTGCCATGTTTTGGCGCGCACGACGCGGCTTAAAAGAGTTAGATGTATTTTTTGAGCCATTTATGCGTGACCATTATTTATCATTACCAGCTAATGAACAAGCGATGGTAGCCAAGTTAATTAAATGTGAAGACCCCGATTTATTAGCGTGGTTTATGGGCTATGAACACCCCGAAGACCCCGACCTAGTGCATATTATTCAGGTGTTTCATGAGCGTTTGGGCACTGGACACGACGCTTAAACCGTCATATTGGCATCGAGCGATAGTCGTTGGAGCGTTTATTCTAGCGGCCATTGCTATTTATTGTGCGCACTTGCCAACGTGGTGTCAGGTTATTGCGGGTGGGGCATGGGTATTGTTGGTTTGTATCACTGGCTTAGGCTTTAGAGTCTCGCCCTACCAGATTCACGCTGTGCAAGCAGATGACAAAGACTGGTGGATTATTTTAAGGCAGGGACAACGTATCAAAGTCAACTTACACGCGCAGACGGTATGGCGTTATTTAATCGTATTGCATTATCAAGAGCCCAATTTAGGCACGCATTATAGCGTCGTTATTTTTCCTGACAGTGTTTCTGCTAATCACTACAGGCGTTTACAAGCACGATTACGTTTGAGTGCGCTGCACCCTTTAAGGCTATTTGACTGGTAAGTCGGTGTTAAGCTATCAACACTCAAAAAATAGTTTCCCTTATATGATGGCTATCTTGCTTGACAACAGGGATAAGAATAACTATCGGCGTTTAGAGACTAGGTTTAGGTGAGTGGGTGATTATTAATTTATTTGCTTCTTGCTCTAGTTTGGTGAATACAGGAAAAAGTTTGCTAGGTGTAAAGATATCGTCAGTATTTAAGAAGTCGTCATACTTACAAAAACGTAATAAGCATTTATGAGCCCAGATAATGTTGTTATCAACCGTTTTTGGGAAGCTAACAAACCAAAAGCCACGATTACTTAATTTTGAAAAAAGAATACTGATTTTAAAATAAGAGGGATATAAGATAATATTGGTGTCATATTGTCGCCATTTACCTTGAATAACAACAGTCTCAACTAAAGGACTCCCTGCTGGATACTTAAAATAGCTCTTAACAACGCTCCCATGAATAAATGGCGCAATCAGACTAGCTTTTTGTAATCGGCTCTCAAGCTCGGTTGTGATGGAATACCGTATAATAAAGAATGCTATGATTAAACCAATAATAAGCACAGTAAGTAACGCATTAGCAAATAGCGCCATAATATTCTATGTCTCCACTAAAAACTCAGGTGGTACTAACACAGTATCCACTAGACCGCTATTCATTTGCGGATAATCTAACGTGTAATGTAGGCCACGCGACTCTTTACGTGCGAGGGCAGAACGCACAATTAACTCACTCACCAACACTAAATTACGCAGCTCCAGTAAATTGGACGACACTTTGTAATTGCTGTAATACTCGCTAATTTCACTTTTCAGTAATTCTATGCGGCGTAATGCCCGTTGTAGACGTTTATCGGTACGCACAATACCTACATAGTCCCACATAAAACGACGCAACTCGTCCCAATTATGCAAAATGACGACATCTTCATCGGAGTTGCGCACTTGCGACTCATCCCATAACGGGCAAGCAGGAGGCGGGGCAGTGTGACTTAAACGCTGTTCAATATCCCGCGCGGCTGCCATCGCAAAGACAAAACATTCTAATAAGGAGTTGCTCGCCATACGGTTAGCCCCGTGTAAACCTGTAAATGAGGTTTCGCCAATCGCATAGAGATTTTTGATATCCGTTTCACTTTGTAAATTGACCATCACGCCGCCGCAGGTAAAGTGGGCGGTAGGGACAACGGGAATCCAATCTTTGGTGATATCAATACCGTAGCTTAGACAAGTTTTATGGATATTTGGAAAGTGACTAATAATAAATTCGGGGTCTTTGTGGGTAATGTCTAAATAGACACAACGAATACCCAAGCGTTTCATTTCAAAGTCAATGGCGCGCGCAACAATATCGCGGGGAGCTAGTTCGGCACGCGAATCAAAACGGGGCATAAAACGTTCGCCATCAGGCAGGCGTAAAATTGCCCCTTCGCCACGCATAGCCTCTGTAACCAAAAAGGCTTTAGATTGTGGATGATACAAACTCGTCGGATGAAATTGATTAAACTCCATATTGGCCACCCGACAGCCTGCACGCCACGCCATCGCAATACCATCACCTGTGGCAATATCAGGATTACAGGTATAAAAATAGGCTTTACTGGCACCGCCTGTGGCTAAAGCAACAAAACGTGACTTAAATAATTCCACTTGTCCCGAATGTTGATTGAGTACATAGGCACCCAAGACCCGATTGTCTTCGTCTAAGCCGAGTTTTTTACTGGTAATTAAATCAACCGCGACACGATTCACTAACAAGTCGATATGCGCACAACTTTTGACACGATTCACTAAGGTCGTAGAAATAGCCATACCTGTGGTATCTGCCGCATGAATAATACGACGGTGTGAGTGGCCGCCTTCACGCGTCAAATGTAAATGGTCGGTTTCATCGAGTGTAAAACGTACGCCTTGGTCAACCAACCACTGAATCGCTTTTGCTCCGTGTTCTACGGTAAAACTGACCGCATCAGCATGGCACAAGCCTGCTCCCGCCACTAAGGTATCTTGAATATGGCTATCAATGGTATCTGTCTCATCAATGACGGCGGCAACACCACCTTGCGCATAATAGGTGCTGGCTTCGGTCAGTTCGGCTTTTGAGAGAACGGCTATTTTTAAGGAGGTGGGCAAATTGAGTGCTAAGGTTAAACCCGCAGCGCCACTGCCAATAATCAGCACGTCATAGTCAAAATCTTTCATGGTGTCATTAAACCATCATCATTATGGGCAAAAATAAGCTGCGCATCTCTCTGTATCAAAAACAGGGCGGAACAGCTCTTAAAAATAGAACTCATTTCAGCGAGTAACAGGTGTTTTTACCTGTTTTAGCCTTTGTTTGCTTCTGTCCAAGCGACGCAAACATCTCGACAAACTCTAAGCATTTGAAAGTATAGAATATAGGATTTAGGTACAACAGTACATTTAGCTATCTTGTCTTATACAAGAATACGATGCTGGCCTTATTTTTATCAGTATACGCTATATGTTGTACAATCGTACAGTAAGTTGGTGTTTCTATTTATTCATATCAAAATCCTAAACTTTATCTGTCATTATGAATATCTTGAGTCAGATGACGCACTGAGCGTAATATTATCTTGTCTACTAATGCAGCTTATAGCCGCTGCGTGTCGGATGCTTAGGCGTTAGCCCTAATCTTAGCGGAGTCTGGATAATAAGTGAGCCAACTGTGATTGAGCAAAATGCGCGTGTGGTGTCTGTATTATCAGCCACCACAGTTCAACTTGAAGTGTTTAGGCAAACGAGTTGTCAGTCGTGTCAGCAGGGTTGTGGTGCAAATAAACTGGCATTCATGAACAACGCGTCGGTGCATTACTTAGAAGCCAGCACGACGCTGAGTTTGGCTTCTGGTGACGACGTAATTGTCGCTATTCCTGAACATCAATTATGGCAAGCCGTCGGATGGTTGTATGTGTTGCCATTAAGCATCTGTGTATTATTGGCACTGATTGGGCAATATTGGGCTGGTGAAGGCGCCGCTATTTTGGGGGCAGTACTGGGCTTTGCAACGGGTTGTATGATGAGTCATTATCTACAAGGCCATCCACAATTACCTATCGTCACCTATAAAAAAGAAAAACTGAGTCCATAATTGTTACAAAGCCCATTCTATTGGGTACGCAGTTTGACAAAATACTGCACTTAGTTACAAAAGCCTCATAGCACCCAGCCAACAATCCTTTTAATTTTTAGGCCAGACACCATCTCGGGTTATAGTAAGCATATTCGGCGTTCAAGAGTGTGCATTTCAAATTATAAAAGTAATATAAAACAGTGCTTTATATTGCTTTGGTTCAGTCAATTAACGATTTAATGCTGGAGCAAATAACATTATGTCATCACCATCTTTGACAACGCGACGTTGGGTTTTAGCGTTAGTGTGTGTAACAGGCATACAAGCAACATGGGCAGCAACAGCCGTTGTCGATTTTTCTGAGTTAGTCGATAAAAATGCTAAAGCAGTGGTTAATATCAGTGCATCAACCAAAGCTAAAAAAAGAAGCCTACAACAACAGCAACAAGTCCCTGAAATTTTTAGACGTTTTTTTGGTGACGATTTTGGCTATGCGCCACAACCGCGTGACCGTCAGTCTTTTGGTTCGGGCTTTATTATTTCCAAAGACGGTTATGTATTAACCAATAATCATGTGGTTGACCATGCCGATAAGGTGGTCGTTAAGTTAAATGACCGTCGGGAATTAGAAGCCGAAGTGATTGGAACTGACGAACGTACCGATGTTGCCTTGCTCAAAATTAAAGCCGACAATTTACCTGTGGTACAAATTGGTAATCCCGATAAGTTAAAGGTAGGGCAGCCTGTACTTGCCATTGGTTCGCCTTTTGGTTTTGATTATTCCGCCACCGCAGGGATTGTAAGTGCAAAGTCACGCGCGCTACCTAACGAATCGTATGTCCCTTTTATTCAAACGGATGTCGCGATTAATCCAGGTAATTCGGGCGGGCCACTCTTTAATGCCGACGGCGATGTGGTGGGTATTAATTCACAGATTTATAGCCGTTCGGGCGGGTATATGGGCTTGGCGTTTGCTATTCCTATTGATGTTGCGATGGATGTGGTTGACCAGCTCAAAGAAAAAGGCAAAGTATCTCGCGGCTATTTAGGCGTTGTTATTCAAGATATTGACCGTGACTTAGCAGAGGCCTATGGCCTTGCTAAACCTGCGGGCGCATTGGTGGCTAAAGTTTTACCAGACACTCCCGCCGATAAAGCAGGCTTAAAAGAAGGGGATGTTATTATTGCTTTTAATGGCCAAGATATTGGATTGTCTTCGGAGTTGCCACAAATGATTGGCCGAGCCAAAGTCGGCAAAACTTACCCCTTAACCGTACTGCGTGAAGGTAAAAAGCTCGATGTACCGTTTGCCGTGGCTACCTTACCTGATGACGAAGCTGATACCCCTGAAAAAGCCGCTGAACCCGACCTGAATAGTTTGGGGATTGGTATTCGTAACTTAACAGAACAAGAAAAAGTACAGTTAAAGTTGGAGTCAGGCGTTTTAGTATTACGTTTGGCCGATGATGGTGCTGCCGCAGATGCAGGCATTTTACCCAATGACGTGATTGTGCGTTTGAACGGTCAAGTGGTTAAAGATACGCAAGAGTTCTTAAAGATTGCAAAAAAAATAGTTGCCAACAAACCTGTGCCGATTGTTATCAATCGCAATGGACAACCGCGCATCATGGCCATTCGTTTAGAAGCCTCTGAAAAGACCGATAAAAAGGAAAAGTCTAAAGCACAATAAGGAATGGGGTGCTTGCTGACCTAGCAAGCACCTAGATACTGCCAAACCCCTCCCGTATTTGACCGATAAAAAGCGACGTCTCCTCATCAGTCATACGATTTCGTGTTTTATGGATAAAAAAGCCTGTACTTTTTTGCTACAATGCCGCAACTTTTTTTCGCCCTATTGGTAACTCCCTGTGACAGACATTAAGCATATTCGCAATTTTTCTATTATCGCCCATATTGACCACGGTAAATCCACCTTAGCAGACCGCTTTATTCAATTATGTGGTGGTTTAGAAGACCGTGAAATGCAAGCACAAGTGTTGGATTCGATGGATTTAGAACGCGAGCGTGGTATCACTATTAAAGCGCATTCTGTGACCTTGTATCACACCGCTAAAGATGGCCATCGTTACCAACTGAACTTTATTGACACACCAGGTCATGTTGACTTTTCTTACGAGGTCAGCCGCTCTTTGGCCGCGTGTGAAGGGGCTTTGTTGGTCGTTGATGCTGCGCAAGGCGTAGAAGCACAGTCGGTAGCCAACTGTTATACCGCGATTGAGCAAGGTTTAGAAGTATTGCCTGTATTAAATAAAATTGATTTGCCACAGGTTGAGCCAGAGCGTGTACAACACGAAATTGAAGAAATTATTGGTATTGATGCCAGTGAAGCTTGTCGTGTCAGTGCCAAAACAGGTTTGGGTGTTGGCGATTTACTCGAAGAGCTCATTGTTAAAATTCCTGCGCCAGAAGGCGACCGAGATGCCCCTTTACAAGCCTTAATTATTGACTCTTGGTTTGATAATTATTTAGGTGTAGTTTCTTTAGTACGTGTACGTCATGGCCGCATTAAAAAAGGCGACCGCATGTTAGTAAAAAGTACAGGTCAATCGCATTATGTCACCAGTGTGGGGGTGTTTAACCCCAAACATACCGAAACAGGCGGTCTTGAGGCGGGCGAAGTCGGTTTTGTCATTGCGGGGATTAAAGATATTTTTGGTGCGCCCGTAGGTGATACCATTACCCATCATGCCACGCCTGATGTTGAAATATTAGCAGGGTTTAAAACCGTTAAACCGCAAGTCTATGCGGGCGTATTTCCAGTGGATTCGAGTGACTTTGAAGCCTTCCGTGAAGCCTTACAAAAGTTAAAACTCAATGATTCAGCTTTGTTTTTTGAACCAGAATCCTCCGATGCTTTAGGTTTTGGTTTTCGTTGTGGTTTCTTGGGCATGTTACACATGGAAATCGTCCAAGAGCGTTTAGAGCGTGAATACAATTTAGACTTAATTACGTCTGCGCCCACGGTTATTTACGAAGCGAAAAAGAAAAATGGCGATATTGTTTATGTCGATAACCCTTCAAAATTACCTGAAGGTTCAATTATCGAAGAGTTACGCGAGCCGATTGCCGAAGTACATATTTTAGTGCCGCAAGAATATGTGGGTAACGTCATGACCCTCTCGACCGAGCGTCGTGGCGTACAAAAAGATATGAAATTTTTGGGTAATCAAGTGGCCTTGAGCTATGACATTCCGATGGCCGAAGTGGTATTAGACTTCTTTGATAAACTCAAATCGACATCTCGTGGTTTTGCGTCTTTAGAGTATGGTTTTAATCGGTTTGAAACCGCTAAATTGGTGAAAGTTGACGTATTAATTAATGGCGATAAAGTCGATGCTTTAGCGATGATTTGTCATGCCAACGATGCGCGTCATCGTGGTTTGGCTTTAGTAGACAAAATGAAAGACTTAATTCCGCGTCAAATGTTTGATGTCGCCATTCAAGCAGCGATTGGTAGCCAAATTATTGCCCGTTCTACTGTGAAAGCCATGCGTAAAAACGTCTTAGCCAAATGTTATGGTGGCGACGTGTCACGTAAAAAGAAACTTTTAGAAAAGCAAAAAGAGGGTAAACGCCGTATGAAACAAGTGGGTAGCGTAGAGATTCCCCAAGAGGCTTTCTTAGCGGTATTAAAGGTTGACCGATAATGGATTTTGATTTTTCATTGATTTTAACCGCCGTGACTTTACTGGCGGCCGTGATTTGTTTAGCCGACAAGTTATTTTTTAAGCAACATAAATCGCCTAAACAATTGGCACAATATGAAGGCAAAGAGTATAAAGAACATATTATTATCGAATATGCCTACTCGTTTTTTCCTGTGTTGGCGATTGTATGGGTATTACGTTCTTTCTTGTTTGAACCCTTTACCATTCCCTCAGGCTCGATGTTGCCAACCTTAGAAGTGGGCGACTATATTTTAGTCAATAAGTATACCTACGGTTTGCGCTTGCCTGTGGTGGGGACAGAAATCTTAGCCATGAATAAACCACAACGCGGCGAAGTCATGGTGTTTAAGTTTCCGCCCAAGCCGAGTATGAATTTTATTAAGCGCGTTGTGGGGTTGCCAGGTGATAAAATAAAGTTCAAAAATGATACCTTGTATATTAATGGTCAAGCCGTACAGCGTGAACTGATTAAACAAGAGCCCGCCGTACAACCGTGGGAGCAGTACTTTCGTGAAGTGCTTGGCTCACATATCCATTTGACGCGTCAGGAAGTTGGCAGTTATCCTGCAGGTAAAGAATGGTCAATCACAGTGCCTGAAGGTCATTACTTTATGATGGGCGATAACCGTGATAACAGTAACGACAGTCGTTTTTGGGGGCCTGTACCAGAGGCCAATATTGTGGGTAGAGCAGTATACGTTTGGACACACAAAGAGCCAGGCTTTAATTTGCCTTCATTCCATCGTAATGGGGCAATTAACTAATTATTTGCGCATCAACTCTGATGCGCCTATGCGTTTATGGGGGTAAGCATGCGTCGTTTCCAGCGCGGTATGTCGTATTGGACAGTATTATTCGGTGTAGGCCTATTTGGTTTAATCATTAAAGTGTCTGCGACTGTAGGGCCTATTTATTTAGATTTTTATACCATCGACGAAATGTTAAAATCTAAATTCCGCGAAACACAAGTCGATAAATTTGAGTTGCGTAAATTTGGTGCCGATTTACAAAGTCAAATGGAACGAAATAACATTCGTGACCGTAAAGTGGATGATTTGATGGTCTTGAAACGAGAAGGAAACCTCTTAATTGTTGAGCTTGACTACGAAGAGCGCCGTAAATTGATGGGCAATCTAGATGTGGTCGTACACTTCAAAAAGTCCTATACCTCTGAACGTCCTGACGGTTTTACTGAATAATGGTGAATTATCAACGGTTAATGAACGCATTAGGATATCAATTCAAGGATGAAAAGCTCATTAAATTAGCACTGACGCATCGCAGTGTCAGCGGGAATCATAATAATGAGCGTCTAGAGTTTTTAGGCGACTCTATTTTAGGCATGATTGTCGCTGATTATTTATATCATCACTTTCCGCAAGAAAAAGAAGGTCGGCTGACACGCTTACGTGCCAATCTTGTTAAACAGGATAGCCTAGCTATTATGGCGCGTGAACTCAAAATTGGTGATTATTTGAGCTTAGGGGCAGGCGAATTAAAAAGCGGTGGCTTTAGACGTGACTCCATTCTAGCCGATGCCCTAGAAGCCTTGCTCGGTGCTATTTATCTAGACTCAGGGCAAATGGCCATTTGTCGTGACTGTGTGTTAGGTTGGTATGGTGCACGTTTACAAGAAGTTGCGGCTGAACCTGTGCTTAAAGACCCTAAGAGTCGTCTACAAGAGTATTTGCAAGCACAGCATTTGGCTTTACCACTGTATGCCGTCAGTGAAGTCTTAGGCGAAGACCATAATCAGACCTTTCAAGTCCAATGTACCATCGAACAGTACCCACCCGTGCAAGGAATAGGGTCTAGCCGCCGTCATGCCGAGCAGGCAGCCGCCACAGCATTGTTAAAATTATTAGGTGTAGAATAAGCCATGAGCGAACAACTGATTGAGAATTTTTTTGGCAATCAACAAGAGACCATCGATGCCGAAAATTATCGCTGTGGTTTTGTGGCGATTGTGGGACGACCTAATGTAGGTAAATCGACCTTATTAAACCATCTGCTAGGTCAAAAACTTTCTATTACCTCGCGTAAACCGCAAACCACACGCCATAAAATTTTGGGTATTGTGACCGAAAACAATGTCCAAGCTATCTATGTCGATACGCCAGGTATGCATAAACGCGAACCGCGTGCCATCAACCGTCTCATGAATCAAGCCGCACAAAGTGCATTAAAAGATGTCGACTTAGTCCTTTTTGTCGTTGATGGTTTGAAATGGACGCCCGATGATGACTTAGTATTAGAAAAATTAAGCCGCGTGGAAACGCCAGTGATTTTGGTGCTTAATAAAGTCGATACCGTCACCGATAAAGAGAGTTTATTGCCCTACTTAACGACACTGAGTCAAAAACGTCATTTTTCGGAAGTGATACCTCTATCTGCCTTGCGAGGTCATAATTTAACTACCTTACATGAGTTAGTTGGACGCTATTTGCCTTATGCACCACCGATGTATGCAGAAGACCAAATTACTGACCGTTCCCAACGTTTTTTAGCGGCAGAAATGATTCGTGAAAAAATTATGCGTCAAATGGGGGATGAAGTACCCTATGACCTGACGGTGCAAATTGAAAGTTTTAAGGTGGAAGGGCGTTTGTATCGTATCGATGCCACTATTTTAGTAGAGCGTGATGGCCAAAAAGCGATTGTGATAGGTGAAGGTGGCCAAAAATTAAAAACGATTGGTCAAGCAGCACGTTTGGATATGGAAAAGCTGTTTGATTCTAAGGTGATGCTCAGTTTATGGGTCAAAGTCAAAGGGGGTTGGTCTGATGATGAGCGTGCCTTAAAAAGTCTAGGTTATGGTGATATCTAAACAAGATGGTTCAGACACCGATATTGTGCCATGCCTATTTATTACATAGTCGTCCGTATCGTGAGCGCAGCCGACTGGTGGATTTTTGGACTCTAGAGCATGGCCGTGTCAGTGCGGTCATGCGTCAAACACCGCCACCCTTATTTCAACCTTGTTTAATTGCATGGCGCGGCAAACAAAGTCTTAAAAGCCTCGTACAATGTGAGCTAGCAGGATTGCCTTTAGTCTTAGAAGGCCATGCCTTGTTTGCTGGTTTTTATCTCAACGAGTTGCTCGTCCGTTTGATGGCCGATGAAGAAAGTCATACCGAACTATTTGTCTTATATAGCCAAGCCTTGGCGCAATTAAATGACCCCGCTAGCTTGGAGCTTACCCTAAGACGGTTTGAGTCTGGTTTGTTGAGTGCATTAGGTTACCGTATTTGTTTTCATTGTGATGCAGAGGAACAAATACTGATTGACCGCGCGTTTTATCGCTTTGTCCCAGAGCAGGGCTTCGTACGTGTCACAGCACATGACGCGAATGCTTGGCAAGGGCAGTTGCTCTTAAATATTGCGACTGAAGATTATACACAGGCGGCAACACGTCAAGCGGCAAAGTTAATCTTTCGCAGCGCATTAGCGCATCTGTTAGGCAATAAGCCATTGAAGAGCCGAGAGTTGTGGCTAAAAACGCGCTAAAAGTGATTGCTAAGTATTCAAATGACACTAGGTGTTAGCCCAGTGTCAAATTTACTTTCAGTATTTTGTCTTTGATAGCTAAATAGACTTAGTTTTCCAATTCAATACTGCCAGAGACCTGAACATTCAAACGGCTTTGACCTCCTGCATACTCGGCTGCAGGTGCAGCATCAGCCATTTCCATTTTCGCAGCACGAGCCATCATATACATCGGTTGAGGTGGCTGGTTATTCGTTGTTCCTAAGTTCATTTGTATAAGTTTGTAGCCTTTGGCATTCCATGCTGCTTTGATTTTATCAGCGCGGGTTTTGAACGCGGTGACGGCTTCTGTAATCAACTGATTTTCTAATTCGCGGCGTGTTTCTGGGGCTACGCTAAAATTGAGATTATTGAGCTGTAATTTGGATTGAAGCTGACTAATTAACTCGCCTGCCGCTTTGAAGTCTTTACTGGAAATTTGAATTTCTGCACGACCACGCCAGCCATCTAATTTATTTTTTTCATTGTAAATAGGGTAAGTTTGTTGATTGCCGCTAGTCAACTTGACGGTATTATAGGCCGCACCTAATTTTAAGGCGTCATTAGTGACGGTTGTTAAGTCTTTAGCTAACAGCGAGGGGTTTTTATTATTTAATTCAATACTTAATGTGGCGGTTAATAAGTCGTTAGCGATTTCTTTTTCGACTTCGGTCTGAAAATCAATACGCTGATATTGGGGGGGATTATGGTCGGCTAAGACGGGTGTACTTAAGGCTAATAAGCTGATACATAAGGCTTTTTTCAACATAATAACATATCCAATAATGAACTCAAAAAAATACACAATCAGCATGAAAGTGATTAACGACTAGTGTATGTAAATCCTAGCTTTGTTTGTAATGGCTTATCGTAACTAAGACAACTATCGTGTTATGAATTGATAGCGTGTTTGCTATAGGATTGTATATTTAGCATCACTGATGCTTTGTTACTGTGAATATAGCATTACGCCTCTAGCGTAAACAAGGATGTTTACGCTGACTGATGGATTATGCAGTACGTGATTTAGAAGATTTACGTTTTGGATGTTCTTGGTGCTCTATGCCATGTGCAATACAAGCCAGTGCACATAATAAACTAAATAAAAGCGCATTTGCAGGAATCTGTAAATTAAAATCCGTTGTGGAGTGAATCATGATACTAAGAATTGCCATCATCACACCAAAGCCAACACCTTTTAGGATGGCGGTATGTCGAGAAACTTGTGCTTGTACAGCGCACGTTAGACTATAAATCACAATAGCAGCAAAAATGAGGCTGCCAATTAGGCCATATTCAAGGCCAATTTGCAGAAAGTCGTTATGTGCATGATCGTAAAAGTTACTAATGTCGGCATTTCTATAAAGTGGAAAAATACTGTAATAACTACCAGCACCTGAGCCTGTCAGCCAATAATCCTGTATGGCTTGTAAGGTTTGTTGGAAGACATAAACACGTTGCTCTTCATCGCTCGATGTTTTTTCTAAACGCTGTGCTAATTTATCTAAACCAAACCAAGCCCCTAAAATAAAAATATCAATAATAATCAGACTACTAAACAAGACAAATAAAGACTTCGCCTTGTGATGTTTTCGGTATATAAAAATACCAAATACACCACATAACCCTAAACTTGCAAAAAAAGCCGTATTACCCATTCTAGAATGAGATAATACAAGAGCGACTACCATAATCGCTAAAAAAATACGAATACGCGCTTTACCACTGAGTAAACTAGAAATAAATTCTCTGATAGCTGAGCGTAAACCTGCCCATTGATTTTTATTTTGTAAAATATGTGTAATTAATAAACCGATACCTATCGGAATAATCATTTCTAAATAGCCTGCTAAATGATTTCTATTAATAAATGTTCCTGTGGTTGAGCCTAAATAGGGACTCATAATATGCAATACATCGAATGATGAGCCACCTAAGACAACCATCACGCCATAACAGGCTTGAAACACTCCACTCATAACTAAAACTTGGCAGACGGTCTCAAGCCGTTTAGGCGTATTGATAATAACTAATGATGCACTAAAGAAAAGGGCGTAGCACAAGCTTTTTTGTAGACTATTTAGACTAGCCTCACGATTAGTTGAAATCGTTAGCCATGCATCTTGACTAGATGACAGTACCATAGATTGAGGTGAAATATAGGCGATAAACGATGATGGTAAGGGGATGATTTGAATAACTATCCACAAAGGAATCATAAAAAATAATAAGACTAATCCTTTATGTTGTTTGAGTGCACGAGGGGCGACATGATTTCTTTGAAATGTTAATAGGCAACTTACTACCAACAAACTAGTCAATAACGCCAATAAAGACATAGACCAGTCACGATTACTACCCAGTGGCAGCGGCGACCAAAAAACAATAATACATAAAAAAATAAATAAAAAAGAGTGCATAAACTTTATTGGTTGTTCATATAAACTCAATAAAAAAGGGTCTTTTAGACCCTTTTTTATCACAGCAAGAAGATATTAGTTGGGGCTAACTCGTACACCACCACCTGTATTACCACCTGTGTTAAAGCTAAGGTTGGTATTTGGGCCATCTCTACCTTCAAGGCCAGAGAATAAGCCACTATTTTGTTTTGCATTGCTAGCAAGATTTTGTATGGTTGTTTTATCTAAGCCTCTATTGATTGCGAAGCTCTGGATAAAGTCGATTTTACTTGGAAAGCTGGACATCGCTGCTGCAATTGCATCATAGGCTTTGTCTGGTGCATTTTTGATAAAATCTTCAAGTACGGCTTCAAGATCTTTTTCATCTGTCGCAGCAATAATTTCTTTGACAGTTTTGCCGTTGTTCAAATCTTCCTTAACACCTGCATGTACAAGGCTAACTGGCAACAAAGTGGCTGCCAACACGATTCCTAGCAGAGACTTACGCATAGGTTTAACTCCTTTGATGGATATAAAACAGCCTAAAGGCTATACATTGAATCGTAGTAGAAGACAATAGGCTTGGCAAGCAAAAAGATGTTACAGGCTGCAATTAGTTGATATCTGGTAGGACAATCCAGACCTACGACTTTTGAGTTCTATAAGGTAAACTACTCTTTTGACTTTGACTAGTATTTAGCAAGGAATTTTTAATCGATGAGTAACAAAACGACACAGGCTATTGGACGCTTTATTTTTTGGAGCCGATGGTTGCAACTGCCAATGTATCTGGGGTTGATTGTTGCATTGGCTATTTATAGCTATAAGTTTTTTGTCATGCTATCCAATTTAGTGGTGAATTTAGGCGCTTATGGCGAGAATGATATTTTACTGATTGTTCTCGCTTTAATTGATGTGGTGATGATTGCTAATTTATTGGTGATGGTGATTATTGGCGGGTATGAAATTTTTGTCAGCCGTTTAAATATAGATGACCATCCCGACCAGCCTGAATGGTTAGACCACGTTGATGCAGGGGTGCTTAAAATTAAGTTGGGTATGGCCTTGGTGAGTATTTCGTCCATTCATTTGTTACGTAGTTTTATTGATACTAAGAATCTTTCGGAGCATACGCTAAAGTGGGAAGTGATTATTCATTCCATTTTAGTGCTGTCGGTGATTTTTATTGCCTTAACAGATTGGTTGATTCAATATAAAGCCGCTCAATTGCATAAGATGAAACATGGTGGGCATTGATTGAGTGACGTGAAACCCATCACTTTGATGTTTGATGGGTTTCCTTTGTCAATCTATTCTACACAACAAACATAAAATATAAATTTAATCACAAATAATGGTCATTGAGCTTGGCCAGCACTGAGCATAGTCGAAGGGGCGAAATGTTGCCATTGTTCCACATCAAAACCCAACACAATATTGTTATTATCCAACACCAACAAAGGACGTTTAATCATGCTTAAATTTTGCAAAATAATAGACTTAATACTTTGATTATCTAAGGTATTTTTATCCAAAGCCAATTTGCGCCATGTTGTGCCTTTTTGATTGACAATCGCTTGCCAACCCACACGATTTAACCAATCGTCTAAGGTCTTTTCATCTAAAGCTGCTTTTTTATAGTCATGAAATTGATAAGCAATGCCTTGACCGTCTAACCATGTAAAAGCTTTTTTCATGGTGTCACAGTTTTTGATACCGTAAATGGTGAGCATATTTTTAAGTGTCCTACAGTTTGGTGTTATAAAGCGTACCCTTCGACTTCGCTCAGGGAACACTTTTGTTGGCTGAGCGGAGTCGAAGTCTATTCACTTAATCAACACGCAACAATTCGTTTAAGCCCACTTTGCTACGGGTTTGAGCGTCAACTTTTTTGACAATAATGGCAGCATATAAGCTGTATTTGCCACATTTTGACGGTAAAGAACCAGAAACCACCACAGAACCCGCAGGCACACGACCATAGTGAATTTCGCCTGTTTCGCGGTCATAAATTTTGGTAGATTGACCAATATACACGCCCATCGACAACACTGAGCCTTCTTCAACAATCACGCCTTCAACGACTTCGGAGCGTGCGCCAATAAAGCAATTGTCTTCAATAATGGTTGGATTGGCTTGTAATGGCTCTAACACACCACCAATACCGACACCACCCGATAAATGCACGTTTTTACCAATTTGTGCACAAGAGCCGACGGTTGCCCATGTATCAACCATAGAGCCTTCATCGACATAAGCACCAATATTGACATAGGAAGGCATTAACACCACGTTACGTGCAATAAAACTCCCACGACGCGCAGTGGCAGGTGGCACAACACGAATACCAGACTCTTTAAACTGTTCGGCTGTCCAGTCGGCAAATTTGGTTGGTACTTTGTCATAAAACTGAATCGCACTGCCGCCAGACAAAGGCTCATTGTCATTTAAGCGAAAAGATAACAACACAGCCTTTTTTAACCATTGATTAACAACCCATTCACCGTTTACTTTTTCGGCAACACGGGCTTTACCGCTATCTAATAATTGAATGGCTTCAGCCACCGCATCACGCACATCTTGTGGTGCATTTGTAGGACTAAACTGTAAGCGGTCTTCAAAGGCTTGAACAATAATATCGGACAGGGACATGGATTTTCTCCTCATTACATAACACTTATTTGCGCTCTTGGAAGTCCCCTCTTGAGAGTAATGCCAGTCAGTTAAGCAGTTTTTGCTGACTTCGACTCCGCTCAGTCAACGCAAAAATGCGCCCTGAGCGGAGTCGAAGGGCAGGTTTTAAGTGCCAATTTTTCTTAACTGACCAGCATTACCTCCGAGGAGGGGAATTATTCATCGCAAAAAACACCAATCAACTTTTTAAAAGATTAACAATACGCTGGGCAGCAGCCACACAATCAGCGATGGGTGCAACTAAGGCCATACGCACATAATGTTCGGCAGGGTTTTGGCCAAGAGGGTCAGTGCGACCTAAATAACGACCAGCCAATACGGTAATATGGGCTTTTTCGTATAAGAACTGAGCAAAGGTTTCATCGGTAAAACCATCAGGCACTTTCGCCCAAAAATAGAAACCTGCATCGGGCATGGTGAGTGGTAAAACAGGGTTAACGATAGCATAAAATTCAGCAAACTTTTGTCTATACTGGCCACGATTTTCAATAACGTGTTGTTCATCCTGCCACGCCGCCACAGACGCATATTGATGTTGAACAGGCATAGCCGAACCATGATACGTCCGATACAACAAATAAGGCTTGAGAATATTGGCATCACCAGCAACAAAACCCGAGCGTAAACCCGGTAAATTGGAGCGTTTAGATAAAGAATGAAATACCACACAATTTTTATAGTCGTGGCGGCCTAATTCGGCACACACTTGCAATAAACCTAAGGGTGGGTTGTTTTCGTCAAAATAAATTTCGGAATAACACTCATCAGAGGCAATCACAAAGCCATATTCATCACTCAGGGCAATGAGCTTGGTTAAGGTTTGTTGATCTAAAATAGAACCTGTTGGATTACCAGGTGAACAAATAAATAACAGTTGTGTGCGTTGCCAAACGTCGGCAGGAACAGCATCAAAATCAGGAATAAAGTTATTTTCGTGGGTGCAAGATAAAAAATAGGGTTCTGCTCCTGCTAAATAAGCCGCACCTTCATAAATTTGATAAAACGGATTTGGCATCACCACCAAAGGTCTATGGTGTTGACGATTAACCACGGCCTGAGTAAACGAAAACAACGCTTCGCGTGTGCCATTCACAGGCAAGACTTGATGTTCGGCATCTATCGTACTGAGCGTAAAACGTTGTTGTAGCCAAGTCGCAATCGCTTGCCGTAATTCGGGTATTCCTTTGGTTGTGGGATAGGTCGCTAAGTGTTTAGCCTGTTGATTGATGGTTTCCAGCACAAAACTGGGTGAGGGATGTTTGGGCTCACCAATAGATAGCGCAATCGGCGTGAGTTGCTGAGCGGGAGTCAGTCCTTTGAAAAGTTGTGCCATTTTCTCAAAAGGGTAGGGATGTAATAACGCTAACTCAGGGTTCATAGTATTCACTTTAGTTGACAGTATCGAGTTGCTGGCGTAAGGCAGTTGCTAACTCTTGGCATAAGTCAGGATTAGACACAGGTTGTCCAGCGCGGTCAGTAATAAAAAAGACGTCTTCTGCACGTTCACCGAGCGTAGCAATACGCGCACTATGAATACTGACGCCATGTTCCATAAAAATCACGCCAATACGCGCCAGCAGACCAGGCCTATCTAAGGTAATAATTTCAAGCGAGGTTTGTTGTTTGCTAATATCATTACTGATGTTAACTTCTGTTTTGACACTGAAGTGCTTTAACTCCCGCGGCAGACGCTTTTGAGCAATGGTAGGGAATTGTTCGGGATGTGACAGGGCTTTGACAAGACTTTGACGAATACTTTCGAGACGATATTGGTCACTGATGGGGGTATTCTGTTCATCGAGTACAATATAAGTATCTAATGAAAATTTGCTGGTAGCGGTAATAATGCGTGCATCAAGTACCGTTAAATGTTGCTGGTCAAGTGTGGCGACAGAGGCAGCGAATAGATTGGGTAAATCTTTAGTATAAACAAAGATTTGTGTTGCACCCTGAAATTGAGTGGTATGGCTTTCTTGAATAGCAACAAGCGGGCTGTGACTGTTGCCATGATTGAGAATAGCCGCAGTTTGCCATGCAATATCAGTTGCACTTTCGCGTAAGAAATAATCGTCGCCGAGTTCCGCCCAAATCGAATTGACAGCCGATTCGTCAAAGTTTTCGCTCAGCAATAGTTCTAAGGCGGTAATACGTGTTTCGGCAATGACTTCGTCACGGTCAATCGGATTATTGAGGCCTCGTCGTAATACGCGGCGTGTTTGCTGATAGAGTTGACGTAATAAAGACGCCCGCCATGAATTCCATAATTTAGGATTAGTGGCACAAATATCGGCAACGGTTAAAGCATATAAGTAATCTAAGTGGACAAGGTCGCCAACCTTTTCGGCAAAGGCTTGAATGACATCAGGGTCGCCTAAATCTTGTTTTTGAGCGGTCATCGACATCAATAAATGATGACGTGTTAACCAAGCAACAATATTTGCACTACGATTAGAAAGGCCATGCGCTAAACAAAATTCAATCGCATCCACTGCCCCTAATTCCGAGTGGTCTCCGCCACGGCCTTTACCAATATCATGAAATAAGCCCGCTAAATACAATAATTCGGGTTTGGGTAAGTTTTGAGCAACTTCGGTGACAACGGGAAATTTGTCGTGACTGTCGCTATAGCGAAAGCGGCGCATGTTTTTGATGACCAATAAGGTATGGGCATCAACGGTATAAATATGAAATAAGTCATATTGCATTTGGCCAACAATTGCCCCAAAAGCAGGTAAATATTGACCTAAAACACCATAACGTTTCATCTTGCGTAGTGTGGAAAAGAGTACGCGAGGCGAGCGTAAAATCTCCATAAAATAGGCGCGATTTTGTGGGTTATGGCGAAATTCGGCATTGATTTTACGGGCTTCTACCATAATTAAACGGATGGTGCTGGCACGTATGCCCGTAATATGTGGGCTTTCGGAGAGAATGGCAAAAATTTCCATTAACGCCGTTGGGTTGCGAGCAAATACTTGATGGTGTGTGACTTCTAAATAGTTATCACGAATCTGAAAATCTTCATTGAGAGGTTCTATGATGGCATGCTCGTCGGCACGCAAAATCGCTTCGTCAAAATACTGAAGTAGCATTTCGTTAAGCATCGATAAGGTCATGGCAACACGATAATAATCTTTCATAAACTGCTCAACCGCACGGTTGAGGTTATTATCTGTGAAGCCAAATAAATGGGCTAAAGTACGCTGATAATCAAATAATAAACGGTTTTCGTTGCGTTTAGCGACCATATGCAGGGCAAAACGGATTCGCCATAAAAACGTTTCGCCTTCGGATAATTGTTTGTATTCAAATTCAGTCAAAAAGCCGTGAGTGACTAAGTCGTATAAGTTGGTTGTACCAAAATGGCGTTTAGCTACCCAAACGACCGTCTGAATATCGCGTAGTCCACCAGGGGCATTTTTAATATCGGGTTCAAGGTTGTATTCCGTATGATGATGTTTGGCATGTCGCGCTAATTGCTCATCACGTTTCGCTTCAAAAAAAGCCGCATCTGTCCATAAGGGTTGAATTAAGGCAAGTAAGGTTTGCCTTAAACTGTCATTACCAATCAGCGTACGTACTTCCAGTAAATTGGTGGCGATAGTGACATCTTCACTGACTTTTTCGACACAGTCACTCAATGAACGGACACTCGAACCTAGGTCTAAGCCTAAGTCCCACAATAAAGCAATAAATTGGCTAACTTTGTCTTGTAAGATTTCACTCAAATTATCATAACTATGCAACACCAACACATCAATATCAGAGGCGGGGTGTAACTCACCACGGCCATAACCACCAACGGCCAATAGAGCCAACTCGGCTTCGTTATCTAAATCAAAACGTCGCCACGCATCGACTAAAATCAGGTCAACGGCTTCTGCGCGTGCACTGACGAGATTGGCGACAGCGTCCCCTGCCTGAAAACGCTCCCATAATTGCTGTTGCGCCTCTTTGAGTAACTCACGATACACTGCAGGTGTCACTTCTTGGACGCTGAGTGCTAAGACATCTAAAACATGAGGCGTGAGGGAGGGTGGTTGCATAGTTTAGGTGTATCCGTTTTAAGGCGTTAAAAAACTAAAGTCTTCTTCGGGGCGGGCAGTCAGCACTTCGACACCCGTAGGCGTGACTAAAATAGTATGCTCCCATTGTGCGGATAGCTTATGGTCTTTTGTAACAGCCGTCCAACCATCGGGTAAAAGTTTGGTGTGATATGAGCCTGCGTTAATCATGGGTTCTATGGTAAATGTCATCCCTGCAACTAAGGCCATGCCTGTCCCAGCTTTGCCATAATGCACGATTTGTGGTTCTTCATGGAAAATTCGACCAATACCATGACCACAATAATCACGCACGACCGAAAAGCGATTTGCTTCAGCGTGTTTTTGGATGACAGCACCAATGTCTCCCAGTTGACAACCGGGCTTCACCAGTGCCAGCGATTTATATAAACACTCTTGTGTGACACTAATCAAACGTTCAGCCAACACCGAACCTGACCCCACAATAAACATTTTGGAGGTATCGCCATGATAACCGTCTTTAATCACTGTGACATCAATATTGATAATATCCCCCTGTTTGAGGACTTTTTTATCACTTGGAATACCATGACAAACGACATGGTTAACCGAAGTACAAATACTTTTAGGAAAACCACGGTAATTTAGCGGAGCAGGAATTGCTTGTTGCACATTGACAATATAGTCATGGCAAATACGGTCTAGTTCTTCGGTAGTCACGCCAGCTTTGACATGCTCACCAATCATCATCAACACATCGGCAGCGAGCTTGCCTGCTACCCGCATTTTGGCAATTTCTTCATCAGTTTTAATAGATACGGTCATAAAGTCATAAATCACGATTGAGGCTAAGAGGGCGTTATGGTATAAAGCGCGCCTTATTTGAGCAACAAGACTTTTGGTTAATCGTGTTTTCTAGACAGAAAATATCAAAAATGACCCAAAAAATGATGCTCAAATAAAGAAAAGGCTTGCGCGTGGTACCTGCGTATCGGCGCGAGCATATCAATCCATCGTAAAAACGCACATATATCGACACAATTATTGGGTGCTGAACGTGAAAACGGCCAGTCGGTAATTGGGATATATGGAGGCCTAACCCTAATTGGAGTTAATCATGGCACAAGTTTCTATGCGTGACCTGTTACAAGCAGGCGCACACTTCGGTCACCAAACCCGTTTCTGGAACCCAAAAATGGGCCAGTACATTTTCGGTGCTCGCAACAAAATCCATATCATCAACTTAGAGCATACCGTGGTTGCTTTAAATGATGCCTTAAATTATGCCAACGGTTTGGCTGCTAAGCGTAACAAAGTATTGTTCGTTGGCACTAAGCGTGCAGCGGCGGGCATTATCCGTGCTGAAGCACAACGTTGTGGTATGCCTTATGTTGACCATCGTTGGTTAGGTGGTATGTTGACTAACTGGAAAACCATTCGTCAATCCATCAAGCGTTTCAAAGAGTTAGAAGTACAATCTCAAGACGGTACTTTTGCTAAATTGACCAAGCGTGAAGCCTTAGAGCGTACACGTGAAATGGAAAAATTAGAAAAGAGCTTTGGTGGTATCAAAGATATGGGTGGTTTACCAGATGCTTTGTTTATCATTGACGTTGACCACGAAGCGATTGCGATTCAAGAAGCACGCAAACTAGGTATTCGTGTGATTGGTGTGGTTGATACCAACTCTAATCCAGACGGTGTAGACATTGTTATTCCTGGTAACGATGACGCAATCCGCGCTATTCAGTTATATGCAGGTTCAATGGCTGATGCGATTTTAGAAGGCAAAGAATACGCTGCAACACAAGCAGGCGGTCGTGAGCCAGAAGCAACAGACGCTGCGCCAGAGGCAACTGCTTAATAGCAGGTGGGAGTCATCGTTTTGACGAAGACTCCTCTCGACTGAGTGTACTTGAACTAGTGGTCATACGGATGTCATTGATTTAAGTAACACTCAGCGACCAATTTGTTAAAGGGGAGCATTGACTCCCCTTTACGACTTTCGGTTGTAGTGTCTCATGCTATCCGCGTTTTAGCGCATGATGATGTGATAGACCACAACTCCAAACCGATTAAAAGCTGTTTATAACAGCGCATTATTCAACACAATGAGGATAATAACATGGCCGAGATTACCGCTAGCCTCGTGAAAGAATTACGTGAACGTACTGGCTTAGGCATGATGGAATGCAAAAAAGCATTAACAGAAGCCGGTGGCGATATTGAAGTTGCAATTGACAACTTACGCAAATCAGGCGCAACTAAAGCGGCTAAAAAAGCAGGTAATGTCGCTGCTGAAGGTGCAATTTTGGTTGCCAACAGTGCAGATGGCAAAACTTCTTTATTATTAGAAGTAAACAGCCAAACTGACTTTGTTGCTAAAGATGCAAACTTTACCCAATTTGCTAATAAAGTGGCTCAAATTGCCTTAGCTAACAGCACAACAGACGTTGCTGCTATTTCTGCTTTGAGCTATGACGAAGGCGTTAGCGTTGAAGAAGCGCGTGTTGCCTTAGTACAAAAGATTGGCGAAAACATTCAGATTCGCCGTGCAACCTTAGTTCAAGGTGATATCGTTGCGACTTATGTACACAGTGCCAAAATTGGTGTTGCTGTTGCCTTAACAGGTGGCGATACTGATTTAGGTCGTGATGTAGCCATGCACATTGCAGCCAGCAATCCCATGGTGGTTAACCCAGCCGATGTCCCTGCCGATATTTTAGCACGCGAAAAAGAGATTTATGCTGCTAAGGCACGTGAATCTGGTAAGCCAGACAATATCGTTGAGAAGATGATTGAAGGCAGCCTGAAAAAGTACTTGGCCGAAGTCAGCTTAACAGAACAGGCTTTTGTGAAAGACCCAGACGTGACTGTCGGTGCTTTATTAAAGAAAGCAGGTGCTACCCTCAATAGCTTCACACGTTTAGAAGTGGGTGAAGGCATTGAGAAGAAAGAAGTCGATTTCGCTGCTGAAGTTGCTGCTCAACAAGCTGCTGCTGCCGCTAAATAAGACGGTTGTACTTCATAAAAATGCCCGCTTTATGCGGGCATTTTTATAGGTGTTTGCTATCGAGTGCTGAAGTAAATCAGTCAACTATCGACAATCTATCCTGTGCGTTCCTTATGCTTAACGACGCAATCAGGTTATTAAATACAATCCACAAACTTAAGGATACGGGGGTATAGCTATTTTTTATGGCTCTTAATACAAAGCACATAAAAAATATGTGTCAAATGCGCCAAAGTTTGCTATATTTCGCGCCCTTGTTGTGCTTGGCTCTAACGAAGTCACGGTTAGGGTAAGCCAAAAGAATGGTCGTGCCTCGTTCCTGCTAAAATTTGTTGATTAAACACGCGTGTGTTGGCAAACGTGATACGCAGGGGGGCGAGCACCCCGTAACCACTCTTTGAGACTCCATTATGAAAGCTGATATCCATCCAAAATACGAAGAAATTACCGCAACCTGTTCTTGTGGTAATGTCATTGTTACACGTTCTACTTTAGCCAAGAATATCCATCTTGACGTTTGTGGCAAATGTCACCCATTCTACACTGGTCAACAAAAAGTCGTAGATACGGGCGGTCGTATTGATAAATTCAAACAACGCTTCAGTCGTTTTGGCAAAAAATAACTGCCAATATAGAAAAAAGGCGAGCTATCTCGCCTTTTTTATGGCCTAAAATAATTCTTCAGGAGGGGTTACAGGCGGTGTTGCGACTTCTGAAGGCGTATCAGTGTCTGGTGTTTCACTATTGTTCGTTGGGGGCGTTTCACTAGTTGGCGATGATACGGGGCGATTGGTGCTGCTTTCAGTATTTTCGTTGAGCCATTTATCGGGTGTGCCAGCAAGTGCATAATCCATAAATGAAGTCCATAGCGGTAATGCAGCATAACCGCCGTACTCTAAACGACCTAAAGAGGCAGGCTTATCAAAACCTACCCAACTTACCGCGACTAATTTAGGATTAAATCCTGCAAACCACGCATCTTTGGCATCATTGGTTGTGCCTGTTTTACCTGCAATATCACTACGCCCTAAACGTAACGCATGACGACCAGTCCCATGTAAAATCACATCCCGTAAAATATTTGCCATTTGTTTCGCAGATTTCTCACTCATAATCCGCTTGGCAATCGGTGAGTTACTCACTAATGGCGTGATAGCGTCAGACGTAGTGTCGGAGACAGGCGGCTCTACAACATTAATTTGATTGCCTTCCCCTGTGATTTCGGTGGGTAAGCTAGCCTGAGTGTTTTCAATAGCGGGATTATCTGCCATTTCACAGGGTTGACAGACTTGTTCGGGTTGCGCCTGAAATAACACTTTACCTGTGGTATCTTCAATACGTTCAATAAAATAAGGATTCACCCGATAACCACCATTTGCAAAAGCTGCATAGGCTGTTGCCATTTGTAAAGGTACGACTTGCGCTGTGCCAAGTGCCAAAGTTAAATTGTCGGGTAGCTCTTTGTTTATAAAGCCAAATCTATCTAAATAGGTTCGCGCACGGCTAACGCCAACCGATTGCAGTAAACGTACTGACACCAAATTGCGTGATAAATAAAGCGCTCTTCTCAGCGTAATTGGCCCCATAAAACGCCCATCGGCATTACTGGGGGTCCAATTACCTACGGTCAATGGCGAGTCATTGACCATGCTATAGGGCGTAAAACCACGCTCCAAGGCGAGCGCATAAATAAAAGGCTTTAGCGTAGAGCCTGCTTGTCGCCAACCTTGAATGCTGTGATTAAACTGGCTGATACTAAAGTCAAAACCACCCACTAGGGCTTCAATCGCACCTGTTTCTGGATTGAGTGCAATTAAATCTCCTTGTACATTCGGTATTTGGCGTAACACCCAAATACCACCCGCTTTTTTGACACGGATAATATCGCCTACTTTTAGAATTTGACTGGCTTTAGACGGGGAAGGGCCAACGCTGTTAACGGTTTTATAAGGGCGAGCCCAACTTAAGCCTCCCCAAGGGATGGTAATGGTTGTCCCATCACGCATTAAGGCTTCTACAGAGTTGCGTTGCACTTTGGTCACCTGTGCGGGCGCAAGTCCACCAACAATATTAAATTGATTCAAGGCTTTGTCATCGGCATGCGCTTCAATACCTCGCCAGCCATGACGTAAATCATAAGCCAGTAAACCGTCTTGTACGGCACGAACGGCAGCATTTTGTATGTCAGCACGAACGGTTGTATACACTCTATAACCAGCACCCAATACCTTATCGCCAAACCGTGCGGTTAAGGCAGCGCGCACCATTTCGGCAAGAAAAGGCGCACTCACCTCATCGACCGTGGCGCGATAATAAATACCTGTGCCTGTGGCAATCGCTTGTTCATAATCCGCTTGTTTGATATAACCCAAACTTAACATGCGACCTAAAATCCAGTTGCGACGTTCCAGTGAGCGTTTGGGATTAACAACAGGATTATATTTAGACGGCGCTTTGGGTAAACCAGCAATCATCGCCATTTCAGCTAAAGATAGTTGATTAACATTTTTACTGTAGTACACTTCTGCTGCTGCACCGATACCATAAGCACGTTGCCCTAAATAGATCTTATTCACATATAGCTCAAGTATTTCTTCTTTAGATAAGGCTTGTTCTATATTGCGGGCAAGTAAAATTTCTGTCAGTTTACGACTGAATGTACGCTGAGAGCTTAAAAAATAATTTTTAGCAACTTGCATGGTAATTGTCGAACCACCCGACTGAATAGAGCCTGTTTGGGCAATATCGACAAAGGCTCGACCCAAACCCTTTAAGCTAATGCCCTTATGATTAAAGAAATTATCATCTTCGGCAGCTAAGAAGGCTTTGACCAATAGGGGGGGAATTTCGTCATAATGTAGGGGGCGACTGTGCTTTTCTCCGAACTCACTTATCAATTTGCCATCTCGGCTATAGATTTGTAATGGAGTTTCGAGTTTAATTTCGCGTAGTTGTTCAACGTTTGGTAGTTGTGGGTTGATGTATAAATACGTACCACTACCAAGCAGGAGCAAGCAGAGGATACCCGCGATGCTTGCTGCAATGATGGGATGAAAGCGCTCTATGTTGTTAGACGTGTAATTTTTCATTGGAGACCAGGGTGTAATAACAAACTAAGTGACAGCCGCGAAGCGATAGTGGATTATAACTGCAATAATCACTTGTGCGGTAATTGCAGTCGTGTTAAGACTAGCATTTAATGCGATTTGGTATGAATGTGGCCTAACTCCACATTTTCACTACAAAAAAATAAAAGGGAACAAATGCCGTGCTGCCCTTTCTAGGTAAAAAAAATGCAAGCCTTTTAGGCTTAGATATTAGCTCTACATCTGTGAAACTCTTGGAACTCAGTTTGCAAGGGGATCGCTACCGTGTAGAAAGTTATGGGGTTGAACCACTGCCGCAAAACGCTGTGGTTGAAAAAAATATTGCCGACGTTGAAGGTGTAGGCGAAGCAATTAGCCGTTTAATGGCTAAAGCGAAACCGCGCACCAAAAATGCCGCAGTTGCTGTTGCGGGTTCTGCCGTGATTACCAAAGTCATTGAAATGGATGCAGATCTAAACGATGACGAACGTGAGTCACAAATCCGTTTGGAAGCAGACCAGTATATTCCGTATCCGCTTGAAGAAATCAATCTTGATTTTGAGGTTATCGGCCCATCACCGAGTAACCCTGAGCGTGTCAGTGTGTTACTAGCGGCATCGCGTACGGAAAATATTGAGCTGCGTGCTGACGCATTGATTATTGCCAATATGACTGCCAAAGTGGTCGATGTTGAAGCCTATGCAATGGAAAGAGCATTTGGTTTAATCGTCGACAGTTTGCCTTGTGGGGCAGACGGTACGGTCGCGGTGATTGATGTCGGTGCAACCATGACGACGCTCAATGTCATTAACGATGGTAAAATTATTTATACCCGTGAGCAATTGTTTGGTGGTCGCCAACTGACAGAAGAAATTCAACGACGTTACGGTCTTTCTTTTGAAGAGGCAGGTCGCCTGAAGAAAGAGGGGGGACTCCCTGATGATTATGAGCCAGAAGTGCTCAAGCCATTCAAAGAAGCAATCGTGCAGCAAGTCACACGTTCCTTACAGTTTTTCTTTTCATCCAGTCAATATAATGACGTAGATCATATTTTATTAGCGGGTGGTACAGCCTCTATTCCTGGACTAGCAGAAATAGTGCAAGAAAAATTAGGGACTGCGGTCAGTATTGCTAATCCTTTTGTGCATATGTCTTTTGCTCCACAAATTAATGCCGCAGCCATTAGTAATGATGCGCCCGCGTTGATGATTGCATGTGGTTTGGCATTAAGGAGTTTTGACTAATGGCTAAAATAAACCTATTGCCATGGCGGCAAGAGCTCCGTAAACAGCGTCAACAAGAGTTTATTGCAATTAACATAGCAGTTGCGGTGGTTGCTGTTGCGATTGTGATGTTCCTCCATATTTATGTCAGTACGCAATTAAGCGACCAAGAAGAGCGTAAAGCCTATATTCAATCAGAAATTGCCACTCTAGATGGTCAAATCAAACAGATTGATGAGTTGCAACAGCGTAAAGAAGAATTATTGGCGCGTATGAAGGTGATTCAGGATTTGCAAGGGCGTCGTCCAATTATTGTTCGCGTGTTTGATGAGCTTGTGCGTGCAACGCCAGATAAAGTGCACCTTGTATTGGTTGAACGTAAGGGTGACAAATTTACGATTGAAGGCTTCGCTGAGAGCAATAACCAAGTTTCCTCTTTTTTGCGTAATTTGAATGCGTCGACTTGGTTCAAAAATCCTGTATTGTCAACGGTTAAAGCGATTGATGAAAGCAAACTAGCTAAAGGCGCGCCCAATAAACAAGCATCTAGTAGTAGCACATCAACCGACATGCCTGCCAGTAACCGTTTTGCTTTAACTGTGGAATTAGAAACTCCTGAACCACCGCCTGAAGATGAGAAAGCAGGGGTGAAAAAAACCAATAAGGAGGCTGCCAAGTGAATCTGAAAACATTAAAGGGGGGTGAAGTCAAAGAGGGTAAAAAGTTTGACCTCCAAGACTTTATGAATACCCTCAATACCTTAGACCCAGAAAATATAGGTTCTTGGCCGCTTGCTGTCAAAATCATGGTCTATGTGATTGTCTTTATTGTCGTCTTGGTGGCAGGCTATATGTTTGATATCGCCCCTATGCGTGCCAACTATGCATCGGGTGAGCAGGCGCAAGAGACGCTTTTACAAGACTATGAACAGAAAATTTTTAAGGCGAATAACCTTGAAACCTATAAAAAGCAGTTAGCTGATATGGAAGTCTCATTCGGCTCTTTACTCCGCCAACTGCCACAAGATACCGAAGTACCTGCGCTGCTTGAAGACATCACGCATACGGGATTAGGTAGCGGTCTTGAGTTTACAACCATTGATTTAGGTACAGAGCAGTCCAAAGAGTTTTATGCAGAATTGCCAATTAATATCAAAGTGAAAGGTGACTATCACGCATTTGGTGCGTTTGTGAGTGGTATTTCTGCTTTACCTCGTATTGTGACCTTGCATGATATGAAAATTTCGCCGATTAGCAGTAAGTTTGCTGATAATGGCGCGCCCATTTTGGAAATGCAAATTCAAGCTAAAACCTATCGCTACAGAGAGTTGACAGCCGAAGACCTCGCAAAAGAAAAGAAAGACAAAAACAAAGCGAAAAAAGGCAAGGCTACTGATGACAATAAAAAGGGAGGTGCTTGATAATGCAACACATTAAAAAAGTGCTGGTTGTCACCATCGCCGTATCAACATTGTTAAATCTCTCAGGATGTTCTTCTGACTTTGATGATATGCGTGCGCGCATGGAGGCAATTCGTGCTAAACCCAGAGGTAAGGTCGAACCACCACCTGAGTTTACGCCAATGCCAACATTTACTTATGCTGCGCATCAATTACGTAGTCCATTTATTCCTCCGATTACGGCAGAGTTAATGGCAATTCCTGCAGGCAAAAAAGTTGCTCCCGACTTTTCTAGGCCTCAAGAATACTTAGAGCGTTATGCCTTAGAAGCCTTAAGAATGCGTGGTACCATTCAAAAACCTGGTGGTACTTTATATGCATTAGTAGAAGATGCTGATGGTGGCGTTCAACGAATTAAAATCGGCAGTTATATGGGTAAAAATCACGGTAAAGTGACCGAGATTGCTCAAGGCCAGATTAGTTTAGTTGAAATCGTTCCAGATGGACGTGATGGCTGGGTCGAGCGTCCGCGTAGTTTAATTATGGCCGACAAGTAAGCCACTGTCTGGAGAATACAAATGATCAATCGGATCACAATGAACAATAACAAGCTTACTGGGAAAAAAAGCATGTCAATCCATCGTATGGTTCTAGGTCTTGGCTTAATGTCTGCATTACATGTAGCAATTGCTGCTGAGCGTTTAACCTTAAAACAGGTAGATTTTGTTACTCTACCAGGCGATGAAATCGAAGTGAAGTTAGGTTTTGATGATACACCACCACAACTTCAATCGTATCAAATTGAAAAGCCTGCACGTTTGGTATTTGATTTGCCTGATACAAAAAATGGATTGTCGTCGCGTTATCTTAATCTAGGCAATGGCAATGCTAGAAGTTTAACGGTAGTAGACAACCAAGAACGTACCCGTGTGGTTGTGAATTTAGGTGAGTTGAGTGGTTATACGTCGCGTGTTGAAGGGAATGCCCTTGTCTTAAAGATTGGAAAACAAGAATTGATTGCGATGGCAAATGCAGCGTCTACGCCATCGCCTGCTCCTGTGGCAGCAAAGCCGACAAAAGTAGCTAAACTGCAAGCTCAGCAAGTCAACGGGATTGATTTTCATCGTGGCGACCAAGGGGATGGCCAAATTAATATTGGGCTATCACAGGCCTCTATTCCTGTGGATGTACAACAACAAGGTAATAAAATTATCGCCAAATTTATTGGTGTGAAGTTACCTGAAAAATTGCGTCGTCGTTTGGATGTGAGTGATTTCGCGACACCTGTTAAAAGTATTGATGCCTACAACGAAGGCAATAATGGCATTATGGTGATTCAGCCACAAGGCGAGTTTGAATATTTAGCGTATCAGACCGATAACAAACTGACGATTAGTGTTAAACCCATACTGCCAGATGCGCCTAAAAAGCGTAAAGAATTTACCTATACAGGTGAAAAGCTCTCGCTCAACTTTCAAGATATTGAAGTGCGCTCAGTCTTACAGCTAATTGCTGATTTTACCTCGTTAAATTTAGTGGCGAGTGATACGGTTTCTGGACGTATTACCTTACGCTTACAAAATGTTCCATGGGATCAGGCCTTAGACCTCATTCTTAAAACCAAAGGTTTAGATAAACGGACTGTGGGTAATGTGATGTTGGTTGCGCCTGCAGACGAGATTGCAACCCGTGAGCGTTTAGAGCTCGAAAGTATGGCACAAACCGAACAGCTTGCGCCGTTACGTTCGGAGTTTATCCAAGTCAACTATGCCAAAGCTGCCGATATTCAAAATATGATTACTTCGGGAGTCAATAATTCTCGTGGCGGCTCACAAAACGGTAGCTTATTGAGTAATCGAGGCAGTATTTCTATTGATGCGCGTACTAACACTGTCATCATTCAAGATACCGCTAAGAAAATTGAAGAAATCCGAGATTTGATTGCCAAATTAGATATGCCCGTCAAACAGGTGATGATTGAAGCGAGAGTCGTACTGGCTACCACCAACTTTGCCAAAGAATTGGGCGTCAAATGGGGCGTCGCGCATGACAATATCGACACCCAGCGTCGGGTGATGGTAGGTGGAACACGTTCGACCTTAAGTGATATTCGTGAAGTACAAATCGACCGAACCACAGGTCAACGTACCTATGATATTACTCAGCCAGCTGACTTGGCAGTAGACCTAGGTATTGAAAAAGTCGGTACAAGCTCCTTAGCAATCGGTTTTATGGACTCTGATAATGTTGTTCTTGATTTAGAGCTGTCTGCCTTACAATCGGATGGTCACGGCGAAGTGGTTGCTACCCCTAAAGTTTTAACAGCAGACAAGCAAAAGGCCTTGATTGCGTCGGGTAAACAAATCCCTTACCAAGTAGCAACCTCGAGTGGTGCAACAGCGATTAAGTTTATTGAAGCTGAACTACGCTTAGAAGTGACACCTAGTATTACGCCTGACGGTCGCGTCAATATGGAATTAGCCGTCAATAAAGACAGTGCGGGTGAGTCTTTAGCGAATGGTGCCTTGACAGTCAATACAAACCGTGTGGCGACCAATATTATTGTTGACGATGGTCAAACCGTTGTATTAGGCGGCATATTCACCAATGAAACAACTAAAGGTGTCGTCAAAACGCCATTTTTGGGAGATATTCCCTACTTAGGTCGTTTATTCCGTCAAGATATTTCACGTAATGACAAGCAAGAATTATTGATTTTTGTCACTCCGCGTTTAATGAACGATACGATTGCTAGTAAATAAACAGGTGAATGAGTTTGCGTACGTGTCGAAATATTTTTCTAGTGGGGCCAATGGGAGCGGGTAAAACGACCATTGGCCGTTGCTTAGCCGACATTTTACATTGGCAATTTGTCGATAGCGACCACGAAATTGAAGCTCGTACTGGCGCAACCATTCCTTGGATTTTTGATGTGGAAGGAGAGGAAGGCTTTCGTCGTCGTGAAGCGATGATGATAGCCGAACTGACACAACAGCAACATATTATTTTAGCAACAGGGGGCGGCGCGATTTTGCGTCCTGCCAACCGTCAACACCTACACCAACGAGGCTTCGTAATTTATTTAGAAACCCCCGTTTCTATGCAATTAGAGCGGACGGCAATGGATAAAAATAGACCATTGTTACAAACACCTAACCCTGAACAACGGCTAAATGACTTGCTCCGTATTCGAGACCCTCTTTACAGAGAAACAGCCCATTTAATTGTACCCACGACAGATGGCTGCGCGCGTGACTTAGCGCATAAAATTGTCAATGCTTTACCTTAGCCTCAATAACATCCTGTGTTTATAGCTGTTTAATCCCTCCAAATCCGTTAGAATCTGGCCATATTTTTCTTTTAGTGTTTTTGATTATGCAGACCTTGACTGTCGCGCTGGAACAGCGCAGCTATCCTATTTTTATTGGTGAAAATTTACTGAGCCAGCCAGCCTGTTTTAAGCCATATCTAAAAGCGAAACAAATTTTGGTAGTGACTAATATGACGGTTGCGCCATTGTATTTGCAGACGGTGGTTCAGCTATTGCTGGGTCAAGGTTATATTGTACAAACGCATATTTTGCCCGATGGGGAGCAATTCAAAGATATACGTCATATCGAAGGGATTTTTACTCAGCTTCTAGAGCATCGTTTTAATCGTGACTGCGCTCTGGTAGCCTTAGGTGGTGGTGTGGTAGGTGATATGACAGGTTTTGCTGCCGCTTGTTATCAGCGCGGAGTTGATTTTCTGCAAATCCCGACGACCTTGCTGGCGCAGGTAGATTCCTCTGTCGGTGGTAAAACGGGGGTGAACCATCCTTTAGGCAAAAATATGATTGGTGCTTTTAAACAGCCAACCGCCGTATTGGCCGATACATCCGTCCTAGATACCTTAAACGACCGTGAATATGCCGCAGGTTTGGCAGAAGTTATAAAATATGGCCTGATTCGTGATTTGCCATTTTTAGAGTGGCTTGAACAAAACATGGCAGGCTTAGTGGCACGTGATAAACGATGCCTAGCCGAGGCGATTGCCCGTTCGTGTCAAAACAAAGCCGATGTGGTTGCGGCTGATGAACTGGAGGCCAATGACTTACGTGCTTTGTTAAATTTGGGACATACCTTTGGACATGCGATTGAAACAGGGATGGGGTATGGCGAATGGTTACATGGCGAAGCAGTTGCGACAGGTATGCTCATGGCAGCAGATTTATCGTGGCGTTTAGGATGGTTACAAGCTCAAGAGGTAGAGCGTATCAAGCGTCTATTAGTGAGTGCGAATTTACCTGTCGTGCCACCCGCCACAATTAGCCCGAGTCAATTTTTGGCGTATATGGCTGTTGATAAAAAAGTGTTAGCAGGTAAATTACGCTTAGTGTTACTAGAGCGTATTGGCCATGCCATCGTCACTGCTGATTTCCCGTTGGCGCTTTTAGAGCAAACCTTGGCAGCAGGCACAGAATTGGGGCGTTAATATGACTTTAGCCATGCCATCGCGCTTGTGGGTGCCTGTGGGTGCGAGTTTAGTTGCACTGTTACTGATTGATGTGGCAGTGATTGCTGTCAAAGGCCGTAGTGCGCCTAAAGAGCCCACTATTCAAGATGTGTTTGTTGGCGAGACGCATGAGTTTTCTTCAGATTTAGGTCAGTTGCCATCGATTGTTCCATTCACAAACTATGTGGCCACTCCACCAGAAAATCACGGGCCACAGTACCGTACGGCAGATTGGCTAAAGGCTCAGGGTTCCATGGCATGGACGCTACAAGTGATGGTGTCAACAGACGAAGAGCAAATTAAATCTTATATCGCACAGCGTGACGACAAAGAGCAATATGCCTATTTTATGTATAAAAATGGCGATATCGTTGAGTTTAGAGCCGTTTATGGTAATTATGTGACGATGGAGTTGGCGCTAGGTGTGGCAGACACCAAAGATTTTGCCTTGCCTGAAGGAACGAGAGTCATCCCAGAACGGTTTATTAATTACGTGCCTTATGTCCCTTTAATCCAGCCCGCTATAGATAGACCCCCACCGCCTAAATATGAGGGGGTGCCCGAAGTGCCTGTTGATTCGCCAGATGTCAATACAGAGCCAACAACGCTGACACCATCACCTGAAGATGGCACAAATAATGCTAATCAAGACTCCAAAGAAGTCGCTGATCCATTTTAAGACACATATCATAAGTGACGCATAAACAACGGTCTGTCTTGAGCGGTTTTTAAGACAAGGCAGACGGGTTATATGTGCATTTGAGTTATGTAGACGAATTTCTGAGCGAATAGCCGTGATTTAAGCTGTCTATTGCCACGAAAATCAAAAAAATGGCAGTGAACGTCACAGTAGTATTTGAGTGTCAAGCGATTTATATATAAAATACTTGGCCATTTTGTCTCTGCTTGCACAATAGAGGGGCAAAACGCCTCATTTTATGCGGGCGTATACAGCGAATCCAACATTCCTACGCATGCTAATCACTTGCTATGGGTTTGTGTTTCAGCATTTCACACTTAAGTGTTGCGTAAATCCACGTTTTTTAAGGTAAAGCCATGCACATGCAGCCGGTTGCCCATTCTGGCCTCTATCAACCCGATGAGTTTCGGGATAACTGTGGTTTTGGTTTGATTGCCCATATGCAAGGGCAAGCCAGTCATCACCTCGTACAAACTTCAATTCATAGTTTAAGTTGTATGACGCACCGTGGTGCGATTGCGGCCGACGGTAAAACGGGTGATGGTTGTGGTTTGTTATTAGCCATGCCACAAGCATTTTTCCGTGCTGTGGCGCAAGCAGAGTTTGGCGTAGCCTTAAATAGCTTGTTTGCGGCAGGTTTAATCTTTTTAAATGTTGATCCTGCGTTAGCGGCGAATGCCAAAAATATTTTAACCGCCGAAATCGAAAAAGAAGGTTTGTCAGTGGTTGGTTGGCGTGTTGTGCCAACCGATAAAAGTATTTTAGGTGAAATTGCTTTACGCACATTACCTGAATTTAATCATGTCTTTGTCAATGCACCCGAAGGCATGGCTGCGGTTGATTTTAATCGCAAATTATTTTTAGCGCGCCGTCGTGCCGAAGCGCAATTGACCAACGACCCTTTATTTTATGTCACTACCTTATCTTCGCAAGTGATTACCTATAAAGGTTTGGTAATGCCTGCGGACTTGCCAAGTTTTTATCAAGATTTACAAGATGAACGTTTGGCCTCACATATTGTCGTGTTCCACCAACGTTTTTCTACCAATACCTTGCCCAAATGGCCATTGGCTCAGCCATTCCGTTATTTGGCGCATAATGGTGAAATTAATACGATTATGGGTAACCGTAACTGGTCGGTTGCGCGTACCCCTAAATTTGAAAGTCCCTTGTTACCAGGTTTATTAGATTGCAAACCGTTGGTCAATCGTACAGGTTCTGACTCCTCTAGCTTAGATAATATGTTAGAGATTTTGGTTGGCGGTGGCATGAATTTATTCCGTGCCTTACGGATGTTAGTCCCGCCAGCATGGCAAAATGTCGAAACCATGGATGCCGATTTACGTGCTTTCTATGAATACAATTCTAAGCACATGGAAGCATGGGATGGCCCAGCAGGTTTAGTGATTCAAGATGGTCGCCATGCGATTTGTATGCTCGACCGTAACGGTTTGCGTCCTGCACGTTGGGTAATCACCAAAAATGGTTATATCACCTTAGCTTCTGAGATTGGCGTGTGGGATTATCAGCCTGACGATGTCGTGTCTAAAGGCCGTGTTGGGCCTGGCCAAATTTTAGTGGTTGATACCCAAACGGGCGAGTTATTGCGTACTGCAGACATTGACCAACGCTTAAAATCTGCCCATCCATACAGAACATGGTTACGTGACCAAGCGATTCGTTTAGAAAATGAAGAAGCCGTAGACAAACAAGGTTTAGGGCAAATGGATGCGGCTCAGCTCAAAACTTACCAAAAAATGTTCTTGGTGACGTTTGAAGAGCGTGACCAAATTATTCGTCCTTTGGCAGAAAGTGGTCAAGAAGCGGTTGGCTCAATGGGTGATGATACGCCAATGGCGGTATTGTCACGTCGTGTTCGCCATGTTGCGGATTATTTCCGTCAACAGTTTGCTCAAGTTACCAACCCACCGATTGACCCTTTGCGTGAAGCCATTGTCATGTCTTTAGAGACTTGCCTTGGCGCAGAAATGAATGTCTTTGAAGAAACCGCAGAACACGCACATCGGGCAATTTTGGCCAGTCCTGTGTTGTCTTATAGCAAGTTTCAACAAATTTTAGCCTTGAATGATACACAAGGTTATGCCAATGCTGTTATTGACTTGAACTATGCCGAGAGCGAAGGTTTACAAGCAGCCATTGCGCGTATTTGTGATGAAGCCGAAGCAGCGGTTAAAAATGGCAAAACCTTGTTGATTTTGTCAGATAAAAACATTCGCCCCAACTATTTACCTGCCAATGCTTTGTTGGCAACAGGTGCCGTACATCATCACTTAAGCAGTGTTGGTTTACGTTGTGATGCCAACATTATTGTGGAAACGGCAACCGCGCGTGATCCACATCATTTTGCCGTGTTATTAGGCTTTGGTGCAACGGCGATTTATCCGTACTTAGCGCACGAAATTATTGCCGACTTAGCACGTACAGGTGAAGTCTTAGGTGACCCCATTGAGGCACAAGCCTATTTCCGTAAAGGCATTAACAAAGGTTTGTTAAAAATCTTATCGAAGATGGGTATTTCTACCTTAGCGTCTTACCGTGCTGCGCAATTATTTGAAGCAGTGGGTTTGAGTGATGAAGTGGTGAAGACTTGCTTCAAAGGTGTACCAAGCCGTATTCAAGGGGCGCGTTTTGTTGATTTAGAAGACGACCAAAAACAATTGGCGGCTGATGCATGGAAAGACCGTAAGCCAATTGACCAAGGTGGTTTGCTCAAGTTTGTTTATGGCAAAGAATATCATGCCTTTAACCCAGACGTGATTAATGCCTTACATGATGCGGTTCGTTCGGGTGATTATAGCAAATATCAAGTGTATGCCGATTTGGTTAATGACCGTCCTGTAGCCACCATTCGTGACTTGTTAAAGTTAAAAACGGATAACAGCATTACGATTGATGACGTTGAGCCATTAGAGTCTATTTTGTCACGCTTTGACTCCGCAGGGATGTCTTTGGGTGCATTATCTCCCGAAGCGCACGAGTCGATTGCGATTGCAATGAATACCTTGGGCGGTCGTTCCAATTCGGGTGAGGGTGGTGAAGACCCTGCACGTTATGGCACGCTGAAAAACTCGAAAATCAAACAAGTGGCTTCTGGTCGTTTTGGTGTGACACCTGCCTATTTAACCTCTGCCGAAGTATTGCAGATTAAAGTGGCACAAGGTGCTAAACCCGGTGAAGGTGGTCAGTTACCTGGTGGTAAAGTAAATGCTTTGATTGCGCGTTTACGTCACTCTGTACCGGGTGTTACCTTGATTTCGCCCCCACCACACCATGATATTTATTCGATTGAAGACTTATCACAGTTAATTTTTGACTTAAAACAAGTTAACCCCAGTGCTTTAGTGTCGGTTAAGTTAGTATCTGAACCCGGTGTGGGAACAATTGCCGCAGGTGTGGCCAAAGCGTATGCCGATTTGATTACCATTTCTGGTTATGATGGTGGTACAGCCGCATCGCCCTTATCGTCAATTCATTATGCAGGTTCTCCGTGGGAGTTAGGTTTATCCGAAGCTCACCAAGCCTTACGCATCAATGATTTGCGTGGCAAAGTGCGTGTACAAACCGATGGTGGTTTAAAAACGGGTTTAGACGTTGTTAAAGCCGCTATTTTAGGTGCTGAGTCCTTCGGTTTTGGTTCGACACCGATGATTGCTTTGGGTTGTAAATACTTGCGTATTTGTCACTTAAACAACTGTGCAACGGGTGTTGCGACTCAACAAGACAAGTTACGCGCCAACCATTATGTGGGCGAGCCAGAAATGTTAATGAACTTCTTTAAGTTCGTTGCCCAAGAAGCGCGTTATTGGTTAGCACAATTGGGTGTACGTTCTGTTGCTGAATTAATTGGTCGTACCGATTTGTTAGAAATGATTGAAGGTCAAACTGTAAAACAACAGCATTTAGATTTAATGCCTTTGTTGAAAAATGACCATATCACTGCTGACAAACCACAATATTGCTTGCAGCCCAAAAATGCACCCTTTGATAAAGGTGTGTTGGCTGAACAAATGGTTGCTGAAATTCTTCCTGCTATTCAAAGCAAAGCAGGTGGTGAGTTTAGTTTCAAAGTAGGCAACTGTGACCGCTCAATTGGTGCGCGTTTAAGTGGTGAAATCGCTAAAGTTCATGGTGACCAAGGCATGAGTGATGCACCGATTACCGTTAACTTAACAGGTACAGCAGGTCAAAGTTTTGGTGTTTGGAACGCAGGCGGCTTAAATTTAGTGCTAGAAGGTGATGCTAACGACTACGTTGGTAAAGGCATGACTGGCGGTAAATTAGTGATTTACCCACCTAAAGGTTCTCCTTTCAAAACGCAAGATACCGCAATCATTGGTAACACCTGTTTGTATGGTGCAACTGGCGGTAAGTTATTTGCAGCGGGCACAGCAGGTGAGCGTTTTGCAGTGCGTAACTCAGGTGCTCATGCGGTTATCGAAGGTGCAGGCGATCACTGTTGTGAATACATGACAGGTGGTTTAGTCACGGTATTAGGCCGTACAGGTCTAAACTTTGGTGCAGGTATGACGGGTGGTTTTGCTTATGTGTTGGATTTAGAAGGTGACTTCTATGACCGTTGTAACCATGAGTTAATCGAAATTCATCGTATTAGCACTGAAGCAATGGAAGCTCATCGTCATCATTTGCGCAGTGTGTTAACCGACTATGTTAACGAAACGCAAAGTGCGTGGGGTCAAGAATTGTTGGCCGAGTTTGAGTCTTATCAGCGTAAATTCTGGTTAGTGAAGCCAAAGGCCGCTAACATCAAAGAGTTGCTGAAAAATACTCGTGCTAATCCACAGTAATTATTGTTAGTTCCTCCCCCTAAAATAGGGGGATGGAATTATAAGCTAAGCTAGCTAGATTTATATTGAGGCAAGGCCATGGCAGAACGCCTAAATAACGACTTTCAATTCTTAGACGTCGCGCGGCATGACCCCGCAAAAAAAGATATCGCTGTTCGCAAAAGCGAATATGTAGAGATTTATCACTCTTTTACTAAAGTAGAAGTAGGCGAACAAGCACATCGTTGCTTAGCTTGTGGTAATCCTTACTGTGAATGGAAATGTCCTGTTCACAACTATATTCCCAACTGGTTAAAGTTAATCTCTGAAGGTAATATTTTTGGTGCAGCAGAATTATGTCACCAAACTAATACCTTGCCTGAAGTGTGTGGCCGTGTGTGTCCACAAGACCGTTTATGTGAAGGTGCTTGTACCTTAAATGATGGTTTTGGTGCAGTGACTATTGGTAACACTGAAAAATATATCGTTGATACCGCCTTTGCCATGGGCTGGCGGCCTGATATGTCCAAAGTTAAATGGACAAACAAACGTGTTGCTATTATTGGTGCAGGCCCCGCAGGTTTGGGTTGTGCCGATGTATTGGTGCGTAGCGGCGTTAAACCTGTTGTATTTGATAAAAACCCCGAAATTGGTGGTTTGTTAACCTTTGGTATTCCTGAATTTAAAATGGAAAAAAGTGTGATGTCTCGTCGTCGCACCATCTTTACCGATATGGGTATTGAATTCCGTTTAAATACCGAAGTGGGTAAAGACGTTCAATTCACTGATTTGCTCAATGAATTTGATGCCGTGTTTTTGGGTATGGGTACTTACACCTATATGAAAGGCGGTTTTGCGGGCGAAGATTTACCGAATGTCTATGACGCTTTAGATTTCTTGATTGCCAACGTCAACCATAACAATGGTTGGGAAAAAGACGCTAACGATTTTATCTCCATGAAAGGTAAAAAAGTGGTGGTCTTAGGCGGTGGTGATACGGCAATGGACTGTAACCGTACCTCTATTCGTCAAGGTGCAGAAGCGGTCACTTGTGCTTATCGCCGTGATGAAGAAAATATGCCCGGTTCACGCCGTGAAGTAAACAATGCGCGTGAAGAAGGCGTAAACTTCTTGTTTAATCGTCAACCGATTGAAATTATGGGTGATGCAAACGGTGTAACTGGCGTAAAAGTGGTTGAAACTCGTTTAGGTACACCAGATGCGCGTGGTCGCCGTAGCCCAGAGCCAATTCCAAACTCTGAGCAAGTATTACCTGCCGATGCGGTGATTTTGGCCTTTGGTTTCCGCCCAAGTCCTGCACCGTGGTTTGCTGATGTCGGTATTAATTTAGACAATAGTGGTCGTGTCGTTGCACCCGAAGCTGCTCAATTTAAGTTCCAAACCAGTAACCCGAAAATTTTTGCGGGTGGTGATATGGTACGTGGTTCTGACCTCGTGGTAACGGCGATTTGGGAAGGTCGTCAAGCTGCCGAAGGTATTTTGGATTATTTAGACATTTAAGTTTAATGCCATAGACCAGATAAAAAGGCGCAGAAATGCGCCTTTTTTATTATAAAAAAGGTTTAATCATGCAAAAAAAATGTTCGGTTTGTGGTGTGGCTTTTGCTTGTGGCAATACTGGCCAGCAAGCCTGTTGGTGCAGTCAATATCCTGCACTTATGCCAGTGATAGAAGGTCAAGATTGTTATTGTTCAAACTGTTTAACAAATATCATCAAAGAAAAAATTAGCGATTTTGTGCAACATAATCCTGTAAACATGGCAATTCCTAAGCAATATCACAATATACAACTGATTGAAGATATTGATTATTATCTCGAAAATGGCAATTTTGTCTTTACAGAGTGGTATCACCGTAAACGTGGTTCTTGTTGTGGTAATGGTTGCCGACATTGTCCTTATCAACATATCAATGTGAAATCCAAAAAATGAAAAAAGCGATTTTTTGTTGGAGTGGTGGCAAAGATTCTGCTTATGCCTTACACCAAATTTTGCAAGCAGGTGAGTATGAGGTTAAGTATTTATTAACCACAATTAATGGTGAGTTTCAGCGTATTTCTATGCACGGTGTGCGTGAGTCTTTGTTAGAGCAACAAGCCGTAGCGATTGGTATTCCTTTATTAAAAGTAAATGTTTATCAAGATTCAAATAGTGAATATGAACAACAAATGGCACAAACGCTATTACAGGCAAAAGCCGAAGGTATTACTCATGTCATTTTTGGCGATATTTTTTTAGCCGATTTACGCGCTTATCGCGAAAAAAACTTGGCGCAAGTGGGTTTAGAAGCGGTTTTTCCGTTATGGCAAAAAAATACGACACAATTGATTAATGATTTTATGGCTCAAGGTTTTAAAACCATTACCTGTTGTGTTAGCGATGCTTATTTGGATGAGCAATGGGTCGGGCGCGACATTAATCAGCAATTTGTTGCTGAGTTACCTACTCAAGTGGATGCTTGTGGTGAAAATGGCGAATATCATACGTTTTGCTATGATGCGCCTTATTTTAAACAGCCTATTGCTTTTGAGCTGGGTGAAAAAGTGTATAAGCCGTTAGTAATTAAAAGCACCGATGCGGTTTGTAGCAGCGATAATCAAACCCAAGGCTTTTGGTTTTGTGATTTAATAGCGCATTCTATTTCGCCATAAAGTTAGGGTTATTATGTCTGAACTTAAAAATGACCGTTTTTTACGTGCCTTATTACGTGAACCTGTGGATGTCACACCTGTTTGGATGATGCGTCAAGCAGGACGTTATTTGCCAGAATACCGCGCCACGCGCCAACAGGCAGGCGACTTTATGGCTTTATGTAAAAACCCACAGTTGGCGTGTGAAGTCACCTTACAACCCTTAGAGCGTTATCCTTTAGATGCGGCAATTTTATTCTCCGATATTTTGACTGTGCCTGATGCAATGGGTTTAGGCTTGTATTTTGAAACAGGCGAAGGCCCTCGTTTTAAAAAGACGGTTAAAACCGAAGCGGATGTTGTCGCGTTGCCCATTCCGAATGCTGAAAAAGATTTAGACTATGTCATTAATGCTGTCAAAACCATTCGTGGCGCGCTCAATGGTCGTGTGCCGTTAATTGGTTTTTCGGGCAGTCCGTGGACATTAGCCACCTATATGATTGAAGGTGGGTCGAGTAAGGATTTTCGTGCTGCAAAAAATATGATGTATCAACAACCACAAGTGTTGCATATGTTGTTAGATAAATTAGCCGTATCGATTATTGATTATTTAAATGCGCAGATTCGTGCAGGTGCACAAGCTGTACAAATTTTTGATAGTTGGGGTGGGGCATTATCAGCCGCCGCTTGCCAAGAGTTTTCTTTAGCTTATATGAAAAAAATCATTGATGGCTTAATCAAAGAGCATGATGGTCGCAAAGTACCTGTGATTTTGTTTACTAAAGGTGGCGGTTTGTGGCTTGAGTCAATGGCAACAACAGGTGCAGATGCTTTAGGCTTAGACTGGACAATAGATATTGGTGCTGCCCGTCAGCGTGTCGGCAGTAAAGTCGCTTTACAAGGCAATATGGACCCTTCAGTGTTATATGGCAGTCCACAACGTATTCGTGACGAAGTTGCACATATCTTAGCCAGTTTTGGTCACGGTGAAGGTCATGTGATGAATTTAGGTCATGGTATTGACCAACATACGAATCCTCAACATGCGGGTGAATTTATTCGTGCAGTTCATGAGTTGAGTGCACCATATCATCAGTCTTAGTGCAAGTTATGCACTTGCCTTGATGTGTTGTTAAATAATGCCATTATTTAGTGCAAGGCTAGATAATGGCTTTTTCTTTTTATAGGGCATGTCCGATATAGCTCAGCACGACTTTAGCCGACTAAAACTCAAATCTAAATAAAAAATAGACAGTTAGTCGATGCACTATAACAATGCAAAATGAGTTAAAACGGGGCATGTAAAAAATACTATCAATTGGCCTCTATTTTGCATTGTATTTGCTGAATTGCTAATTGGAGTTTTCGTTCATGAAATGGCCTCTTGATAAGTTGCCTCTTTACTTACTTGCAACAGTCATGTTGATGCCGTTCTCAGCCTATGCAGAAACGGCACCGTATGTCACGACGATGGATAAAATTAGTGCAGGTGATACCGCATGGATGTTAGCTTCGACCGCTTTAGTATTATTGATGACTATTCCCGGTTTGGCCTTATTTTATAGTGGGATGGTGCGCAAGAAAAATGTCTTGAGTACCGCTTTACAGAGCTTTGCAATTTGCGCCTTAGTCACCGTTGTATGGGTGGTAATTGGTTATAGTTTGGCATTTACACCGGGTTCTACGCCTTATTTGGGTGGCCTAGACCGCATGTTTTTAGAAGGTTTATCTTTTGATAAAGTCGAAGGTACTTTATCGGTGAGTCATGTTGCGCCTACCATTCCAGAATCCGTATTAGTGATGTTCCAGTTAACTTTTGCCATTATTACGCCTGCATTAATTACAGGCGCATTTGCTGAACGTATGCGTTTTAGTGCGATTGTTATCTTTATGGTCTTATGGTCTGTATTAGTCTATGCCCCTGTAGCGCATTGGGTTTGGGAACCTAGTGGTTGGTTGGCTAGTATGGGCGCGCTAGATTTTGCAGGGGGGACAGTCGTGCATATTAACGCAGGTGCGGCTGGTTTAGTGTGTGCTTATATGTTGGGTAAGCGCTTAGGTTATGGCAAAGAACCCTTTTTCCCCAATAATTTGGTTTACACCCTAATGGGGGCTTCCTTACTGTGGGTGGGCTGGTTTGGCTTTAATGCAGGCTCTGCATTGGCAGCAGACGGTCGTGCAGGGATGGCAATGCTAGTGACACAAGTAGCTGCTTCTACAGGTGCACTTGCTTGGATGTTTGTTGAGTGGGTACGTCGTGCTAAAGCCTCGTTATTGGGTGCTTGTTCGGGTGCGGTGGCTGGTTTAGTCGCCATTACACCTGCCTCTGGTTTTGTCGATGTACAGTCTGCTCTACTGATTGGTGTGATTGCAGGTGTGAGCTGTTATTGGGGTGCAACTGGCCTAAAACGTATGCTAGGTGCCGATGACTCTTTAGATGTGTTTGGTATTCACGGTATCGGTGGTATTGTCGGGGCATTACTGACAGGTATCTTTGCGCAAAAGCAGTTATCAGGTTTGGACGTCAGCTTTTCCGCACAAGCGATTGGCGCGTTTGCGACCCTGTTTTACAGTATTATCGTATCATGGATTATTCTAACCCTGATTGATTGGACAATTGGTTTACGGGTAGATGCCGAACACGAAAGTGTAGGCTTGGATTTAACTCAACATGGTGAACACTTACCTTAGGGGCAGTGGATTGCCATCTTATTGCAGTATTAGTTGCTTAAACTCATCTACCGTGGCCTGTGAACCACAGTATGTATGGGTTGCTAATACTGCTGTCAACGCGTTAGTACCTGTTTGAGGGGCGTGCTCTTAAACGGTGTAGGGTATGAGGGTTAATACCGTATTGATGGCAAGGATAGTAGCAATAACCGAACCCTAATTTATGTTTCTTCACATTCACGGAGAAATAACATCATGAATGAAGCGATTATCAATCCCGAAGTCTTTAGTTTGGCTTCTCAATTATATGTGCGTATGCGTCGTTTTGGACGAGTCGTTGATGCTGTATATATGGCACAAAACAATGAATACGCGCATGAAATTTTGCGTATTGCGGCGCGTGAAACCGATGCCGAAATTTTGGATATTGTGGCGCGTTTTGAGGCTTTGCTAGCGCGTACCGAAGAAAAGGCTAAGCCTGTGGCTGTCACTCCAACAGTGGTAGAGCCTCAAGTACCCGTTCTTGATGATATGGTTCATCACAAAGAACCCGAAAAAGAAAAGCTGGATATTTTTAGTATGACCTTAAGACCATTACGCAAAAAACAGGTGACTTTACCTGAAATCCCTGTGGCAGAAGTGGTGGTGCATAAAGAGGAAATCGAGGAGGAAGTCGCGCATCACTATATTGGTGCCTTACGTTAAGATGAGATTATTTAAACTTCACTCAGTCATAGGTGATAAACACAACGTTTTTGGGTAGGCACAGCAAGCCTTTGCTGTGCTTTTTTTTGGCGCGTGTGTCTTTATTCCGCTTCAATAAATTCAACAAACTCACGAATATACGCGCTGATTTCATCGGGATGCGAGAGTTGCACCCAGTGCTCTGCCTCAATTTCTTTACGCCATACACGGCTTGCCCAACGGGGTAAATAGTCAAATAGGGCGGGTGTGACAAATTTATCTTGGGTGGGAATAATCAGTTGAATCGGCAGGTCGGTGGTACGTATTTGAGGCTTAAATAGGCGCTCAATAAAATTCGCTCTATACAACTTGACGCCGTGTTTACCATCATTGGCTTGTGTAGGAAACAAGTCGGCGACTAATTGACGGTGTAAACGGGCAATAGCAAGAGGCCATTTATTAAACGCCACTCGCCATGTCAATTGACCTGCTAAGGGGAAATGAAAGGCGGCAATGTACCAAGAATGCAGTAACTGATTAAGGATTTTTACTCTATCTTCATGGCTGCCACGTCGTAGCCCTTCACCCATCCAATAAGCGGCATGGTCTAAACTCGGGCCAGAAATAGAGCTAAAAGACGCAATACGATGTTGTAAGCGTGGCGTAGTAACGGCCTCCCAACATTGAATTGACCCCCAATCATGGCCAACTAAATGCACTTTTTGTGCGGGGCTGACATAATCAATCACGGCCGCTAAGTCTTCAACCAAACACGGTATCTTATACTCGGCAGTTGTCGTCGCGATATCCGATTGACCCGCCCCGCGTACATCATAAGCAACGACTTTAAATAACGGACTTAAACGTTCGGCAATTTGTTGCCAAACCAGACTATTATCAGGAAAGCCATGTACTAGCACTAAGGTGGGAGCAAAGGGATTGGGGTTATCCCAAAGTCGTACATGCAGTTTTATTGCACTAGGTGTTGAAATATAAAAAGACAGCATCATTATGTTTCGTTGATTGTGAGCAGAGGAGTGGCAGTCGCACAGTTTACTGAGCCTAAATCAAACTAGCAAATCAGAGACTAGGATTTGTGGGGTTTATCTAAACCATAGTGTTGAATAATGGTTTTAAGCCGTTGATGATACGGTGATATAGGGTTTGGATGACGATTTAGACTATTCACAAATTGCGCTGTGCTAACCTTGCCATGCTGACGTATTGTTAAGCGTAGTTGTCTGAAGGTCTGATACTCATCGCTTGTATTTAGACGCTTAGCATAATCTTGTAACGCGTCAGATAATCTGGCTGTGCAACGTGCAGAACAGGGAATACCAAAAGGATTGGAGATTTTGTACGAGCTAAGTCCAGACTCCATGAGTGCTTGAGCGACAATGACCGACGTAGGTAAATAGTCCACACGACTGAGTAGTGTCTCAAAAAAGAGTTTATCTCCTCGTTGTTGGGGAGCTAATTGGTAGTCATCTGCCATTTTTTTGAGCCAATTAAAATCGCTTTCCGAAATATCATCTTCGTTGAGGTAGCGTTGTGCAATGACAGTAATACGTTGTCGTTGGTGGAGTATCTGTTGATTATAAAGCGCGATGGCTTGCTCAAGCGGGTAGATAGCAGGCTGTGGGGTGGTTGCTGCACTGCTATGAACAGGCGAAAAACCACATAGCAGCAGACTTAATATACCGTATATTGGCAGGCAACGAGATAGCATCATATCAAGGCTTAGACAGGTTGAAACAAACTATGACGAAGCGCTTACAGGATATAAACGCCTCGTAAAAACAGTTAGTTGCCTTTGCTGTCGCATTTCATGGCTTTTTTCCATGCATTGATTTCTTGTTGAGAACCAAACACTTGGTCAACCACACTGAGATTACCAATTTGTGGTGCATAAGCCTTAGCACCGGGAATGGTCATATCTTGAGCTAAGGTGACGAGCATCGCCTTCATCCGTTCTGGCTGATAAATTTCTTGGCGATGTTGGACGATGTAGGCGTAGTCACCACGACGGAAAATAAAGAAACCATAATAGACGGTATTATCTAGGGCATCAGGTGGTACGGCCTCTTTGTACATTTCGAGGCTCATAATCGTTAACAAGCCTTCGCCAACGGTACTATTCACCGTATCGCGAAATAGTACTTTATTACTACGAATGGATTTTTGCTTAGTAATCACTTCATTTTGATAGTAGTTAATTACTAATTCGTTGAGGGTACGGTCATTCGCAAAGGAGGGGGCACGTACACTGGGATGTTCAATAAAGTTTAAGTAGTCGACGCGAAAAAAGCGGTTTTTAGAGTCCCACAGGTTTAAGCTGCCCCCATAAGGCTCACACTGTTCACTCATTGAGATATGGCCTTGTAAGGCGGTACTACTGAGGTTGAGTGTATAAGCATTTGATGGGGAATGATAAAAGGCTTGCATTTGGGGCTGGGGGGTATGTGCACAGCCACCCAGTACCATACTGGCTAAAAACGCTAAACCGAGCCATCCGCGATTCATTATTTTCTCCTCGTCTACTTAATCGAACTATGCTTAAGACTCTAATTCAGTCCAACGCTCTAAGAGCAGCAATAGTTCTTCTTCGATATCCGCTAAACGCTGACTTGCCTGAAGGGCATCTTGAGCCTGTTTAATAAAAAAGTCAGCATCGTTTAATTTCGTTTGTAAAGCGTGTTGTTCTTGTTCTAAGGCCGCAATTTTTTGTGGCAAGGCGTCAAGTTCACGTTGCTCATTGTAACTGAGTTTACGTTTAGAAATTGTGGCTTTTTCTTTGTTTTGCTCAGCAATTGGCGTTGCTATACTATTTTTTTGTGCCGACACATGAGGCTTAGTTGCTGAGTGTACCGTTTTTTGTGCCGTTTGTCGTAACCAATCGTGATAGCCGCCAATAAATTCTTCAACAACCGCATTACCCATAAATGCCCATGTACTCGTAACGACATTATCTAAAAATGCGCGGTCATGGCTAATCAATAATAAAGTACCTTGATAATTCATTAACCGTTCTTCGAGTAGCTCTAGCGTTTCGATGTCTAAATCGTTGGTGGGTTCGTCCATTACTAAGACATTTGACGGTTTGCTAAACAAACGTGCTAATAAAACACGGTTACGCTCACCACCAGAGAGTGCCTTGACAGGCGTACGCGCCCGTTGCGGAGAGAATAAAAAATCTTGGAGATAACTCAACGCGTGTTTGCGTTCGCCATTGATGTCTAAAAAGTCCGAACCATGAGCAATATTTTCCAGTACACTTTTTTCTTCATCTAACTGGTTACGTAATTGGTCAAAATAAGCAACTTCTAATTTGGTTCCCACCTTGACTTGACCCGATGCCGCAGGCGATTCGCCTAATAAAGCCCGAATCAGACTGGTTTTGCCGACCCCATTTTCGCCCAATAAGCCAATTTTATCGCCACGCATCACGGTGCTGCTAAAATCGTTGACTAAGAGTTTGTCGCCTGCTTTGACAACCAGACGATGAATATCAAATACGACTTTGCCTGATTTATCCGCTTCTTGGATGCTAACCTGTGCATGACCGATACGCTCGCGTCGTTGTGCACGCTCTTTGCGTAGCTCAATTAATGCGCGAACGCGGCCTTCATTACGCGTACGTCGTGCTTTAATCCCTTGTCTAATCCAGACTTCTTCTTCGGCCAGTTTTTTATCAAATAAGGCATTTTGTTTGGCTTCTGCCTCAAGTAGCTGCGGCTTTTCGGCTAAGTATTGGCTATAGCTGCCTGTAAAGCTGCGTAACTGGCCACGGTCGAGTTCGACAACACGGGTGGCCACTTTGTCGATAAAGGCGCGGTCGTGACTAATAAAAATCACCGTACCGTTATAACTGGCGAGAAAATTTTCTAGCCATTGAATGCTGTTGACATCTAAATGGTTTGTAGGCTCATCGAGTAATAAAATATCAGGCTCTTGAACTAAGGCACGCGCTAACATCACCCGACGTTTGCGGCCACCCGATAGACTGGCAAGACTGGCATTGCCGTCAAGCTCCATCCGACTGAGCACTTGTTCTACTTTATGTTGTAAAGACCAACAATCTTGGCTGTCCATTTCGGCTTGTATATCGCCAAGTGCTAAACAAGCGTCTGTATCTCCGTGCTGACACGCAAGATTGAGGTGATGATATTGTTGTAATAATTGTGCAGCCTGCCCTAAACCGCCTGCCACAATCTCAAAAACATCGCCTGTTAAGCTGTGGGGGACTTCTTGAGCTAAGTTTGCGATGATAAGTCCTTGTTGGCGACTCATTTCACCGCTATCAGGATGGTGTTCCTCGTTAATTAGCTTGAGTAGACTGGATTTACCTTCACCATTACGGCCAAGAATACAAACACGCTCGCCGCGTTCTAAGCTAAACTCGACTTGATGCAGTAGAGCTGGCCCACCAAAGCTCAAAGAGACAGCGCGTAACGTTAATAAAGCCATAATGGTATAATTTCCCAAAAAATATCGGTGAGCATGGTAACAAAATCAGGGTGGTCAACAAAGTATTAGCCACGACATCTCTACAATTCGGTCAATGTTAAACCCAAAAAGAGTACAGTATGGAACAACGTATTATTGATTTAGAAATTAAGCAGGCGTTTCAAGAGGAGCTACTCGACACACTGAATCGTATTGTCATCGAGCAGCAACAACAAATCACCTTATTACAAGCGCAAGTGAAATTGGTGTATCAGCAGTTAAAGTCCTTACAACCCTCTAATATTGCCTTGTCTACAGAAGATGCACCACCCCCACATTATTAACGCGCTCTTTCTAGAAATGAGGGGAGTGATGCGTTAGGATGATAATACGCCCTATACTGCCATGATATGACAGATTGTTCTTAACAAAGTTATCACGCGACTGGCAGTGCTTTTATCACCGAGACATGACAGGAGAGTAGTGCATGCATGCAGCAGGATTTATACAAGATTTAGCCGTTATTATGATTGTAGCGGGTATCGTCACCCTCATTTTTCATCGGTTTAAGCAACCTGTTGTCTTGGGATATATTTTGGCAGGCGTGATTATTGGCCCGCATACACCACCATTTTCATTAATTCATGAGCAAGATACGGTACATACACTCGCAGAATTAGGCGTGATGTTTTTGTTATTTTCCTTAGGATTGGAATTTAATATCAAAAAACTAGCACGCGTGGGGGTGGCGGCTGTTGTGGCAGGTATTGCTGAAATTGTGGTGATGATGTGGCTAGGCTACCAAATTGGTCGATGGTTTGGTTGGCAAAATATGGATGCGTTGTTTTTGGGCGCGATGCTCGCCATTTCATCCACCACTATTATTATCAAGGCCTTAGAAGAGTTAAACTTAAAGCATCACCGTTTTGCACAGTTAATTTTTGGTATTTTAATTGTCGAAGATATTTTGGCGATTGCCATGATTGTGTTATTGACAGGGATTGCCACCAGTGGCGCACTCAGTACGACGGCCGTGATGGCAACTTTAGGCGAGTTGACACTGTTTATGGTGGTGTCTTTAGTGGTTGGTATTCTGACGATTCCACGTTTGCTTAACTATATTGATGCGTTCAAAAGCCAAGAAATGTTACTGATTTCGGTATTGGGTTTATTGTTTGGTTTTTGCTTATTGGTGGTTAAGCTCGAATACAGTATGGCTTTAGGCGCGTTTGTGATTGGGGCAATTATTGCCGAGTCGCGTCAAGTCAAAAAGATAGAGCATTTAATCGAGCCGATTCGCGATATGTTTAGTGCCATCTTTTTTGTGGCAATTGGTTTACTCTTTAATCCGAGCGTATTGTTTGAATATACCATTCCGATTATTGTCATTACGGTTGCCGTCGTGGTGGGTAAGGTAGTGAGTTGTAGTGTTGGCGCATTTGTCGCGGGGCAAGATGGTCGTACCTCGATGCGTATTGGGATGGGCTTGGCACAAATAGGTGAGTTTTCCTTTATTATTGCCTCGTTAGGCATTACCTTACATGTGACCAGCGATTTCTTATATCCCATTGCGGTTGCTGTGGCCGCTATTACCACCTTGTTGACCCCTTATCTGATTCGTGGTGCCGACCCCATAGGCCAAAAACTGGCGACATGGATGCCTGCTAAAGTGATTCACGTGGCAACCGCTTACACAACATGGCTGCAAAATATTCAGCCGCAAGGCGACAGTGTGATGATAGCAAAAATTATCCGCCGTATTTTGATTCATGTTTTTGTCAATTTTGCGTTAGTCGTGGCTATTTTTATCAGTTGTGCCTACTTTATGGATGTGGTCGAAAGTTATGTGCCGTCATTAACCATCTTTGCAGGTTTAGAAAAAGCCGTGGTGTGGAGCGGTGCTTTGTTAGCTTCTTTGCCTTTCCTCATTGCTGCCTATCGCAAACTTAAAGCCTTGAGTATGTTATTAGCCGAAATGAGCGTAAAGCCAGACAAAGCAGGACAATATAATGTACAAGCACGTACTATTATTTCTGAGGTGATTCCAATCGTCGCTATTTTAGTGATGTTACTGTTAATCTCGGCGTTAAGCTCTAGTATTTTGCCACCTGCGAATTTGTTGGTGGCGGTACTCGTGCTATTTGCCGTACTTGTGCCGTTATTATGGGGACGTTTTGTCCGTTTACACTCACGGTTACAAATTGCCTTGATAGAAACCTTAGATGATGATTCGCAAGCACATTAACGGTGGGGATTGCGGATATAAAAAAACCACGCATCAGCGTGGTTTTTTATGGCCTTGTGTTTAGAACAACACGCGGGTACGAATTGTGCCGTCGATTTGCTGTAATTTCTCTAAAGCTACATTAGAGTATTCGGCATCAACGTCCATCACCAAATAACCAATGGCTTCATTAGTCATTAAACTTTGGGCAGAAATGTTGATATTGTTTTCGGCAAAGACACGGTTAATCGCAGATAACACACCGGGCACGTTCTTGTGGATGTGTAATAAACGATGTTTGCCTGCTTGTAAAGGAATGGCCACTTCTGGGAAGTTGACCGCCGATAAGGTTGTGCCTGTATCAGAGTAACGAGCAAATTTCTCAGCCACTTCTAAACCGATATTGGCTTGGGCTTCTAAGGTAGAGCCGCCAATGTGTGGTGTTAAAATGACGTTATCAAATTTGCGTAATGGCGATAAAAATTCTTCGTCATTCGCTTTGGGCTCTTTAGGGAACACGTCAATCGCCGCACCTGCAATATGGCCACTTTCTAAAGCAGCCGCTAACGCGTCGATATCCACACACGTACCACGCGCCGCATTAATGAAGATGCTACCTTTTTTCATTTGGGCGAATTGTTCAGCCGCCATCATGTTTTTGGTAGAGGCTAATTCAGGGACGTGTAAAGACACAACATCCGCTTGAGCTAATAATTCGCTCATAGAGCCTACTTGACGGGCATTACCTAAGGGTAATTTGGTGACAACATCAAAATAAATGACTTGCATACCCAGTGATTCGGCTAACACCGAAAGCTGAGTACCAATACTACCATAGCCAACAATACCTAAGACTTTGCCACGTGCCTCGTAAGAGCCTTCCGCCGATTTAGACCAACCACCACGATGTACTAAAGCGTTCTTTTCGGGAATGCCGCGTAATAACAAAATGGTTTCGGCTAAGACTAATTCAGCCACAGAACGCGTATTTGAATAGGGGGCGTTAAATACGGGAATGCCTTTTTCCATCGCCGCTTTGAGGTTAACTTGGTTAGTCCCAATACAAAAGCAGCCAATAGAAATGAGCTTATTAGCCGCAGCTAAGACTTTTTCGGTGACATTGGTACGAGAGCGAATACCTAAAAAGTGAACGTCTTTAATTTTCTCGATGAGTGCGTCTTCATCAAGTGCGCCGCGTAAGTATTCAATATTGGTATAGCCATTATTGCTTAAGACATCGAGGGCGTTTTTATGAACGCCTTCTAACAATAAAAAGCGAATTTTAGCTTTATCTAACGATAATTGGCTCATGACAATTCCTGAAGGCCGATAAGAAAACTGGAGGTTTGGACTCAACAATAATCGCTTGGCAGCATGCCAGCACAAAACGCTGAGTGAAAACAGTGAGGGCGCAAGCGGTGTTTGTGCAAGTCCAAGAATCAAGCTAAATATGATAACATAAGCCCATACCGTATAGCCAATGGCCAATGCTCATGCTGACTATGCAGAAGATTCATTGCAATTGACGTCTTCTTTTTTATCTGTCTTTGGTCTTCATTTTAGGAAATACTCCATGTTAAATCCCACCATTATTACCCAACTCCAAGCCATTGTTGGCGAAACGCGTGTTAAAACCGATGCGGACAGCCTAAAAACATGGGGCTGTGATTGGACAAAACACTACACACCCTCCGCGAGTGCCATTGTTTTTCCTGCAACGACTGAAGAAGTACAAGCGATTGTCAAATTGGCGAATCAGGAGAATATTGTTTTAGTGCCATCAGGTGGTCGTACAGGTTTGTCTGCGGGGGCAGTTGCCGCTAATAATGAGGTGGTGATTAGCTTTGACCGTATGAACAAAATTGTTCAGTTTTATCCCGCCGACCGTATGGTCAAAGTACAAGCAGGGGTGGTGACTGAACAATTACAACAATTTGCGGATGAGCAAGGTTTGTATTACCCCGTAGATTTTGCCTCAGCAGGTTCTAGCCAAATTGGTGGCAATATCGGCACTAACGCGGGTGGTATTAAAGTTATTAAATACGGCATGACTCGTGCTTGGGTCTTGGGTTTAACCGTGGTCACAGGTAAAGGCGATATTTTACACCTCAATAAAGGCATGATGAAAAATGCCACAGGTTATGACTTACGCCATTTGTTTATTGGTGCAGAAGGCACGTTGGGTTTTGTTACCGAAGCGGAAATTAAACTCGAACGTAAACCGCGTGATTTGCGTGTGTTGGTGTTGGGTACGCCTGACTTTGACTCGGTGATGAAAATTTTATCGGCTTTTCAAGCTAAGTTAGATTTAACGGCGTTTGAGTTTTTCTCCGATTTAGCGGTGCAGTGTGTGACTGCCAGTGGCGATGTACAGCGTGCCTTTCCTGAAGCAACACCGTTTTATGCGTTGTTAGAGTTTGAAGCCTTATCGCCTGCTATTGAAGAACAAGCCATGCAAGTGTTTGAGCAATGTATGGAAGAGGGTTGGGTGATTAATGGGGTGATGAGCCAAAATGAAACCCAAGCCCAAAACTTGTGGCGTTTGCGTGAAGATATTTCTGAAACCATTGCCAAATATACCCCGTACAAAAATGATATTTCGGTGTTGATTACCCACGTTCCTGCGTTTATTGCCGATATTGATGCCATTGTGCAAGAAAACTATCCAGACTTTGATATTGTTTGGTTTGGTCATATTGGTGATGGTAACTTGCACTTGAATATCTTAAAACCAGCCAATTTGACCAAAGATGAGTTTTTTGGCAAATGCCAAGTGGTTAATAAGAAGGTGTTTGAAACGGTGCAAAAGTACAATGGTTCTATCTCGGCAGAGCATGGTGTGGGTATGACCAAAAAGCCATATTTGGACTATAGCCGTAGCCCCGAAGAAATTGCTTATTTACAAGCGATTAAATTGGCGTTTGACCCCAATAACATTATTAATCGCGGTAAGATTTTTGATGTGAAGTAGGCTTCGACTTCGCTCAGCCACCACGACTTTGCTTAGCTACCACGATTCTGCTCCCTGAGCGGAGTCGAAGGGAGAGAGTAAGTTTTCTAGGGACAACCCTTGTGGTTGTCCTAAACATAACAAAGAGAAAAGACATGAAAAAGCTCGAATTTTTTTACGATATTGTTAGCCCTTATAGCTATATTGCGGCCACACAATTAGGTCAGTTTGAGGGCAAAGCAGAAGTTATTTGGAAGCCTGTGTTATTAGGTGGTGTATTTAAAGCTACAGGCAACTCAGGGCCAGCCTTTACTGTGCCTGCCAAAATGCCTTATATGTTCAAAGACTTACAACGCTTATCGGCTTATTATCAAATTCCATTAAAAATTCCTGCCAATTTTCCTGCCAATACCGTGACCATACAACGCGTATTATGTGCTGCCAGTGATGTAGAACGTCCAGCATTAACTCATAAATTATATGAGGCTTATTGGGGACAAGGTTTGGATGTCACCAATGCTGAGTTGTTAACCCAATTAGTTGGTGCAGAGTTAGTGGCAAAAACTCAAGAAGACAGCGTAAAAAATGCCTTAAAAGCCAATACCGAAGAGGTGGTCGCTCGCGGCGCATTTGGCGCACCGACTTTCTTTTTGGGTGATGACATGTTTTTTGGTTCAGACCGTTTCTTTTTAATTCAAGAGGCTCTTAAATAATGACCTATCAACATCAGTGGTTAAATGGCGAAAAGATAAATTTACCTGTTGGCAAAGCCGTCTGTGTGGGCAGAAATTATGCCGCTCATGCCAAAGAATTGGGTAATGCTGTGCCAGAAGCACCCATTTTATTTTTAAAACCAAGTACGGCCATTGTACCACTGATGCCTGCTTTTGCGATTCCTCAAGACCGTGGCTCTTGTCATCACGAAACCGAAATTGCAGTGTTGATTGGCCAAACGATTAGCAAAATCAGTGTTGATGATGTGCCTCAAGCGATTGCTGGCTATGGTTTAGCCTTAGATTTAACCTTGCGTGATTTACAAAATCAGCTTAAAAAACAGGGTTATCCGTGGGAAGTTGCCAAAGCCTTTGATGGTGCGTGTCCATTATCACCATTTATCAAGCCTGAGCAGTTTAAGGATATTAGCCAAACAGAGTTTAGCTTAACGGTGAATGGTCAAAGCCGTCAGCAGGGTTTTACTCAAGACATGATTACGCCTGTGTATGAGTTAATTGCGTATATTAGCCAAATTTTTACCTTGCAAGCAGGTGATATTGTGTTGACTGGCACGCCTGAAGGCGTGGCAGCTTTGCAGCGTGGTGATGAGTTGGTGTTGTCTGTTGTTGGTCAGTCGTTTGTAAGCAAAGTCAGTTAAGCGTCTTCTTGCCAAGAGTCCTGAAAACGGTGTATTTGTCGGCGTTCTTTTTTATTGGGGCGGTGGTCTGGATATGCCAAGTTGGCCGCTTTACGTTGCAATGCGTGTTCTTCACGACGTGCAATGCTATCGGCGGTCTCTTGGTATAATAATTGAGCTTCGTTGGCACCCCGACGGACATCATTTAAGGCCGTGACAATCACCGTTTTTTCATCAAATCCTTGCCGTATGCGTAACTCCATACCCGTTTTTACTTCTTTACTGACCTTGACACGTTGACCGTTACAATGGACTTTACCTCCTTCAATCGCATCTTTTGCCAAGGTCCGTGTTTTGAAAAAGCGGGCAGCCCATAGCCATTTATCCATGCGCACGACCTGTTGTTCATTGTCTTCTGTCATTGTATCTCGACGCTCCGTTTAACATAGCAAGGAAGAAACGAATCTGCTATAAACCTGTTGAAAATAATATAACGCCTTAGCCGAGACAAGTCATGCATGAAGCGATTCCTTTTTTACGTCGACAGCCGTTAATTATTATGTTTGGTGTTTTGGCGTGGTTGCTCGCAGTTTGGCAACTGAGTCAAGCGGCCATGGCGCAAGGCGTGGTTTTTTATTTTGTTTTAATTGCGCTTAATGGGATTGCCGCATTATTGGCTTTGTTACGGTTATTGTGGCTAATTATCACCACACGCCGTTGGCAAATGGATAATAGGGATAGTTTTTTATGGCTATGTATTATCATAGGCTATGGCAGTGCATTTATGTTGGCACATCATATGGTGCTACCTGCTATCGAGAGTTTTTTCTTAGGCTTCTTACTGTTTAATTTTTCACCTTTACTCAACCGATTTTCGCCATGGATTGCTAACGGTATTTTTATTATCACATCGTTGGTGATTGCCTTATTGCAGCATACCTTACCCGTCATTGTGTTTACCTTATATTTGCTACTGGCGCAAAGTGCCTTATGGTATATGTCCTACTGTAATTTGGCGGAATGGCAAGCGCATTTAGAAACCGCAACCGCGCATGCGCAATTACGCGCTACGCAACAACTCTTAAATGATGCCGTCGCACGCAACGAACGCACCCGAATTGCGCGTGACTTGCATGACCAAATGGGGCATCATTTAGTCGCGCTGAATATACAATTACAAATTTTAGAACGTAAACTGCCAGAGCAAGCGCTCCCCGAGTTAGTCCAAGTACAAGACTTAGCGAAAGAACTATTCAAAGACGTACGCACCACTGTACAACAATTACGTGCCGACCAAGCCAGTTTTAGTGAGTTATTGGAATCGATGCTGTCGAGTATTCCTTTTTTAGAGTTTGATGTCGATATTGATGCCGATTTGGCGATGTTAGATGAACAACTGGCAACCTGTTTATTGCGTGTTGTCCAAGAGGCGATTACAAATAGCCTAAAACACAGTGATGCGTGTCGGTTATGGATTCGTTTGGTACGAGAGCCTGAAGGCTTACGTCTCATGGTAAAAGATAATGGCCGCTTACGTAAAAACGCGGAGTTTAGTTCGGGTAATGGTTTGCGTGGCTTGGGTGAACGCATTGGTGAATTAGGTGGGGCGTTGCAAACGTGTGCCACCCATGAGGGCTTTATGTTGGCTGTGCAATTTCCAGAGGATTGTTTATCATGATTCGCTTATTAGTCGTTGATGACCAAGAGTTAGTGAGGCATGGTATTGTTGCCTTATTAGGCTTTGAAGATGATTTAAGCGTCATTGGCCAAGCTGTAGATGGCGATGATTGTCTAAGTAAGGTAGCAGAATTAAAACCTGATGTGATTTTGCTCGATATTAGAATGCCCAAACGCAATGGTTTAGATACCTTACGCCAATTGCGTTCAGAGCAAAATCATACGCCTGTCATTTTACTGACCACGTTTGATGAACCGATTACCATGGCTCAAGGTCGGCAATTAGGTGCGCAGGCGTGCTTATTAAAAGATATTGGTCACAGCCAATTGACGGCAGCCATTCGCGCTGTGGCGAAAGGTGAAATTATCAATAATCCTAAAGCGGCCGCCCATACGGTGTTTAATCGTCGAGAGTTGGCAATTATTAGAGAGTTATGTGCAGGTAAGCAAAATAAAGAAATTGCTAATGCCTTGCAGTTGAGTGCAGGCACAGTGCGTAATTATTTATCCATTATTTTAGAAAAATTAGAAGTACGCGATCGCACGCAAGCCATCATTCGCTTGCGTGAATTAGGTCTGGCATGAACGGCATCTAAGTGAAGATGAGTGGTATTGTTTTTATAAGTACGTCCGTGCTAATGACATTTGTCACTTATCTTGACCGACCTCACTTTGTACTATGTATACAGTTGTATTCAAGTCACTGTCTACTCGGTAACGTGAAGTCTAAATAGGGTTGTCTACGCTTTTTCTGCTAAGCGATAAAAGTCAATATTAGCGATATCACACATCAAACACGAAGTCGTTTTATGATTGGGCGAATCATCTAATGCTAGGTTTGAGTGGATGATAAGGTGCAAATCGCTAATCTGTGCTTGGCTTGAGTAGAAGGTGTTATTGCTCACACACCGTGTGTTTGAGACGAATAGAGTAGGCTTGAATATTGTGCGCTAGTCTTTGCACCGTGCAATAAGGAGCATGCTCATGAAGGCAATTGCAACCGTTCTGCTAGTCGTGTTGAGTTTTTTTTCTCAGTCGGTGATGGCAACAGAGCAAATGAATATGAAGTTAATTTTAGATAAAAACGGCATTAAAATATGGTCGTATCGTTTACCCGATAGTCCCTATTATGGTTTTAAAGCAGTGACGACGGTCAAGAGCACCTTGACGGGTGTGGTGGCCTTAATTATGGATACCGAATCTGCCAGCCGTTGGTTATATCGTACGCTCGAAGTACAACCCATTAGTTTAGAAAATAATAAAATGAATTTTGTCATTCGGGTTGTAACCGATTTTCCGTGGCCATTCAAAGACCGTGAAGCGGTGGTTGAGGGCAAAATTACCCAAGACCCCCAAAATCATTTTGTTCGTATCGAAAGTAACAGTGTCAACGATTATCCTATTCGTGACGGTTATGAGCGTATGCCTAAAGTAGAAGGGGGCTGGTTGTTTAGACCTTTGACCAATGGCAGTGTCGAAGTCACGATGACGGGGCATGCCGAATTAGGGGGCTATGTGCCTGCGGCGATTGTCAATTTGTTAATTCAAGAGCATCCTTATAATACCTTATTGGCCTTAAAAGGAGTGATTGGTGAAACTCGTTTTCAAAATGCTCGCTTAACAGGTATTCATGAGCCAGTTTTGAACTAATCTGCTGACTGTCAACAAAAAGCCCTTTAACTAAAGGGCTTTTGTTTTGTTGCGTTTATTGATTCTTATAATTGGCCAAATACATCGTCATATTGCCACCCTTCAATACCCCTGCACCTACATAAATATTAGTTGCTGTAAAGGCGAGTCCGCCACTCGTGATATCGGCATCACTTCCTAAGGTGCTATAAGCGAGTAGGGTTGCATTGGCATCAAACTTTTGAGCTGTTTTTCCACCAACCACATAAATCGTATTGTTACTGTCTACCTCTAATTCATTGATGAGACCCGTTTTTTGGGTATTACTGTTCTTAATTGCACCTGTTGTTGGGTCAATAATATAAAGTGTACGTGTGGGGTGTTGCGATACGCCAAAGACAACATTGCCATTTGCCATTAGCCTCACTTTAGGAATACCCGATAATTGGAAAGAGTTCGTATCGGGGTCGTTAAAAAACTTCGACCATACCAGTTGGCCTTGTGGATTTAGGCGTGTCAAATAGGCGCTATCTTGAGGATTACTATTATAGGTAGCAACAAAGACACTGCCATCATTAGCAACGGCCAATTCAGCAGGTGGATTTTGTACAGTATTGAGTGCATAACTCCATACCATATTAAAATTGCTATTATAGCGCTTTACTTGTCCTGTCCCTGCGGTGTAAATGCCTGTGTTATGTACAACCACATCCCATAAGGGAGCAATTTGACTGATAGCATTGCTTAGATTGCCATGGATATCAAATACATATAAATCACGTCCAGCAAGGTATAAGCGATTATTATTAAATTCAATATCACGTAATAGCGGGTTAGCTCCCAGAAGCTGAGCTAAGGAGCGACGCCACACTTCGCTACCAGCACTGTTAAGTTTGACGAGGCTAGTTTCAGTGATGACGTAAATACTCCCATCAGTGCCGATGACACTATCCCAAGGTTTATCATCACTGTCTAAATCAATGCTGCTTTTCCATAGTAAAGTGCCATTGGTGGCATGCTTCGCGACGACAATGACATCATGGCTAGATTGTGTCGAAGAGGAACTGCCCACACTGAGTACCGCCCCTGCGCTATCATAATGGACTTGATGAATCAATTCATAACGGACTTCTTGTTCACTCGCAGAAAACCAACGCTCCCATGTCGGACTTACTTGTACGGCGGTACAGGCAATCAATGTCGATGCAATAGCCGCACTTAAGCAGAGTTTTTGGGAAGGTTTTAAGTAAGACATACGATGACTCCGTCAGAATTACTAACTTCTATTTAGAGGGTGCTAAATTTGAAATTAGCATAAATAAATCAAATAGCTGTGTTTTTTGCTACTCAGATAAAAGCACTCAGTTGATGCTGAGCGAATGACAATATCATACCTAAAAATCTTTGATAAATGATGACAGCGCCTAGAGAGATGCTGACAGTTTTGCAGTGTTTTTTGTGAAATGGCGACAGTTTGTATTTTTTAAGTATTTGAAGTGATTAGAGTTTTTACTCTATGTTTGAGAGAGGACTACGTGTGACGTGCTAGCATAGCCCACACGTCAGAATGGCGATGCACGATGACTTAGATAAGACAGGGTTTGCCTTCTTCTAAGCGTTTAATAACATCGGCTAAACGGTCTTGTTCACAGACAAATTGTTGGCGTAACTCTTGGCTACGTGCAACTAACTCTTCTGTGGTCGCAATCGGCATCAGTACTTTGTGTAGACAAGCTAGGGCTTCCTCTTCAAGGCTGCGTTGATTGCGTGTGGCTGCATCCTGCAAACGTTGAAAGAGAGCGTCAGGTAATTGATTTAACATCAAAGAAGCAGACATAACAGCATACCTTGTATCGTCAAAAATATAATTGGTAATAAGAATAGACTTTAAGATTGTTCAATGCCACTCTTCGGCTGTCAACTCATCTTGTCCAACAATAAATCAGGAATTACACATTTATGACGGAATATAATAGAACGACTCACACGCAAAACGTCAACAGACCCTACTGTCGCAACGCTAATCAACGCGTTCAACAGAGCATATCCTCAATCGGTAAAATTTCCGCGAATTGATTAATGGCAGGAAATTTAAGTCCTGTCCTTTCAGGCGCTAAACTATCAGGATGACTGATAGATAAAATGTGTTCAATACCAAAACGCTGAGCAGTCTCTAGAACGGCTTCGCTGTCATCAATAAACAGTGTACGACGTGGGTCAAAATGAAGATATTGTTGTAGCTCATGCCAAAACTGTAAAAATTCTTTGGGTTTGCCAAATTCATGCGAACTAATAATACGCTGAAAATAGGGGGCAATGGCCGTACGTTCTAATTTTAAGGCAAGGGCGTGCGGATGTGCATTAGTGACCATCCAAACCTGTTTGTTGCTATTCGCCAGACTTTGTAAAAAGTGAAGCGCGTCAACTCGCATACGAATAAGATGTTGTAACTCACGTTTTAGTGCGACAATATTTAAGTCTAATTGTTGAGACCAATAGTCTAGACAATACCAATTGAGTGTACCGTATTGTGCTTTGAAGCGTGGAAATAACTGTTTTTGACTTTCTTCAACAGAAAGTCCGTGTTTTTCTGCGTATTTTTGGGGAACAAATTGCTGCCAGAAATGGTTGTCAAAATGCAAATCGAGTAATGTACCGTCCATATCCAGTAATACGGTATCGATTAAGGACCAAGTGACCATGTTAAATTTATCCGAGTTATTACCTGCTGTTGTCGCTATTAGCGAGAAAGCAGGTGAAGCTATTTTGACCATTTATAATCAGCCAGAACGTTGGCAAGTACAGAATAAATCTGATAATTCGCCCTTAACTGCGGCTGATATGGCTTCACATCATATTATTGATACTGCGCTACGACAATTGTTGCCGATGGTTCCTGTGTTGTCAGAGGAATCAAATGGCGATATGGGAGAACGTCACACATGGCAGTCTTTATGGTTGGTTGACCCTTTGGATGGGACTAAGGAATTTATTAAACGTACTAACGATTTTACAGTCAATATCGCCTTAGTGGTTGATAATAAGCCTATTTTAGGGGTATTACATGCCCCAGTGTATGGAGTGACCTATGCCGCTTTCTTGGGTGGTGGCGCATGGGTGTTTAACCAGCAGGGTGAAAAAACAGCTATTTCGACTTCAGAAGCAGCAAGTATCCCGCGGGTATTATTAAGCCGTAATCATAAAGGTGGCAAAGAGGGCGCTGTGTTGGAAAAAGTCACTGCACGTTTTGGTGACTATGTGGCTTTAGAAGTGGGGAGTGCGTTCAAAATGTGTCGTGTGGCCGAAGGCGCTGCTGACTTTTATCCGCGTTTAGGGCCAACAATGGAGTGGGACACTGCGGCCGCTCAAATTTTAGTAGAAGAAGCGGGTGGTGTACTTGTCGATATTCAGGGGATTCCCTTGACCTATAATGCGCGTGATACCTTAACCAATGGCGAGTTTTTTGTGATTGGTGAAAAGGCTTTAACCCAAGATTGGTTGGCGTGTTGTATTACCAATTAAGTTTCAAATTGACACTAATGCTTCGGCCTTGCTGTGGCACGTCATCACTCAAAGAGGCTTTAGTCTGGTTGGGACTGGGGCCTCGACTAGCCTCTTTGATGTCAGCATCAAAGACGTTACGCACCGTTAAACTACTCTCATAATCGTTAGACCATACATGCCTAATGTTGACATCAAGTGTCGTGTACGCCGCTAGGGCTTCACGGTCATCGCCTGCACTGCGTTTGCTTTTGCCTTCGCGCGTCAATTGTCCCGAAACTTGCCAACCCAAAGGAATATCCCACAACCCTCTGATATAAAATTTATCAACAGGCACCCCTCCTTGAGGCTGATGCGTATTTTTATTTTTAGTGTCTTGGTGGCTGTAGTTAAATAGAATTTGTATCTGATTTAACCCTTGATAACGCCACTCCGTTTCAAAACCCTGACCGACAATACGACCGACATTTTGTGCGCTAAAGGTTTGTTGACCCGCATCGTTGACAAAGTCGATATAGTCATGGATATGAAATTGGTAAAAATTCCAATCAATATGCAGTTTTTTAGAGGGGCGCCATGCAAAAGCCAACTCTTTACTCGTTAATACTTCGGGGGAAAGATTGGGATTACCAAGTGCGACAGGATTATTTTTGCCATAAAGCTCTAAAAAAGCGGGGGCACGAAAGGCACGGCCATAGAGCAACTTAGTTGTGAGAGTGGAGTGCGTATGCCAAACCAACGCCAATCTAGGGTTGACTGTGTCACCAAAGTCGGAGTAGTGGTCATAACGTAAGCCTGACGTCAGTTCCCAGTTAGGATTAATCAGCCATTCATCTTGTGCAAAAATAAAGAAACTCGTGCGTTGTGCTTCGGGTTGAAAAATGTCTGCGGTATCGCTGGTGTCCTTAAAGTTTGGCCGTAATTTGGGAATTGCGCCTTCAAAATAATAATTATTGATATCGTGGCTCTCGAATAAATCGCCCCAGTAAAAACCTGTGCCTATGCTCACACGATGGTCAGGCAGTTTGTAATGGTCAAGAGAAACAGGACAGTTATTTAGGCAGCTTGTCTTAAAAAATCACGTTCAAATATTAATGGTGATTTATAACCTAGCGTTGAAT
>NZ_QAON01000004.1 GCF_003051055.1 Agitococcus lubricus | reverse complement strand
ATTCAACGCTAGGTTATAAATCACCATTAATATTTGAACGTGATTTTTTAAGACAAGCTGCCTAAATAACTGTCCTGTTTCTCTTGACCATTACATAATGAGCAAAAATTGGTGTGTAGTAACGAAGAAGATAAACATGACTATTTTATTGTCGGTTGATAACATCAGCATTGCCTATCAACAACAAACGGTGGTTAAAAACCTCAGTTTTCAGCTAGAGCAAGGTGATATCGCCTGTTTATTAGGTGCATCGGGCTGTGGCAAAACTTCCGTATTAAGAGCGATTGCAGGCTTTGAGCCAGTCAGTGCAGGGCAAATTAGCTTACAACAACAAATCCTTAGTCAGCCCAAACAGTTAATCCCTGCTCATCAACGGCGGTGTGGCATGGTATTTCAAGATTATGCTTTGTTTCCCCATTTAACCGTTAGTCAAAATATTGCTTTAGGTTTACACAAACAGTCAGCCGCACAACGTCAACAACGGGTTGACGAGTTAATTGACTTAGTGAAACTGAGTGCATTTGCCAAACAATATCCGCATCAATTATCGGGTGGACAACAACAGCGTGTTGCTTTAGCGCGTGCTTTAGCCCCTAAACCATTATTGTTATTGTTAGATGAGCCGTTTTCTAATTTAGATGCCGAATTACGCGAAAGTTTGAGTTTAGAAGTGCGTGCTTTATTAAAAGCCGAAAATACCACCGCGATTTTAGTCACCCATGACCAACACGAAGCCTTTGCCATGGCCGATTATGTGGGGGTAATGTACAACGGCCAGATTGAACAATGGGCAAGCCCTTATGAGTTATATCATCAACCAAGTAGTCGGCATATTGCTCAATTTATTGGTGAAGGGGTATTGGTGGCAGGAAAACGTTGCTCCGATGATGGTCGGATTGCTTTAGAATTAGGCGAGATTGGGATTGATGTTTGCCCTTGTGAAGCAGGCGAAGAAGTCGATGTATTGATTCGTCCTGATGATATTATCCATGATGATAATAGCCCAATACAGGCAAAAGTCATCGCTAAAGCCTTTCGTGGGGCAGAGTTTTTATATACCTTAGAGTTGAGTAGTGGCACTAAAGTATTATCCTTAGTGCCATCACATCATAATCACCAATTAGGCGAGATGATTGGTATCAAACTCGCCTTAGACCATACGGTGGCTTTCTCTTAAGCCTTGCCATTTTCTACTAAATAGTTCTTATACGTTTCTCTAACGCCTGTCTTTAATAATTTACCTGTTGCGGTGTGGGGTAAATCGGGTACAAACACGACAGCATCAGGTAATTGCCATTTAGCGACTTTGTCACTTAAATAGTTAATGACCTCGGCTTCAGTGACTTCTGCACCTTCTTTTTTGATGGCTAATAACAACGGACGTTCATCCCACTTTGGATGATAAACCCCAATCACACAGCATTCTTTAAGCGCAGGATGACCCACAGCGGCATTTTCTAAATCAATTGAGCTAATCCATTCACCGCCTGATTTAATCACATCTTTAGAGCGGTCAACGATTTGCATGGTGTTTTCGCTGTCAATCGTGGCCACATCCCCTGTATCAAACCAACCATCAACAAAGGATTTTTTATCCTCATTCAAATAATAGCTATCAACCACCCACGGGCCTCTGACCAATAAACGGCCAAAGGCTTTGCCATCACGCGCGAGTTCTGTACCGTTATCATCGACAATTTTAATCTCCACCCCATACACAGGGCGACCCTGTTTTAATTGGGCGTGATAACGTTGCTCTAAGGGGAGGGCTGCCATGTTGCGGGTCATGCTATTGACTGTACCCAAGGGGCTTAATTCGGTCATGCCCCATGCGTGAATCAAAAAGGCATCGTGTTTTTCTTGGAAGGCTTTAATCATCGACAATGGTGCAGCCGAACCGCCAACCACCACATTTTTAACCGAGTCTAATTTGGCATTAATCGAGTCTAAATAATTTAATAAACCTAACCAAACAGTCGGCACACCCAACAATAAATTGGCTTGTTCACCATTAATTAATTCATATAACGACGCACCATCCATCCCATGTGCAGGTAATACCAATTTTGCGCCCATCATCGTCGCGGCATAGGGTGTTCCCCATGCGTTAACATGAAACATTGGTACAACAGGTAATAAAATGGTATCAGGCGTAATGTTTAACGCATTATATTGAGCAGCGGCCATCGCGTGTAATACAGTGGAGCGATGCGTGTACATCACCCCTTTAGGATTTCCTGTTGTGCCAGAGGTATAACATAAAGCCGCATCGGCATTTTCGTCTAAAGCTGGCCATGTGTATTCGGTACTGGCATCGGCAATTAATTCTTCATAACATAATAAATTGGTTAATTTGCTACTGGCTGGCATGTGCGCTTTGTCGGTTAACACCACAATGCCTTCTACCTTGCTAATGTGGCTGGCGACCGCTTCGAGTAAGGGTAAAAAGGTTAAATCGATAAAAATAAAACGGTCAGCCGCATGATTAATAATATAAATAATTTGTTCGGGAAATAAACGTGGGTTAATGGTATGGGTAATTGCACCAATGCCACTAATGCCAAAATATAATTCGTAATGACGATAGGTGTTCCATGCCAACGTGCCAATACGGTCGCCTTGTTGAATGCCTAATTTTTGGGTGAGGGCATTGGCCACTTGCTTTGCGCGTTTTGCCGCTTGGCCATAAGTGTACTTAAAAATACCGCCTTCCACTTGACGGCTCACAATTTCGGCATTGGGATGATTAACAATGGCGTGTTCGATTAAAGAAGAAATTAATAAAGGTTGCTGCATCATGCTCATTATGGTTGTCTCGTTTATAAACCAAAAAGGGTCAGTGTAGGCTTAATACACTGTTTTATTATCTTTACACGCATGGATTATGCGTTGGTCTAATCAAGTCATTGATTAGGAACTACAAGGTTTAGTGGAGGTGGCCTAAACCTTCAGGGTAGCTAATATACAATTGTCTGCTATTTCGAGCGAGAGGCAGATTGCTTTTTTGTAAGGAGAGACGAATGCCAAGCGATGATTTTCTAGAGTGGGGCGTTGAGGAAGAGCCTGCGCCTGAAGGCTTAGGTATTTTTACCACGTCTTTTTGGGGAGACACGCTCAATAATCGTAATGCTGAAGCCTTTGAGTTTTTAAAAGCTAATGAAACACAAACAGAGGCTTATGTTGACCAAGAGGGTTATACATGGCTGATTATCGCTTTTGTGATTAATGAAGTAGAAAATTGTTGTGCTTGGGTCGAATGGAAATCAAACACCAATAAACGAATCGAAGAGCATGACTATTTTTTAAAAGCACGTTTGGCTGATGGTCGTTTTTTAAAGTGGCCGATTCAAACCTATAACAATTATTTTGGCTGTTCGGTCTTGGCGTTAAGCTGTCACCAAGAAGGCGTGAGCTTAAATTATCAAGATAAACATGACACATTTCATGTTTTTTTGCGCAAAGATAATCAAGCTATTTTTAGACCATGCATTGCACCCTAAATAATTGATTTCGAAAAAATTATGCCCTCACGAATTGGTAGGGATTAGGTAAATAAGCCCAATCCCTAAGCAGGTTATTTAGCCTTAAAAACAGAACTAATCGTACTGGTTACGTTCGCAAAACCAATAAATCCTTCGGGTGCTAAAGATTTGCCCGTATTTAAAAACGCCACCGAAATATCACGTGCAGTGTCAGCCCAACACAAAATATTGATAAAGCCTAAATGACCAAAGGCATCGGCGGTGTTTGCACCAAAAATCGTCCATAATTTTTCGCCGCGCATAAAGCCAGCCGAATAACGCATGGGTGCTTTGGCAGAGTGGTCAAAACGTAATGCGCCCCGTCGTGTAGCGTTGGCGACAGTGGCTGCTTCAAATACCCGTTGGCCTTGCCACAGGCCGCCATCTAATAACATTTGATAAAAACGACAGGCTTCTTCGGCACTACAATAAATGTTCGCGGCAGGGACAACGGCAGATAGGCCTTCGGGTGAGTTGATGGCATCGATAATTTCGCGGTCATTCACGCCCAGCATGTGCTCTATCATTTTGCTGGCAATGGGCACTTTATCAACCCCTGTGGCATGACTGAGTGCAATTTCGTGGCGGCGGGTTTCATCGACACCAAAAGTAAAATGTTCACAGCCTAAGGGTTTCGCCAAGATACGATTGAGCAGTTGTGGGAGTGTTTCGCCCGACGCATTTTGTGCAATCGCGCCCAAAATATAGCCTGCGGTAACTGCATGATAGGCTTGATGTTTTTTGGGTGTACCAACGGGAGGCGATTCGGCCAAAATTTTCACGACGGCATCAAAATCAAACATTAAAGCGGGTTCAGGATTGGCAACTGGCATAATGCGAATGCCTGCCTTGTGAGTCAATAAATCGTGAATGGTGGTTAGGTGTTTTCCATGTGAAGCATACTCGGGAATATATTGGCATACGCGGTCATGGAGCTTGAGTTTACCTTCCTCGGCTAATTTATGTATCAGCATGGCGCTAATCGCTTTAGAACCAGAAAATAAACAAATGGGGGTATCAGCAGTCGCTAATTTTGACCCATCATCAGGCGATTCACCTTCCGCTCCAACATGGCTATAACCCAAGCCACGACTCATCACAATGTGGCCTTTATAGCGAATCACTAAGGTAATGGCTGGGTGTAATCCCGTTTTATAATAGGCTTCAACACTTTGCCAAATTTTATCAATAGCATCTGCGGGCAAACCTAATTGTTGTGCGTCACATTCACGCTCTCTGTCAATGGTGGTGATGCGCGAGAGGTCTTTAGGGACAGGTAAACGACGGCCACCTGTTTTGATATAAGGCAATATTCGATTGATTCGGTCACTTAACATAAGACAGTCCACAGTGGTTAATAGGACGAAAGTACTAGATGATAAACTAAAATGCGCTAAAAACCTTGTGATTATACGACTGTATTTTTATGCGCTCTGCTCAAAGCGATTTCCAAATGCCATTGAACAGAGCATCACGTTATAAGTTGACTTGTGTGCCTAACATAACAGTACGATTCGCAGGTAAACCAAAGAAACTATAGACTTCGCCTGCTTGTCTAAATAAGACATTAAATACCCCAAACTCTAGCCGATTCAATGTGTTAGCATGATGACGAATTAAAGTGTCGGAGACAAAAAATGACGTGTGTAGTGGATCAAAAGACCAGTCTAACGGAACTTTTTGCAGAATAGGCATCAATAAAGGCTCTTCGCGAAAGCCGAACCGAATAGTCAATTGGGCTAATTGTGGGCTTAATACCGTGAGACTGACACGCTGTGCATCGTCCACAAAGGGCATATTGAGGGTTTCTACGGTTAAACACACATTATGTTGGTGAATGACTTGATAGTGTTTAAGGTTGTGTAATAACGCACTGGGGATTAAGTCGGGGTCAGAACTTAAATAAATCGCGGTACCTTGTACGCAGTGCATATCATTGACTAAGAGAGGTAATTGATTTATTGCTAAACTTAATTGGCGACGTTCGGCACTGAGCGCATTTTTGCCTTTGCGCCAAATATAAAACAGACCAAATACGATACAACCTACCAATACAGGCAACCAACCGCCTGTGAAAAACTTGCTGCTATTGGCAATCACAAATATCAGCTCTAAGGTGGCAAATAAACCTAATAGACTCAGCATTAACCCGCGTTTATGGTGACCTTGATGATAGACAATTAACATCAATAATAAACTGGTAATGAGCATCGTCCCAGAAACGGCCAAGCCATAAGCAGCGGCTAAAGCACCAGACGATTGAAAAACTAAGACTAAAGTCACTACGCCTAACAACATTAACCAGTTAATAAAGGGGATATAAATTTGACCTTGTTCGGTATTTGAGGTGTGAATGACATTAATACGTGGCAACAAATTCAGACGTGAGGCCTCAACAGTCAGCGAGTAAGCGCCTGCGATGGTGGCTTGAGAGGCAATAATGGTGGCTAGTGTTGCCAAAATCACCAAAAAAATCATCATACTATCAGGCGCAAGCAAATAAAAAGGATTGGCCACTGCACTGGGATTTTGCAAAATTAACGCCCCTTGACCAAAATAATTTAACACTAAACTCGGCCACACTAAACCTAACCACGCTAAACGAATAGGACGTGCGCCAAAGTGTCCCATATCCGCATATAATGCCTCTCCACCTGTGAGTGCCAAAAAAACAGCAGACAATAATAAGATGCCTGCACTGGGATACTGGATAAAAAACTCCATTGCATACATAGGGTTCAGTGCTTTTAAGACACTGGGCTGTGCGAGAATAGCATGGATACCTAAGACAGCAAGGGTCACAAACCATGTAATGACAATCGGGCCAAAGACCCGCCCGCCAATTCGCTGAGTGCCTAAACGTTGCACAACAAATAAGCTGATTAAAATGGCAAGGGTAATGGGGATAATCCACGGTTTAAGGCTAGGCGCAACAATTTCTGTCCCTTCTACCGCCGATAACACGGAAATTGCAGGGGTAATAAACGCATCCGCATAAAATAAACCAGCGGCAAATACGCCTAAGCTAAAAATAACGGTCGTTAATTTACCTTGTTGACTGATTTGCTGATTGGCTAAGGCCAATAAGGACAACACGCCCCCTTCACCCTTGTTATGATAACGCAATACCACCAAGATATATTTGAGTGTAATAACTAATAAAATTGCCCAAAAAAAAGCAGAAAGACTGGCTAAGACATTAAATTCAGTTGGCGCTAAGCCATGAGCAAAGGCTTCTTTGAAGGCGTATAGTGGACTGGTGCCAATATCACCATAGACAACACCCAAGGCAGCAATGGCTAACGCACGGGTGCGGGTTGTGCTAGACATAGTAAACTCCTATCTTGTTTACGACTTAACTAAACGTTAGTTTTTTAAGTGTATTTGTACTTTGTGTGATGGCTAAAGAAAGTCAAACAGCGAGCTAACCGCTTAATAAAAAGCGATAACCGACACCGACTTCGGTGAGTAGATATTTAGGACGGGCGGGGTCTGACTCAATTTTTTTGCGTAAATGGCGGATATAAATGCGTAAGTAGTGCGATTCTTCGCTAAATTCACCGCCCCAAACGGCTACCAATAATTGCCGATGGGTTAATACTTGGCCTGCATGTGCCGTTAAAACAGCCAGTAATTGTGCTTCAATATGGGTGAGATGAATCAGGTTGGTGCCTTGCCATAATTGTTGTTGATGACGGTCAAAATGAAAGTCAGCAAATTGAATCATGGCCTGTTGTGCGTTTTGTTGACGTAATTGGACTAAGCGACGACATTGTGCCCGTACCCGTGCTAATAGTTCGTCGGTACTAAACGGTTTGGTTAAGTAGTCATCTGCGCCTGCATCAAGCGCATGGATTTTATCGTGTTCGGCAAAACGTGCAGATAACACAATAATCGGCAGCGTAGACCAAAGTCGTAATTGGCTAATCCATTGGCTACCGTCGCCATCGGGTAACCCTAAATCTAAAATAATTAACTCTGGGTGAGTTTTGTCCTCTCTGAAATAAGCATTCGCTTGGCTGAGATTAGCGGCCAAACTCACCTGAAAGTCTGCTTTGATTAAGGCTTGGTAGAGTAATTGCCGAATATCTGTATTGTCTTCAACCACTAAAATATGGGAGCGTATCGCTGAACTGATCATGATGGCACCTGTGGTTGTAGGGGAGTGGGCAGGCGGATGGTCATGACTACATAAGACTGTTGGCTATCAGGTGCAGTTTCACAATGGCAGCTAATGTCACCGTGATGCGCATGGATAATTTGTTGGCAAATAGCCAAACCCAAACCTATCCCATGCGGATGTGAGGTGTGTGCTAAGCGTTGAAAAGGGGTAAAAATATGTGTGAGCTGTGCATGAGTCATTAAAGGTGCAGGGTTGGCAATGCTTAAATAAAAGGTATCAGCTTCGCTTTTTACCCCAATTTTTATCTCGCCCTCACCCTGACAATATTTAATGGCATTATCCAATAAATTACTGATGACACGTTGTAATAATAACTCATCGCCGTAAATTACAGCGTCTAGTGATTGGGGTAAAACAATAGGATGCTTATGTAATAAGGGCTTAAGCTCTTGTAACGCACTACCAATCAATTCTTCGACAGGTAGCCATTCCCACTTTAAGACAACATGTCCCGATTGTAGTTTAGACAATTCTAACAAACTACTGACCATTTTATTTAAGTGTAAGCTGTGTTGGCAAATTTGACGAATACGGTCTTGGTGCGTGCTGTCACGTAGTTCTGTAGATAACTGGTCGGCTAAACCATAAATAATGGTTAATGGTGTCCGAATATCATGTGAGACGGCGCTTAAAATGGAGTTACGTAGCTGTTCGCTTTTAATTTGCCACATTTGTTGTTCACTGACATCAATGTAATGCCAACGCTCAAGTGCGACGGCAACAAGGGAGGCAATAGTTTCTAGGCGTGTTTTTGCGATAGCTTGGGGGTTGATAATACGCATCATACCACGTAAGCGGGTTTGGCCTTTAAGGGGAAAATAATGGTTATCTGCATCATAAAACATGTTGGCTGACGCCAAATCTTGTGCCAAAAACCGAGTCAGTGTGCGTTTTTCGTGCTCAGTAAAATCGCCAAATATCATCTCTTCGCTGTTAGCGAGCGCGTTAGGCGAGAGATAAAAAGCGACTTTGAGTGCCAGATTGGTTTCGATAAATTCTTGGCAAATGGCAAAGATGTCCTGTGGCGTTAAAGCACTGACTAATTGTTTAGCAAATAAATAGAGTTGCTGGTTTTGTTCGGCTTGAGCATCACTTTTTTGTTGACCATCGCGTAAGGTGTTGATGAGTTGGCTGACCGTGAGGGCACTAATCAGCATCACCGCAAACGTGATTAAATACTGCCAGTCTTCGACACTAAACGATAATCTGGGTTCGACAAAAAAGAAATCAAATGCCAATACGGCAAGTACGGCGCTGAAAATACCCGCCTGTCGGCCATAGTAGGCACTGAGCATCATGACCATCAATAAATAAAGCATAGCGATATTGGTGGCAGACAACCAAGCAAATACCTGACTAAATAACAAAGTCGCCATGATAATCACACAGCTAATCGCTAACAGACGGGAGGATAAGGGCTTATACATACGCTCTGCCTTGCACACCGCGTGTCAACGCAGTGGGTGTTATGCTAAATCTTGCTAGTCAGTATTCCTCAAATAGTATAAAAAAGGTGTAAAAAATGAAGAGATTTATGGCATGAGCTTGCTAATACAACAACGCCATATTCCTGCCTATATTGCCATGATATTGGTAGACTGGGCGTTAGCGAATGGGTTTAAGGAAGCACAACTCGCAGCATGTTTACAATTGGAGGATATACGGTTATTAGCTGAAGATGATTGTCGTTTAGCCGCAGAAGATTACGAGCGTTTACTAGTGTTGTTTTATGAGCAAGGGCATCAAGATTTAGGTTTGATGATTGGTGCGCGTGTGAATGTCTCTAGTTATGGCATCTTGGGGCATGCCATGTTAAGTGCGCCAACCGTGGGTGAGGCGATAAAATACGGCTTAGATTATTATCGTCTGACCAGTAGTTTTATGAGTTTGGAGGCGTTAGAGCACCCCGAAGAGTTTATGATTCGTGCGCAACTGGATTATCCGTTGCCAGCACTGGCGCAATTTGCCCCCGAAGAGTTAATTTGTGGTTTTACGCATGTGGCACGGCAATTAATGGGCGAAGATTTTTCGCCGTTACTTGTTCATTTTATCGGGCAACAACCCAGTTATCATCACGCCTTACAAGACTATTTACGTTGTCCTATTTTTTATCAACAAGCCGATTGCCAATTTAGTATGGACAACCGTTTGTTGTCTTTACCGCTTAAAACCGCCAATGCACTCACCGCGAAACAATTATTATTACTGTGCCAACAGTTATTGGTTGACCAACAACATCCTGTATTACGTAGCGAAGATATTATCCAAAAAGTACAACAAGCCTTAAAAGCACGCCCCAACTATTGGCCAAGTATGCCCGAAGTCGCTAAGCGTTTAGCTATGTCAGAGCGTACCTTAAGACGTAAGTTACACGCTGCCCAAACCGATTTTCAAGCGCAAGTTGAGCTTGTCCGTCAGCAATTAGCCAAACAACTTTTAGCCAATAAACGGGTGACGGTAGAACAAGCTGCCGCTGTGTTGGGTTATAGCGAAGCCGCGAGTTTTAGGCGTGCTTTTCATCGTTGGATGGGGGTTTCGCCACAAGGTTATCGGCAGGGATAAAATGGCCGAAAATATCCCCCTAGTTGTCCCATCCTGTGCTAGTATCAATGAGCAATCATTTCTAAGATACGACAATAATTATATTCCGTTGGGAAAGGTGATATGCACAAAATCCTGTTTTTTAGTCTATCCCTCATGGGGTTAGCGGCTTGTAGTAAACAACCCCATCTACAGCCAGTCACCCTGAGCGAACAACAACAAATACTCTTTGAACAAAGCTGTAAAACGTGTCACGCCAATGCAGCAAATCCAGCGCCACAAATCGGTGATAAAGCGGCATGGGAAAAACGCCTAGAAAAAGGATTGCCCACTTTAGTACAACACGCGATTCAAGGATTTAATGCCATGCCTGCGGGCGGCTTATGCGCCACGTGTACACCCCCCGATTTTGAAGCCATGATTACTTATATGGCGACTGCTCAAACTGCAAAATAATATACCCCTCCCTAACTCTCCCCTAAATGAGGGGATGGTATCTAAACAGAGGAACGAGGTTAAGAAAGTCATGTTAAATCGTCGTCAATTTTTAAGTTTTAGTGCTGCGAGTAGCGCGAGTTTAGTCTTATCCGCCTGTTATAAAGCCCCTCATCAGCCTGTGCCTGCCAGTCAAAATGCCCAAGGTCATTATATTTGGCAAAATTGGGCAGGCAGTGAATATGCATATCCCAGCAAACGTGTTGCCCCTAATACTATCGATGAACTAAAAGCCTTACTAGCCAATAGCGCAGCACCCATTCGTTGTGTCGGTGCAGGTCACTCATTTAATGCTCAGTGCGCCACAGACGGCACTTTACTCGCCTTAGACAGTTTTTCGGGCTTAATTGGCCACGATGCCGTGCAACATACGGCAACGGTAAAAGCTGGGACACGCTTACAACAATTAGGTCAGTTATTAGAACAAGTTGGCCAAGATATGGTCAATATTCCTGATATTAATAAACAAACCTTAGCTGGCGCGATAGCGACAGGCACACACGGGAGTGGTTATGCCTTACCTGCGCTACATGGTCGTGTGGCGAGTTTTAAGTTAATCAGTGCGCAAGGCCAAGAGCTGAATTGCAGTCCCTTAGAAAATGCTGACATTTATCATGCTGCCTTAGTAGGCTTAGGCAGTTTTGGGGTGGTGACAGAATATACCTTAGAAAATTGGCCGTTAGCCTATACTGAACGTCAAGTGACCATGTTGCCTGTTGAAGAACTATTTGCAGAGTGGACTGAGTTATATCAAAAAAATCGGAATGCCGAGTTTTTTTATATTCCGTTTACGGGCTTGGCGATGAAGGTTTTACATAATCAAACCGATAAACCCGTCACGCCACGTGGTGAAGACAAAGACATGGAATCTTTAATGGACTTAAAAAAGCTACGAGATTATGTCAGTTGGTCACCCAACTTGCGCCGACGTATTGCACAAATGGTTGCCGATAATCATGGCACTGAATACGCGGTAGATTATGGTTGGAAGTTGTTGGCTTCTGAGCGTTCGGTACGCTTTCATGAGATGGAGTATCATTTGCCCTTAGAGGCACAAATCCCTGCCTTAAAAGAAGTCATTTCGCTCATCGAACAACAACGGTCGGATGTGTTTTTTCCGATTGAAGCACGGGTTATCAAGGGCGATGAGCGTGCATGGTTATCCCCATTTTATCAACGGGATACAGGCTCTATCGCGGTACACGCCTATTACGAAGATGATTATCAGTTTTTATATACACTGATTGAGCCTGTTTTCAAAAAATATGGTGGCCGTCCACATTGGGGTAAATTACACTCTTTAACCGACGCAGATTTTGCTAAGCTCTATCCACAATGGTCTACGGTCAAAGCAATACGCCAACAATTAGACCCGCAAAATAAGCTCGTTAATAATTACACCAAAAAAATTTGGGGCATCGCATGAGTTGGAGTCGTAGACAAATCCTGCTAGGCGCAGGTGTAGGGGGGGTGGCTGTGGTGGCTGGCCTAAAACCCTCAGATGAAGGCAAAGGGCATGATAATTATTTTCAGCAGCTCAGTCAGGCATTAAGAACAGCCGAAGTCGCACAACCGACACTGATTATCGACCAACAACGACTCCAACATAATATTCAACAAGTGCAACAACACTTAGCCGCTAAGAACTTGCCTGTACGTTTGGTGGTGAAGTCATTGCCTTGTTTGTCTTTGTTGCAAGTATTGAGTCAGCAGTTGCGTAGCCAGCGTTTTATGGTCTTTAATCTGCCGATGTTATCCACGGTATTAGAACATTATCCGCAAGGTGATTTTTTATTAGGGAAACCCATCGCCGCGTTGGCCTTAAAGCATTGGTTGACAGATTTAACGAATCCTATGCTCTTAGACCGTGTGCAATGGTTGGTCGATAGCAGTGCCCGTTTGCAAGAATATGCCGAGCTCGCGCAAGCCTTTAATTATCCACTAAAAATCAATCTAGAAATTGATGTGGGCTTACATCGTGGAGGCTTAAAAACGGTAGAGGAGTTACAAACGGTATTGCAACAGTTAAAGCAATCGCCCCTATTAAAACTCTCTGGCTTGATGGGCTATGAAGCGCATGTTGCCAAACTGCCGACTGCGCTAGGTATGCAACAAAAAGCATGGGATTATGTGCAGTCTTTTTATCAAGCCTGTCAGCAAACGATTCAACAAGCAGGGTATGATGCTAATCAGATGACTTACAACTCAGGTGGCAGTCAAACCTATACCTTACATGCACAAGGTACAGTCGCTAATGAGATTGCTATTGGCAGTGCATTTGTGCAACCGTCAGATTTTGACTTACCCACCTTGGCACAGCATCAGGCCGCTTGTTTTATTGCGACGCCTGTCCTTAAAGTAGAGCAAGAGCCTTTAATTCCTGCCTTAGAATGGGCGCGTTGGTTTCGTAGTGCATGGGATGCCAATAATCAGCGGGGCTATTTTATTCATGGTGGACACTGGTTGGCTCAGCCTATTTCTCCCGCAGGTTTACGTTTAAGTGAGTTATATGGTCGTTCAAGTAACCAAGAATTATGGCTAGGGTCTGCCAGCCAACAATTAAAGGTGAATGATTATCTCTTTTTTAGACCTCAACAAAGTGAGGCCGTCTTTTTGCAGTTTGGTGATATACGCCTATATCAGCAAAGCGCACTCACCCAGACATGGCCTGTATTTACTGCCTCGGCTTAACCAACGTCGAGCAATGATGGCCTTATTTCTATTGCGCACAATAGGCTAAGCATGTTATCTAATTGAGACAACGGGTTTGTAACGGCAGTTGTATGGCTTTTTGGCAATTGAAAATAGCCATAGCGGGCAACGACTAAAATAATGTAGAACTGCGGGCTATGTGACGTGCTGTAATCTGCCAAAATGGCCTATGTTCTTAACCACAAAAGCGTAAATTATGACAAAAAATGGGGCTTATTATGCAGTATTCTATTGATTTAATTGAAGAATTAACCGTGTTATCTATGTTTGATTTGGGTAATCATCAAGCAGGTCTAAAAATTCATCATACCGCTGAGCCTGTCATCATTGCGGCGGCACAACGCTTGTATCAAAAAGGTTTAACCAGTCATGTAGATGGCGGTTATTTGACTCAACTGGGGATTGAAGCGGCGGAGCATGCACAAGCGGCACTCACGATTTTAGATACTTAATCGCGTCAACATGTAGGGTAAACCTTGTGTTTACCCAATAATATGCGGGATTCATGATGTCTGAACTTAGCCAACACGACGAAAAAGATTGCCAAATGCGTCAGTATATCCGTCGACCAGATAAACAGTTTTGGTTAGATTTACTGAGTCCTCCGCCATTACCGACGCAAGCAGACCATACCCGTCGTACACGCATCACCCGTTATAGCTTAGGAGCAGCCTTTGCCTTAACGACATTCTATTTTTTGCTTTCCTTTTTTCTGGGCTTCACCCAAGGCTTGTCTGTCATTTTACTCAATGCCGTCACTATGGCTTGTTATGGCATGGGGATGTGGGCTGCTTCTTTACACGCGGAACGTTTGGCACGTTTATGGTTAATGGTGACGGTCAACACCCATTTGGCGGTATTGATTTTTTTAACAGGCTCGGCGTTGGGGGTGAGTATTTTTGGGGTAACGAATACCGTCTTAGCCAGTGTGATTTTTGACCCACCCGAAAAAAAGTCCCGTCTATTTTTTATGGGTTTTCCGATTTTATGTTTGATATTAGGTGCTTGTGTATTTACACAAGCCTATGTTGATTTAAGTGCTGTACAGCCCATGCTGATTTCATTAATGCGTACGGTGAATATGGTATTGGCGACCTTATCTGTACTGCTGATTTTGAACGTATTTGACCGCGAGGTACTCAAGGCCGAACAGTATTTAGTGCAAGAACGTGAACGCTCAGACCGCTTGTTACATGCCGTATTACCGCCCAAAATCGCCAACGAATTACGCCAAAATGACCGCATGATTGCTGACCGTCATCCCGAAGTCAGTGTGTTATTTGCCGATATTGCGGGTTTTACGCCGTGGGCATCCAAACAAGACCCCGAAGTCGTCGTCTCGTTATTAGAAAAAATCTTCTCCCGTTTTGATGCGATTGTGGCTAGATTAGGCGCAGAAAAAATCAAAACGATTGGCGATGCCTATATGGTGGTATCAGGTGCACCCGACCCACGTCACGACCATACTCATATCATTGCACGTTTAGCCTTAGCGTTATTAGACGAAATTAAGTTAATTCGCCAAGAAACAGGTATTGACTTGGACGTACGTATTGGTGTGCATACAGGTTCAGTCATTGCAGGGGTGATTGGCGCGATGCGTTTTAGTTATGATATTTGGGGGGACACCGTGAATACTGCCAGTCGAATGGAGTCACACGGGCAAGCGGGACGTATTCAAATCAGTCAAGAAACTCGTATTCGTTTAGCCGAAGATTTTAAGACCGAGTATCGTGGTGTGATTGATGTTAAAGGCAAAGGCGAAATGGCCACATGGTGGTTATTAGCACAGTAGGTGATTTTAGCGTATGTTGACCATCCAACTGATGCAAGTTGAAGATTTAGCTGCCGTCCAAACGGTACAACAACACGCCTATCCGCAAGCACTGTGGGAAGAAACGACCATTTTTGCACATAAACGGCAACTGTCACCTGAGACTAGTTTGGTGGCTAAAGATGGACTACAGGTCGTTGCCTATGTGTTGAGTCATCCGTGGTTATGGGCAGATATTCCTATATTGAATCGCATCAATCCCCCTATCACAGCCAACACAAACACACTGTATATCCATGACCTTGCGGTAGACCCTGCCTATCAGGGACTAGGGCTTGCTCAACAGTTGACCCACTATTTGCTGGCCTATGCCCAGCAACAGGCTTACGCAGCACTGGCTTTAGTGGCTGTACAAGGCGCGCTACGTTATTGGCAACGCTATGGTTTTGTTGTCGATAATCTACTGAATCAACAGCTCAAGGCGGCGTGTTTAGCCTATGGTGAAGACACGGTGTATATGTATAAAAAAATCTAAAAACGGCTGACCTTAGCCATAACCAAGGTCAGACCCTCAGAGGGCGAGTGTTATCTTCGAGCCATAATAGCTCTCCTCAAACCCCGTTTATTCACCGTGCAGTCCTCGTTGTCATTCCTCTTTGTGATAGCGTCTGCAAGGCACTTTTCTATCTTCAAAACGTCAACAAAGTGACACGTGCTTGTCATAAAACCCTTCTACTGTGCGCCTAAGCCCAATCGCCATTCAATCAATCCTTTTATCTGCTAGACATGAACACTGTACAGGAAGTACTTGTGGTACTACGTAGGAGTGACTATGTCCATATTACGCACCTTTGCGACGGATATTTTAGCTTTTGATGAGCAGGACACCATCAATACCGTTGCTGACGCTTTTTTATCACAGGCGTATCAACAATGTTTATCTGTGGCTGTGGTCAATGCCAAACAGCAACCTGTTGGTATGATTAGCCGTCACCAATTAAATGATATCTTTCTCAAAAAATTTGGCCGAGAGTTGTTTGGTAATCGGCCAGTTAAAGACTTTATGCGCCAAGATGTGTTGTCTGTAGAAGTCACGGATAGCTTGGCCGAAGCAGCCGCATATATCAGTAAAAAAATGCGATTTCCACTCAGTGAAGATTTTGTTATTACCGAGCAGGGGCGTTATTTGGGAATGGGAGCGGTATTGCATTTATTATCGGCGATGGAAAAACAAATTAGTCAAAGCGCTGCTGAACTCAACATCGCCTATCGCCAGTTATCCTCGTCACAAGCGCAATTGGTACAGTCTGAAAAAATGGCAGCCTTAGGCCAAATGGTTGCTGGTGTAGCGCACGAAATTAATACCCCTTTAGGTTATGTGAATAATAACATTGAGATGGCACGTGAGTTTTTTGCTCAGTTTCATTATGTGCTACAAGCGCACGAGCACTTGGCACATACGCTGATTGACCCTAATAGTCGCGATGTAGACATTGCTGAAAGTTTAGCAAATCTGGACGATGCAAAAGCGGGTTTTGACAGTCAACAATGGTTTGCTGACCTAGAAGGTTTATTTGCCGATACGTTTTATGGTGTCGAGCAAATCAGTGAACTGGTGACTGGCTTAAAAAACTTCAGCCGTTTAGACCAAGCCATATTAGACAATGTTTCCTTAAATGAATGTATAGAAAACGCTTTATTGATTGCACGTAATACCCTCAAATACAAAGTCACTGTCTTAAAACGCCTTGAAGATGTTCCCCCTATTCGTTGTGCCGCTTCGCAAATCAATCAAGTATTACTTAACTTATTTACCAATGCCGCACAAGCCATCAAAGAGCAGGGCTATTTGTTAATTAAATCATGGTCAGATAAGGACTTTGTCTATGTCTCTGTACAAGACACAGGCTGTGGCATTGCGGCTGAACATCTCGCTAAAATTTTTGACCCTTTCTTTACCACCAAGCCTGTTGGCCAAGGCACAGGCTTAGGCTTATCTATTTCGTACAAAATTATTCAGCAGCATCAAGGCTCTATTCGTGTCGCCTCCGAGTTAGGCAAAGGCACACGTTTTGTGATTGCCTTTCCTCGTACCTTGAATTTATCGGCTGCTGCTTAGGATGTAAATTATGACGATTGCTATTAAACCGCGTATTTTATTAGTGGATGACGAAGAACGTATTTTGCGTACCTTAACGATGTTATTAAGAATGCAGTATCAGGTGTTTGCGACCACAGATGGTTATGAAGCCCTCAAGATTATGCAAAAAGAGAAAATTCATGTCTTAATCTCAGACCAACGTATGCCCACGATGGTAGGCACAGAGTTACTACGACATGCGCGTGAGCGACATCCCAATACCATTCGTATTTTATTAACAGGTTATGCCGATGTTGATGCAGCCGTAGACTCGGTGAATGAAGGTGAAATTTTTAGGTATATCAATAAACCGTGGGGGCCTAAGGAGCTACGCGATACCATTGCCGATGCGGTAGCCATCGCTCTCAAATTAGAGCAAGTGAATATCCCCAGTTTTCCCTTACCAACGCCCGCCAAAGGAATTAACTGTTTGGTATTGGATGAAGACGTATCGGTGTATGAAACGGTTCGGGATATTTTGGGTGACCAGCATCACGTGTTATGGCGTACCACCATCGCCAGTGCGTTAACCGTATTAGCTTCGCAATCTGTCGCAGTCTTGGTGACAGAATTGCAGGTTGCAGATGGTGATGCCTCGGTGATGATTAAAACCCTAAAGCAAGAATATCCCGCGTTATTAACCATCATTAATACCAGTTTCAAAGATACACAACGGGTCGCGCAGTTAATTAATCAGGCGCAAGTCTACCGTTATTTGCCTAAACCTTTACGCAAAGGCTTATTGGCAAAAAGTTTAGAATCCACCTTGTCACGTTATAAACAATTACAAGACCTGCCAGTCTTGAAAGAAGTGATTAAGGTAGAACAGTCGAGTGATGTACAAGAAAAGGCCGTTAGCTCGAAAATAGCGGATTATTTAGCCAAGATACGCGCCAAAGGGTTTGGTGGCTCTAAACCTGCATTGGCTTAAGACACAACCTTATTCGCCGCTTGCCAACCCCACCAAGCGGCTTCCTCAAAAATCGAATAGCCCGATAAGTCACTATGGGCAAACAAAATACGTCCATCGGCCTGTTGTAAATAGTGACGGCTTTTATTATTTAAGAAGCCAACAGTAGGCGCAGCCATTGCATGACCGCGTACACATAATTCTACCCCTTTAACACTTATCCATAACTGTGTCCCGTAAGCGGTTTTTAAGTCGGCAATGCCGAGGTCTAACAGCTCGCTCGTAGTTGCAGTGCTTAGCCATTGACGGGTGGCGGTGCTAGCCGAATTAAAAGCATGATAAGCGGTAAACACGGTGTATTGCGGTTTAGCTGCCCGTAACCATTGATGGGTGGCGACCACATAACCCAAATGTGGACTGCCATAAACCACATTATCCCAAGCCAAATCATTACCTTTTAGCTCTTGCGGAAATTTATCTACATAAAAGTTACTGACTAACCACGGTGCATGAACAGGCATATCGTGTTGCCAGTTTATGCCATCACCTTTGAGTTGTGGTAATAAATGTTTGGTGACGTGTAAAGGCGTGGCACAAATAACTTGTTGCGCCTTGATGTTAAAAACTTTGTTTGATGTCGTATCTAAATACAACACATTTACGCCATCTTTTTGTTCTTGAATATTGAGCGCAAAACCATTAACTAGCTGCTGCTGACGCGGTAGCATTTTTGCGGCAAGATGCTGTAAACCTTCAGGCCACGTTAATACGGTGTTATCGCTAGCATTAGCCGCTAAGCCATGACGACTAGCAAAATAATGAATGCCTGCCCATGCCGAAATCTGTTGGCTATCTAAGCCATAATCATCTTTACAAGCATAATCTACATACCAACCTAAGGCAGCATCGTTAAAACCTTGTTGTTTTAGCCATTGAGCAAAAGTTAATTTATCTAAAGCTCGCCATGTATCATCCATCGAGCAACTGGCAAGTGGAATGGTAAAAACTGGCTTGCCATCATTACCACGTTGCTGTTGATAGTCATTCATGAGCTGAAAAAAGCGTTGTTGTTGGCTTTGGCTGTTTTTGTCGGGGTGTGCTAATAAACCCTCATGCCATTGTTGGTTTATTAAAATTCGCTCATCAGGTGCATGGACTAAGGATAGCTCATCATAAGTAGGTTTAAGGCTAAATGGGTCTTTTTCAATAATTTTCCACGCAGCCAACATTTCCCGAATATGCGTTGATTCGAGAGTGGGCAAAGGTAAATAATGGCCACCACGCGGATAAGCCACATCTTGCCATTGTCCTGCATTGGCATTGCCAAAACGTTCGCCACCCATCAGCAATAAGAAATCCTGATAGCCTTGCTGTTGTAAGCGCCATGCCGCCGTTAAGCCAGCTATGCCACTACCAATAATCAACGTGCCAATACGGCGTTCACCTTGAGCAACAGGTAATTGTTTAAGGTGACGTAAATAATGGCCTTGCTGCATGGCAGGTTTTAAAACCGTAATCGGCAACCACGGAGGTAGATCAAACCATGAAGAGTAATCTTGGCAGGCGGTTAATAAACTGGCGGCTGTGCCTGTAATAAATTGCCGCCGTTTCATCGAATCACTCGTGACCAATCTTGCTCAAAATAATGCACCAGCATTTGATTATTGAGTCTATTAGCTTCTACCTCAACTGGCTGCATATCGGGTGGAAATTGAAACATTAGCGCGGTACTGGCAGCATCTAAAAACTTCATTGGCAGGCTGTACTGTTGTGGCGGTTGATAATTGCCTGTTAAGTCAGCCAACACATAACCCCATTCACCAAACGAGGGCACTAAAACATGATAGGGATAAGTAAAAAATCCTGCTTCTTTTAAGGTGGCATCAATACACCAAAACGATTGGCGGGCAAAAAACGGTGAGGTGGATTGCACCACAAACAGTCCACTAGGTTTTAGATGTTGTTTAACTAGTCTATACATCGGCACGGAATATAATTTGCCTAAACCAAAGTTAGAAGGGTCTGGCAGGTCGGCAATAATCACATCAAATGGTTGCTGCTGTTGTTCTAACCAATGACCTGCATCGGCATTTATCACAGTGACTTTTTTATTGAGCAGGGCACTTTGATTAAGTTGAGTGAGTTCGGCATTGGTGCTAAATAAACTGGTCATCGCAGGGTCTAAATCGACTAAGGTGACGTGTTCAATGTGTGGATAACGCAAAATCTCACGTACAGCCAAACCATCACCGCCACCTAGCACTAATACTGTTTTTGCTTGTGGTCGTGTCGCTAAGGCAGGATGCACTAAGGCTTCGTGGTAGCGGTATTCATCTCGACTCGAAAATTGCAAATTGCCATTAATATATAAGCGCAAGTCATCTTGCCAACGGGTAACAATTAAACGTTGGTACGGTGTGCTTTGGGCATGAATAATCGGGTCAGCAAAAATTTGTTGCTCTGACCAAGAGACCAACTTATCACTGCCCACAAAGGCTAAAAGCAAAAAACCTAAACTTAAAATTGCCCGATTTCGTTGCCGAGCAATCGACTGTAATTGATGCTTAAATTTATAAATTGTCCATGCGGCTACGGCGGCATTGCTAATCCCAAATAATAAGGCACTACGCGCCAAGCCAAGTTTAGGAGCTAAAATGAGTGGAAAGAGTAGCGAAACCGCTAAGGCACCCAAATAATCAAAGGTTAACACCCGACTGATTAACGCGCTAAATTCAGCTTTATGTTGATTAAGTACACGCATGACTAAGGGAATTTCCATACCTACCAACATGCCAATAATTAATACGAGGGCATACAACACTGTTCTAAACGGCATCGACAACCATGCAAAAATTACAAATAAAACCGTTGCCGATAAACCCCCAATCAAACCGACTAATAGTTCAATTTCAATAAAACGGTCTAATACTTTATCTTCGGGCACATATTGCGCGAGGTGTGAGCCAATGCCCATGGCAAATAAATACGCACCAATAATCGTGGAGAATTGTAAAATCGAATCGCCTAATAAATAACTGGCTAAGGCCGCAGTAATGAGCTCATAGGCTAAGCCACAAGAAGCTACGACAAAAACAGATAAAATAAGGGTACGGTCGAGCATAAAAGTTGTTATAGGCGATAAGTTAGAAGTGCGGCATAATAACCTTAAATTGACATCAGCACGTAATCATTGCATCGCAATTATGCACCTTCTGTTTGGCGGTTGCGTTAAGGTGACGTTGAGTGCTTTATTTGAGTTTCTTTCAACAACGCAGCTTATACGAAAAACCTCAATAGTCCCGACATAAACGTCTGAAAGTAGAGGCAGATGAGCCAAGCGCTGTGTCAGCTATCACTTAATTTGCCAAGGAAACGACACCATGTTATCAACCTATATTTATAACTATATTCTCTATTTATTAGCCAGTTTAGCGATGATAGGTGTGTTTTCGCTGATTTACACCAAAATTACGCCGTATGATGAATTAAAAATGATTCGTGAAGGACAAACGGCAGCGGCTTGTAGTTTTGTGGGCGCATTATTGGGTTTTTCCTTAACCTTAGCCTCAAGTATTATGCACAACGATAATTTAGTGGCGTTTGCGGGCTGGGCAAGTGCAGCAATGGCGGTGCAATTGTTGGTCTATGCTTTGGTGTCGCGAATTATGCCCGAAATTCATAACGAATTAGATAACAATAATGTGGCGATGGGGGCATTATTGGGTGGGGTATCTTTAACTTTTGGTATTATTAATGCGGCGTGTTTGTCTTAAACACATTGGCATCCCCAAAACAACAGGAGTATTTAACATGGGTTTATTTTCATTTGTCGCTAAACAATTTGTGGATGTCATTGAATGGGACAATCAACCCGATGGCCAGCTAATGTGGCGCGTTCCATTTACCGACAACGAAATTCAATATGGCGCACAACTGACGGTGCGTGATACACAAACAGCCGTCTTTGTTAACGAAGGTCACATTGCCGACGTATTCCCGACGGGTTTATACACACTCGAAACCCGTACCTTACCCGTGTTAACTAACTTAAAAAACTGGGATAAATTTTTTGCCTCACCGTTTAAGTCCGATGTTTTCTTTTTTAGTACCCGTTTACAGTTAGGCCGCAAATGGGGCACACCACAACCTATTACCATTCGTGATAGCGATTTTGGGATGGTGCGTTTACGCGCCTTTGGTATGTATGCTTATAAATTGGTCGACGCCAAAAAATTCTATAGCACCATTACAGGTGCAAACGATAGTTACAGTGTAGAGCAGTTAGAACCTCAATTGCGTAACTTGATTGTCGCCAATATCAGTACGGCAATTGCTGGTTCAGGTGTGCCATTTTTGGATATGGCCGCCAATCAAGGCTTAATGGCCGACAAAATTAAAGAGGTATTAAAACCGTTATTTGTGAGTTATGGCTTAGAGTTAGACAGTTTTGTGGTTGAAAATGTGTCCTTACCCGAAGAATTGCAAAAAGCCTTAGATACCCGTATTTCGATGGGTATGATGGGCGACCTAAACCAATATACCCAATATCAAACTGCAACGGCCATTCCCTTAGCGGCACAAAATGAAGGTGGTATGGCTGGTGTAGGCGCGAGTATGGCCGCTGGCATGGCAATGGGACAAGCAATGGCAGGAGCAATGAATAAAGCCTTTAATCCTGCGGCAGTGGCACAATCAGTATTGGGTGAACAAACAGCCTCTGCTGCACCAGCCAGTGATGACCCGACAGCAAAATTAGAAAAACTGAAAGGTTTATTAGATAAAGGCTTAATCAGCCAAGCCGACTACGATACGGCCAAAGCCGATGTATTAAAGAAGTTGTTGGGATGAAACCCCTCGGACAACATTATTTGCTAGAGTGCGATGGGGTAGCACCCAACTTGTTGGCGAACCCTGAGCAACTGGAACAGATATTGCGCCAAGCTGCACAGCAGGCACAGGCGCATATTGTTTTTGCCCATTTGCATCACTTTGGTGAAGGGCAAGGTGTAACGGGTGTGTTGGTGTTGCAAGAGTCGCATATCACCATACATACGTGGCCAGAATATGCCTATGCCGCTTTAGATGTATTTATGTGTGGCCAAGCCCAACCGCAAGATGCTGTCAGGTGTTTAATTGAGTGCCTTCAACCGACGCAACATCGCTGGCAAATGATTGAGCGTAGCTCTAAAAGTATGAGTTTTGACTGTTAAGCGCCTCTTGATAAGTTTTTTGAGCTTCGATTCGCTCAGCTAACCCAAAAGTTCCCTGAGCGAAGTCGAAGGGGAATTGCACGTATTACCCCCTCTTAAACTAAGGGAGGGAAATTCATTAAATTAAGGAAAATCGGTCTTTCATGTTTACCGCCACCTGTCCCAGTTGTGGAGCAAAGGTTCCGTTTAAGTCACCCGCATCCGTGATGGCGGTATGTGAGTATTGCCAAACTACCGTCTTAAAAGATGCAGATAGTGTCAAAGATATTGGTAAAATGGCCAGTATTTTAGAGGACTACAGCCCATTACAAATTGGCACAACAGGACTTTATCAAAACCAAGCCTTTACCGTGTTGGGACGGATTCAGCTCAAATATGACGATGGTTTGTGGAACGAATGGTACACTTTTTTTGATAATGGGAAAGAAGGTTGGCTGTCCGAAGCCTCTGGCCAGTATGTGTTTAGCTTTGCCGATGGTGTGGCTAATGATGCACCAGCATTTGAAAGTTTACGACCATTAAGCAAATATCGCCTGTATTCAGCCACTGATGTGCGTACTGCTCGTTGTACAGGTGGACAAGGCGAATTACCGTTTAAAGTCGGGAAAGGTTGGAAAACCCAAACCGCCGATTTTAGAATTAAAGATAATTTTTTAACCCTTGATTATTCTGATGGTTTTCCACCACAACGCTATGTCGGTAAAGCCGTTGAATTAAATCAATTACAATGTCAATTATTGCGTGACCAAGACGCGATTCATGAAAGTGCAGGCCGCATTAAAGGCCAAATGCAGGCGTTGGATTGCCCAAGCTGTGGCACGCAAATTCCTTATGCCAATCAAGAATTTAAACATATCGTTTGTCCTGCTTGTAGTGCCAATGTCGAATTAACCGAAAGCAAAGCGATTGTGGTCGAAAAGCACCAACAGCAAAGTTATAAACAAACGAATTTAAAGTTAGGTGATATGGGCAACATAGAGGGCGTGCAATATACCATTATTGGGTTGTTGCAAGCCGCCGAAATGGATGACTATTCAACCATGCCGTGGACGGAGTATCTGTTATACAACGCAGATAAAGGCTTTTTGTGGTTAGTCGAAAGTAGTGAGGGTTGGGAAAAGGTTAAAGTGCTCAACGAAATGCCTGATAACAGTAGCGATAATTTGCGTTATCAGGGCAAAACATGGAAAAAGCTGTGGACATATCGTGCCAAAGTTGGCTATGCCGCAGGGGCATTTAATTGGCGAGTAAAAGTAGGTGATATCACCGAGATTACCGACTACCAAGCCAATGAGCAAAAAATCAGTGCCGAAAAAACCGCCCAAGAAGTGACTTGGAGCTTGGCGCAAAAAGTGCCTAAAGCTTTGGTCGAAAAGTGGTTTAATAAAACGATATTCAATCCATCTGCGTTTAATAGACAAAATCAGCATGACAATATGATGCGTGAGATGGGCTTTAAATATGATAAGCAACAATTAAGCTATTTTTTTATAGCCATTTTATGGTTGATTAATATGCCATTAATAGCAGCAGGTTCAGGCAGTTTTGTATTGACAGGCATAGCAACTATTGTGCTATGGATTTTAGCGTTAGGGACATAAACGATGTCAAATATTCAGTATCTGTTATGGGCAACGGTGATTGTGTTTATTACAACAGCAATCAATTTATCGACTAATACAGGCAGCTATAGCTCCTCTAGCTCCAGCCGTAGTTGGAGTAGTGGTAGTTATTCTTATGGTGGTAGTGGCGGTGGGCATAAGTAGCTTAACGGGACAGAGGCTATATAGACTGCCCCACGGACTTATTTTTTAAGCCTGACGACTGCTACTAAAAAACTGCTCTAATCGTACACGCATGTCTTCGTTTAAGTGACAGGTCATAAACTTGCCATGACGTTCGACCCAAATTAATTTGGCATTGACCAATTCTTTAATATGGTGAGAAACGGTTGGCGCACCAATATTCAGTTTATGCATAAATTCAGACAAGCCAAAACTACACTCTTTTTTTTGGCAATCGCCTGAAGCGATAATTTTTTCACGTAACTCTAATAACTCCAAATACATTTGCAAACGATTAGGATGGGATAAGGCTTTAAAGGCTTGCGCCATTGCATTTAAGTCTTTCATCTTTTTGCTCGATAGAGTCAGTACAAGTACTCAGTATAACACAATTATATTTTGATAAGTATCGAAACATTATCGGTGTTGGTAAATTGATACTTAAAATTGCAGTAATTGGGCGAGTGCGGCTAATTCTTGTTGGGTCGCAAGCGGAGCAGGACGATTGAGTTTTTTTCCATTCCAACGAGGAATAACATGGGTGTGAAAATGAAATACATCTTGGCCACCTGCTTTGCGATTGTGTTGCCAAACGGTGATACCATCTGCTGCTAAAACCGTCATTTGGCGTTTAGCAACTTGTTGTGCCAAGTCCATCACTGCAAATAAATCGTGTTGTTCAATGGCTAATAAATCAAGACTATGACGTTTGGGAATAACTAAAGTATGGCCTTTGCTCAGTGGGCGAATATCTAAAAAAGCTAAAGCTAGGTTTGTTTCTGCAATTTTGTGGCAAGGCGCTTGGCCTGCAATGATTTTCTCAAAGATAGTAGGCATTAGGTTTATCCTCTCATAAAAATATGACAATGTATCAGCTTTTGTTGGTTTTTAGTTTGACATATATCGAAATATGTAATAATTTGATGGATATCGAACTAATGCTGAGTTGATTATAACAATGAAAGAACATATTTTAATTATTGGTGCTGGCGCGGTTGGGCAGGTGTATGCCTATCATTTGGCACAAGCTGGTTATCACATTCATTTTTTGCTAAAAGAAAAATACCTAGAAGAAGCACAACAAGGTTTTTTTTTGTATAACTTACGCCAAGACAAACAGCGTCAGCAAGCGATTATTTTTAATAATTTTAGTTGTCACACCTCATGGCAAAGTTTGGCCAATATTAAGCTTAGTCAAGTTTGGTTGTGTGTATCCAGCACCGCTTTGGCAGTCATGGATTTAGCCCCAATGAAAGCCGCGATTGGTGATGCTTTAATGGTAGTTTTGCAACCTGACCCTGATGATGTGAGTCGTGTGCAACAGACCTTTGGCAAAGAACAAGTTGCGGCAGGGATGATTAACATGATTAGTTATCACACCCCCTTAGCCACCGAGCAAACAGCGCGAGAAGGTATTGCCTTTTGGATTCCCCCTGTGATGCCTATGCCAGTTGATGGTGAGGTTGAAGGGGTGTCGGCATTGTTGGCCGTGTTAAAGAAAGCCAAAATTAGTGCCTTGTGGCAAAAACAATTTGCGATTGCGAATGCCCACAATACAGGCTTTTTGATGGTGTTTTTGGCCGCTTTAGAATTAAGTGATTGGCAATTTAAGCAATTATCAGCAAATAAAGCGTTATTAAAAACGATGATAGCCGCACAGCAAGAGGTATTTGCTGCCTTACATGCAGAATATGGTAGTAAAGCCAGTATGGTGTTGCGACAAATAAAGCCGTGGATGTTACCAGTCATCCTAAAATTGGCACGTCATGTTGCTCCCTTAGATATGGAAACCTACTTACAAGCGCACTTTATGAAAGTACGCTCACAAACCTTATTGTTGTTAGACGCTTATGTTCAACGAGCTAATAAAAGTGGTATTGCTGTGCCAAATTTGCAAGGGTTATTGATGCGGCTTAAATGAGTAAATAGATAGGCTGATTGGCTTGTTTCTTGCAATTATTCTGATGAAGAAAAATCTAAAAGTTTTCTATCACATCAAAATGAAAGCACTTTGAGGAATAGCCAATATGAACAAAGCACAAGTCGTAGAAGCCGTTGTATTAGCAAAAAAAGCCAAGCAACTTACTTGGGAGTCGATTGCCTCGACGTTGGGGATGAGTACTGTATGGGTGACATCAGCGTGTTTAGGCATGAATAGTATGCCAGAACAAGCAGCAGAAAAATTGTGTGAACTTTTAGAGTTGCCATCTGAAGCTAAGTCTGTGCTCATGGAGTATCCGACGAAGGCATGGTCTCCTGCTATTCCTCAAGATCCACTAATTTATCGTTTATATGAAGTTGTGGGTGTGTATGGTGATACGCTTAAAGAGGTGATTCAGGAAAAATTTGGCGATGGCATTATGAGTGCAATTGATTTTAGTATGGAAGTAGAGAAGCAGCCAGATCCAAAAGGTGATAGGGTTGTAATTACCATGAATGGCAAGTTTTTGCCTTATAAGGCGTGGTAGCAAGAGTCGCAAGGCTTGAGAGATAAAACCCGTCTTCATCGTTTTTATTCTTTCTCCCATAGTTGCGGTAGTGTGGGTTGACCTAGAAAACCCACCATGAGCATTTCATTACCGTGGGTTTAGTTTCTCAACCCATGCTTATGCTCGCTATGCCATTTTCCACAACTTAGTCAGCATTTCTGCTGCACCGCCACGCAAATGATAAGTCGCCAAATGTGATAGCTCACTATCAATAGGATTAATCTCAATAACAGGAATAGCTAATTGTTTTGCAATAACAACAGGTTGTTGAATATAAGGAAATTGAGCACTTGTACCCACCACCACAACCATATCAAAAGGCATGGTTTCTAACAATTGATAGAGTTGAGAGAGGGCTTTTTCGGGTAACATTTCTTCAAACAACACCACATCAGGTCGTATTAAACCGCCGCACTGAGGGCACTGTGGTGGTAGGTTGATAGTTTGTTGGTAGTTAGCCAAAAGTTGTTCAGCCGTACTCTGAAAATCACAATCGAGACAATATAAACGTTCAGCACGGCCATGAATTTCGATGAGGTTTTTGCTGCCTGCTTGATGATGAAAGCCATCAATATTTTGCGTTAATACCCATGTATTTGGTTTGTTTTTTTCGATCTCGGCAATAATTGTATGGCCTTGATTAAACTTAGCTTGATAACACGCTGAGCCAATTTGCCACAAATATTTCCATGTAATCTCAGGGTGACGGCGAAACATCGATGCACTTAATGCAGTTTCGATAGCATAGCCTTCGTCTGTACGTTGACCTTCATACAATCCCCCCACACCGCGATAGGTCGGTAATCCTGAATCAGCCGATAAACCTGCACCTGTAATAAATAATACCGATTTGGCAGATTTAATCAGTTGTTGGGCGGAGGAGAGGGGAGTGGTCATTTCAAAACCACCCCATCACCATCAAACACATTAATTTGCAAAGGAATACCTGCTTGCACACTTTGCGACACGGTACAAAAATCTTCAAACTGCGCCAAAATCCGCTCTAAATGCTCAAATTCGGCAGCCGCTTTACCTAAATTAATGTTGGCATTAATGTGCGTCACGCGTAAGCGTTTTTGCTCATTACGATCAACCGTACAACTAATGGTTGTCTGAATATTCTCGGCATTTTGCTTAAATTTGCGTAGTGCAAACAACAAACTGGCCGATAAGCAATTGGCCACTGCGGCTAATAACAAATGCTCAGGCGAAGGTGCAGAACCTTCACCTAAAGGCGGTGGCAAATCAGCCATTATAGGGCTGAGGGCAGCACCAAAATCCACTTCAAATTTATAGTCGCTGGTTTGCTGAATCTTAATTGTCAGTTGCTCGGCCATGGTTATCGTCCTATTAGAGTCTATAAATATCCCTTCGACTCCGCTCAGGGAGCAGGCGTTGTGCTGATTGAGCGCAGCCGAAACCCATCTGAATAATCTATTGAGCCGCTTTGGGAGGGGGTACATCACCTGTTTTGGGCGAAGTAGTCAGTTTTTTATCAAGCAAATTAAAACTGACCATATTCAGCCAAGAGCGCTCCTCATTTTGTGCGCCTAAATCTAATTTGACTTGGTTTTGCGTATCCACATAGTCAGGATAATTCGTTTTGAGTAAGGCTAATTGTTGGTTGGCTAAGTCGGTCATCCCTAATTGTTGATAACAATGGACAATCATGGCTAAGGCTTCTGGCGTTTGCGGCGTTTGCGGGTAATTTTCTACAACCCAGCGCGCTCGATTGAGTGCAGCAACATAGGTTTTACGTTTGAGATAATAACGACCCGCATGGAGCTCGTTTTCTGCCATTTGATTACGAATATAAATCATGTGCTGGCGAGCATCGGGCGCATAAGCACTATTGGGAAAACGACGGACTAATTCGTTGAAATTATCAAAGGCTAAACGTGAGCTGTTGAGGTCGCGGTGCGCAGTATTGAGTGGAATAAAACGCAAAAAAGCATCTTTGTCGGCTTCAAAGTTAGCTAATGCCCGTAAGTAATAGGCATAGTCGATTTGTGGGTTTAAGGGATGTAGACGGATAAAACGCTCCGCAGCGACGACGGCGCCAGGATAGTCCAAGTGTTTATAACGGGCATAGATAATATCCAGTTGCGCTTGTTCGGTATAAACCCCAACAGGATAGTGCGATTCTAAGGCCTCTAAGTGTTTACTGGCGTTTTCAAAATTTCCGTATTTTAAGGATTTTTGAGCCGCTTCATAATAACCTTGTTCGGATAAAATGCCTTTAGTGTCAGGCGTGGTACTACAGGCAGCAACACATAAAGTCAGTGCAAAAAGAGAAAGCAAACGCATATTTATCCTCAAACCGTGTAAACTACGCCCTGTTAAAATCTCCCAACGGAGGTTTTGGCGTGATAGGCTTAGATGCTCGGCGATTAAACCAGCCTGAGTCTTCTACTAAGTCCGCTATATTAAGCTCTTCTGATACGCTCGCCAAATATGACTACGCAATTACAACAGAGTTCTTCTGAAAATACTGATTTTTTGACAGTAATGATTCCTGCCGATTTAGGCGGCGCACGTTTAGACCAAGCGGCTGCCCGTTTATTTAGTGATTATTCGCGTGAGCGACTCAAAGAATGGATTCAACAAGGGCATTTATTGGTGGATGGCAAAGTGCTACGCCCCAAAGACCGTATTGTTGGCGGGGAATATCTCACCTTACAAGTCGTCTTAGAGGTTGAGACCGAAGCCCAAGCCCAAGAGATGCCACTCAATATCTTATATGAAGATGACCATATTTTAGTGTTAGATAAACCTGCGGGTTTGGTGGTTCATCCTGGTGCAGGCAATCCAGATGGTACGTTATTAAATGCCTTGTTACACCATTGCCCTGACCTCAAAAATATTCCGCGTGCAGGCTTGGTGCATCGTATCGATAAGGATACGAGTGGATTACTGGTGGTAGCCAAAACCTTGCCTGCGCAAACCTATTTAGTTGCAGAGTTAAGTGAAAAAAATGTCTATCGCGAATACGAAGCCGTTGTCCAAGGCTTACTAGTTAGTGGTGGCACGATTGATGCGCCGATTGCCCGTCACCCGCATGAACGGGTAAAAATGGCGGTCTTAAATGGCGGCAAACCTGCGGTCACACATTATCGTGTCATTAAGCGTTATCGTAGTCATACGCATGTCCGTGTTGAGCTAGAAACAGGTCGTACCCATCAAATTCGGGTACATTTTGCTCACAAAGGCTACCCCTTGTTGGGCGACCCTGTTTATGCAGGTCGTCCACGTTTGCCTAAAGGAGCAAGTCCTGAATTAGTGAGTGCCTTACAACAATTTCCACGTCAGGCCTTACATGCACGTCGTTTAAGTTTAGTCCACCCTGACACGGGTGAGCAGATGAGCTTTGAATCACCTTTACCCCAAGACCTTATTGATTTATTGGCATGTCTGAATCAGGATGTCAAAACCTCCTAAGTTCTCTAGCGACGAAGGGCGATTGCCCTTCAACACGGTACCTCACCACACACTCGAATGTTTGCTGACTAAAGTGTGATGTGTATCACATGTTTTTCAAGTTTAGATTTGGCTCTACCCAATTGCTCCATACTCTAATGCCATCTTGCCGCTGGCTAAGCCAGTATCATCTGAATGTCACTTTTGTCAGGTATACATAACTGCCTGCTGGGTGGCCTTAAGGTCTATGTCGGTATTGAGGCCAGTGAAGGCGTATAATCCGTTGATTGGGGTTGATGATGAGTCGTCGTCAAGAAAAGATAAACAAGTTGTTGTGTAAAGTATTTGGCCATCAGCTCATTGATGGGGTGAAGTATCATAATCATGCCACGCGTGGTAGTTCCAAAATTTGTCAACGCTGTGGTTTTTATGAGGTCGTGTTGGCGGATGATGAACAGCACCTGTCAACCTCATCGCCAGACACGCATGCGCAAGCCGTAAAATAATCACCACCTAAACATGGGCAATGGTTTGAATGGGTGACGTAAGGTGTGCCTAACAGATTGTTTCGCCAAAAAGACATGAAAGCCTGCGTTTGGCCACGTTTGCTTAACGCGACGGATGAAGCTCTTTGACAAACCCATCGGCAATTGTCCCAAACTCACATCTAACCAGTCGGCTTTACGAAAGGCATCGACTAAGGGGTTGTGACTATACGGCCAAATTTTATGGTGTAGCGTTATCATCGCCAACACATCCGATTCCCATGCACTTTTTTGCGCCTCATGTAGGTAATGGCGTGCTAAGCGTGCAGAAGGGGCTAAATAATCTAGACTTTGGTCTGTCCAAATTCCCAAATCATGAAATGCCACCGCAATTGCTGCTTTATCAATCGCTTCGGTATTGTCGCCTACCAAGGCACGATAAAAATTTAACACCCGATAGCAGTGGTTTTTATAAGCTACATACTCTTTACCCAATGTGGGTTGCCAACGATTGAGCAAGTCATCTAATAAAAAATGATAGGTTAATAGTTCTAAGGACATAGGCAGGCTCACAGGATTATTATTAATTGTCCGTCTTTTAGCGATAGTCAGAGTCAAACATGCGTTAGGCTATTCTGTCAACTGAGGCGAAGCGCGTATACTGGGTGGTCAAGATTTTCCCTCAACAACGCAGATGTGATAGACAAGGTTAGGAGCAGCTATGTGGCATTATGTAATAGGATTTTGTCTGAGTATTATTTTTTGTTTATCACAAAGTGTATGGGCCTTGTCGGTGGGGGAGGTGTTAGCGTCAGCAAAAATGACGGCGTTACAGGCTTCAGGTCAAACGGTGGCCTTAACGAGTTTTAGTCCACAAGGCGAGGTGGGTACGGTGTTGCAGGCTCGTGCTCGCTTCTCTGATGCCATGGTGCGTCTTGGTGATGTTAATGTCCGTAATCCTTTTCTGGTCAGCCCTAATTGTAAAGACTATGGCAAAGGTCGGTGGTTAGACACCAAAACATGGGTCTATGATTTTAGCGATTTACCCGTAGGTATAGAATGCCGCTTTACCTTAGTCAGTGGTCTCAAAAGTGTACAAGGTAAGTGGTTACGTGCGTATCCGTTATATCAATTCAAAACCGACGATATTAGTTTTGGCTATGAACGTTCTAGCCCTACGAATGTCAGTATCATTGATTCGTGGCCACGCCATTATCAAGAAATTGTCGATGACCAAGTTTTTTTAGTGAAACTAGATAAGACGACCGACCCCAAAACTTTGCCACAACACGTCTATTGTCTCACCAGTCAATCGCCCGAAAAACTCTATGCTAAGTTTTTGACTCCGCAAGAAACCAGTGCATGGTTAGCCAAACAAGACAGTGTGTTATGGGACTGGTGGCGAGGTCAAAAAGGCGATAATTATTATGACCAAGCCAGTAAAAGCGAAAAGCAAGATGTAGTCAAAGAGTGGCGTGCCTTGACCTGTGGCCGTCGGTTGGTGGCAGGTGCAGAGGTGCGTTTGGTGTGGGGTAAGCATACGGCGACGACGACAGGCCAAAAACGCCTTGCTAATCAGGTTTTAGCGTTTAAGGTACGTGAACCGTTTACCGTCAGTTTTAATTGCCCACGTCAGCAGGCCAAAGCCCCGTGTGTTCCCTTAACAGACATGGAGTTACGTTTTTCAGAGCCGATTCCTGCCGAAAAAATCAAAGCGATTCGTTTACAGGGTGCAACTCAACAATGGGCACCTAAACCCAATAATGGCGATGACTACGAAGACAGCGATTATGTGCGTTTTAGTGCGCCGTTTCCTGCTGAGTCTGCTTTTTTATTAAGTTTACCCAGTGGTATTTATGACAGTTATGGTCGGCCACTCAGTAATGCCAAAAACTTTCCTTTATCCGTCAAAACAGGTGGGTATCCTCCATTAGCTAAATTTGCGGCAGATTTTGGCGTGGTTGAGAGTGCCGTCGGCGCAGTTCCCGTCACGGTGCGTAATTTAGAGCCGAGTGTCAGTGCCAAAACTGAAGCCAAACTGTATAGCCTGAAAATTGCGAATGATGACCAGTCGTTTGTTAATGCCCTTAAAATGTATCAGAGTCATGGTAATTATGGCCTGTTAGATAAACCCTTGATTGCTAAACAAGCGGGGGTGACGGTACAGCCATTACCTAAACAGTTAACGGCGCGTGAGTTTGAAGTCATTGGTATTCCTGTCACGCAGGGCTTATATATCCATGAAGTAGAAAGTCGTTATTTAGGGGAGTGGATTAGTCAAAAGCCACAACCCGCGTTTGTCCATAGTATGAGCCTAGTCACCAATTTGGGGGTGCACTTGCAAATGGGGCGAGTGGGGAGTTTGGTGTGGGTGACAGACTTGGCAAAAGGACAGCCTGTCGCCGACGCAACGGTCAGTGTGTGGGATTGTTTGAACAATAAATCGTTGTGGACAGGCCAAAGTAATGCACAAGGTATTGTTTTAATTCAAAAAGATATTTTCAAAGAGCCAGACAATCCCGAGGGCAAAAAAACAGCCTGCCAATATTCGTCTTTTGTAGTCTTGGCACAAAAAGGCAATGATCGTAGTTTTGTGTTGCCGCAATGGAATAACGGCATAGAAACATGGCGCTATAATTTAAGTGCGACAGGCTATTATGACGATGCCAATAGCGATGAATATTATGGTAGCAGCAAAACAACTGGCGATTATGTGGCACATACGATTGTTGACCGCAGTTTATTGCGTGTGGGCGAAACCGTACACATGCAACATTTGGTACGGATGGCTAAATTAGTCGGACTCAGTGCCCCGTCTAAAGAGCTGAAAATTAAAAAAGTTGTTGTCGAGCATGCAGGCAGTGGCGATAGTTATGAGCTGACAACGCAGCTCAACACGATTGGTAACGGTGAAAGCCAATGGCAGATTCCTAAACAGGCGAAATTGGGTGAATACTGTACACGTTTGGTATTACAGGATGACCGCAACTTGTACACCAGTTGTTTTAAGGTGGCTGCTTTTAGATTGCCGGTACTCAAAGCTAATTTGGGCGTACAGCCCAACACCCTCGTCGATAAAACAAATCCACAGTTTCCGATGCAGCTTCAATTGCGTTATTTGAATGGCGGGGGGTATAGCGATGCGCCTGTCACGGTGCGTGGTCGTTTAGAATATGGGGCAGTGCAGTTTGATAAGTTTGAAGACTATAGTTTTGACAGTATTTCGCTTAAACCTAAAGCCGCCAATGATGCAGAAACAGCAGACAGTGAGTCAGCCTTAACGGAGCAACGGTTACGTTTAGATGCCACAGGCAATTTACAAACTCAGATACCCCTCCCTGCCATTGACCAAGTGCATACTGCCCGCTTGGAAATGGAGTTCCGTGACCCCAGTGGTGAGACACAAACCGTTGGCGCTAGCAGTCAAGTGTGGCCAGCCTCGGTGATTATTGGCACGAAAGCCCTATCGACATGGTTGGGCGACGATAAACCCATAGAGCTAGAGTTTGTCAGTGTCAACGCCCAACAACAGTTGGTTCCCCATACACCCTTACAGATTACGGCTAAACAAATCCGTTATGAAAGCCATCGTAAACGCACGATTGGAGGGTATTATGCCTATGACACGCAACGGGTCGAACAAGACTTGCCGCTAAACTGTGGCCAACAAACCAATGCTCAAGGCCGATTGACCTGTCGTCTACCCCTAAAAAAATCAGGTGAAGTGCAAATTGTGACGACTGCAACCGACAATCAAGGCCGTCAACTCAGTACAAGTACCAGTGTGTGGGTGGGTGGGGATGACGATTGGTGGTTTGACCAAGGCAATGATGACCGTATTGATATCTTACCCGACCAAAAAGTCTATCAAACAGGTGACACGGCGCGTTTACAAGTGCGCATGCCCTTTCGTGAGGCAACGGCGTTGGTAGCGGTAGAGCGTGATGGCGTGATAGACAGCTTTGTCACCACCTTAGCAGGTAAAGACCCGATAATTAGCGTGCCTATCAAAGGCGAGTATGCCCCGAACGTCTACGTATCTGCCTTAGTGATTCGTGGTCGTAATCAAGAAGTGCAGCCAACCGCATTGGTCGATTTAGGGAAACCCGCCTTTAAGTTGGGGATTGCCGCACTCAAGGTCGATTGGCAGCCATATCAACTGGGCGTACAAGTCAGTAGCGATAAAAATCAATATCGCCCGCGTGAGCAAGCACAGGTCAGCGTACAAGTTCTAGCGGCTAAAGGTCGTCAAAGTTTGCCTGCGAATACCGAAGTGACCTTAGCCGTGGTTGATGAAGCCTTATTGGAGCTCGCCGATAATGACACATGGGAGGTATTGCCAACGATGATGTTAGAACGGGCGTATGGCATGGAAACAGCCACCAATCAACTGCAAGTGGTAGGCAAACGTCATTTTGGTAAAAAAGCCTTGCCGTCGGGTGGGGGTGGTGGACGCGGTGGCGCAACGCGTGAATTATTTGACACCTTATTACTATGGCAAGCCAGCAAAGCAGTGGATACACAGGGGCGTGTGCAATTTACTGTGCCACTCAATGATGCGCTAACCCGTTTCAAAATTATCGCGATTGCCAGTAGCAAGGAGCAGTTTGGTACAGGCAGCCATAGCATTAACAGTCGTCAAGAATTGCAAGTGGTGAGTGGCTTGCCAACGGTCGTGCGTGAGGGAGACCAGTATCAAGCCGAATGGACTGTGCGTAATAGTACCGAACAAGTACAAACTGTGACCCTGATGCTACAACAAACGGGCATAGCACAGCCAACGCAACACACACTGACCCTCGCAGCCAATAGCTCACAATTAGTCACTGTGCCTGTCACTGTCCCACAAGGTCAAACGCGTATTGATTGGAAAGCAAGCGCACAGGGTCAAGCCTATCAAGACAACGTGCTTGTAAGCCAAACCGTCTTGCCTGCAATTCCGTTACAAGTGTTACAAGCGAGTCTTACCCAAGTCAACGAGAACACACGGACTATGCCTATCGCACCGTTACCTGCCAACGCCTTGACAGGTGGCGAAGTACAAGTCGATTTACAAGCCAGCTTAGGTGGCACGTTAGAACCGATTAAAGCATGGTTTAAGCAGTATCCTTATGGCTGTTTAGAACAAAAGACCACCAAAGCCGCAGGTTTACAAGACCGTGCTTTATGGGACTCACTCATGGCCGATTTACCCACGTATTTAGACCGTGATGGCTTGGCTCAGTTTTACGCTACACAGTATGAAAGTGCGGGTTCTCCCTTTTTAACAGCACATATTTTACGTGTTGCGAAAGCCTTAAACTGGCCAATTCCCGTCGATAGTCGACAAAAAATGCTCACCGCTTTACAAGCCTATGTACAGGGAAAGTTGGCCAATGAGCTTTATAAGCACTGGATATTTGAGCCTCAATTTGACGGCATACAACGACAATTAGAAGTCGCAAGTATCTTGGCGCAATATGGCACATTCAAGCCAACTATGTTAGATAATTTGCGTTTGGAGCCAAAAAAATGGCCAACCCACTTGCTGATAGATTATTTGGAGTTACTACAACATGCGCCTAATTTGAGCCAACGCAAAGAGCGTTTGGCCGAGGTCGAAAATTTATTGCGTAGTAAAATCAAACAAATGGGTGGCACGTATGCCATCTTAGAAAATGACCGTGCGCGTTGGTGGTGGTATGACAGTCAGAGTCTCTTACAAGCCCGTTTAATTTTAGCCATACTCAATCAAGCTCAGTGGCAACAAGAGCTTCCCTTGTTAGTTCGCGGTTTGGTGCGTCAGCAGCAACAAGGGCATTGGTATAGCACACAAGCCAATTTATGGGCTGGGTTTGTGTTGACACGGTTTAATGAAACGAGCGAGGTGATAACTGGTCAAACACAACTGACCTTAGCCGCACAGCAACAACGCTATCAATGGCCTATCAGCCAAGCAAATGATGTCTTGCAACAACAAGCCCAACAAGCGAAAGCCTCAGCCGTGGTATTTGATTGGCCAACCAACAACACAAACTTGACCGTGACACATGAAGGACAGGGCAAACCGTGGTTAAGAGTCTCAACGGCAGCCCGAATCCCGATTACACAAGCCATGAATCGTGGCTATAGCATCCAAAAAAACCTAGTACCTGTCACCCAAAAAGTGAAAGGGGAGTGGCATGTAGGGGATGTGGCGCGTGTAGAATTACGCATGGATGCAGGTCAAGATATGGGCTGGGTGGTGGTCAATGACCCCATTCCTGCGGGCGCAACGTTATTGGGGCGCGGTTTGAAACGCGATAGCCAGCTTCTTAATAATAGTGCGAATGATTGGTGGCCTGTATATGTGGAATATGCCGCAGATGCTTACCGTGCTTATTATCAATATTTGCCGTATAAAGCGACATGGCAAAGCAGTTATGTCGTTCGCTTTAACCAAGCAGGTGTTTTTAAGCTCCCTGCAACACGAGTAGAAGCGATGTATGCCGAAGATGTCTTTGGTTTAAGCCCAAATGCAGATATTGAAGTGAAGCCATAGTGCAATCATCGCCCGTCATGGTACGGGCTATGCACGCGCTGAGGTAGGCTTGAGTAGACAAAATACAAGATTACGACATATTCGCTTAACGATTAACTCTTTTCGGAAGTCGTCAGCAATGATAGTCTTTCACCGTCCTAATTTTTACGAATTATCAGTCCCTAAACGTAGCACTTAGGCATTTTGTTCTTCAACATCGTTAGCAAGTAGCATGTACGCACAGGTTTGAACTTGGTGTGTTTAGTCGGCATAAGACCGTTATGAACGGTGGATATGGCAGCTAAGCTACCCTTAGTGTGGCAGGCCTACTCACATGTTGAGTCCACAAACGCTCAATATAAAAGTGCTACCCAGTCAGGGACATCCCCAAGACAGCCACCTACGGTAAAGTGTGGCATATATAGAGGAACTATAGAATGGTAATGGCCAACGCAGAAAAAAAGACCCTACTACATTGTTTGTTGTATTGGGAAAAGAAAAGCCCCAGTGCCATTTATTTAACCCAACCTTTTGGTAATGGCGATGTTAAAAACTACACATGGCAACAAGTAGGTGATGAAGTTCGTCGTATTGCGAACTATATCCAAACCCTGAATTTACCACCTAAAAGTAATATCGCCTTATTGGGTCGCAACTCCGCGCATTGGATTATGGCTGACCTCGCGATTTGGATGTCTGGCCATGTGACCGTGCCGCTATATCCCACATTAAATGCTGAAACAGCTGAGTATATTTTTGAGCACAGCGAAGCCAAATTATTAATTGTTGGCAAAATGGACGGTAAAGCAGACGGTTGGAAAGAAATTAAAACGGTTATTCCTCAAGGATTGCCCGTTATTGCTGCACCTCTATCGCCACCAGAGCTGTCGGCACAACCACAATGGAATGATATTGTTAGCAAGACAGAACCACTCAAAAATCCCGTTTTACCCGAATTAGACGACATTGCGACTATTGTTTATACCTCTGGCAGTACAGGTAAACCCAAAGGTGTGTTACACAGCTTCCGCACCATGATTGTCATTACCAGCGGTATGGAGCAAATTTGGGGCTTTACCAGCAACGAACGGATGTTGTCGTATTTGCCACTCGCACACGTTGCCGAACGTGCCGCCGTTGAAACCATGTCTTTATTCTTTGGTTTCCATATCTTCTTCTCCGAAGGTTTAGAGACCTTCCAAAAAGATTTACAACGCGCTCAACCGACAATTTTCTTCTCTGTACCGCGTTTATGGACGAAGTTCTATTTAGGCGTCAACGAGAAGTTACCGCCCAAAAAACAAAAACTGTTATTTAACATTCCTATCCTAAATAAAATCGTCAAGAAAAAAGTCTTAACGCAGTTAGGGATGAATCATGTGCGTGTCGCCTTAACAGGTTCTGCGCCGTTGCCACCACAGATTATTGAGTGGTACCGTAGTTTAGGTTTAGAGTTATTGGATGTGTATGGTATGTCCGAAAACTTTGCCTATTCACACGCTTGCAAACCTGGTGAAGTGCGTGTCGGCTACGTGGGTTCAGTAAACCCTGGTGTGTTGCAGCGTATTGCGGATAACGGTGAAATTCAGGTCAAAAGCCCTGCACAAATGATTGGTTATTATAAAATGCCAGACAAAATGGCGGAAGAAATGACCGATGATGGCTACTTCAAAACAGGCGACCGTGGCGAAATTGATGAAAAAGGTCGTTTACGCATTACAGGTCGGGTTAAAGAGTTATTTAAGACCAGTAAGGGTAAATATGTTGCACCTGTCCCGATTGAAAACAAACTCAATAACCACCCCAAAGTCGAAGTGGTGTGTGTGACAGGGTCGGGTGAGCCACAACCCTTCGCCTTGTTTATGTTGTCTTTAGATGCCACTAAAGAGTTAGCGAACGGTCAATTGGATAAAGAGACCTTAACTAACGAATTCAAAGACTTGTTAAAGAGTGTCAATAGCACCTTAGAAGACCATGAAGTCTTAGATTATATTGTGGTAGTTAAAGACCAATGGACGATGGAAAATGGCTTCTTAACCCCCACCATGAAAATTAAACGTAACATCATTGAAGACCGCTACTTAAAACATGGTGAGCAATGGGTTGCCCAAAAACAAAAAGTGATTTGGGAATAATAGTTTGCATCTTTATGGGTGCTAACTAAGTCGATAAACTAAGAGGCAAACTAGCAATGGTTTGCCTCTTTTTATTGGTGGATAACATGACCGAATATCGTATTGAGTCGATTGCCTTAAAAAATATTGGTGTATTTGATGAGGTGAAAATTGATTTTCCTCCCATTGAATCGACTGAGGCTGACCAAAAAAAGGCAGAAATTCATTTATTTACAGGGGCAAATGGTTGCGGCAAAAGTACCTTGTTGTATGCGTTGGCAAGTATTTTTGATAAATATCCAGCTGATAACGATTTGTTAGCTAAACGTTTTCGACAAGATGACTATGCTGTTATTAACATAAATTTTAATAAAGAGCTGATACGTTTTAATCAAAAGACAGATGTAAGATTACATTTAGTAAAAGAATATTATTTTGAACAATCTAAAATATTAGGTTTATATCATCATATAAAGCAAAATATATCACTAATAGATACTTGTTTAGCCCCTATTATGGCTTTTGCCTATTCAGGTCGTCGTACTTTAGAAAATATCAGCACCCACAGTATTGAAAATATCCAAAAATCACCTTTTGAAAATGCCTTATCGTTTACAGGCAATACCGATACCAATTTAATCGCTCAATGGATTTTAAACAGTTTATCTTCGGCAGCATTGGCAGAAGTGGAGGGTGACAAACAAGCAGCACAAAACTATCAATATGCCGTCAAACAAATAGAAGAATTTATTTTTGATATTTGTCAGTTAGAGATTAAATTCAAGATTCAACGCTCACCGTTAACGGTAAAAATTAGCCTTAATAATCGAGTGTTAGATTTTGAGGTATTGCCTGATGGCTTAAAGTCGGTGATTAGTTGGGTGGCTGATTTAGCGGTACGTTTAGATAGTATTCCGTGGGCACAGCAACGAAGTATTTTTGACCAAAATATTATTTTATTTTTAGATGAAATAGATATTCATTTACATCCTAAATGGCAACGCCGAATTTTGCCTGCGGTACAAAAACTACTACCCAATGCCCAAATTTTTGCTTCTACTCATTCGCCGTTTGTGGTCGGTTCGGTAGAAGATGCGTGGATTTATAAACTCCCCGAACAAGGCGAAAAAGTTTCAGAAATTAAAGCCATTAAATCAAATCCTGCTAAAAGTTACGCATTAATTTTGAATGAAATTTTTGATATAGATAAAGATTTTGGTGAAGAAATAGAGCAAGATTTAAATCAGTTTTATCAGTATCGTCAATCTTATATGAATAACAAACAGCCTGCCGATAAAACACAATTATTAGCAATTGCAGCAAAGTTGTTTGATAAAGGTGAAGAAGTTAAGGCGATTGTTGCACGTGAATTAAGACAATTATCGCGTTTAATGAATGAGGATATAGACCTTGCGTAAATTAACAAGGATGGCTGCACCTGAGTGTTGGCAAAAAAAAGAGTACCAATGGAATGCGGACTATGTGGCAAAAGTGCAAGAGAGTCCATCCTATAAATTTGTATGGCGTGACTCCAAAACGTGTTTTAGTTGCGCTAAAGAACAATTAATGAGCATGACTCAACATAATTGTGCCTTTTGCGATGGGGCATTAGGGGTAGAAAGTCGAAAAACCATAGAGCATTTTCGTCCTAAAGAGTCTTTTCCTCAATTGGCTTATGTATGGGATAACTTGTTTTCTTGTTGTGACGTATGTCAGTCAGAGAAATTAGCACAATTTGATGAGAGCTTATTAAAACCTGATGAGCCAACTTATCAGTTTTATCACTATTTTCAAGTGAGTTTTAGGACAGGTGAAATACAGCCATCATCAATAGCGAGTCAATCTCATCAGCAGCGCGCAGAGATTACCATTAACTTATATCAATTAAATAAACTAGAGCGTTGTAAAGCGCGTCTTAAAGAGTTACACGCATTTCGTCCTCATGAGGGCGATATGCTAGATGATTTTAATTATCGATTTTTTCTAGAGGCTGCGCTTTAGTATGCGTTGGCTGTTAGTGTTACTTTTGACGATTGCTTGTCAAATCGTTCAGGCCGCCCAACTCCCCCGTTTTGAACAAGTCAAACAACAATGGCAATCTTCTTATGCCCGTTTATTAGACCGACATGGCCACGTATTAAGTTATCAACGTCTCAATAAACAACAACATCGCTTTGAGTGGACAGCCTTAGACGACGTGTCACCCGCGTTAATCGATGCCTTATTATTTGTTGAAGACAGAGATTTTTATCAGCATCATGGTGTCGATTGGGGCGCGGTGAGTCGTTCGGCGATCAGTTATTTAACGGGGCAAAAAGCCCGTGGCGCCAGTACGATAAGTATGCAACTGGTTGCTCTGTTAGATAACACGCTGAGTTGGCAAAGCGGTGGACGTACAGTCAGTAAAAAATGGCAGCAAATTTGGGCAGCTAAACAACTAGAGCGGCAATGGACAAAAGCACAAATATTGGAAGCCTATCTCAACCTAGTGATTTGGCGTGGTGATTTACAGGGCGTGAGTGTCGCCAGTTTAGCCTTATTTGATAAATGGCCGCGTGGTTTAGACCGTGATGAGAGTCTGGTTTTGGTCGCCTTATTGGCGGCACCTAATGCCAATTATGCCCGTCTTAAACAACGTGTTTGTCAATTAGCCCAAGCGGGTTTTACGGCAGACTGTACGCGCATGCGTTTGTTGGTAGAAACTCAATTGCACCGCCGACAACTACCGTTTGCCATGCAACCCGATATCGACAGTTTGGCCGCTCGTTTGTTATCAGAAGCCCATCAAGACCTACGCACCAGCCTAGATGCGTCATTACAACAGTTTGCTTATCAGACCTTAGTGAGTCAACTCCGCAGTTTAGTGCACCAACAAGCCAATGCAGGTGCTGTGTTGGTGATTCATAATGCCACAGGTGAGGTATTGGCGTATGTGGCCAACAGTGGTTTAGACCAAGAAAGTCAATGGGTAGATGGTGTACAAGCCTTAAGGCAAGCTGGTTCTACCTTAAAGCCATTTTTATATACCTTAGCCATCGACCAGCAACGCTTAACAGCCGCCTCTGTCTTGGACGATAAGCCTGTCAACATCAGTACCGAATTAGGTTTATACGTGCCACAAAACTACGAAAAAGATTTTAAGGGCGCAGTGACGGTGAGAACTGCATTAGCCAGTTCGTTAAACGTGCCCGCGGTGTTAACGCTTCAGCAAGTAGGTTTGACTAGTTTTTGGCAATTATTAAAAGACTTAGGCTTTAGTCTTGAGCAACAACCCGACTATTATGGCAATGCCTTAGCCTTAGGCGGGTCAGATGTGAGTTTATGGCAATTAGCGAATGCTTATCGCACCTTAGCCAATGCAGGGCAGCGTAACCCCTTATTTCTGACATTGCCACACGATACGCCAGTCCCCACAGCGCCGTTATGGTCGTCGGGGAGTAGTTTTATTGTCAGTGATATTTTAAGTGACCGCCAAGCGCGCAGTTTAAGTTTTGGTTTTGAAAATCCCTTGGCCACTCCTTTTTGGACAGCGGTCAAAACGGGTACCAGCAAAGATATGCGTGATAACTGGTGTATAGGCTTTTCTCAAACCTATACCGTTGCGGTATGGGTGGGCAATATGCAGGGTTTACCAATGCGTGATGTGTCAGGGATTACGGGCGCTGCCCCCATTTGGTTTGACATTATGCATTATTTGCATCAGGACCAAATGGCAATGCCCGCACCGGTTGCGCCCGCCACGCTACAACAGATGCAAGTCCAGTTTACAGGGTTTAATCAGCCAAGTTATCTTGAATGGTTTCTTGAAGGGACTGGCCAACAACAAATTAGTTATCAAGCAGACACAATTCCACAAATAATCTATCCTGCACATGGTACTATCATCGCCCTTGACCCCGATATGCCTGTCGCCCGTCAAAAAGTGTTTTTTAAGGCACACGTCGGGGGGGAGCATTTAGCGTTTTGGTTAAATGACCAGTATTTGGCTCAAGCAGAGCAAGATTATGCTTGGCAACCCCAACGTGGGCACTATCATTTGCAACTGAAAACACATTCTGGTCAGACACGTGCTGACATTCGTTTTGAAGTTCGTGGTAAGGTAGTGAAACCGTAGGAGCATCATGCTCCTAAAATCTGACCCTGATTTGGTCAATAGCTTGTCATCTATTGTCGTTCTAAGGAAGGCTGTCTATGAGTTTAGCCGACTCGTTTTTAATGCCCGATTGGCCTGCACCTGCCAATGTACGTGCAATTGTCACCACCCGTGCTGGCGGACATAGTACAACACCCTATGACAGTTTTAATTTGGCGTTTCATGTGGGTGATGTGGCAAGTACGGTTGTAGAAAATCGTCGCAAATTATTGTGTGCGCTCAACGAAATTGCACCCTGTGGTCCCCCACAATGGCTACAGCAGGTACATGGTACAGACGTGGTAGATGCCTTTAGTGAACCGAAGCGTCGTGCGCAAACCGTTCCTGAAGCCGATGCAGTGACAACCACACACCGTGGTTTGCCGTGTGTAGTGATGACAGCCGATTGTTTGCCCGTCTTTTTTTGTGACCAAAATGGCAATCGTGTTGCAGTAGCACATGCAGGTTGGCGCGGTTTGTCTAATGGTATTTTGGAAAATACACTGGCAAGATTCACCACCCCTGCGGAAGTCATGTGCTGGCTCGGCCCTGCCATTGGTGCAAATACCTTTGAAGTGGGTGCCGACGTGCGAGATGTTTTTGTGAAAGCCGATAAAATGGCTGCCAGTGCGTTTGTTGCCCAAGCGAATGGCAAATATTTAGCAGATATCTATGAGTTAGCACGACAGCGACTCATGAAGGCAGGTATTGGTATGATTAGTGGCGGGGGGTTATGTACCGTCACTGACCAAGATAGATTTTTTTCGTATCGCCGCGACCAAATCACTGGCCGTATGGCCTCAGTCATTTGGTTAGCGTAAATACGCGCCTATAGAGCAAGATTATGGCAAAGAATATCGCAATTGTTTATCACAGCGCTTATGGCCATACCGCCAAATTAGCGGAGTTTATCGCCTTAGGAGTGGCACAAATCGCCGATGTTGATGCCTATTTGATGTCTGTAGACCAGTTAGATTGGCAACTATTGGCCGATGCGGATGCCATTATCATGGGCTGCCCAACCTACATGGGCAGTATTTCTGCTCCCTTCAAAGCGTTTATGGATGCCAGTTCTAAAGTCTGGTTGACGCAAGGCTGGCAAGGAAAGTTAGCCGCAGGCTTCACGAATTCAGGCGGCTTGAGTGGCGATAAGCTCGCAGTGTTACAACAAATCCAACTCTTTGCCATGCAGCATGGCATGTTATGGGTCGGTATGCCGTTGATGCCCACAGGCACACAGCCTGAAGACATGAACCGTATGGGCAGTTATATTGGATTGATGGCACAATCTGACAGCGCACCTGTTGAGGTGACACCGCCTATAGGGGACCTAAAAACCGCCGAATGGTTTGGTCAATATGTCGCTAAAACGGTACAGCGCATCATGGTATTTGACGATGGTTTACAATGATTCGAGAGTCACCGATTACCGATTTTCAACCACGCCCCAATGATATTATTTGGGATGTGCGTGATGCTAACGCCTATGCCGAAGGGCACTGGCAACCTGCACAACATCAAGCCTTAGACAGTATTAATCGGACTGTTTTGCAAACTGTTCCTAGCGAACAGACCATTTATGTACTCTGTGGTGGTGGGACAAAAGCAGGTAGAGCCGCTCAATTGATTGCAAGTTTAGACAGTCAACGCTCTGTCGTGATTTTGACAGGTGGCACGCGCGCGGCGAAAGCAGCAGGCTTACCGATGGTTGAGGGGTTTTAACAGGAGTCTTCGGTTTAAAATACCCCATCGACTTCGCTCAGGGGCACGTTTCGTTGATTGAACAGCCTCGAAATCAAATAAACATGCCTAGAAGATGCGTCTGGCTATTTAATGGTAGCGTGTTGCAGTCGACTTAAAAATCACGGTTAATCATAATACTTCCCCAAATTAAATCACGATGGCCGTGACCTTGTTTGAGTTCCGCACTTTGATAACGCCAGACCCAACTTAATCGGTAGTGCGTACTGATTTGTTGAGTCACACCTAACCATGACTCCACTAATAGGGGTTCAAGCTCACTTTGCTGATAGCTAAAGGTACTTTCTCTAAACTGCCCTTGCAAAAACGCATTATAGGCGCGTACACGTAATTTGGTGCCTGCCCACAGATAAAGCTCAGGTTGACGATAACGGTACTGCATGGGTAAACCCACACTGGGCTGGGCAAAATACTCAGAACGGTCGGGTGTAAAGCTCCACCACGGGCTGCTAATGCGTCCCCAACGTACAGAAATAGCACTATTAGCTTCGGTTAAAAAGCCCAAGCTCCCTTCATAAGATTGTTTAATTTCCATCGTCGCCTGTTTGTACCACAAACGTTGATGAGCATAACTGTATTTCAAGGTCAACTCGCCACCTTTGGCAATTTGATGTTGCCAACCCTGTGGCGGCTCAGAGCCTGTCACTTGATGAATGCTTTCTTGCAGGCGCTGTGCGGCCTTTGTTCCTAAAATACCGACCGTTAGTGTACTTTGATTAGCGGTATTATCGTCGACTATCTGTAATTGTGAATTTGCTAAATACAATAAACTGGCGTAAGGACGGTCATCATACACAATATTTTCTTGCTGAATATCTTCTGGCGAAAAAGCGGCAATGCCCAATTGTAGACTGTGTAAATACAGGTTATTGGGGTGTCTGATACCTAAACCTTGATTGATGAAGGTGAGAGCCCTATCGACAGAGATTGGCCATCTTTTTACGTGTTGACCTGCAAAGGTGATATTTATACCGCCTGTGTAGTCTCTATCTTGTTTATGCGGACTAAATAAATCGTTATCAATATGCAGCGACCAACCACTTTGTTCAGGCTCTGGCCAGAGGTTGTCGTTATTGTTATGGCTATAGGCATTTTCTGGACTGAGCGCGAATAATAAGCTGACCGCAGCGTAAAAACGCTGCCAAGTTAACATCACCCATCTCCTTCAAAATAGTTGATTAAAACACTAGGTTATAACGCTATTTTTAGGGATAAAAAGTGTACTGAGTAGTACACAAACCTTGAAAATGGTGTTTCCTATTTGGAAAAAGTCCAGCGACTTACGGTGGATTAGACAGTTATTTTTTGATGGACAAGCAGTGATACCACAGAGGCACGGTTAGAAACCTGTAATTTACTAAAGATGTTTTGGATATGCCATTTGGTCGTTGACAAGGAAATACCCACAGTTTGGGCAATATCTTTATTACTCAGCCCTTTTTGAATCAGGCTTAAAATTTCATACTCTTTGGCAGTCAATTGGTCTGCTGCTAAGGTGGTGGGCGTGCCGACGTAAGGGTAAAGCACATCACGGTAGTGTTGTAGATAGATATCGGGTAGGGTGATAATGCCTTTTTGGTGTGCATCACGGACAATATGGGCAAAGCCAGGAGCTTCGTCAAACACGGTGCGGATGCCTGCTTGTATACCCGCATGGTGACACAAACGGACTAATAACTGTTTCGCCTCTTCTGCGTTGCCTTGTAAAGATAACAGCACGATTTGATTGGCTTTGATAATCGTGCGTCGACTGCACAATTGATAGCGCGCTAGGTGTTGGTCGAGTACCGTTAATATCGTCAGTGCAGCCGCATATTGCTTGCGACTACGCAAATACAAGGCAGCCGCCAAACCGCGATATACCCATGATTCTTGATAAGTCGAAGGTGGACTTAGCCAACTTTGTTGTGTGATGTCGGCGAGCAAGTCGTAATCATGGACAATGGTTAAGAGATGTTCTAATTGTTGCGTCCGTAGACTGTGACAGATTTCTTCTGCCAACAGTTGATTGAGTAAACGGCTGTGTTGGCCATGACGTAATATGCGTCTGAGTTGTAGCAGCAGTTGATTGGCACGCTGATTGGCCGCTGTACCCTGTAGCCTAGCTAAGGTCACATAGACATGAAACATCAGTTCAGTGACACAAGCGGAATCCATAGTTAGCATTAATTGTTCGCAGATATCTTTGGCTTCAGCACAGCGATTTTGCTCATATAAACTGACTGCCATACAGGTGGCGGCATTGACCCAACACGGGGTTTGCGGTTGCTTGGCGTATTGTTGAAAAAATGCCTGTGTCATTTGCCGTGCCACGACAACATGTCCTAGCTCACGCTCGGATAAAATTAAAATGACATCATTAAAACTGCTTAAATAATCGTGATTGAGTTCTGTCAGTAGTGTTTTAGCGTATTTGGCATACCGAATGGCCGCCTCACAATCGCCTTGCAGCATGGCATGACGTGCTAAAAAGGTATGAGCCGCATCACGGATATCATAATAATGCTTGTGTTGGTTTAGGTCATTGAGAGCGGGCGCGGGGTCGTAATTATCATCATGAAATAATAAAAGCACATTTTCTAAAAAGTGTAATGTCATGACGGTGTTTGCGTGGTCGTCGTGTCCTATCTGTTGTTTTAGTAGCCCAAGTTGATAAAACGCAGCACTAAATTGGCGAGAAAAAATCAGTGCGCACAGATGTAGCAAGGCCAAATTGGGTTGAGCTAAACGAAGGTGTGCATCAATTTGTTGTAACCATGACAGCATCAAGGCCAATTTACCTTCTTTTAACCATTGCTGACAGCACTGTGCCAAAATTTGATAAAAACGTTGTAAGTCTTGTAGTTGTTGTGCATGGTGCAAGGCGGATTCTGGCTCATGGTGCTGTAAAAAATAATTTGATGCGCGTAAATGTAACTGTTGTGCGTAGAGAGGCGATTCTTGCCATAAACGTGTTTGTAAGGATTGCTGAAATAAGGGGTGATAACGATAGACATGAGATTGTTCATCTAAGGGATGAATAAACAGATTTTTTTGCCAAACCCGTTGTAGTAACGGCCAACAGTCTAAGTTAGGCAGTAAAAACGACATAATTTTGGCATCTACTTTGTCCAGAATGGCACTGACCAATAAAAATTCACGTAAGGGAGCATCCAGCTCATTGAGCACGACATCTAAAAAATAATTCACAATTTCTGGGTGTGTACCCTGAAAGTCACCTGTTGCTAATTGGCCTGTTTTGGCTCTGGCCAGTAGCGCCAGTTTAATGCCTGCAATCCAGCCTTCTGTGATTCTGACTAGCTCATCGGTTTCTGGGTGTGTGAGAGCAGGCTGCTGTAATAAATCGCAAAACTCATGAATCTGGGCGAGGGGTAAACGCAGGTCGTGTTGGTCGATGAGCAGCAGTTGGTCATCGAGCTTCAAACGGCTCAAAGGAAAGGCAGGATAATTACGGCTAGCAATAATCACGTGAATATGTGCAGGTAAGTCATTCACTAAGTCTGCAAAAAACTGTTGAATTAACGGGCTACTGGCATAATGAAAATCGTCTAATAACAAAAAGAAGTCTGTCGCTAGCGTATTAAATGCATCTAGCAAGCATTGTACAAAGACATCGAGCTGTTGGGCGTCAGCCTCCAACGCATTACCTGATAATACAGGGCTGATGGCAACATACTGTGCAACCGTTTTGTGTAAACGATGAAAAAAATACATCGCATCTTGGTCGCGTCTATTGAGCGATAGATGAGCCACTGTCCCGTGTGAAGTTTGGCTGCGCCACTGTTGTAATAGTGTCGATTTGCCTGAGCCAGCAGGGGCTAAAATCAGGGTTAAGGCTACGGTTTGGCTGTGGTCGAGTAAATGTAATAGCTCGGGTCGTAGCAAGCGTTGGGGCGACGTATGAGATTTAGACAAGCTCATGACATATCCTTGTGACGGACGTGTGTTATCTTGCTACAGCGAGGAGATAGAGGCATTGACACCGTGTGCGGAGGGAGATAAAGGCGTATTACAAACACCGTCTACAGAAAACCGCTTTAAGGTAAATAACCATTCTGCGCCGTATCAGACGATACACTATTATTGTTGTTTTGATGGGGATGAATTATAAGCGCATTTTGGGGACTATCACCCCATACTTTGGTATGGGCAATGTAACCTAAAGGAGGGGCGATGAAGGACTTGACCGCCTAATACTAAAAGATGACCGTAAAAATCAAAAATAGCGTACTTTGCTTGCACAATCCGTGTGTGCCAACGCCAAAAATCAGCATAATACGGCGTGATAGCACAAAAAATGACAGATAATCACAAAAAAATTGTCAAATAACGCCATAAGTCGGGCGCAAAAATCTTCAATATGCCCCCACCCAAAGCAGGGGTGGGAAGCCAAAATCCTTTGTTAGACTTACCCACGACTGAATGTGGCTGTAGAAAAATAACGCTTAGGATGTACACGACTAGCACTTATTTGCTCGCTAAATAAGCGCTTTTAGCGATTTTTAGCTCACAAAACGCGCTAATTTCGGTGAAATCCCTACGTCCTAATCTGAGATACAGTGCAATGTATCGAAATAGATAAACCTCTACGTCCTTCAATATTCAGCCAGCTCCTAAACACAACAATATCCATAGGACTGATGCATCCACTGCATGCCGCCCCGTTGCCTACATGTTTTAAGTCGGTAGTGAGCGTGCGTACATCGGGTTTGTTTGAGTCCTAAGCGACCACATGAGGAATACCATAATGGCAATTTGGGTCACATGGCCTGCTTGGACTAAGCTAGGTACATTGGGCATTGCTGCTGGGCTAATTACTTTAGCAGCCGAGCGTAATGAATTATTAAAAAATAATATGTTTGATTTGGAAGATTATCCTAAACTCAACAAACATATTGTCTGTGATGAACGCAGTAAAAGCGCACGTACCGAAGACGGTACGTGTAATATTTTAAGCAATCCTGCCGAAGGTTCGGTGTATGTGCGTTTTGGCCGTAATGTCAATCCAACGTATACTGCAGGCGAAACCGAAGCCAACACTTTATTAAGCCCAAACCCACGCGAAGTCAGTAATACGCTGTTAGCTCGCGGTGAATTTAAACCTGCGCCTAGCCTTAACTTTATCGCCGCCTCATGGATTCAGTTTATGGTGCATGACTGGGTTGACCACGGCGAAAATCAAAGCACAAACCCAATTAAAGTGCCATTACCTGCGGGTGATAGCATGGGTAGTGGCACTCTAAATGTACGCCGCACTCAGGCAGACCCAAGCCGCACGGCTGCTGATGCAGGCAAGGTTAATACCTACCGTAACCACAATACTCACTGGTGGGATGGCTCTCAGTTATATGGTAGCAGCAAAGCCCAAAATGACAAAGTACGCTCTTTTGTTGATGGTAAATTAAAAATTAATGCCGATGGCACATTACCCACTGAGTTATTAAGCGGCAAACCCATTACTGGTTTTAACGAAAACTGGTGGGTGGGGATTAGTATGCTCCATCAAATCTTTACCAAAGAGCATAATGCCATTGCTACCATGCTCAAACAAAAGTATCCAAATGCAACTGACCAATGGTTATATGACAAAGCTCGTTTAGTTAACTCGGCATTAATGGCCAAAATTCACACCGTTGAATGGACCCCTGCGGTGATTGCCAATCCAGTGACCGAACGTGCTATGTATGCAAACTGGTGGGGCTTAATTGGTAATGCCAATGGCCGTGACAAATATCAAGCCGAAACCCGTAAATGGTATGAAGACCTAGCTAAAACCGACTCTTTCTTAAAAACGTTTTTAGGGGCTAATACCGATATTGCAGGTACAGTCGGTAGTGGCACTTTAGACCACGCGATTGCAGGTTTGGTTGGCTCTGCGAATCCAAACAATTATGGCGTGCCTTATACCTTAACCGAAGAATTTGTTGCCGTATATCGTATGCACCCGTTAATGCGCGACAAAGTGGATGTGTATGATATTGGCTCTAACGTAGTGAGCAAGTCCGTGCCTGTCGAAAACACTCGTGACCGTAATGCTGAATCCATGTTAACTAGCGAAAGTCCTGACCGTTTATGGTATTCCTTTGGTATTACTAACCCAGGTTCGTTAACCTTAAATAACTATCCAAACTTCTTGCGTAATTTGTCTATTCCTATCGTCGGTAATATTGACTTAGCAACCACCGATATTTTGCGTGACCGTGAACGTGGTGTGCCTCGCTACAACCAATTCCGTCGTCAAATTGGCTTAAATCCCATTACTAAATTTGAAGACTTAACCACAGAACCAGCTGCTTTAGCTAACTTAAAACGTGTGTATAGCAACGACATTGAAAAGATTGATACCTTAGTAGGGATGATGGCTGAGACCGTACGTCCTGATGGCTTTGCTTTTGGTGAAACCGCGTTCCAAATCTTTATTTTGAATGCTTCTCGTCGTTTAATGACCGACCGTTTCTTTACTAAAGACTATACGCCAACCGTTTATACGCCAGAAGGTTATGCGTGGGTAGAAAACACCACGATGGTTGATGTGATTAAACGTCATCATCCACAATTAGCGGCTAGTTTGGTGGGTATGGAAAATGCCTTCAAACCGTGGGGTTTAAATATACCTGCTGACTACGAAAAATGGTCTGCTCAAGCCAAAGCCGATCATTTATGGGTCAATGGCGCACAACGTACTCAGTACAAAACTACGATGCCCAATTTAGTTCCTGTGGATATTGGTGGTTTAATTAGTTCTATCTTGTGGAAAAAAGTGCAAACCCGTACCGATGTTGCGCCAGCAGGTTACAAAAAGCCGATTCATCCATATGGGGCAATGGCTAAAGTGAAGTTTATTCCTGTTGCCAATAATGGGTATACAGGGTTATTCCAAGGCTCTGACTATGGTTTATTACGTTTATCCGTAACAGGTTTACCCTCTGACCGTGGTTTTGCACCGGGTTTAGCATGGAAAGCCTTAGTTGATGGCAAACCCTCAGAAAACGTATCCGCCTTATATACCTTATCGGGTCAAGGTCAAAATCATAACTTCTTTGCTAACGAGTTATCTAACTACGTCTCGCCAGAAGCTAATGAAACCTTAGGTACAACGGCATTGTTCTCTGCGGTATCTACTAAGCCTACTTTAGTGGTGATGAACGATATGGCCGAAGTGACGCAAAAAGGCGTAGCGGTATTAACGCCTAAAGCACCCACACAGATTTATTTTGTGCCACGTCCCGAAGTCAAAACTAAATTTTCTACGGCAGCGCATGACTTCCGTTATGACTTAGCCACGTTAGGTGCAGGTTCCAAACTCTATGATGTCTATGCCACGTCAATGGAAATTAAAACTTCTATTATTCCATCAACCAATTTAAGTTATGCACAACAACGTCGTGCCAGTGCTAAAAAAATTGGTGAATTAGAGTTAACCTCGCCATTGATTGTCTCTGCCTTTGGCGACAGCGGAGTCTTTTTCAAACATCAACGTTATGAAGATAGATAATTAAACTGCGTTTGTTTAGTATCTGGGTTTGCCTGTTGTCTCTCTCATGCAGACCCAAACTCCTCCTAAATGGGCAATCATTGCCCATTTTCAAGTCTCAACACGCTGACCTATAAAAAGAAAAATTTGCGTCTTGAAATCTTTTGGCTATACCTCATTTCATAAAATATAACCTTAAATTTTATGTGTGAATGACTTACCCATCGCTCTGCAATTAGCGCGGTTTATGAGCATAAAATCGTTAACAACGAGCTAGATGTGAATAAATAAGCGATAGCCGCGTAAGTCATTCAAAATGAATGAGGACTCATCATGCGTTTTGACCGTTTTACTGCCAAATTACAACAAGCATTAAGTGAGGCTCAATCCTTAGCAGTAGGTAAAGACCATACTACGATTGATGCTGTGCATTTATTATTAGCCTTTATTCAGCAACAAGGTGGCTCGATTAAACCTTTATTAACGCAATCAGGCGTGAATATGGCGAGCTTAGATAAAAAGTTGAATGAAGTCTTAGCACGTGCGGCGACGGTAAACAAACCAACGGGCGATGTGCAAATTGGCCAAGAGTTACAGCGTGTGTTTAATTTGGCTGATAAATTAGCGCAACAACGCCAAGACCAATTTATTGCCAGTGAGTTAGTACTGTTGGCGATGATTGAGCAGGGGGGCGACACCGCCAAAGCCTTACAACAAGCAGGCTTAAACAAACAACAACTCCAACAAGCGATTCAACAATTACGCGGAGATAGTCCTGTGACTGATAGTAATGCCGAAGATAACCGTCAAGCCTTAAGCAAATATACCATTGATTTAACCGAGCGTGCCGCCAAAGGCAAATTAGACCCTGTCATTGGTCGTGATGACGAAATTCGCCGCACTATTCAAGTGTTGGCACGGCGTACCAAAAATAATCCTGTGTTAATTGGTGAACCCGGTGTGGGTAAAACCGCGATTGTTGAAGGTTTAGCACAACGTATTATTAATGGTGAAGTGCCAGAAGGTTTACGCAATAAAAAAGTGTTGTCTTTAGACATGGGCGCATTGATTGCAGGTGCAAAATTTAGAGGTGAATTTGAGGAACGCCTAAAAGCTGTGCTGAATGATTTGGCCAAACAAGAAGGCAATATTATTTTATTTATTGATGAATTACATACCATGGTGGGTGCAGGTAAAGCCGATGGCGCGATGGATGCAGGCAATATGCTCAAGCCTGCTTTAGCGCGTGGTGAGCTGCATTGTGTCGGGGCAACAACTTTAGATGAATATCGTCAATATGTTGAAAAAGATGCCGCTTTAGAACGTCGTTTCCAAAAAGTATTGGTTGATGAGCCAAGTGTGACCGATACCATTGCCATTTTACGTGGTCTAAAAGAGCGTTATGAGTTGCATCATGGTGTGGATATTACTGATCCTGCGATTATTGCCGCAGCAAAAATGTCACATCGTTATATCACTGATCGTAAGTTACCAGACAAAGCCATTGATTTAATTGATGAAGCGGCTTCACGGATTCGCATGGAAATGGACTCCAAACCCGAAGTGATGGATAAACTTGACCGCCGTATTATTCAATTAAAAATGGAGCGTGAAGCCTTAAAACAAGAGGAAGATAAAGCCTCAAAAGTGCAGTTAGAGTTAGTTGAAGGCCAAATTCAAAAGCTAGAGCGTGAATATGCCGACCTTAACGAAATTTGGCAGGCAGAAAAAGCCAGTGTTAAAGGTTCACAAAACATTAAAGAAGAATTGGAAAAAGCCAAGTTTGCCTTTGAGCAAGCGCAACGTAAAGGCGATACCAATGAAATGGCACGCCTTAAATATGGTGTGATTCCTGATTTGGAAAAACAACTTAATCAAGCCGATGATGCCGAGCAAAGCACACATCAATTATTGCGTAATAAAGTCACTGATGTAGAAATTGCCGAAGTTGTTTCCAAAGCAACAGGCATTCCTGTGGCTAAAATGATGGAAGGTGACCGCGAAAAATTATTGCGTATGGAAGAAGCTTTACATCAGCGTGTCGTTGGCCAACATGAAGCCGTCGAAGCGGTATCTAATGCGGTACGTCGTGCGCGTGCGGGCTTGTCTGACCCCAATCGTCCTAGTGGTTCTTTCTTATTTTTAGGGCCAACAGGGGTCGGTAAAACCGAGTTATGTAAGGCATTAGCGAATTTCTTGTTTGATACTGATGAGGCGATGATTCGGATTGATATGTCTGAGTTTATGGAAAAACACAGTGTGTCGCGGTTAATTGGTGCGCCACCGGGTTATGTCGGTTATGAAGAAGGCGGTTATTTAACCGAAGCGGTGCGTCGCAAGCCATATTCCGTGGTGTTGTTGGATGAAGTGGAAAAAGCCCATCCCGATGTCTTTAATATTCTATTGCAAGTGTTAGAAGATGGACGTTTAACCGATGGTCAAGGTCGTACGGTAGATTTCAAAAATACCGTGATTATTATGACCTCTAACTTAGGCTCAGAAGTGATTCGTCATTTAAGTGAAGACAAACAATATGACCAAATTAAATTAGCGGTATTGGAGGTCGTTGGCAAACATTTCCGCCCTGAATTTATTAATCGTATTGATGAGATGGTGGTATTTCATCCTTTGCAGGAAAGTCAAATTCGTGGCATTGCCGAAATTCAATTAGATAGATTACGTTCACGTTTAGCGGAACGTGATTTAAAAATTGACCTCAGTGAAGCGGCGATGGAGCAAATGGTGGTTGCAGGTTATGACCCTGTGTATGGTGCACGTCCATTAAAACGTGCTATCCAAACTGGCTTAGAAAATCCCTTAGCCCAACGTTTGTTAGCAGGCGAGTTTGTGTCTGGTGATACCATTTTGGTGGATGTTGAGCATAGCCAATTAGTGTTTCATAAACAGCGATTGCATTAATGTGTTAGAAACATGGCTATGGTTATTGTAGGTAGAGCTCGTATGTTTAACTAAGTCTCATTTTGTAAAAAAAGGCGCGAAATAGCGCCTTTTTTTATGGGGCATTGCCAATAAACACACAGTTTCAGACTAGGCTTAAGTTGATAATTCTTTTTGCTTATTTGTGGGTTTAACCGAGTAATAACAATGAAAAAACTATTATTAACATTACTTATTGCCAATGCCTGTTCGACAACGGTGTTGGCCAGTGATTTAACGAGCGCTATTAGCAAAGGTAATGCCTATTTAGTCGATACCGTAGACGAACTTTACACCGCGATTGATGCTCAAGTGATAACGACTAAAAATTTACAAACCAGTTTTATTAATGGGCTATACCCACCTAATACAGCGATTAATTATAACGCAGGTCAGAATAGCCAAATTTTTAACATCTATGATATTAGTCGTACATTTCCTGTATTAATGGGCTCTGCTAAAAATACAAATTTAGCGATAGCAGGGACTTACGGCAATGGGCGGTTTTTGGCTTGGGGTACCAATGTGCCAGCTCGCCTGCAAGCAGGTGACATGAGCGGTTTAGAACGCGTGATGGATAATAGTTTACGGATTGCGTTAAAAACCACGATAACTGCTTTATCAGCCAATAAAAAAGTCAGTATTGTCATGATGTCAGGTACAGACCTGACGCGCACCCAACAATGGTTACAAGCGCGATTTCCATTGTGGACAATTAACGTTTGTAATGATGCAGCGAATTTAGCAACATGTATTGCTTCTGCTAACCTGATTATTAGTGGTGACAGTATTGCAGATACGGCCGCATCTGGCGCTTTGGCAAATGTGTTGGCACGTGTAACGACAGGTGTGGGCTTGGTATATTTTCATAACCGTTGGAGTACGAATGCCTATTCTAATGGCTTAATGCAAACGATTGGCGCAGAAATGCCCTATGCAGGAAATTGGTTCAATGGCGATTATGCCAGTTGGAGCAATAAGAACCCTATGATGCTTCTAGATATGCCCTTAAAACAGGTAGGTAGACTGGTTGGTCATCTAAAAAACCAAGATTTTCCGAGTTTTGACTGGTCTAAATGTGTTAATAACGTAGGGACAGTCAGTTGTGATGCTGTTCCACAATGGAATAGCGAATTTGTTGCGCCTGCCAGTTATTTGCGTAATAGTTTACGCCAGCTCGACCAGTCGGGTACATCATTATTCCAGTTGCAAGGATATCGCTTGTTAAAAATGTTTGTCTTATTGGGCGATAAATTACGCACACAAATTGATTATCCCTTAGATAAACAAACCAATCCTTATGGCTTCTATAAGGCCTATTTAGCCGACCACTTAAATAGTTATGTGCGTAGCTTAAATCCTCGTCAGGAAGATTTAGGTACTTTTGCTAATCATCTGAATCCGACGCCTACCACCACCTCTAAAGAGCTGGTTTTTAATTTAGGCACGAACCCTCAAAGCGTGAGCACGGGTTTATACGCTTTAGCAGGGATGCCTCTTAAAGTCGTACGCACCGATACAACGGGTGCTAATGTTGGGTTGTATCTTAATTCGATTCGTAGTGGTTCAACCCGTGCATTTAATAGCAATGGCTTAGCTAGACCGAAATACCTACAAACCCCAACCATTCCTACCACTACGATAACGAAAACCATTATCTCGCCTTATGGTGGAGCGGTTTATCTCAATCTCCCCGCAGGTACGGGACAGGTTAAGATGCGCATGGTGGGGGTTACTATGTATCCGTATTTAAGTAATATTAACAACACAACGTTAGTCAATAATTTCCAAACAACCCTCGCAACGACGCCTTACGATTGGGCAGGTATCAAAACAGATTTTGTTGATATCAACTCGCGTGTCAGTATGTTGAAGCAAACTATTAATAGTGCGCCATATAACGGTGACTTGAAAAAAGCCTTTGCCGATATTTGGACTTATATGATTAAAGGCACTTATGATTTGGCAGGTTTTACAGGGGATGGTTTGGCCTTGCCGACGGCCGTACAAAATAAATGTACAGCTTTAGGTTGGGATTGTACAAGTACAAGCATTCATGCCAAACCTGTGGTGCAACATATTACCGTGGATACCATGGCACATTGTGGTTCGGGGTGTTCTGGCAATCCTTACGACCAAGATTGGCCGTTATCGCCCATGGGATGGGGAGAAAGCCATGAGATTGGCCATAATTTACAGCGTGAACGCTTAAAAATTTATAGCGGTAAATCGACCGAAGTCTCCAATAATTTATTCCCCAGTTATAAAGGTTGGCAATACTATCAAGCAACGGGTCTCAAGGTGGAGCATTGTAGCCGTGGCAACGACACCAAAATGTATACATGGTTACAAGAGGCTAAAAAGACAACTGACGCTAAGTCAGCGATGTACACTAAATTGTGGTCACAAACAGGCACATATGATAATGCTTTTGAGCGTTTAGCCTTTTATTTGCAACTCGCTTATGCCGCCGACACCTTAGCAACGCTGCAAAATGGCTGGCAAATTTATACCTTGATGTATTTACACGAGCGTTTATTTACCGAAGCGATTAAATCGTCCACGGCGTGGACAGCGAATAGCGTAAAACTCGGTTTTGGCACATACAGTGCCGCGCCTACGTCAATGAACGGCAATGATTTTATGTTGATAAGTTATTCCTATTTAACGGCTAAAGACCAGCGTCCGTTATTTGATGCATGGGGTATCACGTACAGTGATGCCGCCAATCAGCAAGTGGCAAGTTATGGTTTTATGCCTGCCACGGTAGTGTATTACGGGGCAACCGAACATTGCAGCACATTGAAAGTTGCTGCTCGTCCAGTAGATGGCGTTACAGTTTGGCCTTAATCGACGGTTAATCACAACAAGGGCTGTGATAGCCCTTGTTGTTTTTAGCGTAGCCACACTAAACAAAGTTGCACAATAAAGGTGTTGGCAAAATCAATAAAAAAAGCACCGACAATAGGCACAACCAAATAAGCACGTGGCGCGGGGCTGTAACGACGTACAAACGCCTCCATATTGGCCATTGCATTCGCCGTTGTCCCCATCATAAAGCCATAGAATCCCGTGGCAGTGACTGCAGCTTCATAATCTTTACCCATATACCTAAATACAAATACGGCACTGATGGTGGCTATCAATACGACTTGTATGCTAATAAGCACTAAAATCGGGATAGCGACCGTACTGAGTTTGGCTAACTCTAAGGTCATTAGCGATAATGCCAAAAAATAGGCCAATGCCACTGAGCCGATAGTGTCTACAGTCTCTGGGTTGACGGGCGCAATACGGTAATAGTCATTGAGATTACGTAAAATGGCAGCGACAATCATGGCGCCAATATAAGCAGGTAAGGTCAGACCTAAGGCAATAAAACCTGCACTGACCCAACTGCCTAACCACATCGCCATGATAATTAAGCCAAAACAACTCAGTAAATGCGTATCGCTGTGAGAATTGAGGCTGTGATGAAGTTTATCGAGTACGGAGGTGGGGGAGCTAGCTGACATGGCTTTGCCATCACGTTGAAGTCTGGTTAAGAGCCAAGTACCAATCGGGCCACCAAAGACCCCGCCCATAATAATCCCACACATCGCGGCTGCGACAGCAATCGCTTCTGCCCCTGCAATCCCTGCTTGCTCAAATTGAGGCGCAAATGCCAAACCTGTCGCTGGCCCCCCCGTCAACGTGACCGACCCACACAGTACCCCAAATAGGGCAGGCAGCCCCATTAAGTGTGCCGCCGTCGCCCCGACAACATTTTGTAGAATCGCTGCGATAATACTCAGAGCTAAAAATATCAAGACAAAACGACCGCCAATTTTGAGTAGGCGTAAACTGGCAGCAAAACCTAAGCTGGTAAAAAAGGCGAGCATCAACGGGGTGCGTGCACTGTTATCAAATTTGACTCGATAGTCAAAAAGCTGTTGTCCTAGTAATAACAATAGCGCAATCACCAAACCGCCAATGACGGGCGTCGGTAAGTTATAGCGGCGTAAAAAAGAAATATGTTGTTGTAAGTAGTAGCCGATGATTAAGACTAGAGTCGCCACACCTAAAGTGGCAATCGCATCAAACGTCAGCATAAAACGCATCCTTTGTGTGTGAGACCCTGTGCCTGTATAGCGGCTGGCAGTTTGGGAACTGATAAATAACGGGTTTTGTGTCAAACAGACACTCAGGAATAAAATACACTAAAAATTAAGATTAAACCGTACAGTAAATAAGCAATTTGTTGGCAGTACATTGGCAGATGTGACAAATTTTATCGTCAAAAGAGTGCTTTTACTTGCTCCCTAGGGACGCTAGTGCTACTGTCAGACGCTTAATTTATGCCGAGTGTTTTAGCCTTAGAAGGGGCGGACAGCTTCTAAGCTCATACAGTCAGGCAGAGGGGCATCACATGTCTGTTGATGCCAGCCTCAGGTTGTGTTCCATTTTGCCAAGAGACCAAGACAGTGAACAAACAAAAAATTTTGCTAGAGTTACAGCGTGCATATGTTGCCACCATGATGGAAGTTGTGGGACGGGGTTTGGTATCTACCAGTTATGTCGATGAAGAAGTGCGTAAAGAAGTTGCGGGCTTACCCGTCGGCTTTCATATTCAAATGATTGTGTTACCCAATGGCTCGCGTTTTACCGCCAAAGTCATTGCGGGTGGGCATTTAGAGTTAGTCTCTGACTTTACAGGTAAACCTGACTTAACGGTTAAGTTTAAGCATTTATCACATGCCTTTTTGGTGTTGTCTTTTCAAGAAGGGACAGCACGTGCATTTGCTAATGACCGTATGGTGGCTGATGGTGAAGTGTCACATGCGATTCGTTTAGTGCGTTGTTTAGATAAAATGGAAGCCTTAATTTTGCCAAAAATGATTGCACAAATGGCGGTTAAGCGTTATCCAGAAAATTTAACCTTGAATGAAAAAATCAATAAAGCTGCCCGCATTTATGGGTTAGTGGCAAAAAATTTCTTAAATCGGAGTTAATCATGGCCAAATCATATTATGAGTTTTTTTGTCCTGTTAAAGTCGTTGCAGGTCATAAAGCCTTAGAACATATTCCTTTTGAATTGGCGACCTTACAATCTAAACGCCCCATGATTATTACCGATAAAGGGGTGCGTGGTGCAGGCTTATTAGAGCATGTGGCTAGTGCGTTTGAAGGCGCAGAGAGTCAGGTTGTGGCTATTTTTGATGATGTACCACCCGATAGTAGTTTGCATACAGTACGTAAGGCGGCTGCCATTTATCGTGAACATCATTGTGATGCGATTATTGCGATTGGCGGCGGCTCAGTCATTGACACCAGTAAAGGGGTTAATATTTTAGTCAGTGAGGGCGGCGATGACCTCTTGAAGTATTCAGGTGCACATAATCTTCCCAAACCCTTAAAGCCATTTTTTGTTGTACCAACCACGTCGGGTACAGGTTCTGAGGTGACGATGGTGGCGGTAGTTGCCGACACCGACAAGGGCGTAAAACTGCCTTTTACCTCTTACTTTTTAATGCCAAATGCCGCCGTTTTAGACTCGCGTATGACCTTGACCTTACCGCCCCATATTACGGCGATGACAGGTATGGATGCCTTAACGCATGCGGTAGAGGCTTATACGTGTTTGGGTGCTAACCCCATGAGCGATGCCTATGCCACCGCAGCCATCCGTAAAATTAGCCAAAATCTGATGAAGGTCATGGAAAATCCTAAAGATGCCGATGGCCGTTTAGAGTTAGCCCAAGCCTCAACCATGGCGGGTGTGGCTTTCTCTAATTCGATGGTCGGTTTAGTGCATGCGCTAGGACATTCATTAGGGGCAGTCTGTCATATTCCGCATGGCTTATGTATGAGTTTATTTTTGCCTTATGTTTTGGAGTATAACCAAGAAGTTAATGGTGAGCGTATTGGGGAGTTGTTGTTGTATTTAGCAGGCGATGATGTCTATGCCGCAACGCCTAAAGCCCAACGTCCAGCTAAAGCCATTCAATACATTCGTGCCATGCGCGATGAATTATATCAACGTTGTAAATTGCCACGTACCTTAACCGAAACGGGTAAAGTGCGTGAAGACCAGTTACAACAAGTCGCTGACTTAACCGTAAACGATGGCGCGATTATTTTTAATCCCAAGGAAGCCAGTGTTGAAGATGCTTTAGCCATTCTGAAACGTGCTTGGGTCTAAAACCTGATGTGTGTGCTTGTAGGGGGTAATCACCCCTACAAACATCAAAATTTTATCTGTATTTTTCTGCCATTTAGTTTGGTCCCTCTTTCTATATTCTAATGACATATATAAATTGTGATTGAATACACAATAATAAAAATCATATTACTCTTATCTCAAAAAAATGCTTATTACAACTGCCCCTAAAGTGGCAGCAGTTTTTTGCTATCATCTAATATCAAGTGGGTTTAATCGTTTAATAATCGCTATAAATGATTCAATGCAGACACACTAAAACATAGGCATCGTGTTTGCGATTTAATATTCCAAAGTCCGAATAAGTAGCAACGAGGGGCGTATGAAGTATGAGACAAATGCTTTAGGACAAGCAGTTGGATTAAAAGTTAGCCATTGGATTGCGCCACAAACACCTCCCTTAACACACATGCAAGGTCGGTTTTGCCGTGTTGAGCCCTTAAATCCAGACCGTGATTCGCAAGCCTTATTTGAAGCGAACAGTTTGGATAAAGACGGCCGTATGTGGACATATTTACCTTATGGGCCATTTGCCAGCTTTGAGTTATATCGTAGTTGGTTAAGAGTTTCAGTGTTAACCAGTGACCCGCAGTTTTATGTCATTATCGACCAACACACCAATAAAGCGGTAGGTATTGCAGCGTATTTAAGAATTGACCCCAAAAATGGTTGTTTAGAGGTCGGACATCTGAATTTTTCGCCGCTGATGCAAAAAACGGCCATCGCCACAGAAGCCATGTATTTGATGATGGATTATGCGTTTAGTTTGGGCTATCGTCGTTATGAATGGAAATGTAATGCCCTCAATAAGCCGTCGCGGCGTGCCGCCAAACGGTTTGGTTTTAGCTATGAAGGGGTTTTTAGGCAAGCCATGGTGTCTAAAGGACGTAACCGAGATACGGCATGGTACTCCGTGATAGATGAAGAGTGGCCTACACTCAAATCGGCTTTTTTGACGTGGTTAGCCCCTGATAACTTTGACGAACAGGGTGGTCAAAAAGTAGCGCTGTCTTCGTTAACCGCACCCTTAGTGAAAGCATGGGGCTAATTTATCACTGAGTATACAGTCGCCGTACTCAGTGAAACTCACTAATCTACCATAGGGTATGCCAATCAACAGGCTTTGTTGTCTGTGTAGCGTTAGCAAACACAGACTCATCCGATAAGCCTCTTAATGTCTTCTTAAGCGGTCATCATAAGTGGCCTTACCTCATGTTCATGCGCGCGAACGGGTATTTTTGATATACGAGCTTGACTTTATACGCCAGAATATCTGTGCTTATTTGCATATTGTTTGACTAAATGAGCAAACTGACTACGTTAAATCTATTACAGTAGCTTCGCTTAATCTATCACCTTATATTAGGGGCTGTTGACGTTTGGCGTGTGAGCCGCGTTGCTGATAAAAATGGACTCAGGCAAGGCACAAAACGCAGGGAGTAGTGATTCTATTGTCCAGTTTTGTCACGCAGAATGAGTCAATTTTTAACGCAACCCACAGGGAAAGAGCTATTTTTTGAGGCGACTTTGTTGCTCATCGCTGATTTGGAATAACCAAACTACGCGCTTCATGCCTCGTATCCTCTAAAAAATAGTCTCTTTCGCAACCATAATCAAAACGTCCACAGACCCTAAATGATTAAAACAGTGTTTGAGTCTTCATGGTGAGCTCAACAAAACGATATATATAAAATAATACGACTTACGCCAGCGATAGTTAACGCATATTTATAGCTCTGACTAGTGATTGCGGGGACTGTCTAGTGATAGAGGCGTAAGTCATTTGTCATCTTAAGGAGAAGGGCTTTATGCGCCATAAGCCATTCGAGTTTGTTAGTCGTGGCCAAAAATTATACGCACAACGCTGGTGGCCAGACGTTTACCCTAAAGCGGTCGTTATCTTTATTCATACGTGGGCAGACCATTCTAATCGTTATATGGCATTAGTTGAACGCCTGACACAAGAAGGTTATGCCTGTTATGGTTTTGATTTTGCAGGGCATGGTCAATCACAAGGTAGACGGGCATATATTGCCGATTTTGACCATTGGGTCGCCGATTTAACGACATTTATTGAAGTTGTGCACCGTGAATTACGCAGCGTACAAGTGTTTTTACATGGTTATGGCGTCGGTGGTTGTGTTGCGGCGCATTATTTGGTTTCAGGACGACATGATATTGATGGTGTGATTTTTAATAGTGGGGCGTTGGCCGTAGGTAAAAAAATCTCTAAAGCACACATTATTTTAGCGTGGATTATTGGCGGGATTATCCCGCGTATTCCCGTTGCGCCATTGCCTCCTAACAGTATGTCATCCGTTGTATTAGAACAACAAGCCTACGATACCGACCCCTTAGTCTTTCATGGACAAATGACAGCGGGCACAGGTAAAGAATTATTGATGGCGAGTTTGCATATTACCAAGCGTCTGGCGCGGATTAGTGTGCCATTTCTGACCCTTGTAGGCGAACAAGATACCTTAGTCACGGGCGGTGAGTTACTGTATAAACAGGCAGAAAGTGTGGATAAAGACATCAAAACCTATACGGGCGCACTACACGATTTATTGCACGAAAAAGTCAAAACGCAAGTTATAGAAGATATCGTGCTGTGGTTAGAAGCGCACGTGGTTCAGCATTAAACATTTCTGCGAGGTGGTGGCATGTTGTGCTAACGAATACCCGCAAGTTGCGCTAAACAGTTTTGGCGCGCGCTGGTCAAAAAGTCTTCAATAAACGCAAGTTCGGTATCCTCTTGGCGTATGGCGGCATACAAGGTGCACCACACGCCATGCTCACCTAAAGACACCGTTTTTACCCAGTCACGTGCCACATATTCTGCGGCAACCCAATTAGGTAAGGAACAAACACCCCGTTCGCTGGCGGCCAGTTGTACCATCATTAAGGTGAGTTCACTGCTGCGTAAGCGACTAGGCTGTATGCCCGCAGGACTTAAAAAATGTTGAAAAATATCTAAGCGGCTGTGTGGAATCGGGTAGGTAATGAGGGTTTCATCGGCCAATTCATGGGCATAGATAAAGGGACGTTGCTGAAAACGATGCTGTTTACCAACCACTAATACCGACTCATAGTCAAATAAGGGGATAAACCGTAAATCGGGATGTTGCGTTGGATTCGAGCTAATGACTAAATCAATCTCACGTTGTAAGAGACTTTCTTGCGCATCGTCAATAAAACCCGTTTGAAAATCAAGCTCTACTTCTGGCCAATCGTCCCTAAATTGATTCAATGTCGGCATCAGCCATTCAAAGCAACTGTGACATTCAATCGCTAACATCAATCGACCTGCTTGGCCATGCCGTAATTTATTTAATTCGCGCTCAGTTTGACGCACTAAGGGTAATACGTGGTCTGCTAAGGCTAATAAGGCTTCGCCTGCTTTGCTAAAACGTGGAGGGCGAGTCTTACGTACTAAGAGTGTTAGGTCGAGTACATGTTCTAGGTCTTTTAATTGGTGTGATAACGCCGATTGTGTTAGGTGCAAGCGCTGTGCCGCTTCGGCGAGAGAGCCTGTATCACGAATCGCGACGAGCGTTTTGAGTTGGCGTAAATCGAACATAGTCACTGTACTCTGGCTTATAACATGAATATATCTCAATTTAATTATTAAATAAATGAGTTTGTTTCAAGTTTTTATCCTAAGCATACTGTATGTCAGCAAGCTATTAGATAAAAGGTGAAACGTGATGCGAGCACATTGTTTGGGTTTTCCGCGCATTGGCGCACAACGAGAGTTAAAAAAAGCCTTAGAGGCGTATTGGTCAGGTCAAATCAGCCAACAAGAGTTAGAGCGTGTAGGACAGACCTTGCGTCAACAACATTGGCAGTTACAAGCGGACGCAGGTTTAGATTGGGTGACGGTGGGTGACTTTGCATTTTATGACCATGTATTGAACCATAGTTTGTATTTTGGTGTCATTCCGCAGCGATTTCAGACAAATGAGACGACAACAGACCTAGATTTGAGTTTTAGATTAGCAAGAGGGCGTGCGCCGACGGGGCAAGATGCGCCTGCATGTGAAATGACCAAATGGTTTGACACGAACTATCACTATATTGTCCCTGAGTTAGCCGACGACCAAGACTTTCACTTATCTGCACACCGTTTATTGGCCGAAATTAAAGAAGCACAAGGCTTAGGTCATACCGTCAAAGTGGTGTTGTTAGGCCCATTAAGCTATTTATGGTTGGCTAAGGCGTATGGTAATCAGCAAGATAAATTAGCCTTGTTAGACCGTTTAGTGCCTGTTTATATTGAATTATTTAGCCAAATTGCTGGTTTAGGCGTGGCGTGTTTACAAGTTGACGAGCCTATTTTAGCCTTAGACTTAGCGCCAGCATGGCAAGCCGCTTTTGAACGCGCTTACCATAAATTACAACGCCGTGACTTGTGTATAGTATTAGCAACGTATTTTGCGCCATTGAACGAAAATTTATACATCGCCAGTCGTTTGCCTGTCTCGGGTTTGCATATTGATGTGGTACGTAGTGGGCAGGAATGGTTACAAGCCTTAGACCAGTTACCCGATTATAAAGTATTATCCTTAGGACTCGTCGATGGCCGTAATATTTGGCGCCACGATGTGCACGCCAGTTTGGACATACTCAAACCTGCCTATGAACGTTTAGGCGAACGCTTATGGGTAGCAAGTAGTTGTTCTTTGTTGCATGTGCCAGTCGATTTAGAAGCAGAACAACAACTCTCCTCGGAGGTAAAAGTCTGTTTGGCATTTGCCAAACAAAAGCTGGCTGAAATTGCCTGCCTCAAACAAGCCCTTCTACAGCCTGATGCGGTCACGGTACAGCGTGCTAGCCAAGAAGCACGACAGGCATATCAGCAGTTAGAGCAAAGTACCCGTTGGCGCAATCTTGCAGTGCAACAACGTGTGGCGCAACTGACAGCACAAGATGCCCAGCGCGCAAGTGCGTTTGAACAGCGTGCGTTGATTCAACACCAGCGTTTACAACTCCCGTTATTACCCACAACCACCATTGGTTCATTTCCGCAAACCCCAGAGATTCGTCGCGCACGCGCTGCTTACAAACAAGGCTTGTTGAGCGAGTCTGATTATGTGATTGCGATGCAGCAGGAAATTAAACAAACCTTAGCCATTCAAGAAGAGCTAGGTTTAGATGTCTTAGTGCATGGGGAAGCGGAACGTAATGACATGGTCGAGTATTTTGGCGAGCAGCTACAGGGCTATGTATTTAGTCAACAAGGGTGGGTGCAGAGTTATGGTAGCCGTTGTGTCAAACCCCCCATTATTGTTGGCGATATTAGTCGTCCTCAGCCCATGACAGTGGCGTGGGCTCAATATGCGCAACAACAGAGTCAGCGTTGGGTTAAAGGCATGTTAACAGGCCCTGTGACCATGCTATGTTGGTCATTTGCGCGTACCGATATTAGTCGTGAGCAAATAGCCTTGCAATTAGCACTAGCGATTCGTGATGAAGTCGTTGACTTGGCTAAGGCAGGCATTCAGATTATTCAAATTGATGAGCCAGCCTTTAGAGAAGGTTTACCGCTTCGTCAACAACAGCAGGCAGACTACTGGCGATGGGCTGTATTGGCTTTTAAACTCAGTGCGGGTGGCGTGAGTGATGACATACAAATTCATACGCACATGTGTTATTCGGAGTTTAATGATTGTATTGAAGCAATTGCAGCGATGGATGCCGATGTGATTACCATTGAAACCGCACGTTCGGCTATGGAGTTATTAACCGCATTTGAACAATTTGCCTATCCCAACGCGATTGGACCAGGTGTATATGATATTCACTCGCCTCAAGTCCCGACAGCGGCAGCCATGAAAAAGCTACTGCAAAAAGCGGCACAAGGGATAGACAAACAGCGCTTATGGGTGAATCCCGATTGTGGATTAAAAACAAGAGCATGGCCAGAAGTGAAACAAGCGTTAACGCAGATGGTGCAAGCGACACAGGAGTTAAGAGCGTTGTGGCAATAATCAATCGAGGGTAGGGGATGTCACAGTACTCCCGTTAGGGAGTACTGTCTCAGGCTTTATTCGGCTTTGTTTTCCACAGGCGTAGGCTCAGTCTCTCCTTTGATATAACCCTGCTGGACTAACCATGTTAAGTTGGCTTTAGCGGTGGTATCCCCTTGGTCAGCGGCTTTACCCAACCATTTTACGCCTTCATCAATATTTTGGCGTACCCCTCGACCACTGATGTACATCATGCCTAAATTTAATTGTGCACTCGTTTTACCTTGTTCGGCTGCTTTTTTGTACCATTTAGCCGCTTCACTAAAGTCTTGCTTCGTGCCTGTCCCTGAGGCATACATCATGCCAATATTAAATTGCGCACTGGGTTCACCCAAATTGGCGGCTTTTTGAAACCACTTGAAGGCCTCCTCGTAATCACGTTTTACGCCATCACCGTGATAATAGTGCCAACCCATCGTATTTTGTGCTTCGGCAAGCCCGCGTGTGAGGGATTTAGGCGTGGGCTTTTCGGCTGGTTTGGTCTCTGCTGCTGGAGCAGGTTTGGTTTCGGTGGCAACAGTAGCAGGCGCAACAGCTGGCGTCGCCACAGGTGCAGGCTCAGTGACTTCGGTCGTGGTAGCAGTATTATCGTTAGCGGATGTTGTCTGAGTGACGGTTTCTTTCGCTGGTTTTTCAGGTTTTGGGGCTTTTTCTTTAACGACTTTGGGTGCAGGCGTACTTGGACTCCCCGATAATAACACACTATCAGGTGTCTCTTTTTTGTTCTTGACCGTAGCGACTTCGGGTGTGCTGACACTACTGGCTTCACTCAGTAAAGCAATATTCGCGGCGGCGACATCATCAACAGGTGGCTCTTCTGTGGGTAATAATTCGGCAGGTTCTTCAGCAGGCGTAGCCTCTACCGCTAATGCAGGGGCAGGTTCTGGTGTCGCTGCGGTGCTAGTATTGTCTTGTTTTAAGTCTAATAAGGTATACGCCTCATAACCCAACTGTAAGGCAACTAACACGGCAATCACCGCCCATTTATTAACACTAATGAGCTCGTCTTCTTTTTCTTTAACGGGCGCGCTTGCCATCGTTAAGAGTTTGGCAGGTGGCTCATGGTTACTGTCTTCTTGTAAAGCGGCTGCGACTTCTGGACTGACACTGATAGCTTCGGGTTTGTTAGTCGCTGAGGTCTCCGTGATGTCCTCATTATTAGTCACATGGCTGGTTGGCTCGGGCATGTCAGTTTTATTTTGAAGCGTTTCTGTTGTGTCAGGCGTTGGTGTCGACAGCGTATCGGTCGCCTCTGTTTCCGGTGTTGTGGGTGTGTCAGTGGGTTTAGATGGATGTAATTCAGCCTGTGCAATCGCATCAATCTCATCCAGTTCTAAGGTTTGTTGCGATACAGCAGCTACTGTTGCAGCGGCGGCAACCACGACAGGGGCTGCATCAGATGTGTCTTCAGTGTCGCTAGACGGCACAGCGTTGCGCGCTAAGGTGGCAGGTCGGCGTTGTGGTGCAGGGGGCGTCCCAAAAAGTTTGCCCGCAAATGCTGTCGCACCTCCACACAAGAGAATCAGCATCATCGAGGATAAAATATCGAGATTAAGCTGATTGCCATCACTGTAAATAAAAAACATCAGCATGAGTGTGATGACTGAAGGGATAACGACACCCTTCGATAATTCAACAACGTCAGCCGCGCTTTCCTGCGCACTGACGACATCGTCATGGTCCTGCATAGGGGTGGTCTCTGTTTTTATGGAGTTTGTTGTTGTTATGTTGTTTGTACTGGGCGTCGATTTAGTTAGCATTTTGCACGCAAGCGCGGCAAGAATGCCGACGACCAACACCAAGCTAGAAGAGGCCAAGACATCAAGGCCTAGCTCATTACCCGATTGTACAAAAAAGAAAATGATTTGAGCGGTCACAATTAAAGAAATCACCACCCCTTTATTCAGCTCAATATGGCTATCTACTAACGAAGAATCGGGTACGGATTGGGTGTTAGGATTCATGGGTTGTTGATTCGTGGTCATCGTGACAATCTCTGGAGCAAAAGTCGTATCAGTCGATGACAAACTCATGTCATCGTCTAAAAACTGGGTGGGGTCTAAGCGTAGACGATAATTATGGGGGGCTAAGGCTTTGTTATCTAAGGCTAATAGATAATCAATATGTTTTAGATAGCCATCATGGGGCAACAAATGAAAGTATTTGCGTTTGATACTGTCTGGAATGCCTTTGTCATAACTTTTCAGCTCTTGAATCAGTTGGTGTATCTCCATAGACAACTCTGCTTGTCTATCAGGCGGATACAGCAAATCTTGCTGAAACACTTGCTCTAAAATCACCCCTAAAGCAAACATGTCGACACTGTAATCCACCCGTTGAATTTTTTCGGCTAAACGTGTTTGGCGGTCTTCTTCTAGGGCATTAAGCAGTAAACGTGATTGTGTGCCTTCTGTATTCGTAGAAATAGGAATAGCTCTAGACAATTTGAGGGTATGGCTAATGGCAAACATAAAGTCAATGAGTGCCAAATTTTCAATATCTAGCTGTAAGTCACTATCAAAGTGATAAGGGGTGGGTAAATAAGGAATACAAATATTATCAGGACGTAAATGGGCGTGAATCACCCCCATCTGATGAATATGTTTGAGAGCCGTGATGGCGTATTTGGCTAACAGTAAAAAATTAACGACGGGATAAAAGGGATGTTTTAGCGGCACTTGTCCATCAATATGGAGTGGTTTAGCGCATAACCATTGTGCGAGAGACAAACCCGCATCACGTGTTTTAACCGTTTGATAAGAGGTTTCTGTTTTTTCTTCTTCTTTGCGTAGACGAACAATATGTGGCGTCTTTTTTAATAACATTAAAATATTTTTTTCGCGGGCAATCCAATATTCGTTCTGTGCTAATCCTTCTACACTTTTCATAAAGGTGCATTTGCCATCTTCATCAATAGCCAAACGCTCTATTGTAATAAAATGACGATCTTTTTGCTGATCTGCCCCTAACACGGTATGTGTATTGGCAAACAAGTTAGCAACAGTTTTCATGAACATATATCCGTAGAGGATTGTTATTTTTAGGCTGAAGTCGATAACGGATGATTGCTGATTGAGACTGTCTAGCGTAGATGTCACTGAACCAAGTAAAAGAGAATAAGGTCAACACGATAAATCCATTGTGACAGTTCAAATCGTTTTTATTGTAACTTAAAATTGCTTTATAGCTTACATTGAGTCTGATTGTTGTACCAGTTTTTCCTGAACGGCGCACAGCTCGCGGTAAAAGCAAGGCTATTGTATGTCGACTATACCGATTAGGCAGCTATTATTCATATAATAATAGCGAAAAAGATGAAAAAATAGACAAAAAAAGACCGATTGCATGCATTTAGCATGAAAATAATCGCATCGCTCTTCTCAACACAGGAGGGACAATCCGCTCAATGACTGTAAGTCTTAATACCTTCTTTAGTACAAGAAATGGTTTGTACACGTTTTTGCTCATCCCAACACTCTAAATGAACATCAAACTTCCATAAGGCGTAGAGGTGTTTGAGCACAGCGGAAGAGCTATCCGCCAGTGGTCGGCCACGTTGACGGATATGACGTAAGGTAATGGAGCGGTCGCCGCGTAAGTTGACACTCCAGACCTGTATATTGGGCTCATTCATGCTCAAATTATATTGGTTGGATAAGGATTGCCGTAGTTTACGAAAACCCGTGTCATCGTGAATGGCATCAATCAATAAGTTATCTTTTTTGTCATCATCAAGCACACTAAACATTCTAAATTCCCGCATGATTTTGGGGCTTAGAAATTGTTGAATAAAACTTTCGTCCTTAAAATTTTGCATAGCAAACTTGATGGTTTCTAGCCAGTCTTTACCGACTAATTCAGGAAACCAATATTTGTCTTCATCGGTAGGTTGTTGGCAAATACGTTTAATATCCTGAAACATGGCAAAACCAAGTGCATAAGGGTTGATGCCCCGATAATACGGTTTGTCAAAGGTAGGTTGATAGACAACGGCGGTGTGCGATTGTAAAAACTCCAACATAAAGCCATCGGTGACTAAGCCTTTGTCATATAAGCGATTGAGCAGGGTATAGTGCCAAAAAGTTGCCCAACCTTCGTTCATGACTTGGGTTTGCCGTTGAGGGTAAAAATATTGCGCGATTTTACGGACTATTCTGAGAATTTCACGTTGCCACGGCTCTAACAAAGGCGCATTTTTTTCAAAAAAATATAAAATATTTTCTTGGGGTTCTGAGGGAAAACGATAACTATCATCGGCTTTTTCTTTTTTGTGACTAATAGGTAAGGTACGCCATAAGTCATTAATTTGTGCTTGTAGCGCCGCTTCTCGCTCTTCTTGACGCAGACGCTCTTCTTCGGCAGAAATAGGATAGGGACGTTTGTAGCGGTCAACACCATAGTTCATGAGGGCATGGCAAGAGTCGAGCAAGGCTTCTACCTCGGCTACGCCATAACGTTCTTCACATTTACGAATATAGTTTCGTGCAAATACCAGATAGTCAATAATACTACTAGCGTCAGTCCACGTTTTGAATAAATAGTTACCCTTAAAAAAGGAATTATGACCGTAACATGCATGAGCTATGACTAAGGCTTGCATGGTGATGGTGTTTTCTTCCATCAAATAAGCAATACAGGGATTAGAGTTAATCACAATTTCATAGGCCAGTCCCATTTGGCCACGCTGATAAGCGTTTTCGGTACTGACAAAATGTTTGCCAAATGACCAATGGTGATAACCAATCGGCATTCCTACAGAGGCATAAGCGTCCATCATCTGTTCGGCTGAAATAATTTCAATTTGATTAGGATAGGTGTCTAAGCCAAACTCGCCTTGCGCAATGTCGCTAATTGCCGCGTCATAGGCTGAAATCAGTGGAAACGACCATTCAGAACCTGTAGAAATATAATGGGTCATGCAGGTTTCCTCGCAAATAACTCTCTAAAAACGGGATAGATATCGCTCGCTTCGATAATTTGTTGTAGGGCAAATTGTTCGGGGTAAGCCGCCTGTACTTCTTCATAGGCCAGCCACAAGGCTTGATGCTGGCGAGGCGTAATTTCGATATAAGAAAAATACTGTACGGCAGGAATAATCTGTTCTATTAGAATTTGCTGGCACAAAGGTGAATCATCACTCCAGTTGTCGCCATCGGAGGCTTGTGCGCCATAAATGTTCCATTCTTCGGGCGGATAGCGCGTTTGAATAATGTCATTCATCAGTTTGAGGGCACTAGACACAATCGTGCCTCCTGTTTCTCGTGAGTAAAAAAACTCTTGTTCATCGACCTCTTTGGCACTGGTGTGATGACGAATAAATACGACTTCTATTTTGTCGTAATTACGTTTAAGAAACAGATATAACAGCAAAAAGAAACGTTTGGCCATGTCTTTAGTCACTTGGCTCATCGAGCCAGAGACATCCATGACACAAAACATCACCGCTTGAGCCGTAGGTTTGGCTACTTTAATATGATGGTTGTAACGTAGGTCAAATGTGTCAATAAAAGGGATTTTTTCTAAACGTAACTTGAGTTTTGCTATTTCAGCCCGTAGTTCGGCAATACGTGCCACGCGTTCGGGTGATGTCTCTTCGGCTAAGAGACGATTCAGCTCTTCTTCTTTGACACGAATACTGCGTTTTTTGCCTGTCCCCAAGGCAATACGACGCGAGGTCGCCGCCCGTAAACTGCGTACAATATTGATTTTGGCGGGGTTGCCTTCGGTGACAATGCCTGCATTTTGCCACTCCCATGTTTCTAAACCTGCCAGACGGCGTTTGACTAAATTGGGTAGGGCAAGGTCTTCAAATAAAAAATTCAAAAACTCTTCTTGGGTGAGGGTAAAGTTAAACTCATCTTCGCCATTGCCTTGATTACTGGCTTTGCCACTGCCTTTGCCGCCACTACCGCCTTGTGGCCGTGGCACTTTATCGCCAGCGACAAATTCTTGATTACCTGTATGGACAATGTCGCGTGCGCCGCCAGAGCCATGATGAAAAACAGGCTCAGAAATGTCTTTAGTGGGTAAAGAGACAGATTCACCGCGTTCCATATCGGTAATACTGCGTTTGCTGGCTGCATCGGCAACGGACTCACGAATTTGCGCTTTATAACGGTCTAAAAAACGTTGGCGATTGACCATGCTTTTATGACGGCCATTCAGACGACGGTCGATGATATAGCTCATGTGTTCTCCAGCATTAACTGCTCCTCCCCTTAATTTAGGGGGAGGCTGGGAGGGGGTAGAGGTAGAACCCCACCCTAACCCTCCCCCTAAATTAGGGGAGAGAATTATTGCGCTTTTCTGAAGCGTAAATACCACTCACATAACAAACGTACTTGTTTTTCGGTATAACCGCGTTCGACCATACGACGAACAAAATCTTGGTGTTTTTGTTGGTCGTTTTTGTTGGCTTTGGGATTAAACGAAATCACAGGTAATAAGTCTTCGGTGTTGGAGAACATTTTTTTCTCAATCACAGCCCGTAGTTTTTCGTAAGATAACCATGTGGGATTTTTGCCGTTATAGTTAGCACGTGCGCGCAATACAAAATTAACCACCTCATTACGAAAATCTTTGGGATTAGAAATGCCCGCAGGCTTTTCGATTTTTTCCAGCTCTTCATTGAGGGCTTGACGGTTAAAAATCTCACCCGTATCTGGGTCACGGAATTCTTGGTCTTGAATCCAGAAATCCGCATATTGCACATAACGGTCAAAAATATTTTGGCCGTATTCGGAGTAAGACTCCAAATAAGCTGTTTGGATTTCTTTGCCAATAAACTCCACATAACGAGGGGCTAAAAACTCCTTAATAAAACGTAAATAACGCGCTTGCGTATCATTCGCGTATTGTTCTTGCTCAATTTGAGTCTCTAATACATGCAGTAGGTGGACTGGATTGGCCGCCACTTCGGCATGGTCATAATTAAAGACTTTGGACAAAATTTTGAACGCAAAACGTGTAGATAAGCCTGTCATGCCTTCGTCTACGCCTGCGGCATCTTTGTATTCTTGATGCGATTTGGCGCGTGGGTCGGTATCTTTGAGGTTTTCACCATCATAAATCCGCATTTTTGAGTAAATACTGGAATTGTCAGGGTCTTTGAGACGCGATAACACCGTAAATTGCGCTAACATGCGGAGCGTATCAGGCGCGCAAGACGCGGTTTTTAATGATGAACCATCGACCAATTTTTGATAAATTTGTATTTCTTCACTGACCCGTAAACAATAAGGGACTTTGACAATAAAAATACGGTCAATAAAGGCTTCGTTGTGTTTGTTGTTTCTAAAGTTTTGCCACTCTGACTCGTTAGAGTGCGCTAAAATTACGCCATCAAAGGGAATAGGACCGATGGCTTCGGTACCATTATAATTCCCTTCTTGGGTGGCGGTGAGTAGCGGATGTAAGACCTTAATAGGCGCTTTGAACATCTCCACAAATTCCATTAGGCCCCGATTCGCTTTACACAAGCCACCCGAAAACGAATAGGCATCAGCATCGTTTTGTGGAAAGTCCTCTAGCTTACGAATATCGACTTTGCCGACAAGGGCAGAAATGTCTTGGTTATTCTCGTCACCAGGTTCGGTTTTGGAAATAGCGAGTTGATGCAAGATGCTTGGATAAATTTTGACGACCTTAAATTTGCTAATATCGCCGCCAAACTCTTGTAAGCGTTTCACTGCCCATGGCGACATAATGCCGCGCAAATAGCGTTTAGGAATGCCGTAGTCTTGTTCTAAAATATCACCGTCTTCTTCGACATTAAATAAACCAAGCGGGGATTCGTTGATGGGTGAACCTTTAATGGCGTAAAACGGGGTCTTTTCCATTAAAGATTTTAAGCGTTCTGCTAACGAGCTTTTGCCACCGCCCACAGGGCCAAGCAAATATAACACTTGTTTCTTTTCTTCTAAACCTTGTGCCGCATGGCGAAAATAAGACACGATTTTTTCCACCGCATCTTCCATACCATAAAATTCACTAAAGGCAGGGTAGCGACGAATTACTTTGTTAGAAAAAATCCGCGATAGTCGAGCATCTCGACTGGTATCAATCACCTCTGGCTCGCCAATGGCCATCAATAAACGTTCGGCAGCCGTCGCATAGGCGGTGGGGTCATTTTTGCACAGAGTCAAATACTGCTCTAAGGTATATTCTTCGGGACGGCTATAGTCGAAACGCGATTGATAGTGTTGGAACAAACTCATGGCGAACCTCTTGATGTGTAGCCCTATAAATCCAAGTTTAGGTACTGAGGGTTGAGTGCTGAACAGGCAAAAACTCAGTTCCGCAATTCCTAAGACGTCTTATTTTTAGCTTAGACAGAAAATCGTAAAATGTTGTAAAAGTTTTGAGCGTTTTTTGTATGACACGGCCAAAACCTAGACAACCTTAGCCAGAACACGCGGGATATCAGCGATTTTATCGATAGTCAATGCTGTGTATTGCCTTGTCATGGTGGAGAGTGATGAACCGTGACGGCTGGCTGTGACTATCTATAACAAGCGTTTATGACCTTGTAGATTACACAAGTCTGAGACACGACTTTGTTTAATAACAATTACTTAAATCTTGTTATCTTGCTTCAATCTACGATAGTAAAGAAATTGTATGAGCAACACCTTAGCTATACGTGGTCTGTACGTATCTGCACATAAGCCTGATAAAATAGGCATCTAGGTTTTGCTCTGCATGTCTTGTGCCAGTTTAGAGATAATAGTTTGTGTTTTTACAAATGTGTTAGGAAGATGCGAGCTAGAGTGTAATGCCAGTTAGTTAAGCAATTTTTGCTGATTTGGTTTCGACTCCGCTCAACCACCTCGATTCCGCTCAGTCAACGCAAAAATGCGCCCTGAGCGTAGTCGAAGGGCTGTTTTTAAGTGCCCATTTTTCTTAACTAAACAGCATTCGAGCTATAGTGGGGGTATTGTGATGGGGGAGCACCATACAGTAGATTAAATCAGTAGATTACTCGGTTTAGGAGCGAGTTCTAAGCCACATTGAATACAGGCCGTTGTTGCGCTAAACAGTTGGCCGTCATCTAAACGATAGGCTAATAATTGCCCGCCCCATACACAGCCGCCATCCAACGCAATGATGGGCGCTTGTGGACCATTACCTTCGAGTGCTGCCCAGTGGCCAAACAAAATACGGGTATTTTTGATGCTCGGATTGGGGATATTAAACCAAGGATAATAACCTTCTGGCAGGTCTTCTAAGCCTTCTTTGTGGCTAAATTCGAGTTCGCCCGCTAAGTTACACAAACGCATACGGGTCAAATAATTGGTAATAACACGCCAACGTTTTGCGCCACGTAGTTGCTCGTGCCAGAGTGCAGGAGAGTTGCCGTACATGCCGCCTAAAAACTGTTGAATTTGGTCACTTTTTAAGATGGCAGACACTTCGGCAGCGAGGGTTCGAGCTTGGTTGAGACTCCAACAAGGGGGAATGCCCGCATGTGTCATCACCGCATTTTGATGGGGAATATCTAATAAGAGGGGTTGTTGACGCAGCCAATCGATTAGCTCTTGGGCATCGGGTGCGCTGAGGATATCGGCAGTACGGTCTTTCTTTTTAACAGGGCTATAACCATAAAAACAGGCCAATAAATGCAGGTCGTGATTACCCAATACCACACGTGCACTACAACCTAAGGCCTTGACTTGGCGCAATACAGCCAATGAATCTGGCCCGCGTGCGACTAAGTCACCCGCAAACCATAAACAGTCGTGTTGCGGATTAAATGCGATGATGTCTAGTAATTCGTTCAGCGCCTCAGCACAGCCCTGTACATCGCCTATCGCATAATCCGCCATTATGTCTCCTCAATTTTTTGTGAATACTAACTAATTTATGATTAAGCCATAGTCCACCGTACAAGTCGGTGTTGTTAATGTAACATGCGTGGGACAGCGAGACGAAAGACGGGAATACGGGCATTAAAGTGCAAGCCATGTTGGTCAACCATGCCATAAAAACCTTGCATGCTGCCAACGGGCGTTTTGAGTACTGCACCGCTGGTATATTTATAACTTTTTCCTGCCGCAATTAACGGTTGCTCACCAATGACACCATCGCCACGCACTTCTTCGGTGCGCGCTTCCCCATCTGTGATAATCCAGTGCCTTGTTAAGAGGCGCGCGTCTTGTTCACCTTCATTTTTAATATGAATATGGTAGGCAAACACATAACGGTTATCTTGCGGGCTGGATTGTTCAGCCAAATATTCGCTTTTTACGTCGATATGAATGTTATGTTGAGACATGGCTATCCAATTGATTAGTAAGTTGTACAAACTGTTGTACGCTGAGCACTTCTGCGCGTAGGTTGGGATTAATGCTGACCGCTTCAAAGTCTGCGTCACTCGCCAAGCCTTTTAAGCAATTGCGTAAAGTTTTTCGACGTTGATTAAACGCCGTGCTAACGACCTGCTGTAATAAAGATTCATTGACACAATTATAGGGCGATTTTTGCCAAGGTGTGAGCTTTACGACCGCAGATTGTACTTTAGGGGCAGGATTAAAGGCTTCGGGTGGTACGGCTAATAACCAATCTACTTGGCAACGATACTGCACCATGACGCTTAAACGACCATAGTCCGCAGTGTCGGGTTCGGCGCCCAGTCGGTCAACCACTTCTTTTTGCAGCATAAACACCATATCTTGAATAGATTGACTATGGCTGAGTAGATGAAAAATCAGAGGTGTAGAAATGTTGTATGGTAAGTTGCCAATGACACGTAATTGAGGTGTTTGATTGGCGAGCTGGGAAAAGTTGAATGCTAAGGCGTCTACTTGATGAATAGTCAATTGGCCTAAACCAGCTAAGGTTTGTGGTAAACGTGCTGCCAAATCGCGGTCTAATTCAACGACATGTAGATGTTGTAGGGCAGGGAGTAAGTATTGGGTTAATGCACCTAAGCCAGGCCCAATTTCTACCGCAAGTTGACCTTGTTCGGGCGCAAATGCGGCGACAATTTGTTGAATAATATTGTCATCATGTAAAAAGTTTTGCCCAAAACGCTTGCGTGCTTTGTGGCCTTGTAAAGAGTCAGTCATAGCAAATCAACAATATCATCAGCAAATCAAGGGGGAGGGGTAGTATAAGATACCCAGCCTTGCTGTGCAGAGATTTATTCAATAATTACGCATCGTATGAGTCATATCATCATAACGAATAGCTTGTTTAGTGCACGTCAAACCGTTGGCAAGACGGGAATCTGATTCGTCACTGGCGCAAGCAGGTATGCATTTATGATGTGCCATAGGCCATCGTTGCAGCCATTTGTAAGGCAGCCAACAAGCTACCTACCTTAGCCTGACCTGTCCCTGCTAAGGCTAAGGCGGTGCCGTGATCAACCGAGGTACGAATAATGGGTAAACCAAGGGTAATATTCACCGCTTCGCCAAAACCTTTGGCTTTTAAGACGGGTAAGCCTTGGTCGTGATACATGGCCAGCACCGCATCACAATGGGCGAGATTGTCAGCAGTAAATAAAGTATCTGCGGGTAAGGCTTCTGATACATCGATACCTTTGGCACGTAATTGCGACAAGGTCGGATTGATGATGTCGATTTCTTCACGGCCAAGATAGCCATTTTCCCCTGCATGCGGGTTTAAGCCTGTCACTAAAATACGTGGTGCAGGCAGTGCGAATTTTTGTTGTAAATCACGATGTAGAATGTCAATCACCTCGGTGAGCAGTTCAGGAGTGATTTGTTCGGCGACAGCGCGTAAGGGGAGATGTGTAGTCGCCAATGCGACCCGTAAATCGGGACAAGCCAGCATCATCACCACGTTAGGGACCTTGCACAGTCCTTGTAAAAACTCCGTATGACCACTAAACGTAAAGCCCGCATCGTTAATGACGGACTTTTGTACGGGTGCAGTGACCATACCTGCCGCGAGGCCATCAAGACAGGCATAAGTGGCGGTCTCGAGCATTTCGAGCACGTATTCGCTATTGTTAGGATTGAGTTGTCCCGTCACCACTTTATCACGTAGGGCAATAGGCCATACCGCTAATTGGCCTTTTGACAGCGTAGGGTAGGCGTTTTCGGGCTGATAATAGTGAATATCAAGCTCTAACCCTAGCTTATGCGCACGTTGTAGAAGCAGTGTCGGGTCGGCCATGACAACAAAAGGCAGATTCAGGTCTAAGTGTGCGAGTTGAATACAGAGGTCTACCCCAATGCCTGCGGGTTCGCCAGAGGTCACAAGTAGCGGCTTCATTGTTTTGCCTCGCTGCCATCTTTAATTTCGACAAAGGCTTCGGCACGTAATTCACGCAACCAATTCACGCGTTCTTCATCAAATTGACGGGCGTATAAGGCTTGGCGAGCGAGGCTACGACGGTATTGTTCGGTCATGTCTTGGTCGCGTTCGGCTAACACTTGTAAAATATGCCAACCAAATTGACTTTCAAATACAGGGCTGATGCCATTGATAGCCGTTTTATTCATCATATCTTCAAAGGCTGGCACCATATCACCCGCAGATACCCAATTCAAATCGCCACCATTACGTGCCGAGCCTGTATCTTCGGAGTAAGTTTGGGCTAATTCGGCAAAGTCTGCGCCTTTTAGTAAGCGCTCATGGAGTTCGTCGGCTTTTTGTTTGGCATCTTCAAGACTCATAATTTCTGAGGGTTTAATCAGAATATGGCGCACATGACGTTGCTTAATCAGCATCTGTTGTGCGCCACGTTTGTCAATCACAGTAACGATGTGATAACCCGCAGGACTTTGTAAAATAGCAGAAAATTGACCTTTGTTAAGTTTGTCGGCGGCCTCGGCAAATAAGTTGGGAAGCTGTGCAACTTTGCGCCACCCTAAATCACCGCCTTGTAAGGCGTCTTCGGCATTCGAGTATTCGGTGACCACTGTAAAAAAGGGTTTGCCTTGTTGCAGTTCGGCTAAGGCCTGCTCACTTTTAATTTTTGCAGCTTCCCATTGTTGGGGGCTGGCTTCACTTGGCACATTAATAGTGAGGTGCGCTAATCTAAATTCAGACTCTAGGGCGATGGCACTTTGTGGCGAGGCTAAAAAATTACTAATATCTTGTTCACTAATCCGAATACGGTCGCCCACTCGTTTATTACGTAAGCGACTAATCATCATTTCTTCACGGATTTGTTCGCGCACCTGTTGATAGGCACCCGCTTGTTCACTCTCTAGCTTGGCTCTAAAGTCGGCTAACGATAAGCCATTTTGATTGGCAATATCGGTGAGAGAGGCATTGAGACTGTTATCATCAACACGAACTCCAGCACGTTCCGCTTGGCTGAGCTGTATGCGTTGGACAATCAGTTGCTCAACCACTTGTTTGCGTAAAATCTCTACAGGAGGCATGGTTTGTTGACGATTGCGGTATTGATATTGAATATCCGCTGTACGTTGTTCGACTTCACTTTCGAGGACAACATCTTCGTCAACGATAGCAGCAATACGATTTAAGGCTTGTGGCGCTGCACAGACGGATAGGCTTAGCATACTCAATAACAACGCGGACAAAATATGACGCATAATCATCTCAAGAGTTAAAAACGAGAATTATTTTTGGTGTCTGGTTTGATGAGTTGGTAGCCAAACACACGATTAGCGAGTAGGTCGTTGACACCACTCGATAAGCCTGCGAGTCCTTTGAGCTTTAACTCAATAAAAAACGCACTGCGTTTACGTTCGGCAGCGCTAGTGTTGTCAACGTCTGCCAAAAACTGTCTGCGATAAAACGAGACCTGCCAGCAACAGGCGTCATAAGTCACACCCAATAAGGAATCGGGCGTTTCTTTGTTGAGTAAGTCATATTGCCACAGACCTAACATTTGCCAATGTAAACTTAAGGGCTGAATAAATGACAGGCTGGTTTGACGCAGTGCTTTTTGGTTTAGCGCTTGAACTTCGCGCCTAAAACTATACCCCAGATTAAATAATCGTTCGTAGGTATTGGGTAAATAATGCAATTGTAAGCCAAATTGCGAGGTGTTCCCATCTGCTGTCCACAAAGCATCGGCAGAGCCTGACCAACTGGCATTAAACTGGGCATTGATTTCACCTGCTAAACCAGAGGTTGAGGCGGTGGCGATAGGGTCGCTACTGTTCAATTGCACTTTGCGGTCACGAAAATAAAATACTTCACCTAAAGAAATACGTAAGCGTTCACTGCCATCTTCGTTATCAATACGCCGTGATGTTAAACCTAAAGAAATTTGGTTGGCATCATCAACACGGTCGCCGCCCGAAAAACGGCTTGCCCTAAATAATTGCGCAAAGCTAAAGGTTGTCGATGCAGTGTCAAAATTCGGTAGGTCGTTTTGTTCGTGATAGGGCGAAAATACATAAAATAAACGCGGTTCTAGGGTTTGGGTAAAGCTCTTAGCGGGACGTTCAAAGACTAAACCTGTATCTATGCTAAAGTGTGTGGCGTTAATGTGGCTGGTATTATGCATATCGCCATCTAAACGGTAAGCCAACTGCTTAAAACCCAATTTAGGCGTAACAAAACCCCACGGTTTATGCAGGTCATAACTCAGCTCTGGTTCAATTCGCCAACGTAAACCGTTCACTTCGGCACCACTGTTATCGGTAATGGAGCGCTGAAAGTGCGTCAACTCGCTCAAAAGATGGGTTTGTATGGGGCTAGAGTTTGGTAATTGTGCGGTTACTAATAATTGCGGTAAGCGCGCATAGGGTTTGTCTATATCTTGCAGTAAGGGGTCGATGGTTTGATAACCTTGTACACGAACTAAACCTGTCCAGTATTTACCCCAATAACTAAAGTCTGCACTACGCTCTTGATGTGTGGTGTTACTTTGTACAAGGTCTGTGCCTAAGTCGGTGAAATAAGCGCCGTCAGACACATAATTCACATTACTACTCAATTGCCAATTGGCAGGACGGTAACGGTGTCGCCATGTCGCGCGTTTACGGTCTAAATCTTCGTACAGTTTATCGCTAGGCAAAAAAGCGCCATTTACTTCACCTTCGCCCCATGTCGCCGTTAAATAACGAAACTCGCTTTCGGCCATCAACCCCCGACGCGATAAAATACGGGGCGTAAAAGTCGCATCATAATTAGGAGCAATATTCCAATAAATCGGTTGTGCAAAATCAAAGCCACCATCATTGGTTGTCCCAAAACGTGGGACTAACAGTCCCGACATACGACGACCATCAATCGGGAAGTTAAAATAAGGTACATAAATCACGGGAATGTCTTGTACGTGCAAGGTTGCACGTTTCACCGTTCCTCGACCTGTCGTCGGATTGAGGCTTAAGTCATGTGCCGAAAAGTACCACACACGGTCGTTGGGTTCACAGGTCGAATACTCGCCTGCGGCAATCGTGACAATACCCTGACTATCGCGTTGGATTTGGTCGGCACGGCCATGGGCATTCAAAAAAGTAGCCACAAATTCGGCACGCTCTAAACGGGCAATATCGCTTTGTAAGTCGATATCCGCTTGCTCGCCTGTCATCACCACACCGGGTTCGGCTAATAAAATATTGCCTTTGAATTTACCCGTATTTTGACCTTGAGAGAGTTCGGCATTATCTGCCTCAATTAAACGGCCTTGTTGGCTAATACGGACATTGCCATTTAATTTAGATTCCCCTTCGGGGTTATAATAAACCCATGCCGCTAAGGCTTCTACAGGTGTGCTATCAGGCGTAGGAGCTTTGACAGTACTGGCAATGGGAGTTATCCATGCACCCTGACATACTTTGGGATAAACAGGTTGTTGCTCGAGCGGTAGTTTGCCAATCTCCGCTTGAGTCAGCCAACCTAAACGCTGATAATTTACCGTCTCGCCAGCACAGGCAATACTCGAAATTAAGAAAAAAAATGGAAATAAACGCAGTTCTGGCATGGAGGCAACTTGGGTTGTAGACAAAGCTCAGCGATAATAACAAAACTTCGACCATTTTCAGCCATGAGTTTTTGTAATGGAACATTACTACAGCCAAGATAGCCGCCGTCAAGCATTGTATGAATGGGCATGTGCCTATGTTAAAACAAATACCGTGTATCAACCAGCCGCTTTAGACGTGGTTTCGGGGGATGCCAGCTTTAGGCGCTATTTTCGTCTTCAACACAATGCAGGCAGCTATATTGCGGTTGATGCGCCGCCTGCCAAAGAAAATTCACGACCTTTTGTTGCCATTGCCCGTGCTTTATATGCGCACGGTGTGCCTGTCCCACAGGTGATAGCGGTCGATTTTGACCAAGGTTTTATGCTACTTAGCGATTTAGGCGATACCTTGTTACGGCCTTGTTTAAGCGCTGAGCGCGTCGATGCGTTATATCAATTAGCCATGCGTGAATTGCTGCGTATCCAATCGTGTCCTGCACCTATTGATTATGCCTTACCGCCTTATGACCAAACAAAATTGCTCAGTGAAATGGCCTTGTTTAAGGATTGGTTTGTGGCGCAATACCTCGGACTGACACTCAGTCCAGAAGAAATCGCATTGCTTGACCAAACCTGTGTGCAGATTGCTGAACAAGTGGTGCAACAGCCGACCGTCTTTGTACACCGAGATTACCATTCGCGTAATTTAATGGTATTAGATGAACGGACATTAGGCGTGATTGATTTTCAAGATGCCGTGACGGGGTCGATTACTTACGATTTGGTGTCGTTATTGCGTGATGCGTATGTCGAATGGCCTGCTGCTGATGTGGAGCGTTGGGTAGAAGACTTCCGTCAAATGTTACAGCAACAAGGCGCGATTGCTCAGGTGTCACAGGCGGAGTTTTTAGCGTGGTTTGATTGGATGGGCGCACAGCGTCACTTAAAAGTCGTGGGCATTTTTGCCCGTCTGAGTTTGCGCGATGGTAAACACGGCTATTTACAAGATATTCCCTTAGTCTTTAAGTATTTATTAAATGAAATCAAGGCTTATGCCGAACTGCAAGACGTTTATCGGTGGTTATGTCAACGTATTCTACCTGTTTATGTGGCTAAACATGCCCAAGCCCAGCCATTTTTGCATGAGCATCTGACATGAAAGCCATGATTTTAGCCGCAGGCTTAGGCAATCGTATGCGGCCTTTAACCCTACATACCCCAAAACCACTCCTTGAAGTGGGCGGAAAGCCCTTAATCGTCTGGCATATTGAGGCATTAAAAGCCGCAGGTATCTATGAGATTGTGATTAATACGGCATGGTTAGGACATAAGTTGCATGACGCCTTGGGTAACGGAGAGGCTTTGGGTGTCAGGATTCAATGGTCAGACGAAGACGAGCCATTAGAGACCGCAGGTGGCATCCAACGTGCTTTAAGCTACTTAGGGGACAACCCCTTCGTATTAGTGAATGGCGATGTCTGGTTGCGTTATGATTTTGCCCGTTTAGTCGCACATGACCTACAGTCGAATTTAGCGCATTTAGTGTTAGTGCCGAATCCGCCACAGCATCCCCACGGTGATTTTGTATTTTCACGGCAGCAATCACCATCGCATGTGCAAGTCGAAGGGGATGAACGTTATACCTTTGCAGGGGTGAGTGTCTTATCACCCCAGTTATTTGCACAGTTGACGGCAGGTAAAGCGCCCTTAGCCCCCTTATTACGGCAAGCGATTGCACAAGGACAGGTGACGGCAGAGTATCACGGCGGCGCATGGGTCGATGTGGGGACCCCCGAACGCTTAGCGGATTTAGATTCCGCAATTCGTTCAGCAAAGATTTAGTCGTTTTTTCTGGTTGCTGTGTGTTGTCTACTTGCTAAAAATTGACAGTTGCATAACGTACCTGATTACGCCCTTGATGTTTGGCCTCATATAAATACTGGTCGGCCAGCTTTAACATGTTTTCTAAGTTGTCTTCTAAGCGGTCATTAAGCCCCATGCTCATCGTGACTTTGAGGTCTGGATGAATAGTATGCCACGGATAGGCTTCAATTTGAGCGCGTAAGCGCTCACACAAACCCACAGCCTGCGCGAGTGAGGTTTGGCTAAACGCAATCACAAATTCTTCACCGCCATAACGTGCCACCAAGTCACTGTTGCGGGTGTGCGTTTGTAATAATTGAGCCACCTGTTTTAAGACGAGGTCACCTGTGGCATGTGAAAAGTTATCGTTAATCCGCTTAAAAAAATCGATATCGCCCATCATAACGGTAAAAGGGTGTTGATAACGTAGGGCTTCTGCATGTAAACGGCTAGCGTACTCATCAAAATGGCGACGATTATAAAGTTGAGTTAACCCATCACGAATACTCAACTCTTTGAGTTGTTTGGCTTGTGCTTGAATTTTAGCGTGTGAAGCCTGTAGCGCCTCATGGCTGGTGGCTAAGTCTTCACTCATGCGGTTGAAGTTTTGCGCTAATAAGCCCAGCTCATCTTGGCGGCGCGTATTGATGTATTGCCGTAATTTACCTTCACCCATGGCACGTAAGGCGTGCGCCAATTGGCGTAACGGCAAACTGACGCGATTGCCAAATATCACCCCTAAGACTAAGGCTAAGAACAAGGCCGTGACGACACCGACCATCAAGGCTTCACGCATCGCATTAAGGTAGGTTTTATCTTGTTGCGATAGCGTTAATACCCCTTTAGGAACCGCATAACCAAACAGTTGGCCGTTAATATAAATGGGGCGGGCGCGTTGAATATCTTCATGGCTAAGTTGGTCGCCTACGTCATAGGGAGGTACAGCTAATAAAGCAAGATGATAGGGGTCAGATAACACAAAACGAAACGGGGGAAGATGGCTGCCATACACACTGTGTGTGTTGTTGGGTGCTTGTTGTAGGCTTGCACCTAAGCCCATATTATGTTGTGGCGTTTTCCCCAAAAAAGCGGCATAACGTTCAATAAACAAGCTAAAGGGTTCAGACTCTGTGGCACGCACCCAAGAGCCATAGGTTTGCACATACGCAATCACATCTTGTTCAAAGCGTGTGAAGGCCTCTTGCATCAGACTTTCACTGAACTTTGCTGCCAGTTTGTAATAGGCAATGCCGCCGACAACAGCAATGGACAGCAGATTCGTGAGCAGTAGCGCGAGCATCAATTTGAAGCGTAGGGTCATGCGTGGCGTGTCCGTTAAGTCCGAAAAATAATATGTATGCGCTAAGTGTAGAGTACACGAATCGCATCTGATAAGAGAATAAACGATGAATGACGGTATCTATCCCGCTAATTATTATCAAATACATGATTTATTAGCCTGCTCAGGCCAACCGAATGAAGCACAGTTGCAGCACATAGCCGCCTGTGGATATCAAGTCGTCATTAATTTGGCTTTAGTGAATAGCGAACCCTCGCTATTAAATGAGGACGAAATGGTATCTCAATTAGGTATGACCTATGTCCATATTCCTGTCTTATGGAATGCACCAAAACTGCAAGACTTTATACTATTTGCAGAGTTATTAACCGCATATCGTCGGCCTAAGGTATGGCTACATTGTGCCAAAAACATGCGGGCTTCTTGTTTTTTATATTTATACCAAAAACACATATTGCATTATGATGAAGCACGTGCCCGTTATCCGATGGCGAATATTTGGCAGCCCAATGAGGTATGGTCGGCATTTATAGAACAAGTCAGTCAGTATTTCTCCCGCCGTCCTGTTGCCTCTTGCTAAACAGAGGATTAGGCCTAGCGAGCGAGTTCGCGTACAATATACGCCATCATTCACCTGATTGTGAGAAATATGATGTCTGACTTTTTGATTGCGCCGTCTATTTTATCTGCTGATTTTGCCCGTCTAGGTGCGGAAGTAGATGCCGTTTTAGCCGCAGGGGCTGATATTGTGCATTTTGATGTGATGGACAATCATTATGTCCCCAATTTGACGGTTGGGCCAATGGTATGTAAAGCCTTACGCAAATATGGCGTGACCGCACCGATAGATGTACATTTAATGGTCAGTCCTGTTGACCGTATTATTGGCGACTTTATTGAAGCAGGCGCGAGTTATATTACCTTTCACCCTGAAGCCTCCGACCATATTGACCGTTCTTTACAATTGATACGTAGTGGCGGGTGTAAGTCAGGGTTAGTATTTAATCCTGCAACTCCATTGCATTATTTAGATTATGTACTAGATAAAGTAGATATGGTGTTGTTGATGAGCGTGAATCCGGGTTTTGGTGGCCAACAGTTTATTGCCAAAACCCTAGACAAAATTGCCCAAGCCCGCGACATCATAGACAGTAGCGGTTTTGCCATTCGTTTAGAAGTAGATGGGGGAGTCACCAGTAAAAATATTCGCCAAATTGCGCAAGCAGGCGCGGATACGTTTGTTGCAGGCTCCGCAATTTTTGGTGCAGACAGTTATCAACAAGCCATTGATGCAATGCGTCAAGAACTTGCATTGGTGACCCAATAAGTTGAGATAGGCAGTTAGCTTTTAAGGCGCTGCCTTAAAATAATAAACAAGGAATCCTATATGCAATTTAAAAAAATAGGTTTTACGCCTAAGTTAGTGATTTGTGATTTAGATGGCACCTTAGTTGATTCAGCAGGTGACATTCAATATGCCCTTAATCATGCCTTATCGGAGTTGGGTTTAGACACGGTGAGCGAATACGATGTACGTCGTTGGGTGGGGCGGGGTGCTTCACGTTTAGTCTCTTGTGTATTGGAGTCTAAACATTATCGTAAAGACTTACACGATGAGTTACTGGCCGTATTTATGCGCCATTATCAGGCAGCCGTTTGCCAAACCAGTCAGTTATATGACGGCGTAGCGGAATTTATTGCTGCGTGCCAACAAGCGCATATTAAACTGGCTTGTGTCACCAACAAACCTTATGCACCTGCAAAAGATTTGTTAGCTGCCTTGAACATCTTAGAACCCTTCCAGTTATTGGTAGGTGGTGACACCTTGCCCCATAAAAAGCCACATCCTGAACCCTTTTTGCACTGTTTACGCTACTTTGATATTTCCGCCAAAGAAACCTTGGTCTTGGGCGATTCGCGTAATGATGTAGAAGCTGCCTTAGCTGCGCATATTCCCTGCGTAGCCGTCAGTTATGGCTATAATCATGGCGAGCCGATAGAAGCCTCTAAACCCGAATGGATTGTTGACTCACTGATGGCGTTAATCTAAACCCACGTTGCCCTGCTGCGGTAGGGCAATAAAAACACCTTTAACTGTTGACCCCTGCTAAGAGTTAATTTAAGGTTATCAACTCATTTATCGTATTTTTTAGGATGACAATAATGGCGCTGCGTTGGCGATAGTTATATTGAATCTTGCTTGTTATTACTTATCGCTGACTAAATTGAGTATATCGCCATGTTGTCGTTTGAACAATTTTCTGCTTTTGCCGCCCAAGGCTACAATCGTATTCCCTTAGCCATCAAGTTATTAGCTGACCTAGAAACCCCCCTTTCTGTGTATTGTAAACTGGCGAATCAGCCCTTCAGCTATTTATTTGAATCTGTACACGGCGGCGAGCGCTGGGGGCGTTACTCGATGATTGGTTTGCCTGCGTCTACACGTTTAGAAGTACGTGACCATCAGGTACAAATCTATCAACATCAGCAGTTAGTGAGTGAACAAACGGTCGCAGACCCTTTAGCATTCATTCAAGCGTATCAGGAACAGTTTCGTGTGCCCGAAATTGAGGGCTTGCCGCGTTTTACGGGTGGCTTAGTGGGCTATTTTGCTTACGATACGGTGCGCTTGTTTGAAAAGAAGCTCGCAGCAGTTGTTAAACCCGACCCACTCAATGTGCCAGATATTCAGTTGATGTTATCTGAAGAAGTGGTTGTCTTTGATAACCTTAAAGAAAGTGTCTTTATTATTGTGCATGTTGACCCGCAACAAGAAAATGCCTACCAACAAGGCCAAGCGCGTTTACAAGCTATCGTCAAACAATTACAAACAACGCAATATCAACTGGCGACAACGACGGCACCGCAAGCGATTGCCGAACAGGATTTTATCTCAAGTTTTGGCCAAGACGCATTTAAGGCAGGTGTAGAGCGTATTAAAGAATACATTTTGGCGGGTGATGTGATGCAAGTTGTACCCTCACAACGTATGACTTTAGCATTTAATCATCCTCCATTAACGCTATATCGCGCCTTACGGCACTTGAATCCTTCACCTTATATGTATTTTGTCGATTGTGGCCATAGTCATATTGTCGGGTCTAGTCCTGAAATTTTAGCCCGTGTGCAAGAGGGTAAAGTGACCGTAAGGCCGATAGCAGGTACTCGTCCTCGGGGTAAGACACCAGACCAAGACGATGCCTTAGCACGGGAGCTATTGGCTGACCCCAAAGAAATCGCCGAGCATTTGATGTTGATTGATTTGGGACGCAACGACGCGGGACGTGTCAGCGAAATTGGTAAGGTTCAAGTCACAGAGCGTATGGTCATTGAACGTTATTCACATGTGATGCACATTGTTTCTAACGTTGAAGGTGTGCTTAAAGCGAATGTCAGTGCGATAGATGTATTAAAGGCAGCTTTGCCCGCAGGGACCTTATCGGGTGCGCCCAAAGTACGGGCAATGGAAATCATCGATGAGCTAGAGCCAGTCAAACGAGGCATTTATGGCGGGGCGGTGGGCTATTTAGGCTGGAATGGTGAAATGGATACCGCAATTGCGATTCGTACGGCGGTTATCAAAGACGGGATGATGCATGCCCAAGCGGGGGCGGGGGTCGTGGCCGACTCCGTTCCTGAATCAGAATGGCAAGAAACGCTGAATAAACTGCGTGCTTTATTCAAAGCGGCCGAACTGGCGGCGGCGCAATTACAACTGTAATCATCGCATCGTATGCGTGTGGGTGATGTGTCTGTGCTCAAATAAACAGCACTTCTTGCCCGCTTATGTTGCTTTTGCTTAAAAAAAGGGCGCTGACGCTTAAAAAAGAAACATTCGAGCGCAAATAAGTGTTTTATTTAAGAATAGGTACTTGCGCTCATAAAAAAAATTGCTAAAATGCACGCCACTTTTAGCGAAGCCGGTATAGCTCAGTTGGTAGAGCAACTGACTTGTAATCAGTAGGTCGTGAGTTCGAGTCCCACTGCCGGCACCATTCTTAACCGCGAAAGTAAGAGCTTAACCCTGACCAGTAAGCTCAGCTAAGTGCGACACCGCGTTGGAGAGGTTGGGGAGCGGTCAAACCCATCAGACTGTAAATCTGCCGTCTTAGACTTCGAAGGTTCGAATCCTTCCCTCTCCACCACTTTAATAATACAAGCGCGGGTGTAGTTTAGTGGTAGAACTTCAGCCTTCCAAGCTGATAGTGCGGGTTCGATTCCCGCCACCCGCTCCAATAGGTACGGTTACTTAAGCTCATATAGCTCAGTCGGTAGAGCACTTCCTTGGTAAGGAAGAGGTCACCGGTTCAAGTCCGGTTATGAGCTCCAGAATTTATTTTAAGCAGATGAGCATGGCTTGATCTGCTTTTAGTGTTAATAAAATTGGCTAAATCACCCACGAGGGAGACAAAAAATGGCTAAGGCTAAGTTTGAACGTAATAAGCCGCACGTAAACGTGGGCACGATTGGTCACGTTGACCACGGTAAAACGACATTAACGGCTGCGATTGCGACGATTTGTGCAAAGGTACACGGTGGTGAAGCCAAAGGTTACGACCAAATTGACTCTGCACCAGAAGAGAAGGCACGTGGTATTACCATTAACACTGCGCACGTTGAGTATGACTCTACCAACCGTCACTACGCACACGTAGACTGTCCAGGCCACGCTGACTATGTTAAAAATATGATCACGGGTGCTGCTCAGATGGACGGCGCGATTTTAGTGTGTTCGGCTGCTGACGGCCCGATGCCACAAACACGCGAACACATCTTATTGTCTCGTCAAGTAGGCGTACCATTCATCGTTGTGTTCTTGAACAAGTGCGATATGGTTGACGACGAAGAATTATTAGAATTGGTTGAGATGGAAGTACGTGACTTGTTAAGCAAGTACGATTTCCCAGGTGACGACACGCCAATCATCCGTGGTTCTGCCTTACAAGCATTAAATGGCGAAACAGGTCCATTTGGTGTGGACTCGGTATTAAAATTAGTTGATACCTTAGACTCTTACATCCCTGAGCCAGTTCGTGCGATTGACCGTCCATTCTTGTTGCCAATCGAAGACGTATTCTCGATTTCTGGTCGTGGTACAGTTGTGACTGGTCGTGTAGAACGCGGTATCATCAAGGTTGGTGAAGAAGTTGAGATTGTGGGTATCAAAGATACCGCAAAATCGACCTGTACTGGCGTTGAAATGTTCCGTAAGTTATTAGACGAAGGTCGTGCTGGCGAGAACTGCGGTATTTTATTACGTGGTATCAAGCGTGAAGATATCCAACGTGGTCAAGTATTGGCGAAGCCTGGTACGATTAAGCCACACACCCAATTCTTGGCAGAAGTGTATGTGTTGAGCAAAGATGAAGGTGGTCGTCATACGCCATTCTTCAAAGGCTACCGTCCGCAGTTTTACTTCCGTACAACGGATGTGACTGGCTCTATCACGTTACCAGAAGGTGTAGAGATGGTTATGCCAGGTGACAACATTCAGATGACGGTTGAATTGATTCACCCGATTGCGATGGACGAAGGTTTACGCTTCGCTATCCGTGAAGGCGGTCGTACCGTCGGCGCTGGCGTCGTCGCTAAAATTATCAAGTAATTGATATCGTTGATGTAAAGCCCAGTCTAGGCTGGGCTTTATTGTCAAACAGTTTAGGCCAGTAGTTCAATTGGTAGAGCACCGGTCTCCAAAACCGGGTGTTGGGGGTTCGAGTCCCTCCTGGCCTGCCACTTTCTTGTCTAAAAAGCTGACGGTTTATGACCACACAAGCTGAAACCGCACCAAACAGTAGTCTTAATGCCGTTAAATGGGTGTTGGCTATTGCTATTCTTATTGCGGCAACCGTGGGTAATCGTTACGCACCAGAGTTGTTACCGCAATTATCTGCTTGGGTTCGCATTGTAGCCTTAGTGATTATGGCGCTCGTGGCCTTAGGTATCACCCTAACGACCATTCAAGGTCAAGCCTTCTTAAAACTCTTAAAAGAAGCACAAGTCGAAGCTCGTCGTGTTGTCTGGCCGACTAAAGATGAAACCATGCAAACCACATTGATTGTCTTTGTTGTTGTATTGGTGATGTCCTTAGTCTTATGGGGAGTCGATTCCCTGTTTGGTTGGATGATTTCTGCGGTTATCGGCTAAGAAGGGGCATTTATGAGTAAGCGTTGGTATATCGTTCATGCCTATTCAGGCTTTGAAAAACAAGTCATGCGTTCTTTGCAAGAGCGTATTAAACGTGCGCAAATGGAGCATTTCTTTGGGGATGTATTAGTTCCTACCGAAGAAGTGGTCGAAATCAAAAACGGCGTCAAGCGTAAAAGTGAGCGTAAATTCTTTCCAGGTTATGTGCTGGTACACATGGAAATGAATGATGATTCGTGGCATTTGGTAAAAGATTGTCCCAAAGTCATGGGCTTTATTGGTGGTAAGGCGGATAAGCCAGCACCAATTACCGATAAAGAAGCCGATGCTATCTTGAGTCGTTTACGTCAGAGTACCGACGCGCCGCGTCCAAAAACCTTATTTGAACCAGGTGAAGTTGTGCGTGTGGCAGATGGCCCATTCGCTGACTTTAACGGTGTCGTTGAAGAAGTACACTACGAGAAAAGCCGTTTGCGTGTAGCTGTCATGATTTTTGGTCGTGCTACACCGGTTGATCTTGAGTTTAATCAAGTCGAAAAAGTTAATTAACCAAACAGTATCCGCTGTTTTTTATTCACTAGGGGAGCCTCGCGGCGCTATCACCCAAGGAGTCTATTATGGCTAAGAAGATTGACGCTTACGTCAAGCTGCAAATTCCAGCTGGTAAAGCAAATCCATCGCCACCGATTGGTCCAGCATTGGGTCAACGTGGTGTGAACATCATGGCTTTCTGTAAAGAGTTCAATGCCGCTACGCAAAAAATGGAAGTAGGTCAACCTACACCTGTTGTGATTACGGTTTACTCTGACAAGAGCTTTACTTTCACCATGAAAACCCCACCAGCGACCTTCTTATTGAAGAAAGCGGCTGGTATTAAGTCGGGTTCTGCACGTCCTAACACACAAAAAGTGGGTAAAGTGACGCGTGCTCAATTAGAAGAAATTGCAACCCTTAAGAAAGCTGACTTAACTGCTGCTGATATGGACGCTGCTGTGCGTACATTAGCAGGTTCTGCGCGTTCTATCGGTTTAGAAGTGGAGGGTTAATTCATGGCTAAATTAACTAAGCGTCAAAAAGCTATTAAAGCACAATTGCAACCTGGCAAAAGCTATGCAATTGAAGAAGCGGTTGGTTTATTGAATGCGTTGCCACCTGCAAAATTCAAAGAATCTATTGATATCGCTGTCAACTTGGGTGTAGATCCACGTAAGTCCGACCAAGTCGTTCGTGGTGCTTCTGTATTACCACACGGTACAGGCAAAACTGTACGTGTTGCGGTATTTGCTCAAGGTGCTAACGCTGAGGCAGCTAAAGCTGCTGGCGCAGATATCGTTGGTTTTGATGATTTAGTAGCCAGCATTCAAGCAGGTAACTTAGATTTTGACGTAGTGATTGCGACGCCTGACGCCATGCGTGTGGTGGGTAAATTAGGTACAATTTTAGGTCCACGTGGTTTAATGCCAAACCCTAAAGTCGGTACAGTGACTGCTGATGTTTCTACTGCAGTTAAAAATGCCAAAGGCGGTCAAGTACGTTACCGTGTTGACAAAGGCGGTATTATCCATACAACCGTGGGGCAAGTCGGTTTCTCTGCTCAAGCAATCAAAGAAAACGTTGAGTCTTTAATTGCTGACTTGAAAAAAGCAAAACCAGCTACCTCTAAAGGTGCATACGTTAAGAAAGTTACCTTGTCTAGCACCATGGGTCCTGGCTTAGCCATCGACCAAGCTAGCTTGGCAACAGCTTAATGACAAAATCAGTGCTAGGAGTACGTGTTGCTCTTAGCCTACAAGGACTTTGATACGCTTATGTAGCGTCAAAGACCTCAGGTGTACTTCGGTGCATAATTGCGAAAGCAGCCTGCGTAGACGCGGTGTGGTTCAGGTTTCTGTGCCCCCGCGAATAGTTGATAAGCGACATCCCTTTGGGGGGGGCTTATCGGCTTTTGGCATAAAGCTTAGATACCAAGGTGTCTAGGCTTTTAAACTCTTAGGAGGTTACAGTGACTCTGAAGTTAGAGGATAAAAAAGAGATAGTTGCCGAAGTCAACAAAGTTGCTTCTGGTGCATTCTCTGCTGTGGTCGCCGATTACCGTGGTTTAACTGTAGGTCAGTTAACCAAGTTACGTACCAAAGCTCGTGAGCAAGGCGTTTATGTGCGTGTTATTCGTAACACCTTAGCACGTCGTGCAGTCGAAGGTACTAACTTTGCTTGCTTACAAGACTCGTTAGTTGGTCCAAGCATTATTGGTCTCTCTCTGTCTGAAAATGACATGGGTGCATCCGCTCGTTTGTTTAAAGAATTTGCGAAAGACAATCAAAAAATGGTTGTTAAAGCATTGGCCTTTGATGGCAAGTTTTACGATGCAAAAGACATCGATAAGATTGCAACATTGCCAAACCACAAACAAGCATTGTCTATGTTGTTGTCTGTTATCCAAGCACCAGTATCCAAGTTTGGCCGCTTGATGACAGCATTGAAAGAACAGAAAGAAGCTGCTTAATCGCGGCGTAATGAATTTAACCGTGTAGGATAGATGTGATTTTGCGTCATGCGCATGATCTCCTATGTGATGTTCATTGAGCTGCATAAGCGTGAAGTAACATATCAGTCCTGACCATGCCCACACATTGTTGGAGTGTATTAACATGGCCTTGTCCAAAGAAGAAATTTTAAATGCCGTTGCTGAATTAACAGTAATGGAATTAGTTGACTTAATCGCTGCTTTTGAAGAGAAGTTTGGCGTTTCTGCTGCTGCTGTTGCTGTTGCTGCTGGCCCAGCTGCTGCTGCTGCTCCAGTTGAAGAGCAAACTGAATTCAACGTGGTAATGACCAGCTTCGGCGCTAACAAAGTTAACGTCATTAAAGCCGTTCGTGAAATCACTGGCTTAGGCTTAAAAGAAGCTAAAGACATGGTTGAAGGCGCTCCTTCTACTATCAAAGAAGGTATCAGCAAAGACGACGCAGCGGCTCTCAAGAAGAAGTTGGAAGAAGCTGGCGCAACTGTCGAAATCAAATAATATCCCAATTACGGGGTGTTTACTGTTTTCAACAGATAAGCGCGACAATGGCTGGTGGCTGTTTAAGCTGCCGGCCTTTTTCAGTTTTAGACTGAGAAAAATTAAACGCTTTGACAAGAAACAATTAAGGCCTGTTCTCCCACTCGTTAATAGACACGGCTTAGTTATTTCTTGCAAATGGTTTGAATGAGCGTGATGTCAAGCATCGCACTACATAACAAAGGCAAACACCACTTCTGTGATGTTATTGCCTAGACGCAAGAGATTCATAACAAAGTTGCACTATGATATAGCAGCACTTTGTTAACTCTGTGTTAATAGTCTCGCCAGTTTTTCTACTGGTTATTTTCGAGTTTAGTCTAGCTGAGGACTCCAGATGGCATACTCATACACCGAAAAAAAACGCATCCGAAAGAATTTCGGCAAGCTACCTACGCTGATGGACGTGCCTTATTTATTGGCCATCCAAGTCGATTCCTATCGTGCGTTTTTGCAGGATGGTAAAAAGCCCAAGCAACGTGAAGATGTGGGCTTACAAGCGGCTTTCAAATCTGTATTTCCGATTCAAAGTTATTCGGGTAATGCAGCCTTAGAGTTTGTCGAATATCATTTGGGTCATCCCGCCTTTGATGTTCGTGAATGTATTTTACGTGGTTTGACTTACGCCGCGCCATTACGCGTCAAAATCCGTTTAGTGATTTATGACCGTGAAGCCTCGGTCAAAACCATTAAAGACATTCGTGAGCAAGAAGTTTACATGGGTGAAATGCCTTTGATGACGGATAACGGTACCTTTGTGATTAACGGTACTGAGCGCGTTATCGTCTCGCAATTACACCGTAGTCCGGGTGTCTTCTTTGACCATGATAAAGGCAAAACACACTCCTCAGGCAAATTATTATTTAATGCCCGCGTGATTCCTTACCGTGGTTCTTGGTTAGACTTTGAGTTTGATGCCAAAGACCTTGTGTATGTCCGTATCGACCGTCGTCGTAAACTACATGCCACCATCTTATTGCGTGCCTTAGGTTATAATTCCGATGACATTTTGGGTATGTTCTTTGAAACCAGTACCGTTAAACATAACGGTAATGGCTATCAATTAGACCTCGTACCTGAGCGTTTACGCGGTGAAACTGCTGCGTTTGAGATTACCGCTAAAGACAAAGTGATTGTTGAAGCAGGCCGTCGTATTACGGCAAAACACATCCGTGAAATGGAAAAAGCAGGTCTCAAAGAATTAGATATCCCTGCCGATTATTTACACGGTAAAGTCATTGCGAAGACCTTGTTAAACCCCGCGACTAATGAGTTAGTTTGCGAGTGTAATACCATTATCACAGCCGAAGTATTAACCCGATTAATGAAAGCGGGTATTACGCAGTTTGATATTTTATATACCAACGATATCGACCGTGGTGCGTTTATCTCGGATACCTTACGTGCGGATGCGTCTACACGTACCGAATTAGATGCTTTAGTCGAAATCTACCGTATGATGCGTCCTGGTGAGCCACCGACCAAAGATGCTGCCGAAGCCTTATTCAAGAACTTATTCTTTACGCCCGAACGTTATGATTTATCCAACGTAGGCCGTATGAAGTTCAACCGTCGTCTCAACCGCAGCAATGACCGTGGTAACGGCGACAGCATGGAACGTGATGGCGTTTTATCTAAATTAGATATCGTACAAGTCTTAAAAACCTTAATCGACATCCGTAATGGTAAAGGTGAAGTTGACGACATCGACCATTTAGGTAACCGTCGTGTGCGCTGTGTCGGTGAAATGACCGAAAACCAATTCCGTGTGGGTTTGGTGCGTGTTGAGCGTGCGGTGAAAGAACGTTTAAGTTTGGCCGAAAGCGAAAACTTAATGCCACAAGACTTAATTAACGCGAAGCCAGTCTCCGCGGCCATTAAAGAGTTCTTCGGCTCTAGCCAGTTATCTCAATTCATGGACCAAAACAATCCATTATCTGAGATTACCCATAAGCGTCGTGTGTCTGCGTTAGGCCCAGGTGGTTTAACCCGCGAACGCGCTGGCTTCGAAGTCCGCGACGTTCATCCAACACATTATGGTCGTGTTTGTCCAATTGAAACGCCTGAAGGGCCAAACATCGGTTTGATTAACTCCTTAGCCGTCTATTCGCGTGCTAACAGTTATGGCTTCTTGGAATCCCCGTATCGTAAAGTCGTGGATGGTCAAGTCACTGACGAGTTTGAATACTTATCTGCGATTGAAGAAAGTCAATGTGTGATTGCACAAGCAGACTCGGCAGTAGACGGTGATAATCGTTTATTGGATGACTTAGTCGCGGTACGTTATAAAAACGAATTTACCGTGATGTCCCCCGATAAAGTGACACACATGGATATTTCGCCTCGCCAAGTAGTCTCGGCGGCGGCTTCGTTGATTCCGTTCTTGGAACACGACGACGCGAACCGTGCCTTGATGGGTTCTAACATGCAACGTCAAGCTGTACCTACTTTACGCGCAGATAAGCCGCTCGTTGGTACAGGTATGGAGCGTTATGTTGCCCGTGACTCAGGCGTCTGTGTGACCGCAAAACGTGGTGGTGTGATTGATTATGTGGATGCTGCCCGTATTGTGGTGCGCGTTGACGAATCAGAAATGGTTGCGGGCGAAGCGGGCGTTGATATTTACAACTTGACCAAGTATACCCGTTCTAACCAAAACACCTGTATTAACCAACGTGCGATTGTCAACCGTGGTGATGTGATTGCCCGTGGTGACATCTTGGCCGATGGCCCATCAGTAGATTTGGGTGAATTAGCCTTAGGTCAAAACATGCGCGTGGCCTTCATGCCGTGGAATGGTTACAACTTCGAAGACTCGATTTTGTTATCTGAGCGAGTGGTGCAAGAAGACCGCTTTACCTCGATTCATATTCAAGAGTTGTCGTGTATTGCGCGTGATACCAAATTGGGTGCCGAAGAAATTACGGCCGATATTCCCAATGTTGGCGAAGCCGCTTTATCTAAATTAGATGAGTCTGGTATCGTTTATATTGGTGCTGAAGTCAATGCGGGCGATATTCTGGTCGGTAAAGTCACACCCAAAGGTGAGACTCAACTCAGCCCAGAAGAAAAACTATTACGTGCTATTTTTGGTGAAAAAGCCTCTGACGTGAAAGACAGTTCTTTGCGCGTGCCATCGGGTACGAAAGGAACGGTTATTGACGTGCAAGTCTTTACCCGTGACGGTGTAGACAAAGACAGCCGTGCCTTAGCGATTGAGAAACAACAGCTCAATGCCTACCGTAAAGACTTAAAAGAAGAATATCGTATTTTTGAAGAAGCCGCGCGCGCCCGTTTGTTGTCCTTATTAAAAGGTCAAGAAGTGAATGGTGGTTCAGGCTTCAAGAAAGGCGACATTCTCACCGAAGACAGCTTAAATGCCTTACGTTTTGAGCAGTGGTTTGATATTCGTACGGCTGATGAAGCGGTAGCTGACCAATTAGAACGCGTACAAGCCTACCTCAAAGAGCGTCAAGAAGAAATTGAGGCCAAGTTTGAAGACAAAAAGCGCAAAATCACCACAGGTGATGACTTAACGCACGGCGTCTTAAAAGTGGTTAAAGTCTACTTGGCGGTTAAACGTCGTATCCAGCCCGGTGACAAGATGGCGGGTCGTCACGGTAACAAAGGTGTGGTTTCGGTCATTATGCCTGTTGAAGACATGCCCTATGACGAAAACGGTGAGCCTGTAGATATCGTATTGAACCCGTTAGGTGTTCCATCCCGTATGAACGTGGGTCAGATTTTAGAGACACACTTAGGATGGGCAGCGAAAGGCTTAGGCACTAAGATTGGTAAGATGTTAGACCAACAACGTCAAACGGCGGAATTGCGTGATTTCTTAGATAAGATTTACAACCAAATTGGCGGTGAACAAGAAGAAATAGGCTCATTAAGCGATGACGAAGTGACGGCATTGGCCAAAAACTTACGCGGTGGTGTACCGATTGCAACCCCTGTGTTTGACGGTGCGCACGAAAGCGAAATCAAAGGCTTATTAAAGCTGGCCGACCAATCCGAAACAGGTCAACAGTGGTTATATGATGGCCGTACAGGCGACCGTTTTGACCGTCCTGTCACCGTAGGTTATATGTACATGCTCAAACTCAACCACTTAGTGGACGATAAGATGCATGCGCGTTCGACGGGTTCTTACTCCTTGGTGACACAACAGCCATTAGGTGGTAAAGCTCAGTTCGGTGGTCAACGTTTTGGTGAGATGGAAGTGTGGGCGTTAGAAGCCTATGGTGCAACTTACACCCTACAAGAAATGCTCACTGTGAAGTCTGACGACGTGAATGGCCGTACCCGTATCTATAAGAACATTGTTGATGGTGACCATCGTATGGAGCCTGGCATGCCTGAATCCTTTAATGTATTGATTAAAGAGATTCGTTCTTTAGGTATTAACATCGAGTTAGATCACGAATAAACAGGGCGATATCCCTGTCCATATCGAGAAGCACGAGGGGAGGAGTAAGCCTCCTCCCACATTGAACGCTTGCTGGAGATAAGACCTTGAAAGACTTGCTAAATTTATTGCAAAACCAAGGAAAAGAAGTCGAATTCGACCGTATTCGTATTGGTCTGGCTTCGCCTGAAATGATTCGCTCTTGGTCGTATGGTGAAGTCAAAAAACCAGAAACCATCAACTACCGTACCTTCAAACCTGAGCGCGAAGGCTTATTCTGTGCCAAAATCTTTGGTCCAATCAAAGATTACGAATGTTTATGCGGTAAATATAAACGCATGAAGTTCCGTGGCATTATTTGTGAGAAGTGTGGTGTAGAAGTCACCTTGACCAAAGTACGTCGTGAGCGTATGGGTCACATTGAATTAGCTTCACCTACGGCACATATTTGGTTCTTAAAATCCTTACCAAGCCGTATTGGCTTGTTATTGGATATGACCCTGCGTGATATCGAACGTGTATTGTACTTTGAAAGTTTTGTGGTCATTGAACCAGGCATGACACCTTTAGAAAAAGGTCAATTATTGTCTGATGAAGATTACTACACTGCCTTAGAAGAATACGGCGATGAGTTCGATGCCAAAATGGGTGCAGAAGCGATTCAAGCCTTATTAAAAGACATTGATTTACAAGCTGAAGTTGAGCGTTTGCGTGAAGAAATTCCACAAACCTCTTCCGAAACTAAGCTCAAAAAGCTCTCTAAGCGTTTGAAGTTGGTGGAGTCGTTCATTGCCTCTGGTAACAAACCAGAGTGGATGGTCATGACCGTATTGCCTGTATTGCCACCTGATTTACGTCCTTTAGTCCCATTGGACGGTGGTCGTTTTGCAACGTCTGACCTCAACGATTTGTATCGTCGTGTCATTAACCGTAATAACCGTTTGAAGCGTTTATTAGAGTTAAGTGCGCCAGATATTATCGTCCGTAACGAAAAGCGTATGCTGCAAGAAGCAGTGGATGCGTTATTGGATAACGGTCGTCGTGGTCGTGCCATTACAGGCAGCAACAAGCGTCCATTAAAATCCTTAGCCGATATGATTAAGGGTAAACAAGGTCGTTTCCGTCAAAACTTGTTAGGTAAGCGCGTAGATTACTCTGGTCGTTCCGTCATCGTGGTCGGTCCAACTTTACGTTTGCATCAGTGCGGTTTACCGAAAAAAATGGCGTTAGAACTATTTAAGCCGTTTATTTTTGCTAAATTAGAAAGCAAAGGGTTGGCAACGACGATTAAAGCCGCCAAAAAAATGGTCGAGCGTGAAACCGCAGAAGTGTGGGATATCCTCGCAGACGTGATCCGTGAACATCCCGTCATGTTAAACCGTGCGCCCACCTTGCACCGTTTGGGTTTACAAGCGTTTGAACCTGTGTTGATTGAAGGTAAAGCGATTCAGTTACACCCATTAGTCTGTACCGCGTTTAACGCCGACTTCGACGGTGACCAAATGGCGGTGCACGTCCCGTTGACCTTAGAAGCACAGTTAGAAGCCCGCGCGTTAATGATGTCTACGAATAACATCTTATCGCCAGCGAACGGTGAACCAATTATTGTACCGTCCCAAGACGTGGTATTGGGCTTGTACTATATCTCCCGTGATAAAATTAATGCCAAAGGTGAAGGCATGGTCTTTGCGGACTTTGCTGAAGTGACCCGTGCATTAGCCAATAAAGCGGTTGATATTCATGCGCGGATTAAAGTTCGTGTCCGTGAAGTGACGATTGATGATGAGGGGACTCGTCAAGAGCGTAAGTTCTTAGCCGATACCACACCTGGTCGTTGTATGTTGTGGAATGTAGTACCTGAAGGCTTACCTTACAGTATCATTAACCAACCGATGACCAAGAAAAATATCTCTAAGCTAATTAACACATGCTATCGTGTGTTAGGCTTAAAAGATACAGTCATTTTTGCTGACCAATTGATGTACTTAGGCTTCCGTCAGGCCACCTATTCGGGTGTATCTGTCGGTATGGAAGATATGGTCATTCCTGCCGAAAAAGAAGTCATCATTGGTGAAGCCGAAGAAGAAGTGCGTGAAATCGAAAATCAATTCGGTTCAGGCTTAGTCACTGCAGGTGAGCGTTATAACAAAGTTGTCGATATCTGGTCACGGACTAACGAACGTGTGGCCAAAGCGATGATGGACAACTTGTCTACCGAAAAAGTTACTAATAAACAAGGCGCTGAAGAATCGCAAAAATCCTTCAACTCCATCTTTATTATGGCCGACTCGGGTGCGCGGGGTAGCGCGGCTCAGATTCGTCAGTTGGCAGGTATGCGTGGTTTGATGGCCAAGCCAGATGGCTCGATTATTGAAACCCCGATTAAAGCGAACTTCCGTGAAGGTTTGACCGTTCTCCAATACTTCATTTCAACCCACGGTGCGCGTAAAGGTTTGGCCGATACCGCGTTAAAAACCGCGAACTCGGGTTATTTGACACGTCGTTTGGTGGATGTGGCGCAAGATTTAGTCATCACTGAGCCAGATTGTGGTACCAGTGGTGGTTTGACCATGAACCCCTTAATTCAAGGTGGTGATATTGTTGAACCCTTACGTGAACGCGTTTTAGGTCGGGTGGTTGCTGCCGATGTCTTACGTCCGAATACCGATGACGTACTCGTACCGATTGGCACTTTGCTCGATGAAAAATGGGTTGAAAAATTAGAATTGGCAGGCGTTGACGAAGTTGTCGTTCGCTCGGTCATTACCTGTAATACCCGTTTTGGTGTCTGCTCTAAGTGTTATGGTCGTGACTTGGCGCGTGGTCATCAAGTCAATATTGGTGAGTCCATTGGGGTTATGGCTGCTCAATCCATCGGTGAGCCAGGTACACAGTTAACGATGCGTACCTTCCACATCGGGGGTGCGGCGAGCCGAGCGTCTGCCATCAGTAATGTGACGGTGCGTAACGACGGTACAATCCGCTTGCACAACATCAAAATGGTACAACACGCCAATGGTAACTTAGTCGCGGTATCGCGTTCGGGTGAAATTGGTGTTGCCGATAACCGTGGTCGTGAACGTGAGCGTTACAAATTACCGTACGGTGCGGTGATTACCGTTAAAGACGGTCAAGAAGTGAAAGGTGGCCAAATTGTGGCTAACTGGGATCCACATACCCATCCGATTATCACAGAAGTGGCAGGTCGGGTGAAGTTTGTGCATATGGATGAAGGCATTACTGTACGTCATCAAACTGACGAACAGACAGGTCTCACCAATATGGAAATTATTGACCCTAAAGACCGTCCAGCCGCAGGTAAAGACTTACGTCCAGCGATTGCCTTAGTTGACAAAAACGGTAACTACATTCGGTTAGAAGGCTCTGACCAACCTGTTCAATACTTCTTGCCAGCTTTAGCGATTACCAGTTTACAAGATGGTGCTGAGTTAGGGGTGGGTGATGTTATTGGTCGTATTCCACAAGAGTCGTCCAAAACCCGTGACATCACGGGTGGTTTGCCGCGTGTTGCGGACTTGTTTGAAGCGCGTAAGCCCAAAGAACATGCTATCTTGGCCGAAAAGAGTGGTGTCGTCACCTTCGGTAAAGAAACTAAAGGCAAACATCGTTTGATTATTACGCCTGACGATGGTGGTGAGACCTACGAAGAGTTGATTCCAAAATGGCGTCAAATTAACGTCTTCGAAGGCGAGCGTGTGGCACGTGGTGAAGTCATTTCTGATGGCCCACAAAATCCACATGACATCTTACGCTTAAAAGGCGAAACCGCGTTGGCTTCGTATATTGTCAACGAAGTACAAGACGTTTATCGCTTACAAGGTGTAAAAATCAACGATAAGCACATCGAAGTGATTATTCGCCAAATGTTGCGTAAAGTCGATATCGTCGATGGTGGGGATTCCTCCTTTATCAAAGGTGAACAAGCAGAATACGCGCGTGTGGTTGAAGAAAACGATATTCTCGAAAACAATGGGGATATCCCAGCGAAGTTTGAGCGTATCTTGATGGGTATTACCAAGGCCTCCTTGGCAACGGACTCCTTTATCTCTGCGGCTTCTTTCCAGGAGACAACCCGTGTCTTGACCGAAGCCGCCGTGACAGGTAAAGAAGACGATTTACGTGGTCTCAAAGAAAACGTAGTTGTGGGTCGTTTGATTCCTGCGGGTACAGGCTTTGCTTATCATGCAGAACGTCGTCGTCAACGCCTTGCTGAAGCCGAACCACAACTCAGTAAACTGGTTGATGTAGTCGAAGAAAGCAGTGCGGATGATTTGGCCAAAGAAGCCGCTGCTCAAGCCTTGTCTGAATTACTGAATTTTAATCAATAATTCAAGCGGAGGTACGCCAGTACTTGGCGTACCTAATAGACAACGCTGTTTTGCAAAAAAGCCCCATGTGATGCATGGGGCTTTTTGTTTGTGCATAACTTTGTACCGATTCGTTACCAGTGCCGCCGTCTCGCTTGACGACTAGACACACTGTCCCTAAAATACGCAACCCTCAAAAAGTCTATTTATTCTGCAAATGTCTAAATAGGCACTGTGAGGTTTTCTTTTTAGGCTGTGTTTTGCGCAAAAAGCGACTTGAAAATGATTCAAAATGGTCATTAAAAGTGTCAGCAAAGTATCAACCTAAGTTTGATTTTAACGGGAGAGAGTGCCGATATGGCAACAACTAATCAATTAATTCGCAAAGGTCGTACTACCCTTGTCGAAAAATCAAAAGTGCCTGCATTAAATGCTTGCCCACAACGTCGTGGTGTATGTACCCGCGTTTATACAACGACACCAAAAAAACCAAACTCTGCGTTACGTAAAGTTTGCCGTGTGCGTTTAACCTCTGGTTTCGAAGTGTCTTCGTATATCGGTGGTGAAGGCCACAACTTGCAAGAGCACAGTGTTGTCTTAATTCGTGGTGGTCGTGTTAAAGACTTACCCGGTGTGCGTTATCACACTGTTCGTGGTTCCTTAGACTGTGCTGGCGTAAAAAATCGTCAACAAAGCCGTTCTAAATACGGTGCAAAACGTCCTAAGAAATAATTTTTACGCCTTAGTTGCGTAAAAATTAGACGGATGTAGTAAGGCTGGGCAAAAAAGTCCCAGATAATTCCTGAAGTTCATTAAAGGTTCATAAAGATATGCCAAGAAGACGCGTCGTAGCAGCCAGAGAGATTCTGCCCGATCCAAAATTTAAAAGCCAAACTGTTGCTAAGTTCATTAACCACGTCATGGACAGTGGTAAAAAATCAGTAGCAGAAGGTATTGTTTATGGTGCATTAGACCGTGTTATTCAAAAAGGTAAAGCAGACCCTGTTCGCTTTTTTGAAGACACCTTAGAAAAAGTGCGCCCAATGGTCGAGGTAAAAGCACGTCGTGTGGGTGGTGCTACTTATCAAGTGCCTATGGAAGTACGTCCCTCCCGTCGTACTGCCTTAGCCATGCGTTGGTTAGTAGATGCTGCTGCAAAACGTAGCGAAAAAACAATGGCTCTACGTTTAGCGGGTGAGTTATTAGATGCTTACGAAGGCAAAGGCGCTGCAATCAAGAAGCGTGAAGATGTCCATCGTATGGCTGAAGCTAACAAAGCCTTCTCTCACTATCGTTTCTAATTCTGTAAGGTCTTTCTGTTGTAAGAAAGACCTTCAAACGAGTACATTATCATGGCGAGAAATACCCCGCTCGCACATTACCGTAATATTGGTATTAGTGCGCACATTGACGCTGGTAAGACAACCACGACGGAGCGCGTGTTGTATTACACAGGTGTTAATCACAAAATTGGTGAAGTTCATGAAGGCGCGGCCACCATGGACTGGATGGAGCAAGAACAAGAGCGTGGTATTACCATTACCTCTGCGGCAACGACTTGTTTTTGGTCTGGTATGGCAAATAATTTTGCTAAACACCGTATTAACATCATTGATACGCCTGGTCACGTTGACTTCACCATCGAAGTAGAACGTTCTATGCGTGTACTTGATGGTGCATGTATGGTGTATTGTGCGGTTGGTGGTGTTCAACCTCAATCTGAAACCGTATGGCGTCAAGCTAACAAGTACAAAGTGCCGCGTATTGCCTTTGTTAACAAGATGGACCGTACAGGTGCAAACTTCTTCCGCGCTGTTGAACAGATGAAGACACGTTTGGGTGCTAATCCAGTGCCAATCGCGATTCCTGTCGGCGAAGAAGAACACTTTGAAGGGATTATTGACTTAGTCAAAATGAAAGCCATTATTTGGGATGAAGCATCCCAAGGCATGAAGTTTGAATATGGTGATATTCCTGCGCATTTAGTCGCTTCTGCGAATGAATGGCGTGAAAAGATGGTCGAAGCAGCTGCCGAAGCCTCTGAAGAATTGATGAACGAGTACTTAGAAAACGGTGACTTAAGCGAAGAACAAATCGTTCAGGCTTTACGCATGCGTACTATTGCTTGTGAAATCCAACCCATGCTTTGTGGTTCTGCCTTCAAAAACAAGGGCGTACAAGCGATGTTGGATGCCGTGATTCAATACTTGCCTGCGCCAGGCGATGTTGAGGCTATCAAAGGTATTTTAGACGACAAAGACGAAACCGAAGGTGAGCGTATTGCCTCTGACGATGAGCCATTTGCTGCCTTAGCGTTCAAAATCATGAACGATAAGTTTGTTGGTTCTTTAACCTTTATTCGTGTTTACTCTGGTGTGTTAAAAACAGGTTCTGCGGTGTGGAATCCTGTAAAAATGAAGAAAGAACGTATCGGTCGTATCGTGTTAATGCATGCGAACGAACGTGAAGACGTTGAAGAAATCCGCGCAGGTGATATTGCTGCGGTTGCTGGCTTAAAAGACGTCACCACAGGTGATACCTTGTGTGATGAAAATCATATCATCACGCTTGAGCGTATGGTGTTCCCAGAGCCGGTTATTTCTTTAGCCGTTGAGCCAAAAACCAAAGGCGACCAAGAAAAAATGGGTATCGCGTTAGGACGTTTGGCCAAAGAAGACCCTTCCTTCCGCGTTTGGACAGATGAAGAATCCAGTCAAACCATTATTGCGGGTATGGGTGAATTACACTTAGAAATTCTTGTTGACCGTATGAAGCGTGAGTTTGGTGTCGAAGCCAACATCGGTAAGCCACAAGTTGCTTACCGTGAAACGATTCGTAAGAGCGTTGAACAAGAAGGTAAGTTTGTTCGTCAAACAGGTGGTCGTGGTAAGTTCGGTCACGTCTTCTTGCGTTTAGAGCCATTAGATACCGAAGTGGCTAACTATGAGTACGCGGTAGAAGTCGTTGGTGGTACTGTACCAAAAGAATTCTTCGGTGCGGTTGACAAGGGTATTCAAGAACGTATGAAAAATGGCGTTCTTGCCGGTTATCCAGTGGTTGGCGTTAAGGCAACCTTGTTTGATGGCTCATACCACGACGTTGACTCCGACGAATTGTCCTTCAAAATGGCAGGCTCGATGGCATTCCGTCAAGGCTTTATGAAAGCCGACCCCGTATTACTTGAACCCATCATGAAGGTCGAAGTAGAAACACCCGAAGACTACATGGGCGACATCATGGGCGACTTAAACCGTCGTCGCGGCGTGATTCAAGGTATGGAAGATTTGCCTGGTGGCACTAAACAAATTCGTGTTGAAGTGCCCTTGTCCGAAATGTTTGGTTATGCAACCTCCATGCGTTCGATGTCTCAAGGTCGTGCCACTTACTCCATGGAGTTTGTGAAATACGCCGAGACACCTAAAAACGTTGCGGACGCGATTGTGGCTAAATTTGCAGGTAAAGGCAGCAAAGACGACGAGTAATGGTCGTTCCTTGCAAGTATTGTTAGATTGTTAATAACGATAATCCTCTTGCCTAAGTTGGTGAGAGGGTTTTTTAAGAGGATTAAAAAATGGCTAAGGCTAAGTTTGAACGTAATAAGCCGCACGTAAACGTGGGCACGATTGGTCACGTTGACCACGGTAAAACGACATTAACGGCTGCGATTGCGACGATTTGTGCAAAGGTACACGGTGGTGAAGCCAAAGGTTACGACCAAATTGACTCTGCACCAGAAGAGAAGGCACGTGGTATTACCATTAACACTGCGCACGTTGAGTATGACTCTACCAACCGTCACTACGCACACGTAGACTGTCCAGGCCACGCTGACTATGTTAAAAATATGATCACGGGTGCTGCTCAGATGGACGGCGCGATTTTAGTGTGTTCGGCTGCTGACGGCCCGATGCCACAAACACGCGAACACATCTTATTGTCTCGTCAAGTAGGCGTACCATTCATCGTTGTGTTCTTGAACAAGTGCGATATGGTTGACGACGAAGAATTATTAGAATTGGTTGAGATGGAAGTACGTGACTTGTTAAGCAAGTACGATTTCCCAGGTGACGACACGCCAATCATCCGTGGTTCTGCCTTACAAGCATTAAATGGCGAAACAGGTCCATTTGGTGTGGACTCGGTATTAAAATTAGTTGATACCTTAGACTCTTACATCCCTGAGCCAGTTCGTGCGATTGACCGTCCATTCTTGTTGCCAATCGAAGACGTATTCTCGATTTCTGGTCGTGGTACAGTTGTGACTGGTCGTGTAGAACGCGGTATCATCAAGGTTGGTGAAGAAGTTGAGATTGTGGGTATCAAAGATACCGCAAAATCGACCTGTACTGGCGTTGAAATGTTCCGTAAGTTATTAGACGAAGGTCGTGCTGGCGAGAACTGCGGTATTTTATTACGTGGTATCAAGCGTGAAGATATCCAACGTGGTCAAGTATTGGCGAAGCCTGGTACGATTAAGCCACACACCCAATTCTTGGCAGAAGTGTATGTGTTGAGCAAAGATGAAGGTGGTCGTCATACGCCATTCTTCAAAGGCTACCGTCCGCAGTTTTACTTCCGTACAACGGATGTGACTGGCTCTATCACGTTACCAGAAGGTGTAGAGATGGTTATGCCAGGTGACAACATTCAGATGACGGTTGAATTGATTCACCCGATTGCGATGGACGAAGGTTTACGCTTCGCTATCCGTGAAGGCGGTCGTACCGTCGGCGCTGGCGTCGTCGCTAAAATTATCAAGTAATTTTATTATTTGATATAAAAAAGGAGGCGAAAGCCTCCTTTTTGTTTTTAATACACCCTAATCGTATTTTACTAATGACCACTTAAATTGATGGCTCAGTGAAAGATGGCAATGATAATAGGTTATTACCAGAATAAAAAAGATTGATAAAATGGATTGCAAAGCACTAGATACTGGGATATGATTCGCCACCCGCTAAAGAGTTGGGTTAATAAAGTGTTCCTAATGTTAAATAAGAGCACTTTTTACAGCTAGGGCATCGTTCTTAGCATAGTTTTTATGGCTTTTCGCTGTTCTATATAAACAGGCGAAGAGGCTTTTTTATTTTTTGGCTTGGAGTTGCTGGTATGGCTAACCAGAGAATCCGCATTCGCCTGAAAGCGTTTGATCATCGTTTGATTGATCAATCTGCTCAGGAGATCGTTGAGACCGCCAAGCGCACTGGCGCACAGGTTTGTGGTCCGATTCCGATGCCCACTCGCATCGAACGCTTTAACGTGCTGACTTCGCCGCATGTCAATAAAGATGCCCGCGATCAGTACGAGATCCGCACCCATAAAAGATTGGTGGATATCGTGCAACCTACAGACAAAACTGTAGATGCATTGATGAAACTTGATCTCGCTGCTGGTGTTGATGTGCAGATTAGTTTGGGTTAATCGTTTTCCGTATCGCGCTACTTGATAAAGTGGCGTTAAAAAGAGGTTAGAGGAAATGGCTATTGGTTTAGTCGGTCGTAAATGCGGCATGACACGTATCTTCACTGAAGCGGGTAGCTCTATACCTGTTACAGTGATTGAAATCGATCCTAACCGCATCACTCAGATTAAAACCTTAGAAACCGACGGCTATCAAGCAGTACAAGTAACCACTGGCGAACGTCGTGCTTCTCGCGTAACCAAGGCGATGGCTGGGCATTTTGCTAAAGCAGGTGTTGCAGCGGGTCGTGGTGTTTGGGAATTCCGTGTGAGCGGCGATGAAGCTGCAAATTATGCAGTGGGTGCTAGCATTGGTTTAGATGCTTTTGCAGTAGGTCAGATGGTTGACGTTACTGGTACTAGCAAAGGTAAAGGTTTCCAAGGCGGTGTAAAGCGCTGGAACTTCCGTACACAAGATGCAACTCATGGTAACTCCGTGTCGCACCGTGTGCATGGTTCTACGGGTCAAAACCAGTCTCCTGGTCGCGTGTTCAAAGGCAAAAAAATGGCCGGTCATTTAGGTGACGAGCAAGTGACAGTACAGGGCTTGGAAGTGATTTCCGTTGATGTCGAACGGTCTGTGCTTTTAATTAAAGGTGCGGTTCCGGGGGCAACTGGCTACGATGTGATTGTACGTCCATCGGTTAAGGCCTAAGGGGAGCTAAGCGTGAATCTGAAGACTGTTTCCGGCGCAGCTGTTGAGCTGTCCGAAGTTGCCTTCGGCAAAGAATTTAACGAGGCGTTAGTGCATCAGGTTGTCACCGCATATTTAGCGGGTGGTCGCCAAGGCACACGTGCTCAAAAAACACGTGCTGAAGTAAGTGGTGGTGGTAAGAAGCCTTTTAAACAAAAAGGTACTGGCCGCGCGCGTGCAGGTTCTATCCGTAGTCCATTATGGCGCGGCGGCGGCAAGATTTTTGCTGCTAAGCCTCAAGATTGGGCTCAGAAAGTTAACCGCAAAATGTACCGTGGCGCGATGCAATGTATTTTGGCTGAATTAGTACGTCAAGAGCGTTTAATTTTAGTTGATGACATGACAGTTGCAGCACCAAAAACTAAAGAGTTGGTAGCTAAGCTCAAGGGCTTGGGTGCTGAGAATGCTCTGATTGTGACTGAAGCGATTGATGAGAACTTATACCTTGCTGCTCGTAACTTGCCACATGTGGCAGTTATTGATACCGCAGCAATCGATCCAGTAAGCCTGATCGGTTATGACAAGGTGTTAATGTCTGTGCCAGCCGCTAAAAAATTAGAGGTGGAATTGGGATGAACAACGAACGTTTATACCAAGTAATCCTTGGCCCACACATCTCCGAGAAAGCAAATATCATCGCTGAAACCCAAAATCAAGTGGTTTTCAAGGTGCGTACAGATGCTACTAAGCTCGAGATCAAGAAAGCAGTAGAAAAACTATTGGGCGTACAAGTTCAAGCAGTTAACACTGTGTTGGTTAAAGGCAAAAATAAAGGTTTTGGTCGCACACCAGGCCGTCGTTCTGACTTCAAAAAAGCCTACATTACATTACCTGCAGGCACAGAAGTTCAGTTAGCTGACGTAGCTGAGTAAAGGTGAGGATGCGTTATGCCAATTGTAAAATGTAAACCAACGTCACCAGGTCGTCGTTTTGTTGAGAAGGTCGTTAATCCTGACCTTTATAAAGGTCGCCCTTACGCACCTTTAGTCGAAAGCAAAAAGAAAACAGGTGGCCGTAATAACAATGGTCATATCACTACCCGTCATATCGGTGGTGGTCACAAGCAGTTATACCGTGTGATTGACTTTAAGCGTAACAAAGATGGCGTGCCTTCGGTTGTTGAGCGTTTAGAGTACGATCCAAACCGTTCTGCTAATATTGCTTTGTTAAAATATGCTGATGGTGAGCGTCGTTATATCATTGCTCCTAAAGGCTTAAAAGTGGGTGATCCTGTTCAATCAGGTGATGACGCCCCAATCAAAGTAGGTAATACATTACCTTTACGTAATATGCCACTTGGTGCAACTTTACACTGTATCGAATTAAAAGTAGGCAAGGGCGCTCAATTAGCTCGTGCTGCTGGTACTTCTGTACAGTTGTTAGGTCGTGACGGTGCTTATGCTATTGTGCGCTTGCGCTCTGGTGAAATGCGTAAAGTACACGTTGACTGTCGTGCAACGTTTGGTGAAGTGTCCAACGCCGAACACAGCTTACGCTCTTTAGGTAAAGCTGGTGCTAGTCGTTGGCGCGGTGTTCGTCCGACTGTTCGTGGTACTGCGATGAACCCAGTTGACCATCCGCACGGTGGTGGTGAGGGACGTACATTTGGTAAGCATCCAACCACTCCGTGGGGCGTGCAGACCAAGGGTTACAAAACTCGTAGTAATAAGCGTACGACTAATATGATCGTTCGCGATCGTCGCGTCAAGTAATAGGAAGAGGAGACTAACTGTGCCTCGTTCACTTAAGAAAGGCCCGTTTGTAGATACGCATCTTTTTGCGAAAGTTGAAGCTGCTATTGCTTCGAACTCCAGAAAGCCGATCAAAACTTGGTCGCGTCGGTCAATGATTTTGCCAGAAATGGTTAGTCTAACCATCGCTGTCCATAACGGTCGTCAGCATGTGCCAGTATTAATTTCCGAGCATATGGTTGGCCATAAACTCGGCGAGTTCGCACCCACCCGCACTTATCGCGGTCACGGTGTTGACAAGAAAGCCAAACGCTAAGGGGTGAGTAATGGAAGCTGTTGCTAAACTTCGCGGCGCACCAATCTCTGCCCAGAAAGCTCGTTTAGTGGCTGATCTGGTGCGTGGTATGCCAGTGGGGCAAGCGCTGAATACTTTAGAATTCAGCACCAAAAAAGCAGCCCATTTTGTTAAGAAAGTACTCGAGTCAGCGATTGCTAACGCCGAGCATAACAATGGGGCTGACGTGGATGAGCTCAAAGTCGCCACGATCTTTGTTGATGAAGGTATTACGTTGAAACGTATCATGCCACGTGCTAAAGGCCGTGCTGATCGTATCAGTAAACGTACTTGCCATATCACCGTCAAAGTCGCGGAATAAGTGGGGTCGGGAAATGGGTCAAAAAGTTCATCCAATAGGCATTCGTCTTGGTGTGATCAAGCGTCATAATGCCAACTGGTATGCTAGTCCAAAAAACTATGCTGATTTTTTGCTTACTGACTTAGCTGTTCGTGAGTATTTGTATAACAAGCTCAAGAGCGCTGCGGTAAGCCGTATTTTGATTGAACGTCCATCTGAGACAGCTCGTATTACTATCAGTACAGCACGTCCAGGCATCATCATCGGTAAAAAAGGTGAAGATGTTGAGCGTTTAGGTCGCGAAGTATCGAAGTTGATGAAGACGCCAGTTCAAATCAACATTGATGAAATTCGTAAACCAGACTTAGATGCACGTTTAGTGGCAGAAAGCATTGCTGCACAGTTAGAAAAGCGCGTGATGTTCCGTCGTGCGATGAAACGTGCTGTGCAAAACACGATGCGTGCAGGTGCCAAAGGTATCAAAGTTGAAGTATCAGGCCGTTTAGGTGGTGCAGAGATTGCACGTTCTGAATGGTACCGTGAAGGTCGTGTGCCTTTACATACTTTACGTGCCGACATCGATTATTCCATCATGCGTGCCGAAACAACCTATGGCTGTATTGGCGTGAAAGTTTGGATCTTCAAAGGTGAAATTTTGGGCGGTATGGCGCAAGCAATGCAACCTGCACCTGTAGAAGAAGCTAAACCCGCTAAAAAGCGTAGTGACCGTGAAGATCGCGGTGGTCGCGGCGGTCGCAACGCGGAAGCAAGAGGGTAATAGTCATGTTACAGCCTAAACGTACTAAGTTCCGTAAGGTTCATAAAGGCCGTAATACAGGTTTAGCTCATCGTGGTAGTACCGTTGCTTTTGGTAGCATCGCGTTAAAATCCCTTGAGCGTGGTCGTATTACTGCCCGTCAAATTGAAGCAGCGCGTCGTACGATTACTCGTCGTGTGAAGCGTGGCGGTAAAATCTGGATTCGTGTCTTCCCAGACAAGCCAATTACCGAAAAACCCTTAGAAGTTCGTATGGGTAACGGTAAAGGTAATGTTGAATATTGGGTTGCCGAAATTCAACCAGGTAAGATCCTCTATGAAATCGAAGGTGTTTCTGAGGAATTAGCGCGTCAAGCATTTGCGTTGGCTGCTGCTAAATTACCTGTAAAAACAACCATCGTGACGCGGACGGTGATGTAATGAAAGCAACAGAATTACGTCAAAAGACTGTCGAGGAACTCAAGACTGAGCTTGATGGCCTCCAGTTGCAGCAATTTAAGCTGCGTATGGCGAAAGCAACTGGCCAACTCGCCAAGACGCATCAGGTAGGGCAGGTTCGTAAAGATATCGCCCGTATCAAAACAGTCTTGACAGAAAAACAAGGTGGCTGAGATGACAGAGCAGACCAAAACCCAACGGACATTGACTGGTAAAGTCATCAGCAACAAGATGGATAAGTCCATTACTGTGTTGATTGAGCGTCTCGTCAAACATCCGAAGTACGGTAAGTACATTCGTCGCTCCACCAAGTTGCACGCACATGATGAAAACAATGTGTGTCAAGAAGGCGATATTGTTACCATCGCAGAATGTCGTCCAATTTCCAAGACTAAGACTTGGACTTTGGTCGCTGTGGTTGAATCGGTACAATAACTTGGAACGCTAGGCAGAAAAATTATTCTGCCTATATTCTAAATAAGCTGATTTTTACTTGTATCCCTGTGCAATATTGGGTAGCATTAGCGCCCCTTCGCATGGGGTTCTCTAGGTTTGGAGTAGAGCAATGATTCAGACCGAAACGATGCTCGAAGTAGCAGATAACAGTGGCGCGCGTCGCGTACAGTGCATCAAAGTACTGGGCGGCTCTCATCGTCGTTACGCTACAGTGGGCGATATTATCAAGGTCACGGTCAAGGAAGCAATTCCTCGTGGCAAGGTTAAGAAAGGTGATGTAATGAACGCTGTGGTTGTGCGTACCAAATTTGGTATTCGCCGTCCAGACGGTTCGTTAATCCGTTTTGATGACAATGCTGCGGTGTTGCTGAATAACCAAAAAGCCCCCATCGCTACCCGTATTTTCGGGCCGGTAACTCGCGAATTGCGTACTGAGCAATTCATGAAAATCATCTCGCTGGCACCTGAAGTGCTGTAAGGGTGGGACTCATGGCAAAGATTAAAAAAGGTGACGAAGTTGTCGTCATCACTGGTAAAGATAAAGGCAAACGTGGCACTGTGGTGTCCGTTGCTGATGAACGTGTCACTGTAGGCGGTATCAACTTGGTTAAAAAACACGTTAAGCCGAATCCGGCTCGTGGCACCCAAGGTGGTATCGTTGAAAAAGAAGCCGCTTTAGCAATCTCTAATGTTGCTATTGTGAATCCTGAGACACAAAAAGCAGATCGCGTCGGTTACAAGTTGTTAGAAGATGGCACAAAAGTTCGTGTTTTCAAGTCTAACGGCGCTGTGATCAACGCTAAGTAATAGGTTGGTTTGACATGGCCAGACTAAGAGGCGTGTACAAAAATGAACTAGCTCTTAAATTAAAAGAAGAGTTAGGTCTTGAGAATGTGATGCAAGTCCCTCGCATCACAAAAATTACTCTGAATATGGGAGTGGGCGGTGCCGCGCAAGATAAAAAGATGCTTGATGGTGCCGTGGCCGATATGCAGCTGATTTCTGGCCAGAAACCCGCTATTACTCTCGCACGTAAATCAATTGCAGGCTTTAAGATTCGTGAAGGCTGGCCAATTGGTTGCAAAGTGACATTGCGTGGCGACCGTATGTACGAATTTTTGGATCGTTTGATTTTTATTACGATTCCACGTATTCGTGACTTCCGCGGTTTTAGCCCCAAAGCATTTGATGGCCGTGGTAATTACAGCATGGGCATCAAAGAACAAATCGTGTTCCCCGAAATTGACTTTGACAAAATCAGTCAAATCCGTGGTTTAGATATTACCATTACCACCACAGCGGCTACCGACGATCAAGGTCGTGCGTTACTGCGTGCTTTCGGTTTCCCATTTAAGTGAGAACGCGCCATGGCAAAACAAAGCATGATTAACCGCGAAGCCAAACGCGAAAAGGCAGTTGCTAAATATGCTGAATTACGTCAGCAGTTAAAAGCAACCATTAAAAACGTTAATTTGAGTGATGAAGAGCGTTGGGCTGCAATGTTGAAATTGCAATCTTTACCACGTAACTCGTCGCCAATTCGTTTGCGTAATCGTTGTGGTGTGACTGGTCGTCCTCACGGTTATTTCCGTAAGTTCGGTTTAGCACGTACTAAATTACGTGAAGCTGTGATGCAGGGTGATGTACCAGGCGTCGTTAAGGCTAGCTGGTAAGAGGAAAGACGCATGAGTATGCAAGATACCGTTGCCGATATGCTCACTCGCATTCGCAACGCGCAATTAGCTCGTAAGCAAACCGTCGCTATGCCAGTTTCTAAACTGAAAACAGCGATTGCAAATTTATTGCTCGATGAAGGTTATATTTCTTCTGTAGAAGCTGAAGGGTTATCCTTAACCTTAGGCTTAAAATACTACGAAGGTAAGCCTGTTATCGAAAAAATTCAGCGTGTTAGCCGTCCAGGTTTACGCATTTATAAAGCAAAAGATGAATTAAAGCCAATTAAACAAGGCTTAGGTATTCTGATTGTTTCTACTAACAAAGGCATCATGACCGATCGCGCCGCTCGTGCAGCTGGTGTGGGTGGTGAAGTGATTGCTCTCGTTTCTTGATAGGTGCAAGCATGTCTCGCGTGGCTAAAGCTCCAGTTGCTCTCCCAAAAGGGGTAGAAGTGACTCTTAATGGCCAAGACCTACAAGTGAAGGGTAGCAAAGGTGTATTAACACTGTCTCTTCACAACTTGGTTGAAGCTAAACAAGAGGGTGAAACCTTAGTATTCACACCTCGTCAAAATACACAAGCAGCGTGGATGCAAACAGGTACTGCCCGTGCCTTAGCAAATAACGTTGTTAAAGGTGTAAGTGCTGGTTTTGAGCGTAAGTTGCAATTAATCGGTGTGGGTTATAAAGCAGCCGCTAAAGGTAAAGTATTAAACTTAGCTTTAGGCTTCTCTCATCCTATCGATTATGAATTGCCAGAAGGTGTGACTGCTGAAACGCCAACACCCACTGAAATCATTCTGAAATCTTCCAACAAAGCCTTGTTGGGTCAGGTTGCTGCTAATGTTCGTGCTTTCCGTCCGCCAGAGCCGTATAAAGGCAAGGGTGTACGTTATGCGGATGAAGTTGTTCTCCGTAAGGAAGCCAAGAAGAAATAACGCGTGAGGTTCGTCATGAACGAAAAGAAAGAAGCTCGCTTACGGCGCGCCAAAAGCACTCGTTTGAAAATTCGTCAGTTGGGTGCTGTACGTCTGTGTGTCAACCGCACGCCGCGTCATATTTATGCTCAAGTCATTTCTGCATGTGGTGGAAAAGTCTTAGCTCAAGCCTCTACTTTAGATGCTGGTTTACGTGATGGTGCTACTGGCAACGTCGAAGCCGCTAAAAAAGTAGGTTTGTTAGTTGCTGAACGTGCTAAAGCTGCTGGTGTTACCAAAGTTGCTTTTGACCGTTCTGGCTTTCAATATCATGGCCGCATTCAGGCTTTAGCTGATGCTGCCCGCGAAGGCGGTTTGGAGTTCTAAAATGGCTAAAGTTGAACAAAACGAAGGCTTTGTTGAGAAGCTCGTTGCCGTTAATCGTGTTGCTAAAGTTGTTAAAGGTGGTCGTATTTTCTCGTTCACCGCATTAACTGTTGTTGGCGATGGTAAAGGTAAAGTTGGTTTCGGTCGTGGTAAAGCCCGTGAAGTGCCTGCTGCTATTCAAAAAGCATTAGAAGCTGCTCGTCGTAACATGATTAGTGTTGAATTAAACGGTACAACCTTACAACACGAAATCATTGCTCAACACGGTGCTTCTCGTATTTACATGCAACCCGCCTCTGAAGGTACGGGTGTAATTGCCGGTGGTGCAATGCGTGCGGTATTGGAAGTTGCAGGTGTACAAAACGTGTTAGCTAAGTGCTACGGCTCTACAAATGCTAACAACGTGGTTCACGCTACTTTCAAAGGCTTGGCATCTATGTCTTCGCCAGAGCAAGTTGCAGCAAAACGCGGCAAAACTGTAGAAGAAATTCTGGGGTAAGATCATGACCCAAGCAACTATTAAAGTTACGCAAATTCGCTCCAGTGCGCATAAGTTAAAAAACCACAAGCTTTGCTTACAAGGTTTAGGCTTACGTCGTATTGGTCATACCGTAGAAGTGTTAGACACACCTTCTAACCGTGGCATGATTAACAAGGTGTATTATCTTGTGAAAGTGGGAGAGTAAACCCATGCGCTTAAATGAATTAAGTCCTGCTGAAGGCTCTAAGTTTGCAGGTAAACGCTTAGGTCGTGGTATTGGCTCTGGCCTAGGTAAGACAGGTGGTCGTGGTGTTAAAGGCCAAACCTCTCGTTCTGGCGGCGGTATTCGTCCCGGTTTCGAAGGCGGTCAAATGCCAATTTATCGTCGTTTGCCAAAGTTTGGCTTCACTTCCTTAAAGTCTCAGGTAACAGCCGAAGTGCGTTTATCTGAATTGGCTTATGTTGAAGGTGAAGAAGTGACTTTGGCTTCTTTGAAAGCAGCAAATGTCGTTCGTAAAGACATGGTGCGTGCCCGTATCATCCTTTCGGGTGAAATTGGTCGTGCAGTCACCGTTAAAGGTGTTGTCGTTACTAAAGGCGCACGTGCTGCAATCGAAGCTGCTGGCGGTAAAGTTGAGGAATAATCCGAATGGCAAATACCCGTAATGAGGCAGCACGTGCGGCTATGCAGTCGCCTGGTATGCGTCAAGGCTTAAGTGAGCTTTGGGGACGTATCATATTTTTGTTTGTCGCTTTAGTGGTATTCCGCCTAGGAGCCCATGTGCCAGTTCCAGGAATTAACCCTGCGAAACTGGCGCAGTTATTTGAACAAAATAAAGATACGATTTTAAGTTTATTTAATATGTTTTCGGGCGGTGCCTTAGAGCGTATGTCTATCTTAGCTCTAGGAATTATGCCTTATATTTCTGCTTCCATTATTATGCAGTTGATGACAACTATCAGTCCTCAGCTTGAAGCATTAAAGAAGGAAGGGGAGGCAGGCCGTCGTAAAATTAATCAATATACTAGATACGGTACAGTTATTTTAGGTTTTGTCCAAGCGGTAGGGATGTGTTCTGGCTTGCTTAGTCAGGGTATCACACTCACCACAGGTTTAGCATTTTATGTGCCCGCCGTTGTCAGTTTGGTGGCAGGTACCGTATTTTTAATGTGGTTAGGTGAACAAATTACCGAACGTGGTATTGGCAATGGTATTTCCATGCTCATCTTCGCAGGTATTGTTGCAGGCATTCCTTCAGCGATTGGTATGTCCTTAGAGTCGACACGTCAAGGTGAAATGAGCATGTTGGGCTTGTTAATCTTGTTTTTGTTGGCAGTTGTCGTGGTGGGTGCCGTTGTATTTATGGAGCGCGGCCAGCGTCGCATTACGGTTAATTATGCGCAACGCCAACAAGGCCGTCGTTTATATGCAGCCCAACAAAGTCACTTACCATTAAAAATTAATATGGCAGGTGTTATTCCTGCAATTTTTGCAAGCTCTTTGTTGTTGTTCCCTGCCAGTATTGGTCAGTGGTTTGCTCAGTCGCCGAATCCGACGACAACGCAACGTATTATTCAGGATATTACCCTGGTCTTGTCACCAGGTCAGCCTTTGTATTTGTTGTTGTTTGCAATTTTGATTATTTTCTTCTGCTATTTCTACACGGCGTTGATGTTTAACCCTAAAGACGTAGCAGATAATTTGAAGCGCTCTGGTGCCTATATTCCTGGTATTCGTCCAGGAGAACAGACAGCAAAATACATTGATAGTGTATTAGCGCGCTTAACATTGGTAGGGGCGTTGTATATTACAGCGGTCTGTTTGTTGCCGATGTTGTTACAAGTTGCGTTTAATGTGCCTTTTTATTTGGGCGGTACATCATTGCTAATCGTTGTAGTAGTAGTGATGGATTTTATGTCTCAAGTACAGGCACATTTAATGTCACATCAGTATGGCTCACTGATGAAAAAAGCCAATCTTAAGTAATATCTTTTGATTATCAAACACTTAAGATTTGTGTTGATTTAAGTAGGTGTATTATGAAAGTTCGTGCTTCAGTCAAAAAAATTTGCGGTAGCTGCAAAGTTGTACGCCGCAATGGCACAATCCGCGTTATTTGTAGCGCGGAACCCCGCCACAAACAGCGTCAAGGTTAAACTTCGCTGTTGATTTCCGCAAGCTGTGGCGATACAATCGCGCCCTTTCGCGGCTTGGCGGATTATCGCAACCGCTTTCTGTGGAGAATAAGTGAATGGCTCGTATAGCCGGCGTTAATATTCCAGATAACAAACACGCGGTTATCTCGTTAACTTATATTTTTGGTATTGGTCGTACTACTTCCGCTAAAATCTTAGCAGCTGTAGGTATTGCACCAGCAACAAAAATCAAAGATTTATCAGATAGCCAATTAGATGCACTTCGTGCTGAAGTGGCCAAGTTACCAACTGAAGGTGATTTGCGTCGTGAAATCTCGATGAACATCAAACGATTGATGGACTTAGGCTGCTACCGCGGTTTACGTCATCGTCGTGGTTTGCCTGTCCGTGGTCAACGTACGAAAACTAATGCTCGTACGCGTAAAGGCCCACGTAAGGCAATTAAAAAGTAATTAGCCCCTCGGAAGCTAAAAGATGGCAAAAGACAATCAGCGCAATCGGAAAAAGGTCAATCGCACCGTTTCTGAAGGTATGGCGCATATTCACGCTTCTTTTAATAACACCATTGTGACAATTACCGATCGTCAAGGTAATGCACTGGCCTGGGCCACTAGCGGTGGTCAGGGCTTCCGTGGTTCGCGTAAATCGACTCCCTTTGCCGCACAGGTAGCTGCTGAAGTTGCTGGTAAGGCTGCACAAGAATACGGTCTAAAAAACTTAGACGTGCTCGTAAAAGGTCCGGGTCCTGGTCGTGAATCCGCGGTTCGTGCATTAAATTCAGTTGGTTATAAAATCAACAGTATTACCGACGTGACGCCAATTCCTCATAATGGCTGTCGTCCTCCTAAAAAACGTCGCGTGTAACAGGAGACTTGAAGAATGGCACGTTATATTGGTCCTAAGTGCAAGCTCTCCCGTCGCGAAGGCACGGATTTGATGCTGAAGTCTGGCGTTCGTGCGTTAGACTCTAAATGTAAAATTGACACACCACCTGGCGTACACGGTGCTTCTCGTAAAGGTAAGTTGTCCGATTACGGTACTCAGTTGCGTGAAAAACAAAAAGTTCGCCGTATTTATGGTGTTCTTGAGCGTCAGTTCAGCAATTATTACAAAGAAGCAGCTCGCTTAAAGGGTGCAACAGGTGAAAACTTATTGCAACTTTTAGAAAGCCGTTTAGATAACGTGGTATACCGTATGGGCTTTGGTGCAACTCGCTCCGAAGCACGTCAATTGGTTAGCCATCGTTCGATTACCTTAAATGGTCGTCGCGTAAATATCGCTTCTATGCAAGTACAACCAGGTGATGTGGTTGCTGTGTATGAAAAGGCTAAGAATCAATTACGCATTAAGAGTGCAATTGAATTAGCTGGCCAACGCGGTACACCTTCTTGGTTAGATGTTGATCACAGTAAAATGGAAGGTACATTCAAGGCATTGCCTGAGCGTGCTGATCTTCCAGCTGAAATCAATGAAAGCTTGATTGTTGAGTTGTACTCTAAGTAAGGTTTTAACCTGACTCAGTTTTGAGTGGTTTTGAGGTGGCATTCCATGACGCGCACCAATGAGTTTTTAACTCCTCGCACCATTGCAGTTAATGCATTCAGTGCAACCCACGCCAAAGTGATTTTGGAGCCGCTTGAACGCGGCTTCGGTCATACGCTTGGTAATGCCTTGCGTCGCATTTTGTTATCTTCGTTGCCTGGTGCAGCGGTAGTTGAAGCAGAAATCGAAGGTGTGGATCACGAGTACAGTACACTCGAAGGTTTGCAAGAAGACATCATTGAATTATTGTTAAACTTGAAGGGTTTGGCAATTAAGTTGTTTGAGCAAAATGAAGCTGTATTGACCGTAGATTTTAAAGGTCCAGGTGTTGTGACAGCAGCAGACTTAAGTTTGCCGCACAATGTTGAGTTGGTGAATCCAGAACACCACATTGCAACATTGGGTAACAATGGTCACTTAAAGATGAAGCTGAAAGTGGCGCGTGGCCGTGGCTATGAGCCCGTTGATGCGCGTTATGCTGAAGGCGAAACTCGTCCAATCGGTCGCTTACAATTAGATGCAAGCTATAGCCCCATTAAGCGTGTAGCTTATGTCGTTGAAAGTGCACGTGTTGAACAACGTACTGACCTCGATAAATTAGTGATCGACTTAGAAACTAATGGCACTATTGAGCCAGAAGAAGCTATTCGTCGTGCAGCGACTATTCTCCAGCAACAAATTGCAGTGTTTGTTGATTTACAAAAAGATCATCAACCTGTAGCTAAAGCTGAACCAGAAACAGTAGACCCAATCTTATTGCGTCCTGTGGATGATTTAGAGTTGACTGTTCGCTCCGCTAACTGTCTCAAAGCTGAAAATATTTATTATATCGGTGATTTGGTTCAACGTACTGAAGTTGAACTGCTCAAGACGCCAAACTTGGGTAAAAAATCATTGACCGAAATTAAAGATGTGCTGGCTTCCAAAGGCCTGTCGTTGGGTATGCGTTTAGATAACTGGCCTCCAGCTAGCTTGCGTGCTGACGATCGTTTTGCCTATCGTAGCCGCTAATCGCTTAACCTTTTTAGGCTTGCTTTTCGGTTAGTGATGAGTAAGCCCCGATATTTTAGGAAGTTTTAGCCATGCGTCATCGTAACAGTGGTGTCAAACTCGGTCGTAACAGCAGTCATCGTCATGCTTTGTTTCAGAACTTGGCGATTTCTTTGTTTGAACATGAGTTAATTCATACTACTTTACCTAAAGCAAAAGAGTTGCGCCGTGTTGCCGAGCCACTCATTACTTTAGCAAAAGTAGATAGTGTTGCTAATCGTCGTTTAGCGTTTGCCCGTACTCGTAACAAAGCAACTGTTGCTAAGTTATTTAATGAGTTAGGTCCTCGTTATAAAACCCGTAACGGCGGTTATTTACGTGTTTTGAAAGCTGGTTTCCGTGCTGGTGATGCAGCACCGATGGCTTATGTTGAGTTGGTCGATCGTCCAGCTCCACAAGCGCCAGCAGCTGAATAAGCGTAATTGCTAAAAAAGCCGACTTTATGTCGGCTTTTTTTATGCCTAATGCGATAATATTTTTTGTTTTTGAGCCTGTATCTGTTTTCTGGGCGCTTTTTATTGCGCTTAGTGATGCATCGACATACTTTCAACGTTGAATTCTTTCTTGTTAATACTTTTCCTTCACGATAAAAAATCGTTCAAAAGCTACGCCATTGCGCATGATAATAAATGAGTCTTATTTACATTTCGCTACTAATTTTCCATGTTTGCACACTGTACTAAGTAGTACACATGAATTAAGGTGTTGATGGAAACAATGCCAGATTCAGGTTGGTATGGCAGTTTTAGTCTTAGGACAGTATCTCGCTCAGCCTTGAGTAGGATGGTCTGTTTTTTCCAGTTCATCATCGGTCAATCAATCATCTGTATAAAACAGTGTGTTCTGGTACTGTGTTTATATAGTGGGCAATATGCATAAATAAGCGGAGTTTGGTATGAAGATGCGTGTATGGGTAATGTTATGGCTGTGTTTTACAGGGATACCCTCATGGACATTTGCACAAACGCCGACTAAAAAGCCACCCCCTACTGTCGAGGTACAAACTGTCACGCGGGCAAAAGTGATGAATAGTTTGACAGCGATTGCGACAGTACGCGCGTCGGAGTCTGTGGTGCTTAAACCCGAAGTGGCTGGACGTGTGACCGCAATTAAGTTTCAAGAAGGGCAGACAGTGAAACAAGGCCAATTACTGATTCAATTGGATGATGATTTGCTGAATGCAGAATTAGAGACGGCTCAAGCCAGTTTAGATTTAGCACAAGCAGAATATCGACGTTATCAAGCCTTAATCAAAGAACAACAAATTTCTGCGTTAGATTATGAACGTAAAAAAGCAGAGTTAAGTCAAGCCAAAGCAGCAGTGAGTTTGGTGCAGGCGAAGTTACGTCAAAAACAAATTCGAGCGCCTTTTACGGGGCTGCTCGGTATACGTAGTGTTGCTATGGGTGATGTGGTGCAAGCCAACCAAAGTCTCGTTCGTCTTAGTGCCTTATCGCCACTGAAATTAGATATTAAAGTCCCTGAAACACAAGCTAAATCCATTTATGTCGGCCAGTCTTTAACGGTGAGTATAGATGCGGTCACAGGCCTCACACTGAATGCCCAAGTGCAAGCGATAGAACCTGCATTAGATAGTACGACTCGCGCTTTAATTGTCCGTGCATTAACACGTCAAGGCGACAACAGAGTGAAAGAAGGAATGACGGCTCGTGCAAGTTTTGTCCTGAATCAACGTGACGATATTGTCATTCCCGAACAGGCCTTAGTTGCTCAACGTGGGAAATTTGTGGTTTATACCGTCAAAAATAATATCGCAACAGCAGTCCCTGTGGTTGTGGGTAGCCGTCAAGTAGGTAAAGTAGCGATTCAATCAGGTTTACAAGAGGGTGATGCCATTGTTGTTTCAGGGCAAAATAAATTAAGTAAACCAGAAATGCCGATTAACGCGGTGATGGTGCAGGGGGCATTATAATGCAATTACCTGCACTCTGTATCAAACGTCCTGTTCTAGCGATTGTGATGAATCTGCTGATTGTATTGGCAGGTCTGTTGGCTTTTGACCGTCTAACGGTGCGTGAGTATCCAAACATTGATATTCCAACCGTTACCGTTGATACCACCTATTCTGGCGCAAGCGCGGCGATTGTAGAATCGACGGTGACTAAAATTCTTGAAGACTCGTTGTCGGGGATAGAAGGTATTGACTATCTTTCATCCATTAGCCGAACAGGCCGTAGTCAAATTACGATTGCCTTTAAGCAGGGGCGAGAAATTGACAGTGCCACTTCGGACGTGCGTGACCGTGTGTCACGGGTGCGCGGTAAATTGCCAGACACCATAGATGAACCTGTTATTACCAAAACAGAAGCGGATGCTCAGCCAATCATTTGGTTAGCTTTTTCCTCTACCCGCCATAATCCATTACAAATCAATCAATTTGCCGATAAACAAGTTAAAAGTCGTTTACAGACCTTAGATGGTGTTGCCGATATTCGCATTTTTGGTGAACGTCGTCCTGCGATGCGTATTTGGTTAGACAGTGAAAAATTATCACGTTTTAGTTTGACCCCTCAAGATGTAGAAGCTACTTTGCGCGCTCAAAATGTCGAAATTCCATCAGGTCGAGTCGAAAGTTTGCAACGCGAGTTTTCGGTCTTGGCAGAAACCGATGTCAATACACCCGAACAATTTGGCCAACTGATTATTCGTCAAGAAGCGGGCTTACTGGTGCGTGTTGCCGATGTCGCACGTGTGGAAATTGCTCCTGAAGATGTACGTCGTATCGCACGTTTTAATGGCACACCTGCGGTTGCTTTAGGGGTGATTAAAACCTCGACCGCCAACCCACTCGAAGTCTCTAAAGCTGTTCGTGCCGAGTTGCCTAAAATTGAAGAAAGTCTGCCAGAAGGTATGCAAGTACGTTTGGCTTATGACTCATCCGTCTTTATTCAAGAGTCGATTGATTCGGTACAACGTACGATTTTAGAAGCAGTCGCTTTAGTGATTTTAGTCATTTTTATTTTCTTGCGTAGTTTGCGTGCCACATTGATACCCGTGATTACTATTCCAGTGTCTTTGATTGGCGCATTGATTTTTATGCAGATTTTTGGCTTTTCCATCAATACCTTGACCTTATTAGCGATGGTATTAGCGATTGGTTTGGTCGTAGACGATGCCATTGTGGTGCTAGAAAATATCTATCGGCATATTGAAGAAGGAAAAACACCTGTACAAGCAGCCATTCAAGGTTCAAAAGAAATTGCCTTTGCCGTATTGGCCATGACGTTTACCTTGGCCGCTGTCTTTGCCCCCATTGCATTTACTGAAGGAAGAACGGGGAAATTATTTGCTGAGTTTGCACTGACCTTAGCCGCGGCGGTGATAGTGTCTGGTTTTTGTGCGTTGACCTTATCTCCCATGATGAGCTCACGTTTACTGACGGCGCATCAACCGGACAGTAATGTTATCTATCGCGCCATCGAACGTGGCCTAAATGCAATGACCGCGGCTTATGAGTGGTTATTGACACGGCTCTTAGTATGGCGTTGGTTAGTGTTGTCACTTTCTCTAGTGGCAATCGGTGCGATGGTTGTGATGTTTAAGGCCTTACCGTCAGAATTATCGCCTATAGAAGATAGAGGGGTCATTGTGTCCATCGGTATTGGCCCAGAAGGCGCCACGCCTCAGTACTTTGATAAATATGCCCAGCAAGTGGAGCAGATTTATAGTCAAGTCCCTGAGCGTGCATCTACCTTTTTGATTATTGGCTTTCCTGATGAAACCAAATTTATCAGCTTTAACCGTTTTATTCCGTGGGCGGAACGTGAACGTACAACAGCGATGATAGTGCCCAACCTGATGCCGCAACTGTCACAAGTTCCAGGTGTGATGGCCTTAGCTACACTGCCACCTTCTTTAGGGCAAGGCACGTCCAGCTCCCCCATAGAATTCGTGTTACAAACCACAGGGAGTTATGCTGACTTAGGTAAAATGATTGGTCAGTTGATGGAAAAATTGGCGCAAAATCCTAATATTGTGAATCCTATTCCTGACTTAAAATTGAATAAGCCACAGTTATCACTCGCCGTCGACCGAGATAAAGCCGCTTTATTAGATGTGGGTGTTGCTGATATTGGTAAAACCTTAGAAACGCTATTAGGGAGTCGTAAGGTGACGACGTTTAAGTTAGATGGCGACCAGTATGATGTTATGTTGCAATTGGAAGATGATGGTCGACGTACCCCCGACCAATTGCAGCAAATTTATGTGCGCAATAGCCAAGGTCAAATTTTGCCTTTGTCAGCGTTGATTACCATGCAAGAAACAGTCAGTCCTGCGGAGTTAAACCATTTTAATAAACTCCGCTCAGCCAAAATTACCGCCAGTTTGGCGGAGGGTTATGCGATGGGCGATGCGGTGGCTTATATGCAGCAAGCGATGGTCGATATCAATAATCCCACAATGTCCTATGATTGGGCTGGGCAAACCCGCGAATTTTTAACCTCGGGCGATGCCTTGGCCAAAGCCTTTATCTTGGCGGTCTTGTTTATTTACTTAGTCTTAGCAGCACAGTTTGAAAGTTTTAGAGACCCCTTTATTATTCTGTTCTCTGTGCCTTTGGCCATGTTGGGGGCAATTTGGGCGTTAAAATTAACGGGTGGTACACTCAATGTGTATAGTCAAATTGGTTTAATTACACTGGTGGGTTTAATCAGTAAACATGGTATTTTATTGGTTGAATTTGCCAACCAGTTACAAGAACAAGGACGCACTAAAATACAAGCCGTGGTCGAGTCGGCAAGTTTGCGCTTACGTCCGATTTTGATGACAACGGCGGCGATGGTGTTAGGTGCTGTGCCTCTAGCCATAGCAGTCGGCGCAGGGGCAGAAGTACGACATCCGATTGGTTGGGTGATTGTGGGGGGCATGACAATAGGTACATTATTTACACTGTTTGTGATTCCCTGTCTTTATTTGGTGATTGGTCGAGTGCACAGTGAACATGACAACAAAAACCTATAGTTTGCCTACTAAAAATGTCACTAACGAGGTTTGGCAAAAACCCAATCTTGAGGTAGACCTGTCTTATTATAATGGCCAAACGTTTTATAATCCGTGGCAACGCGAAGAGCGTAACAATGCCGCTTTGTTTAAGTGGATATTAACGCGTGAAAATAAAACATGGCCACAGCAGCAAAACCAGCCCTGTCTTGAGTTCCCCCTGACGCAATACAGTGAGCAATTATCGGATTGGAAACTATGGTTTGTTGGCCATGCAACGGTTTTGCTACAAATTGGCAAATATAACTTTTTGACTGACCCTGTTTGGGCGCAGCGTTGTAGTCCTTTTGCTATGGTGGGACCAAAGCGTGTGCGTCCCGCAGGTATTGCCTTAGAGGATATTCCCCCGTTAACCGCTGTTTTATTAAGTCATAATCATTATGATCACCTAGATACGGCTACTTTATTATGGCTACATCAACGTGACCAAATGCCCATTATCACAGGCTTAGGTAATGGCGTGTATTTACGTCAATATGGCATGAAGGTCATCGAACTGGCATGGTGGCAGCACTATACCTGTGCGGACGGGGTAGACATCCATTATTTACCGGCTAAGCATTTTTCGGGACGGGGCGTTAGAGATAGAAATGCAGCCTTATGGGGCAGTTTATCGGTCAATACTGCCTTTGGTTATGCCTATTTTGCGGGAGATACAGGTTATGCACCCCACTTTCGGGAGATTTATCAACAATTAGGTGCGCCACGTCTTGCCTTACTACCAATTGGTGCCTATGAGCCTAGAGCCTTGATGAAGCAAGTACACATGAATCCACAAGATGCGGTGCAAGCACATCGCGATTTACAGGCAGAGTTGTCCGTTGGTATTCATTTTAATACCTTTCAACTCACCGATGAGGCCATTGACCAGCCTGTACAAAGGCTAAATCAGCTATTGATAGAAAACACCTTAAATCCTTTTATTGTCTTAGCAGAAGGCGAGGGTTATTGTGTGTAGTATCAATTGTTTGAGTGTTAGGACTTGACCGCAAAATTGGAGGCATAAAAATCACGATATCGGTTGTTTTGTGCGTTTAGTCACAAAAAAATTGATTTACAGTCGATAGTCAAGTCTACAAAATCAAAAGTAGGCGTTGGTCAATAAAAAAGCGCCTATTATCTATTGGTAGTTGACTATTTAATGGCTTGAAAATATTTTTTAATCATAGTCTTCTATAATTAAGAGTGCTGGAGGCCATTATGTACATTTTATATGCAGTTTTACAGCAGCTATTGACATCTCGCCCATCCCAGTCTCGTATTGACGAGCAAGCGCAACCGCTAAAAATTCGTATTGTTCCAGTTCATACTAAAGACCAGCATCATAAATAAATGTTTTAGTTTTACGCCAATCAAGACTGCGTTTATCACTTTTTGGAGTTCACATCATGGCAACAGTTAACGGTACCACAGGTAATGACAATTTAGTCGGCACAAGTACAGCCGATACCCTGAATGGTTTAGCAGGTAACGACACATTAAATGGCGGTGCAGGCACTGATACCATGGTCGGCTCTACAGGAGATGACACCTATATTATCGATGTTGCGACCGATGTGATTACCGAATTGCTCAATGAAGGTACCGACCTTGTACAAAGTGCGGTCACTTATACCTTAGCTAATAATGTTGAAAATTTAACCTTAACAGGCTCTGCGACTATCAATGGGACAGGTAATACCTTAAATAATGTGATTACAGGTAACACCGCTAATAATGTTTTAGACGGTGGAGCAGGCGCAGATACCCTGATTGGTGGTTTGGGTAATGATACCTATATTGTTGATAATGTCAGTGACATCATTACAGAAGCCGCGAGTGCGGGTACAGACTTAGTGCAAAGTAGTGTCACGGAGACATTATCGGCTAACGTAGAAAACCTGACCTTAACAGGGACTTCTGCTATCGATGGGACAGGTAATGACCTTGCTAACACAATTATTGGTAATACTGCAAACAATATTCTGGATGGTGGTGCAGGTATTGATATGTTGGTGGGTGGTGCGGGTAATGATACTTATATTGTGGATACCAACACCGACACCATTACCGAAAATGCGAATGAAGGTACAGACACTGTACAAAGCAGTGTCGCTTACACCTTGGGTAATAACCTTGAAAACCTCACCTTAACGGGGACTTCTGCCATTAACGGGACAGGTAACACCCTCAATAACGTCATTACAGGTAACTCAGCAGCTAATGCCTTAAGTGGTGCAACAGGTACAGATACCTTAATTGGTGGTGCAGGTGATGACACCTATACTGTCGATGATGCAAGCGATGTGGTTACCGAAAACACCAACGAAGGCAACGATACGGTTCAAAGCAGCGCCACACATACCTTAAGTGCGAATATTGAAAATCTAATTCTTGTGGGTACGTCTGCGATTAATGGGACAGGGAATGCCTTAAATAACGTCATTACAGGCAATACGGCCAATAATATTTTAGATGGTGGTCTGGGTGCAGACACCTTAGTGGGTGGTGCGGGCAACGACACCTATATTGTTGATAATATAGGTGGTGTGGTCACTGAAAATGCGGGTGAAGGCACAGACACAGTACAAAGTAGTGTCACCTATACCCTTGGTAATAATATTGAAAATCTGACCTTAACGACCACGGCTGCGCTGAATGGGACAGGAAATGCCTTAAACAACGTCATTACAGGGAATACGGCTAATAATATCTTAGAGGGTGGTGCTGGGACTGACACCTTAGTCGGTGGTGCAGGTAATGATACTTATGTCGTTGACAGTACCACAGATACGATTACCGAAAATGCGAGTGAAGGTACCGACACCATTCAGTCCAGTGTGACCTATACCATTTCTAGTGCCAACGTTGAAAATCTCACTTTAACGGGCACGTCTGCGATTAATGGCACAGGTAATAGCCTAAATAACCTCATTACAGGAAATAGTGCGGATAATATTTTGGATGGTGGTACTGGAACTGACACCTTAGTCGGTGGTGCAGGTAATGATATCTATGTCGTTGACAGTACTACAGATACGATTACCGAAAACGCGAGTGAAGGTACCGACACCATTCAATCCAGTGTGACGTATACCATTACCAGTGCCAATATTGAAAATTTAACCTTAATAGGTACGTCTGCGATTAACGGGACAGGGAATGCCTTAAACAACGTCATTACAGGAAATACGGCCAATAATATTTTAGATGGTGGTCTGGGTGCAGACACCTTAGTGGGTGGTGCGGGCAACGACACCTATATTGTTGATAATATAGGTGGTGTGGTCACTGAAAATGCGGGTGAAGGCACAGACACAGTACAAAGTAGTGTCACCTATACACTTGGTAATAATATTGAAAATCTGACTTTAACGACCACGGCTGCGCTGAATGGGACAGGAAATGCCTTAAACAACGTCATTACAGGGAACAGTGCTGATAACATCATTGATGGTGGTGCTGGGACTGACACCTTAGTCGGTGGTGCAGGTAATGATACTTATGTCGTTGACAGTACCACAGATACGATTACCGAAAATGCGAGTGAAGGTACCGACACCATTCAGTCCAGTGTGACCTATACCATTTCTAGTGCCAACGTTGAAAATCTCATTTTAACGGGTACGTCTGCGATTAATGGCACAGGTAATGCCCTAAATAACGTGATTACGGGTAACTCGGCAGCCAATACCTTAAGTGGTGCAGCAGGTGCTGACACCATGATTGGTGGTGCAGGTGATGATATTTATGTGGTTGACGATGTCAACGACGTGATTACTGAAAATGCAAGTGAAGGCACAGATACGATTCAAAGTAGTGTCACTGAAACATTGATGTCTAATGTTGAAAACTTAACCTTAACAGGTGCCTCCGCGATTGATGGTATTGGTAATGATGCAAATAATATTATTACAGGTAATAGTGCTAATAATAGCTTAACTGGTGCAGCGGGTAACGACACCTTAAACGGCGGTGGTGGTACGGATACTTTTATCGGTGGTTTGGGTGATGATACCTATGTCGTTGATGATGCCAGCGATACTGTTTCAGAAGCATTTGGCGAAGGAACAGATACGGTACAGTCGGCTATTAGTTACACTCTGGCGTTGAATATTGAGAACTTGACCCTGACCGGCAGTTCTGCCATTAACGGTACAGGTAACGATGTTGGTAATACGATTACAGGAAATAGCGCTAATAATGTGTTAGATGGTGGTACGGGCATTGACACTTTAATTGGGGGGTTAGGTGACGATACTTATATTGTTGATTCAGCAAGCGATGTCGTCACTGAAGCATCCTCGGCAGGGACAGATACTGTCCAGAGTTATGTGTCGTACACACTCGGCAATAATATTGAAAATATTACCTTGTTGGGCTCGGCTTTAATTAATGCGACTGGAAATACCTTAAATAATATTGTCACAGGAAACAGTGGTAATAATGTTTTAGACGGTGGTACTGGTGCAGATACCATGATTGGTGGTTTAGGGGATGATACCTTTGTTGTAGGAAACGCGTCTGATATCGTTGTCGAGCAAGCTAATGAAGGTATAGATACCGTACAAACGATTATTGCTTATACCTTAGCGGATAATCTTGAAAATTTAATCTTACAAGGTGCAAGTAATTTAACAGGCACAGGCAACAGTGCGGCAAATTCAATTACAGGTAACTCAGGAAATAACACACTGAATGGTTTGTTAGGTGCGGATACTATGATTGGTGGCTTAGGTAATGATACTTATATTGTTGACCAAGCTGACGATATCATAGGTGAGTTAGAAGGTGAAGGATTAGACACAGTCTTCAGCTCTGTTAATTATGTATTGGGCGCAGGTATTGAAAATCTAAATTTAACAGGGACGGCATTAAGTGGTACAGGTAACGTGAGTAATAATGTGCTCACAGGTAATGCGGGGAATAACACATTAGATGGACAAGGTGGTGATGATACACTAATCGGTGGTAGTGGTAATGATACCTATGTCATAGACAGTATTGCTGATGTTATTACCGAAAATGCAGGTGCAGGTACAGATACAGTTCAATCCTCTATTTCTTACACGCTCAGCGACACCTTAGAGAACTTAACATTATTGGGTTCTCTGGCATTAAATGCGACTGGTAATTCGGGTAATAATATTATTACAGGGAATTCTGGCAATAATATTATTGACGGTGTAACTGGAATTGATACCTTAATTGGCGGTGGTGGTAATGATATCTATTTGGTTGATAGTTCGACCGATGTGGTGACTGAACAGTTAAATGAAGGCACAGATACTGTTAATAGCAGTGTTTCTTATACCTTATCAGCAAATGTTGAAATCTTGAATTTAACAGGTACGGGTGCAATTAACGGGACAGGTAGTGTTGATAACAACCAAATTACAGGAACTTCGGGTGATAACGTCTTAACGGGGATGACAGGTAATGATACTCTGATTGGTGGTGAGGGTGTAGATACTTATGTCTTTAATGTGGGCGATGGTCAAGACACGATTGATAACCTACAAACGACTATTGTGAATGATAAAATTGTGTTAGGTACAGGCTTTACCGCCGCGAACTTAAGATTGAATCGCTATGGTGACGACTTAATTCTGACCTTCCTGAATAGTGTAAACGACAGTATTCGTATCAAAAACCAATTTAATAACCCTGCCTTTGAAATCAAAATTGTCCAATTTAGTGACAACTCTACGTTTAATATTTCAACAACTAATACCAATTACACCTTGTACTCTACAGGTACGGCTGCAGGCGAGTCGATGTATGGCTTTGCTGGTGTAGATATTATGGCGACAGGCGACGGTGATGACTTCGCCTACGGTGCGGATGGTAATGACAGTATTGATGGTGGTAACGGCATTGACAGTGTCAGTGGTGAAAACGGTAATGATACCGTTAGTGGTGGTGCAGGTGATGACTTTGTTTATGGTGATGCAGGTAACGACTCCTTAGTGGGTGGTGACGGTAACGACTTCTTAGATGGCGGTGTGGGTATTGATACCATGCTGGGTGGTTTAGGCAATGATACCTATGTCGTAGACGAAGCAACCGATGTCGTTACGGAAGTAGCTAGTCAGGGCACTGATTTGGTACAAGCTAAAGTTAGCTATACCCTAAGTGCAAATGTTGAAAATATAACCCTGTTATTAGGGGGTGAAAATGCCACAGGCAACACACTGAATAACGTATTAACAGGCAATAATGCGGGTAATATTCTAGATGGTGCGGCTGGTAGCGATACCATGATTGGTGGCTTAGGTGATGATGTTTATGTTGTAGATAATGCGGCCGACGTGGTCACCGAGTTAGCAAACGAGGGCACAGATACCGTTAAGAGCAGTTTGACTTATACCTTAGCCGCTACCTTAGAAAATCTCACCCTCACAGGCACAGCAGTTATCAATGGCACAGGCAATGCCTTAAACAACATAATGATTGGTAATACCGCCAATAATAGTTTAACTGCCAGTGCAGGTGACGATACCTTAGATGGAGGCACAGGGGCAGATACGTTGGTCGGTGGTACAGGTAACGATACCTATGTTGTAGATAACATTGCTGATGTGATTACCGAACTGGCTAATGAAGGCACAGACCTTGTACAAAGTAGTGTCACCTATACCTTAGCGGCGACTTTAGAAAACTTAACACTAACAGGTACAGCCGCTGTTAATGCGACGGGTAACGCAAGTGCAAATATCCTCATTGGAAATGCAGGCAATAACACATTAAATGGTGCAGCAGGCGCTGACACCATGACGGGTGGCTTAGGTGATGATATTTATGTTGTTGATAGCACAGGCGATGTTATGACTGAAGCAGTCAATGCGGGTACTGATACTATTCAGTCAGCGATTACCTATACCTTAGGTGTAAATTTTGAAAATTTAACCCTCACAGGGACGGCTGCAATTGATGCTACAGGTAATACCGTAAATAACGTATTAACGGGTAATAGTGGCAATAATCGACTTGATGGCTTTGCAGGTGCTGACACCATGATTGGTGGTGCAGGTGATGATATTTATATTGTGGGTAATGTTGCAGATGTCGTCACTGAAAGTACGTCGGCAGGTTATGATATTGTTGAAAGTAGTGTGACTTATACACTAAGTAATAACGTTGAACAACTGACATTGGTTGGTAGCCAAGCTCTCAATGGGACAGGTAATAGTTTAGCTAACACATTGATTGGTAATACGGGTATCAACCGATTAGATGGCGCGACTGGTGCTGACACGATGATTGGTGGCTTAGGTAATGATACCTATGTCGTTGGTAATGTGGGTGATGTGGTTACGGAATTAGTAGGTGAAGGTGTTGATACTGTTGAAAGCAGTGTGACATATACCTTGTCAGCGAATATTGAAAAGATGATATTGACGGGTGAATTGATTATCAATGGGACAGGTAATGATTTGGCGAATACGATTACTGGCAACATAGCCAATAATAGCTTATTTGGCGGTGCTGGAAATGACACACTGAGTGGTGGTGATGGTAATGACTTGTTGGATGGTGGCGAAGGCAATGATGCATTAACGGGTGGTTTGGGTAACGACATCTATGTGATTGATGCGGCTTCTGATTCTGTCACAGAAGCTGTTGACTCTGGCATAGATACCGTGAGAAGTAATCTGACTTATACATTAGGTATAAACTTAGAAAATCTATTGTTGTTAGGGACTAATGCCCTCAATGGGACAGGTAATAGTCTCAATAACACGATTACAGGGAACACCGCTAATAACAGTTTATCAGGTGCAGATGGTAATGATTCTTTAGTCGGTGGTGCCGGTGCAGATACGCTCATCGGAGGTCTAGGGATTGATACCATGGCTGGGGGGGCTGATAACGATAATTATATCGTGGATAATATTGCTGATATTGTCAGTGAATTAGCTAATGAAGGAATAGACTCTGTACAGGCATCGGTCACTTATACCTTAAGTGTTAACGTAGAAAATTTAGCATTAACAGGGACAACAGCAATTAACGGAACAGGTAATAGTTTGGCTAATACGATTACGGGTAATGCATCAAGTAATACACTCAATGGTGGTGTTGGTGCAGATACTTTGGTCGGGGGAGCAGGTAATGATACCTATGTTGTCGATGATGTGGGTGATGTCGTCACCGAAAATGCAGCTGCTGGTACCGATACGGTTCAATCTACTTTAAGTTATGTATTAGGCGCGAACCTAGAGAATCTGACCTTAACAGGTACATCCGTGATTAACGGTACAGGTAACACCTTGGCCAATGTCATTACAGGTAATGCTGCTAATAACATCTTAGATGGTGGGACAGGTAATGATACCTTAGTCGGCGGTGCAGGTGATGATGTCTATATTATTGATAGTAGCACTGACGTTGTGACGGAGTTACTCAATCAAGGTACTGACTTAGCATTAAGTAGCGTAACTTATACCTTGACGGGTTACTTAGACAATTTGACCTTAACAGGTACCGCAGCAATTAACGGCACAGGTAACTCCCTGAATAATATAATTATTGGTAATACTGCGAATAATAACTTGATAGGCGGTACAGGCAATGATTCGTTGTCAGGTGGTGCAGGTGATGATACGGTCGATGGCGGCGTAGGGGCTGATAGCTTAGTCGGTGGTGTCGGTAATGATACCTATTTAGTCGACTCGGTATCTGATATTGTGACTGAACTTGCTAATGAAGGGATTGATAGTGTCCAAGCGACTATCAACTATACCTTAGCAGACAATGTAGAAAATCTGACACTGGGTGGTACATCTAACTTAAATGGTACGGGTAATAATTTAGCGAATACGGTCACAGGTAATGCAGGCGCTAATACGCTAGATGGTGGTGTGGGTGCTGACACCCTGATAGGCGGTACAGGAAATGATACCTATGTCATAGATGATGCTGGAGATGTTGTCACTGAAGCAGCTAATGCGGGTACAGATTTAGTGAGAGCATCACTATCCTATATCTTAACGACCAATGTCGAAAATCTCACTTTAACGGGCACTGATACCATCAATGGTACAGGTAATACGCTCACAAACCTGATTACAGGCAATAGTGCAAACAATACCTTAGATGGTGGTGCTGGCGCAGATACTTTAGTCGGTGGAGCAGGTAACGATACGTATTTGGTCGATAATGCCTTAGATGTGGTGACAGAAACGGTATCTGCTGGTACAGACACAGTGATTTCTTCGGTCACTTATACCTTATCTGCCAATGTCGAAAACCTCACTTTATCTGGAACAACGGGGTTGAATGGCACAGGTAATGATTTAGCCAATACCTTAACAGGCAATACGGGTGCGAATATTTTAGATGGGGGTATCGGTGCAGATACCATGATAGGGGGTACAGGGAATGATACGTATATTGTCGATAATAGCAGTGATGCTATTACCGAAATAGAGGCAGCTGGTACGGATGTGGTACAGGCATCGGTGACTTACAGTTTAGCGGGGAATGTTGAAAATCTGATTCTCACAGGTACAACAGCCATCAATGGCACAGGTAACGATTTGGCTAACAGCCTAACGGGTAACGATGCCAATAACGTCTTAAATGGTGGGGTAGGTACAGATACTTTAATTGGTGGTTTGGGCAACGATACCTATATTTTGAATGATTTGGATGTCATCACAGAGGCCTTAGACCAAGGTATAGACTTGGTGCAAAGTACTGTTAATTATACGCTGGCTAATCACGTCGAAAACTTAACACTCATGGGTGCAGCAACGACGGGAACAGGCAACACCTTAGCCAACTACCTCACAGGCAATGCTGCCGCTAATACCTTAAACGGTGGCACAGGCGCAGATACCTTAGTGGGTGGTTTGGGCGATGATATTTATGTCGTAGATGATGCGGGTGATATCGTTATTGAAAATAGTGCCGAAGGGACAGACACCGTACAGTCAACGATTAGCTATACCTTAGTTGCACAGGTTGAAAAATTGACGCTTACAGGTACAACGGCTATCAATGGCACAGGTAACGATTTAGCCAATACCTTAACAGGTAATTCGGGTGCGAATATTTTAGATGGTGGTATCGGTGCAGACACGATGATAGGGGGATCAGGCAACGATACTTATATCATTGATAGTGTCTCTGATGTAATGACTGAAGAAGCAAATGCGGGTATTGACACCGTAAAAGTGGGCTTTGACTTCATCTTAGCGGCTAATTTTGAAAATCTCACATTATTAGGTAGTGCTATCAATGGTACGGGTAATACCGTAGCCAATATGTTAGTCGGTAATGCAAACAACAATACGCTCAATGGACTAGGAGGCACCGATACCTTAGTGGGTGGTGCAGGTAACGATACTTATATTGTGGATGCAACTACAGACGTGATTACCGAAATTGCAGGTGAAGGCGTAGATAGCGTCCAAAGTAGCGTGTCTTATGTCTTATCGGCTGAGGTAGAAAATTTAACCTTAACAGGTACAGGTACGATTAACGCCACAGGTAATGCCTTAAATAATGTTTTGATTGGTCACATAGGGGCTAATGTTTTAACGGGTGGCTTAGGCGCAGATACCTTAATCGGTGGTGCAGGTAATGATACCTATATTGTCGACGATTTAGGTGATGTCGTCACCGAGTTATTAAACGAAGGCACAGATGAGGTGGAAAGCAGTATTAGCTATAGTTTAGGTGCGAATGTTGAAAAACTCACCTTAACAGGTACAGCCAATATCAATGGTACAGGCAATGAGTTGGCCAATACCTTAACAGGCAATGCAGGTAATAATATCCTCAACGGTGGTGCAGGTAATGACACGATGGCGGGTGGTGCAGGTGATGATATCTACTTCGTTGATTCGACAACGGATAGCATTAGTGACACCTCAGGTATTGATACCGTCAATGCCAGTGCAACTTTTACGCTTGCTACGGGGCTTGAATACTTAACGCTATTAGGAACAGCGAATATTAATGGTACAGGCAACACAGGCAATAATATACTGACAGGTAATGACGGCAATAACAGCCTGAATGCGAGTTCGGGTAACGATACCTTGAGTGGTGGTTTAGGCGCAGACACCTTGATTGGGGGTACAGGGAATGACACCTATCTGTTAAATCGCACGACCGATGCAGATATTATTGATAACACTGACACAGGTAATAGCACAGCGACAGATATTGTCTTATTAAGTGCAGACGTAGCGGCTGACCAAGTGTGGTTGCGCCAGGTCGGTAATCATTTAGAAGTCTCGATTATTGGTACGACTAACAGTATGACAATTCAAGACTGGTACACTAATACCGCTAAACGTATTGATAGTTTACAGTTGGCAGACGGCAAAACTTTGTTGGCTTCTGAGGTACAAACCTTAGTCGATGCGATGGCGGCGTTTGCACCACCTGCAATGGGTCAAACTACCTTACCACAAAACTATCAAGAGGCCTTAGCGTCTACGATTGCTTCAAGTTGGTAACGGTTGATGTGATGGTTATTTGATAAACAAAAAGCCCAGTTAATCTGGGCTTTTTTGTGTCTATACATTTTTGGAGTGTTGCGGCAGAGTGTCTAAAATAGTCCACCATTCAGCCTTACTTGCGGCATAAATATGGTAACTCGGTTGGCAGCTAATAGGGCTATTTAACGTGCCTAAACGTAAACGAATAATCTCTGGTAAATCATCACGTTGACTATAGAGTGGACTGCCACAACGTTGACAAAAAACTCGTTTTTTTAATGGGCTAGAATAGTAGCTTTGTAACAGTTCTGCACCTTGAGTAATGGTAAATAAACGACTGTCAATGGGTGAGTTACTGGCAAAGGCAGAGCCTTGGGCTTTGCGGCATTGTTGGCAATGACATAAGGCAATTTCTGTAATGTCACCTGCATATTGATAGTGAATCCCACCACATAAACAACTACCTGTTAGCATAATTTTGTCTCATTAATTAGTAGGTTGACTTCGACTCCGCTCAGTCAACCCAAAAATGCGCCCTGAGCGAAGCCGAAGGGTAGTTTTAAAGAACAAGTTTTTATTAAATAATTTAACCGCCTCAATGTAGCATTTTGTCTGCTGTTAAAAAATCTTTTGTCAGATATATTGATTATTTACATAAGAAATACTAATATGCGCCCCATTCGATAGCACATTGGCTATTTCAAACGATTTTGGAGGTTCTTGAACAATGAGTTGTATTCAGTATTTACAATTTGCTTAATACACTTCTTCAAGAATCAGAGCTTGAAGGAGTGATAACCCTTCAAGCTAGAGTAAAACACTGACGCATTGCACCGCAATTAGCGTGTTTTATCAAAGTAACATCACTAATCGTGATGGAAACTTTGATAAATAAGCGATAACCGCGTCAGTGATAAAAAAGCCCTAGCTTAATTCGCTAGGGCTTTTTCTTTGGGCAATAGTTTTGTGTTTTTCACCCAGAAACAAAAGCTGTTGTATGGATTACCCAAAACAAATAGTGATCCCTATTTGTTTAAATATCTGAACTAACTGATATGTGGTTGGTTCGTTGAGAGATTTATCATGCCTGTACAATTGGTTTTAAATGCCAACGAAAAAAATGGTCACAAACCCGTTAAAATTTTTACTAACGAGGTTGACCCACAAGCTTTACAACAATTACGCAATATAGCTGCTTTACCTTTTGTTTATTCGCATATTGCTGCCATGCCTGATGTTCATGTTGGCATTGGTGCAACCGTTGGCTCGGTGATTCCCACCAAAGGCGCAATTATTCCTGCGGCAGTGGGTGTGGATATTGGTTGTGGCATGAATGCTGTGCGCTTGTCACTCAAAGCCCATCAACTTCCTGATAATCCAAAAGTATTGCGTACTGCGATTGAAAAAGCTGTGCCTGTGGGTTTTGCTGAACATAAAAAAGAAACAGTCAAAGCTTCTAGTATCAGTGCCTTAGATGTGGGCATTGATAAAATTGTTGGTAAACATGCAGGTATCATGAAAATGATTAAGCAGTTTCGCCAAACATGGGCGCGACAGTTAGGGACATTGGGTGGCGGTAATCACTTTATCGAAATTTGTTTAGATGAAAACCAAGACGTTTGGGTGATGCTCCATTCAGGTAGCCGAGGCATTGGCAACTGTATTGGTCGTTATTTTATTGAGTTGGCCAAAAAGGATATGCACCGTGAATATGGCCATTTGCCTGATAAAGATTTGTCTTACTTGGTGGAAGGTACACAACATTTTGCCGACTATGTTGAAGCGGTCTCTTGGGCGCAAGATTATGCCATGCTCAATCGTCGGGAAATGATGCGTTTAGTGGTGGAAGCCCTGAAAACAGTATTACCGAGTTTTGAGCTCACCAAAGAAGCGATTAATTGTCATCATAATTATGTTGAACAAGAAACGCATTTTGGTGAGCAGGTTTATATTACCCGTAAGGGTGCAATTAGCGCACAACAAGGGCAGTTAGGCATTATTCCGGGCAGTATGGGCGCAAAGTCCTATATTGTCCGAGGTAAAGGTAATGGTGAGTCATTTTGTTCTTGTTCGCATGGAGCAGGGCGCAAAATGAGTCGAATGGAAGCTAAACGCAAATTTGATAGTCACGACTTGGTGTTACAAACCGAGGGCATTGAATGTCGTAAAGACAAAGGGGTAGTGGATGAAATCCCTGCGGCTTATAAAGACATTGAAGCTGTTATGGCGTATCAAAGCGATTTAGTGGAGGTCGTTCATACCTTACGCCAAATTGTGTGTATTAAAGGGTGAGGCGGACTAAGGAAATGTCTGGGAGACATTTACTCCGCCGAACGACACGCAGGGATGCGTGGCTGGACAGACCCTACAGGGACGTTGTGTTTACACCGATTTAGACAGGAGGAATGAATAATGAAACAAAGCCAACTAGACGAAGTCATTGCGTGTTTACCTAAAGAGAAAACTTGTTTTTACTACCACCGTGACCGTTATGTGTTGTACTTGTTAGGGCGGCTGCAACAACATGGCGGTATGCGGACTATTCGGGATGTAAAGAAGAGCCGCTATGCTCATTGGTTAAATAAACCTTTGATTAAGGACTGGTTGGCGCGTTGTGGTCGTGATGACATTGCTTTAGCAGAGTTATTGCATTATTGGCCACAACAGTCCATTCATAACTATGTGTTAAATCTTGCACAATGGGGTAACGAACAGTGGAACCCTTGGTATCAAACCAGTCGTGCAGGACTCAATGCCGTATTGCAACTTAATTTACCTATTTCTCATGTAAAAGCATTTACAAACCATGAATTAGGTCAAGTTTGGCGTTATGGCCGTTGGCATCACCCCATGTCTGAGCAACGTATTACCTTGGCATGGGCGCGTTTAGATTGGGATTGGCAAACAGGCCAAGCAATGATTGAAGAGATTCAGTCGGATTGGTTACGTGATTATGCTGAGTTGTACGCAGCAGCCAAACAAGCGACACAAAATAATGAACTGCGTGTTTGGTGGCGGAGTGCTTGGTTGCCTGTGGATGTGGTGCTTGACTATCAAACGGATATTCAACAGCACCAAAAAACATGGAGTGAGGCTATGCTGACTGCTGCATTATGGTTTTTACAGGAAGAATTAGGTTTTAAGGAAGTGTTTTATCATGCGTGGCAAACGGGAAATGCTTTAAAACGTTTGGATGAGGAACATATTCCGCCTCGCTCTTTATATAGTGATTTGCCCGAAAAATTCGCCTTTGAGCGAGTGAATAAAGGGCCGTTATTTTTAGAATCTGACCCGAAAGTAAAAAAGGTCAAAAAACGCCAAGATATTTGGCAATGGTATCGCTGGGCAGCTTAGGAGATAGAAAAATGCCTAAACGACATGCAGTCAAACTGCAAAAAAGACCGCGTAATTGGGTGACTTTGGTTGCGATTGCGCAAAAAGGTGGTGCTCATGGTAAAAGTGAAAAAGCGTTACGCCGCACCGAACGTCAACACACACAAATGTCCGCACGGGAGGCTTTTTCCTCCCGTGAGGATGTTCTTTTAGCCGCTTAAATCCCCCTATTCAAATACCATTCTTTGGCTTTATCATTCAAAAAACAACGAAGTCACGGAATGTCTATGTCTAAAACCCATCAAGTATTACTGAGTTCCGCTCTCTGTGTCGCGACACAAACAGCAAGCGCGAATGCCTATTTTCTCTCCTTGACGCAAAAAAAGACTTAATTCGTGCGGGTCAACTTTATGATGCCGAACAACGTTTATATGATGTGTGGATAGTTCCTGGTTATGTCGTTCCTATCAATCATGTGGCCAAAGGTTGGCAGCGTGCGGGGACATCATTAAGCCAGTATGTAAAGCCGCAGTTTTATACCGATATTGCTAACACAGCCAATACGACATGGCGTTGGGGAGCAAAAGAGGTTTTAATGGACTATACCGTTCAGGGGGTGGCCGATACATGGCAAACATCAATGGCTAAAGCCAAAAGTCGTACGCAAAAACGGGTTTTTGGTTGGTGGTTGGCCTATCCGTGGGCGAGTTTTGAGTCTTCTATTCTTACGGTGTTACGTGTGGCAACGGGGTTACCAATCGGTGTCGCTGTCACGGCTTCTGCATATACGCTTGTTCCAACGGTAGGTATGGTGTCGCCTGTGATTGTCAGTGTGGCCACCGCGACGATTGAAGGCACAGCCTATCCTGTGGTGGCGGCCTCGTGGAATACCCTAATTGCGCCACCCTTAGCGTTGTTTGGCCAACAGCCTGCGCCTGAACGGGCGGATGGGTTTTGGATGAGACAAGTCGATGACCCACGTTTAGAACAGTTTGTACAGCTATTTAGTCAGTGGCAACTAGGTTTAGCAGTGGATAAGCCTAGCTTAGTGACAGACTATGATGCACAAATTGACGCCTTACGCCAACAGTTATCCGCTTTAGAGGTGCTAAAACAGCAGCAGCAACAAGCCGCACGCGAGCACTATTTCGCAGCATTATTAACACAGGTCAAGGCGCAGAGGCCACTGTTGCTTGCCGCTTTAGAAAATCAAGGCTTGTCTTTGGCGATGTTGTCACGCAATCAGCAGCAGCTCAAAATCCGTTTAGCCCCTGCATTACGATGGTCAGATGAAGAGTTAAATCAAGTGTTAGCCGTATTAATAGAGACCGAACCGATGTTAGAACGGGCCAGTGATGATAAAACAGACCCGTTACAACGCAGTTTAGACTTAATTAAACAACATTAGCCACAGAAGGCAAATGGCCTCCTGCGACATTAGACCTGTATTACCCTAATACAGGTTTTACTCGGCTTGCTGACTCTCTGGCATTGGCTCTGGCTAAATCAACACTCTCTGCACGACATAAGGCTACACCCATTCTGCGTTTAGCAAAACTTTCGGGTTTACCAAATAAACGCAAATCACTATTGGGCACTTGTAAGGCTTCGGCAACGCCTTCAAACGCAATTCCTTGCGCTTCTAAGCCGCCATAAATCACCGCACTGGCAGCCACACTATGACAAGCGGTATTGACAGGCAGGCCTAAAATTGCGCGAGCATGAATTTCAAATTCTGATTGATATTGACTCGCCAACGTGACTAAACCCGTATCATGTGGGCGAGGGCTAACCTCAGAAAACCACACCTCATCCCCTTTGACAAACAACTCAACGCCAAAAATGCCACGACCGCCTAAATTGGTAGTGACTTTATCAGCAATGTCACGGGCTTTTGCTAACGCAATTTCACTCATGGCTTGAGGTTGCCAACTTTCGACATAATCACCTGCCACTTGTTTGTGACCAATCGCATCACAGAAGAAAGTTTGTACTTGACCGTTTGCACCCACAGCACGCACAGTGAGCAGGGTAATTTCAAAATCAAAATTAATCATGCCTTCAAGAATCACTTTGCCATGATTTACTCGCCCACTGGCTAAGGCGTAATCCCATGCGGCGGCTAATTCTGCAACATTATCCACTTTAGATTGGCCTTTACCCGAAGAGGACATCACAGGCTTGATAAAACACGGAAAACCAATGTTTTTGGCAGCCGCTTGTAGTTGTTCTAAACTTTCAGCAAAGGCATAAGGGGAGGTGGGTAATTGTAGTTCTTCGGCGGCTAAACGACGAATGCCTTCACGGTTCATGGTTAAATTGACTGCCCGCGCGGTGGGAATGACTTCGGCAATGCCTTCTTGTTCAATATCAACTAAAACTTGGGTCGCAATCGCTTCAATTTCAGGGACAATAAAATGCGGTTTTTCGGCCAAAATTAAAGCCCGTAACTCGTCAGCATTGCTCATATTAATCACATGGGCGCGATGTGCCACTTGATGAGCAGGTGCATTAGCATAACGGTCAACAGCAATAACCTCTACGCCCAAGCGTTGTAAAGAAATGACCACTTCTTTACCTAACTCGCCCGAACCTAATAACATGACTTTGGTGGCATGATTGCTTAAGGGAGTGCCAAATCTCATAACGTGATACTCTAAAGGCTCAAAATTGCTGGCTATAATATAAGACTTAGGCATAACACGGCTATTGGAATTATTATGATTATTCGTCCACGTCAGCATTGGTTGCGGATGTTATTTATTTGGCGTGGTTCGGTATTGCCACGGATTTTGCCCCAACTCGCTGCGGTGACAGGTTTAGCAAGCCTCATCACGATTATTCATGGTCAAGTTTTTGCCTTAAAAGTGCCTTTAACCTTTGTCCCGTTTACTTTAATTGGTGTCGCCTTAGCGGTGTTTTTGGGTTTTAGAAATAATGCCAGTTATGACCGTTATTGGGAGGGACGCAAATTATGGGGCAGTATGTTAAGTGAAAGTCGCACGTTAACGCGTCAATATCTCACTTTAGTGACGGATATTCAGCAACAACAAGGTTTTGTCTATAGTTTAGCGGCTTTGAGCCATGTCTTACGTCATCAATTACGTGGTACAGACCCAAGTCAGGATTTACAACGATTATTAAGTGTAGAGGTTTATCAAACCCTCAAAAACGCCCGATTTATTCCTAATTTATTGATTTTACACCTCGCTCAACAACTGCAAATACAACGCCAACAACAGCAACTTGAACCCATTTTAGCGGCACAAATGGAATTACCTTTAGCTAAACTCACTGAGGCGGTGAGTGGTTGTGAGCGTTTGAGTAGTACGCCTTTGCCCTATACCTATGTGGTGATTTTGCACCGTACCGCGTATTTGTACTGTTTTTTATTACCGTTTGGTTTGGTGGACGCGATTGGTTGGACAACTCCCATTATGGTGGCGTTTATTGCGTATACGTTTTTTGCTTTAGAAGCCTTAAGTGATGAGTTGGAAGAACCGTTTGGCACTAGCCCCAATGATTTAGCCTTAGAGGCGATGTGTGTGATGATTGAAACCACGCTAAAAGAAATGTTGGGCGAAAAAGACTTGCCAGAAGCGGTGAGGGCGGTGGATTTTGTACTGAGTTAGCCGATTAACTTCATTTTAAGGTATCATAGTTGCGTGGGAGTAAGAAAATAAAAATAGAACAAAAACAAAAAATACCAGAGACGAGATTTAGAATTTTTTCTTTATGGATATTAATATATTTTTTTGTTATTTCAATTCAATTAGGTATATATGATGTTGTTTTAATAATGATAAATAATCCATCAAAGATATTTTCAGGGTATATCTTATGGATTGTGTTTCTTTGGATTATTCCGCTCTATCTTTATTTTGGTATTTATCTGTCAGTTTCTCCACAAGGTATTAAAAAGGTATGTTTGGGGCTGTCCTTTTGGAATTCAAGCTATTCTTTTGATTGTTTAACTAAAGTGACTACTCAACAGAATTTTATTTATAACCCCAAAAATCATAGTCATATCGTCCTAGACTTTAATGATGGCAATCAAATAACTGTAAATCAACGAGATGCTCAAATCTTCAAAAATAATGTGATAGAGCTAAAGTATGCTAACTTTTTGCAAGTATTAAAGTACTATCAAAAACATATAATTATTGAAAAATATGAGCAATTTACTGTAGCTGAAATAATGACTAGCCGAAAAATGACAGCTTTATTTTTTATGTTTTTGGTTGTGATTATTTCAATTGGAATTAGTGTCAACAATAGACTTATACAAATATATTTTGATTGGGGTTGGAGTTATTATGCTGTTACGTCATTACTTTCTGCGCTAATTATTTATAAAAGTAAAATTATTGATGAGCGCCGACTGGATAATAGTGTGTATAGCACCATAATTGGTTTATCATTTGGATTATTATTTTGTATTCTTTTACATCTCTATGTCTTATTCACAGTACCTCCTGAAAAAACACTGTATCAAGTAGCTAAAATAGGTTCATATCATATTTCTTGGCACGATGTTGATGGTAAAGCACCTGAATTAAGTAGGGAGGGATATTATATCGCTAAGGCTGATTTCGATAAATATAAAAACAAGCAGCGAAGTGTTGATATATATTATGGTCCATTTGGTCTTGTGATGATGGACATGGAGCAATCTAAAGAGTTTGATGTGGAGTAACTATGTTATTTAGGCCATGTTATAAAAAGCAGATATTGATACTGTTGGGCTTGGTTTTTTTTCTGTCTTTTGACTATTTTATGGAGAAACAGGATGATGATTTATACTACTCTTTCCCTAATAAGTTAACTTTTTTAGTCATTCAAACCTATATTTGCTTTATATTTGTACTTTATCTTTTTTATCGATTCAAATCATTTATTAAGGTTGACGATAATATTATGATAAGTTACCCATTTTCTTGGGGTAAAGAACCCTGTTTTATAAGTAAAAAAGATGTGAAAAATATTATTTATGATGTTGAAAGTGATTTTTTCTTATTTGATATCAATGGATACTATTTAGAAATAGACTGTAAGTTATGGCGTCCTACAACCGCTAACACTAAAACCTTATCGTATGTCATGAGTAATAAGATTAAAGAGTGGGGATTAGTAGAGTCCAAGCCTGATTTTATTGATATAGAGAAATATAAGCAAAGATTTTTGTTTAATCATGTAAGTGTCATCTTTTTTATTGGTTTATCTGTCATATTACAAACTCTTAGCTTTGAATATACATCTTATATTTTTCCATCGGTTGAAATGTTAGATAAAATAGTTATAATGGTTTCTATAATCATGGCGTGTTTGACGTTGCTTTTTTATTGGTTTAGAGAAAGTGATGGTCGTATTTTTGAATCTAGTTATTTTTCTATTTTAATTTTACCTTTTATACTTTCGCTGTGTTGTGCCTATGCCATTCCTAAATATACTGTGTTTAATGGTCATGCTAAAGAGTATGTTTACATCTTGGTTAGTAGTAATGAGAGTCAACAAATATGGCAAAGTCAAGGAATGGATGATTTACAAATCAAACGTAAATATAACAATGATTATCGAGATGAAACAATCGGAGCACAACGCACTGTGCTGATTTACCAAGGATGGGGTGATATTAAAGTAATTAAAGAATCAACAGCGAATAGTTTTTTTCAGAAATAAAAAAGCCCCGACTTATTCAGTCAGGGCTTTTTTGGAATCTTGGTGCCTAGAGCCGGACTCGAACCGGCACGCCCGCAAAGGCGGTGGATTTTGAGTCCACTGCGTCTACCGATTCCGCCACCTAGGCAAGGTAGGCCTGCGATTATAGTCGTCATGAAAGTTGCGTCAAGTATTTTCATTAAAACTTGTTATAATAGATATCCTATTTGACTAATTCTTACCCAAGCTCATGCAACTGTCTGATTTTAGCTATCATTTACCCGACGAACTCATTGCCCGTTATCCCTTAGCCCAACGCTCGGCTTCCCGTTTGTTATATTTGTCACAACAGGGTGTACAACATAAACAAGTCGTTGATTTACCCAGTCTAATTAAACCTAATGACTTATTGGTCTTTAATGATACCCGCGTTTTAGCAGCGCGTTTATATGGCCAAAAAAGCTCAGGCGGCAAAGTTGAAGTGCTGATTGAACGTATCATTAACGACGATACGGCACTGGTTCATTTGCGTGCCAGCAAATCGCCCAAAGCAGGCGCGCAACTGTTGTTTGCCAATGGCCAAGTGCAAGCACAGATGCTCGACAGGGTAGAGGACTTATTTAAGTTACAATTTAGCCAGCCGATTCGCGGTGTGTTGGCGCAATACGGTGAAATGCCATTGCCTCCCTATCTCAATCGTCAAGTCGAACAAGCGGATAGCGAACGCTACCAAACCGTGTATAGCGACCCCAACAAACAAAATTCGGTGGCTGCACCTACGGCGGGTTTGCATTTTGATGAAGCCTTATTAGCCAATATCAACGCGGTAGGTGCAAATTTTGCCTATGTCACTTTGCATGTGGGCGCAGGCACATTTAGACCTGTGAAAACAGAGGATATTCGTGACCATCAAATGCACAGTGAATGGTTAAATGTACCCCAAGAAACTGTACAAGCCATTAAAGATACAAAAGCTAAAGGTGGGCGGGTGATTGCAATTGGTACAACCAGCGTGCGCGCCTTAGAAAGTGCCGCGTTGTACAATGAGGGACAATTAAAAGCGTGGTCGGGAGAGACGCAAATTTTTATTTATCCCAGTTATCAGTGGAAAGTCGTAGATGCTTTATTTACTAATTTTCATTTACCTGAATCCACCTTATTAATGTTGGTTTGCGCCTTTGCAGGGAAAGAAGCAGTAATGAATGCCTATGCGCAAGCGGTTGAGCAAAAATACCGCTTTTTTAGTTATGGCGATGCGATGTTTGTGGAAAAGTCAGGATGATAGCGACTGAACGGCGCATAGAGAGACACCAAAAATGCGCTGTTGTGCCTAAATCGACCGCGTTTTGTCATTTTTAGGAGATAAAATCTGCAAACGTCGGTCAAATTTGGCTGTCCTGAGTTATACTTGCGCCCCGATTTTTGCTCTTAAATACCTAAATTTAGGTTTGGTCTTATGCAATTTAAACTTTTAGCTACTGATGGTATTGCCCGCCGCGGCGAGCTCACCTTACAACATGGTAAGGTACAAACGCCTGCTTTTATGCCTGTGGGTACATACGGTACGGTTAAAGGCATGTTTCCTAGTGATATCGAAAATATTGGTGCAGATATTATTTTAGGCAACACCTTTCATTTGTGGTTAAGACCAACCACCGAAGTCGTCAAACAGTTTGGCGGTTTGCATAAGTTTATTAATTGGGACAAACCTATTCTTACCGATTCGGGCGGCTTTCAAGTATTTAGCTTGGGCGCATTGCGTAAAATCAGTGAAGAAGGCGTTAAGTTCCAGTCTCCGATTGATGGTGCAAAAGTTTTTTTAACGCCAGAAGTGTCGATGCAAATTCAGCGTGAATTAAATTCTGACATCGTGATGATTTTTGATGAATGCACACCGTATCCTGCCACCGAAAAAGAAGCGCGTGACTCGATGGAGTTAAGTTTGCGTTGGGCAGCACGTTGTAAAACCGCTCACGAAGGCAACCCAAACGCCTTATTTGGTATTGTGCAAGGCGGCATGTATGAGCATTTGCGTGATGTCTCTTTAGCTGGATTATTAGATATTGGTTTTGATGGTTATGCGATTGGCGGTTTGTCGGTGGGCGAACCCAAAGATGACATGTTGAAAATCTTAAATCACGTCCCCACTAAACTACCCGACGATAAACCGCGCTATTTGATGGGCGTGGGCAAGCCCGAAGATATTGTTGAAGCGGTCAGACGCGGCGTGGATATGTTTGATTGTGTCATGCCCACTCGTAATGCGCGTAATGGGCATTATTTTGTCACCGATGGTGTGGTCAGAATTCGCAATAGTCAGTACAAAACTGACCAATCCCCGATTGATGAACACTGTGATTGTTATGCTTGCAAGAACTTTTCACGCGCCTATTTACATCATTTAGACAAATGTGGCGAGATGTTGGGTGCAATGTTAGGCACACTACACAACCTGCGTTATTACCAACGGCTAATGGCTGGTTTGCGTACTGCTATTGAAAACGGTACATTGTCGGCCTTTGTGGCAGATTTCTATGCCCGCCGTGGTTTGCCTGTTCCTGTGTTATAGAGAGTTTTTATCATGAGTTTTTTTATTGCCGACGCCTATGCAAATGCCGCCCCTGCTGCACAAGAGCCATCTGCTTTTGCCAATATTGCTATGTTGGTAGTGTTTATGCTGGTGTTTTATTTCTTGTTATGGCGGCCACAAGCCAAACGCCAAAAAGAACATCAAAGTTTAATGGCGGGCTTGCAAAAAGGTGATGAAATTGTCTTTGCTGGTGGCTTATTGGGTAAAGTAAAGGCAGTGGATGAGGATTATGCAGTCGTTGAAATTAACGATAATTTAACCGTCAAAATTCAAAAAGCCTCTGTATTAGCAACACTTCCCGAAGGCACTTTGAAGAGTGTAGGTACGGGCGCGAATGTGAATTTGACCAAATAAGTCATTTAACTTGCTATGGCGGCTCAGCCATATCGCCGTTGTGCTGCCGTTACACAACGGCGTTAACAATAACCAGATAGAGTTAATCACGGAGCAAGGCTGGTCTAACTCTCGATAATGAAAGAACCGTTATGCGTTATCCTGCTTGGAAGTATATTTTAATTGTGCTGGTGCTGATTGTTAGCACCGTTTATTCCTTACCTAATTTATATCCTGATGAACCAGCCATTCAGATTTCTGGTGCAAATGCAGGGATTAAAGCCGACCAAGCAGTGTTAAGCCAAGCCGAAACCGCGCTGAAACAAGCAGGCTTAGCCTATCACGGCGGTGAAATTCAAGAGAAAGGCGTATTAGTGCGCGTCAAGACCAACGACGAGCAGCTAAAGGCACAAGAAATTGTGAAACGTGCCTTAGGCGATGCCTATGTGGTGGCCTTAAATTTAGCACCAACAACCCCTGAGTGGCTGTTGAATCTAGGTGCGCGGCCAATGAAATTAGGTTTGGACTTGCGCGGTGGCGTACACTTCTTATTAGAAGTGGATATGTCAAAAATTTTAGAGCAACGCCAAGAAACCTATACCGCCGAAATTAAAAGCAAGTTACGTGATAGCAAAATTGCATATCGGTCGGTCAGTGATATTAGTAACGGTCTAACGGTCAAGTTTGAAACAGACAGCGAACGCGAAAAAGCTAAAGAAGTCTTAGCGGCGGAATACCGTGAGTTTGTTTATGTGCCCAGTGAAAAAGAAGGCGCTTTTTTCTTAGATTTAGGTTTTTCTCCAGCCAAATTAAAAGAATTTTCCGATTATGCCATTGAGCAAAACTTAACCACTTTACGCAATCGGGTGAATGAATTAGGGGTTGCCGAGTCGGTTGTGCAACGTCAAGGGGCTAGCCGTATTGTGGTTCAGTTACCGGGTGTACAAGATACCGCCGAAGCAAAACGTGTCTTGGGGCGTACAGCGACCTTAGAGTTTCGTTTTGTGGATTGGGAAAATAAAGATGCGCCCTTAGATGGCATTGCGCCAGCAGGTACGGAAATTTTACCCTTCCAAGAGGTAGGTGGCCAACCTGTCTTATTACAAAAGAAAAAAATTGTCACGGGCGACCGTGTTGTCAATGCGCAATCAGGATTTGATGAGTATTCAAACCCACAAGTCAATATTAGTTTAGATAGCCGTGGCGGCAAAATGATGGCAGATGCCACGCGTGATAATGTCGGTAAGTTAATGGCGGTGGTGTTTGTTGAACATAAACAGCGCAGTCGCTTTATCACTGATGCAAATGGCCAAACCATTGAGCAACGCGAACCCTATATTGAAAAGACGGTTATTAACCGCGCAACCATTCAATCCATGTTAGGGTCGAGTTTCCGTATTACAGGTTTAGACTCACCCGCAGAAGCCAAGGAATTAGCCTTATTATTGCGTGCAGGTGCATTAGCAGCCCCCATGTATTTTGTGGAAGAACGCACCATTGGCCCGAGCTTAGGTCAAGATAATATCGACAAAGGCTTATTATCCACACAAGTCGGCTTTGCCGCAGTGGCTTTGTTTATGTTGGCGTTTTATCGTTTATTTGGTTTGATTGCCAATATCGCCTTGTTTATGAATGTCGCGATGATGATAGCAGTCATGTCTGCGATTGGGGCTGCACTCAGTTTGCCTGGTATCGCAGGGATTGTATTAACGGTCGGTATGGCTGTTGATGCTAACGTCTTGATTTTTGAGCGTATTCGTGAGGAACTACGCGCAGGACAGTCTTCCCACAGTGCCATTATTGCAGGCTATGACCGAGCCTATACCACCATTTTGGATGCCAACTTAACCACCTTAATTGTGGCGTTTATCTTATTTGCAGTGGGTACAGGCCCTGTTAAAGGGTTTGCGGTCACACTCTCTATCGGCATTATTTGTTCGATGTTTACGGCAATTACTGTGACCCGTGCGGTTGTCCAACTGATGTATGGTCAACGTCGCGGCGCGAAGTTAAGTATTTAAGGGGCGCATCATGGTTGAAGAAAAAATTATTCGCTTTATGCGTTTTCGCAAACCCATGGCGATTTTCTCCTTATTGGTTGTTTTAATTGGTTTGGCTTCTATCTTAACCAAAGGCCTAAACTTAGGTTTAGATTTTACGGGCGGAACGTCGGTTGAATTGGCCTATGCCAAACCTGTAGAACAAGTTGCTGTACAAGAAGCCCTAGAAAAAGCAGGTATTAAAGACACCGTGGTTCAGCATTTAGGGACAGCAACCCACGTTTTGATTCGTATGCCGCCACAAGAAAAGGCAGGCACAGACATTGGCCAGCAAGTCTTAACCGCAGCCCAATTTGATGTACAAAACCCTGCCACTTTACGCCAAGTGGATTCGGTAGGCTCGCAAGTGGGTTCTGAGCTATACACCCAGTCTTTGTTAGCCGTAGGTTTGTCGTTATTTTTGATGATGGTCTATGTGGCCGTCCGTTTCCGTTTTAAGTTTGCGGTGGGGGCAGTTATTTCTCTATTGCACGATACCTTATTTACCGTCGGTATTTTTTCGATTATGGGCTGGCCATTTGACTTAACGGTACTAGCAGCAGTATTAGCCTTAATTGGTTACTCGCTTAACGATACCATTGTGGTCTTTGACCGTGTACGTGAAAATTTTAGATTATTACGTCGTACCGATTCGGTAGAAATTATTGATATTTCGCTGACGCAAACCTTGCGTCGTACCATTATGACGGTAGCTACGGTGGTCATCGTGGTGATTGCGCTCTTGTTCTTAGGCGGTATTGCGCTGAAGTGGTTCTCGGTTGCCTTGTTGGTAGGTTTATTTGCAGGCACCTATTCTTCTATTTATATCGCTACCAGTTATGCACTGGCGATGGGTTTAAGCAAAGAAGATTTTATGGTTGTGTCTAAGTCTGAGTTTGTGGAAGAGGGTGAAGAAATCAAACCCTAAGTGAGCTATGATGGCCACATAAAAAAAACTCTAAGTGTTAATTCCAGTCAGTTAAGCCATCGTTGCTGATTTGGTTTCGACTCCGCTCAACCACCTCGATTCCGCTCGGTCAACGCAAAAATGTGCCCTGAGCGGAGTCGAAGGGCTGTTTTTAAGTGCCCAGTTTTCTTAACTAACCAGCATTACTCTACGTATGGCTTAGAGGGATTTTTTATCAGTGTTCTAAGGGGATATTTGCACTTTCTAAGCCTAACTTAGCGTACAACGCATCTAAGCACCATGCAGGACCAATCAATAAAAACTGTAAGTCCTTAAAAAAAGAAGGTTTTTTGCCTTCGATATAGTGACCTACAAATTGACCAATCCACGCTACAACAAATAAGCCAATCGCCCACCACAATAAATTGGGCAATATACTCGCAATCGCCATCATCAAAGCCAACATGACAAACATACCAATAGCAATGGCCATCGACAGTTGTGCATAAAACCATAAAGCTGCCAGAGAGGCCGCCAAGGCGACGCCCCAATGTAAACTGTAAGCGAGGGCTAATACGGTAAAACTAATCACAGGCACACATAGCCAATGAATTTTTTTGTTGATAGGGTTGCGGTGACTGTCGTTATATTCGGCAAACCATTGTTGTAATGTTCTCATTGTCGAGGCTCTTTATATCTGTAGGAGTGAGGGCTATTGTTGAGTATAGAAGACATTTTAGTCCTGACACTGTCTAGCACACGACAATTCTCTATTTTCTTTCATGACGTGAAGACGGGTAAGAAATAAAACCCACGCCCACTAAAATACAGAGTGCACCTAGCCATTGTTGTTGCGTTAAAAATTCGTTTAACAGCCAAGCGCCTAGCGCTAAGGTAATCACAGGGCTAATCGCACTGACTAAGGCTGATTGAGGTGCGCCAATCCGACGAATACCTTGTGTTAGTAGCGTGGCAGGTAAAAATGTGCAGAAGAAACCTAAAATAGCGCATAATACCCACACTTCTGTTGCTAAAGTGCGTAGTTCGGATAAAGAATGCGTCAATAAAAATTGAATAAAGCAACACAAGGATGCGACACTTAAGGCCAGTGCAGTAAAACGGGCAGCACCAAAACGTGGAATGAGTTGTGCGCTGGCAATTAAATAACCTGCATAAGCCAAAGCCCCTAAAAAGACTAGACTACTACCCAAAACAATATTTTTTTGCGGTTCATGGTGATAGCCTGTAAACACCAATAACATGCCGCCATAACTTAACACAATCGCCCACCAAGTCCGTTGGCTAATGGCGGTTTTGAAGAAAATCGCCGATAAAAATACAGTTAGCGTTGGATACATAAATAAAATCAGGCGTTCAAGGCTGGCACTGATGTATTCCATGCCCCAAAAGTCAAAAATACTCGCACCATAATAACCAAATACCCCTGCGGCGATTAAAGCAGCATAATCAGCAGAAGAGGGTTTTTGACTGGGTTCTTCGCTCCACCATAGCATCGCAATAAAAAAGGGAAGGGCAAAGGCCATACGCAAGGTTAAGACTACGACCGAGTCAACAGCGTATTGGTAGGCTAGTTTGACAAAAACGGATTTTGCAGAGAAGAGCGTGGCTGATATTAAGACAAATAGCACACCCCATAGTTGGGCAGACGAGTGACTGTGTGCAGGCACAGAAAATTTAGACATAAAGACATCGCATGGACGGTGGAGACATGATGAATTCAGGGATATCAACGCGTCCTGCGTCAAAAAGCAATAGCACCTAAGGCGCGGCACTATAGTGCAATTTAGAGGAAAAACCTATCCTTTTATGGTGACTCTATTGGATTGAGGTCAATGAAAAAATTGTCAAAAAATGTCAGTTGGGCTGCTTTTGTTGTGAAATGACGACATTTTTGGGCGTCAATGGCATAAAAAATTAGAAAATGTTGGTATTCACGCTAAAAATATCGTTCAAGGTAGAGTACAATCCCCCGCCTTTTGGTTTTTTTAAGTACCATTTCCCCATTATTGGGTATCGGACTTAGCCTTGGAGGCTAGTTGGCCACAAGCCAAGTGACTTATTTGCTCACCGCTTATTGGTTTACACACTGCACTACCCGTGCTGTGTTGTCGGCAAAAGTGCAATGCCTAAGTCTAGACTAGCCAATCGTTGTAAAAGCTCATGCTGAGGGTTGACCATGCAAATCGGAATTCCAGCGGAAATCATCGCTGGCGAAACACGCGTTGCAGCCACACCAGACACCGTTAAAAAATTGATTACGGCTGGCCATAAAGTGGTAGTGCAAGCGGGTGCTGGTGTAAATGCCAGTGTACCAGATGCCAGTTACAGTGCAGTTGGTGCATCTATTGTGGATGCAACAGCGGCGTACGCCAGTGACATCATTCTTAAAGTACAAGCACCAACCGCAGAAGAAATTGCGTTGATTAAGGACGGGGCAACGGTTATTGCCATGTTCGACCCCTATCGTAATGCAAACTTAGCTGCATTTGCTGCCAAAAATTTGCAGTGTTTTGCCTTAGAATTGTTACCACGCACCTTGTCGCGTGCGCAAAATATGGACGTTTTATCCTCCCAATCTAACTTGGCAGGTTATAAAGCGGTCATTATGGCAGCCGACGAATATCAACGTCCGTTCCCGATGTTTATGACCTCTGCGGGTACAGTCAAACCTGCCCGTGTCGTGATTATGGGGGTGGGTGTTGCGGGCTTACAAGCCATTGCAACCGCCAAACGTTTAGGGGCAGTGGTAGAAGCCACAGACTTACGCCCAACCGCTAAAGACCAAGTCGAGTCTTTAGGGGGCAAATGGCTTGATGTGCCCATGTCTGATGAAGAGAAAGAAAACGCTAAAAAAGCCGCTGCCAGTGGTTATGCGTGGATGCCCGGCCCACAATATATTGCTGACCAAGCCGTGATTGTTGACAAAGCCGTGTCTCAAGCCGATATCGTGATTACGACTGCTTTAATTCCAGGTCGTAATGCACCACGCTTAATTAAAGCCGAAACTGTTGCCAAAATGAAAGCGGGTTCTGTGATTTTGGATATGGCGGTTGAAACAGGCGGTAACGTTGAAGGGTCTGTAGTGAATGAAATTGTGACTACGGCCAACGGCGTAAAAATTATTGGTACACCCAATATTCCTGCGCAACTCGCCGCACAATCCTCGGCGTTATATGCCAACAACGTCTATAACTTCCTCGTGACCATACTCAATAAAGAAGGTCAAATGGTCGTTAACCTCGAAGACGAAATCCAAAAGGCTTTGCTGATTACTCAAGCAGGCCAACAGCTTTTTCCACCTAAGCGCGCCTAAGGAGAGCTGACATGGTCGAAACGATTACCATTTTTGTTCTAGCGATTTTTGTTGGTTATTACGTCGTTTGGGGGGTAACACCCGCCTTACATACGCCCTTGATGGCCGTTACTAACGCACTGTCCAGTATCATTATTGTCGGTGCCATGATTCAAACCGTAGGTTTACCCGCCATCGGGATGGAAGGCAGTGTGACATTCCAAACTATTAATATTATTAGTATTTTGGGAGCCATCGCAGTCTTTTTAGCAAGCATTAACATCTTTGGCGGCTTTGCGGTCACCGAGCGTATGCTTGAAATGTTTAAACCAAAAAAGAAGTAAGGGGCGCAATCAATGGAAGTTATTCGTGAATTGGCCAATTGGTTTTATTTGGTTGGCGCAATCTTATTTATTTTAACCTTACGTGGTTTGTCAGGGCCAAAAACAGCGATTATGGGTAATCGTTATGGCATGATTGCGATGGTCATCGCCGTATTGACCACCTTTTTTGTTGCCCAAAACCCTGTGGTTTGGATGATTGTCGTGGCAATGGCCGCAGGTGCTGTGGTGGGTATTAGCCGTGCGCGTGCCGTTCCGATGACGCAAATGCCCGAAACTGTTGCGTTAATGCACTCCTTAGTCGGTTTGGCAGCCGTATTGATTGCGGTAGCTGCGGTACTACATAACAATCATTTAGTCGCTTTAACCTTACAAAATGCGACAGCCTTACAACAGGCGGGTGTCGAATTTCACCCCATGACCAAAGTTCATCAGTTTGAATTGTTTGTCGGTTGTTTTGTGGGTGCGATTACCTTTACCGCTTCGGTGTTTGCTTACGGCAAATTAGCTGCTAAAAAATGGGCGAAAACACTGAAAGGTGGCTGGGTAAAACCTGTACAAGCGACGTTATTTGCTGCAATGTTGGTGTGTGGGGGTATCTATTTCACCTCTGGCAATATGACCATGTTCTGGGCAATGACAGGTTTAGCCTTAGCCTTTGGTTGGATGTGGATTGCGCCTGTCGGTGGCGGTGATATGCCAGTGGTGGTGTCCTTATTAAACTCATTCTCGGGTTGGGCAGCCGCAGGTATCGGTTTTACCTTAGAAAACAATATGTTAATCGTTGCTGGTTCTTTGGTTGGCTCATCGGGTGCTATTTTGTCTTATATTATGTGTAAGGCAATGAATCGTTCCATCATCAATGTATTGTTTGGTGGTATTGCAACGGCAGACAGTGGTAGTGCCGCAGAAGGCGAGAGTAAGCCTAAAAATTATCGCTCTGGTTCACCAGATGATGCAGGCTTCTTAATGTCTAATGCGAGCAGCGTTATCATTGTGCCTGGTTATGGTATGGCTCAAGGTCGCGCCCAAAATGCGGTCAAAGAGTTATACAACACACTCAAGGCAGAAGGCGTAAATATTCGCTTTGCGATTCACCCTGTCGCAGGTCGTATGCCAGGTCATATGAACGTCTTATTGGCCGAAGCTGATGTGCCTTATGAAGACATTCTAGAAATGGACGAAATCAATTCCGATTTTGCAGGTACAGATGTCGTGTTAATCATTGGCGCTAACGACGTGGTCAACCCCGCAGCTAAAGATGACAAGAGTTCGCCTATTTATGGTATGCCGATTTTGGAAGCCTATAAAGCACAAACGGTCATGGTGATTAAGCGCTCTATGTCTGCAGGTTATGCAGGCTTAGATAACGATTTGTTCTATATGGACAAAACCATGATGGTATTTGGTGATGCCAAAAAAGTGGTTGAAGACATGACCAAAGCCATCAACGGCACAGGTCACTAAGCATTCCTTTATCTTCCCTCTCTTTGGGAGAGGGTGAGATGAAAGGCAAAACCCCGACGTGTTCGGGGTTTTTTTATTGCGAAAAAGCACAACCGTCTACACAAAATTTACGTTACAATTATTGCCCTGCAATTTAGCGTATAGCTGCGCATAATGCTGTTGATAATATTGGCAAAACATCATCAACGTCATGCACAAGACTGATTGATTGCACTCAAGCCCGCGCATGTGGTGAACCTAGGGTTAACGCTCACCAATGAGTCAATCAGCGATAAGCACTTCAGTCCTAAGCGTCATGGTACTCTGGGTTGTCAGTATCTAAATCTTTAGTTCTCAGGTCTTCAGACAAACGAACTCACAATTTTTGCGCAAACAGGCACTATTATGCTGTTAATGATTGATAATTATGATTCTTTTACCTATAACATCGTTCAATACTTCGGCGAACTTGGCCAAGATGTGCGTGTTTATCGTAATGATGAAATCAGTATTGCACAGATTGAAGACCTCAATCCGCAGCACATTGTCATTTCGCCAGGCCCGTGTTCGCCCAACGAAGCGGGTGTGTCGATGGCGGTCATTGAGTATTTTGCAGGCAAAATTCCGATTTTGGGGGTGTGTTTAGGGCATCAAAGTATTGGCCAAGTGTTTGGCGGTGACGTGATTCGTGCCCGTCAAGTGATGCATGGTAAAACCTCGCCGATTTATCATCATCATCAAGGGGTTTTCAAAGACCTCAATAATCCACTCACTGCTACCCGTTATCATTCGTTAATTATTGATAAAAATACCTTGCCCGATTGTCTAGAAGTGACCGCGTGGACACAGTTAGACGATGGTTCGGTTGATGAAATTATGGGTGTACGTCATAAAACGCTTGCCGTTGAAGGGGTGCAATTTCACCCAGAGTCTATTTTGACCGAACAAGGCCATCGTTTGTTAAATAATTTTTTAGTGGCACATTAAGTCATGGATATCAAGCAAGCCTTAGCGCAGTTAATAAATCGCCAGCATTTATCGACAGAGTCTATGCAAACGGTCATGCGTGCAATCATGACAGGCGAATGTACCACCGCGCAAATCGCAGGGTTTATGGTGGCCTTACGTATGAAGGGCGAAACCTTAGACGAAATTGAAGGCGCAGTCAGGGTAATGCGCGAGTTATGTACGCCTGTGCAGTTAGCCTCTTTGCAATATACGGTGGATATTGTGGGGACAGGTGGTGATGGTGCGAACTTATTTAATGTCTCTACGGCCTCCTCCTTTGTTGTGGCTGCATCTGGCGCTAAAGTGGCTAAACACGGTAATCGTGCGGTGTCTTCTAAGAGTGGTAGTGCCGATGTCTTAGAGGCGGCAGGTATTAATTTACAATTAAGTGCCGAACAGACCGCCCGTTGTATAGACAGTATTGGCGTGGGCTTTATGTTTGCTGTCAATCATCATGCGGCTATGCGCCATGCAGTTGCACCGCGTCGCGAGTTAGGTATCAGAACGCTGTTTAATGTACTCGGCCCGTTAACCAACCCTGCGGGCGTCAAGCGTCAAGTTTTAGGTGTATATGACCGTGCATGGTGTCGACCGCTGGCCGAGGTCTTGGGGCGTTTGGGCAGTGAGCAGGTGTTAGTCGTACACGCGGACGATGGTTTGGATGAGTTTAGTTTGGCGACCCCCACTTATGTGGCAGAGCTAAAAGATGGCCAAGTCCACGAGTATCGCATTTGCCCAGAAGATGTTGGCTTAAAAACGCAATCATTAGATGGCTTAATTGTTGATAATGTACAAGAGTCTCTCGCCTTATTAGAAAATGCTTTAGCCAAACGTTCCACACCAGCGGCAGTGAAAGCGGCCGACATGATTGCACTCAATGCAGGTGCAGCGTTGTATGTGGCGGGTACAGCACGCTCCATTAAACAGGGTGTGGCAATGGCCGAAGATGCGATTCACAGCGGGTTGGCCTCAGAAAAGCTGGCTGCATTACGAGATTTCAGTCGCGCCTTAGCGATTAATGTTTAGTTGTGATGAAACAACTAAACCTTTGTTTTAAGTGATTTATTATGAGTTCACATATTTTAGGTACGATTCTTCAACGAAAAGCCGAAGAAGTCGATAGCCGTCAACGGCAAGTGTCTTTAGCCACCTTAGAAAGCCGTGCTGCACAAGCATCGCCTGTTCGTGGTTTTTATCAAGCCTTAAAACGTCGCCATGACAAAAAACAACCTGCAATTATTGCCGAAATCAAAAAGGCTTCGCCATCTAAAGGTGTGATTCGTGAAGATTTTGTGCCAGCTCAGATTGCCCGTAGTTATGAACAAGCAGGCGCAGCTTGTTTATCGGTGTTGACCGATGTGGATTTTTTTCAAGGTGCAGATAGCTATTTACAAGAAGCCCGTTTTGTTTGTAATTTGCCTGTGTTGCGCAAAGACTTTGTTATCGACCCGTATCAAATTGTAGAAGCGCGTGCCATTGGTGCGGACGCTATTTTGTTGATTGTCAGTGCTTTATCAGACAGTCAAATGGCCGACTTATACGCCACAGCACAAGCATTTGGTTTAGATGTGCTAGTAGAGGTGCATAGTCAAGCAGAGCTTGAACGTGCCTTAAAGTTACCTGTTCCTATGATTGGTATTAACAACCGTAATTTGAAGACTTTCCAAGTCAGCTTAAATACCACTTTAGCTTTGATGCGTTCTGTACCCAAAGACCGCATGATAGTCACCGAAAGTGGTATTTTGCATCCAACCGATGTGACGCTGATGCAAGCCAATGGTATTAATGCCTTTTTGGTAGGGGAGGCCTTTATGCGCGCTCCCGAACCAGGCGAAGCCTTGTCGGCCTTGTTTTTTCCTAAGACTAGCGCGTCCCGAAAATAACCATCGTTTTGCCTTTGACGCTAATCAGTCCCTGATCTTCAAGGGACTTGAGAACGCGGCCAACCATTTCACGCGAGCAACCCACAATACGGCCAATTTCTTGACGCGTCACCCGAATTTGCATGCCGTCAGGGTGGGTCATGGCATCGGGTTGTTTGGATAAGTCCAATAAACAACGCGCCACGCGGCCTGTCACATCTAAGAATGCTAAGTCACTGACTTTGCGAGTCGTTGCCCGTAAACGACCTGCTAATTGTGCGGACAAAGCAAACATCAAGCCTGCATCTTGGCGCGCAATTTCCTTAAATTTACGGTAGCTAATTTCTGCAATTTCGCAGGCGGTTTTGGCACGAATCCATGCCGAACGAATGGGTTTTTCTTCAAATAAGCCCATTTCACCAAAAAAATCACCTGCATTTAAATAGGCAACGACCATCTCGCGGCCTTCGCTATCTTCAATCACCACAGAGACAGACCCTTTGACAATAAAAAATAGCGAATCAGAGGCATCACCCGCATGGACAATCGCTGCCCGACTCGGATATTGCCGAATATGGCATTGCTCTAAAAAGGTTTGTAGGTGAGGAATACGATCAAGAGCTGGAATAATGGCCATAGATAGTGTCCTAAAGTTAGATTTATTATTACGCTATTAGTTGATGATTAACGTCGGCAAAGGATTATTAAATACCTGTGAGTTAATATCATACATAGACAAAATAATGGCGTGTCTCATTCGTCCGTTTACCGATTGGCGTTACAAATTCCCTCTTTGTGAACGCGAGTTCGCCATATAATAAGTCCTATATATAGCAAATGTTGGGTAGTTTGTAGCAGAATTGCGAACTAATTGCCAAATAATGTCATAGTAAAGTACAGACTATTGTCAAAAAGCAAATAAATCTTTATTTGCGTGTGATAAATAGGGTCTGTTGACGGTTAAGATTGTCTATTTAATGTGAGTGAAAATCAATGAAAGCGGCAGTGCAGTGGGTAAAAGATGTGTCTTTTGTAGCAGAGTCGGGCAGTGGTCATGCCGTTGTCTTAGACGGTGCACCAGAATACGGTGGTCGTAACATTGGCGCACGTCCTATGGAATTAATCTTAATGGGGTTGGGGGGGTGCGCGTCGTTTGATGTCGTGACTATTTTGAAAAAAGCACGTCAACAGGTCACCGATGTGCGTGCCGAGTTAAGTGCTGAGCGTGCCGATGCAGTACCTGCCGTCTTTACCAAAATTCATCTGCATTTTGTAGTGACAGGTAAAGACTTAAAAGAGGTTCAGGTAAAAAAAGCGGTCGAGTTATCTGCCGAAAAATACTGTTCTGCTTCGGCGATGTTGAGTGCAGGTGGCGTGGAAATCACCCATGACTACGAGATTGTGCCGGCTTAGTCTTCAAGTCATTTAGCCCTCTGCTCGTAGGAGAGGGCTAAAAAAGCGACTCATCGTTAACTAGCATGTGATTGCCGTGACTTTTTCTTGACATATAAGGTTTTAATCACTTTAGCAACCACCTTACCGTCTTCACCCAAGACCTCTACGGTATATTCGGGACAAATGGATTTTCCGCTTTCGGCAGCGAGTTTGACTTGGCCAATTTGTTTACTGGTGAGTCTAAATTGCGCATAAACAGTGCCGCGGCCAGGACTGATAAAGTCAATATGTGCAGCTTTATCCCAAATAATATAGTCTTTACCTAAGTTTTCCATCAACATCAGCATTAAAAACGGGTCGGTCATGGCATATAAACTGCCACCAAAATGCGTACCGACATAATTTTTATTGCCCTTATGTAAGGGCATTTTGACATCAATTTCTAAAAAATCATCACTCACCCGCGTAATTTGAATGCCTGCGCCTAAAAAAGGTAAGTACGCATTTAATAGGAGTTTTAGCTTGAGAGCTTTGGGTACAAGTTGCTTAAACATAATAACTGGTCTTGGTCATCACTTTAGACATAGCCTGCATCATTTGTTGTACAGGTGGTGGTAGGGTAACACCACCTGCGGCAAGGGCTTGTTGACGATGATGGTCTTCATCGCTATGCATTTGTTGTAAAATGGCGTGGGTTTTATGGTCTTCGCTAGGCAATTGTTGCATGTGCGCGGTTAAATGCGCACACACTTGTTTTTCGGTTTCGGCGACAAAGCCCAAGCTCCATTTGTCGCCTGCAATCCCTGCTAATGCGCCAATGCCAAACGATAAACCATACCATAACGGATTGAGGAGACTGGGCTGACTGTTCAGTTCACGGAGTCGGTCTTCGCACCATGCCAGATGGTCTTGTTCTTCAAGCGCGGCTTGTTCCATGTCTTGGCGTACAGTGGCTAATTTAGCGGTTAGGGCTTGACCATGATATAACGCCTGTGCACACACTTCCCCCGTATGATTTACACGCATTAAGCCTGCGACAACGCTTTGCTGTTGTGTGTTTAAGGCGGGATTCTCTATGCGCTGTGCAGGGTTGGCGCGTAACGCAGGCTGAGTTTGTGGTGTTAAAGTGCGCACAACTTGGTCAACGTGGCCAATCAAACGGTCGGCTAAACTATAACGTCTCATCATCGTACCTATATAAAGCAGAAAAACGAAATCATGGCGTGACAATTAGCCTGGTGGCCAAGTTAAACGGCGACCTGCTAATAAATGTAAATGAATGTGGTAAACACTTTGCCCCCCATCGGCATTACAGTTCATAACGACGCGATAACCAGATTCGGCCAGTCCTAACTCTGTGGCTAATTGTGCGGCGGTTGTCATCAACTCGCCAAGCACCGCACCTTCTGTTGCGGGCACATCATTGAGCGTACTGTAATGTTGTTTAGGAATCAGCAAAATATGGGTGGGTGCTTGCGGAAAAAGGTCATTAAAAGCAAGCACACGCTCATTTTCAAAGACAATATTAGCCTTTATTTGTTTTTGGGCAATTTTACAAAAGATACAATCCATGATGTTGTCCTAGCAGGTTATTTATCTTGGGCTAGATTACCGTAAGTTTTTCATAAAAGCATAGGGTCTGTTGACATTTTGCGTGTGAGCCGCGTTGCTGATAAAAATGGACTCAGGTAAGGCACAAAACGCAGCGAATAGTGATTCTATTGGCCAGTTTTGTCACGTAGCATGAGCCAGTTTTTAACGGAACCCACAGGGAAAGAGCTATTTTTTGAGGCTACGTTGTTGTTCATCGCTGATTTGGAATAACCAAACTACGCGCTTCACCCCTTGTATCTTCTAAAAAATAGCCTCTTTCGCAACCACAATCAAAACGTCAACAGCCCCTAAGCACAGGCAGTTTTTTACATCAGTCCCTTATGACCATCATTCTGTGTAGGGTAAATCGATAATTGATGTTGTTTTTTGGTGCGAAATTAGTTTATTTGCTATTTTTTGGTGCGTTATTGCATGTAAATTCTGCCTTTAGTGCAATAAAAAATGCATAAATGCGCTATTTTGAGACGTGGCATATAATTTGCTTTTGGAAGGCTTGCGTTAAAATTAAAGCAATGATTTCTGCGTGTAATCGGAAAATAGAGCGAAAACAGTCATACATTGCGTGATAAATGTTGTCGCTCTGCAAGTTCTGTACGTTGTTGCTTGAGTAGCACGATTATTCTGCTAAACTGCCGATGCTTTTAGTAGTGCCTTAAATGATGTCGTCATTCAGGCTGAAATTGAGTAGCGACAATCCCTAAACAACGAGATGCAAAATACGGAAACCCCAAATTTTGTATTAGGGACTGTTGAACGGTTAGCGACAACGAAACGTTGTTTATATTGTCTGTGTGTCTCACAAGCTATTGATAGTCTGTGGTACTGAGCAAGGTGGATGATATTAACCGCAACAGAATCTACGTTAGGATCAATTAGTACTGGTATTTTTTGGAGCAGCTGTAAATGGCCAATAAAGCCCTTGACCTTATTAAACAAAATGAAGCTAAGTGGGTTGACTTACGCTTTACCGATATTCGTGGTAAAGAGCAACACGTTTCTTTCCCAGCTTACACCGTTGACGAAGAAACTTTTGAAAAAGGAAAAATGTTTGACGGTTCTTCGATTGCGGGTTGGAAAGGTATCGAAGCCTCTGACATGATTTTGATGCCAGATGCAGAAACCGCATTCATGGACCCATTCTTTGATGAGCCAACGGTTGTTATCTCGTGTGACATCATCGAGCCAAGCACTATGCAAGGTTATGAGCGTGACCCACGTTCTATCGCTCGCCGCGCTGAAGCCTACTTAAAAGCAACGGGCATTGCCGACACAGCTTATTTTGGTCCAGAGCCAGAATTCTTTGTCTTTGACGAAGTAAAATGGGACATCGACATGAGCGGTGCTCGTCATACCATTTATGCCGAAGAAGCAGCTTGGTCTACTAACAAAGACTACGAAGGTGGTAACACAGGTCACCGTCCACGTGTAAAAGGCGGTTACTTCCCAGTTCCTCCAATTGACTCTGCTCAAGATTTACGTGTTGCTATGTGTAACGCGATTGAGTCCATGTTAGGCGAAGGCAAAATCGAAGTACAACACCACGAAGTGGCTTCTTGCCAAAGCGAAATCGGTGTTGCATTTAATACCTTAGTACGTAAAGCTGACGAAGTACAAGTATTAAAATATGCTGTACACAACGTTGCTCACGCTTTCGGCAAAACAGCAACCTTTATGCCAAAGCCATTAGTGGGTGACAACGGTTCTGGTATGCACGTACACCAATCGTTAAGCAAAGATGGTAAAAACTTATTCTCTGGCGACCAATACGGTGGCTTGTCTGAATTAGCTTTATATTACATCGGTGGTATCATCAAACACGCTCGTGCGTTGAATGCGATTACTAACCCATTAACTAACTCCTACAAGCGTTTGGTTCCTCACTACGAAGCACCCATCAAGTTAGCTTACTCTGCACGTAACCGCTCTGCTTCTATCCGTATTCCCTACGTAAGCAGTCCAAAAGCTGTTCGTATCGAAACTCGCTTCCCAGATCCAGGTGCAAACCCCTACTTATGTTTTGCTGCCTTGATGATGGCGGGTTTAGATGGTATTCAAAACAAAATCCATCCTGGTGATGCAGCAGACAAAAACTTGTATGACTTACCACCAGAAGAAGATGCATTAATCCCAACAGTAGCCGAAAGTTTAGAACAAGCTTTAGACTGCTTGAAAGCTGACCATGAGTTCTTATTAAAAGGTGGCGTGTTCACTAAAGAGTTCCTTGATGCTTTCATTGAGTTGAAAACTGAAGAAGTTCGTCGCTTGAACACAACAGTTCATCCTATTGAGTTCGATATGTACTACAGCGTGTAATACACTGTTTTATATAAAGCGTCACGCTTTGACAAAAAGGCTCATGAAAATGAGCCTTTTTTGTTTTTATAATCCGCTTCAAATATGTCAACTAGATTGGAGCTAAAAATGTACAGCTTAATGATAGGTCTCATCACGGTGCTACTAGCGACAACGACACAGGCGGGGATTTATAAAAGTTACGATAAAAATGGGAATGTGATTTATTCGGATACAGGCAGTACAAATGCTGTAGAGGTAGAAGAAAAACCTGTAGCCACCATGCCAGCATTGCCGCGCTCAGTCATTGAAAAAAAGATGAAAAAGCCTGAAACCACCAATGTCGTTGGCGCGCCAACAAGTTATCAAATTAGCATCGACAAATTAAAGTCGGGTGATACTATCCAACACGGAGATGAGCCTTTTAGCCCCATGATTAGCTTAGACCCATCATTGTGGCGCGAGCATCATCTCAAAGTATCCTTAGATGGACAATTTTACAATCAAGACACCTTTGCCCCCAATATTGACCCTTCCAAGCTAGAACGTGGTCAGCATCGTTTAGATATTAAGGCTGTGGATAAAGACGGCAATGTATTGGGCTCAACGACAGTGGATTTTTTTGTACAACAACAAAGCGCCTTGAAGAAGAAAAAATAGTCTACAGATTGTAATTATGAAAACCATATTAGTGACGGGTGGGGCAGGATTTATTGGCTCAAACTTTATTTTGGACTGGTATCAAGCAGAACCAAACAGCCAAGTCGTGAATCTTGACAAATTAAACTATGCTGCGAATTTAGCGAATTTAGCCACCGTTGCGCAGCAGTCAAATTATCATTTTGTTCATGCCGATATTGGTGACAGTGCACGTTTACAGTATGTGTTATCTCATTATCAGCCTGATTGTATTGTGAATTTCGCTGCCGAAAGTCATGTTGACAGGTCTATTAATAAACCAGCCGCATTCATAGAGACCAATGTCACAGGCACATTTGTGCTCTTAGAGGCCGTACGTCAGTATTGGCAAAGTTTAGGGGCGGATAAAAAAGAACACTTCCGTTTTTTGCATGTGTCTACTGATGAAGTCTATGGTTCGTTGACAAGCACAGAGCCTGCATTTAGTGAAACCACCGCTTATGCGCCCAATAGTCCTTATTCTGCAAGTAAAGCCGCCTCTGACCATTTAGTGCGCGCATGGCATCACACCTATGGTTTACCTGTTATCACGACTAACTGCTCAAATAATTATGGCGCGTTTCAGTTTCCCGAAAAACTTATTCCACTGATGATTGTACAGGCACTCGCTGACAAACCGTTACCTGTGTATGGTAATGGCTTAAATGTGCGTGATTGGTTGTATGTCAGCGACCATTGTGCTGCTATTCGTTTGGTGTTGGCGAAGGGAAAAGTGGGACACAGCTATAATATTGGTGGCCGAAATGAACAAAAAAATATCGATGTAGTGACACAAATTTGTGAGTTATTAGATGAACTACATCCTAGAGTGGATGGTGTGTCATATAAAAAACAAATGACCTTTGTCTCAGACCGTTTAGGCCATGATTGGCGTTATGCGATTGATGCCAGCAAATTGGAAACCGAGTTGGGGTGGCGTGCACAAGAAACGTTTGCCACAGGTTTACGAAAAACAGTCATTTGGTATTTGCATAATCAGGCATGGTTAAAACAAATACAAACGGGTGAGTATCAGTCTTATTTGTCACAACACAAGGGAAATTAAAAACATGAAGGGGATTATTTTGGCAGGTGGGTCAGGAACACGTTTATATCCCTTGACCCTCTCTATTTCTAAACAGTTATTACCCATTTATGATAAGCCGATGATTTATTACCCGTTATCGGTACTCATGTTAGCGGGTATTCGCGAGATTCTCATTATTTCGACCCCGCGCGATTTACCGTCCTATCAGCAGTTATTAGGCGATGGCAGTGCCTTTGGTATTCAACTGAGTTATGCCATGCAAGCCTCGCCAGATGGTTTAGCACAAGCCTTTATGATTGGCGAAACGTTTGTCGGTACTGACAATGTGTGTCTGATTTTGGGCGATAATATTTTTCATGGTCAGCATTTTAGTGACAAATTAAAACGTGCTGCTAGCCAAGCGACGGGTGCAACCATTTTTGGTTATTGGGTCAAAGACCCTGAGCGTTTTGGTGTGATTGAGTTTGATGCACAAGATAACGCAATATCAATTGAAGAAAAACCACAACATCCTAAATCAAGTTATGCCGTGACGGGACTCTATTTCTACGATAACACGGTCATTGAAATAGCGAAACAAATTACCCCTTCCGCGCGCGGAGAATTAGAGATTACCGATGTCAATAATGCGTATTTACGTCGTGGCGACTTGCGTGTGGAGCGTTTTGGTCGGGGTTTTGCGTGGTTAGATACAGGAACACACGATAGTTTGTTGGATGCCTCGCAATATGTGAAAACTATTGAGGAACGTCAAGGCTTAAAAGTGGCTTGTTTAGAGGAAATTGCCTATAGCCAAGGCTGGATTAGCCATACCCAATTACTCCAGCAAGCGCAGGTTTTTGCGAAAACAGGGTATGGTCAATATTTGTTGAAGTTGGCAGGTGAGAGATGAAGGTTTTATCCACCGCTATTCCTGACGTATTAATCATCGAGCCGACCGTGTATGGTGATGAGCGTGGTTTTTTTTATGAAAGTTTTAATCAACAACATTTTCAGGCCGTAACAGGTTTAACGGCCAATTTTGTGCAAGATAATCATTCCCGTTCTCAGCAGCATGTATTACGAGGTTTGCATTATCAAATTCAGCAAGCCCAAGCAAAATTAGTGCGTGTCGTGGTGGGTGAGGTCTATGATGTTGCGGTCGATTTACGCCAGCAATCCCCAACGTTTGGTCAGTGGGTGGGTGTGCATTTATCGGCAGCTAACAAACGCCAGCTCTGGATTCCAGAAGGCTTTGCACATGGCTTTTTGGTACTGTCGGCAGAAGCCGAATTTTTATATAAAACCAGCGATTATTACGCGCCACAACACGAACGCTGTCTGCGATGGGATGACCCTCAACTCAATATAGATTGGCCACTTACACAGCCGCCTATTTTATCGTCTAAAGACCAAGCAGGGTGTTTGTTAGTCAATGCTGAGACGTTTGTATGACCATTTTATTATTAGGGCAACAAGGTCAAGTGGGTTGGGAGCTTAAACGCAGTCTGCTGACGCAGGCGCAAACCGTCTACGGTGTTGACCGTCGTCAGGTCGATTTAAGTGATATGGATGCGGTTCTACGGTTACTAAGAACACTAAAACCCACACACATCATCAATGCGGCTGCTTATACGGCAGTTGACTTAGCCGAAACTGAATCAGAGATGGCATACCGTATCAACGCGACACTGCCACAGTTGTTAGCAGAAGAAGCAAAAACACTGGGCGCGAGTTTAATCCATTATTCGACGGACTACGTGTTTGATGGTAGCAAGAAAACAGCATATATCGAGACAGATAGTCCTAATCCCTTAAATGTCTATGGCCAAACTAAATTAGCGGGTGAACAAGCCATTCAAGCCGTGGCTACACGCTATCTTATTTTGCGGACGAGCTGGGTATATGGTGAACGTGGCAAAAACTTTTTTTTAACCATGCAACGTTTATTACAAGAAAAGCCACAACTTCGTGTAGTCGCAGACCAAGTGGGTGCGCCCACGTGGTCACGTTTAATTGCGCAAATCACCGCACATATCATGACGCAATCCACCAAGACATGGCAGCATAATGGTATTTATCATCTCACGTCGACAGGTGATTGCTCGTGGTATGAGTTTGCCCAAGCCATTGCCGATAAGTTGGGTTACACGACACCCATTATCCCAATTAGTACCGATGAGTATCCGACGCCCGCGCAACGTCCGCGTAACTCTTGCTTGGCAACTACGAAGTTGCAACAAGATTTTGTCCTACATATCCCGCATTGGCGTTGGGTATGGGATGAGTTGGTATCTGGTGCTTGATGTTTCAACTAACGGTTCTCCGTGTGTTTTTAAGACAAAAATAGGGCTGATGCCATTGACACCTCTGAGGCTCTGTCTAAGTCTTGTGTGCAATTGGCTAAATCCTGTTATTAGGTTTTGAGCAGGTCTGGCAATTCTGCTATTATCGCGCGCCTAGACCACAATGGCAGATGAGCGTACCCACAAAACATATCGCATGAAAGCGTCTATGATGCTGGCTGTGTTGTGTTGTCATGTGATGCCCTTAGGCAAATGGTGGTCTAGTCTGTTGAGCTGTTTCACGGATTGATATATGCATGTATTAGGCAGCATGAACGACAGCGCTATGCAAGATATCTATCTATTTTGCTGAACTCAATGCTATTACTCCATCTTCCAAACGTCATAAAGGTCAAGGAATGCTACAAGCGCTAGTCATGTTATCGAGGCAAGTCAAAGTTGCCATCATGATTATTACCGATACGGTATTGCTAATGATTGGCTTATGGTTGGCATTGTCACTGCGCTACGGTATGTGGTGGACGCCGACTAACTTAGAACACTTCTTATGTATGTTGGTGGCGGCACTGAGTGGCGTTTCTGCCTTTGCCGTGTTGGGCTTGTATCGCTGGATGATTCGTTATGTCAGTGCGCATACCGTGGCACTGATTATGCGTGCGCTTTTGATTTCCGCGTTATTATTATCAACAGCAATTATGTTTTTGCGTGCAGAATTACCACGTTCCACCCCCATCATTTATATCTTGGTGGCAGGTGCATTAGTGATTGCCTCTCGGTTCATCGCTCAAGCCTATCTCAGACGGCCTCAACAAAAAGGCCGTATTCCTGTCGTGATTTATGGCGCAGGCGTCACGGGTTCTCAGTTAGCACTCAGTCTACATCAAAGCCATGAATACCGTCCTGTTGCCTTTGTAGACGACAAGACACGTCTACAGGGAATGATGATTTATGGCCTCAAAGTGGGGGCGCCCGATACCTTGGCGTGGCTGATTGAGCAATATGACGTTAAACAAATCTTGTTGGCAATTCCGTCCTTATCGCAATCACGTCGTCGGGAGATTTTGTTAGCCTTAGAATCCCACGAGTTAAAAGTATCTACCGTACCTGCGATGACGGATATTGTCTCGGGACGTGCACGTTTAGATGACATTAAAGATGTTGATGTCGAAGATTTATTGGGGCGAGATGTCGTCCCCGCGCGTGCAGAATTAATGTCGGCACAAATCAGCCATAAAAATGTATTAGTGACAGGGGCAGGTGGCTCGATTGGCAGCGAATTATGCCGACAAATTATGACGCTCCAGCCAACCACGCTGGTCTTATACGAGCAAAGCGAATATGCTTTGTATCAAATTGACCAAGAGTTACATCGTTTGTTAGCGGATACAAATACCACTATTATTCCAGTATTAGGCTCGGTCAGACAGCAAGATACCTTACAACAGCTTTTTATAAAACACCGTATTGATACCGTTTTTCATGCCGCCGCTTATAAGCATGTGCCTTTGGTTGAGGCAAATATTGTTGAAGGGGTGGCTAATAATGTCTTTGGTACTTTAGCCGCCGCACAGGCCGCCTTAGCGGCACAGGTAAAAACCTTTGTCCTGATTTCCACAGATAAAGCGGTGCGCCCTACCAATATCATGGGAGCGACTAAACGTTTAGCGGAATTAATATTACAAGCCTTTGCCCAACAACAACCTGAAACCTGTTTTTGTATGGTGCGTTTTGGCAATGTCTTGGGTTCCTCGGGGTCGGTTGTGCCTTTGTTTAAGGAGCAAATACGACAAGGTGGGCCAGTCACGGTGACCCATCCCGATGTGATTCGTTATTTTATGACGATTCCTGAAGCAGCACAGTTGGTTATTCAGACGAGTGCGATGGCTAAAGGGGGTGATGTGTTTTTGTTGGATATGGGTGAACCTGTGCGTATTGCCGATTTAGCTAAGCGGATGATTCATTTGATGGGACACCATGTAAAAAGTGAAGAGTATCCAGATGGTATTGATATTCAATACACAGGATTACGTGCAGGTGAAAAACTATTTGAGGAACTATTAGTAGATAATTATAATGAAACTACTGAGCATCCAAGAATTTATCGAGCACTAGAGTCATATATGCGTTATATCTCGTTAATGGAGGAATTAGATGTCCTAGAAAAACTATGCCAAGAAAATAATGTTTTAGCGATATATCAACGCCTTGCTTATTTGCCCTTAGGGTTTATATCCTCGCAAAGATTAGAATTGTAGTCTATGCTATAAATTAGAAATGGCAATTAAAGATATATGTTTATAAAATTACGTTTTATCAAACTATATTATTTATATTCCATTGAGTTTAATATGCCTTTCTGTGTTGGGATTTTAAAATGTTAGTTAATCGCTATGACTTGTTTATTAATTTGTTCCGAAAGGAATTAAAAATACGTTATATGGGATCATGGCTAGGCGTCATTTGGTCATTATTGCCTCCAACATTATTTGCTATTTTTTATACATTTCTATTTACTTATATATTGCCCTTAAAAGACCGAGCCAACCCATTATTAGTAGTAACAGGATATTTACATTGGTATTTTTTTGCACAAGTTGTTTCTCAGGGTTGTGATATATTAATTAGTAATTCTTGGTTAATGAAAAAGGTCGATATTCCTAAAATTTTTATAAATATCTCTACCTTTTGTGTGACATTTTTTTTCTGGGTCTTGATCATATTTTTTTATCTTTTGTATATCTTTTTTAATTTTGGATTTTCCTTGTTTGTTATTTATTATTTACTGTTTGTTGTTTTGTATGTATCATTTTGCTTTTCCATATCTGTGATATTGTCTTTCTTATATGTTTCATTTAGGGATCTTCGATATATAACAGATGTACTATTACAAGCATTATTTTGGCTAAGTCCTGTGGTTTATAATTGGCGATCAGTTCCAGAGTTATTTAGTAATTTCTACTACTTTAACCCAGTAGCAATTTTTATAGTCATTTTTCAGGAAATGCTTACATCATCTGCACCATTTGATAAACCTATCTATTTTATATTGGCTATTGGTTATACAATCTTGGTTGGTTTGATAGCTTACTTTATTTATCAAACTAAAAAAGATACGGTTGTTGAGGTGATTTGATGACAGTAGCAATCTCTGTAAATGCTGTTAGTAAAAGGTTTATCCTTAAACATAATGCCAGTATGTCTATAAAACAAAAAATTTCGAGTATTACTAACAAGACATATCGTAGCCATTTGGAGGAGTTTTGGGCTCTTAAGGATATAAACTTTACGATTAATCATGGTGAAAGTATTGCTTTTTTGGGGCATAACGGTTGTGGTAAAAGCACCTTGATGAAGCTAATTTCTGGGGTTTATAAGCCAACGCTTGGTAAAGTGACAATTAATGGCCGTCTGGCGCCGTTAATTGAATTAGGAGCGGGCTTTCATCCTGAATTGACTGGCCAAGAAAATATTTATTTGAATGGTTGCTTATTGGGAATGTCTAATCAAGAAATTACCGAAAAATATCAAGAGATTACGGATTTCGCTGAGTTGGGCGACTTTATTGATACGCCTGTGAAAAACTATTCATCAGGCATGGCTATGCGCTTGGGTTTTGCAATAGCAGTATATTCGTCACCCTCTATTTTAATTGCAGACGAGGTACTTGCGGTTGGTGATGCTTATTTTCAGGAAAAATGCCATAGAAAAATTCGAGATATGCAGAATCACGGACTAACGCTTATTCTAGTGACGCACGTTCCTGAACATGCAGAGTTGTTTTGCCAGCGTTATATTAAGTTAGATCATGGTAAAGTTATAGAGACAGGTTTTTTTTGAAACAAATTAAGGGGGTAAAGGATGTTGAATATAGTAATTCCCATGGCAGGCTTGGGAAGTCGTTTTGCTAAGGTTGGTTATACAGATCCAAAGCCGCTAATCCCTGTGCATGGCATTCCTATGATTAAATTGGTTTTAGAGAATTTAAAGCCAATCCAAGAACATCGTTTTATTATTATTTGCCAACGACAGCATGTGCAAGATTATGATTTAGCAACAAAACTATCCATTTGGTGTCCAAATGTGGAACTGGTATTACTTGATGGTTTAACAGAGGGTGCAGCTTGTACTGTTTTGGCTGCTAAAGATTTAATTAATAATAATGATCCTTTGATGATAGCCAATTGTGACCAATATATTGATGCTAACATTAACCACTACTTGGCCGAAATTGATAATAGACATTTGGATGGGATGATTATGACAATGACAGCAGATGACCCCAAATGGTCTTTTGCTGCTTTAAATGATGAGCAATTAGTCACTCAAGTTGCCGAAAAGAAAGTGATATCTAATGAAGCAACGGTAGGTATCTATAATTTTAGTCATGGATACGATTTTGTGAGTGCTGCTGAGGCAATGATTGCAGATAATGAGCGTGTTAATAATGAGTTTTATGTTGCACCTGTATATAATCGTTTAGTGACCAATAAAAAAATTGGTATATGGAATATTGGTGGTGAAGGTCAGGGTATGTATGGCTTGGGTATTCCTGCTGATTTAGATTATTTTTTAGCATTGTCACTCTCAAAAGATGTGACTTCAAGGATTGAGTTATGATTGTATTGAGTCATCGCGGTTATTGGCTAACTAAAGAAGAAAAAAATACACTCACGGCGTTTAACAGGTCTATTTCCTTAGGTTTTGGTACTGAAACTGATATACGTGATTGTTTGGGGCAATTAGTTATTTCTCACGATATGCCAATCGGTCAAGAGATGACATTTGCTGACTTTTTAGCATTATGGCCTCAAAAAACAAAATTACCATTAGCGTTAAATATTAAAGCAGATGGTCTTGCGGTAAAAGTAAAGCAAATTTTGGCTGATTATGATTATCAAAATTACTTTTTATTTGATATGTCTATTCCAGATATGGTGCAATGTTTAAAGCATGATTTAAAAGTATTTGCCCGTATGAGTGATATAGAAAAGCAACCTTGCTGTTATGAGCAAGTAAAAGGAATTTGGTTAGATGCTTTTTTTGATACTTGGTATCAAGCAAAAGATATTCAGCGTTTTTTAGATGACGGCAAGCAAGTATGTATTGTTTCACCAGAATTACATGGCCGACCTTATCATAATTTATGGCAAATGCTCTTAGATGATAATTTATATAAACACCCTAATTTGTTGTTATGTACAGATGTACCCGAAGAGGCTGTAAAATTTTTAGGATTAGGCAATGATTAAAGCAGTTATTTTTGATATGGACGGTGTCTTAATTGAAGCTAAAGAGTGGCACTATGAGGCGTTAAACCGAGCATTAGAGTTATTTGGTTACAGTATTTCTCGTTATGATCACTTAACTACTTTTGATGGCTTACCAACCAAAAAAAAATTAGAAATGTTATCTGTACAGGCAGGGTTACCAACAGCATTACATAGTTTTATAAATGAAATGAAGCAAATTTATACGATGGAAATCGTTTATACTCAATGTAAACCCAGATTTAATCATGAACATGCATTATCAACATTAAAAAGCATGGGCTATAAATTGGCTGTAGCGTCTAATTCGATTGCACAAACTGTGCATGTGATGATGGATAGAAGTCATTTGGCTAAATATCTTGATATACAAATCAGTAATGAACATGTGAAACAAGCAAAACCACATCCAGAGATGTATTTAAAAGCAATTAGTGATTTAGGACTAACGCCGCAAGAGTGTCTAATTTTGGAAGATAACGAAAATGGTATTCGTGCGGCCAAAGCCTCTGGTGCGCATCTGCTAGTCGTGCAAGATGTTAGTGATGTTAACTTTGATAATATTTTGGCGCGTATTCAACAGATTGAGCAAGGAGAGACAGCATGTTAAATATTATTGTTTTAATGGCTGGGCCTGATAGAGTATTTGCTGATGGTATTAGTAGTTTTCCTACAGCATTAATTGAGTTTAAAGGTAAACCAATTATCGAAAATTTGATTAGTGCTTGTGAGTCATTATCTGATGCAAAAATGTTATTTGTTGCCAGAGCAATGGATGTTAAAAAGTTTCGTTTAGAGAATGTGATTGCTTTATTGAAGCCAAATTCAAAAGTGATTGCTATTGATCAAGAGACAAAAGGGGCTGCCTGTTCTGCCTTATTAGCAGCATCATATATCGATCATACCCAGCCATTATTGATTTTGACCATTGATGATATTTTAGATGTATCTTTTGCGGATGTTATCAAAGACTTTCAACAACGTGAATTGGATGCTGGGGCAGTTGTCTTTTCATCAGTACATCCTCGTTATTCTTTTGTTCGTTTAAATCAATCGGGCTTAGTGTCTGAAGCTGCAGAAAAAAATCCCATTAGTCGTCATGCTATTGCTGGCTGTTATTACTATGCACATGGAGGAGCTTTTGTTGAAGCAGCAAAATCCATGATTAGAAAGGATGCTCAGGTAGATGGTAAGTTTTATATTAGTCCAACATTTAATGAGTTGATTTTGCGTCAAGCGAAAATAGGGGTTTATCCAATTAGCATTAATCAATACCATCCTATTAAGTCGCAACACCAATTAGAGCAATACGAGCATATGATTGAAGTAGGAGTAAAATAATGAAAGTTGAACACTTGGATAATATGGTGAAGGGCTGGTTTGTGGGTGATTTTAATCCTGTTGTCTTCCCAAGCAAAGATATAGAAGTGGCCGTTAAGTCCTATAAGGCAGGTGATTATGAAGCACCTCATTATCATAAAGTAGCAACGGAAATTACCGTGATTGTCAGTGGTGAAGCATTAATGGCTAATAGAAATTGTAAAGCAGGTGATATTTTAACTTTAGAGCCAGGGTTTATTACTGACTTTAAAGCAATTACTGATGTAGTCACAGTAGTGGTTAAGTCACCTAGTGCTAAAGATGATAAATATGTCGTTTAGCTAAGCGACAAGTGTTGGGTGCTACCCATTTTTTTATAATATATGGTTTAGAGAGAGATGACAGGGCAAATTATTGATTCAAAATATGTGACTGTGGTGTTGCAAGGACCTACTTGTCGTGGCGATGGACAACCAGAAAATGATTTAGGTTTGCGTGCCATTCAAAGTATTCGACAGTTTTTGCCCGAAGCAGAGATTATTGTTTCTACATGGCAAAAAGATAGTGTAGAAGGCTTTGGTGATTGCTTTGTTGTGCGCTCAAATGATCCAGGTTCTATGCCAGATATTAATGGTTTCGCTAATAATATAAATAGACAATTATTATCAACTCAGGCTGGAGTACAGCTTGCTTCTCGTCCTTATGTATTAAAAATGAGAGCTGATCATGCTTTAACTAGTAATAAAATTACATCGATTCAGGAGTATGAACCGGGGCTAGGAGTAGAGTATAGGTTATTTAACAAACCTGTGACGATGAGTAATTTATATATTCGTAAAGCGACAAAATATCCATTTCTATTTCATATGAGTGATTTAGTTCAGTTTGGTACGAAAGAAGATTTATTATTAATATGGGGTGATGAATTATTTCGTAAGGAAGATGTTTTTTTACCTGAAGGCAAAAATAATCCTCTTTGGGGGAATTATTCAGGGCCAACAAACTTAATGCATGTTCCTGAGCAAAGTTTAACTATTAGATTGTTAAATAAAAAAGGATTTAATATAAAACTGCCTTACTTGTCTTATATTAATTACGACTATGTGTTGTTGTGGGAAAAGATTTTAGTTATTAATTTTAATGTTTTAAATTGGGAAAATTCTGGGGTGATATTTCCTAGTCGATTTACTAATGTTTTTTATGCATTGAGTACGATTTATACTGAAGAAGATTTGGCAAATATTAGAAAAAAAGTTGTTTGCGGCATTTACTCGCCAAGTTATTTATATATATGGTATAATAAATACATTGCATATAGTTTAAGTATTAATGGTTTTGTGCCTTTAATGGCAAGTTTATTATTTAAGATCTCTCCTAGGTTGCAGGCCTTTGTTAGGGTTATCTGGAAGAAGTTAATGTCTACAAACCGTTAATGTTCTCTGTGTCTGGAGATGGTTGATGCGTTTAATCATTATTACTTCAATTGCGACGACAATTAGAGCCTTTTTGTTGCCTTATGCACGTCATTATCGAAAATTAGGCTGGCAAGTGGACGCTGCCGCACAATCTTTGTCGGCTAATCAAGAGCTACAGCAAGAGTTTGATGTTTGTCACGAGCTACCGCTGACACGTAATCCGAGAAATATTAGTGCCTTGATGCAATCGCCAGCAGCCATTCGCCAGTTGGTTGTTGCAGGCAATTATGATCTAGTGCATGTTCATACTCCAATAGCAGCTTTTTTGGTTCGTTTTGCCTTAAAAGGCTTAAATAAACGTCCTAAAGTGGTTTATACCGCACATGGCTTTCATTTCCATCGTCATGGAAAGCCTCTGACAAATTTTATTTTTCAACAATTAGAAAAAATGGCTGCACCTTGGTGTGATGCCTTGATTACCATTAATAAAGAAGATTTTCAGGCAGCAAAACAAGCAGGTTTCGCCACACGTATTGAATATATGGCGGGCATTGGTGTCGATACCAGCAGTTTGACGGCTGAGGATATTTTACCAACTCAAACCACTCAAATTAGACAACAATTGTCATTGAAAGAATCTGACGTTTTATTTTTGATGATTGCTGAGTTTAATCTTGGCAAACGACATTTTGATGCCTTAAATGCATTAGCACAAACACCTAGTCATGTGCATTTGGCTTTTGCAGGTGTTGGTGGATTATTTGATGAAGTGAAAAATCTGGCTACACAATTAGGTATAGCTAAACGTGTGCATTTTTTAGGCTTTAGACGAGATATTCCTGTGTTAATCCGTATATCAAGAGCGGTCATATTACCTTCGGAGCGTGAGGGTTTGCCTCGCTCTTTATTAGAAGCAATGAGTTTATCAACGCCTATTATTGGGTCAAATATTCGTGGTGTTGCTGAATTGGCGGCAGATAATTGTGGTTTATTGCATGAGGTCGGTGATAGTCAGGGTTTGGCTCAAGCAATCATATATTTGACTGAGCAACCGATATTGGCGCAACAAATGGGGCAAGCGGCGCGGCAAAAAGTATTGGCTTATGATGTGCAAAAAATCATTGAGCATCATGATAAATTATATGCGGAGTTGTTAGCATGAGCGTGGCTAAAAGACTGCTTGATATTGCTGCGTCGTCAGTGGGATTAATACTCTTAGCCCCAGTTTTTTTAGGTACTGCCTATTTAGTACGTAAAAAGTTGGGTAGTCCGATTTTGTTCAAACAAGTCAGGCCCGGTTTACATGGTCAACCATTTCAAATGATGAAATTCAGAACCATGACCGATGCTAAAGATGCACAAGGCAATTTATTGCCTGATGCCGAACGTTTGACTTCGTTTGGTAAGTTTTTGCGCAGTAGCTCTTTAGATGAATTACCAGAGTTAATCAATGTGCTTAAAGGTGATATGAGCTTGGTCGGGCCGAGGCCATTATTGATGCAATATTTGCCCTTATATACACCTGAGCAAGCACGTCGCCATGAAGCAAAACCAGGTATCACGGGTTGGGCGCAAATTAATGGTCGTAATGCCATTTCGTGGGATGAAAAATTTGCCTTAGATGTCTGGTATGTAGAGCACCAAAGTGTATGGTTAGATATGAAAATCTTGGTATTAACCGTATTAAAAGTAGTCAAACGTGAAGGCATTAATGCGGCTAATGATGCGACCATGCCTGTTTTCAAAGGGAAAGACGCACAGTGAATATTCTGATTTTATCCGCAGGACGACGCGTCTCTTTAGTGCGGGATTTTCAACGTGATGCACGTCAATTATTGCCAAACACACACGTGTTTGCTGCCGATTTAAAGCCACATTTGTCGGCAGCTTGCCAAGTAGCAGACCGTCATTTTGTCTTGCCTTCCGTACGCAGTGCGGAGTATCCGCAGGCTTTATTAGCCTTATGTTTGGCCGAAAACATTAGTCTTGTTGTGCCGACCATTGATACGGAGTTGTTGGTCTTAGCCAACCATAAAGCGGAATTCTTGCAGCAGGGCATCCACTTAGTGATTTCGGACGAAGCCTTAGTAAAACGCTGCCGCGATAAACGCCTGACCATTGATTTATTTAATGAAATAGGTATTGACTCGCCACAAATGTATCAAGCAAACGCTTTATCCTTTCCTTGTTTTGCCAAGCCAATTGATGGTAGTTGTAGTCAAAATATTCATACTTTTTATCAAGCCGAACAAATCAGTGCTTCGGTTTTAGAAGACCCTAAAATGCTCTTTATGGAGTTGATTCCTAAAGAAGACTATCAAGAATACACTGTTGATTTGTATTATGACCGCCAGCATCAGCTTAAGTGTGTAGTGCCACGTCGCCGTATTGAGATTCGAGGTGGTGAAGTCAGTAAAGGTGTCACAGTAAAAGGTGCGGTTTATCAGTACTTAACACAGCGTTTGGCTACATGGCAAGGAGCAGTAGGCTGCATTACTTTGCAGTTATTTAAGAAAAATGATGAAAGTCGGTTTTTAGGCATTGAAGTGAATCCGCGTTTTGGTGGGGGTTATCCGCTGAGCTATTTAGCAGGCGCAACTTTTCCTAAATGGTTGATTCAAGAGTATTTATTAGGACAAGAGTTGACATATTGCCAAGATTGGGAAGACCGATTATTGATGTTGCGTTATGACGATGAGGTATTGGTGCATGGCTTTAATCATTAACGAGCAAACGGTGGTCGTTTTTGATTTAGATGATACCTTATACCCTGAACGAGACTATGTGCGTTCTGGCTTTAGTTACCTCAGTCGGCTGATTTGGCAATATTATCAAATTGAGACTGGCGATGAGTTGTGGCAATTATTTAATCAAGGCGCAAAAGATGCGATTGGTGAGATATGCCAACGTTATCACTTACCTGTCAGTGCAAAAGACGATTTAATAGCCGCTTATCGTTATCATCAGCCCGACCTAACCTTAGCTCCGAGCATTCAAGCGGTCATAGACCGTCTGCAACAGCAGAATATTCGTATTGCAGTCATTACCGATGGCCGCAGTATCACACAACGTTCAAAGTTAACGGCATTGGGGCTACTAACGCGGCTTGATGCTTTAGCCATTTCGGCTGAATTAGGGGTAGGTAAACCAGACCCGACACCTTATCAATACATCATGCGTCATTTGCCAGCGACACAGTATGTTTATATCGGTGATAATCCACGCAAAGATTTTGTCACTGCCAAACAATTAGGCTGGTATACCGTGGGTATTAGGGATACAGGTCAGCATATCCATCAGGGGATAGATGTTTCATCAGACTATCAACCACATACTTGGTTACAGCATTTAGGGGAGTTACAGTGGCTAACACCGTGAGCAATAAATCATGGCCATATTACGCGCCAGATGAAGTAGAAGCCGTCACCGAGGTATTGTTATCGGGCAAGGTCAATTATTGGACTGGCCAAGTCTCTCGTCAATTTGAACAAGCCTATGCCGACTATTTGGGCGTTAAACATACCATTGCTGTGGGTAATGGTACTTTGGCCTTAGACTTAGCATGGGTGGCTTTGGACATTGGTGAAGGTGATGAAGTGATTGTCACTTCACGTACTTTTTTAGCGAGTGTGAGCTCAATCGTCTTGGCAGGGGCTAAACCTGTTTTTGCTGATGTTGATTTAGATAGCCAAAATATCACCGTTGACACCATTAAAGCGGTGATCACACCTAAAACCAAAGCCATTGTGTGTGTGCATTTAGCAGGTTGGCCGTGTGATATGCCCGCGATTATGGCCTTTGCTCGTGAACATAATTTGTATGTGATTGAAGATTGTGCCCAAGCACATGGTGCACAAATTAATGGTCAAGCGATTGGTAGTTTTGGTGATATAGCCGCCTTTTCATTTTGCCAAGACAAAATTATGTCGACAGGTGGTGAAGGGGGCTTAGTGGCGACCAATAATAGCGATTGGTGGCAAACCATGTGGTCTTATAAAGACCACGGCAAAAATTATGACACGGTGTATCACAAACAACATCCTGCGGGCTTTCGTTGGTTACATGAGTCATTTGGCACCAATTGGCGGATTACCGAAATGCAATCAGCGATTGGCCTAAAACAATTAGCTAAATTAGATGATTGGATTAAACAACGTCGTGCCAACACCCAAGCTCTATATAGTCAATTAGCCGATTTAGCAGCATTGCGTATTCCAACTGTGCCAGAGCATATCTATCATGCCTGTTATAAAGCCTATGTTTTTGTTCGTCCTGAGCAACTCAAAGCTGATTGGTCACGAGACCGTATTATGCACGCGGTCAATACCGCAGGCGCAGTGTGTTTAAGTGGTAGTTGTTCAGAGGTTTATTTAGAAAAAGCCTTTGATGGTACGGATTTACGACCCACACAGCGTTTAGTGAATGCACAACAATTAGGCGATACCAGTTTAATGTTTTTGGTACATCCCACCTTAAATGAAGAAGACTTAGTGACGGTAGGGAAAATCGTGAGACAAGTGGTATTAGAGGCGTCATTAGCCTAAGTACAAAAATCTTGCTATCGTTAGTACAAACAATATTAACGATAGCATCATCATGTCCTCAATCGAACAACTACTCTCAAGACAGTTTCAACAAGCCACAGAGGCTTTTGCCAAAGCAAATCTAGTCAACGAGTGGCAACAACTGCAACAACAATGCTTGCATCAATTACAACAATTGGCATTAAGCAGTGATTATGCGTGGCGCGTCTTGTGTCAGTGGCCACAGTTTTTTTGGCACGCACATCAACAAGGTTTATTGGATAACACGCTAGCAAGGCCATATTTTCATCAGCAGACTCATCAATTATTTCCTCTAAGCCAGACTGATTTTATGTGGATGCAAAGCATTCGCCAATATCGTCAACAAATGATGTTGCGTTGGATTTATCGGGATGTGAATCAATTATCGACTTTAGCTGAATTAACCGATGAGTTATCAGAATTTGCCGAAGCGAGTGTTGATGCTGCGATTGCGTATGCCGAACAAGCCCTGATTGCCCGTTATGGCCAACCTATTGGCGAAGACTCAGGCCAAGTGCAAAAAATGATTGTTATTGGCATGGGCAAATTAGGCGCACAAGAACTGAACTTATCTTCGGATATTGATTTGATTTTTAGTTATCCCGAAGCAGGCGAAACCAATGGTCGGAGTGTGATTAGTAATCAAGAATATTTTATTAAATTGGCTCAACAGGTGATTCGTTTACTCGACCAACAAACGGCGGATGGTTTTGTCTTTAGAATTGATATGCGTTTACGGCCTTGGGGCGATGGTAGTGCCTTGGCTTTATCGTTTAATGCCATGGAGCGTTATTATGAGCAACATGGCCGCGAATGGGAGCGTTATGCTTTTATTAAAGCGCGGGTGATTGCAGGCGATATCACATCAGGTCAAGAATTACTCAGCAGTTTACGACCTTTTGTCTATCGGCGTTATATTGATTATTCAGCGTTTGCTGCTCTGCGTGATATGAAAGCCATGATTGAGCGTGAAGTACGGCGTAAAGACATGGCCGACAATATTAAATTGGGGGCAGGTGGTATTCGTGAAGTGGAGTTTATTGCCCAAGCCTTCCAATTAATTCGTGGCGGCGTGTTTAAAGACTTACAACAACGACCGTTATTGCCCGTGTTAGCGGTATTGGTTGAGCGTCAATTATTAAGCGCGCAAGCAGCACAAGAATTAGCCAGTGCTTATCAGTTTTTACGGCAGGTTGAACATCGGATTCAATGTTATAACGACCAACAAACGCAAAAATTACCCAGTGATGAGTTTGCGCGTTTACGCTTGGCGCGTAGTTTAGGTTTTGTCGATTATGCGGCTTTTATTGATGTGCTTAGTACGCATCGAGCGAAAGTCTCACATCATTTTCAGGCGGTGGTGGAAAATCCTCAATCAAAAGAACAACGTACAGTGAGTCAGATAGCGCGTGAATTATGGCTAGAAACCCTTGATGAGCAACAAGCCTGCTTAGCTAAATTGGGCTTTAGTGATGTGCTGAGTATCGAACAACGCCTACAACAATTACGCAGCAGTCGTGTGGTCAAAACCTTACCTGTGATTAGTAAAGAGCGTTTAGATACCTTTATGCCTTTGTTTTTAGAAAGTGTCGGCAAGCACCCTCAAGCCGATTTAGCTTTTAGTCGGTGTCTGCCTTTGGTCGAGTCGGTGTTACGTCGTACTGCCTATTTGGTGATGATGCTGGAAAATCCGAGTGCTTTACAGCGTTTAATTAGTTTGTGTGCCGCGAGTCCGTGGATTGCTGAGGAATTAGCTCGTTATCCTGTGTTATTAGATGAATTATTAAATGCAGATACTTTGTTTGCGCCACCACAAAAAGAGCAACTTTTGGCTGAATTACGACAGCAATTATTAAGAATCCCTTTAGAGGACTTAGAAGAGCAAATGCGTGTCCTACGCATTTTCAAAAAAAGCCATGTGTTAAGAGTCGCCGCATCGGATATTCAAGGCACATTACCATTGATGAAAGTCAGTGATTATTTGTCGTGGATTGCCGAAGCGGTATTGGAATCTGTCGTCGTCTTAGCATGGCAGCAGTTAACCACCAAATATGGTTATCCGATTAAATTAGATGGCAGTATTGCCAGTAGTGATTTTATTGTCTTGGGCTACGGCAAATTAGGCGGTATTGAATTAGGTTATGGCTCAGATTTAGATTTGGTGTTTGTTCATGATGTCGATAGTAGTGCCGATACCAATGGCACAAAAGCGATTAGTGGTGGCGAGTTTTATGCCCGTTTGGCGCAAAAAATGATTAGTTTGTTAACCACAGCCACTGCCGCAGGTCAACTCTATGACGTCGATATGCGGTTACGACCCTCAGGCAATGCAGGCGCATTGGTGAGTAGTGTTAAAGCCTTTACTGATTATCAGCAACAACAAGCATGGACATGGGAGCATCAGGCCTTAGTTAGAGCCAGAGTGGTGGCAGGGGATACACAACTTGCCGCATGTTTTACAGACATTCGCCATCAGGTTCTGGCGCGCGCGCGCGATATGCCCTCTTTACAACAAGAAGTCATCGATATGCGGCAAAAAATGCGCGACCACTTATCGAGCCAAGCAAAACAAAAAAATGCTAAAATTTTTGATATAAAACACGATGCAGGGGGTATTGTTGACATCGAATTTATGGTGCAATACGGTGTTTTAGCATGGGCAAGTAATTACCCCGAACTTACCCGCTACCCAGATAATGTGCGTATTTTAGAAGCCTTTGCTCAATGCGGCAAACTCAGCATCGAACAGGCAGAAGCACTGAAAGCGGCTTATCTAGAATACCGCGCCCGCAGTCATCGTTTAGCCTTAGCGCAGCAACCTGCGCAAGTGCCCGATACAGACTTTATCGCCACTCGTACACTGGTACAACAGTGTTGGCAACATTTATTAAGCCCTCATACTCGCTAGAGGACTCCCTCGCCCTTTGGGAGAGGATAGGGGTGAGGCTAAGCATCAGCAAACACAGGACTTGCGCACTTTATGGAAGTGGGCGTTTTTTGTGAGCTAAAAGTGATTGTTTAGTGGACAAAAATGCGACAACGGCGCAAGTCCTAAAATAGTATGAGAGTCCTAAGGTACGAAATTATCTTTATATTGATTGGAGAAATACTGTGCTCAGTATGGCAGAACGTGACGGTTTTATTTGGTTAGATGGTCAATTAGTCGATTGGCGTGAGGCAAAAATCCACGTCTTAACCCACACTTTACATTATGGTATGGGCGTGTTTGAAGGGGTACGTGCCTACGAAACGGCACAAGGCACTGCGATTTTTCGTTTAAAAGAACATACTCAACGCTTGTTAAACTCCGCTAAAATTTTTCAAATGAAAGTGCCCTTTGATTTGGAAACCTTAATGGCCGCTCAATGTGCCGTTATTCGTGAAAACAAATTAGCCTCTGGGTACTTACGACCAATTATTTGGATTGGTTCAGAAAAAATGGGGATTGCGGCTAAAAACAATACCAATCATGTCGCAGTTGCCGCATGGCCTTGGGGCGCGTATTTGGGTGAAGATGGCATGACCAAAGGTATTCGGGTTAAAACCTCATCTTTTACCCATCACCAACCTAACATTACCATGTGTAAAGCGAAAGCGGTGGGTAATTACCCTGTTTCTATCTTGGCGCATCAAGAAGTAGCAGCTTGTGGTTATGATGAAGCGATGTTATTAGATCCACACGGTTTTGTCTGTCAAGGTGCAGGCGAGAACGTCTTTTTGGTCAAAAATGGGGAATTGCACACGCCAGAATTAGGTGGCGGTGGTTTAGATGGTATTACTCGTCAAACCATTATTCAGTTTGCCAAAGACTTAGGCATTCCTGTCATTGAGCGTCGTATTACCCGTGATGAATTTTATATTGCTGATGAAGCTTTCTTTACAGGCACAGCGGCCGAAGTGACACCCATTCGTGAATATGATGACCGTCCAATTGGCACGGGTGTGCGTGGTGAAATGACGGCCAAATTACAGCAGTTATTTTTTGATACAGTGAATGGCAAAAATGAAACCTATAAACATTGGTTAACTTATGTTTAATAAAGGTGATATTCCCTCTCTTTCATGAAGGAGAGGGTTAGAGAGGGGAGGTAAGCAGGCAAGCGTAGCCCCTGTGATAACACAGGACTAAGGTTGAACCGATGGTTGTGTTGAAATATTTCCCCCGCATTACTATGCGGGCTATGGAACTAGGTTAGGCTTGTGTTGGGCAAATCACTCCCTCTCAATTGTAATACCAGTCAGTTAAGCCATTTTTGCCGACTTCGACTCCGCTCAGTCAACGCAAAAATGAGCCCTGAGCTTGGCCAGCCCTGAGCCAGCCGAAGGGTCGAGGGGCAGTTTTTAAGTGCCAATTTTTCTTAACTGACTGGCATTACCTCTCAATTGCCCCTTGTCAGATGGGAGGGGTTGCGTGTCAAAGTTTGTTTTTAAGGCGTAGAATCTCATGTCGCAGCGCGCTTCACCACGCATTATTTGGCAGTTTGTGGATGGTAAAGCTGGCCATGAGCAACAAAGTGCAGGCTTTATTCAGGCCTTAGCTCGTCATCTACCGCTCCATGTCTTGAAAATTGATATTCGCCATCATCCTATTGGTGTCATGGATTGGTTACTTAAACGCCTACCTGTGCACGATTCATTACCCGATTATTTAATCGGTGCGGGTCATCGCACCCATTTAGCCTTATTAACGGCTAAACGTGTGACTAAAGCTAAAGCCGTTGTTTTGATGAAGCCCACATTACCTGTCGCTTGGTTTGATTATGCCTTGATGCCATATCACGACCAACCTCCACAACACGCGAAGGTATTGGCAACACGGGGTGTCTTAAATACCATTCAGCCAAGCACGCATCTCGATAAACAAAAAGGCCTGATGCTATTGGGCGGTGCATCTAAACGACATGATTGGGATGAAGTGTCTTTAGTGAGTCAAATGCGCCATATTCTGACTGCAAGCCCTCATATAGAGTGGCAAATCAGTACCTCTAGGCGTACACCCGAACATACTTTATTAGAAATTCGTCATATTGCGACGCATGCCAAAGTGTGGTCAGCTAATGAAACACCTCAAGGTTGGGTGGCGGCACAATTACAGCAAGCAGGCCAAGTCTGGGTCACCGAAGACAGTATTTCGATGCTGTATGAAAGTTTAACCGCAGGTGCACAAGTGGGGGTATTAGCGGTACCACGTAAACAAACGGATAGAATTACCCAAGCCGTTGATGAGTTAGTCCAACAACAGATATTGACCCGTTATAGTGATTGGCAAACGACACAGCAAATGGTACCTGCACAGTTATTTAATGAAGCCGAGCGAGCGGCGCAATGGTTTATTGAGCAAGAGGGATTATGCGTTACAAAATAGTACAAGTCATGGCAACACAAGGGGGTGTTGTGGGGGGCTTAGAAAAACACACCCTACAACTGTGTGCGGCGTTGGCCGAAAAACACGAGGTTCATTTACTGGCAGACAAACCCTATGCCTCGGTTTGTCCTAAAGGGGTTGTTTTTCATACGGTAGATTTTAGCCAAAGCCGTTGGAATCCGCGTTTATATTGGCAGCTCGGCCAATATCTCAACGATATTCAGCCACATATTGTCCATGCACAGGCAGGCAAAGCAGCCAGCTTATTACGGTGGTTAAAGTGGCTATTTCGCCACATGTTATTTGTGGCAACAGTGCATGGTACCAAAAAAGATATTAGTGCTTATGCCGATATGGACGGGGTGATTGCCGTCAGCAATATGTTAGCTGCACCGTTCCCTGCCGATAAAGTCCGTGTGATTTATAATGGTTCGCAATTACCCCCGCTCTTGAACGACAACGAAAAAAAAGCACTGCGTCAGCGTTTAGTGCCCGAAGATAACAAACCGCTTTTGATAGCAGTGGGACGTTTAGCACCTGTTAAAGCTTACGATATTTTGTTACGGGCTTTTGTGGGCGTAGATGCGCATTTACTGATTGTGGGCGATGGCCCCGAACGAGAAAATTTAGAGCATTTGGCGCAAGAGTTGCTTGTTTTGAATCAGGTCACTTTTTTAGGACAACGCCAAGATGTCAGTCAATTATTGCAAGTTGCCGATTTGTGTGTGATTTCCTCACACCGCGAAGGCTTCCCACTAATTATGGTCGAGTCTTTGCAAGTAGGCTGTCCAGTCATTTCAACGGAGGTCAGTGGCGTTAAAGAATGGTTGCCGCCAGCCTTAATGACCGAGCCTAACAATGTGCAAGCCTTGCACGACTTACTCTGTGTTACACTGCAGCGCTTACCCTTATTACGTCGTAATTATTTGCCTATTTTTTTACGGGCGAAACAAGAGCTAACCGTAGAAGGCATGACCCAACGTACACTAGATTTTTATCATGATTTGCTGGAAGCGCGTCAGCAAATCCCTAGCTAAATGACGGAAAAGACCGATATGACGGCCAAAAATATACCTGTTCCGCCAGCAACCCCACAGATGTGGTTACTGGCGGTTTTTCTGAGTTTGCCTATCGCGTTATTACCGATTGCGCGCTCATTTATGTTGCCATTGGGGATGTTGGCAATTTTAGGTTTATTTATGCTGGTGGGTTTGTTGCGTCATCGTCAACAATTTAATACCGAAGATAAGGCCTTACAGGTCTTACCTCGGGTATTTTTATTTATTTGGTTACCCATGCTAGTGTCTTGGCCAGATGCCGAAGTGCCTGAGCAAGTGCAAAAGGTCGCCTCTCTTTATCCGCTATATGCCTTGATGGCCTTAGCCGTTGTCATTTTGCTGCGAGCAACAGCGGCCAGTCGTCAGTTGGCTATTTTGGGCAGTTGGATTGTCGGCGTATGGGCTTTTGATGGCGTCGCGCAAACGTTGCTGGGCATAGATATGTTTAATATCCCTTTAGACCGTGAAGGGGTAGTGGCGGGTCATGCCAGCGGTTTTTTTACCAATCCCAATAAATACGGTTTTTATATGGGCATGTTTGCGGCCATGCCGTTATTTACCATGTATTTATGCGGAGTGAATCGTTTAACTCATATCCTTGTCAGTACTTTAGTGACGGCGGGGGTGTTGGTAGGAGCAGCACGTGGCGGTTGGATTATGTATGCTTGGGCATTAATTCCTTATTTATATTTAGTCTATATTAAACCTGCCAAACGCCCCATTATTCCGATGCTCGTTTTGCCACTCTTACTAGTGGCGATGTTTGCCATCACCTTGCAATTTAGTGCAGGCGTTCAGGAGCGCGTTAAACGCAGTATGGCAGCAAGCCAAGAATTGACATACGAGAGTCTGAATACCGCATCCAGTGGTCGGGTTGATATTTACTTAGCCGCTTGGAATATGGTCAAGGCAAATCCTGTGAATGGGATTGGCGTAGACAGTTATGAACAGCGTTTTAGAGCGTATTTACCAGAACAGGCGAATATTCCTGACAGCGTGACTGTCCCGCATGCGCATCAAGTGATTTTGGAAGTCTGGTCTGGTGCAGGCACTTTAGGATTGTTCGGCTTTTTATTGGCATGGGCAGCGATGTGGCGTTTGTGGAAACAAGCCTTGCCTGAACAACGTAAGTTAGCCTTACCTTTTATTATCCCATTAGCGGTGTTGTGGTGGCCAATCAACACCCATCGCGGCTTTTATCCGTCTGAACTGGCGGTATTGACCTTATTTATGCTCGCCTTGAGCATTGCTGCATTAACACAAGCACGGGTACAGACAAAATGACTATCATGTTTTGGGTGCTATTTGCGATGGCACTGATTGGCTTACTGTATCTTATGGGGCAGTATACCTTTTGGTTGCCGCCCAAGTCATGGCGATTACCACGTATCTTGATGTTACACCAAGTGACTGCCCAGCAACCTGCCTCAGGTATGAACATGCCACCTGCTAAGTTTGAGGCGTTATTACAATTACTACAAGCCAAACAATGTCGTACGGCGACCATGAGTGAGTGGTTAGCTTGTGTAGAAAAAGGTGAAACCCACAAACTTGTCGCCTTAACCTTTGATGATGGTTTTCTAGATAACTACACAGAGGCTTTTCCCTTACTGCAAAAATATCAGATGAAGGCCACCATCTTTTTGGCACCGCAGTTTGCAACGATTGATAAAATGACAGAACAACATATTCGGCAAATGCACCAAAGTGGTTTAGTTGAATTTGGCGCACATACGCTCACGCACCCTAATTTGAATAATATTGACGATACACAAGCCAAGATGGAAATTAGTCAATCTAAACAATGGGTCGAACAACTACTAGGGCGTTGTGATAATTTTGCCTATCCCTTTGGTCGTTTTTCGGAAAAGCACATGCAGATGGTGCAAGAAGCAGGTTTTAAGAGTGCCGTCTCGACCAAAAAACGCATTGCAGCATTTTCTACAGACTTACAGTACCGTTTACCTCGCATCAGCATCAGTGGTTTAATGAACCCGATACAACTTCGAATTGCCTTACGCGTCGGCCGTTATCGCCTATAAAGTTTTACAGAGTGCACGACGTTCACTGCCATGTGCACGTGCGTCTAAGTGATGAGCCGTTCAATAATCACCTTACCAGTCATCAACCGTGAGAAAGGTCGTGGACAAAATTCCAGTCAGTATTGCCGTGATTTGTAAAAACGAAGCCCATAACATTGAGCGTTTACTGCAAAGTGTTGTTGACTTTGCCGAAGTCATTATTGTCGATTCAGGCAGTACCGATGCCACCTTAGACATTGCCCGCCGTTATACGGATAAAATTTATGTCCATGATTGGGCGGGAGACGGCCCGCAGCGACAGCGAGCGATTGCTTACTGCCAGTACGATTGGGTACTCAATTTAGATGCTGATGAACAACTAACGCCCCCACTGATAGCCGAGATTAAACACGCAATTCAGTCAAATCAATACGATGCCTATAAAGTCAAATTTAATGATTATTTCATGGGGCAATTTGACCATCAGTGGGCACGTATGCATGCTAAGGTTCGTTTTTTTCGTAAAAGCGGTGCACTATTTTTACAAAAAGAAGTGCATGCCAGTGCACCCGACATTCAGGGTAAGGTAGGTTTGTTAGCTAATCCCGTCATGCACTATGGGGATGTCACTATCGAAAATAAAATGTATAAAAACAATTTGTACTCTAGCCTGACGGCTAAAGACAAGGCACAACGTGGTAAACGTGCCAGTGCGCTGAAAATGTTATTGAGTTTTCCCTTAGTATTTATTAAGTCCTACCTGCTGCGTCGTGCCTTTTTAGACGGTTGGCGGGGTTTTGTAGGCAGTATGATTAGTGCGTTTTATGCCTTTTTGAAAGAGGCTAAACTGCTTGAGCTAGAACGGCAACAAAAATTAAAGGATAAATAATCGCTTAAGCTCAGGTTATTTAAGACGGTTTAGGAATCACCTTCAAACCATCCATGACTAGCCAGCCATCCGCATAGTTATAAGTGTGTGTACCTTTAATGCTGTCATCCCAGCATGGTTCTATGCGTTGTAATAATTGCTCCTGATAATGGCTTGTCGTTAATTGTTGAATGGTGCGTAGTTCTAATGCGCCCCCATAACGTGTCACCGAGTCTTGCACGGGGCGTATCAGTTGACCGTTATGCTGAATGATATTTCCAGCAGGGCGGTCAAATACCAAGCTCTGTTTGACGGGGTTTTGTGAATGTGCCTGCCAATTTTTACCTAAAATATCTGTACCAGAAAAGATAAATAACTTATCACCAAATTTTTTACAGTCTTGTTTGAGTGCCGTTAATAGCCACCAGCGTTGGTCATGGAAGACAGGTGTCGTGTCAGCGGCCACAATATTGTCAATTAAAACGCTGTGTTTTTGCCACTTGTAAGGAAACTCTTCACAACGCCACACTTCAATTGTCTTATTCTGATGTGTTTCGGGCAACATAAACCATTGCCCCTCATGTTTGAATAATAAGGGATAAGACAAATGATAAGGGCATTGAATAATAGGAACGGCGTCACTATGACGACCATCTGCTAACACTTCGATGACCGAAATGAAGCCAATCGGTGTTGCAAAGGGATATTCTTCAATAAAAATAAAGGTACGGCCATTTTCGCTAGCGACAAATGGGTCAGCATAAAAACGGTCGGTCGGCGGAATAATCTGATGCATCTGTTGCAAGTCGGCACTCAGTGCACTGTCTTGTTGGCGATATAAAATCATCCATTGACCGAGATGCGTTTTTTCTTCACGGCGAACTTGCGATGCATAATATTTTTTGGCCAAATAACGACGAAAATTCATCCCTGTTTTATCCTACTAACTGTTGATAAATGGCTAAGGTGCTATCGCACATTAATCTTAAACTGAGCGCGTTGGTGGGTTGCGGACGTTCTGGTGATTGTAATAATTGTTCCGTCTTAGCCAGTAAACTGTCGGTGTCTCCAAAGGAAACTCGACCTTGAGGATAACAATTACTTAATGTCTCACCCACACCACCATGATTCCAACCAATGACAGGCGTGCCAATATATAAGGCTTCGAGTGCGGTACGGCCAAAGGCTTCAGGGTCGGTAGACAACGAATAGGTCAAGTGACTTTGACTAAAAATCTCGCGCATATCACTACGGTGTCCCGTTAAACTGATGTGTGCTGAAAGATTTTTAGCGGCAATCAGTTGCTTTAACTCCTCAAGGTAGGCTTGTTTTTTGGCTTCAGCCCCGCCAACAATTAAACCGTGTACCGCATAGTTTTTGCTAACGAGTTGTTCAATTAACTCAATAAATTCGCGTTGACCTTTCCACCGTGTAATACGCCCAGGAAGTGTTAATACCGTTTTACCTTGTAGTTGTGGGTAGTCTTGTTGCCATTGTGCTAACCACGTAGCAGAGGGCTGATAATTATAAGGAAATTCTTGAGAGCTGACGCCGCGATAAATCACTTGAATACGTTCTGCAGGGCAATGAGGGTAGTTTTTGAGAATATAGTCTTTGACCGTATGCGAGACGGCAATCACTTTTTCTCCTTTGGTCATAATCGCACTGTAAAAATTGACCGAATACAACCCATGAACAGTGGTGACAAAATGCGGCCGTTGATTGGGGGCTAATTTACGCCATGCTAACCATGCAATCCATGCGGGTACACGTGAGCGAGCGTGTAAAATATCGGGTTGTAAGTCCTGAATAATGTGACGAAAAGCACCTACTTGCCACAAACTACTTAAGGTTTTGCGATGTACAGGTAGCGTAATGTGTTCACTGCCTTCGGCTTCGAGTTGTGCTACCAAACGCCCGCCGCTAGAAATAACGATAGAGCGATGCCCTGCGGCGACCAATGCACGACCAATTTCTAAAGTTCCTCGCTCTACGCCGCCAGCATTGAGTGCGGGTAGGGTTTGTACCACGGTGAGCTTTTTCATGGTTATTGATTCTCTTTAGTTTGCGTGGCTGCTTCGGCAAGTTCTTGTTTAAGATGGCGTTTCTTTTTGGGATAGGGCATTGCCTCACCGTCAGGACGGGTCTTGAAACGACGATGAAACCACATATATTGGGTGGGTGAGCGTCTAATCAATGTTTCGAGTTGCTGATTAACGCGTGTCGCATCGGCAACCACATCATCGGTAGGATAATCGGCTAAGGGCGGTGTAATCAGAATTTCATATTGTTCGAGGGTGGGATGACGTCGAAAATGGATAAACATGACCACCGAATCATTGATTTTTTGCAAACGACGCGGTGCGGTCAATGTGGCCGCTTGTATACCAAAAAAGGGCGCAAAAACCCCTTGTTTTAGGCCAAAATCTTGGTCTGGCGTGTACCAAACCACATGATTTTCTTTGAGCGCTTTAATCAATAAACGCATATTGTCGTGGTCGATTTGATAGTCATAAATGCGTAAGCGACGTTTGACAATAAAATACTCAAGTGCCTTATTATTTTGAGGACGATAAACCGTATCCACCTGAAAAAAAATAATTGCCAGTAAACCACACAAGTCGACAAAACTATAATGTGCGCCTAACAGCAAGACGCCTTTACCTTCGGCTTGTGCGGCTTGCAACAGATGTAAGCCTTCAATCGTCACTTTTCGATGGTAATAGGTTTTGGGCTTAAACCATGCGTTAGCGGTTTCAAACAGAGCAATCCCACCTTGTACAAATACGTCCTCTGCCATCCATTGCCGTTCTTCCGCGCTTTTTTCGGGGAAACATAAGGCTAAATTAGTTTCGGTGTCGCGTCGGCGTTGGCCAATCACCTTATAAATAAAGCGACCTAACGCGGTGCCAAGTCGATGTTGCACAGACCACGGTAAACGTGATAACAGGTAAAATAAGGGAATGACACATAGCCAAATTGGCCAATAACGTGGCATTAAAAGGTGCCATGTAAAGACGGGAGACTTCATGTAATTTTTGGCTCTGTCAACAAAAAATAAATCAGTATAGACGCACTGTTAAAAGAGTGTTTGCCATGTTGCCTGTCCCAGATGGCAGCGAGACAAGGGCAGATTCAGGGTTTGTTCATAACGGGGTAGTGTACCATGTTGTGCCATAGCCGTCAGAGTTTGATGTGCCGCATTGGGCGCTAAGATGAGGCGTGTTGGCCAAATCAAGGCATTATTAGCAAACCATTGGACATGTGCACGGCTAGCCGCCATCAGCGAGCGCTCTTTAGGATATACCCGATTGATAAGCAGGCTTCTAAAACGCGCCCCTTGTAAACTTTGCCACGGCAGTAGCTCCGCCAATTCTGTTTTGATGGCTTGAATTTGAGCGGGGCTGTCACGGTCTATACCTTCTTCAGCGACAGTCCCACCTACATACCACAAGGTTTTGCCTTGTGCCTGATGTGTCGTAATCGTGAGTCTAGACTTACGTTGTATACCTAAACAATGGCCATAAAATGCGGGCAGGCTATCCTGTTGAATACAGAGCATATGTACAGGTTTGCTGGTCATTAGAGTGGCATTAATGCCCATCTGTTTCACTAAGTATTGATTGCCTTCACCTGCAGCTAAACACACCGTTTGCGCTTTAAGACGTAATTGTGTCGTGCCATGATGAATAAAAATGGCAGTTGAGCGGTATTTATCATCGGTTTCTATATGCCATTTACAGGCGCTAATATCATAAATACAGTCGTGATGGTTAAGGGCTAATTGTGCTACTAAAGAAATAGGGTCAAGCACAGGATAATTCAGACGATAGACATCCCCCTTAAACGAAGGATTACGAAACAAAGAGGGATAATCGTTGGTAGAGAGCTTTTCGACTTGACCATTGATGATATGGCTGGCCAAAAATAAGCCTGCTTGTGCGCGGTGGTTAGGTTCTGCCCAGAGATGTTGGTGCGTGCTAAAACAAGAGACCTGACGGAGGTCAATTTCGCCAGTCCCCGCTAAACAGTCTTGCCAGAGTGCGGGCATATCATCTAATTGTTCATCGTGACTCAGCGCCGATAAGCCATATTTAAGACCACCATGAATCATGCCGCCACTATTCAGTGTTTGTAGACCGCCCAATGCGCCTTGATGCAGCAAAATCACGCTATAACCTGCTGTCTTTAAGCGATTGAGTAGCCATAAGCCCGTCACACCGCCACCAAAAATGACACAATCGACAGATATTGCTTGCATAAATAGTTATCAACAATCAGGATTTAGCCAATTTTGCCGCATCTTAGCGAGAATACCAAGCGACAAATATTTAGGAACTTAGCATGACTTCGTGGCGTTATAATTTTTTATTGCATTTGTTATTGCCGTTTGTTTATTTGCGTTTGTTGTGGCGTGGTAAAAAAACACCTGCTTACGCGCAAAATATAGAACAGCGTTTTGGTGGTCATAAAAAGTTGCCGCAAGGTGGCATCATTATTCATGCCGTCTCTTTGGGGGAAACCTTAGCCTCACAACCTTTGGTCAATGCTTTATTAACACAATATCCCCATTTGCCACTGATTATTACCAACACTACTGCAACAGGCGCAGAACGCGCGCGTGCCTTATGGGGTGATAAAGTCCATCAATGCTATTTACCTTATGATTATTCGTGGGCAATGCGTCGGTTTCTACAAAAATGTCAGCCTAAATTGATTATTGTGATGGAGACAGAGTTATGGCCAAATTTAATTGACCAAGCCAAGCAACTCACTATTCCTGTCATGTTAGCTAATGGTCGTTTGTCGGCAAAATCAGCTACAGGCTATGGCAAAATTCCTAGTTTAGTAACACCGATGTTACAAGCCTTAACCGTTTTAGCGGCACAAGACCAAGATACCGCACAACGATTTCAAGACTTAGGTACGCCAGAAAGTACAATTCAAGTAACAGGTAGCTTAAAGTTTGATTTAACTATTCCTGACGATTTAACGTTGCGTGCAGATGAATTAAAACAACAATGGCAGTTACAAACACGGCCTATTTGGGTGGCAGCAAGTACCCATGAAGGTGAAGATGAAATCGTGTTGACAGCATTTCAACAGATTCAACAACAGTTTAATAATGCTTTGTTGATTTTAGTGCCACGTCATCCTGAGCGTTTTGATAAGGTTGCAGATTTAGTTGCTAAACAAGGCTTTAGCATAGCTCGACGCAGCCAACAACAAGCAATTACCCCCGAAGTGCGTGTGTTTTTGGGCGATAGTATGGGGGAGTTATTGCTATGGTTTGCTTTGGCAGATGTGGCGTTTGTGGGAGGGTCTTTGGTCAATGTGGGAGGGCATAATCCCTTAGAACCTGCTGCTTTGGCTGTACCAATTGTCACAGGCATGACCATGTTTAACTTTAAACAAATTACCGATATTTTGCTGCAAGCAGGGGCATTACAACAAGGTCATGATGCCACAGAATTAGCAAAAATCGTCTGTGAATGGTTAGCAAATCCTGAACAAAAGCAAAAGGATGGACAAGCAGGGTTAGCCGTGGTTAATGCCAATAAAGGGGCGTTGAAAAAACATTTAGCGATTGTAGATGACGTGTTGGCCTTAAAAAAATAACAGCTCCTATTGTAGTAATGCTTTTTGATGTTATATTTGTACTCAAATGATGATGATTTTGGTGTTTTGATTATGCGTACTACAGTGACTATTGATGATAGTTTATATCAACAAGCCTTAGAGCTGGCGGATACCAACATGGAAAAAAGCGAACTATTTAAAGAGGCGATTAAAACATTTATTCGTGTCCAGGCAGCACAAAGGTTAGCAGCGTTAGCAGGAACAGCACCCAATATGACAGATATTCCTCGTCGTATAGAGGATAAATTTAGCGAATGAATGTCCTAATCGATACTTCAATGTGGGTGCATTTTTTTAAACACGGGAATCAACAGTTAGTTCATTTGTTGAGTATAGATGCTGCAATGACTCATCCAATGATAATAGGTGAGTTGCGTTGTGGCACACCACCCGAACCACGACAAAAAACATTAGCTAATATTGCTTTGTTAAAACATTGCCAACAAGCCAATTTAGATGAAGTCAGTGTCTTTGTTGAAACACATAAACTGTATGGTTTAGGCTGTGGACTGATAGATATGACACTTTTAGCATCAACCATATTAACACCCAACACTCAATTATGGACTTTAGACAAGCGTTTATTAAGTTTAGCAACACGTTTTAATATTGCTTATTTACCACTGACACATTAATGAACCTCATCCTCCTCACCCCCGAAGACTGTCCTCAATCTAATATAGCAACCCTATCAGGCCGCCGTTTGCAGCACGTTTTAGAAGTTCACCAAGCACAAGTAGGGCAGCAGTTGCGCGTAGGAATGTTGAGTGGCTTAATGGGTAATGCGGAAATTATTCATTTAGATAAACAATCCTTGCAATTGCGTTTTGAGTTAGACCAAGCTCCTCCGCCAAAGCTACCGTTAACCTTGTTGCTCGCCTTACCGCGTCCAAAAATGCTCAAGCGGATTTTTCAAACCGTTGCCACCATGGGGGTTGACCGTGTCGTGTTGATGAATAGTTATCGCGTAGAAAAGAGTTTTTGGGATAGCCCTTTTTTGCAACCAGACGCCATTCAAGAGCAACTTATTTTAGGTTTAGAACAAGGCAAAGACACGGTTTTACCCGAAATCATCTTAGAAAAACGTTTTAAACCGTTTGTCGAAGATAGATTAACAAGTTTAGCAGGGGATAGCTTAAAATTGGTGGCTCATCCTGTTGCAGAACAACCATGTCCACGCGATGTACAACAGGCCGTCACCTTAGCAATTGGTTGTGAAGGTGGGTTTATTCCCTATGAAGTGAATTTATTGGCTGAACACGGATTTACACCTGTTGGTTTAGGTGAGCGAATTTTGCGGGTTGAAACTGCCGTGACGGCTTTGATTGGGCGTTTGTTTTAGGGATTCGTATTGGCTGTCCACCAGTTTGGTTTTATGTCAGGTTCTACAGCTAAAATATCTTTAAGAATGGCAACCAAATCATAAGAAACTAATCCGTCTATATGTTCATGTAATGACTCATCAATATTATTATGTAAGGCGTCTAACACAAAATCGATGCCGTGGATTCGTGCGAGTTTGGCCGCTGGTACAAAATCGCTATCGCCAGCAATGAGTATAATTTTATTAACCAATTTTTGTTGTGCTAATGTGGAAATATCAATGCCTAATTTAATATCAACACCTTTTTGTCTCATTTCATAATAGAAGTCCTCATTAGAAAGTTGTTCAAAATATATTTCTTCTCGTAACAGTTTATTGAGAGTCGTATCTTTCAATTTCCATTGTTTCTCATGTTTGATAGAGCCTAAACATAATGCAAATTTAGGCTGTTTTTTGAGTCGTTCTAAAATTTCACTACGCTGTATATTTTTCTTATCTTTGGCGAAGTCTAAAACTCGTTTATGTGTTTCACCTTGATTGAGAAGTGGTAAATGTACTTTAATAGTTAGTGGCGGGGAGTCGTAGTAAAAAATTCGGTATGTGTGTTGATAAATATTTTTTGGGCAGTTGAATAGATGTTTTTTAATAATCTGTTGTATAACAAGAACAATTTGCTCTGATGTTAAATCAGGTTTAGATAAGTAATATTTCCGTTTAAAAAATTGCAAGCGGTTCAGAAAAAAAAGACCCATCAATGAGAAATGCTATTTTAATATCCATATTTTTAGCTTCACCACAAATAAAAAACCCACGGGTAAGGCCTAGTTATTACAAAATAAACTTAGACGAAGCCGTGGGCTGAACAACTTCAGTTTAAGAAGTTTATTGCTTTATGTCAATAATAAAAATTATTTAAGCCTTGCTTGCAACCAATTCGAAATATCCATGACCTCCTCTAAACACACTTCATGTTCCATTTCATAACTCCGGTAGTAGGGTTGATAACCCTGATTACGTAAATAATGTAAGGCTTGGTTACCTAATAATTCATTAACTACACTGTCATAAATGCCATGAAAAATCGCAATTGGCAGGTGTTGATTAGCAGGGTGAATGACAATATGTTTGTGTGTGGCAAAATAAGTGGAGAGTGCTAACAAACCACCTAGCGGTCGGTGGTAGGTCAGCGCTGTGTGATACGCAACCGCGCCTCCCTGAGAAAAGCCAGCCAAAAAAATCCGCTCACTGGGAATACCACGCGTCACTTCTCGGTCAATCAATTGTTTAATCGCATCACTCGAGGCCAGCAGTTGAGATTCGTCAATCTCACGTTCAAGGTTCATGGCAGTAATGTCATACCACGCGGGCATAATATAACCGCCATTAATAGTGACCGCGATTTGTGGTGCTTGCGGAAAAATAAAACGAATAGCCAAGGTTTTAGGCAATTTAAGTTCGGGAATAATGGGGACAAAATCATCCCCACTTGCGCCTAAACCATGTAGCCAAATGACGGCAGCAGTAGCGGGTGTGGCAGGATTTATTTCTATAGGATGAAGTTCCATCATAGTGATTACATATTCGACTGTATCATAAGATGAGTAATTTGCAGTTGCTCATCATGTTGTTGGAGGGTGACTTGAACCTGTTGGTGATATGTTAATTCTTCATTTAATAAACGTTTTTGGTCAATGAGTTCATAACTCACCTTGGCTTGTTGGCCAGCGTTTTCAGTTAAGATAAACTGTTTAAGGTTAAAACGCTGATGTTGGCTAAAACGCCAAGTGGCTTTAAGTTGCTGCATAAAATCGCTGCGGCTCAAACTAAAGGTTTGTTGCATTTTATCCAATCTTAGTTTTATCTGTGCTTCTGGTGTTAGCATCGCGAACAGCTTTTTTTCATCGCGCTGCTCAATCGCGCGATAAAAGTTTTCTATAAAGGCTTCGCTTTGTTTTTTTGAAATATCTGCGGCCATAACAAATGGCGTATAACAACAGACAGCACACACCAATAAAGGGTAACCTACTTTCATGGCTTTACTCCTGAGTATCTGCACATTCGTTAGTTTGTGGCGCTTGTTGGCAACGAATTTTCTTTAATAAGGCCATCATTTTTTTGTCATAAATGCCATCTGCCGTGAGACTAATACGGGCATTGCGTAATAACTGTTGGTAGTTTTCATATTCGCCATCAGGTGCAGGAAAAAAATAAAGAATTTCTTCTTCTGCTTTGATAATGGGCTTTAAGAATTGCTCAAATTGGCTAGCAAAATAACGGCGTGACTGTTGGCCAAAGCCGGTTGGAAATTTATCCTGTTTCAGTAGAACTTGTAGGCTGAGCTGAGCAATCGGCATATTGAGTACCAAGCCTTTATTACCGACGCCTTGGTATAATTCTAAAGGTAAATAAGCAAGGGCAGGTGATACCGCCAAGTCGGTGATGCCTTCATTAAATTTGCTAGCAAAATGTTGAATATCGGACGCTAAGGCCTGAAAGCCTAGCCGTTCTGCCAGTTTAATTTGCACGATATCGTGGTCGAGAACAGCGACTTTTTTGCCACGTAATTTGTCTACTGAGTTGATGGCGCGGTCATTTAGGAATAAAAACACAGAGCCAACAGGTAAAATGCCGCCCACTTCATGACCATCACCCGACAGTAGTTTGGCCGCTTCGGGGCGAGAAAGGGTGTCTATGGTTGCACGTAATTGTGGATAGTTCTGAATAGCCCCAATCGCTTCAATACTGCTACTGAATAAATTAAAGTCACGTACGCGAATGCCTGTCATTAACGCAGCATCACAGTGTCCTTGTTGGTAATCGTCATATAGTTGTTGTTCATCTTTGTAAGCGCGAAGCTCAAGCGTCACTTGCCATTTATTGGCTTGGGTTGCGTATTCACGCATCGCCCCATAAAAGGGGCCTTGTACACCAAGAACATCAAACACACACAGGCTTTGCCCATAACTAAACACACTATAGCTGCTCAATACATACACGCTAAGTACACGGAGTAGACGGCCAAACATCTAAATATCCTTCTAAAACAATCCTGATACGCGGAAATGGCGTAGTATACCTAGCAATCCTACTAATGCGTATTGATTATTGTCGCCGCTGTCTGCGTGTGCTTGTGTCCGTGTTGTTGTTTGACGCGATAACGTCGACGTAAGGTATCGGGCGTTTCGTTTGACCATTTTTGAAATGCACGGGTAAAGCTGGCTTGGTCACTATAGCCAACTAAATTGGCAATCCGTTCAATGCTTTGATTGGAAGTTTTTAAGTAGCGCTGTGCGGTTTGCATTCTGACTTCTAAACGAATTTCATTAAAGCTCATGCCAATGTCCGCTAAACGGCGACGTAGGGTACGTACACTCATATTTAAGTGATTGGCAACATCTTCTGCACTTAGCGCCTCATCAACATGACGCAAAATGTAATTTCGCATTCTAACCACGAGACTATGCTCATAAAATGGGTCATGCTCAGTTGTTTGCAGATTCACGGTTGTCGGTAGCCGTGTTTGATGGGACTCGGCGGCATAAAAACGAATTTCGTTATAACTGGCATTTAGCTCAATATGGGCGGCTAATACTTGCTCAAGGTTATGGGTATTACTGAGGATATGTGATTGAAAATGCAAGCTAATATTTTTACTAATCAAGGAGACTAAGGTATACAGGCTGGTTAAGAATGCTTGAGTGACAAAGGCTTCAAGCTCATTTAGCGGCTGTTTATAAGAGACCCGTAGTGCAATGTAATCGTTTTCATGGCGCATCTCTAACACCAATAAAGGCAAACGCACTTGCAGATAATGATAAATGGTGGTCATGAACTCACGAAAAGGCAGTCGTGACGTAAAGACAAAACCAAATAAACCGTGAGTCATCAAATCTAAACGCTGGCCGTAACGAATAGCGGCATGGCTTTGTGCCGTTAAGCCCAAATAATGGCTAACCACGGCACGTACTTGATATACCGATAAAAAGGCTTCGGGTTTGTTAAGCACTGAGGCGTTAATACCACAGTCACGTAAAATGTATTCGGCTTGAATACGTTCTTCGGCCATCAGTTCAACTAATTTGTTGAGATAGACAACGGGCAAAAAAGGGAGGTCGTTGATGTTCATAGCATAAAATTATTGTTGTTTTTTGAGTAAAGCTAGTGTACGCGCGCACTGTAGAAAGGGCTATGCTATTTTGGAGGTTTGGCCGTTTTTGCATATAACTTGGCCGAAAAAATAGATGACTGGTAGCAAAAAGGCGACGAAAATTACAGCCACACACAATAAAACATTTCCCGCATCCTTGTTCTTTGCTTAGCAAAGGGCTTACGCGGTGACGTATTTCGGCATACCTAATGGGTTAAGGCAGGGGTGGTTAGTCAAAAGACATTTTTGCTAAACAGGCCACGCCATAGGCTTACGCACTACATGCGTTGAGTCCTGTATGTGCAAATTGGGTGCGCTGTTGATGCGTTATTCGTCGAGAGATGCGTAAGACCTCACTAATAAGAAGAAAACTATGAAAGCTCAAACCAACACGCCAAAGCTAAACGCTAAGTATTACCCATTACATAAAATTGACGTACATGATATTCGTCAAATGTATGGCATTTACTCACAATATTATGAAAATACCTCGTGGGATATTTTTTTACGCGATTTGAGTAAAAAAACAGGCGCATTTATTTTAACTTGCCCTAAAGAGCAACGTATTGTCGGTTTTTCTACCATTGTCACCAGTGATTTGATGGTCAAAGGCGAAAAAGCACGCGCTGTTTTTAGTGGCGATACCATCATTGAACGAGCCTATTGGGGTTCGCGTGCGTTACAGGTTGCATTTTATAAATTTGTGGTCTTAGAAAAGGCACGTCACCCCCGTCAAACCCTTTATTGGTTGTTAATCTCTAAGGGTTTCAAAACCTACTTGTTATTAGCCAATAACTTTACCACCTATTATCCCAATCCTTCAAATACGCATGGTTACTTAGCCGACGTTGTGGATGATTATTGTCAGCAAATGTTTGCTGACTACTATGATGCCGAGAAACGTGTATTGGATTTTGGCCATGATTATCAATGCTTAAAGGGCGATGTCGCCGAGATTGATGACACATTACGTCATCAAAATCGCAAGATTCGCTTTTTTGAAGAATGTAATCCCGAATGGCGACGCGGTACGGAGTTACCTTGTGTGGGGGTGCTGGATTTAGAAAATTTGGGTAAATACGTGCTCAAATATCTCAGCAAAGCCTCGAGTAAAGGCCGTCGAGATGCCCTGAACGTAGAGCCTCAAACAACGAGCAGAGCAGAAGTACATCCATTACGTGCGCCTGTCTTGGTCAGCCCTATACAGCGTCGCGCATAGTCATTAGGTCTTCAACCGCGTGTCGGCTGATAGTGTCCAGACACGCAATCATACAGCGCACCCTGTGTCTCACTGTCTATGCTGACTGTGCCAAGAGTAGGCTGTTTGCTTCACAATAATGGGTAACATCATGTTTAATCGCTTGACGCATCAGGCATTACAGTGGGCTTGCAGCCGTGCCGATAAACAATTTCGTCAGCAGCATCAACATTTAGAAGTCGTGCAAAGACGTAAATTACAACACATTTTGGCACAAGTTGCACAGGCACAGGCGCGTCCGCGTTTGTCGCAACAAACGTGGGAGCAGTTTAGTATTCATCAGCCCACCACCCGTTATGCGGATTGGCAGTCGACCATTCACCAACAACGCCAAGGACAGACCTTATTAACCACGAGTCCCTTGGTACGTTATCAACCCACCAGTGGTTCTTCCGAAAAACTCAAGTTTATTCCATATACCAAAGCCTTTTTACAGGAGTTAGATGCGGCTATTGCGCCGTGGTTAGCCAGCATGTATCGCCATTATCCGCAAATTAATGGGGGCGTGCATTATTGGTCGGTGTCATGGTTGCCACAGAGTCAATATAGTGAGTTACAAGCTAACTTAAATGATGACAGTGAACTATTAGGCTCGGTAAAACGCGTGTTAGCAGGGCAGTCGCAGGCTGTCCCGGCCGATGTCGCCTTAGCCGCCAGTGCCGAAGATGCCTTATTTGCGACATTGTGTTATTTGGTCGCACAACCTAATTTGCGTATGTTATCGGTGTGGAGTCCTACCTTTGCTTTGCAATTGCTAGACGCCTTACCTGTCTGGGCAGACGAAATTTGTACAGTCTTAAAAACAGGTAAATGGCTCAAGCGTAGCCATGCCTTAGCCAAAATGCGTGCGCCCTATGCGCCTAAACGTGCACAGGCCTTGGCGCATGTATTGAGCTTACACGCCTCAGTACAAGCCTCTGAGTTATGGCCACAATTGGCCTTAGTCTCGGCATGGGATACGGCAGAGGCAGCCCCGTGGGCAAAACAATTAAAGGCTTGTTTTCCACACGCTGCGTTTGAGGGTAAAGGCTTATGGGCAACTGAGGGGGTAGTGACCATTCCTGTCGATGGACAATATCCTTTAGCCTATCGCAGTCATGTCTATGAATTTGAAGACTTAAGCAATGGTGGCATTTTAGCCCCGTGGGAACTCAAAGAGGGCGATATTGTCAGTCCTATTATTACTAGCGGCAATGGATTATTAAGATATCAATTAGATGACCGTATTGTCGTTAATGGTTTTTGGGGTGAGATTCCTTGCTTTAGCTTTTTGGGGCGGCGTTTTGGTGTCGATTTAGTAGGCGAAAAATTATCGCCCGATGTCGCGCGTCAGGTCTTGGCCAAAGTTGGCCAAAAATTTGGTGTGCATCCTGTCAGTTTAATGGCAGTGACAGGCGAGAATAAACAGCGTCCTCGTTATGTGGCTTTATTTAGTCAGCCACAAAAAGTGACGCCGTACCATGTGTGTTATGACATAGCCGCGATGATTGAACACGAGTTGTGCCAACATTTTCATTATGAGCTGGCACGTGATTTACGCCAGTTGGAGCCAGCTTTAGCCGTTGTTGCCGAAGATGCGTGGCAGATTTATCAACAAATTGCGATTGCCAGCGGCATGATTGAAGGCAATATCAAACCTGAACCCGTTAGACGTATGCCGCGTGCGGCGGTTCAGCAGGTGTTAGCCGTTTTACCCTTATCGGGTGTAGATAATCATTGGGTAGGCAAAGCATCATGACCAGTTTTAGTATTCGTACGGCAACAGCCGCCGACAATCAGGCTATTTTATCCTTAATCGCACAGCCTCAACCCTCGAATGGCGTTAAATTTGCCTTTGAGCGTTTACCGAATTATTTCACCTCGGCCTTGATTTCGCATTTACGTCCAGAAACCTTGGTTGTTGAGCGTAAGGACAATAAAGACCTAGTGGCAATGGTCAATATGGGCTGGCGTGATGTGTATGTCGATGGTCAGATTAAAACCATTCGTTATGGCTCAGATTTACGCATTGCCGAAGCCTACCAAGGTAGTCGAGTATTGATTTATATCAATCGTGCGGTCAGAGAATGTGTGAAAGATGATTGGTATCAATCGGTTATTTTAGAAGAAAACGATAAGTCGCGTGGCGCATTAGAAGGGGCGCGTGCGGGTTTACCCTTGTTTAAGCCGATGGGCAGTATTTTCACTCATACCATTACAGGCTGTCGTAAACCGATAACCCTATCCACGCAACTACGTCCCGCTACACAGGCCGATATTCCTGCAATGAACGCCTTTGTGACAAACATGGCAGCGTATTATCAGTTTTTGCCCCATTATAACTTTTGGGATGTTGAAGCGGCACATCCGTATTTTAATGGCATGTCTATCCACGATTTTATTTTGTGTGTAGATGAGCACCAAGAGATTAAAGGCTTGGTAGGTCTTTGGAATCAGAAGTCTTTTAAGCAAACACGGGTTTTAGATTACAGCCGTTCTGTGGCCTTATTTAGACCCTTTTATAACTTTTGGAGTCTGTTAAGCGGTGGGTTTGTCTTGCCAGCTAAAGGGGATACCTTTGATTATTTAGCCTTACATTCCCCTTTAACACACCCCGAAGACCACGACACATTTAGACAATTATTACAAGCCGCATGGCAAGGTGTACGTCAACAAGGCAAACGTGCCATGACGTTAACACTATCCGAAGCAGACCCTCGTTTAGCAGTACTTGCAGACTTTCGCAGTATTCCCTTAAAGGCTTATCAGTACACCGCCGCTTTTGATGAGCAATCCTTACCCAATTTAGATAACACCAGAATTCCCTATTTTGAAAGTGGGAGGTTATAACCATGTTCGCCTCATTGTGTAAACAACAAGGATGGCATATCAGTTTAGGGATAATCTTACTCACGATATGGTTATGGCCAGAGGAATCAACGAGCAAATATAGCTCCAGTGACCCTTTTGTCGAACTAAGTTCAGTGGATGTGGTTACGGTACAAAATACCCGTATTGCTCAAGATATTGCAGTGACAGGCACAATTGCCCCTGTACGTCAAACCATCTTAAACGCCCGTGTATTGGGCGAAGTCAAACAAGTGTTTATTCGTGAAGGGCAATCAGTCAAAGCAGGGCAAGTCTTAGTCGTCCAAGATGACCGTGATTTAGTGGCTCGTTTACAACAAGCCGAGGCGAGTTTATTAACCGCCAAAGCAGAATTAGCCTTAGCGCAACAAAACTTAGACCGCATCAAACCCTTACAACAACAAAATTATGCCTCAAGCAACGATTTAGCTAATGCCGAGCGTCAAGTCGATATTCGCCACGCACAAGTTAAATCAGCCGAGGTTTCGGTTATTCAAGCCAAACAACAATTAGCCGATATGGCAGTGCGCGCACCTTATGCAGGTACAGTGTCTGAACGTTTAGTGGATGCAGGGCAGAGTGTTGCGCCCAATACCCCGTTATTAAAATTAGTCGATTTAAGTCAAGTTGAACTGGTTGCTCAAGTCGCAGCTACCGAAGTTGCGGCAATTAAAGTGGGCCAAGTGATTTATTTTACTGCCGATGGTTATGCCGACCAAACTTTTGCAGGGCGTATCACGCGCATTAATCCTGTCGCCAAAGCAGGTAGCCGTCGGGTTGATGTGTATGCACTCGTCAATAATCAAAAGGGCTTATTACGCGGTGGTTTGTTTGCCAAAGGTTATGTCCGTGATGACCAAGCCCAACAAGGTGTGGCTGTGCCATTTTCTGCGGTGCAAGAACGTCAAGGGCAAAAAGTGGTTCATGTGATTCGGGATAATCGTTTGGTGGCACAAAGTGTGAGTGTTGGTCGTCGTGATGAAGCAAAAAGTTTAGCACTGGTCACAGGCTTACAAGCGGGCGAACGTGTGTTGTTGTTGCCGCCTTTACCGCAAAACGAAGGACGTATCGTCCGTTTTAAGGACGGTCGTTAATATGTGGTTAACCCGTTTATCGATTCATAATCCTGTTTTAGCCACCATGATGATGTTGGCATTAATGGTATTGGGGATTTTTTCGTGGCAAAAACTCAGTGTTGAAGAGTTTCCCGATATTGAATACCCCTATGTGATGATTGTTACTGATTATCCTGCTGCCTCGCCCGAAGCTGTTGAATTAGAAATTACCCGCAAATTAGAAGATAGCATCAATACCATTGCAGGGGTGCGTCGGATTATTTCCACCTCTTATGAAGGCCGTTCACGCATTGCTGTAGAGTTTGATTTAGGCGTACCCATCACCACTGCCGTACAAGATGTGCGTGATAAAGTCGCGGCGGTAAAAGTGAAATTTCGCCCCGAAATTAAAGACCCATTGGTAGAGCGTTATCGTCCAGAATCTTCACCGATTATGTCGATTGCTTTTCAATCCCAAAACTTATCACCACGCGAATTAACCACCGTGGTTGAACAACAAGTCGTCCGTCGTTTACAAAGTGTGACCGGTGTGGGTAAGGTGGAAGTTGTCGGTGGTGTACGCCGCGAAATAGCCATTCATTTGCAACCCGAACGAATGCAAGCACTGGGTGTTGGGGTCGGTGAAGTATTAGCCGCGTTGCGTAGTGATAGTGCCGATTTACCGTCTGGTACAGTGGTTAATGATGTACAAGAAAAAGTAGTCCAAGTTGAAGGCCGAATGATTGAACCCCAAGACTTTGCGCGTTTAGTGGTGGCGATGCGTGGTCAATCACCTGTGTATTTAGAGCAAGTTGCCGAGATTAGCGATAGCGAACAAGAAGCCCAATCCTTAGCGCTAGTCAATGGCCAACGTGCAGTCAGTATTGATATTGTCAAAATGACGGGTGCTAATACCTTAGCCGTGGTGGATGCGTTGCGTGTAGCCTCTGATGAATTGCGCCCCAACTTACCAACAGGCGTAAGTATGTTGGAAGTGGCGGACAGTGCCAAATCGGTACGTGCCTCTTTAAAAGAAGTGCAATCGACCTTAATTGAAGGGGCGATTCTAGCCGTGACGGTGGTATTTCTGTTTTTAGGCTCATGGCGTTCAACCGTAATTACCAGTTTAACCTTGCCAATCGCTTTATTAGGTGCAGTGTTTGGTTTGTATCTGTGTGCCTTAACGCTGAATACCATGACCTTAATGGCGTTATCGTTGTGTATTGGTTTGTTAATTGACGATGCCATCGTGGTGCGTGAAAACATTGTACGTCATGCAGCAATGGGTAAAAGCGCTTATCATGCGGCCATGGATGGCACACGCGAAATTGGTTTGGCGGTGTTAGCGACTACTTTAACGATTGTTGTCGTCTTCCTACCTGTCGCCTTTATGGGCGGTATTATTGGCCGTTTCTTTTATCAGTTTGGTGTAGCAGTTGCTTGTGCCGTATTACTGTCAATGTTTGTCAGTTTTACCCTCGACCCGATGTTGTCGAGTATTTGGCACGATCCACATGAGCACAAAGCCCCACGCACCGAAGACGAAAAACTCAATAAATTCTTACAACGTTTTGAGAAGCACCAACAGCCTAAAACACTGGTGGGGCAATATCTAGAGCAGTTTTTAACACGTTTTGATGTGACCTTAGAAAAATTTGGTCAACAGTATGCTCGTGTCATTCGTTGGGCATTAAATCATCGCCGTGAAACCTTAATTGTCGCTTTTTCTTCCTTATTTTTAGCGTTCTTTTTGGCAAAGTTTGTCGGTAAGGAGTTTGTGCCTGAGCCTGACTTAAGCGAAATTAGTGTGAAATTAGCCACGCCAGTCGGTTCTTCTTTAGCCTATACCCAACAAAAAGTTGAGCAAATAGAAGCGGTGATTCGCAGTTATGACGGTGTACAAGCCACCTATGCCACCATTAACAGTGGCATGGATGCGGGCAAAAACAAAGTCGGTATTCGGGTGCGTTTAGTGCCTAAAAAAGAACGTAAAGTTAGCCAAAAAGAATTGGTCAGTATTTTACGCCAACGCTTAAGCCAAATGGCAGGAGTTGAAATTAGTTCGGTAGCTGCTGCCAAAGAATCAATTAGTGGTGGCTTAAAACCGATTCAAATTTCCTTGCAAGGCCAAGACCTTAATCAATTACGTACTATTGCCGAAGAGTATCAAGCCAAAGTCAGCAAAATTGACGGTGTGGTTGATTTAGAAAGCTCACTCAAAGCGGCACGTCCTGCCTATGCCATTAAAGTTGACCGTGAAAAAGCGGCAGATATGGGCGTATCCATTAGTCAAATTGGTACAGCGTTACGGCCTTTATTGGCAGGCGATGCGGTCACCACTTGGCAAGATGCCCAAGGTGAAAACTATGATGTGCGTGTACAGCTATCACAAACAGACCGTCAAAACCGAGATGATATTTGGGCTTTACCCTTAACCAGTAGTCGTTTAATGAATGCTAATGGTCAACCTGAAATGGTGATGTTGGGTGAAGTGGCGAGAATTGATGATGCCCAAGGCGCATCACAAATTAATCGCCGTAATTTATACCGTGAAGTGTTGTTCTCGGCGAATGTTCAAGGCCGTCCTGCGGGTGATGTCGGGGCAGATATGCGTGAAGTAGCCAGTCAAATGCAATTGCCAGCAGGTTACCGTTTCCAAATTCAAGGCCAAAACAAAGACATGGATGAGTCTATGGGTTATGCCAAAACTGCGTTAATTTTGGCGGTGTTGTTTATTTATTTTGTGTTGGGTGCGCAATTTAATAGTTTTATTCATCCCTTAACGATTATGTCTTCATTGCCTTTATCGTTGATTGGTGTGTTTTTGGCGTTGTTTGTATGCAAAAGCACGCTCAATATTTTCTCCTTAATCGGTATTGTCATGCTTATGGGCTTGGTGACTAAAAATGCCATCTTATTGGTCGATTTTATTCAGCATTCAATTAAAGAGGGTATGAACCGTGAACAAGCCATTTTAGTGGCTGCACGCACCCGTTTACGTCCCATTTTAATGACCACGGCGGCGATGGTGGTTGGCATGTTGCCTTTAGCTTTAGGCTTAGGTGAAGGCTCAGAACAACGTGCGCCAATGGCTCATGCCTTGATTGGTGGGGTATTAACCTCAACCATTTTAACCTTAGTGGTAGTGCCAGTTTTATATACCTTGTTTGATGATTTAAGTAAGGTGTTTAAGACAAAAAATACGCTCAGCAAAGCCACACACGCTCAAGGTTTGGAGCATAAATAACATGGCAGCAGGCAGTATTTTTATCGCACTCACGGTGTTTTTTAATGTCTTTGGGACTTTTTTAGCGCGTTTACATAGCCAACAAGAAAAAATCTGGTTATTGGCTTTTGCATTAGCCTCATATACGGCCGCATTTGTCACATGGTCGAAAGTGCTTAAATATTTTGACATGGGATTTGCCTCGTCTGTCACCACAGGCACTATTTTAACCTTGTCAAATGTGATTGCTTTTGTGTGGCTCAATGAAGTTTATAGCGTAAGCAAGCTATTTTTTACCTGTTTGATTGTGGTCGGCGTGGTAGGGGTGCATGCCAGTCAGTAGGTTTTCTATAGGGTATAGGTCGCAGATATCGCATGGCGGTTGTTATAAAAAGTTTGTAAAAGTTACAGAAGGCTTACGCAGTCCATGCGTTTGGTAACGAATTGAGCAGTTCTATTACTTGCCCTTACATCATTAGGGTAAAACACTGCTATAACTTATGTAGGGGGTTCACTATAGTTCACTCATCAACTAGCCAAACAGACTCTCTTTAGCGTATCAGTGATTTATCAGAGAGTTGTAATGAGGGAATATATGATGAAAACTCATATCTTAGCGACTAGCCTATTATTAGGTGTTTTTACATCTACATCCATATTAGCCGCAGATTCAGGTTCAGTCGTCGGCGGTGCAGTCGGTGGGGCGATTGGTGCAGCGATTGGTCATGACATGAATGGGCGAGATGGTGCAATTATCGGCGCGGCGATTGGCGGGGCAACGGGCGCAGCGATTGGCTCCAGTGGCCAAAAACAAACCACCGTTGTCAAAGAGCATGTAGTCGTCCAACAGCCGCAACCTGTTGTTGTACAAAAAGTGGTTTATGTAAAAGAAGCTAAACATCATCGTGGGCATGGTAAACATAAAGGTTGGTACAAAAAACACAAACATCATCACCATGACCATCACTAAATAAACTTTTTCTCGGTGTGCAATAGTTATTCGGCAAAAATACTGTTGGCAATAAAAAAGGGCGAACCTGATAAGTTCGCCCTTTTTATTTTTACGGAAAATCAAATATGTATTAAATAATGTGTTATAGTGTCTAAAAGTGTTTTTTATCCATATCTAATGGGTTAATTATTTTTTAGTGTGGATTTTGCGAAAAAAAGCGCAAAAACCCTATAAAGTATCAAACTATTATTAGCTAACGGGTTAAAATACACAAGTAAGGAATAGAAAGCGGCTAAACCGACGATAGGACTGATGTGATTTACGTAAAAAGATGAAATTTAGGCTAACGATATGAAAGCTAAACATAGTTTATTAGTATTAGATACCGTCTTATCGATTATGCAACGTTTAGTGGCATGGTTAATTCGTCACGGTATTACCTATGTTGAGTTTGCCCAAGCCTTAAAAAAAGTATTTCTACAGCAAGCACTATTAGAAGCAGAACGATTGGGCAGCAAAAAAACGGATTCTGCCCTTAGTCTATTAAGTGGTTTACAACGTCGCGATGTACAACTGGTACGTACCGCTTTAGAAGAACAACCCATTGCAGCGATTACTCGTAGTACTGTGCCTGCGGAAGTGATTGGCAAATGGTTGGCTAATCAAGATATTTATCCTGATGCTTTGGTCTTTATGAGTGATAACCCAGAGGTCATGAGTTTTGAAAAATTGGTGTTGTCGGTTTCTAAAGATAAACATCCACGTTCAATTCTCAATGAACTCATTCGTATTAAAGTGGTTGAGTGGGATGAGGTTCAGGATACGATTTGCTTGCAACATAAGGCTTTTTTACCAGACCAAGCCAGTGAGCAACTCTATCAATTGTTTGCGCGTATTTTGAATGACCACTTAGCGGCCTCAACTTATAATTTGGAAACGGCAGGCCGAGAAAAATTTTTAGACCAAGCAGTATTTGCTGATGGTTTAGCGCCAGAATCCATTGCTATTTTAGAGCAATACTCACGCAAAAAATGGCAAGCGTTTATGCAAGAAATGCTCACCTTTGCTGACATCTTATGTGAGGCAGACAAAGTTAAGTCTAATGCAGACCAACGTTTTACTGTCGCGATGTTTAATTATGCTGAGCGACAGAACATGCCTGTGGACGTCATCCCACCTGCGCCCACGCGAGATTGAGTAAGATTTGACCGCTTTATCGGCAGATGGAGTTTATCAGTTGCGCCGTAAAATCTGATGACTACTGCGCTTAGCCGACGTATTAGGGGGGGATTGTTAGTATCCCTTTTGGCTCATTTAATCTCTATTTTGAGTCGATTGGCTGTAAAAAAATCGAAAATAAATCGTTTTGTTGAGCTATTGTTAATGTCTAAATCGTTTTAAGATACGGCTTATTTTTTGATGCGCGATGATTGATAATGACTCGTATAACCTTGCTTGTAGGACTAAGCGCCTTATTACTGGTGGCATGTAATGAAAATAATACCACCGCTGCCACGCCCTCAACTATCCCTTCAGTAAGCGCCATACAAGTGCCGACTAAGGTGTTTATTGGGCAGCCCGTTACGGTGTCTATTATTGGTAGTAAGTTGTCGCCCAATAGTGTCAATATTGAGACGGTAGCCTGTACGGATGTTGCAATCACACAACAATCGGCAACAGTATTGCGTCTCACCTGTACGCCACAAGCGCAACAAGTGCCCAGTATTCAAGTAAAAAATACACAAGGCAAACTATTACTGAAACAAACATTTATTGCGGATAGCCTAGCAACAAATGCCTTAAATGATACAGGCGTGATTGATTGTCAAACAGAGACGGATATTATTAGCTTATGTGCAGGCTCTGGCTTAGGCGAATGGTCGGCGTGGCAACAAGATGCGAATGTAGGTCGTGATTATCAAGCACAACAAGGACAATTGGCTAAATTGGGTGCAGGTGCTGCAGGCTTTGATTTTACTAAAATCGACATATCAGGGAAGCCATTAGCCGCAAATGCCACCGTGTGGCATTGTGTACGGGATAACCACACCGGCTTATTGTGGGAGGCTAAAACCAATGATGGCGGCTTAGAGGATTATGACAATACGTATACGTGGTATAATCCTGATACCGCTCAAAATGGTGGTAATTTTGGTTTAGAAAATGGCAATAAGAATACGCTAACGTATATACAAGCAATCAATCAACAAGGTTTGTGTGGCTACAAAGACTGGCGTTTGCCGACGGCTGAGCAACTACAGGGTTTAGTGCATTACGGACAGTCTTCGCCAACGATTGATACACACTATTTTCCCAACACACAAAGTGCAAACTATTGGACAGCAGAAACGACGGGTAGCTCGGGGCAGTTTGCTGTAGTTGTTATGTTTGAATTTGGTCTGGTTAGAAGTATTGCTAAAAATCAACGATTCAGTACCAACGAAAACTATATTAGATTAGTGCGAGCAGGTCATGAATAAATGTAGACATGTGTACCCTATCGCCACATTAATGATAGGACTCTTAAATAGCCCCTCTCTATTTGCCGCTTGTTTTGCCAATATCATCAGTGATACGCCTAATAGTCGCTATCAAATACAAGCTAATCCTCAAGAAGTGAAAGACCTAAAAACAGGTTTGATTTGGCAACGTTGTAGTTTAGGCCAAACGTGGAATGGTTTAACTTGTGAAGGCGAAGCATTGACCTATACTTGGCAAGAGGCTCTAAAAGCCGCTAGCGAGTTTGGGCGGGGTTACCAATTACCTAATATTAAAGAGCTACGTTCTTTAGTGAATAAAGCCTGTATCAATCCAGCAATTAACAGCTTGTTATTTCCTAATACCGCGAGCTTTCCTTATTGGACGTCAACCCCTGTTCAGTTTGAGCCAACCTATAGCTGGAGTGTGGTTTTTGGAGCACCATTTTTGCCAGAATCTTCGGCTGGTGAGACAAGTGGGTCACTGAAAAGCGATAAATATCATGTGCGCTTGCTTAAAGTATCTGATGAGTTGGCTCGCTAAGCTAGGCACTGGAGAAAAATGCGTTATGTCCAAGTTTAAGCCATTCAATCTCGTGGCATCTTTATGGTGTGTCCTTGGTTTACAACTGACAGGTTGTGGCGGTGGTGGTACGACACCTGATGTTGCAGGCGTGAGTACAGGGGGGACGGGTGGCAATATCTCGCCTAATTTAGGAGGGGGAGGTAGCTTAGACACGACCTTATTGTTAGATGCCAGTCAAACCATAGGGACGGGTGTGAATAGCGCAACGCAGCCACCTTTGTTTGGGCAAGACCAATTATTGACGGTACAGCCTCTGCGTATTCAACAAAGTGATGCGAAGGTGAGCATATTGACTAACGATGTGCCGCCTATCACGCAATATCAATTTAACACCAATTTGAAGGCAGAGGGTGTATTACCTACGGTAGATGGTGCAATTTTGTGGTTTAGCACCCCCAAGCAAACTGGTTATCAGCTTTTTTCTTTTGATGCGGGTGGTAGCCCTTTGCTGTCTAAAAATTACGGTTTGAATGGTAAAGTGTTGGCCGCCAATGTGCAGACCATCACCAGTCGCAGTTACTTTCTTAATTTATTCTTATATAACGAAAAAGACGCAGAAAAAATCAGTCAGTTTATTCGTGTCAAAATTATTGACGGGGATATTACCACCACGAATCAAGTGAATAATATCACTCATGTTTTGGTTGCAGCCAACATGCATGACAATACCATGTTATGGATAGATGCAGACAATCAGCAGAAGCAGTCGTTGAACGTCATGCAATGTACGACGGATAAGCTAGATTGTCAGCGTTATCCTGTGTTGAGTATCAAAGGGGCAGTTTTAACAGATAATACCAGTCCGCGTAGTGCGCAAACCACTCTATCTGTCGTGGGCAATCAGTTTTTTGTTTATAGTCAGTTAGATGGTCAAAAATGGCTGAGTAAATATGCCATCAGTGGTGCAAATGTGGTATTGGTTGAGCAGAAGGCCGTCGAGTAATCAACAGACTGTGTGCTGTGTACGCACACAGTCCATCAGGCTTACTGACCAAGCCAGCCATTTAGCTCTTTAATGTCGACTTCACTGAGCTGACCTGCAGATGCACGCAACTTAATCGTATTAATCACATAATCATAACGTGAGTTTGCATAGTCGCGTTTTGCGGCATAGACATTACGTTCGGCAAGTAACACATCGACAATATTCCGTGTTCCTACATCATAACCTGCTTTGGTAGCGGCTAGAGCGGCTTCGGCAGATTTCATGGCTTGCTGACGTGCCGTGACACGATAACTGTCGGCAGAAGCTGTTAAAAAGGATGTACGTGCCAGTGTGGTTAATTGCCGTTCGATAGCACTGATTTGGTCTTTAGACGCATCACGAGCATAATGGGCTTGTTTAATAGCATTTTGTGTGCGGCCACCCGCATAAAGCGACCATTGTAATTCGATGCCTGCGGTGACTTGGTCTGCATTGTTAAATGAACGGCTATTATCACTGCCATTATCCACTTTTGCAAAACTACCGACAAAGTCTACGGTCGGTAAATAACCCGCTTGTTGCTCGCGAATGACATCTTCGGCTGCTGCGTAATTAAAGCGTGCTGCCGCGAGCTGGGGATTTTTTTCGTGTGCGAGTTTCACCCAATCATCGGGGTTATTGGGTTGTGGTGGGGTCACAATAAAATCACTGCGTAAGCTGCTCAACGTACTGTTATCGTTGCCAATAATGGCACTGAGCGCCTCGCGAGCACTAGACAAATTCACTTCTTGGCTGATTCTTCCCGCCGTCGAGCCATCCAGTTGCGCTTGTGCTTCTAGTACATCGGTTTTGGCAATTAAGCCCACATCAAAACGCTTTTGTGCTTGTTCGAGCTGGCGTTTTAATGCCGCTTCTTCGGCTTTGGCAGCCGCTAGGGTTTCTTGTGCACGTAATACATTAAAATACGCTTCACTGACGCGTAACACTTGTTCTTGTTGTTTTTGTTGATAGTTAGCCTCATTAACGGACGTCAATGATTTGGACTTTTGGTAAGCATTCCATAAATCAGCACGATACAGGGGTTGACGTACTTGTAGGGCGTATTGTTGGCCTGTGTAGTCAAAACTATCACTCAATTCGGGCGAAATATTATTACGATTGAGACTGGCTGAGAATCCAACGGTGGGTAAAAGCGCACCACGGCTGATACTTTCTTTTTGATTTTCAGCAAGGTATTGATTGGTGGTCGCAGACCATTGTGGGTCATTTTTAAGAGCAAGCTCATAGGCCTGCGCTAAATCTAAAGCATAAGCGGGTGCGGCAAATGCCGTTAACATCAAAGCGGGTAAAACGAATGAACGCATAGCAACATACCGATGAGTATGGAAAGTATGTCGAGGGTATTGGTTTATGCGCGTTAAAGCAATATCCGAGACACAAATTTACATCACTTTGCCTTGTCCAGTTCCTTGCCTAGTGGCATCTGATGGAGGACAAGGGTATAGTCGCCACATTCTTTTATGTCCTCGATTAATACAGACTATAGTATGACCACATCTCATTTTTTAAGCGAAAACGCGCAAGTTGATACCGCCGCCATTCAGCCTTTACCTGCCTCACATAAAATTTATGTGCAGGGTTCACGTCCAGATATACGTGTACCCATGCGTGCGATTCATTTAGACGATACCCCCACCGCTTTTGGTGGCGAAAAAAATCTGCCTGTGGTGGTCTATGATACATCAGGTGCTTATACCGACCCCAATATCACTATTGATATTCGTCAAGGTTTGGCAGGTATTCGTGATAATTGGATTATTGAGCGCGAAGATACCCAAGTTTTAGACGGTTTAAGCTCGTCTTATGGCCGTCAGCGCGAAAAAGATATTGCCTTAGCGCCGTTGCGTTTTGGTCATTTACGTCAGCCACGCCGTGCGTTAGCAGGTAAAAATGTCACGCAAATGCACTATGCCAAACAAGGCATTATTACCCCCGAAATGGAATTTGTTGCCATTCGTGAAAACTTAAAATTACAAGAAGCTCGCGCCAATGGTTTATTAAATCAGCATGAAGGTCAATCGTTTGGTGCGGCGATTCCCAAAGAAATTACCCCCGAATTTGTCCGTCAAGAAGTGGCTTTAGGTCGTGCGATTATTCCTGCCAACATCAACCATCCCGAATTAGAGCCAATGATTATTGGCCGTAATTTCTTGGTAAAAATTAACGGTAATATTGGTAATTCAGCCCTTGTTTCTTCCATCGAAGAAGAAGTCGCCAAAATGACGTGGGCAATTCGCTGGGGTTCAGACACAATCATGGATTTATCGACAGGTAAAAATATCCATGAAACCCGTGAATGGATTTTGCGTAATTCACCTGTCCCCATTGGCACAGTACCGATTTATCAAGCACTCGAAAAAGTTGATGGTATTGCTGAAAATTTAACATGGGAAATCTTCCGTGATACTTTAATTGAACAAGCCGAGCAGGGTGTCGATTACTTTACCATTCATGCTGGGGTGTTGTTACGTTATATCCCTATGACCGCTAAACGCTTAACAGGTATTGTCTCGCGTGGTGGCTCAATTATGGCCAAATGGTGTTTGGCACATCATAAAGAAAACTTTTTATATACCCATTTTGACGAAATTTGCCAAATTATGAAGGCTTATGATGTGTCGTTTTCGTTGGGTGATGGTTTAAGACCTGGTTCAATTCAGGATGCCAATGACGAAGCGCAATTAGGTGAATTAAAAACCTTGGGTGAATTAACCCAAATTGCGTGGCAACATGATGTACAAGTGATGATTGAAGGGCCTGGCCATGTGCCAATGCACATGATTAAGGAAAATATGGATTTACAATTAAAATGGTGTCACGAAGCACCATTCTATACGCTTGGGCCATTAACCACCGATATTGCACCAGGTTACGACCATATTACCTCCGCAATTGGTGCCGCGATGATTGGTTGGTATGGCACTGCGATGTTGTGTTATGTCACGCCCAAAGAGCATTTAGGTTTACCCAACAAAAAAGACGTTAAAGACGGCATTATTACTTATAAAATTGCTGCCCATGCCGCTGATTTAGCCAAAGGTCATCCAGGTGCTCAAATTCGGGATAATGCTTTGTCAAAAGCTCGTTTTGAATTTAGATGGCAAGACCAATTTAATTTGAGCTTAGACCCTGATACTGCACGGAGTTTCCATGATGAAACTTTGCCCAAAGAAGCCCATAAAGTCGCGCATTTTTGCTCGATGTGTGGGCCAAAATTCTGTTCTATGAAAATTACTCAAGATGTGCGTGATTATGCGGATAGTCTGGAGGCACAAGCCGAAGGCATGAGCCAAAAGTCAGAAGAGTTTAAAGCGCAAGGCAGTGAAATTTATAAGGTGGTATAACTCCAATATAAAACATGAGTAGCCCGTGTGAAGTGAAACGTAACACGGGTTGTTGCTTCCTGTATTTCGCTACGCTGCATACAGGCTACTATTAATAGAGATGTAACGCATTGAAAAAAGGCTAAGATAACATGGAACAAACCCTATTTAAGCAAACACACGATGTTGAACACGTCGAACGTAAAACCTTATTTCAAGGCTTTAACCGTATTGATGTTTTACGCCTCAAACACCGTTTATTTTCGGGGCAGATGGGGACGGTGATTCAACGTGAATTAATGGTGAAACCACAAGCAGTGGGCGTATTGATTTATGACCCAGTCTTAGCGTCCGTGTTGTTGATTGAGCAATTTCGTGTTGGGGCATTAGCCGAAGACAATCCTTGGCTATTAGAAATAGTGGCGGGGTTGGTCGATGCAGAACAGGAAAGTTTAGAACAAGTTGTACGCAGAGAAGCGCAAGAGGAAGCAGGTATTAGTTTACTGCATCTTGAGTTTGTGCAGCGCTTTTACTTAACGCCAGGTTGTAGCAGCGAGTGTTTACATCTCTTTGTCGCCCAAGCGGATTTAAGTCAAGCGGGTGGGATTTATGGTTTGCCCGAAGAAGGGGAAGATATTCGTGCCTGTGTGGTTGAGATAGCGCAATTGCAAGCCTATTTGACACAAGGACGATTAATCAATGCCACGACGGTCATTGCCGCTCAATGGTTATTGTTAAATGAGGTCAAATTACGTACACGTTGGCAAAAAAAAGAAAATTTTGCCGATTTGTAGATTGAGTCGCTGGAAAAAAGTTGTATTCTTACGTTTAATACAACAATAAGTGTCCGCTTTAGGGATGGCATCTTGAAAAAACACAAACAACCGCCACTCCGTGTAGTGCAAGTTTCCGACAGTCATCTGTTTGCTAATACAGAAGGTCGTCTGTTGGGATTAAATACCGAAGACAGTTTGCGTTTAGTTTTGGAGAAAGTAAAACGCGAGCAGTCACACATTGATGTCATTTTGGCCACAGGGGATATTGCTCAAGATGCGTCCGAGCAAGCCTATACCCGTTTTCAACAGCATTTAGCGCAATTTAATACCCCCAATTATTGGTTGCAGGGTAATCACGATATTACACAGCCAATACTCAATATACTGGGCAACAATAAAAGCCATTTAAGCCCTTGTGTGATTCAATATGAACACTGGTGCATTATTATGCTCAACTCCAGTGTTGAATACGAAGTGCCAGGTAAATTCAAGCCCGAAGAGTTAGAATTTTTAAAACAAGCCCTTGAGCAAAGTAAAGATTATCATGTCATGGTGTGTTTGCATCACCACCCTGTACCCATGGGCTGTAAATGGCTAGATACCCAAGTGGTTAGAAATGCGAATGACTTTTGGCAAGTGATTGACCAGTTTAGCCACATTAAAGCGATTGTGTGGGGGCATGTGCATCAAGAATCTGACCGTATGCGTCAAAATGTCCGCTTATTATCTGCACCGTCAACGTGCGTACAATTTAAGCCCCTTAGTTCAGATTTTGCCGTGGATGATATTGCACCAGGTTACCGTTGGTTTGATTTATATGCTGACGGCAAAATCGAAACAGCGGTGTCTCGGGTCGAGGGGGTAAAATTTGTTGTTGATTGGACAGTCAAAGGCTATTAAGCCTCATCGCTTCCGTAAATAAGGGTGTTGACTTGCATCTGATGACATGAATCATTAGCATTAGGTCTTATACGCTATTTGCGCATCATGATTAGACCTTTTATGTCAACGCTCATCTATATTCATGGCTTTAACAGTTCGCCGTTGTCGCATAAAGCAACTGTTATACGCACATGGTTAGCCACCTATCGGCCAGATATAGAATTTTTTAGCCCCGACCTGAATGCGTATCCCAAACAAGCGATACATATACTCACAGCGTTGGTGCAGCGTTATCCCAGTGCGGGTTTATTGGGCAGTTCATTAGGTGGCTTTTATGCCACGTGGCTGAATCAACACTATGGTAACAACGCTGTGTTAATTAATCCTGCGGTTAAAGCCTATGATTTGTTAAGGTCACTGTTGGGTGAGCAGCGTAATTATCATACAGGTAAGGGCTACGTTTTAACCCAAGCTCAAGTTGATGAATTATTAGCGATAGAAGTTGACGCGCTGAGGTATCCTGAACGCTTATGGGTACTATTACAAACAGCCGATGAGACTTTAGACTATAGATTAGCGTTGGCAAAATATCCTCGTTCCCCAATGTTGGTGGAGGAGGGTGGTAATCATGCCTTTGATAGTTTTGAATACCATATTCCCGCGATTATTGATTTTTTACTATATTAAATACTTATGACTACTTATAACGCTGATGCGATTGAAGTTTTATCGGGGCTAGACCCTGTTCGCCGCCGTCCAGGTATGTATACCGATACCAGTCGTCCCAATCATTTAGCCCAAGAAGTGATTGATAATTCGGTTGATGAGGCAATGGCTGGCCATGCGTGTCAAATTCAAGTCATTTTGCACGAAGATAATTCTTTAGAAGTGATAGACGATGGCCGTGGTATGCCTGTTGATATGCACCCTGAAGAAAAAATGTCGGGTGTGGAGTTAATTTTGACCAAACTCCATGCAGGCGGAAAGTTCTCTAATAAGAACTATCAGTTTTCGGGTGGTTTGCATGGTGTGGGTATTTCGGTGGTCAACGCCTTATCCAGCCAAGTACAAGTTAAAGTTAAAAGAGATGGTCAAGAATATGCCATCAGTTTTGCCAATGGCAATAAATCGAAAGAATTGGCGGTAATTGGGTCTGTACCCAAACGTCAAACAGGCACGAGTGTGCGTTTTTGGTCAGACTCACAATATTTTGATAATCCTAAATTTAATACTAAAGCACTCAAACACTTATTAAAAGCTAAAGCGGTATTGTGTCCTAATTTGCAAATTAAATGGGTGGATAAACAAGCCAAAGAAGAAGAGACATGGTATTACGAAGATGGCTTACGCGCGTATTTAATTGACAGTTGTAAAGACTTTGAATGTTTACCTGCTGAGCCTTTTGTCGGCGATTTTAAGGGAGAACACGCCGCCTGTGAGTTTGCGGTGTTATGGCAGCCCGAAGGCGGCGAAACCATTCAAGAATCGTATGTAAACTTAATTCCTACGATACAACATGGCACACACGTTAATGGTTTACGTCAAGGCTTAACCGATGCCATGCGTGAATTTTGTGAGTTTAGAAATTTATTACCCCGTAATGTCAAACTAGCCCCCGAAGACGTGTGGGAACGTGTGGCTTTTGTGTTGTCGATGAAAATGCAAGAAGCACAATTTTCGGGACAAACCAAAGAGCGTTTATCGTCACGCGAAGCCTCGGTATTTGTACAAGGTGTAGTTAAAGATGCGTTTTCGTTATGGCTCAATCAACATCCTGATGTGGGGCAACAATTAGCTGAATTAGCGATAGCCAGTGCCAATAAACGTTTACGTGCTAGCAAAAAAATCGAACGTAAAAAAATTACTCAAGGCCCCGCTTTACCAGGTAAGTTAGCCGATTGTGCAGGCCAAGATGTGATGCGTGGTGAGTTGTTTTTGGTAGAAGGTGACTCGGCAGGTGGTTCGGCCAAACAAGCGCGTGATAAAGAGTTTCAGGCCATTATGCCGTTGCGCGGTAAGATTCTAAACACATGGGAGGTTGCGGCAGACCAAGTATTGGCTTCACAAGAAGTGCATGATATTGCCGTAGCGATTGGTGTTGACCCTGCCAATGACGACTTAACAGGCTTACGTTACGGCAAAATTTGTATTTTAGCGGATGCCGACTCCGATGGTTTGCATATTGCCACCTTGTTGTGTGCGTTGTTTGTCAAACATTTTGCCGCTTTGGTCAAAAATGGTCATGTGTTTGTGGCTATGCCGCCGCTATATCGGATTGATTGTGGTAAAGAAACCTACTACGCCCTTGATGATAGCGAAAAACAGGGCATTTTTGACCGCCTAGCAGCAGAAAACAAACGGGCTAAACCGCAAGTGACTCGTTTTAAGGGCTTGGGCGAAATGAATCCTTTGCAATTACGCGAAACCACAATGGATCCCAATACCCGCCGTTTGGTACAACTGACCTTAGACGATGTCAAAGAAACCGAAAGTTTAATGGATATGTTATTGGCCAAAAAACGTGCCTCAGACCGCAAAGCGTGGCTAGAAGAAAAAGGTAATTTGGCAGAAGCTATTTAACTTGCGCTACTGTTGTGGCTGGGCTGATGGGGCATCCTTAGATATGTGAACGGTATGACGTCAGCCTGTTTAATGTGACACATTATCAGCTGCAATAAACAATGTTTTTAATACCTAACTGAGTACAAAAAGATAAATTGAATAGCTATAGACCTTAAGTCGTCGTTAATCTGTTGTGTTGATTAGGCTCTTAGTCAGTCTTAATAATCTTCCATTCAGATGGATATCGAGTGACTCACAAGCACTTAAATAGTGCCCTATATTTTCTGATGACGGACATTGTCTCTGAGGTCTAAAAATGCTGTTTTTTAGCTCACCATTCGTCGTGCATTTATAGGGTTTTGTCGATAGGTCGCCATAAACCTCCGAATACAGCCAGTTTTCTAGGCGGATAAAATGTACAAAAGCATCACAATTTTCTACAATCGAATGTGAGAAGTATCACAGAATGCTACAGATTGATATGTCTTAGGGGTGGCTATACAGAGTTCCATCTCAGTGTCATGCACTGAGCTTATGATGACTCTGCGACAATCACATAACACAGAGTCTATGTCTACGGGTCATAAATCTTAACTAATTTCTATGGATTTCGTGTGAATCACTGACCATGTGATTAGGTATATAGGTTTAACATAGACTAAGAGCAACTCTAGTTATGTATAGAGCATAATAAATGAGTGCGTGCTGAGATTTATAATAGAGCTATCTTCATATAAATCAGCCGTAATCCCAATGTAAATCATTCAGTCAAGATGCTCTGGATAAGTAATTTTCGGGACACTTAGCATAGCGCTAATGTTATCCCAAAGTACCGCGTTTGCGAGTCTGAGGAATATGTTCGATGTTGCACTACGATAAGGCCATGTTATTCTATTTCTTATTGGCTAGCATGCTATGCGGGCTATGGTGGCACAAAAGCACCCTCAAACATTGGCTCAATCTGCGGCTAGTGTCGCTCTTTATTTTGGCTTTTGGCTCTTTCTTGCCAGTCACTGTCCATGCGTATCAACGTAGTTATTTGAACTTGGGGTTTGAATCGCCAGTCATTGATACGACGGCACCATGTCGGGTCTATATTTCTAATACGCGGGTGCCAGGTTGGTTGACCACCCATCCCTTTGGCGCTGAGCAATCTACAGCCGAATGTACATCACCGATTAGTGTGACAGGCTCGGGTCAATTGATTGAAATTTGGAAAGGGCCACGGGCAATCGGTGGGGGAGGGGGGACAACAGACCGCATGCCTGCGCGTCAAGGTAGTCAATTCGTCGAGTTGAATGCAGAGGCTGTGTCTGAACTCCAACAAAATATTTGTTTGGTCAGTGGCGAACCCGTCACATGGACTTTTAGTCATAATGGTCGTAACGCCGCGAATGATACTTTAGTATTTCGTGCAGGTTCACAGCCTATTGCCAACGTTTCTACCAGTACCACAGGTGATGGTGCTGTCACCAACTGTTATGCGGGCAGTTGTTCGGTCACTTCTAATGTCTTAACGCAAGATGGTATTACCCGTTGGGCGGACTATACAGGTACTTTTACTTATACAGGTCCTTCTGGACAAACCGTTATTGGTTTCCAATCGACATCTGGCTCTGCGACTAACGGTAACTTTTTGGATGGCGTACAAATTACCGTTAAACCGATTGTTGAATTTACGTCTGCCAACTACATTACCCCAGAAAATAACGGTTCGCCGTCACCTGTACAGGTCGTGGTAGCAGGTATTGTGCCAACAGGAGGCTTGGTTTTAACCTTTAATGTCACAGGCGGCACAGCAATTTTAGGGGGTGACTATACGATTAACGGTGGCTCAGCCAATACCTTTAGTGCCACAGTACCCGCAGGTGATTACGGTCAAGGTACGCCTTTAGTGATTAACGTACCTGTGAGTATTATTGATGATACCGTCAATGAAGTAGATGAAACCTTTACTGTCTCTTTATCGCCTACCAGTACCTTTCATCTGATGTCGACCAGTGTCTGCGGCGCATCAGGTAACGGTGTGGCCACCTATACCATTGTCGATGATGACGCAGCTACCGATATGGACTTACGGGTGATTAAAAGCCAACGTCAAGGCACGACGGGAGCTTTTCAAACGACGCCGTTGACGATTGTGTCGGGTAATACCATTCAGTATCGATTTGTGATTAGTAATCGTGGTGTGAATACGGTGAGTGCCACCAGTTTAGCTACTTTTACCGATGCTATTCCAGCAAATATTACAGGTTTAGGAACACCAACATTTACAGGAGGGAGTGGCGCCACGACCTGTCTCGGGACACGCACAGGTAATACCATTAACGGTACGTTTAGTGGGCCAACCAATGCTACCTGTACGGTGACAATACAAGGTACCGCAACGACTAGTGGGACAATCACTAATACGGCGACGGTGACGACCCCCGCAGGCAATACCGATATTTTTCCTTCTGATAACAGTAGTAGTGTCGTCACAACGATTGCCTATGCGACTTTGGTTTTGAATAAGGTCTCATTGGGGGATGTTGGTACGTTTAGTTATACACTAGCCAATACCGCACAAACCTCGGGTTCGGTAACGACAACCATTCCCAGTTCGTCTACACAAGTAGATGGTGATACGGGCGATGCAGGCACTCAAGCCTTTTCTATATTAAACAATACTTCTGCGGTGACGATTTCAGAAGCGAGTGTTGCAGGTTGGACCTTAGAAGGGGCGACGTGTACAAATTCGTCTGGTGCCACAGTGGGCAGCTTTGCCAATCCAACGTATACCATACCAACGGGAAGCCTAACTGCTGGTAATACCTATACCTGTACGTTCTTAAATCGTAAAAACCCTATGGTGACTGTGGAGAAAATTTCTTATGGGGGTACTGCGGGCTTTACATTTTCTGATACCAATTTAACAGGCAGTATTGGTACCTTAACCACCAGTACCTCGGGTGTGGGTGTGTCATCAGCACCATTAACTGTCACGGCTACCAATACCGATGTCACCATTACCGAAACCCTCGTCGGTGGTTATACCCTGACAACGGCAAGCTGTATTGATGAAAACGCGGCAACTACGGGTAATATTGGCACATTTGGTTCGTTGGCAACTAATGTCCTCACTATCCCTGCCTCCTATTTTTTAACAGGTGCAGAAATAAAATGTACCTTTAATAACCGCCGTAGTACCACCTTAACCTTGCGTAAAACATGGGCAGCAGGTAGTCAAGCAGGGCATACCGCCACGGTTAATAGTTCGGGCTTTATTAATAGTGTGACATCAGGCACATCGACGGCAACGGCAGCGGGCAATACAACTACAGGCACAGCAACTACTGTCTATGTCGGTGAATCAGGTACAATCAGTGAGATTTTTGGTGGCGGTGCAGTGGCGGCTGATTACGCGGCCAGCTTGGCATGTACAGGGACAAACGGTTCACTCAGTGGTAATACCTTAACGATTACTCAATCTACGGGTACGGCAATTACTTGTACCTATACTAATACCAAACTGCCTAAAATTACATTGACTAAAATCAGTAATGGAGGGGTGGGGGCGTTTACCTTTACAGGAGATAACGGCTTTACCAGCCAGACCATTACCACCGTGACCGCGGGTACAGGTGTTGCGGGTGCAACGCAAACCTTAGCCGCAGTGTCGACAGCCACAACAATTACCGAAACCATTCCTGCGGGTTATGAAGTCACCGCGATTAACTGTACAGGCCTAGGCTCTGGTGGCACAGCAACGCCAAACTTGGCAACGGGCAGTGTCGTATTAAATGCAGCGGCAACTGCTGCGGGAACCAATATTGCCTGTACCTTTACTAATCGCAAAAAACCACTGATTCGAGTCAATAAAACGGTTAGTAGTTTGTTTGATGCCAATGACCGCTTTACGACTGAAATTCGTACAGTCAGTGCAACTGGTACGGTCGTCTCTACGACGGGTAGTAGTTTAACAACAGGTGGTGGTGTACTGACAACAGGTGGCGCAGCTACCTATAACGCAACAGGTAAATATGAAGGCGCCGTAGGCACACAATATTTTATTACTGAAAGTATTACTGCGGGTACGTCGGTGTTGGGTCGCTATACGACTAGCATTAGTTGTACGAATGCCTTGTCGGGTAGTGCAACAGTGTTACCGTCAGGGACAACAGCGCCTTTTACCATTACGCCACAAGCAGGCGACGATATTAGTTGTACTCTAACCAATACTGTACGTCAGCCCACCGTCACGATTAGCAAAGTATCAACAGGTGCAGTGGGGACATTTAACTTTACCAATACCAATTTAAGTTCAGCTTCTAGTGCCTTAACGACAACTGTTGTAAGTACGCCAGTCAATACGGCAGCACTGACGGTCACCAATCGTAATAATAATGTGACAGTCCAAGAAACAGTACCTGCCAACTGGACTCTCAGCAGTGTCACTTGTGTGGATAATAATAGTGCAGTGACGAGCAATCCAGCGTCTTTTGGTACATTAGTTGGCAGTCAAATCACGATTTTACCTGCCAACTTACAGGTAGGTGCAGACATTGTGTGTACCTTTACCAACCGTAAATCAGCACAACTGACATTGAATAAGGCATGGGTGAATGCAAAGGTAAATGATGCTGTTAATATCACCTCAACAGGCGGTACTAACAATCCAAGCCTCTCAGCGACAGCAAACACCTTAAATGAAACAGATTCCGCAAGTGCTATCACTGTTTTTGCGGGGGAAACGCTCACCTTTAGTGAAAGTTTTACTACGGGCACAGCCGCAGATTACAACACGACCTTAGCCTGTACAGGCGCAACAGATACTAATCCGAATGATGGCTTGGTGATAAATGCAGCGGATACAGCGATTAGCTGTACCTATACCAACAGTCGTAAATCAGCGACTTTGCGCTTACTTAAAGCATGGGGCGCTAATAGTATTAACGGTAATGTCGCGAATATTGGTGCCACAACAGGTTTCATCAATAACACCACCGCATTTAATAGCACGGCAAGCACGAGCAGTAATAGTAATACCGTGACTGTGTATGCGGGTGAGAGCGGTACTTTACCTGCCGAAACCATGAGCACAGGCTCATTAGCAAACTACAACACGACCTTAAGTTGTGATAATGGGGTCACGCCATCTGGAACAAATGGTCAAACGACTAATACGATTAGTATTCCTAATACCGTATCAGGGTTAATTACCTGTACTTATACCAACACCCGTAAGAGCTCAACTTTCCGTTTGGCCAAAGCATGGGGTGCCAACAGTATTACGGGAAATGTGGCCAATATTGCGGCCACGACAGGTTTAACCAATAACACGGCTGCATTTACGAGTACGGCTAGTACCAATACGAATGGTGCATTTGTCACTGTGTTCGCAGGTGAAACGGTCACTATCCCTGCCGAAACCATGAGTACAGGCACTTTAGCTAATTACAATACAACATTGGCGTGTACGGCAGATGGTGGTGCTACGGCTAATACCTTGTCGGGTACAAATGGTCAAGCGGCTAATACCTTAGTTATTGGTGCGGGCGATGCAACCAAAGCCATTACCTGTACCTATACCAATACCCGTAAAGCAGTCACTTTACAATTAGCTAAAGCATGGGGTGCTAACAGCATTACGGGTAATGTTGTCAATATTGGTGCAACCACTGGCTTAGCCAACAACACAACCGCCTTTACCAGTACAGCCAGCACCAATGCAACGAGTGGCTCAGTCACTGCTTTTGTAGGTGAAACAATCACCTTTCCTGCGGAAACCATGAGTACAGGTACTTTAGCTAATTACAATACAACATTGGCGTGTACCGCAGATGGCGGTGCCACGGCTAATACCTTGTCGGGTACAAATGGCCAAACAAGCAATACCTTAGTGATTGGTGCCGCTGATGCAGGAAAAACCTTATTATGTACTTATACCAATACCCGTAAAACAGCGACTTTCCGTTTAGCAAAAACATGGTCGGCCAATAGCATCACGGGTAATGTGGCCAGTCTGGGTGCAACAACGGGATTAATTAATAACACGACAGCCTTCACCAGTACGGCGAGTACCAATACCAATGGTACAGCAGTCACGGTATATGCAGGTGAGACAGCGACATTACCTGCGGAAACCATGACCACAGGTACTTTAGCAAACTACAACACAACCTTAAGTTGTGATAATGGGGTCACGCCATCTGGGACAAATGGTCAAACGAGTAATACGGTGACTGTCCCCAATACCGTATCGGGTTTAATTACCTGTACCTATACCAATACGCGTAAGACAGCGACACTCCGTTTGGCTAAGGCTTGGGGAGTCAATAGTATTGCGGGTAATGTTGCCAATATTGGTGCGACAACAGGTTTTGTAAATAACACGACGGCATTTAATAGCACCGCGAGTACAGCCAATAATAGTAATACGGTGACGGTTTTTGCAGGTGAAACAGGAACTTTGCCCGCTGAAACGATGAGCACAGGTACTTTAGCAAACTACAACACAACCTTAAGTTGTGATAATGGGGTCACGCCGTCAGGGACAAACGGCCAAACCACGAATACGCTGACTATACCTAATACAGTATCCAGTTTAATTACGTGTACTTATACCAATAACCGTATCAGCCAAGGTGTGACGCTCACTAAAAACTGGGTCAATCCTTTTGCAGGCAGTGCTGTTAATTTAACCATTACGGGGGCAACTGGCGCAACCGCAGGTAGCTCAACCGCTGGTGGTACAACAACGCCAGCAACTGCAACAGGTTTAGCAGGCAGTACCATCACGTTTGCTGAGACATTTACGGCAAATAGTGCGTCTAATTACAACACGACTTTAACCTGTACTAAGAATTCCAACGGCAGTACGGTCACAGTAACGAGTAACAGTATTACGATGCCTAGTGACAGTGCCGTAACCTGTACCTTTACCAATACCGCCTTAGCTCTGCCAACAGTGACGTTAACTAAGGTCAGTAATGGTGATGTTGGGACGTTTAGCTTTAGTGGTGATAATGGTTTTGGTTCAGAAAATATTACCACGCTCAGTTCAGGAGTTGGGGTGACAGGTACCACCCATACGCTCAGTGCAGGTGGCACACAAACAATTATTACCGAAACAATTCCATCAGGTTACGCTTTAACAGGGATTAGCTGTACAGGTTTAGGGTCTGGTGGTACGGCCACGAATAATTTAACCGCAGGTACGGTGACGTTGAACGCGGCTGCAACAGCAATGGGGTCTAATATTGCTTGTACCTTTACCAATGCCAAATTACCGACTATTACCTTAACCAAGGTCAGTATTGATGATACGGGCGCTTTTAGTTTTAGCGGTAATAACGGTTTTGGTACAGAAACTATCAATACGACTTCTTTTGGTGTGGGGGCGACGGGTAGCACACGTACTTTAACGTCTTCGGCATTTAGTACCTCCACCGTGATTACCGAAACCATTCCCAGTGGCTATAGCCTCACGAACATTTCATGTTCTGGTTTAGGCTCAGGTGGTACGGCAACCAACAATTTAAGTGCGGGAACTGTTACATTGAATACCGCTGCAACAGCAGCAGGTGCCAATATCAACTGTACCTTTACCAATACAGCAAACTCTACGCCGCCAACCTCATTCCCAGCGCAAATTGCCTGTAATGCGGCAGAAATCACTCAACAGTTTAGCTTTGGTGGGGCGAATACATGGCCAGGCGGTACTAGCTCTAAGAGTTTTGTTGTGGGTACTGCCCCCAATAATGTGACCGTAACGTTTACCAATACCCAAAGCGCAACACCGATATCAGGTGACCCTAGTTTACAAACGTTGGGTGCGGTACCCAGCTCTTTGCAGGTATCTAGTGCGGGCGGATTAGCAGCAAATGCATTAATTGCCACCTTAAGTCTCACACCAAGCCGTAGTATTAACAAATTAAGTTATTCGATGTATGACCATGATTATCAAAATGATGGCTCAAATAACTTCCGCGACCGTACGATTGTCTCTGCCAATAATGGGGCAACAATTTTTCCAACCAGCTTGACGGCTCAGGTGTCTGGTAACCAGACGATTAATGCGGCAACGGGTACAACCACGGCAACCAATAGTTCGAGTTGTGGTACCAATAGTGCTAACTGTAACGTCTATGTCGCTTACAACACCACGGGTATTAATAGCGCAAACACAGAGTTTAGAGCCGCTCATACAGGGACATCCACCCAAGAATATATTGGTTTTAACCAATTTGCATGGTGTTTACCGCGTCATCCTACTGTGACGATTGCTAAGCGTTCGTTATCTGGTACAGGCACTTTTAACTTTAATAATACTAACTTAACAGCAAGTACTGCGGCGATTACCACGGCCACTGCAGGGACAACAGTGAATGCGGCAACAACGAATGTTTCTACAGCCAATCAAGATGTGGTTATTCAAGAAGTAGCGCAAGCAGGTTGGGTTGTTACAGGCGCAAGTTGTACCGATGACAATGCAGGCATTACAGGTAATCCAGCGAGTTTTGGTACTTTAGCGGGCAACACCTTGACTGTTCCTGCAACGAATGTGCGCTATGGTGCAGAAATTACCTGTACCTTCACCAACCAAAAAGTGGTGCCTTTGACACTGAATAAAGTGTGGACAAACGCCAAAGTAAATGATGCCGTTACCATTAGCTCTACAGGGGGTACAGTCAATCCGAGTTTATCCGCTGTTGCGAATACCGCGAATGAAACGGATACAGCATCTGTTGCGAATGTGTATGTGGGGCAAACCTTAACATTTAGTGAGACATTCACCACAGGGTCAGCAGCCAATTACAACAGTAGTTTAGCGTGTACAGGTGCAGCCGATACCAATTTGGCCGATGGCTTAACGATTGGTGGTGCAGATACCGCGATTAGCTGTACCTATACCAATAGCCGCAAAGCGGTGACTGTGACCGCGAATAAGACATGGACAAACGCGAAGGTGAATGATGCGGTGAGCATCACCACGACAGGCGGCACGAACAACGTCAACTTTAGCGCGACCGCGAATACGGCGAATGAAACCGACAGTGCTACAGCGATTACGGTGTATGCAGGGGATGTCTTAACCTTTGCGGAGAACTTTAGCACAGGGTCAGCAGCCAATTACAACAGTAGTTTAGCGTGTACAGGTGCAGCCGATACCAATTTGGCCGATGGCTTAACGATTGGTGGTGCAGATACCGCGATTAGCTGTACCTACACCAACAGCCGCAAAGCGGTGACTGTGACGGCGAATAAGACATGGACAAATGCCAAAGTGAATGATGCGGTGAGCATCACCACGACAGGTGGCACGAACAATGTCAACTTTAGCGCAACCGCCAATACGGCGAATGAAACCGACAGTGCTACAGCGATTACGGTGTATGCGGGGGATGTCTTAACCTTTGCGGAGAACTTTAGCACAGGGTCAGCGGCGAATTACAACAGCAGCTTAGCGTGTACAGGTGCAGCAGATACGAACCCTGCCGATGGCTTAACGATTGGGGGTGCAGATACCGCGATTAGTTGTACCTATACCAACAACCGTAAAGCGGTGACCGTGACTGCGAATAAGACATGGACAAATGCCAAAGTGAATGATGCCGTGAGTATCACCACAACCGGCGGCACGAATAACGTGAACTTTAGCGCGATTGCGAATACTGCGAATGAAACCGACAGTGCCAGTGCGATTACGGTGTATGCGGGAGATGTTTTAACCTTTGCGGAGAACTTTAGCACAGGGTCAGCGGCGAATTACAACAGCAGCTTAGCGTGTACAGGCGCAGCCGATACCAACCTTGCTGATGGCTTAACGATTAGTGGTGCGGATACCGCGATTAGTTGTACCTACACCAACAGCCGTAAAGCCGTGACTGTGACTGCGAATAAGACATGGACAAATGCCAAAGTGAATGATGCGGTGAGCATCACCACGACAGGTGGCACGAACAATGTCAACTTTAGTGCGACCGCGAATACGGCGAATGAAACCGACAGTGCTACAGCGGTTACCGTGTATGCGGGCGATGTCTTAACCTTTGCGGAGAGCTTTAGCACAGGGTCAGCGGCGAACTACAACAGCAGCTTAGCGTGTACAGGTGCAGCCGATACCAACCTTGCTGATGGCTTAACGATTGGGGATGCAGATACGGCGATTAGCTGTACCTATACCAATAGTCGTAAAGCCTCCACCTTCCGTCTAGCGAAAGCATGGGGTGCATTCAGTATGAGCGGTAACGTCGCTAACATTGCGGCAACGACAGGCTTGACTAATAACACGACTGCGTTTACTAGCACGGCAAGTACAGCTGCTAATAGCAATACCGTCACTGTGTATGCGGGAGATGTGGCAACGCTACCCGCAGAAACGATGAGTACGGGAACATTAAGCAATTACAATACGGTATTGTCATGTACAACGAACGCGGGAGCGACGGCGAATACCGTATCGGGAACGAATGGCCAAAACAGTAATACCTTAAGTATTGGTGCAGGGGATGAAGGTAAACTCATTACGTGTACTTACACCAATACACGGATTACGCAAACCTTGAGTTTAGCGAAGCAATGGACGAATGCCGCCAATGGCCATACAGCGACAGTGACGACCACAGGTGGTACGAATAATGCGACAGTCAACTCGACCTCTACAGGAAATAACCTAACGACAGGGACAGCAGTCACGGTTTATGCAGGGGATGTTGTGACATTACCAGCAGAAACCTTTGGTGGTGGAGCGAGTGCGACAGACTACAATACGACGCTAGCCTGTACGGGAGGTACAAGCCTTGCCAGCGGTGCTGTAGCAAGAAGCATCACCATCAGTAACAGCACGACAGCCACAACCTGTACCTATACCAACAGCCGTAAAACAGCAACCTTCCGATTAGCGAAAGCATGGGGAGTGAATAGTATTAGTGGTAATGTGGCGAATATTGGTGCAACCACAGGTTTAAGCAATAACACGACTGCGTTTACCAGTACAGCAAGTACAGGCACTAACAGCAACACTGTGACAGTGTATGTAGGCGAAACAGTCACCTTACCTGCCGAGACAATGAGTGTTGGTAGCTTAGCCAATTACACCACCAGCTTAGTGTGTACCACAAATGCAGGCGCGACGGCCAATACGGTATCGGGAACGAATGGCCAAAACAGTAATACCTTAAGCGTTGGTGCAGGAGATGAAGGTAAATTGATTACCTGTACCTACACGAATACACGTAAGTCTGTGAGTTTGACCGCGAATAAGACATGGACAAACGCGAAGGTGAATGATGCGGTGAGCATCACCACGACAGGTGGCACGAACAACGTCAACTTTAGCGCGACCGCGAATACGGCGAATGAAACTGACAGTGCTACAGCGATTACGGTGTATGCAGGGGATATCTTAACCTTTGCGGAGAGCTTTAGCACAGGGTCAGCGGCGAATTACAACAGTAGCTTAGCGTGTACAGGTGCGACAGATACAAACCCTGCCGATGGTTTAACGATTGGGGGTGCGGATACCGCGATTAGTTGTACCTACACCAACAGCCGCAAAGCGGTGACCGTGACGGCGAATAAGACATGGACAAATGCCAAAGTGAATGATGCGGTGAGCATCACCACGACAGGTGGCACGAACAACGTCAACTTTAGCGCAACCGCGAATACCGCGAATGAAACCGACAGTGCTACAGCGGTTACGGTGTATGCGGGAGATGTTTTAACCTTTGCGGAGAGCTTTAGCACAGGGTCAGCAGCGAATTACAACAGCAGCTTAGCGTGTACAGGTGCGACAGATACCAACCCTACCGATGGTTTAACGATTGGGGGTGCAGATACCGCGATTAGTTGTACCTACACCAACAGCCGTAAAGCCGTGACTGTGACCGCGAATAAGACATGGACAAACGCGAAAGTGAATGATGCGGTGAGCATCACCACGACAGGTGGTACCAACAACGTCAACTTTAGCGCCACCGCGAATACGGCGAATGAAACTGACAGTGCTACAGCGATTACGGTGTATGCGGGAGATGTTTTAACCTTTGCGGAGAGCTTTAGCACAGGGTCAGCGGCGAACTACAACAGCAGCTTAGCGTGTACAGGTGCGACAGATACCAATTTGGCCGATGGTTTAACGATTGGGGGTGCGGATACCGCGATTAGTTGTACCTATACCAACAGCCGTAAAGCGGTGACTGTGACTGCGAATAAGACATGGACGAATGCCAAAGTGAATGATGCGGTGAGCATCACCACGACAGGTGGCACGAACAACGTCAACTTTAGTGCGACCGCGAATACGGCGAATGAAACTGACAGTGCCAGTGCGATTACGATGTATGCGGGGGATGTCTTAACCTTTGCGGAGAGCTTTAGCACAGGGTCAGCGGCGAACTACAACAGCAGTTTAGCGTGTACAGGTGCGACAGATACCAACCCTACCGATGGTTTAACGATTGGGGGTGCGGATACCGCGATTAGTTGTACCTATACCAACAGCCGTAAGAGTGCGAGCTTACGTTTAGTCAAAACATGGTCAAATGCGATTGTGAATGACACAGCAACCTTAGTAACTACAGGTTTTGCGAATAATGCCAGCTTAAACTCTATCGCTAACACAGCGAATGAAACAGATACTGGCACAGTCGTGACTGTCTTTGCAGGTGAAACAGGGACTTTAGCCGAGACCTTAGGTGCTGCTAATAATGGAGTTTATAGTGCGAGCCTATGGGCGTGTGCGGGCGGCAGTTTAGTAGCGAATAGCCTAACTATCAATGCCAGTGATGAGGGCAATAGTATTAGTTGTACCATTACCAATAGTATAGTTTTACCTAAAGTACGGGTACATAAAGAATTACTGAGTTATGTCAGTGCGAATGATGTCATTACGACCGAAATTCGTACAGGTGGGGTAGCAGGCACGGTGGTGTCCAACACTACCGCATCTACAACAGTCGGTGGTGGTGTGGTGACAACAGCAGGTGCAACAGGCACATATAACACAGCAGGTACGTATCAAGGGATGGTGGGTGCTACCTATACGATTACGGAAAGTATTAGCGGTAGTACGACCAGCACTGACCAGTATGAAACAAGTATTAGCTGTACGAATGCCTACACTGCGAGCACAACGGTATTGCCTACAACTTACAGCGCGACCTTAGGAGCAGATATCACGGTAAATTCGGGGGATGATATTAGCTGTACCCTCAGCAACCGTATCAAGCAGCCTGTCATTCGCGTGAATAAGGTGGTCTCCAGTTTAGTGAATGCGAGTGACCGTTTTACGACACAAGTTCGTACAGGCGGTGTTAGTGGAGCGGTGGTGTCTACGACGTCCAGTTCAACAACGACAGGTGGTGGTGTGGTCACTACAGGTGGAGCAGGGACTTATAATGCGGCAGGTAGTTATCAAGGAATAGTTGGTACGAGTTATACGATTACTGAGATAATTAGCGCGGGTTCATCTCCTCTCTCGCAGTATACAACTACGATAAGTTGTACGAATGCCCGTGTAGCATCAACCACTCCCTTGCCAAGCACAGCACCGTTTATACTCACGCCTGCGGCGGGTGATGACATTAGCTGTACCTTAACCAATATCGCCAATAGCAATTACACGATTAGCGGTAAAGTCTTCTTAGATAATGGTAAGAATGCAGCCATTCCACACAATGCAATTCAAGAGGCAGACGAAGCAGGGATAGCCAATATTCCTGTACGCTTAACAGATTGTGCGGCCACCGTGTATCAAACGGTGTTAACGGGTGGTGATGGTAGTTATAGCTTAGCGGTTCCTTCTTCCTTATCGACAGGCGCAACCTTGTGTGTGGAAGAACAACAACCCTTAACGTACCTTTCCGTGACAGGAACAGCAGGCAATACGGGCGGTAGTTATAGCTTGGCGGCTGACCGTACGCAATTTAGCTTAACGGTGGGTATGAATTATACCAACATTAACTTTGGTGATGTCAGCGAAAGTCAATTAACCGCACAAGGTTCACAAACCATTGCGGTGGGCGCAACAGCCGAGTATGACCATCAATTTATTGCAGGCACCGAAGGTAGTGTGACTTTTAGTACCACACAAGCACCCAATCCTGTGTTAACTGGTTGGTCGTCCGTGTTGTATTTAGACAACAACTGTAATGCTGCCTTAGATGTGGGTGATACACAAATCACTGCGCCGATTAACGTCGTGGCAGAACAGATTGTCTGTTTGATTCAAAAAGTGTACTCCCCAGCCGCTGCGAATACAGGAGCACAAAATCAATCGACGATTACGGCGAGTTTTGCACTCACCGCACCCAGTACGATTGTGAAGCCATATACACGCAGTGATAATACAACCTTAGCGGATAGTAGTTTGGTATTAACCAAAACGGTACGTGAAGTGATGTCGTGTCCATCAACGGGTGCAGATACCAATCCATACACGACCAATAACGAAGCGAAGCCCAATGCCTTAATTGAGTATCGTATTCAGTACAGTAATCCGTCTACATCAACGGTGCGCGATATCGTAATTCATGACACGACACCTGCCTTTACCACGTTCAGAAGTGCACGTTGTATTACCACACCAGCCACACTGAATTGTGATGTGCCTAGTGTGTTGAATGGAACAGCGCCTGCGGTAGGTGGAACAGGCAGTATTGATTGGATTCTTCATAACAGTCCAACGGGTTTAGAGCCTGGCCAATCGGGTGAAGTACGTTTCTGTGTGCGTATTGACCCTTAAGCCTTAACTCTACCTAAAAGGGAGGAACTATGTTCCTCCCTTTTTTTGTTTGTCATTTGTGCTTTTAGCGACATAACTGGGTTTTTAAGTTATTAAGGCTAGTATTTCTACTCTCTGATTAGTATAAAATCGCGCATCTGTTTGCGATTGTTTGGTTTCTTCGACTAGGCTCTGTTGACGTTTTGATTGTGGTTGCGAAAGAGACTATTTTTTAGATGATACGCGGCGTGAATCACGTGATTGGGTTATTCCAACTAAGCGATGAACAACAAAGTAGCCTCAAAAAATAGTTCTTTCCCTGTGGGTTGCGTTAAAAATAGACTCATTCTGCGTGACAAAACTTGCCAATAGAACGACTATTAACGGCGTTTTGTGCCTTGCCTGAGTCCATTTTTATCAGCAACGCGGCTCACACGCCAAACGTCAACAGACCCTAAAGTTCGCAAATGAAGTAAATACTAAATAGCGTCAGACTATGAGTGGATTGTCCGAGTGCATTGACTATCTCGTCAAAATAGCCGACTAAATCCTGTCCCTCTTCAACATTGATATTAGGACTATTATGAGCGCAGTGGTAACCGATTTTACCGAACGTCGTTCCTTAGCAGACTTCACAGAGCAGGCTTACTTAAATTATTCGATGTATGTCATTTTAGACCGTGCTTTGCCACATATCGGTGATGGTCTTAAACCTGTACAACGCCGTATTGTCTATGCGATGAGTGAGCTTGGGCTAAAAAATAGTGCCAAACATAAAAAATCAGCGCGTACCGTGGGTGATGTGTTGGGTAAATATCATCCCCACGGTGATAGTGCTTGTTATGAAGCGATGGTCTTGATGGCGCAGCCGTTTAGCTATCGTTATCCCTTAGTGGATGGTCAAGGTAACTGGGGCTCACCTGATGACCCTAAATCCTTTGCGGCCATGCGTTATACCGAAGCCAAACTGTCTGCGTATGCCGATGTACTATTGGGAGAATTGGGGCAGGGTACTGTCGATTGGGTGCCTAATTTTGATGGGACGATGGACGAGCCGAATCTATTACCCGCGCGCTTGCCCAACTTATTGTTAAATGGCACCACAGGTATTGCGGTGGGGATGGCAACGGATATCCCCCCGCATAACTTACGGGAAGTGACCAGTGCGTGTATCGCCCTCCTAAAGAAGCCTTCGCTCACCTTAGAGCAATTGGTCGAATACATTCCTGCCCCTGATTTTCCAACCCGTGCCGAAATCATTACGCCCAAATCTGACCTATTGAATGTCTACAAAACAGGTCGTGGCTCCTTAAAAATGCGTGCTGTTTATGAGATTGAAGACGGCGATATTGTGGTAACAGCACTCCCGCATCAGGTATCAGGGGCTAAAGTTTTAGCGCAAATTGCCGAACAAATGCAGGCTAAAAAATTGCCTTTAGTTGCTGACCTGCGCGATGAGTCAGACCACGAAAATCCAACCCGTTTAGTGATTGTGCCCCGTTCAAATCGGGTCGATATTAGCCAACTGATGAATCATTTATTTGCGACGACCGACTTGGAATACAGTTATCGTGTCAACTTAAATGTGATTGGTTTGGATGGTAAACCACAAGTCAAAGACTTAAAAAAGGTGCTTAGCGAATGGTTGAGTTTTAGACAGGCGACGGTTCGTCGTCGTTTGCAATTTCGTTTAGATAAAGTCTTGGCGCGTTTGCATATTTTGGGTGGCTTATTGATAGCCTACTTAAATATTGATGAAGTGATTCGTATTATTCGTTACGAAGACCATCCCAAAGCCGAGCTAATGCGTACCTTTGGTTTAAGTGATTTACAAGCCGAGGCGATTTTAGAACTCAAACTACGGCACTTAGCTAAACTCGAAGAAATAGAAATTCGCCGCGAGCAAAGTGAGCTTGAAAAAGAACAAGCCGAACTCGAACATCTATTGGCAAACCCTGCGGCAATGGACAAATTAATCATTAAAGAACTCAAAGCTGATATGGAGAAGTATGGCGATGAGCGTCGTTCGCCTTTAGTGGAGCGTAGTGAAGCGCAAGCCTTAAAAGAAACCGATTTAAGCCCTGCCGAGCCAGTCACCGTCATTTTATCGGAAATGGGCTGGGTTCGCGCTGCCAAGGGTCATGATATTGCCTTAGAGGGACTCAGCTTTAAGGGCAGTGATAAATACCTTGCCTCTGCACAGGGTAGAAGTAATCAGCCTGTTTACTTCTTAGATAGTACAGGACGAAGTTATTCCTTATTGGCCAATACCTTACCCTCCGCACGTGGTCAGGGTGAGCCATTAACGACACGTCTCAATCCCCCCGCAGGTGCGAGCTTTAAGATGTTAGTGATGGGGGATACTCAACAGACAGTTATTTTGGCCACTGATGCCAGTTATGGTTTTATCACTACTTTAGGCGACTTAGAGGCGGGTAATAAAAACGGTAAAGCGGTTGTGACGGTGCCTGAGGGGGCAAATTTGCTAGCTCCCTTATTTGTAGACGATGTTGAGCAGGATTACTTGGCAATGATTAGCTCAGAAGGCCGTTTATTGGTTTTCCCAATAAAAGATTTACCTAAATTAACGAAAGGTAAAGGCAATAAACTGATTACCCTTGATGCTAATGAAACCCTCAAGTCGTGGTTGGTCTGTCGTGCAGGTGATAAGTTGGTGATTCACACGTCTAACCGACATTTGACCTTAAAATGGTCTGATGTAGAGCATTACAAAGGTGAACGAGGTAAACGTGGTGCTAAATTACCCCGCGGTTTTCAACGCGTAGAGTCGGTTGTGGTAGAGCGTTAAGAGCTAAGATGACAAACCGCTAAAAATACCCAAGCTATCAGTATGGATAGCTTGGGCGCGGGTTTAGGTGGTTGGTGTGGACGGTGAGTTGCTGTCTGGCTTCTTGCGTTCAAGAATGCGTTTTTCTAAGTTGTTGAGTTCTTCTTCTATTTCAGGCGCTAAACTTTCAACAAAATGCGCTTTAATATCTTTGTTTTTGTTGTCGTCTTCGCTGGCCTCATAGGCTTTGAGTTGATGTTTATTTTGTAAGGTGCTGACTAAGTTATCGTTTGCAGATACTAAGAGTTGATTAACTGTTGTTAGACTGACTAAGCGTTTAGCGAGTTGTAGCGCCGTGTCATCACTTTGTTCGGCCTGTAATTCTACGCTTGCGGCTTTGAGACGTAGGGCGAATTGTTTGGCTTGACGGCGTTTGTGATACGCACTGTCCGCCAGTTTTAATAATAAGCGGCTACTGAGTACAGCACGATTCATACAGTCTTCAATATGGTCACCATCAAAACGTAAGCATACACCGTCAGCAGTTAAGTTATCGATTGTCTTTCCTGTGTATAAACGACTGGCACGCTTGAGTAATTTATCGACAATCAGTAAAAATTGGTCGGCGGTATTCGCATTCACCTTTTGCATCAGATTTTTGCGGTCATCAAAACTGAAGTAAACAAAGACGCTCGCCGCAGGCTTAACGGGTTCAGGCTCTGGCGTGGGCATAGCGGCAGGTAATACAGGTGCAGGTGCTTCTGCGTTATCATCAGGCAGCGATGCTAAGATAGGGATACGGATACGCTTAAATAGGTGTGGCCAACCAATCCAAAGTGTCATAAATACGTGAATCACAAAGGAAAGTAGCAAATTCAGTAGACTATGCTGAATAATATCACCCCGTGCAGGTTTTGCCAGCTCAACAACGACCTCACCTAACACTTGCTTATCTAATTCGATGGGTTGTTGATAAAGATTCCCATGCTGACTTTGGGCGCTGCCACCTGTTGCCACGACTTGATTATGTTGAATAATACGCACATTGAGTACGATATCACTTTCACCAAAGCGGTCAGCCAATAAACCCAACCCCACACTGTCTTGACTTAGCAGTAGGGGCGCAGCATTAGTGGCTAATTGTTTCGTGACTAATTCACCCAGCGATTTTTGATTGTTATAGAGCTCCGTTTCGGCACTATTCACCAAGAGCATGGCATGTATCAGATAACTGATGACAAATAAAATAATAACACCACGAACTTGGTTCAATTTCGTATCCTCTTACTGGGTTAATGCATGGGGGCTATTATACCGACGTGTTTCACCATCTTGGCGATTCATCTTGCAATATAATCAGCAAATGGGACTAGGGGTAGATGTGTGCCCAGCATTTGTGCGTGATATGTTAAGTGTTCGCATAAAAAATAGCCAAAACAAAGCGAAGGTTGGCTCTTCTGCTAATTAAGTGTGCATTAAGACAGCACGAAAAGGCAGCAAGGCATTATAATCGCTCGATTCTCAAATGGGGCATAGCTGATTGTCAGGCAATCACCTATCATGCCAACTATTTCTCACTCATTGTGTAGAGTTTATGCGCGAAATCATTTTAATGTCGTTTTCTGGGCCAGATAGACCCCGTTTAAGTGCGAGTCTGATGGAAGTATTGGCGCAACATGCGGTCAATATTTTAGATGTCGGTCAAGCGGTGATTCATGACCAGCTATCCTTAGGTGTGGTGGTTGAGTCGCCAACCGCACAAGATTCTGCCCTACTGATGAAGGATGTGTTGTTTAGAGCGCATGATATTGGTTTATTGGTTCGTTTTACGCCGATTAGTTTAGACAGTTACCATCATTGGGTGAGTGGTCAGGGTAAAGCCCGTTATATTGTCACCCTGTTAGCGCGTAAAATTACCGCCGAACAGTTAGCTGCTGTGACGCAAATTGTGGCCGATAATGGCTTAAATATCGATGGCTTAAATCGACTCTCTGGTCGTGTACCTTTAGAAGATGAAAATGCAGGTTTAGGTAAAGCCTGTGTCGAGTTTTCGGTACGCGGTGAACCAAATAATATCAATAGTATGCGTGCTGAGTTTTTACGTCTTGCCAATGAGTTAAACATGGATATCGCCTTCCAACGCGATGATGCTTATCGTCGTAATCGTCGCGTGGTCTGTTTTGATATGGATTCTACTCTCATTGAGCACGAAGTCATTGACGAGTTAGCCAAAGCCGCAGGAGTAGGTGAGCAAGTAGCGGCAATTACTGAGCGGGCGATGCAGGGTGAACTGGACTTTAAGCAAAGTTTTGAAGCCCGTGTTGCGCTGCTGAAGGGCTTAAATGCCAGTGTGTTGGCCGATATTGCGGCGCGCTTAAAGTTGTCTGAAGGCGCAGAAAACTTAGTCAAAACGCTCAAAGCATTAGGCTATAAAACAGCCATTTTGTCGGGTGGATTTACCTATTTTGGCCAATATTTACAGCATAAATTAGGCATAGACTATGTGTTTGCCAACGATTTAGAAATTGTCGATGGGCAAGTGACGGGGCGCGTGGTAGGACAGGTGGTTGATGGCCAACGTAAAGCTGAACTGTTACGTGAGATTGCCCTGAAAGAAGGCGTACATTTAGAACAAGTGATTGCAGTCGGCGATGGCGCAAACGATTTACCGATGTTGTCGATTGCAGGTTTAGGGATTGCGTTTCGGGCGAAGCCCCTAGTGCGACAAAATGCCCGCCAAGCTATTTCCACGCTCGGCTTAGATGGGATTTTGTATTTACTAGGCGTTAGAGACAGAGATTTAGATTTAAGAATATAAGGTGATGTACACCCTTACCCCTACAGGGGAAAGGGTGTGATGTTTGCTCAGATGGCTTATAAATCTACATTCGCATAACCAATCACTTTTGCCGTTTTGGCATCGAGTAAAATCGTTGCAAAACCGCGCGCACTGCCTAAATTCATGATTCGAACTTGTTCTGGCACATAACCATAATCTTGTACGGCTTGTTTCAGAGCAGCCAGTTTAGGCGCAGACAACGGGGCACTGTTAATCATCATGCTGTTTTTTAGGATATCAGGCACGACTTTGTCATAGCTCACATAATATTGAGGCGATTGCTGCACATCATGTCCTGCAAACAGTGCCGACATCATTAACTGGGAGCGTTCTTGTTTGTCTGATGGTAAAACTGCACCCACGAGGCGAGGATGGGTGAAGCTGAGGTTTTGATATTCGGGAACGGCTTTTGCTAAGTCTTCGGCTAATATTTCATTGGCAAATACCATATGAAACATTTTGCCAGAAGCCACCAAATATACGGGGCGAGACTCATATAAAGTATGTAATCCAAACCCTAAAAAAGAGGCCTGTACGATAGCAATCACCGTCAAATCCATTTTGAGGCTAGGCTTACCCTGCTTGAAAACAATGAGTGTCAATAAAGGGCCTAAAATCAAATCGATACCCGCTACTAACATCAAAAGTTTATCGGCGTTAGCCATGGGTAGTAGCGGGATAGGATACCAAAAATAAATCACATAAATAGCAATCGTGCTAAGGATTAAAAAGCTAATAATCAGATGTATAAGACTCGCTTGCCAACGATTCATAGCAGACTCCTTTTATAATAGAACGCATTATTATGGTTGTTTGAGGGTAGGCTTCGTGTATCTATAAAGGTAGAAGACGCTATTCTAGGACGGACAGACTTAGCGATAGACTATCACGGTTTTAGCCCAATCATGGTATAGGGTTACATGGAGAGAATTCAAGTGCGATGTCGCAGGGCAAATCAGGCAGAAAAATATACCTGATTTGCGGCAATAAAGGTATTGATATGTAGTTCAACCAATTGATGAAAGGCTTGGTAGCCGCCAGCTAAAACAAACAAAATAGGAATATTGTGTCGTTTGGCAAACTCAAATACCATTTTATCTCGTTCATACAGTGACGTAGTATCAAACCAAGCAGAGCCAAAAGGGTCAGCTTGATGGCAGTCTACGCCCGCCTGATAAATCAATAGGTCTGTTTGCCAATCTAAAACATGACTAAACCCTTCTTCTAAAACCTGACAATACTGCGCAAAACTGCCGTGGTCGCGATGTACCAAGCGGCCTAAGCTGCGTGTCCCATCGACATGCCCAAAGCGCAGGCCATAAATGGTAAAGTTAAATAAATTAGTGAGGCGCTCACAAAAATCTGCCGTACCGTTGCCACCGTGCTGGTCACAGTCAAGAACAAAAACACGTTTATGAGCATATTGCTGAGCAATAAGGGCAAGGCCATTAAATGTACAATAACCACTGCCATAGTCATAACCTGCATGGTGAAAACCTTGAGCAATATTGGCCGCAATTCCATATTCAAAAGCCAAGTTGGCTGCCAACAGTTGGCCACCATGAATCGCTAAAACAGCATCCCGTAATTGCTCACTCCACTGAAAACCTTGTAGCGTCGCAAGCGGTTTTTCACCAACCAAAAAAGCATCTACTAGCGCGGGCTGATGCAGTTGTCTTAATAAATCGGGATGAATGCCCGTAGGCTCAACAAGCTCCGCTAATTGGCGTACTGTTAGCTGATTGGCAATCGCAGTTAGCTTTTCCATGCTGCGCGATAGTGTGGGCGCAAAATATCGTTCAGAGTAGCAAGCCTTAAGCATGAAAACATCTCTACAATTGTTTGGAGGCTAATGCCAATAATTGACGAATGTCTGTGGTGTGATGACTAAATAGACCATTTGCCGTTTGCCATTCAAAGTGTGAGCTAAACGCACGCGCACGATGAGCGACTGAGATAGACAGGGTGGTTAAACGTAAAAAACGAAAACCGATACATGCAGAGGCAGGAATTACTCGACCACGCAAGTGTTTGCAAGTGGTTAAGGTATCGGTTAGGTCTTCTGGGTATTCTACCGCAAATAAACTCGCTGCGGGAATGCGCACACCGTTCATCATGACAGGTGCAACACTGATACAGGAGTGACTATCACCAATATTGACTTTTTCAATCATTAACGGCCGTTGTTGGTCATCGACAATAATATTCACAAAGCCTTTACGCGGGATAGTGCCATATAACATTTCGAGAAAGAATTTTTCTGCCATCGTACAAGACCCCACTTTGGGTTTTTCTGTGAGGGCATTGAGGGCAAATAGACCTTCAGCATTGGCATCGCGGGGCAAAATGATATCGGATAACAGTCGTATCCAAACTCGACTTTCTTCAAGGCTTACTTCGTATTCGCTGTTTCGTAAACGGTGTTGAAAAGCAACTTCTTGCGCAAGGGTGCACCAAAAGCTGTCCTCAGCCGCTGAGTTTTGTTGTAAGTGGGTTGCTAAGTCCTTGCGTAAATCTAAATTACGCCATTGTTTTAAGCCTAATGACTGTGCCTGTGGGTGTAATAATAAGGAACGCAAACCTTGATTGGCGCGATTAAATAATTTTAAGTCATCCAATTCATCGGTGCGTGCTAAGTTGATATTGGTTGCTAGAGCGCGGGTAGCTTGGGTGTAACCGCAGCCACGGCGTTCAGTGCGATGGGTATAATCTTCATTCAACATTTCTATCAGGGTGTCTGATAAAGGCATTTCTAAGCGGTCAAAAGTCTCTACAATTTCATGATGGGTGTGATTTTTTGCTGTCATTACGTCATCCACTAACACGATTTTTTAAGTTTTTTATCAAAGATAATGCCATCACGTTATGATGAACGAGCGGCGATGCAGGTTAGCTGTTGTTGTCTATTCACTAAAGACGGGTCTGTATAAAAACTATAGATTGCCGTCACAAAATAGCAAAATAAATCCGTTGAATGATAGGGGCTGTTGACGAAGGATTCTCTCTTTGCAGATGCCCTAAAAAAGAGTAAGGTCGAGCCACTGACTCAAAATATCATATACCATTAATAATCTAAGCGTCTGTATACCGATAACACAAGGTCATTATCGTTTGTCCTTAGCGCTTAACCATAAAAGAGGAGCACAAAATGAGCCAAGCACATTATCGTACCTGTAATTTATGTGAGGCCATGTGTGGCGTGGTGATTCATACCGAAGAAGGTTTGGAAGGTGAGGGCGTGCGTATCACCAGCGTCAAAGGCGACCAAAATGACCCGTTTAGTCGGGGGCATATTTGTGCGAAAGCGATTGCACTTAAAACCCTACAGGAAGACCCTGACCGCTTGCGTTATCCGATGAAGCGGACAACCGATGGTTGGCAGGAAATTAGTTGGCAACAAGCATTTGACGAGGTAGAGCAAGGCATTAAAGCAGTGCAGGCAAAATATGGCCGTCATGCCGTTGGCTTTTATGTGGGCAATCCGACCGTACATAATTTAGGGGCAACTTTATTTGTTCCGCCGTTAATGGCCGCATTACATAGCAAAAATAAATTCAGCGCCACCAGTGTCGACCAATTACCTCATATGCTGGCGGCCTTACAAATGTTTGGCCATCAGTTATTACTGCCTATCCCCGATGTAGACAATACCGATTTTATGTTAATGCTGGGGGCGAATCCTGCGGCTTCTAATGGCAGCTTGATGACTGGCGGCGATATCATGGGACGGATTAAAGGGATTCAGCAACGAGGAGGGCGTGTTGTTGTGCTTGACCCGCGACGTACCGAAACCGCACAACAAGTAGGCGAACATATTTTTATTAAACCAGCCAGTGATGTCTATTTTTTGGCAGCCTTATTACACGTCCTGTTTAAGGAAACGACGCTTAACAAAGCAGCCATTGAGCAACAGGCTTTAGGCTTGGAAATGCTAGAGTTAGCGGTTGAATCTTTTAGTCCAGAACGTGTTGCTACGGTGACGGGTATAGAGGCCGCCGTCATTCGTCAATTAGCACATGACTTTGCTAAAGCAGAACGTGCAGTCTGTTACGGTCGTATGGGGGTATGTACTCAAGAGTTTGGTGGTGTGTCGGCGTGGTTAATTAATGCCATTAACGTTGTGACAGGCAATTTAGATAAAGTGGGTGGTGCGTTATTTAATCATCCAGCCGTTGACCTTGTGGGTTTAACGTCATCGTCGCCTGCCTTACGTGGCAGTTTTAATCGCTATCAATCACGGGTGCGTGGTTTGCCCGAGTTTAATGGCGAGTTACCCGTTGCGGTATTAGCCGAAGAAATTTTGACAGAAGGCAAAGGCCAAATTAAGGCACTGATTACCCACGCAGGTAATCCCGTGTTATCAACACCTAATGGTCAACAAGTCGACCAAGCCTTAGCTAGTCTGGATTTTATGGTAGCTATAGATATTTATTTAAATGAAACCACGCGTCATGCCCATATTATTTTGCCGCCAACAGGTGTTTTAGAACACGGCCATTATGATTTGGTTTTTAACATTTTAGCGGTACGTAATGTCAGTAAATATTCACCCCCTTTATTAACCCCTCCTGATAATACACGCCATGATTGGCAAATATTATTAGAGTTGGCCGCCCGTTTTAACGCCAATAACGCTAAAGAAAAATGGTTGTGGCAAGGTATTAAACGCATTGTTGAACGTTTACAACCAGAAGGGATACTCGATTTACTGTTACAGTTAGGCCCTTATGGTCAGTTGCCTTTGGGATTAACACCCGTCGCGGCACAAAGTAGCCAATTGTTGATAAAAGCCTTAAATGCGTTCCCTCCTACACACGGTGTAGCCCGTCAACTGAAACAATTATTGACGGCAACGCCCTTAAATGGCAAAGCGCAAGGTTTGAGTTTGGCCAAACTCAAAGCCAATCCACACGGTCTAGACTTGGGTGCTTTGCAACCGTCATTAGCCGAACGTATCTGTACCCCAGACCGTAAAGTGATATTAGCTCCTCATTTGTATTTGGCGGAGTTAAGTCGCGCATTTACGCAATTAAATGCACATCAGCGTCGTGAGCCAAATCAATTTTTATTGATTGGTCGTCGTCATATTCGGAGTAATAATTCGTGGCTGCATAATAGCCTGCCACTGATTAAAGGCAAAAATCGCTGTACTGCTATGATGAATCAGGCGGATGCTAGCGCTTTAGCTGTGAATGAGGGCGACATGATTCGTGTTAAGTCACGCGTGGGTGACATTACACTGCCTGTGGAAATTGTCGATGATATGATGACAGGCGTTATCAGTATTCCACACGGTTTTGGCCACCACCGACAAGGGACACAACTCAGTATTGCCGAAGGCAAGGCAGGGGTCAGTATGAATGATATTACTGATGAGCATTATGTGGATGGCATTAGCGGTACAGCCGCGTTAAATGGTTTAGCAGTCACTGTTTTGCCTATGACCGCTAAGACTAAGGCCAAAAAATCTAAACAAATTGATGTGTTAAACTGACAGATATGGCATCGGCAGTTGTTATGCCGATGCCTGTTTTGGTCTCAGTTAGGCAAAATGACACACATAATCTAAGGTATCAATCGTTTCGATAGTGAAACTCGAATTGCCCGCAACCTCAAAAGATTGACCCGCTCCATATTCCTGCCAGTTATCTTGTCCCGCTAATTTGACGCGGCATTTGCCTGCAATCACTTCCATAATTTCAGGCGCACCGGTATTAAAAACCAGCGTTGATGGAAAAATCACGCCGACGGTTTTGCGGGTGCCATCGGCAAACAAGACGCTATGGCTGACACACTTTCCATCAAAATAAATATTAGATTTTTTGATGACACTGACATTATCGAACTGACTCATGGTGGATATCTCTGTATAAAATAAAACAAAAACATTCGCATTATAGCTGAGTGTGCATTGAAAATTCAGAACTTACAGGCGAAGGATGGCCTTCATTTTGAAGGCGGTGGCGAAGCAGACTGTTTTTTGAGCTTAACAGACTAAAGAAGATGGAGTGATATAACCTGAGTTTGTGATAAGAAACACTGATTTATTGAACGTGATGTAGGTTTAGGCCAAAGTTAGCCAAACCATTGCGTGGTGCAAAGCTCACCGTGGCACCACAACGTCCCAACAGGCCTTTGATGTAATAAACAGTACCATGTCAATTAAAAAGCCGTAGTCTTATCCAGACGCAGCTTATATCAGATGTTTCATACTGACGTCTTATGAGCGCTTCACGCTGTATGCGTCACTAAACTGTCAACAAAACGTCAATAAATGGTCAACAACACAAGACATGCTGTGAGCCATGAAAACAGTCAGTCTTAGTCGCCACAAAAGTCTTGCCTATCAAACCTTAAAACAACAATTACAAACAGGTGACTTAGTGCTTTTCTCGGGCACAAGTTGGTCTTCGCGTTTGGTACAAGTGTTTACCCTCAGTCGATGGTCGCATATTGCCCTCGTGGTACGTTTACCCGAATATCCCGACCAATTATTATTATGGGAAGTCACTCGAGCCAGTAAACTACACGATATTCAACATGGGCAAAGTATGGACGGTGTACAGTTAGTGAATTTAGATGCCAAACTGGCCAGCTATCAGGGGCAAGTGGCCATCAGACGCTTAAAAACGAAACTTAACGAACAACAACGCTTACAACACTTACGTCATTTATTGGCAGCTTGGCGACACAAGCCCTATTGTAATATTGTACGTAAAAATTTATATGCGTGGTGGCATGGTAATGCAGCAAGTAGTATTGGCCATCAAGGGGGATTTTGCAGTGAGTTGATTGCCGAAATTTATCAACGGTGGCAGTTATTACCTGCCGATAGACCTGCACGCTATTATGTTCCCCAAGATTTTGCGCCAAGTGCGGCCTTGAAGTTGGTGAATGGAGGCTTGTCGCCAGCGTGGTGGTTACACTACTAAATAATCGCCATTTATCCCGATATAGCGTTTTGTCGATAGCTGAGCGAAGAGAGGGACGTATCTTAATTCCTATGATACAGCGCACAGTAGGCCAAAAATACAGAATCTGACTGCCGAGTTTGTAATAAAGCCCGCAAAATAGAGGACGTATCCACCCAGATTTCGCTATCATAGGCCGTGTTTGATAGGGGGCAGTAGCCTGTATCATTGAGGATAATTGAGTCGCGCGTGACGCAGGGGATAAATGTAAATGACACCCGAACAACAACAGTATGTGACTACCCGTTTAATGCATATTCGCTGGTGGAATCGTTTAGGTTGGTTATTTGTGGTTGTGATTGCCGCATTTTATGCGTGGTTATGGCAGCATAAACCCTTATATATAGACCCGGGTTTACTACTGACTAAATTACAGATGGGACAAGTAAGCGATATAGAAATTGCGAAATTAGCGGCATTAGGTAATCTTGCCTTTATTGGCTGTGGTTTGTTATTTATTGGCATTGTTGTCCTTACCTATGTCGCATTATGGACAGAAAAACAGACCATCAGCATACTCACAACCAAACAGATAATCCCTTTTAGCACAGAAACGACAGAGGCTAGTAGCAACGATGACACAAAAACTCACTGACTTATTGGCTAAAAATCGGGAATGGGCTGAGCGGATTAAACACACAGAGCCAGAATTTTTTGCCAAATTAACTGCGCAACAAAAGCCCAAATATTTATGGATTGGTTGTGCAGATAGCCGTGTGCCTTGTACCCAACTGGTTGATTTGTTGCCTGGTGATATGTTTGTACACCGTAACGTCGCTAATTTAGTCATTCACACCGACTTTAATTGTTTATCGGTGATGCAATACGCGATTGAAGTCCTCAAAGTTGAACACATTATTGTCTGTGGTCATTATCGTTGTGGCGGTATTCAAGCCGCGATGCAACATCAAGAGTTTGGCCTGATTGATAATTGGTTACGCCATGTGCAAGATATTATTCACAAGTACCAATCATACATCAACCAACAAGCCGACGAACAAGGTCGTTTAGACGCTCTGTGTGAGCTAAACGTGATGGAACAGGTGGTGAATGTTTGCGAAAATACACTGGTACGCAATGCGTGGTTAAAAGGCCAGCAGCTCACCGTACATGGCTGGATTTATGGGGTAGAAGACGGATTATTACGCGACTTAGACCTCAGTATTAGCTCAACGACCGAAATGAAGGCGGCTGTAGCACATTTGCAGCAAAAAACGACGTAATTGTCGCTTGATTGTCAGCGACTTTGGCTTTAACCTTCGCACCTTCACGGGAGCTAACCGTTTTCGCGTTTGTAGGTGTTAATGATGCCTGTAAACACTGTTATTACTTTTGCCTGTACGGGTAATATCTTATGCGTCTAGCTGACTACTGTTCTGCTGAAGAATGGAAACGAATCAAAGATTTTGCAGATACTAAAGAAACGCCTTTTTTGGTGGTGGATTTAGAAATCATTAAGCAAAAATATGAAGAGTTGACCACTTGTTTTCCAATGGCCAAAGTGCACTACGCGCTAAAGGCCAACCCAGGTAAGCCTGTCATTGAATTATTGCGTGACTTGGGGTCTAACTTTGATATCGCTTCTATCTATGAATTAGACAAAGTTCTTGCAACAGGCGTTGAGCCAGAGCGCATTTCTTATGGTAATACCATTAAAAAAGCGGCTCATATCAAGTATGCCTATGATAAAGGCGTGCGTTTGTATGCCACTGACTCCAAAGCTGACTTACAATCCATTGCCGAAAATGCACCAGGCTCTAAAGTATTTGTGCGTATTTTGGTAGAGGGTGGCGAAACAGCCGAGTGGCCATTATCACGCAAGTTCGGTTGCCACCCTGATATGGCGATTGACTTATTGGTACAAGCCAAATTGTTAGGTCTCATTCCTTATGGTATTTCCTTCCATGTCGGCTCGCAGCAAAAAGATATTGCGGTTTGGGATGCTGCATTGTCCAAAGTCAAATATATGTTTGACTGGATGCGTTTAGAAGAAGGCGTCATCCTCAAAATGATTAACATGGGTGGTGGTTTTCCTGCAAACTATATTTCTGAAGTCAACCCGATTCAGGTGTATGCTGAAGAAATTTTACGTTACTTACACGATGACCACGGCGATGATTTACCCGAGTTGATTTTAGAACCAGGCCGTTCTTTGGTCGGTGAATCGGGTGTGTTGGTGTCGGAGGTTGTATTAATTTCGCGTAAGTCACGTACCGACCTTAAGCGTTGGATTTATACCGATGTAGGGTTGTTCCAAGGTCTTATCGAAACAATGGGCGAGGCGATTAAATACCCCATTTATACCGAAAAAATGGATAACAAAGAAGCCGAAGGCAGTGTTGTGCTTGCAGGGCCCACTTGTGACTCTACAGACATCATGTACGAAAATGCCAACTACCATTTGCCACATAATTTGGCGGTAGGTGACCGTTTGTATTGGATGACAACAGGTGCGTACACCACGTCGTATAGTTCTGTAGAATTTAATGGTTTTCCCCCATTAAAAACCTACTTTATTGGTTGTGGCAAAGAAGAAGAGAAAAACTAAACTCTTGTTTTTTGTCTAGCTGCAAAAATCCTCCAGTATTGGGGGATTTTTTTTATCTGCTTTAACGGTAGCTTATCAAGCAGATAGGCCTTCTTGGTGTTGAAAAACACGCTTTTGACAGACAATGCCACAAAATTTGCAAATTGTTTGACAGTTGGACATTTTTTATGTTGCTCTCATTTTGAGCAGGATATATTGCTAAACATTCAATTTGGGTAATAGTGTTCATCGCTAGTTGACTCTTGTGTCAGGATGAAAAACGATAGGACATTAAACACTATTATGTATGGCATAACAGTCGGTATGTTTATGGTAGCCCACCGCGTGTTGGCTTAAGCACACAATCGACTGCGCTGATTCGATGAGTAGCAATATCATGCGTAAATTGTGTTTTCTGTTGGTGTTGGCTTGTACCAGTCTGAGTGTCGCTGCGGATAATACCTTAGATGAGCTAAGGGTTCGATTAGATGAACATTGGCATCCTGTTAAAGTGGATAAAAGCCGCGACATTAAAACCTATGCTAAACGCGAGGATGGCAAGCCATTTCGCTCGTTCAAAATTGAGCAAACCATTCCCACGACAATGGATACCTTAAGCCATATTTTATCGGATTTCGACAGTTATCCGCGTTGGTTTTGGGAAACTCTCGAAACACGCTTGCTCAAAAAAGTCTCTAGTAAAGAATTATATGTCTATATGGTGCATCGTGCACCGTTAGGTATTCCCAATCGTGATGTGATTTTGCATGTCCGTGTTGAACCTATGACCGATAAAAAGAATTACGCCATTTTACATGCAACGGCCGTGAGTGATTATTTACCCCTAAAGCCACCCTTAGTCAGAATGGCAGCCGAAGAGTTTGTCGTGCGTTTTACCGCCTTAAATGAGCAAAAAGTAAAGTTGGAAATTGAAGGCTACATTGACCCCAATGGTAACGTCCCTGTCTGGGCAACTAATTATGTTCAACGTAGCGCGCCTTATGTGATTGCCGTGGGCTTACAACGTATGGCCAAGCTGGATGAATTCAAAAATGCCAAGTCAATGCCATCCTTCACATTGGTTGAATAAAATTCTCTAGTTATATGCTCATGTTGACCTAATGCGGGTCAGTTAAGCATTTTTTGTTGGTTTCGACTCACTTCGGCTGTGCTCAGTGACCACCGCTCAACCAACGAAAAATGTCACCTGAGCGAAGTCGAAGGGGTATTTTTAAGGGACAATTTTCTCTTAGCTGACAGGCATTACCCTGTTGACCGCGTTTAGCGTGTTTGCTCGTTTGTGCTTTGTTCGGCGAGGGCATCGCTTTCAAACAATTCTTCTAAGTCACGCATCGCTTGTTTATTACTGGCGATGAGTGATTCTTCATCGTGATAAAAAGCCTGTTGCCGAATCAATAGTTGTTCATCGTAATGACGGAACTGTTGTACGCCTTGTGCTGCACGTTCTGGGCTTAGACCTGCTTGTCTTAAGGCTTCTTCGGCAACCTCTAATGACGAGGCAAACATTTCACGCGTGACCAGTTTGACCCCAATATCCATCAATTCATAAGCATGGCGACGGTCACGCGCACGTGCCAAAATAGTCAAATGGGGGTAATAATGACGGACTTGCATGGCGGTACGTACGGAGTCATTGACATCATCGATGGCTAAAATAAAGACTTTGGCCTTGTCAAGTTTGGCGGCACGTAGCATCTCGATATGACTGGGATTGCCATAATAAATTTTATTACCAAAACGACGCACAAAGTCGACTTGTCTGGCATCGCCTTCGATGGCCGTAAAACCAATTTTATGCATTCTCAGCACACGTGCAACAATTTGACCAAAACGGCCAAAGCCTGCAATCACCACAGGATTATCATGGTCATCAGCACCAATTTCATCAAAAGCACGGGTGTCAACTACTTGCCAACGGGGTTCAATAAAACGTTCTAATAAGAAAAAAGCGAGTGGCGTAAGTGCCATCGACAGGGTGACAATTAAAATCAAACGGTCGCCAATGTCAGCGCTTAATAAGTGATATTGTGTGGCCGTACTAAAGAGTACAAAGGCAAATTCGCCCCCTTGAGCTAAAGTCACCCCTAAACGAATACTGGTTTGCCACGGGGCATCGCACAGGCGGCAAATCACTGTTAATAAGGCAAATTTAATGAGCATGAGACTGATTGCGCCACCCACAATCAGCAAGGGTTCATTTAATAAGCGGTGCATGTCGGTACTCATGCCCACGGCCATAAAAAACAAGCCCAACAATAACCCCTTGAAAGGTTGAATATTGGCTTCTAATTCGTGCCGATATTCGGAGTCGGCCAGTAAAACACCTGTCACAAACGCGCCCAATGCCATCGATAAGCCCAACTTTTCCATGACGACGGCAATGCCAATAATAATAAATAGCGCTGCTGCGGTAAGCAGCTCGTTGGCTTTGCTGGCGGCAATGATTCTAAAGACAGGACGAATGACAACACGACTGGCTAATATCAATAAGGCAAATAAGCCTAAGACTTTGGCAAAATAAATGAGGTTGTATTCTTGCGTTTTTTCGCCAGACAAAATCGGTAAAATCGCCAAAATAGGAATAACCGCCATGTCTTGAAATAATAAAACCGCAAAGGCTTTACGCCCATGACGGGTCGTGAGTTGTTTTTTATCCGACAATAATTGCATGACAAAGGCTGTGGAGGACATGGCCAAGCCAAAACCTGCAATGGCACTGGTAATCAGGTTAATGCCAAGACTCAACCCGATGAGGGTAAAAATACCCCCTGTCACTAACACTTGTAAGCCGCCTAAAATAAAAATCGAGCGGCGCAATACCCATAAACGCGAAGGCTCTAGCTCTAAACCAATCACAAACAACAGCATAACGACGCCAAATTCGGCAAAGTGTAGAACGGTCGTGGTATCGCCTGCTAAATTGAGTAAATTGGGGCCAATAATAATGCCTGTAATCAAATAGCCCAGTACAGTCGCCAGACCTAAGCGGTGGCATAAGGGGACGATTAATAGGGCAGCTCCCAAAAACATGGCTGTTTGTGATAAAAGCGTCATGCTGACTATTCCAAAAAAGAAGGGGTATTTATGCACATAAATACTAGGGTCTGTTGACGTTTGGTGTGTGAGCCGCGTTGCTGATAAAAATGGACTCAGGCAAGGCACAAAACGCCGTTAATAGTCGTTCTATTAGCAAGTTTTGTCACGCAGAATGAGTCAATTTTTAACGCAACCCACAGGGAAAGAACTATTTTTTGAGGCTACGTTGTTGTTCATCGCTGATTTGGAATAACCAAATCACGTGATTCATGCCTTGTATCCTCTAAAACATAGTCTCTTTCGCAACCACAATCAAAACGTCAACAGACCCTAAAGCTAAAGTTTTTCTGTCTGTTCGCGTGAGATGAATGTCGTTGTCGCAGTTGAGTCTAGACCAAACAAACTATTAGCAGATACCGCGACTTCACTCAGTCTACCAGTACATTTATACCTGAGTATTTGGCGGTGTATCTGTATCAGCCATTGATAAAATGACCCTGTATCAATCGTTACTATCCATACTAGCGTTCGATTATGCGTAACTCTACAATCAAAAGATATAACTTTAGATGAATTTGATTGTTGCAAAATAGACGATAAGACGCCACAGTCGCTTTCAGATAAAACTATCGAAAATCTAGACCAAGCAAGGACTCAATCATGCCAAAAATTTATGAAGATAATAGCTTAGCGATTGGAAACACCCCGTTAGTACGTCTAAACCGTATTGTTGGAAACCATAAAAAAGTGTATGCCAAAATTGAAGGCCGTAACCCTGCTTATTCGGTGAAGTGTCGTATTGGTGCCAATATGATTTGGGCAGCAGAGCAATCAGGGCAACTTAAGGCAGGTATGGAAATTGTGGAGCCAACGTCAGGCAATACAGGCATTGCCTTGGCCTATGTGGCCGCCGCTAAAGGTTATCCTATCACGCTCACCATGCCAGCCTCCATGAGTTTGGAGCGTCGAAAAGTCTTAAAGGCTTTAGGGGCAACCTTAGTGCTAACCGAAGCGGCAAAGGGCATGAAAGGGGCTGTCGATAAAGCAGAAGAAATTCGTGCCAGTCAACCCGAAAAGTATTTTTTGCCACAACAATTTGAAAATCCTGCCAATCCTGCCATTCACGAACAAACAACAGGTCCTGAAATTTGGCACGATACGGACGGTGAAGTAGATGTCTTTATTGCAGGCGTGGGCACAGGCGGTACACTAACAGGCGTTTCGCGTTATATTAAGCAGACACAGGGTAAGGCTTTACTCACTGTAGCGGTAGAACCCGAAGTCTCACCGTTGATTAGCCAAACCTTAGCAGGCGAAAACTTAAAACCTGCGCCGCATAAAATTCAGGGAATTGGTGCCAATTTTGTCCCTAAAAACCTCGATGTCTCACTCGTCGACCGTGTAGAGACCGTCAGTAATGATGAAGCAATCGACTTTGCCCGTCGCTTGATGAAAGAAGAAGGTATTTTGGCGGGTATTTCTTGTGGGGCAGCGGCGGCGGTTGCTGCACGTTTAGCCGCATTGCCTGAGTTTGCCGATAAAACCATCGTCGTTATTTTGCCTGATTCAGGTGAACGTTATTTATCGACTGTACTTTTTGATGGACTCTTCACCGAACAAGAAATGGTGCAATAACAAAAATGGGGCGATTATCCATGATTGCTCCATAGTTATAGTCTATCGTCTACATGAAGAAAAGAACAACTGCTCGGTGTCGAACCAGTCGACGTTGCTCGGTTGGCATGTAAGTCTTTGACGAAATAACATGCATGCACAATAGGAAACTCAAACGATGTCTAAGCTGTATGTCGCCATACTGTGTTGTATTTCAGCATCGGTCATGGCTCAAAACTTACCCCCACCTATCGGTGGCAATAATGGGCGTATGGGTGAGCCGCCACCAGGCCCGCCAAAAGCGTTTTTTGAGGCCTGTAAAAATAAAAAAGAGGGCGATACCGTCACTCTACAAAATGGTCAGGGGCAACGCGTTGTTGGTCAATGTCGTATGGTGTGGGTGCCATCACAGGCGATGGGCGGGCAAGGTGGACAAGCCCCGACAGGAGGAAATCCTCCGCCACGCTCAGGTTATTAAAAAGGGGCTAAGATGGCGATAAAACTTAAACCGTCTATTGTACAAACCTTATTCTTAGTCATGACAGGTGTTGCCTCAGTGGTTGTCCTGAGTATGGCAATTATGATGAGTGTCAGTTTAGAAAAGGGGTTTAAGAATCATATTCGTATGACCGAACTTAGTCATATGACCGCTATCGAAAAAGCACTGATTTATCATTATCAACAACACGGAGGCTGGCAGTTTTTACAAGAGTTAGATGCGCCAGATTTTGCGATTGGTATGAGTTTATTGGTACAGCAAGTACCGGGTTTGATGGGGGGGCAGCAGGGCGGAAGTCAAGGCTCAGGTGTTGGTGTTCATGATTTAGAAATTTTACCCAATACCGGTGGCCAAGATGGCGCAGGTCAAACATGGCAAGTGGTAGAAAATGACCCGACCTTATTAGAAGCTGAGCCTACACCTGCGGCAACGACCCGCAATGACCAATGGCAACCCATCTCTACATCTGAGTCGGAGCAAAACCCAGCCCTGCCTACCCCCGCGCTAAATTTGCCCACACCACAAACGCCACCCATGCCTCAAGGGGGGCGTCCGCAACGGGGTAGTGGTGATTTAGCGTCGATTGGACAACGTATGGCGGTCGTCTCGGTTGAGGGTCGTGTACTGGCAGGACATCCTCATCCTGAGCTTGACCCACGTAGGGAGTTGTACCTCACAGAAAATGGCGAACAAAAATTGATTGGCTATTTGGCCTTAGCTAAACCACTGATGGCGGGTAATATTCAAAGTCGGGGTGACGAATATAATAACAGTTTTATCAATCAGCAAATTCATAATATCTTAGGCATTGCGGTATTGGGGTTAATGGCTTCTGCCTTAGCCGCAGGGTTATTAGCGCGCTATTTTCGTCAACCCATTAAAGAATTGGCTGATGCCGCACAGTTAGTTGCTGCGGGTGACTTTAGTATTCGAATCAATAGTCGCCGTCGTGATGAGTTGGGCGACGTTGCCCGTGATTTTAACCAAATGGCCGAGCAGTTAGAGGCATTTGAACGCTCACGTCGACAATGGGTGGCGGATACCTCACATGAACTCAGAACCCCGATTACGATTTTAAGTACCCACTTAGAAGCGATGGCAGATGGTATTATTCCTACAAATTCTGAACGTTTAGGCGTGTTGGCACATACTGTGGCCGATATGAATCGTTTAGTGGGGGATTTACATCAGCTCGCCAGTGCAGATGCAGGTAAACAGGATTATCAATTTCAACCTGTCGCAATTGGGGAGTTATTGGCCGACTTGCAACACGCATTTAGTGCACGCTTGCAACAGCAGCAATTAAGTTTAGAGGTCAGTAATCAAACACCTGATGGTCTCTGTATCGACGCCGATAGATTGCGTATCACGCAAGTATTGGCCAATTTACTCACCAACTCTAGTCGTTATACCGATGCAGGGGGTAAAGTCTGTATGACTGCCCATATTGAAGCGACACAATTGCGTTTAACGATAGAAGATAGCGCGCCCAGCGTTCCTACAGAAGCCTTAGCTCATTTATTTGACCGCTTTTATCGTGTAGATGAATCACGTAGTCGCAAAAATGGCGGCTCTGGTTTGGGCTTGGCCATTTGCCAAGCCATTGTCAGCGCCCATAATGGCCTCATACAGGCGAGTCATTCGCTATTAGGTGGGCTAAAGATTGATATTTATCTTCCCTTAGAGCAAGCAGAAACAGTATGACTTCCGTGGTATTAGTTGAAGATGAACAGCATATTGCTGATATTGAAATCGCTTACTTAAAAAAAGCGGGTTTGGATGTGACACATTTTGTTGATGGTGAGGGCGTAGTGGCCTATGTCCGTGACTTTCAGCCGCAACTGGTGATATTAGATATTATGGTGCCTTATATGAGTGGCACAGAGATTTGCCAAGCCATTCGTCAGTTTTCTGCCGTCCCTATTATTATGATTACTGCCCGCGCCGAAGAGGTAGACCGTTTACTGGGCTTTGAATTGGGTGCGGATGATTATTTATGTAAACCGTTTAGCCCTAAAGAAATGATTGCCCGTGTCACCGTGTTGTTACGTCGCTCAGGCGCATTAAGTGTAAATAAGCCTGTATCTATTTTTGATAATGACCCTCTCACGCAACGTATTCAATGTAGAGGTCAGCGTTTAGACCTTACCCCACAAGAGTATCGTTTATTATCGGTATTGATGTCACATCCAAGCCGTATTTTCTCGCGGGGGCAACTCTTACAAATGGCTTATGAGGATGATAGCGAGGTATTTGACCGTGCCGTTGATAGTCATATTAAAAATTTGCGTAAAAAAATTGCTACCGTTATGGGCGAACAAGTTGTGATTCATTCCGTATACGGTGTGGGTTATCGTTTTGAAGTGGAATAAAATCGTTGATACCACGCGGTTCACATCAATCTTAGCAATTAAACCATCGAGCTGTTGATGTCCTAACGGTGGCGTGTTTTGCACATAATATAGCAATCGCCCCTACAGCTACTAATGCCCGTCATTTAAGCCTGTTTTGCTGATTTGGTTTCGACTCCGCTCAACCCCCTCGACTCCGCTAAGTAAACGCAAACATGCGGCCTGAGCTTGGCCAGCCCTTAGCCAGCCGAAGGGTCGAAGGACAGTTTTTAAGTGCCAATGTTTTAACCTGACAGTGATTATCTAAAATTAACTGCTTTCATACATAATTGCGCTGCTGTCTGTATAAGAGGCGGCTTTTCATCTAGTCTCCACAATTGCTCCCCAATGTTTATATAACTTAGGCTAATCCGCTCAACAAAGTCTGCAACGTACTGGGCTTGTAGATGATTCAATTTTACTGCTCAGTCAGGACGGTTAAGGAGTAGCCATCATGTTATTTGCACTGAGTTGCACACTGGCACAAACACTGATTATGTTTTTAATGCTCTTATGGGCACATACTGCGCGTCAAAAAATGGGTCTAGGCTTGTTTTATAGCTTATTGGGCTGTCTCGTGGTCACGAGTTTGTGGTTAAGCAGTGCGGGACTCCATTTAGAGTTATCGATTTATCGTTTCGTGATAGGGTTTAGCGTATTTTATACCTCCGTTTTATTGGCCGTATTTGTGATATATGTCTTTGAAGGCCCTAGAGTTTTTAGAGCGGTGATGACCCATCTGTTTATATTGATGATAATCACAACACTGATTTTACATAGTCTCAGTTGGCAATTACCTGAACAAGCAGGCTTAAGTTATCTCCCACTGCCAACGCTACGTTTATTATCGGCATTTTTGGCGAGTATGGTCATTGATGTTATTTTTTTAGCCATCGCATGGGAATATTTTGCTAAACCTAAATGGCCAATGAATTTATGGTTAAATGTGTTTTTTACATTGAGTTTATTTTTGCTAGTGGACGGTTTGGTATGGAGTGTGATGGTACAGTTAGGTAGTGTGGACTTTGTGCCTACTTTCACGGGAACATTGTTTAGTCGATTATTATTAAGTTTGACCGCCAGTCCTTTTGTCTTAGCGTATCTTTATTGGCAACAGCAATATCAGGTTACAGCTGCACATCAGCAGCCGATGTTATTGCTGCAAAATGAAATCATCTATATGCGTCAAGCCTTAAGCCATGCGCAGCAAGCCTTAGCAGAACAAAAGCAAACCGCAGCCTATTTGGCAGAAAAAGCCTATACTGATGAATTAACACAGCTCGCCAATCGTCGCTATTTTGATGAAACTTATGATAAAGAATGGAAACGGGCACTGCGTCAGCAACAACCTTTATCGGTGATTTTGTGTGATATCGATTACTTTAAGTGCTACAACGACCATTATGGTCATTTACAAGGGGATAGCTGTTTAGCCAAAGTGGCACAAACTATTCAGCAGGCCTTATATCGTCCTGCAGATGTCGTGGCGCGTTACGGTGGCGAAGAATTTGTGGTGTTGTTGCCAGAAACCGAGCTGGTGGATGCCTTAGATATTGCTGAACGGATTAGACTGGCCGTACAACAACTACACATAGCGCATAGCAAATCGAGTGCTTATCCGTATGTCACTTTAAGTTTAGGGGTGAGTAGTCGACAATTAGGTCAACATCAAACACCAGACAATGTCTTACAACAAGCGGATAAGGCCTTGTATAAAGCCAAAGCCGCAGGACGTAACACCGTTTGGCCACATTTGCGTAAAGTCACTAAAGCCTTTATGCGTATTGCCTAAGCAAGTTCCGCTCAATAGTGCTAATAGTTATATAGAGAAGCTGTTGGCAATTGTGACAACAAGCGTATAATACGCGGCGTTCAAAAGCACTTACGACCCTTTACAACGTAAGTACGCATCCATCAAAGAGAGTAAACCATGAGTTACAATAACATCCCTCCAGGAAAAGACGCCCCAAACGACATTTATGTTGTCATCGAAATCCCTGCGAACCACGACCCCATCAAATACGAAATTGACAAAGACAGCGATGCGTTATTTGTTGACCGTTTTATGGGTACTGCGATGTTTTACCCTGCTAACTATGGTTATATCCCCAACACCTTGTCTGAAGACGGTGACCCATTAGACGTATTAGTTGTCACGCCATATCCTGTTGCCGCAGGTTCGGTGATTCGTTGCCGTCCAGTTGGCAAATTAAATATGGAAGATGAGTCTGGTATTGATGCAAAATTAATTGCTGTCCCACACGACAAGTTAACACCGCTATACAAACATGTTAAAGAATATACTGACCTTCCAGAGTTATTAGTCAACCAAATCAAGCATTTCTTCGAAACTTACAAAGCCTTAGAGCCAGGTAAGTGGGTTAAAGTGACAGGTTGGGAAGGTGCTGACGTCGCTAAGGCGGAAGTATTAAAGTCTATCGAAGCTGCTAAAAAATAAGCGAGCTCTTCCCCTCGCTCGAACTCTCTCCCTGTGTGAAAGGTTGGCGTAAGGGTGGTCGATGAGATTAAAATAAAGGCGCAATTTGCGCCTTTATTTTTGCTTCAATTTTGGCTAGATTTAAGACTGATGTTTAAACAGTAGTTGATTATGTCCAATATTAACCGTAGCCATTATCCAGAGCTAAATCATATTTTGTGGGACATTCATCAAAAATTTATTCCTGCTCAATTGGCTTTTGTGTTTTATGAGAAGCGTTGGGCATATATTAGCCAACAAAAACTATTGCCTAAAGAAAAAAAATTAATTGCTCGCCTGACTAAAGAATTTGGTCAAGGTGTGTTTATGCCAGCCATATAATATGAATTATCTATTGGCGCATCATCAAATTATTGCATCAGCGTTAGAGTTTTTTAATGCAGAGTTTTTCTTTCAACATAAGATTATTTTTGGCGGAGGAACACGCATCGCCTTAGAACTTGATGAATATAGGCAATCGGTAGATATAGATTTTTTATGTCCCAATAAAGCATCTTATCGTGCGGTGCGAGAGCAAGTAACTAACAACACACTTGGAGAATTAGTAAAAAAGGATTTTGACTATATCCGCGAGATTCGTGCCGACCGAGATGCTGTACGTACCGTCATAAAACATCAAAATACTGCTATAAAATTAGAATTTGTTAGTTTTGATGATTATGATTTAGGCTATGAATCTAACTTAGCTAAGTTTCCTGTGCCTGTTTTAGATAGAGTCTCTTGTTTCTATACAAAACTCTTAGCAAACGCGGATAGAAAACTCACTGAACCGTATAAAGACATTTTCGATATTTTAGCCATGTATAAGGCATGGGGTAGTATTCCACAACAAGCGATAAGTTTGGCTGAGCAACATTATGGGGTGAAAGTCGTTATTCCTGATGTAATTACTGCCCTGCAAGATATGATAAAACGGCCAGACGTGTATAAAAAAGCGGCTAAAAAAACATTATTGATGAAAGACCAATGGAGTAATGTCTTGATTTTAGAGTATGCACCACGTTTGCTAAGAGAAGTACAACAAAAATAAAGGCGCAATTTGCGCCTTTAGTTTTAATGTTAGGGATTGTTGACGTTTGCTTAAACTATCCCTTCGACTCCGCTCAGGGAGCTTTTTTGCGCTGGCTGAGCGGAGTCGAAGCCTCTTTTGATGTAGTTTTATTGGGATTTTTCAGGTAAAACACGCTGTATTTCAAAACGTCAACAGCCTCTAAGCAAACTTTGCTTTTAACGTATTCACTAACTTGCCATGAATGCCGCCAAAACCACCATTAGACATAATGACAATCGCATCACCCGATTTAACCTGAGCAATAACATCAGCAATAATGCCATCAATATTATTAGCCACTTGAGCTGGCACAGGTGAAGCCGCAATGACGGGGCTTAAATCCCAATCTAAACCTGCGGGCTGATACCAAATCACTTGGTCAGCATCACGAGCCGATTCAGCTAAATTATCTTTGTGTGTACCCATTCGCATAGTGTTTGAGCGCGGCTCAATAATTGCCCAAATTTTGCGCGCGCCAACCTTGTTGCGTAAGCCTTCTAAGGTGGTTTTAATTGCCGTCGGGTGGTGGGCAAAATCATCATAAACACTAATATCGGCCACTTCACCCACCAACTCCATGCGCCGTTTTACGCCATCAAACGCGCTTAATGCCGCACAAGCCGTCGCCAAATCAACACCGACATTATGCGCAGCGGCAACGGCGGCTAAACCATTATAAACACTGTGTAAACCGGTCATGCCCCAAGTGACTTCGGCTTGTTGACCTTGATAAGACACGACAAAATGACTGCCATCATTGGCACGCAACTCCGCTTGCCAATCGCTAGAATTGGGGGTGATACCTGTGGTTTCCACAGGAGTCCAACAGCCTTTGGCTAAAGTGTCTTTTAAGTTGTCATCGTTGGCAGGGACAATAATTTTGCCTGTGCTGGGAATAGTGCGGACTAAATGATGAAATTGTTTTTGAATAGCGGCTAAATCATCAAAAATATCAGCATGGTCAAATTCTAAATTATTTAAAATGGCTGTTTTTGGCGCGTAATGAACAAACTTAGAGCGTTTATCAAAAAACGCTGAATCATATTCATCGGCTTCAACGACAAAATATTGGCCGCCGCCTAAACGTGCGCTCGCTTCAAACCCTTTGGGCACTCCCCCAATCAAAAAACCAGGTTCTAAACCTGCTTGTTCTAAAATCCAAGCCACCATTGTTGTCGTGGTTGTTTTACCATGTGTGCCAGCCACGCCTAATACATGTTTGCCTTGTAACACATATTGCGCCAACCATTGTGGGCCAGAAGTATAAGGAATGCCTTCATTTAACACATATTCTACTGCAGGAATGCCGCGTTTCATGGCATTACCCACAATCACTAAATCGGGGTGAGGCTGCAAATGTTCAGGTTCATAACCTTGCATCAGGCTAATACCTTGTGCTTCCAGTTGGGTACTCATGGGTGGATACACATTGGCATCACTGCCTGTGACCGTGTGGCCTAAATTTTTAGCTAAAACGGCTAATGACCCCATAAATGTGCCGCAAATACCTAAAATATGAATATGCATAATAGTTTCCTAAAAATTAAGTGCCGCGACTAGCGGCTGTACTTTGTGGCAGTAATTCAGGGAAAAAATAGAGTGTTACGGTCATGACTAATAAAAAAATGGCAATTGCGAGCATATTAGCCATTAATAAACCGATATTTAAGGCGCGATGATATACAAAGGCTCGCAATCCTAAGCTCCACCCCAAAATCACCACTTCAATTAAGCCCAAAAACGCTAATAGCGGAGATTTGGCGGGTAGTACCACACTCAGAACCAACAAAGGTAGGCTAGCAATGGTTAACAAAGTATCACAACCCACAATCGCGGTGATACTTTGGACAAAACGCGCCGTCAATTGTTTAAACTGTAATAACAAAGCGAGTACCATACATTCTACGCTAAGTGCAATGATGGGTAACAGCACTGCCCTCGATGCATCGTTAGGATGGCTAAGGTATTGTCCTCCTGCGGTGACAGTCAGATTGATGGCTAGCAGTAATAATAAAAGTGCACGATGATAAGGCACATCTTCAGGCCCTAAACGAAAGCTCAGTACCTGCCAAAATAACGTTAAAAGTGGTTGCATATCGTAAATTCAAGCGGGGTTAGATAAGCTCTGGTGATGATTGATAGTTATCACCGAGACAAATAATGCCTATAGCACTACAAACTATTTTATTACTGATTTGTTCCAATGTATTTATGACATTTGCATGGTACGGACATCTTAAAAATTTAAGTGACAAACCGTGGTATCTTGCCGCCTTATTCAGCTGGGGGATTGCACTGTTTGAATATTTGCTCATGGTACCTGCTAATCGTATCGGACACACTGTTATGTCAGTGGGGCAACTGAAAATTTTACAAGAAGTCATTACGCTCAGTGTCTTTATTCCGTTTGCAATTCTGTATCTCAAAGAACCCTTCAAAATGGATTTTGTGTATGCAGGTTTATGCATGTTGGGTGCAGTATATTTTATGTTTCGTACTTAGTAGAACACAACGACAGAAAATAGCGCGACAAATTGACAAAAATCAGAATTTATTGCGATAAAGTACAAAAAATATAGATTAGTACTTGGCCAAAATAGAATCTTTCGCCAAAATACTGCGCTTTTTTAACCCATGTTTAGCAGAGCCTAAGCCTTATTCAGAGAAGTACGTGTAATGACAGCAGTTGTGGCATCACCTTTAGTAGGTATTATTATGGGGTCTCAATCAGACTGGGCAACCATGCAACATGCGGCAGACGCCTTAACTGCGTTGGGTGTGCCTTTTGAGGCGGAAGTGGTCTCTGCACACCGTACCCCCGACAAATTATTTGCCTATGCCGAAGCGGCGCGTGGTCGGGGTATTCAAGTCATTATTGCAGGAGCAGGGGGAGCGGCACATTTACCGGGTATGTGTGCTGCTAAAACATCCTTACCTGTGTTAGGCGTACCCGTACAATCGCAAGCCTTAAATGGTTTGGATTCTTTATTATCTATTGTACAAATGCCAGCAGGTGTCCCTGTGGCAACACTAGCGATTGGCAAGGCGGGCGCAACAAATGCGGGTCTATTAGCTGCCCAAATTTTAGCTGCTCAATATCCTCAATATTTGCAAGCCATAGAGAATTATCGTCAGCAACAAACAGACAAAGTGTTAGCAAATCCTATTCCTGGGGTACAAGCATGAAAATCGGCATTTTGGGTGGCGGACAGCTTGGCCGTATGATGGCTTTAGCAGGTTATCCGTTTAATTTACGCTTTAGCTTTTATGATGCGGCTAAGGACTGTCCCTCAGCACCTTTGGGTGAACTGTATGGTGATGCTCAAGCGACTCAGGCTAGTTTAGATGCGTTTATTGCCAGTGCCGACGTGTTTACGTATGAGTTTGAAAATATTCCTGTGGCGTGGGTGGAATATATTGCACAACACAAACCCGTGTATCCCAGTGTTAAATCCTTAGCGGTTTCACAAAATAGGATTCGTGAAAAAGCGTTATTTAAGCAGTTGAATATTCCTGCCGCTGCCTACCGAGAAGTCTATTCGCAAGACGATTTACAACAGGCTGTGACGGCTTTAGGTTTACCGCTCGTCGTTAAAACGACGATGGGGGGGTATGATGGTAAAGGGCAATTTGTCATTCGCCAGCCCGAACAAATTGCTCAAGCATGGTCAGAGCTGCAAGCGGGTGCCCCTTTGATTGCTGAGGCCTTTGTCAGCTTCAAGCGTGAGTTGTCGATGATTGCGGTGCGCGGTCAAGAGGGGACGACCTTGTGTTATCCCTTAGCATGGAATACCCATCATCAAGGTATTTTGTCGCATTCTATCGTACCAGCGCCGCAAGTCAGCCCTGCAATTCAGGCACAGGCCGAACAATACATCACGCAGATTTTACATGAACTCAATCATGTTGGCGTATTGACCTTAGAGTTATTTGAAACCGATAACGGTTTATATGCCAATGAAACAGCCCCCCGTGTACACAACTCTGGCCATTGGAGTATAGAAGGCGCGGTGTGCTCACAGTTTGAAAATCATATGCGTGCTGTTGCGGGTCTCCCTTTAGGTGTCACAGACCCCATTCGTGCCAGTGCGATGGTGAATATTATTGGCCAGCATCCCCGTACAGAAGCTATTTTGGCTATCCCCGAAACGCACCTCCATTTGTATGGTAAAACCGAGCGTGTAGGGCGAAAATTAGGTCATATCACGGTGACTGCCCCCAGTTACGAGGCTTTACAGACCCGTATTGCTGCAATTGCGCAAGAATTGCCCAACAAAATGGCCTTAGTCTAATAGCGTCAAATAAAGCCAACCTGTAGTTGGCTTTTTTGTATTTATTAATGCTTGCTTCATCTAAATGACACCTGCTTGAGTTTTAATAACACATGGGGCGCTTCTCGCCTATTTCAAATAGATTCATCCGTTGCGGTTAAGCGCATTGTCAGTTATCAAACGTATGGAATCATCAGGCAAGGTTACCGTACAGTCATAGTCAATAGGTTTTATATCTGCTTCAGTCCGTACCTCATGTAAGAGAGGCAGACAGTCAGCGCGTAAGTCACCATAAGAGCCTAATAACTTCCCCGTTAATCGGAATCATGTTAGACAAAACCTAAAAAATTAAAAATCCTGTCTGATTGTTCAACAAGGAGAGAACCATTTATGACACAGCGTTTTTATAATGGCTGCATGAGTTGTCGCTAGGTTGTGACAATAGGAATTGGGTGTGTTGACGTTATTTGGAGTGCATCATGGGCGAGTTAAAAGAAGTTGCCGAAACTCAAGCAGAAATCAGCTTGGTTGACCGTGTTAAAGAATTAGGTCAGCAAGTCACTTTAGCAGGCTTTGGTGTCGTTGCCAAGCTAGAAGAAGTGTTTGCTAAAGTGGAAGAAGAAAGCCAAAAGCAATTAGATAAACTTGTTGCTGCTGGTCAAGTTGCCCGTGGCGAACAAGCTGCTGCTGACAAAAAAGTTGTGTTAGTTGCTTTTGGTTTAGTCGAAACAGTGAAAGCTGAAGCCGATAAATTAAAAGTTGACGTTAAAGGTGAAGCCGAAAAACTCAAGGGCGAAGCCGAAAAGTTAAAAGCAGATGCTCAAAAGTTATTTAGCGATTTAGTCGCTGCAGGCGAAAAGCGTAAAGCTGCTTAATTATTTGCGTGTAATTAGCGCAAATCAAAAGAACCCTCTTTTGGGGTGGCACCCTGCCACCCTTTTTTTTGCCCAAAATATCTACAATGTTATGACAAAATGTAATAAATGTGCCCAAAAAGTGTACTAACCGTCTATGGAAGCCTAAACAAATTCAACTAGAGTATGAATAATTGCTGCTAAAGTAGTTAAACTAGCCGATAAAAGACCATGTAACTTGGTATTTTATACGCTAAAATCTCGCAACCCTTAATGGGCTTTGCATTTCATAATCCCAAACCGACGACAAGGATAAATCATGAAAAAAATCAACGTCTCTCGCTGGAGCCGTCAAGTTGCGACAACGATGCTTGCCGCTGGTGTCATGCTCAGCCCAGTTGCTGAAGCAAAACAAAAAATTTGTGTGTTCGACTTATTAGGGACAGGCGGTGACGTCTATGCCATGATGAAGGACTACACCTTAGCTGCATCTAAATGGGGTGCAGATGTCGAGTTAAAGCCTTACACCGATGAGCGTATTGCTGCTGAAGACTTCAAAGCGGGTCAATGTGATGGTGTGAGCTTAACAGGTTTACGTGGTCGTCAATTTAATACCTTCACAGGCAGTATTGACTCCATTGGTGCGATTACCAGTTATGCGGAAATGCGTGATGTCTTAACATTGTTAAGCTCTCCAAAAATTGCGGCTAGCATGGTCAGTGGCCCGTACGAAGTGGTTGGTATTATGCCATTAGGCGCAGGTTATTTATTGGTTAATGACCGCGCTATCAATAACTTGTCCAAAGTCTCTGGCAAAAAAATCGCTGTGTTAGACTATGATAAGTCTCAAGCCAAAATGGTACAAAAAATTGGTGCACAACCAGTTGCTTCTGACGTAACTAACTTTGCGGGTAAATTTAACAATGGTCAGGTCGACATCGTGGCTGCACCTGCTGTTGCAATCAAACCATTAGAGTTATACAAAGGTTTAGGTACTAAAGGTGCGATTGTACGTTTCCCAATCGTACAAATCACTGGCAATATCATCATCAACCCAGCAAAATTCCCAGCAGGTTTTGGTCAAAAGAGTCGTGAATACGTGGCTACTCAAGTAGATAAAGCCTTCAAAACCATCGAAAAAACCGAAAAAGATGTTCCAGCTAAGTATTGGATGGACATTGCTGAAGCCGATAAGCCTGGCTATATCAAATTAATGCGTGAGTCCCGTATTTCCTTGGCTGCCGAAGGCATTTATGACAAAAAAATGTTAGGTTTGCTCAAGCGTGTACGTTGTAAACACGACCCAGCCAGCTTTGAATGTGCATTAAAAGACGAATAATTCGTTAATTACGTTAGCACATACCGAAGGCTCAGCATTGCTGAGCCTTTTGTTTTGGTGAAATGCCCATATAACAGCGGTGATGAATTGACGAAATATACAATTCTCTAGATAATAGTTTAGTGTTTTACTCGGGTAAGTTTGAGGCAAAGAATGACAGACCAAACACAAGCAATGGTGCTTACTGATAAGGCAGCGGCTAAAGTACGTAAATTGCGTGAAGGCGAAGCAAATCCCGCGCTAAAATTACGCGTATATATTACGGGTGGTGGCTGTTCAGGGTTTTCTTATGGTTTTACCTTTGATGAAAATACCAATGAAACAGACACCGCATTTACGAATGAAGATGTCACTATGTTGGTGGACTCCTTAAGTTTTCAATACTTAGTCGGTTCTGAAGTAGATTATGTCGAAGGATTAGAAGGCTCACGTTTTGTGATTAAAAATCCAAATGCCACCACAACGTGTGGCTGTGGCTCATCTTTTTCCATTTAATCCTTAGGCTTGATAGATTCCACCTAAAATACGTAAGCCTGCTGCGCCCGTCACAGCAGGTAAATTGCCTGCTAAATGATGCAAGGTTTGGTGTGCTAACCATGCAAACGCGGCTGCTTCAATCCATGTCGGTGCAATGCCTATTTCTGCTGTGGTATGCAAGCTAAATGAGGGGAGTTTGGTAGCCAAACGCTGTTGTAAATAGTGATTAAATGCGCCTCCACCACATAACCACAATTCACCTACATTAAAAGAAATCTTATCAATCTCTCTGGCAATAGATTCAGCGGTCAATTCAAGTAGTGTGCATTGTATATCGGCTGGTGAAGCATGCGGAAAATCTAGTAATAGGGTATCTAGCCAGTCGATATGAAAATCTTCTCGTCCTGTGCTTTTAGGTGCTGCTTTCGCAAAATAGGGATGGTCTAATAGTGTTGTTAACAAGGAGGGAATCACATGACCGCTTGCCGCCCAAGCACCATGAGTGTCATAACTTTGTTGTAAATGGCGTTGGCACCATGCATCCATCAACACATTAGCTGGGCCTGTATCATAACCATATACTAAACCGTTTGCTTTGGGTAATACCGTGATATTCGCCATTCCGCCTAAGTTTAAGACCACTCTGTCCATATTTTCATGCCCTAAAATGGCGGCATGAAATGCAGGGACGAGCGGAGCACCTTGTCCACCAGCTGCTACATCACGACGACGAAAATCGGCGACTACTGTCACTCCCGTGAGTTCAGCAATGACATTAGGGTCAGTGATTTGTAAACTAAAGGCAGGACGATGGAGCGGTCGATGACGAATAGTCTGGCCATGACTACCAATGGCACGAATTTGTGACGCAGCCAAGCCGAGTTTGTCCATCAGTTGATGAGCGCATTTGGCAAATAGTTGGCCTAATAGCACATCAACAGCACCTAATCGCTCAATTTCATTATCAGATGGTTGAGTTAGTGCTAATATTTGCGCTCTTAAATCTTCGGGCAGGGTGAGGGAGTGCGTACCCATTAAGCTAATGTGTTGTGAGTGGATACGTACAGCAACGGCATCTACCGCGTCTAAACTCGTACCTGACATTAAACCCAAGTAAATTTCATCCATTTTGATGATTCTCTCTGTCTAGGTAGGCAAACTAAATGGTTGTTTAGTTAAACCTTAGATAATATGAATTTTGACATTGTAGCGAACAATATGATGACACCTGAACAACAACTTGAATTGATTAAGCGCGGTACTGAAGAAATTATTCAGGAAAATGAGTTATTGGCCAAACTGAAAGAGGGTAGACCCTTACGCATCAAAGCAGGTTTTGACCCGACAGCGCCCGATTTACACCTAGGGCATACCGTACTTATCAATAAATTACGCGTTTTCCAAGACCTAGGCCATGACGTGATTTTTTTGATTGGTGACTTTACTGGCATGATTGGCGACCCTACAGGCAAAAATGTCACGCGTAAACCCCTAACCAAAGAACAGGTTGCCGAAAATGCCAAAACCTATCAAGCGCAAGTCTTCAAGATTTTAGACCCTGCTAAAACACGTGTCGTCTTTAATTCCGAGTGGATGGGACAAAAAACTGCCGCAGATTTGATACAGTTAGCTGCTCAATACACGGTAACTCGTATGTTAGAGCGTGATGATTTCGCCAAACGCTATGCCAATCAACAGCCAATTGCTATTCACGAGTTTTTATACCCCCTATTACAAGGGTACGACTCTGTGGCTCTAGAGGCCGATGTTGAATTGGGTGGCACAGATCAAAAATTTAACCTGCTCATGGGACGTACCTTGCAAGGTCGTCATGGCCAAGCCTCACAAATTTGTATCACCCTGCCTATTTTAGAAGGGCTAGATGGGGTACAAAAAATGTCTAAATCACTGGGTAATTATATCGGTGTGAGTGACAGTGCAGGTGAAATGTATCAGAAACTGCTCTCAATGCCAGATAGCCTGATTGCACGTTACTTTGAGTTGTTGAGTTTTAGACCGATGTCTGAGGTCAATCAATTCTTAGCAGAGATGGCGAATGGACGTAATCCACAAGACATCAAAAAAATCTTAGCCGAAGAAATCATCACCCGTTTTCACAATGCCGATGCGGCGGCTAGTGCGCATAAAGGTGCGGGTAATGTCTTGGCCTATGGTGAAATTCCTGAAGATGTGCCTAGTGTTAGCATCGAGGTGACTGCCGATACGATAGATTTACCTATCAGTGCTGTATTAAATAAAGCAGGACTAGTCAAAAATGCAGCAGGCGCTAAAGACGTCTTGACGCGGGGTGTTGTATTTGTTGATGGTCAAAAAGTGACGACAGATTATCGTTTAGCGACAGGACAAAGTGTTGTTATTCAAGCAGGAAAAAAAGCAATTGCCCGTGTGATATTAAACAAGTAGGCAGTTTTTAACAGGTTTTGCATGCTTTTTAGCCAATTAAAGCCTATTTTGATTGTTAAGTAATCAGTCGTGATGTTTTTAGTGATTTTCCGCTTGCAAGGATTGAATAAATGAGTAGAATGCGCGGCCTGCCAACGACGAAGCGACGCGAAAGCGAAGCGGGAGTAGGGTGGTAAGTTGATGACGATGAGTAGTTGAAATAAAGCGAAAATAGTTATTGACAAGTAAGAAAGATGCTGTAGAATGTGCAGCCCTGACGCGATGAACTGATTAAGAGATTAGTTGATTGAGTTGGCTTAAGTAGAGATACTTGAGAAGTTCTTTAACAGATAGATAAGCAATTTGTGTGGATTTTTGCTGTTGATGATGATGTTAAAAAATTATCAATGG